>NZ_JBQFQN010000001.1:0-1793106 GCF_056536885.1 Ruegeria sp. CI5
CAGAAGACCATCGAAACCCGGCGCTTGCTTCACCGCAAATCCGCCGCATAATCAAACTAACCAGATGAGCCAGACCCTCTCTTAGCTCAGGCTGCCAACTGGCCCAAAATCACTGACGACGGACAGAACAGATCAAGGAAGGGTCGCCGTGGCGGAGTAGAGACCGCCCGTCATTCCCACAAAAAGAGGGCATCCGGGAATCCAGGTGCCTTCACATTCAGAACCTCAATAGATTAGGTGCGAAAATTCGTGCGCTTGAAATCACTTATTAGGCCGCGCAAGTTTCCCCCGGTGGGGTGGGGTCTTTTAAAGCGCGTACGTCAGCCGGCCCCTTCGCATGTCAGCTGAGCCTATGGCAAGATATATATGTGTCCGGGTTTCGTTGACGCCACTTGGGCAAACTTTCAGTTTGACGTCACAGAATTTATGACAGCTCGAAGAAAAAAGGCTCCAATATCGCTCCAGTGTCACAAACCCAGTGACGTGTTGTCCGGAGTTATGTGCAGGGGTTTTGCTTTCCTTTGTGCGTTTGAAGCCAACTAGAGTGTCCAAAGAGTTCATCACTCTTCGAGCACCAACTGGAGGTTCGCACACAGTGTTGTGGGGCCAGGGCGACTGACAGAAATGAGTCGGTCAACTCGCCCTGAAAACTCTTTCTAGGCTGTAAACCTTAGGTTTCGTTCACGATGCTTCGATCCAAATGCAGATCTGAACCAAAGCCTTGAAAGATCGCGACTGATGCCTGCTCGATAAGCGACTCGGTTACAGTCTTCAGGGGAGTATGGCCACAATCCCACTGAAATCTGGTTGCGACCTGTTCCGTCCGATCCAAGTACGATTGGCGAAGATCCGATAAGGCGATAAATTCGAATCATGCGTGCGTCGAATACGCCAGCAATATGAGTCAAACCAAAGCCTTCCATTACTTCGCCCCCGCTCAGCATGATGGCGCCTGCGATGTGCGGCGTGGAGTTTCGAGCAAGGCAGAAGCGCGTAACCTCCCAAATAAGAGGGCTTTGGATCAAGCGCCCACTAGTGAGGTGTCCAAACACGTCGTTGACCATTACTGGACCTGTGGTCGGCAGAATACGCATAGAGCCACCGTGACTGCCGTCCGCCTCCTCCCAGATGACATAGAGCGGGTTTAGTTCATCGTATAGGTCTCGCTCTTCCCCGTTCTCGTCAACAGAGACATCCCACCCAAGACGGGTCTTGAACTGATCGGCCCGGTCCCGAAACATCCCCTCTGCTAGCTTTGGAAACCTGTGAAGCTCATCTGCAAATACATATCTCAGCACATCCATTCCCCTCAGACTTAGTGTGGATGGGCAGAGTGTGGGATTGTGGTTAATTGTCCGTTTTCCAGGCTGGAGAGCAGTAACTAGTTGTTAGTTTTTTCAGACAGCTTGTTGCGAGAAAAAAGCGGCGCTTCGGCCAGCAGAGCTCTTTAGGTTAAGTAATTTTTTAGTTGTCACATCCCATCTTCGAACAACCTTAAGTGGAGTTTTGAAATGATCTGCACGACTACTACACCGTTTCAGCTTGAAGACATTACGACGGTCGTCTGTAAGCCAACGGAGCTAGTTGCGAAGTCTTGGCAATTACTTAGGCCCCACTTTGGCGTGCAGATCGCCTATGGATGTGGAAGGTTGGAAGCCCTAGCAAATTTTTTCGACGTCGTAGCGATTAGCGTACTTGCCACCCTTCTGGAAGCAGACTTCGAGGCTCAACAGGCAATCGAATTGGCAATCGGAGTTGCGGAGGAAACTTCGCTTAGCGTAGAAGAATTGAATGTGGACGACATATCCGGTTCGGGTTGCCAACACATAATTCTCAACGACGTGATTCAGTTCCTCAGATTTCAAGAAAGGTGCATTGATTCAAAGATGCCGCATCAAGTGCAACAAAAAATATTTTTGTCAGTATTTTCAGCCATGGCCAGAGTAATCGAAGCTACGAAAGTCGAACCGATATAACACCAACAGCCACTATATGGTGCATGTTATTGGGCGATAGATGTCAAAAATAATTAGAAGTATCCCCGAGAAGAATGGAAGTCATATCCATTTCAAGTGTATTATCGTGTACTTGAACGGTGCTACTAGTTTCGTAGGTGACATTGTTTCTATCTAGGCCGGAGAGGTCTTGACCCGCCTTGATAAACAGCCATTCGAACTCCTTGTCTTCTGGAGGCGCAACGGCCAGATTCAGAATCTGCAGTGCATCGTGAGCGGTAACAGCGCCATCTCTGTTAATATCAGCGGCAATATAGAACTCAGGATTTGGCTCGCCCAATGTGGGGTCTAGACCAATCGAAGCGCGCAGAACTTCCAAAGCATCTCGCGCGTCAATTCGGTTGCTATCCGTTTTGTAGGAAAGGCTAATTTCCAGATCAATACTCTCGCTCTGCTCGGTCGGCTGCAATTCAAATCTTCCATATTTGTCAGCTTGAATTGAGTATTGATCTCCGTTCTCCCGAGTTACGTCGATGGTAGCATAGCTCAAACCAGGATTCTCAAAATCAGGGGATATGGTAAAATCCCCTTTCACCCCAGGAAGGCTGGTGCCAACATTTGACAACGGTTGAATCACTATTTCAGCGACTTCGTAAGGGTCAAACTCCAGTCTCACATCGGACAAGTATTCGAAGAAGTACTGCGTTACCTCAACCTCAACATCAACTTCGGTTGCAAAGTAATAGTCGTCGAGGCTCGTAGCGGTCTCCGGCGTCTTCCCTGGTTTCAGCAAGATGGTCGAAGGGTCGGGGACATATGTGCGGTAGGTCCCATCTCCGTTGTCTCCGATGTAAAACCGATCAAAAAGCCCGTTTTCAAGAATATTGCTAAACTTATCCTCAATCGCCAACTTCTCGGCTTCATCAATGGTTCTCAGGGCGTTGCGGGAGCCGGTGACAAAGGTACCGTCCTCCAAGAAGGCGGCGCGGTCACTCAACCCGTCAGCAGATCCTTCAAGGATTCCCATCTTCCTAACTGAGATGTGAGCAGGGTAATTGACCAAGCCCGATAGGTCGAAGTTAGCTTGTACGTCAAAATCGTTAGTACGTGTAGAAACGTAAAGTACGGTTTTTTCATCCCCAGAAAATGCATTCACCTCGACAGGTCGATTTTCGGCAGGAAGCCCTTCCAGACCCATCAAGCACAAACCTCTTCCATCCTCCCCGACAAGGCTTTCGCGCATCCAAATGAAGGCTTGACCCGCCGGAGAAGGATGAATGGGATTCTCTTCCATTATTCCTCCGGCCAGTGAGTTGTAGTTCTTGTTTCTTACCGACCAAACGTCTGCCGCATCGACCCCCGCTATCAGCATATTCTCAAACTGCTCCAAGACGACCGATGCTGCTTTCAGTCCCTGCTGATCGAACCGGGTATTTTGGACGTTCCACTCGGTAATGTTGTAATCGAGTTCTTGGACAAAGTACTCATTCCACATATCTGCTCGAGGCCCAATCTGCCGAAGCTCATGGTATCCATGGGAGAATGTGTTGTCGTCGCCGTGGTCGTTATTGTAGTAGTAGTGAGACACGATGCCGTCCAAAGCCTCACTTGCAACTGTTGCCTGAAGGCCGTCCGACAGATCGTTATTCGCGTCGAAATGTTGAATAATCTCTTTGTTTTTTTCGTCCATTGTGCTGGACCCCACATGCCACGGGGGTGCCGTCTGAACCAAGAACTTCGGATCAACTTGAACGCCAACGTGAGTTTCGTTGAACTCGTCGATGGCATGTTTGAGATATGTCACGGCCTTGGACGCATCTTCACCGTAGCTGTCCGCGCTTTGGAAAGACCAGTATTCGTTTCCTACTTCAAAAGAGGTGAGAAGATGACTGTTGGGACCCAGTGCTCCATATACCGCGCTCACAAACTGGTTCATTTGCGATTGCGTCGCGAGAGATTCCCCGACTGGGATGCTTAATGAAAAAGGCATCTCATGTTTCACAGTCCAGTCCAAGAATTCTGCCAGCTTTGAGTTAAGCCCACCGTTCACCATTTGAGTGATGTTTTCTTGCTGCGCCTGACCAGCCGGATAACGTAGATGCGTGACGCCTAGCATATCAAATGCCGCATCAATCTTTGGAAACATCGCGCGGAAGTTCGCGCCAAAGTGCGCCTGATTGACAGAGTTTGAGGTCTCACCAGGTGTCAGTTGGTAGGTATAAGTCGGCATATTTCACACCAGGATTTCAACGATTACCCCAGCATTGCGGCGACTGAGCCCTCTCGTCAAAACTATTGTGCGCCTAGTTTTTTTATAACGAAATTAAATATTTATCGGTTGTCACGTGTCGGGTTAATGTATCGGATACGAATCAATTGGTTGCACACCCGGTAGCGGGGTTCCAAAAGTTTTTTGCGGTTGCTGTCGGCTGAAATTGCGTGAAGCCTAGGTAATGAATCGGGGTCATTTCAACTATCGTTCCGGACTATACTTCTTGTATCTTGGATTTGCCCGCCAAGACATGAACTGCTTCGTTGCAGGTTTGCCGTTGCGAGTTGGCAGTTCATCCAAAGCCCAGACAGACGCTTTGCCGATGCCAGACGAGCCGAGGTGCGGGGCTTGGGACATCGTGACAAAGCCGCGCTCCTGAAGCTCCCAAAACCAAGGGCCAACCGTGTTGCGATGGACGTTCAAAGCCGCTGCCGCGTTACGATGGCTTAGATAGATATCGCCGTTGTTCGATCCGTTGTAGCGGCGTTTGATTTCGATGTAGAGCGCCCTTGGCCCAGGTGGCAGGGTTGCCCACGCCTCGGGCGCTTGAGCCATCCAGGAAGCTGGACATGCTGCCCACCCCACCGGAGGAAATTCGCGCGGCCTCTTATATGATCTCAGGCGCGCGAATTTTTGCACCAATTCATTTGAGGTTCTGAATGTGAAGGCACCCGGCTTCCCGAATGCCCTCTTCTTGCGGGGGTGACGGGCGGTCTCTACTCCGCCACGGCAATCCCCGCTTGCATTCCTGCGCTGGGCGGGACACATTCAGGGCACATTTCGGGACACCTCCGCTATACGTATCCCTGTAAGTCATTGAAAGTAAATAGGTAACTCCTGCGCCAAGTTTGATTTGAATGCGTGTAGGGGCACCATCTTCTCCGAAAACGCAAAAAAGCTTGTCCTTGTCTGAGCGGCTTTCCGGCGGTGCGGTACGTTGTTTTCTATCCATCGTATTTATTTTACCTACCCCGCTCGTTTGGGTGCGCTTGGCAGGGTTGTTCTCTGGGGTCTCGATTGCGAGGCCAATTCAGGATATGGCTGCGACACTCTTCTGCCACTTCTGGGAACTGTGTTCGCTCGCGGGTGTACAGATAGACATCACGAACGTCCGACAAATCCTCGATCGGACGGAAGGCAGTGTTTTCCGGCAAAAACCGTGCGACCGTTTCGGGCAGTATGGTCACCCACCGCCCGGTTGCGACCATGGCGATCAACGAGTGAGTGTTGTGCACCGTGATCGCAGACTCTGCGATTACGTCTTCGAAACCGGGATTTTCAATGAGTTGGCACAGCGAGTTGTGCACGAATCCCTTGGCCGCGACCTGGCTCAGCGTTGGTGGCTCGTGCGCGGTGATCAGGGCGTGATCAGCGGCGGCCACAAGCCCGAACCTGTCCTGAAACAGCGGCTCGGCCTGTATTCCGTTCAACGGGTGATGACCCGAGGCAATCCCCACATCCGCCCGCCCCTCGGCGAGGCTGTCCAAAACCTGTCGGGTGTCGGTGTCCCTCAACTCGATCTTCAGGCCGGGAAAGGTGCCGGACAGGTGGTCAAGCAGCGATGGAAACAGCAGTGCTGCCACCGAAGGGACGGAAACGATCCGGATCAGCCCTTGGGACGCTTTGGCCAGGGCTTCGATACTTTGGACCGTGTCGTCAAATTGGCGCACCTGATTTTGGGCGAGGGCAAAGACTTCCGCCCCCAGAGGCGACAGCTGGTTCTTTCGCTCACCCAGGAACAAGCGTTTGCCGAGATGCTCTTCAAACTGTTTCAGGGTCATCGAGACCGCAGACTGAGTGCGACCCAGACGGCTTGCGGCTTCGGCAAGATTTCCGGATTGGGCGACTGTGCAAAAGCAGCGGAGCATTTCCAGTTTCAAAGACAAATTTCAGTTTTCCTGAAGTTCATTAAATTTGTTTGAGTTTGCCTGATGTCCGGGCAGAGGTCTATTCTGTTCGTGAAACGTACCGGACCCGAGGCCCCCTGTGACACAATTGAACCTGATTGCCGGCGAGTGGATGGCCGGCGACACCGCGATCGAGAACCGCAACCCCTCTGATCTGACGGATGTGATTGGCCTGTTCGCCCAGGCAAGCGCCGATCAGCTGTCCGCGACCCTTGATCGGGCACGTAACGCGCAGTTGGAATGGGCGGCCTATGGGTTGGAACGCAAGCAGGCGGTTCTGATGAGTATCGGGACCGAGTTGATGTCCCGCGCCGAAGAGTTGGGGCGGTTGTTGTCGCGAGAAGAGGGGAAGCCGTTTGCCGAGGGCAAGGGCGAGGTTTACCGCGCGGGGCAGTTCTTTACGTATTACGCGGCGGAATGCCTTCGCCAGATTGGTGAAAACGCGGACAGCGTACGTGAGGGCGTCGAACTCGACGTGCGCCGCGAACCGGTCGGGGTTGTCGCGGTAATCTCTCCTTGGAATTTCCCGACAGCTACGGCCGCGTGGAAGATCGCGCCCGCTTTGTGTTATGGGAACGCCGTTGTGTGGAAGCCGGCCAACCTGACCCCTGCGTCAGCCGTGGCCCTGACCGAGATCATTGAGCGTCAGGACATTCCCAAGGGTCTTTTCAGTTTGGTCATGGGATCAGGCGGCGCAATCGGCCAAAGACTGGTTGAGAGCCCTCAGGTGGATGCGATCTCGTTCACCGGGTCGGTGCCCGTCGGCAAGGGCATTGCCGCAGCAGCCATCCAGAACCTGACCAGGGTACAGATGGAGATGGGCTCCAAAAACGCGTTGGCCGTGATGGATGACGCGGATCTGGATCTGGCGGTGTCAGTTGCACTGGGCGGAGCTTTTGGCGGCACCGGGCAGAAATGCACCGCCTCTTCCCGATTGGTGGTCCATGTCGCGATCCACGACGCGTTTGTCGAGAAGCTTGTCGCCGGCGCCAAGGCACTGAAGGTCGGGCATGCCCTAGAGGAAGGCACGCAGATGGGGCCGGTCGTCAGCGAGCAGCAACTGCAAGAGAACCTGGCCTATGTCGAACTTGGCCAATCCGAAGGCGCCGAGCTGGCGTGCGGCGGGCAAAGGCTGGAGCTGCAGCATGACGGGTATTACATGTCGCCCGGCGTGTTCGTGAATACGAACAACACCATGCGGATCAACAGGGAAGAGATGTTTGCCCCGCTGACCAGCGTGCTCAAGGTCGACAGCTATGATGAGGCTTTGACGATCGTGAATGACACGAATTTCGGCCTGACATCGGGCATCGTGACCCAGAATCTTGCGCGCGCGACGCATTTCCGGCGTCATGCAAGAACCGGTGTCGTGACCGTCAATTTGCCCACGGCAGGCACTGATTATCACGTTCCTTTCGGTGGCCGGGGCGACAGTTCGTATGGACCGCGCGAACAAGGCAAAGCGGCCGCCGAGTTCTACACCACCGTCAAAACCGCCTATATCAGCGCCGGGACACCGATCTGATGCGGATTGACGGCCTGCAATATGCCAACTGGTCGGAAAAGATCTTCCGGCAATTGCGGGAAGGGGGCGTGGATGCCATTCACGTCACCGTCGCCTACCACGAGAATTTTCGTGAAACGGTTCAGAACCTCGAGAAATGGAACCGCTGGTTCGAGTTGTTCCCGGACCTGATCATGAAGGGACGATCGGCCAGTGACATCGACACCGCGCGTGACACCGGGCGTACGGCTGTTTTCTTTGGTTTCCAGAACCCATCACCCATGGAAGATGACATTGGGCTGATCGAAATACTGTACGACCTTGGTGCCCGTTTCATGCAGTTGACCTACAATAACCAATCCCTGCTGGCGACCGGCTGCTACGAGGCTGAAGACACCGGTATCACCCGGATGGGGCGGCAGGTGATCAAGGAGATGAACCGCGTGGGATTGGTCATCGACATGAGCCATTCGGCCGACCGCTCGACGATCGAGGCGGCCGACCTTTCCGCGCGTCCGATCGCCATCACCCACGCCAATCCGCATGAATGGGCGCCCGCCCTGCGCAACAAGCGTGACCCCGTCATCCGCGCCGTGACGGAAAGAGGTGGGATGCTTGGGTTTTCGGTCTACCCTCATCACCTGAAGGACAAGTCCGACTGCACGCTTGAAAGCTTTTGCACCATGATTGCCCGAACGGCTGAAAAATACGGAACACAGCATCTCGGGATCGGAACCGACCTGTGCCAGGACCAACCCGACAGCGTTGTTGAGTGGATGCGTGTGGGTCGCTGGACCAAGGAAATAGATTACGGCGAAGGATCGTCTGCGAACCCGGGCTTTCCGCCGATGCCAAAGTGGTTCCAGGACAATCGTGACTTTGACAAGATCGAGGCCGGCCTTCTCGCGGTTGGGATGACCCCGACCGAAGTCGCCGGGATCATGGGGCAGAACTGGTACCGTTTCTTTGCGGACAACTTCGGACCTGTCCAGAATTGACCGGACCGGGGCCGCATATCGCGCGCCGGGATCCGGCAACCGTTATGCGGCTCAGCCGGCTCGGGTCTTTGCACCAGTGCAGGCTCAGCTTCATGCGCGTTCTGACCCGCCGCCTGGCACGCGACAACTGGCGGTTTTCCACGCCGGTGTTCGAGATTGACGAGGCGGGTGTCGGACGGGCCGTCTATGTCGCCCAAGGACCCGAGCGCGCGTATTCTCTGGTGGCCTTCGCCCATGATCTTCCACCGGATAAACGGTCGGACCGGGTGATCGCGGATGCTTGGGACGCGACCTTCACCCTATTTGACGGAATCCCTTCCGAAGCCGACCTTGACCGGCTTTCCCGCAATGTTCCGCTGCAGGAGGCCGGCCGGATCAGCGAAACCGAACTGTCGCTATCCCGGGCCAATCGTTCGGTCCGATTGTGGACGCATGTCGTCGAAGCCCTGGCTGACGGTCGACAGCCGGATCTGGAGCAGATCCAAGAGGTTGGCTACCTGATGCGAACCACGGCTGTTTACGGATCGGGAAAATTTGGGGCCGCGGACCGGGAAAACCTTGCAAACCGCACGGAAACCGAGGGGCCGTTTCAGGCCGAGATGCTGTCGGTCTTCCTCACCCGCGCCTTCGTGCGGGACCTGGTCGAACACATGGCGCGCGCCAAAGGGGGAAGCAAGGCCGTCAAGATGGCCCCTGATATCGCGCGCCGCCTTGGCATCGGGAACTCCACGGGGCTGGGCATGGCGCCCTTCCTGATCAATCATCCGGTCCTACTGAACAACTGGATCATGGCGCGCGAGGAGGCAATTGCTCGGGTTCGGGCCGTGGAAACCGCGACCAAAGAAGAAGTCAGTGTATTCCGGTCGGTGTTTGATCGCAGCCAATTGTCGGTCGACCAATGGCATTCGGAACATCCGATACAAGAGCGGAAACTGTCTGCTCTGAAATCGGACCTCGGGGCGATTGCGGACTTTCTTAGCCATGACGAGCTTACTGGCCGAAGACCGTGGAACCGTCTGGTGGAGTGGTCGGAAACTGTTCTGAGCGAGGAGGGGCAGGAGTTGCTTCTTTCCCTGATCCTCGAACCCTATTCAGACTTGGTGGACGGTTTGTCAGGATGCATGGCAGATTCAAGCCCGCATCTGTACGAGATTGACGGCGCCATGCCGCTGGCCGATGTGCAGCAGGCGATCCGCGACAGTTTCGGCTGGGCGTTGGATCTGGACTGGGGCGCCCGGGAAGCCTGCGCACGGGTCTGGTATGTGTCGGAAGAAAAGCTGGAACCCAGACTGGGTGAGCGCTTTGACGAGCCGGTAGCCGAGTACGAACAACCGCTTGCCCCGGCACGGGATGCGGCAGCGGCATATTCGGCAATGGCCGATTGGGACACAGCCGCGACCACAGCGGAATTTCTTCTGCGTCATCCTGAACATCGCCACACGATCCGCCGGGCGCAGATCAGCCGCAAGGCCCCCTACAGCGAGATCCGAGACAACACGATTGGTGCATCGGTCCTGCCGATCGACATGCTCCGCGCCAAACTGTCCTTTTTTGGCGCGACGCATTTCGATCCCCGCTCGGACCGTTGGGTCCGTATCTGCATGTATTCAGGCGCGCCTTACCCAGAGGATCTTTCGCCCGAGAATGCCGATTTCTGGGTTTATCCGGAGGTGCCGGTATGAACCTGTCGCTGAACGAGGTCGAAGGATTGGCAAAACGCGCGGCACGTGGGGCGGGTCATCACTGGGGGGCGGCCGAGGATGCCGCCAAAGCGACCCGCTGGCTATGTCTGCAAGGTTTTGACGGTGCAGCCGCCTTGTCAGCTGTCCTGCGCCAGGAGTTTGCCGTTGGGATTGATGCGCACACGCCGCGGGACCTCGGGGTGAATTGGCGGGCGCATGGGCAGATGTGCCCGTTGGGGGCGGGGATGCTGCTGTCAGATTGTTCGGAACATCTGGGCCGCGGGCCGATCGTTCTGCATGACGTGGCGGTTCCGCTGTTTCTCGTGCCGTTCGCTGGCAACGCTGCACGCCGATTGCAGACCACTGTGACCGTCGTCTGCGCTGAACTCAGTGCCACCACGGATGGGGAGGTCGTTGATGCTCCGGATCTTTGGCCGGAAAGCGCCTCCAAGGTCATCGTAAGGATCGGTGGTACACCAAAAAAACTGCGCGCCAAGCGGACGCGCGCCCTGCCGGCGTCTGCGGCTCTGGCTTTTTTGAACACTCTGGCTCAACGCACCTATGCCCCGGCAACCGAGGAGTCTCGCCGGTTGGGTGCAGGTGCTGGTTTGTCCGATAATGACTGAGGAGGCCGAGATGCCAGAAACCCGAACGCTGTCCCTTGCTGAAATCGAGGACCTGTCGCTGCGCGCTCTGATGGCGGCCGGCACGTCCGAGGACAATGCCCGGCCGTTGGCGGTTGCGACCGCCGCGACCGAGGCGGATGGAGTGGCCAGCCATGGGCTGGCCTACATCCCGATCTATTGCGAGCACGTACAATGCGGCAAGGTGGACGGGCGGGCACAGCCGGTGATGTCCGCCCCCAAACCGGGCGTGGTGGTGGTTGATGCGGCAACCGGTTTCGCTCACCCGGCGATCGACTTGGGGTTCGACGCGTTGATCCCGGCCGCACGCGAGCAGGGGATAGCTGCGCTGGCCATCCGCAACAGTTACAATTGTGGTGTGCTGGGGTATCACACCTATCGCTTGGCTCAGGCGGGCCTTGTTGGTCTGGGGTTCACCAATGCACCTGCATCCATTGCACCGTCGGGTGGTTCTCGGCCCGTCGTAGGCACAAACCCTTTTTCGCTAGCCGTTCCGGGTGCTGACGGGCAGCCTGCCGTCTTGATCGACCAAAGTGCCAGCACGATCGCAAAAAGCGAGGTCATGAAGCACGCCCGCGAGGGAAAACCGATTCCGGTCGGTTGGGCGCTGGACCCTGATGGCAACCCGACAACTGATCCGGCCGTGGGCCTCAAGGGCTCGATGGCGCCTTCTGGCGGCTACAAGGGCGTGGGCGTCGCACTCCTGACCGAGGTAATGGCCGCCGCATTGACCGGGGCCACTTTGGGCATCCATGCTTCACCCTTTTCCGGAACTGTGGGCGGCCCGCCAAAAACCGGCCAGTTCTTCATTGCCATCGACCCCGGCGCTACGGCCGGGTCGGGGTTTGCCGCCAATATCGCGGAACTGGTCGAGGCGATCCGGTATCAGGAAGGAGCGCGTCTGCCCGGCGATGGTCGGCGCGCCAAGCGCCTTAAGGCCAACAAGGACGGGGTTGGTGTCAGCGTCGCGACGCTGGACAAAATCCACGCCATCCTGGCCTGACACCCGTTTCCAGCGGAAACAGGGGCAAGGCTGATGCCTCGCCCCCTTGCATCACGCCTTTATGATGTTGTGTTCCGGTCCGTACGGAAAGCCGGTGATATTCTCGGCCCCGTCCTCGCCTACGACCAGAATGTCGTGCTCGCGGTAGCCGCCCGCGCCGGGCTGACCTTCGGGAATCCACAGCATCGGCTCGATGGACACCACCATGCCCGGCTCGAGCACAGTGTCGATGTCCTCGCGTAGTTCAAGACCGGCCTCACGGCCGTAATAGTGGCTGAGGATGCCGAAGGAATGGCCGTATCCGAACGAGCGGTATTGCAGCAGGTCCTGATCGGCGAAGAACCGGTTGATCTCGGCGGTGATGCCAGAACAGGTCGCGCCGGGCTTGATCAGGCTCAGCCCCAGTTCGTGGGCGGCGACATTGGCCTGCCACAGGCGTAGGCTGTCGGCGTCGGGCTCGCCCAGGAACAGGGTGCGTTCCAGCGCGGTGTAATAGCCCGAGATCATCGGGAATGTGTTGAGTGACAGGATATCGCCTTTCTGCAACGCCCGTTTGGTGACCGGGTTGTGTGCGCCGTCGGTGTTCAGGCCCGACTGGAACCAGACCCAGGTGTCGCGGTACTCGGCGTCGGGATAGGCGCGGGCGATCTCGATCTCCATCGCATCGCGGCCGGCCATGGCGATCTCGATCTCGGTGGCGCCTTCACGAATCGCGGCATGGATGGCTGCGCCGCCCACATCCGCCGTGCGGGCGCCGCCTTTGATCAGTTCGATCTCCTCGGCCGATTTCACCATCCGCGCGGCCATCGTGTCGGGGGCGATGTCCAGAAGCTCGGGCTGGTTCAGCATGGTCAGGGCCGTGTCGCGCGCAGCCAGCGTCATGTGGTCGCTTTCAATGCCGATCCGGCGGGCAGTCCCGATCAGGCTGGCTACGGCGCGCCAGTAGTTGTCGCGCTTCCAGTCGGTATAGATCACGTTGTCTTCGACCGACCGGCGCCAAGGCTGGCCCGCGTCGATATTGGCCGACACGGTGGTGCAAGTGTCTTGCGTCACCACGCAGCCATAAGGCCGGCCGAAGGCGCAGTACAAAAAGCCCGAGTAGTAGGCGATGTTCTGCATCGAGGTCAGGAGGACGACCGGGATGTCCCGCTGCGCCATAATAGCGCGCAGTTTGGTCAGCCGGCGGTCGTACTCGGCACGGCTGAAGGGCAGAGGCGCCTTGTCGCCGTTGTGACAAGTGAAGAATTCAGGGCGATTTGAAAGGTCTGTCATGTGCTCTCTCGTTTCTTTGCCGGACGTGCAAAGCCCGGCCACATGTCCCGGCGTACAGGACAGGCGGTCTCGGGGTCCGAGAGCCGATCACCCCCTTGGGTGCTGCGACGCCATCGCAGCAGGGGGCGAACAAGGAAATCGTTAGATCAGGCCACGCCGCCGGTCAAGCCGGCGTCAGCCCGCGCAGACGTTCCGACCGCCGCCGCAGCAGCTCGACCGTGGTGAGCAGCGCGATCGAGATGACGACGAGGATCGTGGCCACGGCCAGGATGGTCGGGCTGATCTGCTCGCGCAAGCCGGTGAACATCTGCCACGGCAGCGTCTTTTGGCTGGCCGATCCGACGAAAAGCACCACGACCACCTCATCGAACGAGGTGATGAAGGCGAACAGCCCGCCCGAGATCACGCCGGGCAGGATCAGGGGCATCTGGATCTTGAAGAAGGTCCGAACCGGACCAGCGCCCATATTCGCAGCGGCCCGCGTCAGCGAGCGGTCAAAGCCGACCAGCGTGGCGGTCACGGTGATGATGACGAAGGGAATGCCCAGAACGGCGTGGGCCAGGATTACCTTGAGGTAGCCCACAAAGGTCTTGTTCATGCCCAAAGTGCCTTCAAGGAAGCGCCCGATGTCGCTGTAGAAGAAGAACATGCCCGTCGCCGAGATGATCAGCGGCACGATCATCGGAGAAATCAGGATCCCCATGATGGCGCGCCGCCCCGGCACATGCGATTGGCTGAGACCGATGGCCGCCAGCGTTCCCAGCGTTACCGATATGATCGTGGCGATGGGCGCAATGATCAGCGAGTTCTTGAAGCTGCGCTGCCATTCGTTGTTGGTGAAGAAATCCTGGTAATGCTTCAGCGAATACCCTTCGGGGTCCAGCCGCAGCATCTCGGGTGTAAAGGTAAAGAAGTCCTGCGCGTTGAAAGACAGCGGAAGAACCACCAGAATTGGCGTGATCAGGAAAACGAAGATCGCGCCGCAGATCACCCGGAACAGGTAGTGATAGAACACCTGCTGCGCCGTCAGATAAGGCAGCAGTTTGCGGCGGTATCGGCCCTCGTACAGCCAGAATGTGAACCATGCGAAAAACCAGCCGCCCAAGAAGCCGAGCACACCGCCCATCGGCCCGGAAACCGCGAAGCCGACGGCCGCAAAGCCGATGATGTTGATCCAGTAGGCAAGTCTCTCGTTCTTGAGGAACGAGATGTAGATCCAGGCCAAAAGGGCCGTCAGCGCCGCGCCGCCGATCATTCCTAGGGGGACCGAGCCGTTTCCTGCGCCGACAAACATGCCGGCAAACGCGCCGGCCAGTGCGACGCTGGGCAGGACCATGGATAGGGGCTTGCGCGAAATTGGTGTCAGTGCGGCCATGTCGGTTACCCCAGCTTCACGTTATCGATGCCCACGATCTTGTCGTAGACCCAGTAGAGGATCAGAACCACCGCCAGCAGGATCGTCCCCAATGCTGCAGCCAGGCCCCAGTTCAACGACGACGATATGTGATAGGCAATCCGGTTCGAGATGAAGACACCCTTGGTGCCGCCCACGATTTCGGGCGTGATGTAGTAGCCGATGGCCAGAATGAACACGAGGATCGATCCTGCTCCGATGCCCGGGATGGATTGCGGGAAGTAGATCCGCCAGAACGTGGTCCAGTTCGTGGCGCCCATGGATTTGGCCGCGCGAGTGTAGGATGGCGGAATCGTCTGCATCACCGAATACATCGGCAGGATCATGAACGGCAGCAGGATATGCGTCATGGCAATGATCGTGCCGATCTGGTTGTTGATGATGATCAGCCGGGCGTCATCTGCGACCAGCCCGAGCCAGACGAGGGTATCGTTTATGACGCCCTGCTGCTGCAGCATGACCTTCCACGCGGATGTCCGCACCAGAAGCGATGTCCAGAAGGGCAGCAGAACCAGAATCATCAGCAGGTTCGACACGCGCATTGGCAGGGTCGCCAGCAGGTAGCTGACCGGATAGGCCAGCAGGATGCAGGCCCCGGTGATTACCAGCGACATGAACAACGTGCGCCCGAACAGCTTGATGAGAATCTGTTTGTCTTCCGGCTGTGCCTGGGCACCTTCCGGGGTGCGCCGCATGTCGATTGCGTTCAGGAAGTAACCGTTGGTGATCGGAACCGCATGGGTCTTGATCACGCGCCACGTCTGCGGGTCCCCCCAGCCGTCGTGGATCTCGATCAGCTTTTCCTTGAACGGACCGTCGGTTTCAGGATCCAACCGTTTGATCTTGCGGCCTGACTGGCGGAACAGCGAAGACATGCCGGTTTCTTCGTAGTTCAGGCGCGTGCCAAGCCGGGTGTGTTCCTTATTTTCGATCGCGACCACCATGTCACGAACGAAGGCATCATAAACGTCCTCGCCCGGTAATTCGCCGCTGGTTTCATCCCAGTTGTCCAGCGCTTCGACCGTCAAGGGCAGGGTTTCCGAGACAATCCCGTTTTCGACCGACCGAAACAGCATCGATGCGATCGGTACCAGGAAGGAAAACAGCACGAACAGAAGCAAAGGCGCGATCAGCATAAGCGCGCGCAGTTTCTGACGTCGCAATGAACGCGCCAGCGATTGCTTGAGCGGCGTTCCGTCCGCTGCCAGCATGGGTCCTGCGGTTTGGCTTGCGTCAGTCATCAGTGCCTCTTGGTTGTGCCCGGGTCAGATG
Source organism: Ruegeria sp. CI5 (assembly GCF_056536885.1). NCBI lineage: Bacteria > Pseudomonadati > Pseudomonadota > Alphaproteobacteria > Rhodobacterales > Roseobacteraceae > Ruegeria > Ruegeria sp. CI5. Next base: position 15,924 of record NZ_JBQFQN010000001.1, read on the forward strand.
GCGGCGCACCGCCACCTGACGTTTCTTCAGAGTTTCAAGCGCTTATTGCGCCAACCACGCCTGGAATTTGGCGTCGATGTCGTCGCGGTAGTCAGCCCAGAACTCGTAGTTGTAGAGGAACGTGTTCTTGGCGTTTTCCGGATCGGTCGGCATGTGCGGAGCCATGTCGATTCCCAGTTCGGCATGCTTGCCGACCAGCGGAGCCGACGAAGCGCGAGCCGGGCCGTACGAGATGTACTTGGCCTGATCCGCCAGCCGCTGGGTGTCGGTCGCGAACATGATGTAGTCCAGCGCGCGCTGCTTGCGCTCTTCGCTCAGACCGGCGGGAATGATCCAGCCGTCCAGATCGAAGACCTGCGCGTCCCACAGCATGGCGACGGGCTGCTTCTGCTCTTCGATGACGCTGAACAGGCGGCCATTGTAGGTCGAGCCCATGACGACTTCGCCGTCAGCCAGCAGCTGAGGCGTATCGGCACCGGCGGACCACCAGACGACACTGTCCTTGATGGTGTCCAGCTTCTTCAGAGCACGATCCTGGCCTTCGTCGGTTGCCAGAACGTCATACACTTCGTCCTTCGGGACGCCGTCGCACAGCAGGGCCCATTCCATGTTGTTGATCGGGCGCTTTTCCAGCGACCGCTTGCCGGGATAGGTTTCCAGGTCGAAGACCGCGCAGATGTCGGTTGGCGGGTTGTCCCCGACCATGTCGGTCCGATACCCAAAGGTGGTCGAATACACGATCTGAGGGATGAAGCATTCGCTGACCAGCAGATCGCCGAAGTCTTCCGAAGCCGGAGTGCCATCCGGCGCGGGCGCCAGCTGCGTATCCGGGTCGATTTCCATCGCCAGACCTTCGTCACACAGACGGATCGCGTCCGCGGCAACCACGTCGACCACATCCCATGTGATGTTGCCCGCCTCGTTCATGGCGCGCAATTTGGCCACGGCCTCGGCCGAGCTGTCATCGTTCAGGATGGTGACGCCGGTCTTTTCCGAATAGGGCTCGTGATAGGCCTTGAGCTGCGACTTGGAATAGGCGCCGCCCCAGGACACGATCGTCATTTCTTCGGCGGAAACTCCGCCTGCTGCAGTTGCCAGAGCAACAGCTGTCAGCATTGTGGTGGTACGTTTCATATGTAGCTCCCAGTTTTTCCCGTTTTATGCTTGGTCGACCAACGCACGGGTTTTCGTCGGTCGGTTCTTTCGGCTTGGGGGCGGACTGCGAAGCCGGGCGCGCCTAGGCGTCCAGAGCGCGGCAATCCTGCGCCAGCCATCCGATCTCGATCTCCTGACCCGGTGTCAGCCTGACGGCGTCAGGAGCATTCCGGGTCTTGACGATGAATTCATCATTGCCGGCCACCGACATGCGGAACCTGAATACATCGCCCATGTAGATGAATTCCTTGACCACAGCCTTGAGCGTATGCGCTTCGGGGCTGAGGCGATCCTTGTTGAATTCCACGCGCTCGGGCCGGATCGAGACCTTGGTCCGTTCCCCCGGTTGGCTGACGTTGATCGGAACCGCATCAATCTCGGACCCATCGTCCAGCGCTACGACGCATTTCCCGCCATCGACGGATTTCAGAACGCCTTCCAGCGTGTTGTTTTCGCCGATGAACTGCGCAACGAAACTGTTCTCCGGCTCTTCATAAAGCTGGTCTGGCGGTGCAAGCTGCTGGATCCGACCATCGTCAAATACCGCTACGCGATCTGACATGGTCAGCGCTTCGGTCTGGTCGTGGGTCACATAGACGGTCGTGATCCCCAATTCATGGGCCAGACGCGTGATTTCAAACTGCATGTGCTCGCGCAGCTGTTTGTCCAATGCGCCCAGCGGTTCATCCATAAGAACCAACTCGGGTTCGAAGACCAACGCGCGGGCCAAGGCGATACGCTGTTGTTGTCCGCCCGACAGTTGCGCGGGTCTGCGGCTGCCGAAGGCGCCCATCTGCACCATGTCGAGGGCGCGCTGGACCTTTTTTTCGCGCTCGGACTTGCCGATTTTTCGGACTTCCAGTGGAAAGGCGAGGTTCTCAGCCACAGTCATGTGCGGGAACAGGGCATAGTTCTGAAACACCATCCCGATGCCACGCTTGTGCGGCGGAATGTTGTTGATCGGTCGCCCGTCCAACAGAATTTCGCCATGCGTCGCAGTTTCGAACCCGGCCAACATCATCAGGCAAGTGGTCTTGCCAGATCCCGATGGGCCCAACATTGTCAGAAACTCGCCCTTTGGCATCGCGAGGTTAAGGTCTTTGACGACAAGATTTTCGCCGTCATACGATTTTTGAACGCGTTGAAATTCGACAAACGCGGCGTCGCTAGAAGTGCCGGTCACAAGACCCCCTGTTGCGTCAATTCTTGATCCGGTTGGTCCGGATTTCATTGATCCCTGAGCACATTAAAGACGCAGCAATGTCCGGCTGGCAAGACTCAATGACAAAAACCAATCCTCATTGGGTGGGATTCAGGGATTTTGCGCAGTGTTGAGGCGCCGCATGTGCCACGCAAGGGCCTGATTGCTGGACAGGACCGGTTTGCCGATCTGTTCATGGATCTGCGGGATGGCATCCAACGTGCGAAGGTTGGTGCAGCTGAGAAAAACAGCTTCGACCGCACTGTCCGAACCCAGTCTTACCGCGGCGTCAACGATGGATTGCGTCGAAATCCGGACGACCTTTGATTCTTCGGAAATACCGAAGGTCCCAAACACATCCATCAGGACCCCTTGATCGGCGAACGCCGCGCGAAGCGTCGTGTTGACCTGCTCCACATACGGCGACAGCAGTGCAAAGCGTGACACACCCAGTTCGCGCGCCTGCGCAACCGCGGCGCGCAGCGGGTTGGTCACCGTTTGCACGTCACAAGTCTGCTTTACCAGTTCTTCGACCTTTTCCGACCCGATGACCGAGCTTGCCGAGGTGCAGGCGTAACCCACAACCCGGAAGGGGCGCGCCTTGGGCAGTAAATCTGCCGCCGCCGGAAGCGCATGTTTCATGCGGGTCAAAGTCTTGGTTGTGACCTGCGGGTCGCTGGTTATGCGCGAGACATAAATGGGTGCAGGGTCGCCGGAAAAAAGCCTGCGGAAATCGCCTTCGATCGTCTCGTCTGTCTGCAGAACGATCAGGCCAAGCGGAGATATGTCCGGGTCATCCGTGTCCAGAGAAAATGGCAGTGTTGTCATAACTCAGGAATCTCCCGTCCTGCCTTGGGGCTCAGGAACCGGGGCGCGCCTTCGGTGATCAGCACGTTTTCCTCGTGGACAAGTATTTTGCCACCGACCTCAATACCTGGCTCCAGCGTCAAAACCATTCCGGGTTTCAGAACCGTGTGATCCGTTGGGATGAGCGAAGGCCACTCGGTCAATGACATGCCCAACCCGTGGCCCAGGCGCCCGGCTTCGGTCCCGCCGCCGCCATAGGACAGGACCGAGTTCATCGCGTGATACAGGTCCGAGGCCGTCGCACCCGGTCTGGCCTGCTCGAACGCAGCCTCGGTGGCATCGATCAGCGCGTGGTGAGCCGCGCGCACGGCCGGACTGGCCGGGCCGACGGACCAGTTGCGGTCGAAATCGCAAAAATACCCATCCCAAACCAGCCCGGTATCCAACATAAGCACGTCGCCCGGCTTCAACGGTTGTTGGGTTGCCGGTGAGATTACGTCGCCATATCCGCCCTGGTCGGCCGCGCCGGCAAGATAAGGCACCCAATCGGCGCCTGCGTCGAGACACAACATCTGGAATCGCCGAAAGACCTGATCCAGAGGAACACCGGCCGATGCAATCTCAGGAACCCGCTCAAAAGCCTGTCCCGCGATCAGGCAGGCGGTTTCGATCTTTTTGATTTCGGCTTGAGATTTGACCATGCGCAGGTCGCGCAGAATGCCAAGGTCGCCGGTGATCCTGCGGCGGTCGATTTCGGATTTCAGACGCCCGAAATCCGCAAGCGGCATCCGCAGGTGCGTTTCATGCCCGTCGGGGCATCCGATCAAACCGCCGTCCGGAACAAGTTCGCGCAGGGTTTCGGCCAGCAACGATACTCCGTCGTCTGCCAGATCCGGGGCGGTCCAAGTGCGGATGTCTTCGATCCAGGTCTGCGCCATCAAAGCCGCGCCAATCGACGGGATCACCGCGACAGGTTTGCCGGTCGCAGGAACGACAAGGAACCAGGGGCGCGTCGGGCTTTCCCAGAACCGGGTCAGAAAGCCGCTGAAATACCGGACGTCGGGCTCGGTCGTCAGCAGCAGGGCGTCCAGCCCATGCTCTCGCATGAGATCCTGTGCACGCGCAGTTCTGTCCGCGAACTCGGCTTGTTCGAACCCTCTCACGAGGCTTGCTCGGTCACGATGCACAAAACGCGGTCCTGTGGTCCGATATTGAGCAAGTTGCGGCTATCGGTATCCAGAACCGCAGCCAGTCCGGCCCCGCCTGACGCAGTCGTTTCGAACCCGGCCCCTGCCATGACCGGAAGCTGAGCGGCCACGGTGTCATCCTCCAGCGTCAGAAACTGATCGGCATCCCGCGCCAGCCCATTCAGTGCAATCAGCGATGGCTCCTTGCAATCCAGCCGTCCCATGATGCTGTCCGGACCGTCTGCAAATACCGGCGCGCCGGCTTGGATGCTGGCCATCAGCGCCGGGGCTGCGGCCGGTTCGACCACGATGATCCTGGGGTCGTCTCCCCAAGCCTTTCGGAAACATGCGGCAACGGCGCCCGCCATGCCTCCCACTCCGGCCTGCAGCAGGATCAATGTCGGAGGTTCGGGACATTGATCAACCGCCTCGACAGCCATTTGAACGTACCCCTCCATCAAGAGATGGGGCAGGTCATAATACCCTTCCCAAGAGCTGTCTGACAGAAGCGTCCAGTCGTTGTCGTTCGCCGCGCGGCTTGCGGCGCTCATGCTTGCGGCGTAATCGACGCCTTCGCGCACCACTCGCGCACCTTGCGCCGAAAGGCGCTGAGCAAAGCTCTCGGGCACGGTTTCAGAAATGAACACTACGGCATTCGCACCAAAAACGCGCGCACCCGCAGCCATGCTTAGGCCGTGGTTCCCGGCGCTGGCCGTTACATAAGTACGGCCGGAAAGGGATGTGTTGTCGGGTGTCTCGGTGGCTTCGCTCGCTTGGCAGGCGATGACATAGGCCGCGCCCAATGCCTTGAACGACCCGAGATTCATCCGCGTCCGTTCATCTTTGATCCAAAGGCGGGAAACGGGCGCCAAACCCTGCGCTTCGGCCAGTGGTGTCACGCCGGAGGCAGGGCACAGCGACAAAAGCTGCGCCAACCGGCTGGAATTGGTTGAAGGGAAGGGGGCCTGTGAAAACAGTTTGCCTTCGCCTCGATACGGGTTGGTGACGGACTTCATCGCGGCCTCCCTCAACGATCCGGCAGACGTCATAGAAATGCAGTCAATCTGTCAAGGCATAGGGGTGAAATGCGAGAAATGCACACTTCCTGTTCCCTGGGAAAAGTGGCTACCTGCCCTGAACCAAACGGCGTTGATCTGGCTGGCGAATTGACCGCTTGCGGTCTTTGCAATCGGTATGGGTGCGTGTAAGTGTTCGGCACGTGATCCGGCGCCGGTGCATCAGACCGGCCGGATGCGGGCGTGATGGAATGGTAGACATATCGGACTTAAAATCCGAAGGCCCTAGCGCCGTGTGGGTTCGAGTCCCACCGCCCGCACCAAACACACTGGTCGACTTGGCCGAGGGCGATCGTCAGACCGGATAACCCAGCTTGGAGATCAGCCGCCAGATGTCCTGGTTCGCCGCCGACAGCTGCGCGACGACATCCTCGATTTCCTGCATCGCCTGTTCGTCGACCGTATCTTCGCGTCCCAGCTTGATGTCGGTTTTTCGATCGGCAATGCGCATCAGGATCGTTTTGGGGTTCCCGGTTTCCTGGTCGAAGGAATAGATGCAGTGGTTGAACTTGTTGCGGATGCCAGACAGACGGCTGAGCCGCTGCGTGTGCTCTAGGATCGGATCACGAACCGAGGCCGGCCTTCCGTCCATCTTTGCCAGACGCTCGACCAGATCAATTCGGGCGCGGGTTGTGTTCAGGGTCAGGAAAATGATGACGGCTACGTCTTTGCTGGTCCCCGAGAGGCCGGCAATCAGATGAATCAGCAGGCTTTCGGTGTTCGTCCAGACATAGTTCAGGCGGCCGACCAAAAGGATCAACCGATCGAACCTGGCTTCGAAGTCGTCAGTCAACCGAGGTTCGGTGCGCGTCCTGCGCCGCCGCCTCAAAGAAGAAATGCGCCGCTGCCGTTCTGTTGCTGACACCGATCTTGCCCGACACGTTGTGCATGTGCAGCTTGACCGTGTGTTCGGTGATACCCAACTGGGCAGCGATCGCCTTGTTGCTTTTGCCTTCGGAGACAAGTTGCAGAACCTGCTTCTCGCGCCGGGTCAGTTTTGACAACAGGGGGCCAGCCGCAGGGGATTTCGGAGTTTCTCGGGCCGTAGTCGCACCTGTCGCGCACGGCTTCGATGCAACGCAATTGGCCACAAATCCCGGCAGGTACAACTCTTCATGCATCAGCAGCCGCAGGATCGCGCGCCATGCGTCCGGAGCGACGTTCATCGGAAGAAACCCGATTGATCCGTACCGGGATCGGTCCCATCGCTCGAAAACGAAACGGGCTGCGTCCTCTTTGCGGTATGCGAAGGCAAGGCATCCCGGCATGGACGATCGGACATAATCGGAGGGACGGGCCAGCAGATCCTCCATCATGATCTGATCCACGACAACAATCTTGCCGGAACCCTCAGCATTGCTGGCTTGGGACAAGAATGCCGCGAGAGATTCAAACCGATGGGCTGCCACACCGAATTCGTGCTGAACGCTTCGCAGGGTTTGGTTGGAGTAGAAGAGCTCTTTCCCAATAAAAACAATCATAAAATCTTCGTTTTCGTCGATCGTGCAGGAACTGTTACTTAATTCGGAAATGCTCATTCTTGTGCCCCCCTAAATACCCCGGATTACGTCCTGAATTGGCCGTTATTGGCCGAGGTGAAACTGAATAAAAACAATTAAAATTATGTATTGAGTATACCAGAAAGTTCAGTTTTCGACAACTGTACGGCTTTGAGAATCACCAGAGTTTAGAACTTTCGATTAAGGCCGTTTGACGGTCGGACCGCTTAAATATCTGGATACAAAGAACTTTAATTCACCAACCTTTGTCGCTGGCCAATTCGGCTCCGAACTCGGCCATGAAATGCGTGTTCGAGTAATACATCAAGCAAATCAGCCTTTTAGTGATGTTAATACTTTCTGCCAGCTAGGCAGGCCGAACGGCATCTGTACCCTGTGTCGTGCTTCAATTTGCGAAGTGTACTTGTACCTGGCGTGTCTGCGGCCCGCGTATTTTCGCGTGATTTTGAGCAGTCACGGAATCGGCTTGGCCGAGAAAAGGGGGGTGACAACACATCATTCGAAAGACAAGGCCGCAGACATGCGCAGTTTCGCGAATGGATGCTCAATAATATTTTTCAACCGCGCCGAATATCGCTTTGTAGATGAATGGCGGTCTGGCGCTTCAAAAATGGAAGATTGTTATGCGACGCAATGTGAACAATACCAATGTCACGACCGTTGACGAAGTTAATGTTGAAAATCTCGAAGCTCCGATCTCGGTGGAAATTCCCGTCGAAGAAGCAAATATCGAGGCCGAACTGACCGCGCAGCAACAGCAGCAGGGTCAGGAAGTTCAAAACGCTGCAAATAACGAAGACGAACAGAACCAGGCTCAGGCTCAGGCGACCGAGGTCGCAAACGAACAGGCCCAGGGTCAGGATCAGGGCCAGGCACAGCAGCAGGGCCAACAGCAAGGTCAGCAGCAATCGAACGTGAATGGCGGCGATGACAGCAACAGTATCGCAAACTCGATCAACATCGATTTCGGTGAAGGTGAGTGGATCCCGCGCGACGATGACCAGGTCGATCTGGATATCGGTGACTCGGCATCTATCGGTGATGTCATCACGGCTGGAAACGACGTGAATTATGATCCCGGCGATGATCTGAACCTGTCCATCTCGATGAATGGTGACGGCAATGACATGTCGTCGATCAACAACCAGTTGGCCAGCCTGAGTGACGATGACACGCTGGATTCGCCCAGCCTGTCGAATGACGGCTCGTTCTATCAGAACGGCAGCGCGACGGGCGGTTCGGCCTATGCCGAAGAAGGCATCGGTTCCTCCTCCGGCGGCGGTAACTCGGGTTCCGGCGGAACCAGCTACGGCGGTGCAGCAAGCGGCGAGACCAATGGCAGCCACGCATTCGCGCTGGGCGGCCACACCGGCAATGCCGGCGCGGCTTCGCAAGGCGGCAACGGTGCGGCTTCGGGCGGCGCCAACAACACGAGCCTGGGTCTTGGTCTGTCGGGCGCCGAAGCCAGTGGCGAAAGCACGGCTGGCAATGGCGGCAACGCCAACAGCACCTCCAGCGCCAACAACACCGGCAGTTCGAATGCCAACGGCCAGGGAACTGGCGGTGAAGGCGGTAATGCCGGCTCGATCGGTCTTGGCCTTGGTCTGGGACTGTCCGGCGCCAACTCGGAAGGCAATGCCAACGGTGGTGAAAACGCGACCGGTTCGATCGGCGCGGGCCTTGGCCTGGCCGGAAACGAGTCGGGTGCGAACGGCGCCAATGGCGGCAACGGCGAGTCATCGAACTCGGGTTCTGCATCGAACAATAGCACCGGTACGACCGAAGCGAATGAAGCGACGGCCGGAAGCAACACGGGTGCGGGCATGGCTGGCAGCGGCGCGCAAAGTGGCGCCAATGGCACCGGCGGGTCTGGTTCCGGTGGCACGGGTTCCGGCGGCTCGGGCTCGGGTGGTGAAGGTGCTGGTGGCGAAGGCTCTGGTGGCGAGGGATCCGGCGGATTCTCGGCCATGGTCGAAGCAGCCATTGCAGCGCTGAACCAGGAAATCGCGGATGGTGGTCCGGCCTTGAATGCGGCTGATACCGACGCTGCGACCGGTGGCGGCGGAACCACGGGCAACAACCCGGGTGCCGGCGGAGCGGGCACCGGTGGTGCTGGAACCGGCGGCGCAGGAACCGGCGGTGCCGGAACCGGTGGCCCAGGGTCCGGCGGAGCCGGCACGGGCGGCAGCTCGGCAGCCAACTCTGGCGCACAGGGCGTCGGCGATCTGGCCGCAAGCGGTCCGAATATCAGCCAGTCGCCTGGTGACGTGAACGGTGCAGCCAGCAACCCGCAGACGTCGACCGGAACCGGCGGAGCCGGCGGTTCGAACGCGGCCAATGGCGCGGCAAACGGAACCGGTTCGGGTTCGTCCAGTGCAGAAGGCGCTGGCGGAGCCGGTGGGACCACGACGCCAACGTCCACCTCGTCCGGTAACGGTGCGGGTTCTGCGGATGCGGTCAACACGGCCGGTACCGGTGGTGCGGCAGAAGTCTTTGCTGACGCTGACACAAACGGTTCCGCCGACAGTCTGGCCGAAGCCATCGCGGGATACGGCGGCGCGTCGTACACCGACAACGATGCCACCTCGACCGGATCCGGTAGCGCGACTGGCGCGGCCAGCTCGGGAGCCGGTGGTGCAGGCGGTGCGTCTGCGGCCAATGGTGGTACCAGCGGCTACGCCATGGGTAGCGCCATGTCCGGCGATACCACGGGTGGCGCAGTCACCGGTGGCAGCGCGGCCGGCGCCTATTCAGGTGACGGCGGAGCCGGCGGCAATGGCGGCACTTGGGGTTCCAACAATGGTGGCGACGGTATCGTCACCGGTGAATCCTACGCGTCGGCAGCAGCAGTGGTCGATACCTCGGCCTTCAACCAGACAATCGTCATGGGCGCCAACGTGCTTGGCAACTCGGTCGATACCACGATGGTTGGCGGTTCGATGAGCTCGACCTACGCGAGCGACGACACCGAGGCATAATGCCTGACCCCGGAGGCCACGATTTCGGCCTCCGGTCTTTGATGAAAACACCGGGGCCGTGCTTCATGGCCTCGGTCCAACTTAACCCAGACCCGGAAATTTTCTGCCGGAAAGGGTGACAGGGATAGTCCAGATGTCACTTGACAGCATTACGGAAACGATCGCCCATTTTATCGGTACTTTTCAGCTCACGATGGAACAGGCCATCCTGCGGCAGCAATACGAGGAGTTTACCGCGCTCCGACGGCTGGCCGAAGTTGAAGGCCTGGAGGATCCGATCAGGATTGTCGTCAAGGCCGATCTGGATCTGAAGCCCAAGGACTACGACCCGCTTCCCTACCGTTTCCCCGAACCGCCCGCGGACCCGCAGTTGCCGCTGCCACCAGCCGGCCCAATGCTCGAGTCGAACATCCAGATCGGTGACCCGTTGGCGCCGGGCGGATTCGTTCCGCAGTCCGAATTGCCCATCTCGGTCGGGCCGCAATTCTTGATGTTGCAGCCTCAGGTCGTCAGCGACCTGATAGGGTCTGCCGTCACTTACACATTCGAGACATTGGTCCTGCGCGACAATGATACCGTGGGCGCGGGCGACTTCCGCGATGCGGCGATGCTGACAGCGCAGGCCGAAGCCGCGTTGGACGTGGCGCACTCGCTTCATGCGATGGCGGTGCCTTCACTGGCGATACCGGACTACATGACGCCAGAATACCTGGATACGCTGGTCGAACAGATAACGACACCGATGAACGGATCGGTCCAAGGTGTCACGGTTCACCAATTCCAAGGTGAAGACGCGGAAGGCATCATCGTCAACGGTCAACACGTGTCGGAGGCTCCGGTCTGGAGCGATCTTCTGCCGGCCTACCACCAGCCCGAGGAGGCTGAGGAAAATCTGGTGTCACAGTCCTATCCGGCCGAGTGGAACCAGTCCGAGGGGCCGGAGTCACACGAGGGTCATACCGTTGTCACCGGCGGCAATCTTGCGATCAACGAAGTCGCGCTGAACGTCGGTTGGGTGGATGCCCCCTTCATCGCCGTGGGTGGACAAGCGATCAGCCTGACGATGATCAGCCAGGTCGCGCTGGTATCAGATGTTGATGTCGGAAAAACCGGCAGCGGCGCGGGCACCAACGTCGTCCAATCCGCCCAGATTGAAACCGAGGCGAATCCTGCGCCGTGGCTTGCCGGAACCTCGGCTGTCGCTGGTGGGGCCGGGCAGCCGTCCTTTTTGACCGTCGATTGGATCCATGGCGATCTGGTGGTTGCCAACTTCCTCAAGCAGGTCATCAACGCCACCGATATCGACCATATCCAGACCGAGATTTCCGCATCTTCGACCATGTATGCGATGGGTGGCAACCAGATGGTCAACGTGGCCAATATTGTTCAACTCGGCAGTTACTATGACTTGATCATGATCGGCGGCGACATGATCTCGGTCGACATGTTGTTCCAGACGCTCGTCCTGATGGATGACGACGTGGTGTCAGGCGGCCTAGCCGGACCTGCCGGAGGTGCGAACGAAAACCTTCTGATGAACCAGGCTTCGGTGATGACCAACGGCTTGGACCTGCAGGAGGCGCTTGAGGAGAACATGGCCGAGGCCATGGCTCTGAATGAAATGAACATGGCCGCGCTCGAGGACGCATTGCTGAACAATCCGATGTTCGCGGGTATGGAGCAGATGCGTGTTCTGAAAATCGACGGAAACCTGCTGCAGGTGAATATTCTTGAGCAGGTCACGATGCTCGCCGATCAGGATGACATTTTCCTGTCCGGTCCGCATGGGGCCAGTACTGAAGTCGTGTCCGGCAGCAACGCGATGCTGAATGCGGCCAACATCAACAAGCTGGGCGTGGACTCCGTGGTCATGGCCGGGCAGGGCGCATATTCCGAGCTTTTGCTGCACCAGGCCAGTCTCATCGACTTGCCCGAGAATGAGATCAGCCCGGAATTTGCCAACGAAGCCATCGCAATCCTGATGGAGGAGGCAATGACCGCCGGGCAAACAGTCAGCGGCCCGACCGCTCCTGTCCTGACCCCCGAAGACTTGGACGCCAATGTAGGAATGCAATCCATCCTGACCTGATTTTCCCTTTTTTACGAGTGACCGGAAGGTTTGTTTATGTCGATCGTTTTTTCGTCGCGCCGCACCCGATATGCCAGCCCGCTGGACCGGTCGGGAAGCGGACAGCCTCTGACTTTGCGACCCAGCGACATGGTGTCTGGCTCGTCATTTGCAACGGAACGGCTGACCGCACGGCTAAGGCTGACCAAGGAGATGCGCGTGCCCGTGACCGAGCAGAGTCAGAACAAGGCATCGCAGGAGGGCCCGGCCACGGCGCAGACAGAGCATGAGGTTGCTCGCAATGCTGCGGCTCCGACACCGGAAGCCCGGGACGAAACCGATCAGAAAATAACAGACGACAATACACTGGAAACAACATTCAGCGCCGCTTCTCCCCGACGGCGCGAAACGCCGGAGACCGTCGCCGTGGAAGGGCGTGCGGGTGACGGCGAAGGGGTGGCCAATGCCGAGGACTCGGAACCGCAAACCGTCGAAAGCCCGACCGCGCGCATGACCCCCTCGTCCCGGTCGGGTGGGACGGATCGCATGGGCACCACTATCGAGGCCGAAGCGAACAAGCCGCTGCTGCGCACTGGTTCAGGCGATGGCGGCGGCAAAGGGCCACCCCAAACTTTTCACAAACGCACGCCGCCCGAAGACTTTCAACGCACCCTTCGGACCTCGATGCGAGCGATATGGCGGAACCTTGCGTTTGTTCTGGTTCTGACCTGCGCGACCAATCTGCTGATCCTGGCGATCCCGATCTATCTGTTCCAGATCAGTGACCGGGTGCTGACCAGCCGCTCGTTGGACACGCTGATCATGCTGACGGCGATCGTGGCCGGGGCAATCATCTTTCAATCGGCTTTCGATGCGGTGCGGCGCTTCATGTTGATGCGCACCGGAGTCGAAGTGGCGGCGCGACTGGGCGCTCCGACCCTCAGTGCCGCGGCGCATGCATCGTTGCACGGGACGGGACGCGAGTATCAGACGCTGGGAGATCTGCAGCAGATCCGCGGCTTTCTCGTTTCAAGCACCCTTCTCTCCTTTTTGGATGTTCCGTTTGCGCCGTTGTTCATCCTTATGATTTTCCTGGTCCACCCCGAGTTGGGCATGATCGTGGTGGTGACGGCCGTGATCCTGATGGTTATCGCGCTGATCAACCAGCGGATGACGGCCAAACCGTTTGCCGAGGCCAACATGGCCCAGTCTCTGGCCAACCAGCATCTGGATTCGATGTCGCGGAACAGCCAGATCATCAACGCACTTGCAATGATCCCCGAGGCGGTTCGGATCTGGGGACGCGACACCGCCAACTCCCTGACTTGGCAGGTCCGGGCGCAGGACAGAAACGTGGTGTTCGCGGCGATCTCACGCACCGTGCGCCTGCTGACGCAGGTCGGCATTCTGGGATGGGGGGCCTATCTGGCCCTGCAAGGCGAAATCACGGGCGGCATGGTGATCGCGGCCTCGATCATCGCTGGGCGGGCTTTTGCGCCGATCGAAGGGTCAATCGAGGGCTGGAATACATTCCTGCTGACCCGCGGTGCCTACAGCCGCATCAAGGCATTGCTGTCCAATTCGGCGCTTCAGTATGAGAAGCTGCGCTTGCCCCACCCCGAGGGACGAGTGGATGTTGAACGCCTTCTGTTTGTACCCGGGGGTACCAAACGCGTGGTTCTCAATGGCATCAGTTTTTCGCTCAACCCGGGCGAGACGCTGGCGATCATCGGAAACTCGGGCGCGGGTAAGACCACACTGGGCAAAACGCTGGTAGGATCGATTCTGCCGACCTCGGGCAGCGTGCGGCTCGACCTGATGGATATTCGAAACTGGGATCCGCGCCAGTTTGGCGAAAGCATCGGGTACCTGCCGCAGGACGTTCAGCTGTTTCCGGGCACGATCAAGGACAATATCGGCCGAATGCGCGCCGATGCCACCGATGAGCAAATTCATGATGCTGCAGTTCTGGCCGACGTGCACAACATGATCGCCACCTTGCCACAGGGGTATGAGACCGTGGTCGCTGCCGATGGCTCGCCCCTGTCTGGCGGTCAGAAACAGCGGATCGCGCTGGCGCGCGCCTTCTTTGGCAATCCGCGGATGGTGGTTCTGGACGAGCCGAACTCGAACCTGGATGTCGCGGGCGACAAGGCGCTTGCCCGGGCAATCGAGCAGGCGAGGGAAAACAAGATTACCGTGGTCGTGATCACCCAGAAACCGACGCTTTTGAACGTGGTGGACAAGATCATGCTGCTGACGGACGGGCGGGTCGCCCTGTTCGGTCAGCGTGAGCAGGTGCTGCAGCAACTGAACGGGCCGCGCCAGCAGCCCGAGTTGAAAGGGTAGACGGGGGTAAAGATGAACGAATTGGTCCAAGTAGACGATCCCGCCCTTTGGTACGCCGAGGTTCCGAGATCGATAACCAAATTCATAGTCGTGGGCACCGTGCTGCTGGTCGCCTGTTTCGGCGGGTTCGGCCTGTGGTCGTTTCAGGCGCCGCTCGCGGCCGCAGTGATTGCGCAAGGCAGCTTTGTAGCCACTGGGCGCAACAAGATCGTCCAGCATCTTGAAGGAGGGATCATCGAACAGATTCTGGTCACCGAAGGTCAGACCGTGCAGGAGGGGCAGGTCTTGATGACACTCGACCAGACCTCGGCCGAGGCAAATGAGCGTGAATTGTTCATCCGCAAGATCCGCCTTCAGGCGATGGTCGAGCGCTTGCTGGCGGAATACGCCGAAAAGGACACTTTGGAGTTTTCACCCGCCCTGATCGAGGCGTCCGACGACGTTGAAGTGATGACCATTCTCGACAACCAGCGGCTCAGTTTCGAAGTCTCGCGCAAGACACTGCTGAATGACATTGCTCTTCTCGAACGTAATATCGAGGCGCTGAAGATCAGGGCCAGCGGCTTCGAGGCGCAATTGGAAAGCATGGAGCGCCGCAAGGCGATCCTTCAGGAAGAATACGAAACCAAGAACGCGTTGTTCGAAAAAGGGCTTGTCCGAAAGGGTGAGTTGAACACCATCCGGCGGGTCCAGGCCGAAGCGGACGGGCAGTTGGCCCGACTGGCGGCCGAGGCTTCGGAAACCAGCCAGATGCTGCTGAAATACGAAGAGCAGATCACCCGGACCCGGTCTGCCTATCGCGAAGCAGCGCTGGACGAACTGGGTGTAATCGAGGCGGATCTGGAAAGCGTGCGGGAAAAATCGCGCCAGGCCAGCAGTGTTCTTGCCCGCGCGGTGGTTCGCGCCCCGGTCGATGGCACGGTTGTGCGACTGCACTATTACACGCCGGGCGGCGTCATCGAGACCGGCAAGCCGATTGCCGAAATCCTGCCAGCTGATGCCCCGCTGATCATCGAGGCCCAGATCCCGCGCACCGATATCGACAGCGTTGTGACCGGCCAGACCGCGACCGTGCGGTTGGTAGCTTTGAATCAGCGCACGACACCGGTTCTGACGGGCGAAGTCTTTTACGTCTCGGCGGACGCGGTTCTGGAAGAAGCCAGCGGAATACCTCAAGAGGTCTATCTGGCCCGGGTGTCGTTGGAGCCTGACGAGATGGACCGGGTACGGGGCTTCATTCCGACCCCTGGCATGCCGGCCGAGATCATGATCCAGACCGAGGAACGCACCTTTGCCGCCTATATCGCCAAGCCGATCGTCGACAGCATGTCTCGGGCCTTTCGCGAGCAATAGGCGCTCACCATATCGCTTACAAATTCAAAGGGCCCCGTGCTAGCATTCGTGAAAATCCGGGAGGGACCGCACGAATGCCATTGACCGTTCAAGAGATGCTTGAGGCCGCGAATTCCGTTGTTCAACGTATCAGCGCCGCGCAAGCCAGGGAGCTATTGCAGCAGGGTGCGCTGCTGCTGGATATTCGCGATGCGCCTGAACTGGAAAAGACCGGTCGCGCCGTCGGATCTCACCATATCTCACGCGGCATGCTCGAGTTTCGTGCCGATCCTGCGCTGCAGTCGCATGACCCCGAGCTGCGGAAGGATCGCCCGATCATTCTGCATTGCGCTTCGGGCGGACGGGCGGCACTTGCGGGCAAGTTGCTCAAGGACATGGGGTATCAGCATGTCTACAACCTGGGTGGGTTCTCGGACTGGGTAAACGGCGGGGGCGACTATGTCGGCCCGGTTGACTCCGGGATGTAGGGACCCAGCCTGATCTGCATCAAAGCCGATTGTATTCAGCTTCGGCAATCTGAGCGTCAGACGCCATCAACAAGGACGACTGGCCATGATGAGACTTGCAGCGCTACTGTATTCCCTGATCGCGACCGCCTTCGCGGGGACGGCCGTTATCGCCGTGCTGACCGCAGGGATGGTTTCGACCCTGGCCATCGTGGGTGCCGCAGCCGTCGGAGCGGTCACGGCTTTGCCCGCATCCTGGCTGGTCGCCCGGCGCCTGTACCAATAGAGAGCTTAGGCGGCGTTCAGAAATGTCCGGACGGCAGCTTCGAACTCACGCGGTTTTTCGGCGTGCAGCCAATGGCCTGCGCCCGGAATCTTGGCGAAACGGGCGTTCGGGAACAGGGATTTGATGATTTCGCGGTGACTTGCCTGAACATAGTCCGACTCCGCACCGGCGAGAAACAGCGCCGGGCCGTCCCAGTGTGAGGTAAAGTTCGGAAAACCCATGATATTCGGCATCTCTTTGGCCAATACGTCCAGGTTCAGCCGCCAGCGTTTGCCGGGAACGTCGAGCGACTGAGTGAAGAAGCTCTGCAACGCCTTCTCGACTCCAAGATCGGCCAGTTGCTGTTCCACGTCCGAGCGGCGCGCGACCTGTGTCATGTCCACGGCGCGCATGGCCTCGATATATGGCATTTGCGTGTGACTGTACCGAACCGGAGCAATGTCCGCCACGACCAGCCTGTGGACCATTTCGCCATGCTCGAGCGCCAATGTCATTGCCGACTTGCCACCCATCGAATGCCCGATCACGTCAGCCGCGCCGCCCATGCTTTCGATGACCTCAGCCAAATCGTCCGCCAATGCCGGATAATCGTGCCGGTCGTCCCAGAAGCTGTGGGCGTGGTTGCGCATGTCGACCGCCACCACCTGACGTTCATCTGACAGCCTACGCGCGATCACCCCCCAGTTTCGGGCCGATCCGTATAGCCCATGGACAATCAACAGCGGTGTGCGGGACGTCGGTTCGCCATGTGTGATCGTGTTCAGCATGTATTTCTGATAGCCTCCGGCGCCCCGGACAACCAGCCCCATTGTGACCGCCTGCGCAGACCGTTAGATTGCCCCATCAGGAGGGGCGCATGGCTCAGGAAACAGAAATTCAGACCCAGATCGCGCAGACGATAATCCTGTTGCGCAAAAAACTGGGCGCAAAGGGCAAGACCCTGGCCGAGTCGGTGCGCCGTGCCAAGCGTCGCTTGCCGCGCAAGGTCTACAAACAGGCAATGGAACTCGCCCGTGCCGAGCCGTTGGTCGAGCATCCCAAGCTCCGGCTGACCCTGGACTCGCCGACCCTGGAAAAGGCGGCGAAGGATGTTCAGTCGCATCTGCGCGCCATTAATTTGGCGGATCGCCGCTGGGGTTGGTTCCTGGGCATGCTCGGGGGGCTGGCCTTCAACATTCTGGCCTTGGCCGCACTGTTCCTTGTCGTGCTTTGGTGGCGCGGTCTGATCTGATCAGGGCATCTGCCGGCAAGGAAAAATGGCGCCCGAAAAAGGCGCCATCTTGTTGTTTCTAAACTTGTGGCGTCAGAGGTTCGGGTAGATCGGGAACTTTGCGCACAGATCCGCGACCTGCGCTTTGACCCGCGCCTCGACCTCACCGTTGTTGTCTTCACCATTGGCGGCCAGTCCATCGACCACCTCGATGATCCAATCCGCAATCTGGCGGAACTCGGGCTCTCCAAAGCCTCGGGTCGTGCCGGCGGGCGAACCCAGACGGATGCCGCTGGTCACGGTCGGCTTTTCTGGATCGAACGGCACGCCGTTCTTGTTGCAGGTGATGTGCGCACGGCCCAGCGCCTTTTCGGTCGCGTTGCCCTTGACGCCCTTGGGGCGCAGGTCGACCAGAACAACATGGGTGTCGGTGCCGTGGGTCACCGTGTCCAGGCCGCCCTTGATCAGCTGATCCGACAACGCCTGAGCGTTGACGACGACCTGTTTGATGTAATCTTTGAACGAAGGCTGCAGCGCCTCGCCAAATGCCACGGCCTTTGCCGCGATCACATGCATCAGTGGGCCGCCCTGAATGCCGGGGAAGATGGCCGAATTCACTTTTTTGGCGATCGTCTCGTCATTGGTCAGGATCATGCCGCCACGCGGGCCGCGCAGGGTTTTGTGCGTGGTGGTCGTGGCTACATGCGCGTGCGGGAAGGGGCTGGGATGCTCGCCCGCCGCGACCAGACCGGCAAAATGCGCCATGTCCACGTGCAGATAGGCGCCCACCATGTCGGCGATCTCGCGCATGCGGGCAAAGTCGATCTGACGCGGAATGGCAGAGCCGCCGGCGATGATCAGCTTGGGCTGGTGTTCTTTGGCCAGCGCCTCGACCTGATCGTAGTCCAGCATGTTGTCCTGCTTGCGCACGCCATACTGAACCGCGTTGAACCACTTGCCCGACTGGTTGGGCTTGGCGCCATGGGTCAGGTGGCCGCCGGCATCCAGGCTCATGCCCAGAATGGTGTCGCCCGGCTGGATCAGCGCCTGGAACACGCCCTGGTTGGCTTGTGATCCCGAATTCGGCTGCACGTTGGCGAATTCGCAACCGAACAGTTGCTTGGCGCGGTCGATGGCCAGGTTCTCGGCGATGTCGACGAACTGGCAACCGCCATAGTAACGCCGCCCGGGATAACCTTCGGCGTATTTGTTGGTCATGACCGAGCCCTGCGCCTCCATGACGGCTGCGCTGACGATGTTTTCCGAAGCGATCAGCTCGATCTCGTCGCGCTGACGTCCCAGTTCGGACGTGATTGCCCCGAAAAGTTCAGGGTCACGATCCGCGAGGGACTGGGTGAAGAAACCGGTATCACGAAGGTTGGCGTTCATGGGCGCTCCGCATGGCTGAGGTTGGTTTGGCGGATTTCCTATAGGAAACGGCTCGGGTGAGAAAGTCTGTAAAGCGACGAAATGGCCCGCTGCGGCGTCACGTCTGGCCTAATGGGGAAAGGTATGTTTGTTTCGGAACCAAATGCGTAGCACCGGAAACCGGAAAACATGACAAAGAGAATCGCTTTTCTCGCCAGCGACGTGGATGTCGCGCAGTCGGCCCGCAACAAACTGGTTGCACGCTATGGCAATGCGGCCCCCCGAGATGCGGATGTCATCGTGGCGCTGGGCGGCGACGGGTTCATGTTGCGGACGCTGCACAACACGCAGCATCTGGATGTGCCGGTCTACGGCATGAATCGCGGAACCATCGGGTTTCTGATGAACGAGTTCCACGAAGCCGATCTGATGGAGCGTTTGAAAGCCGCCGAGGAAGAGGTCATCAACCCTTTGACGATGAAGGCCATGGACCAATCGGGACAGGTGCACGAAGCCCTTGCGATTAACGAGGTCTCGTTGCTGCGCGCCGGTCCGCAAGCCGCGCGTCTGAAGATCAGCGTGAATGGCCGCGTGCGGTTGGCTGAACTGGTCTGTGACGGGGCGCTGTTGTCCACGCCCGCCGGGTCGACCGCCTACAACTATTCGGCACATGGCCCGATTCTGCCCATTGGGTCGGACGTTCTGGCGCTGACGGCCATTGCGGCTTTTCGTCCTCGGCGGTGGCGCGGTGCGTTGCTGCCCAGCACTGCGCACGTGCGCTTTGACGTGCTTGAGGCCGACAAGCGCCCGGTGATGGCGGACGCTGATTCCATATCCTTTCCGGATATCGATTGGGTCGAGATTCGGTCGGAACCCAAGATCCGTCACAGGATCCTGTTTGACCCCGGGCATGGCCTGGAAGAGCGTCTAACGATTGAACAATTTACATAAATTCCCGAGATTCTCGGACTTATGTGAAGCAGTTCACAGGAAGCTGACCACCTCTCAGCTATGCTGATCTTGCCCGGAGAACACGCCGCGGTGGGAGTGAGTGGCCACCAAATGGTGTTTTCGGATGATTGCGCAGTTTTCGCGCTGGCGAGGGTGGGTGGTGCTACGCTCGTCATCACAATCCGGGCATATTTTAGCACGTGGACCCCGGGCTCTCAGTCCCGGGGTCAATTATTTTGGGCAGTTGAAAGCGGTTGGTGTTTCAGCCCGTGCGTGCCAGATCGGCCCACAGGTGATCAGCCATACGACCAACCCGGGCTTCAATCGCGATGGCGGCGTCCAACGCCAGGTCCTCGCGCCAGCGCTGCGCTGCGATCTGAACGTTGATTGGCTGGCGCCCACTCGGCAATTCGGCCAAACGCGCCGGAACGCAGGCGGCGGGCAGGCCCAGAAAGTTCATCGCATAGGAATAGACCGCGCAGCCCAGCACTTCGTGTACGCCTTCCGAGCCGTCTGTATCACGGTCGGGTCTGAAAAAGGGCTGCGGCAGGAAAGGCGACAGCACCAACGGGTAGTCCTCCAAGAACAGGGACCATTCCCGCGCATAGTGGCTGCGCTGCGCCAGTGCTCGGATCAGGTCCGGCCCGGTGATCGGGGGAAATTCCTGGAAGTAAGTGGCAAAGATGCGCTGGATTGTCTCGGACCCGGCCGCCTCGACATCGGCTTTCATCAGGGTCAGAACCTCGCCCATCAATGCGCGATAACCAAGCCGTCCACATTCAAAAACGTTCGGAGGGTCGATCTCGTCAACGGTGTACCCGGCATCAACCAGTGCATCACGGGCTGTGTCCAGCGCCTTGTCGACTTCGGGGTGGAGATCGTAACCGAAAGTGTTCTTGGTGAAAGCCGCCCGCGGCTGCTGGTCAGGCTCGGCCACGCGCCAGGGCAGCGGAACGTGAAACGGATCGCGCGGATCCGGCGCGATCAGGCTGGGCATGGCCAGGTGCAGGTCAGCCGCGCTGCGGGTGATCAGGCCTTGCACCGACATGGATTGCGCAAGCAGTCCACGTTCGGCGGTTTGGCTGGGGTTCCATGCGGGAACGCGCCCCAAGCCCGGCTTCACGGTCACCGCGCCAAGGGCCGCGGCCGGAAACCGCAGGCTGCCGCCGATGTCGTTGCCATGCGCCAGCGCCCCCATGCCCGTCATCACCGCCACACCGGCCCCGCCCGAGGAGCCCCCGGGAGAAATATGTCGGCCCCAAGGGTTGTGGGTGCGTCCATACAGCGGGTTGTCAGTGTCGGCACGGAATGAGAACTCGGGCGTGTTGGTCCGGCCAATCACCACCGCCCCAGCCTTCAGCAGGTTCGACACGACGGGCGCATCGTCGGGGGCAATCACGTCTTTCAGAGCGGTCACACCGTTGGTCGTGGCATGGCCCTTCTGGTCGACATTGACTTTGATTGTGACGGGAACGCCGTGCAGGGGGCCGGTCGGTTCGCCGCGCGCCCGCGCGGCGTCCAGCGTCCGGGCGCGCTCCTGCGCCTCGGTGCTGAGGTCTTCGACGACGGCATTCAGCGCCGGGTTCAGCGCGTGCATCCGGTCGATTGCGCTTTGGACGGCTTCGGTCGCGCTCAATTCGCCGGAGCGGGTCAGTTTTGCGAGTTCTGCGGCGCTCAGGCGCCAGATGTCGTCATTTGCCATGTGCCCTCCGTCAAGGGCACAGTAGGCGGTCTGCCAATGGTTGCAACCCCGCAGGGCAGGGCGGGCGGCCCGGGGCCGCCCGATGCCCGGTTACTGGGCGTAACCGATTGATTTCAGGGCTTCGGTAATCTCGTCCAGAATGGCCGGATCGTCGATCGTGGCGGGCATTTTGTAATCTTTGCCATCGGCGATCGACACCATCGTTCCACGCAGGATCTTGCCGGACCGTGTCTTTGGCAGACGATCCACTACGACGGCCAGCTTGAATGCTGCAACGGGCCCGATTTTGTCGCGCACCATCTGCACGACCTCTTTCGCGATCTCGGCATGGCCACGATTGCAACCCGCGTTCAGGCACAGGAAGCCAACCGGGGCCTGACCCTTCAACTGGTCCGATACACCGATGACTGCGCATTCGGCCACATCGGGGTGGGCGGCCAGAACCTCTTCCATCGCGCCGGTGGACAGGCGGTGGCCGGCCACGTTGATCACGTCATCGGTGCGGGCCATGATGTAGAGGTACCCGTCCTCGTCGATCATCCCGGCATCGCCAGTTTCATAGTAGCCCGGGAAATGCTCGAGATAGGATTTCTTGAACCGCTCCTCGGCATTCCACAGGGTCGGCAGCGTTCCCGGGGGCAGTGGCAGCTTGACCGCGATCGCGCCCAGTTCGCCCGGTTTCATCGGGTGACCGCCTTCGTCCAGGATCTGCACGTCATATCCGGGCATCGGCTTGGCGGGCGAGCCCAGCTTGATCGGCAGTTCCTCGATCCCCAGCGGGTTTCCAGCGATGGTCCAGCCGGTTTCGGTCTGCCACCAGTGGTCGACGACCGGAACCTTCAGCGCGTCCTGTGCCCAAGTGATCGTGTCCGGGTCGGCGCGTTCACCGGCCAGGAACAGGGCCTTGAGGCAGGACAGGTCGTATTTCGCCAGCATTTCGCCCTTGGGGTCCTCGCGCTTGACCGCGCGGATCGCCGTTGGGGCGGTGAAAAAGCTTTTGACCTTGTGCTCGGATATCACCCGCCAAAAGGTGCCCGCGTCGGGGGTGCCGACGGGTTTGCCCTCGAACACGAGGGTGGTGTTGCCGTGGATCAGCGGACCATAGCAGATGTAGGAATGCCCCACGACCCAGCCCACATCCGAGGCCGCCCAGAACACGTCGCCGGGATCGACGTTGTAGATGTTCTTCATCGTCCAGTTCAGAGCCACAAGGTGCCCCGCCGTGGGCCGTACGACGCCCTTGGGCGCGCCCGTGGTGCCCGAGGTGTAGAGGATATAGGCCGGATCGTTGCCTTCGACCGGGACACACTCGGCCGGCTCAACGCCGTACTGGAAGCCGTGCCAGTTGTAGTCGCGCCCCTCGACCAGCTTGGCCACTTCCTGTTCGCGCTGGAAGATCACGCAGAAATCGGGCTTGTGCTGGGCCATGTCGATGGCACCGTCCAGCAGCGGCTTGTAATGCACCACACGGCCGGGCTCCAACCCGCAGGAAGCGGCGATGATCGCCTTGGGTTTGGCGTCGTCGATCCGCACCGCCAATTCGTTGCTGGCAAACCCGCCAAAGACCACCGAATGCACCGCACCCAGCCGCGCGCAGGCCAGCATCGCCTCAAGAGCCTCTGGGATCATCGGCATGTAGATAATGACGCGGTCGCCCTTTTCGATGCCCTTGGCGCGCAGCGCGCCGGCCAAGGTCGCCACGCGATTGCGCAGCTCCATATACGAGATTTCGCGCTTGGTGTGGGTGATCGGGCTGTCATAGATGATGGCGGTTTGCTCGCCTCGGCCGTTTTCAACGTGGCGGTCCACCGCGTTCCAGCAAGTGTTCACCTTGGCATCACAGAACCATTCATAGAGAGGGGCGTTGTCCTCAAACAGGGCCTTGCTTGGCGGTTGGAACCAGTCGATCCCCTTGGCCGCGTCCATCCAGAAAGCCTCTGGGTCTTTTTGCCAGCTCTCGTAAACGTCCTGGTATGCCATGGGTCCTCCTCCCAAAAATTGCTCGCATTGTGTTAGGCGCGGACGGCTGACCGAGCAAGCGGCGCGCGTGACGGCGCGTCAGTTTATCGCGAAATATTTGCAGAACTGCCCCATTTGCCTTGCAAAGTTTTGCAAATGATCCTTGTTTTCGCGCCTGGGAGGGAAATTTTTGCGGAATTTGCAAACTTGCGAAGCGTCTGGTGCAAAGGTGGCGTTGCCAGATTCGGATCAGGTCGTTGTTCCCGCATATCGGGGCAGACTGTCCTCGATGTTCAGCCAATGCAGATGCTCGGCGTGAAAAACGTGAAACCGGGGCGCGGCATCCTCGGGGTTGTCCAACGTGGCGGTATAGAGGTGAATGTTCACCCGGTCGCGGGCATTGCGGTATGCCATCGGCGTGCCGCAGGTTCCGCAGAACAGGCGTTCGACATCCTTAGACGAGTTGTACACGCGTGGCGCATCCCCTGACCATGTCACCGAGCCGTGCGGCAGCCCGATGAACGCCGTGACTGGGGCGGCGCAATTGCGCCTGCAATCCGCGCAGTGGCAGTAACAGCTCCAGGCGATCTCGGCATCGCTGGCCCATCGCACGGCGCCGCAGTGGCAGTGACCTTTCATGATGACCTCCCTCGGCAGGGCGGCCAGACCGGTCGGGCCGCCGTGGTCAACCGTAATGCGCGACAGGCGTTCCGGCAATTGCCGCCATATTCAGCAGCCCGCGCGCCGTGATCGAGGGTGTCACGATATGCGCCTTGTTGCCCATGCCCATCAGGATGGGGCCGACCTCGATGCCGTCGGCCTTCATCTTCAGTATGTTGCGCACACCGCTGGCCGCGTCCGCATGGGCAAAGATCAGCACGTTGGCCGCCCCCTCCAGGCGCGAATTGGGGAAAATCCGCTCGCGCAGTTCGGGGTCGAGGGCCACATCCAAGTTCATTTCGCCTTCATAGATAAAATCTCGGGGCTTGCTGTCCAAAATGGCAATCGCTTCGCGCAGGCGCTTGCCCGAGCCCTCGGCCTGATTGCCGAACTGCGATTGCGAGCAGAACGCGATCTTTGGCGCCAGCCCGAAACGCCGGACATGGCGCGCGGCGCCCACAGTAATCTCAGCCAGTTCTTCCGGGCTGGGCAATTGCCGGACATGAGTGTCGGCGATGAACAGCGGGCCGTCTTCAAGGATCATGAGGGACAATGCACCATGGGGGCGAAGGTCGCCGTCATTCAGCACCTGCTCAACATAGTTCAGGTGCCAACGATACTCGCCGAAGGTGCCGCAGATCATGCTGTCGGCTTCACCCCTGTGAACCATGATTGCGCCGATCGCGGTGGAATTGGTCCGCATGATCGCTTTGGCCAGATCAGGCGTCACCCCCCGGCGCTGCATGATTTGGTGGTACGAGTTCCAATAGTCATAATAGCGCGGGTCGTTTTCCGGGTTCACGATCTGGAAGTCCTGCCCGGGGCGGACCGACAGGCCCAGACGTTCGCAGCGCGCCTCGATCACCTCGGGACGGCCGATCAGGATCGGGGTTTCGGTGGTTTCCTCAAGAATCGCCTGAGCGGCGCGCAGTACGCGTTCGTCTTCGCCCTCGGCAAAGACGATGCGGCGCGAGGCGGCGGCGGCGGCCTCGAAGACGGGTCGCATCAGAAGGGCGGACTTGAAGACCGTCTGGTTCAGCTTTTCCTTGTAGGCTTCGATGTCCTCGATGGGGCGCCTGGCCACGCCGCTTTCCATCGCGGCCCGGGCCACGGCCGAGGATACCACACCCACCAGCCGCGGATCGAACGGCTTGGGGATCAGGTAGTCTGGGCCGAAGGTCAGCTGTTCGCCCTTGTAGGCGGCCGCGGCCTCGGCGCTGGTGGTGGCGCGGGCCATTTCGGCGATGCCTTCAACGCAGGCGATCTGCATGGCATCGTTGATCTCGGTCGCACCCACGTCCAGCGCACCGCGGAAGATGAACGGGAAACACAGGACGTTGTTCACCTGGTTCGGAAAGTCGCTGCGCCCGGTGGCGATGATGGCGTCGGGGGCCACTTCACGCGCGGCGTCGGGCAGGATCTCCGGGGTCGGGTTCGCAAGCGCAAAGATGATCGGCTGTTTGGCCATGCGCGCGACCATCTCGGGCTTGAGCACGTTCGGCCCGCTGAGGCCCAGAAACAGGTCGGCCCCGTCGATCACCTGATCCAGCGTGCGCAGGTCGGTTTTCTGGGCGAATTGGTCCTTGTGCGGGTTCATGTCTTCGACGCGACCCTCATAGACCAGCCCGTGAATGTCGCAAAGCCAGATGTTCTCGCGCTTGACGCCCAGCTTGACCAGCATGTTCAGGCAGGCGATCCCAGCCGCGCCGCCGCCGGTGGACACGACCTTGATGTCCTCGAACCGCTTGCCGGCTACGTGCAGCGCGTTACGCGCAGCAGCCCCCACCACGATGGCGGTGCCGTGCTGGTCGTCGTGGAAAACCGGAATATTCATCCGCTCACGGCATAGTTTCTCGACGACAAAGCAGTCGGGCGCTTTGATGTCTTCGAGGTTGATCGCGCCGAAGGTGGGCTCCAGCGCGCAGACGATATCGGCCAGCTTCTCGGGGTCGGGTTCGTTCAGCTCGATGTCGAAACAGTCGATGCCAGCGAATTTCTTGAACAGAACGGCCTTGCCCTCCATTACCGGCTTGGAGGCCAGCGCGCCGATATTGCCCAACCCCAGCACCGCGGTGCCATTCGAAACCACCGCCACCAGATTGCCGCGCGCGGTATACATCTCGGCGGTCGCCGGGTCGGCCTTGATCTCAAGGCTCGCCTCGGCCACGCCGGGCGAATAGGCGCGCGCAAGGTCGCGCCCGTTGGCCATGGGTTTGGTCGCCTTGATCTCCAGTTTCCCAGGCTTCGGATGCGCGTGGTAATCAAGTGCGGCCTGGCGCAGGCTGGGTGTGTCGGACATGTCAAAACTTCCCGTTTGGAATTTAGTTTAGTGCTAAACTATTTCTGACGCAGGGGAAACCTCGAAATCGCATGAAGGCGGATCCGACCCCGACTTGCAAATCCCCCAACGCCCCCCCACAGTCCCGCGCAGAGGAGACCAGCATGACCGACACCATAGCCGAATTCCGCATTCCGACCCAAGAACTGCGAGACGACATTCCGTTCTACACCAAGGTTCTGGGCATGCGGATGGACATGATCTATCCGGCGGATGACCCTCGGGTCGCGGTGTTTTCCGGGCATGGACTGCGCCTGCGGGTGGAAAAGGACGCGCCCGAGGCGCCGGGCACCTTGCGTATCCTCACCGACGACCCGGACGGGTTTGCCGGCGGTCAGCGCAACCTAGTCGCCCCGAACGGCACCCGCATCGAGATCGAAGAGCGCAACCCGCCCCTGGTGATGCCCGAGACGGTTCATTCCTTCGTCGTCCGCAGGCTCAAGGATCAGGCGCCCTGGATCATCGGGCGCGCGGGCATGCACTACCGCGATCTGGTGCCGGACCGGTTGGGCGGTTCGATCATCGCCAGCCATATCCGCATTCCCGACGGCGGCCCGGTCCCGGACATGGTGCATTTCCACAAGGTCGGGTTCCAGCTGATCTTCTGCATCCACGGCTGGGTGGATGTGGTCTATGAGGATCAGGGCGACAAGATGCGCCTGACCGCTGGCGACTGTTTCATTCAGCCGCCCGAAATCCGGCACCGCGTGCTCGAAGCGTCGGACAACGTGCAGGTGATCGAAATCGGCGTTCCGGCCGAACATGTCACCGAGATCGACCACGAAATGCAGCTGCCCACGCCGCATCACCGCCCCGAGCGGGAATGGCAGGGCCAGCGGTTCGTCTACAACCGGGCTGAAGGGGCAGAGTGGCAGCCGTTCCGCCTGCCGGGCTATCAATGCCGTGACACGACGATTGCCGAAAACACCAAAGGCGTGGCCGGCGTTCAGGTGGTGCGCCGGGGGCAGGGCGATCCGGTCTGGGCCAGCCATGATGCCGATATCCACTTTACCTTCGTGATGAACGGGGCAGTCACCCTGGAAGGTGAAGGACGTGATCCGTTTCGCCTGGAGCAGGGCGACGCCTTTGTCATCCCACCCGGAATGCGTACGCGCCTGGCCGACCCCAGCGACGATGTCGAACTGCTCGAGGTCACTCTGCCGGGGTATTTCAAGACCGATCTGGGCTGACGCGCGGGCGCGCCGAGATTCCCGTGCCGAGGGGGCTTCAATTCCCCCGCGGATTTCCAGTAGGGTATGGTATTCTGACCAGATGATCAAAAATCGGGGAATCGCCATGTCGTTGAAAGAAGCAGCCCTCAAGGTGCGTGAAAACGCCCATGCGCCCTATTCGAATTTCAAGGTGGGCGCCGCGGTCCGCACCCCGTCGGGCGAAGTGTTCGCGGGCTGCAACGTGGAAAACGTTGCCTATCCCGAAGGCACATGCGCCGAGGCCGGGGCGATCGCCGCGATGGTCGCTGCCGGAGAAAACAAGCTGGCCGAGGTCTATGTGGTGGCCTCCAGCCCGCAACCGGTGCCACCCTGCGGCGGATGCCGGCAGAAACTGGCCGAGTTCGGGGACAAGGACGTGGTGGTCACCATGGCGACGGTGAACGGGATTGAGACCCGCACGACCATCGGCGAGCTGCTGCCTGGCGCCTTCGACGCCTCGTTCATGTAAGGGCCGCGCCCATGGACGCCCGTTCGATCATCGCGAAACTGCGCCGCCGCGAAGTGCCGGATGCCGGCGAGCTGGCGTGGTTCGCCCAGGGCCTGGCCGATGGCGGCGTCAGCGACGCCCAGGCCGGCGCCTTTGCCATGGCCGTCTGCATGGGCGGGCTGGGTCCCGAGGGGCGCGCCGCGCTGACGCTGGCGATGCGCGACAGCGGCGAAGTTCTGACATGGGATCTGGACGGTCCGGTGATCGACAAGCATTCGACCGGCGGGGTGGGGGATTGCGTCAGCCTTGTGCTGGCCCCGGCGCTGGCGGAATGCGGGGCCTATGTACCGATGATCTCGGGCCGCGGTCTGGGCCATACCGGCGGGACGCTCGACAAGCTCGAGGCGATCCCCGGCGTGTCGACCCAGATCAGCCAGGACCGGTTGGCCCAGATCCTGGCCGAGACCGGCGCCGCAATCGTTGGCGCAACGGCACAGATCGCCCCGGCGGACAAGCGGCTCTATGCGATCCGCGACGTGACCGCCACGGTCGAAAGCCTCGATCTGATCACCGCCTCGATCCTGTCCAAGAAACTGGCGGCCAGCCCGGATGCGCTGGTGCTGGACGTCAAGATGGGCAGCGGGGCCTTCATGAAAACGCTGGACGAGGCGCGCAAGCTGGCGCAGGCCTTGACCGAAACGGCCAATACGGCAGGGTGCCGGACCTCGGCCCTGATCACAGACATGAATCAGCCGTTGGTGCCCGCCTTGGGCAACGCCCTGGAAATCGCCGAAGTGACGAAGGTGCTGACCGGTGGGCAGCCTTCGCCCCTGGCCGAGATTTCGGCCGAGCTGGGCGGCGTTCTGCTGTCTGACGCCGGTATGGTCGGCGATGCGCAGGCCGGGCGGGACATGATCGCCGAGGTGATCCGCGATGGCCGCGCGGCCGAGAGGTTCGGCCGGATGATGGCCGCGGTGGGCGGACCGCTGGGGCTGGTCGAGGACTGGGCGCGCTATCTGCCCGAGGCCAGCGTGATCCTCGAGGTGACGGCGCAGGACGAAGGCTATGTCTCCGCGATGGACGGCGAGGCGCTGGGCCTTGCCGTCGTGGCGCTGGGCGGTGGCCGGCAGGTGGAAAGCGACGTGATCGACCCGGCGGTGGGCCTGTCGGGGCTGGTGCGGCTGGGCGACAAGGTCTCGGCCGGAACGCCGCTGGCCGTGGTTCATGCCGCGCGCGAGGACGCCGCGCAGCGGGCCGCGCAAGCCGTGCGTGCCGCAATCACCGTCGGCCCGGCGCCCGTTCCGGTGCCGAAGCTGGTACAGGAAAGGATCCTCGCATGAGCCGCGCGTTTCTTGTGGTGATGGATTCAGTGGGTATCGGCGGCGCGCCGGATGCCGACCGGTTTTTCAACGGCGAGGTGCCGGACACGGGCGCCAACACGGTGGCCCATATCGCGCAGGCCTGCGCTGCAGGGCGGGCCGAGGATGGCCGGTCCGGGCCGCTGCACCTGCCCAACCTCGACGCGCTGGGGCTTGGGGCGGCGGTGCGGCTGGCCTCGGGCGCGGATGTGCCGGGATTGGAGGCCGAGCCGACCGGTCTGTGGGGCTGCGCGCGCGAGCATTCGCCGGGCAAGGACACACCTTCAGGCCATTGGGAGCTGGCCGGTCTGCCGGTGCCGTGGGACTGGCACTATTTCCCCGACACGGTCC
Organism: Ruegeria sp. CI5; assembly: GCF_056536885.1. NCBI lineage: Bacteria > Pseudomonadati > Pseudomonadota > Alphaproteobacteria > Rhodobacterales > Roseobacteraceae > Ruegeria > Ruegeria sp. CI5. Next base: position 45,906 of record NZ_JBQFQN010000001.1, read on the forward strand.
CCGCCTTCCCTGATGATGTGACCCGCGCCGCCGCGCAGGCCGCCGGCACCGAGGACATTCTGGGCAATTGCCACGCCTCGGGCACCACGATCATCGCCGAACTGGGTGCTGAACATATGCGCACCGGTTGGCCGATCTGCTATACCTCGGCCGACAGCGTGTTCCAGATTGCCGCGCACGAGGAGACGTTCGGCCTGGAGCGCCTGTACCAGATGTGCCGGACCCTCGCCCCGATGCTGCACGAGATGAAGGTGGGCCGGGTGATCGCGCGCCCCTTCGTCGGCTCGCCCGAACAGGGGTTTGTCCGCACCACCAACCGCAAGGATTTCGCCATCACGCCGCCCGCGCCGGTGCTGACCAACTGGGCGCAGGATGCCGGGCGCACGGTGCATGGCGTGGGCAAGATCGGCGACATCTTCTCGATGCAGGGGATCGACACGCTGGACAAGGGCTCGGACGCCGATCTGATGGGTCACCTCTCGCGCCTTGTCGACAGCGCCGAGGACGGCAGTCTGACATTCGCCAACTTCGTCGAGTTTGACAGCCAGTACGGCCACCGGCGCGACATCTCGGGCTATGCCCGCGCGTTGGAATGGTTCGACACCGAGATCGGCCGTATCCTGCCCCGGCTGCGCCCGGGCGACCTGTTTCTGCTGACCGCCGATCACGGCAACGACCCCAGCTGGGTCGGCACCGACCACACTCGCGAACAGGTGCCGGTGCTGATCGCCGGCCTGGGGGCCGGACAGATCGGGCAGGTCAATTTCGCCGACGTGGCCGCCAGTATCGCCCATCACCTGAGCATTCCGGCGCAAGGGCCGGGAAGGACCTTTCTATGACCGTCGCAGACCTGCCCAAGATCGAACTGCACCTGCATCACGAAGGCGCGGCCCCGCCCGCCTTCATTCGCCAACTGGCGCATGAAAAGAAGGTTGACCTGAGCGGCATCTTCAAGCCCGACGGCAGCTATGACTTCCGCGATTTCGCGCATTTCCTCAGTGTCTATGAGGCCGCCTGCGAAGTCTTGAAAACGCCCGAGGATTTCCGCCGCCTGACGCTGGCGATTCTGGAAGAAAGTGCTGCGAACGGGGTGGTCTATTCCGAAACCTTCCTCAGCCCCGATTTCTGCGGCGGGGGCGATCTGCATGCCTGGCGCGACTATCTGGCCGCCATTCAGGACGCCGCGGACGAGGCCGAGGGCAAGTTCGAAATCACCCTGCGCGGGGTGGTGACCTGCGTGCGCCATTTCGGGCCCGACAAGGCCAAACGCAGCGCGCTGTGCGCCGCCGAAACCGCCGGTGACTGGATCACTGGGTTCGGCATGGGCGGGAACGAGGCCATGGGCCAGCAGGCCGATTTCAAATGGGCCTTCGACTGCGCGCGCGAGGCCGGATTGCGCCTGACCACCCATGCCGGCGAATTCGGCGGCCCCGAAAGCGTGCGCGATGCGGTGCGCGCGCTGGGGGTCGAACGGGTGGGCCATGGCGTGCGGGCCATCGAAGACCCCGATCTGGTGCATGAACTGGCCGATCGGGGTATCACGCTCGAGGTCTGTCCGGGCTCGAACGTGGTGCTGGGCCTGTACCCCGATTTCGCGTCCCACCCGATCGCGCGGCTGCGCGCGGCGGGCGTGAAGGTCACGGTTTCCACCGATGACCCGCCGTTTTTTCATACCACCATGCGCCGCGAATATGAGATGCTGGCCCAGGCCTTCGGCTGGGACGCCGAGGATTTCGCCGCGCTGAACGACACCGCCCTGAACGCCGCATTCTGCGATGAAGAGACCCGCGCAAGGGCCAGAAAAAGACTGGAGAACACATGAGCGAACATCTGACCGTCGTCGACCACCCGCTGGTTCAGCACAAACTGACGCTCATGCGGGACAAGGGCACCTCGACCGCCTCGTTCCGGCAATTGCTGCGCGAGATCACGCTGCTGCTGGCCTATGAAGTGACGCGCGAGATGCCCCTGACCACGCGCCACATCGAAACCCCTATGGAGGAGATGGATGCGCCGATCCTGGCGGGCAAGAAATTGGCGCTGGTGTCGATCCTGCGCGCGGGCAACGGGATGCTGGACGGCGTTCTGGAATTGGTGCCCTCCGCCCGGGTCGGATTCGTGGGCCTGTATCGCGATGAAGAAACGCTGCAGCCGGTGCAGTACTACTTCAAGGCCCCCGAAGGCCTTAAAGATCGGCTGGTTATTGCGGTTGACCCGATGCTGGCCACCGGCAACAGCTCGGCCGCTGCGATCGACCTTCTGAAACAGGCCGGTGCCACCGACATCCGGTTCCTGTGCCTGCTGGCCGCCCCCGAAGGTGTGGCGCGCATGAAAGAGGCGCATCCCGACGTCAAGATCGTTACTGCCGCACTGGACCGCGAGCTGAATTCCAAAGGCTACATCATGCCCGGTCTGGGCGATGCTGGAGACCGGATGTTCGGCACCAAATAGGCGCGCCTAGTCGCTGCAGATGTTCTGCAGCCGTACCCAGTCCCGGTCGGGCATAACCTGATCCAAAGGCTGACCCGCCATCGGGTCGGCCTCGATCAAACCCAGAACCGTTTCGCCGGTTATGTCAACCGCATAGGCATATGGGGTTGAGGGCAAATTGGCGGACGCAAACGCCTCCAGCAGGTCGTCTTCCGGAACTGCGGGGCGGGGTTCGGCCAGAACCTGTTCGGTATAGGTGTCCACGATCTGGGGTGTCAGTTCGCCCGTCGTCAGCAGGCGAAACGCTGCAGTGGGCCCAGTTTTGTCCAGGAGATCGTCCAACGGATCATGCAGCCTGGCCCGCGTGCGTTCAGCTATCACGTAACCGGCGGCAACCGCGGGATCTTCACTGTCTTCAACCAGCGCCCGGTTCAGCAGCACGATCCCTCCGGGAAGTGACAGGCTTTCCTGCACCCCGGCCGGCAACACAACGATCCGTCGCACACCTGTTCGCTGGGCCAGCTTCTGCAGCGCCGGCTGCGCGTCCGCCGAGGCGCAGGCCCGGCCCGAGACCCGTTCAATCCGTTGCAGGATCGTGTTCCCGATGTCCTGCCGTTTGATCTCAGGCACGACCTTTTCGACATGGCTTTGCAGGGCGCCGGGCAGCCAGAACAGCAAGACCGCCGCGACAGCCGCAACCACTCCGCCGACGCTGGCCCACCGCAGGCGTCCGGGATGCGGGCGCGCCCGTTCGATGGCGCGTTGCAAGCGGTCAATTGCCTCGATCATGGTGGTTTCGGACTGCTCCAGTTCCAGTGTCTCGTCCGGGTCGCCGTCTGGATTGAATATCGCGGGGAACTTGCCCGGGTTCTGCCTTTCAAGTGCGGCAAGCGACCAGTGCGTCAGCGCGCGATCGTTGAAATCGGTGATGGTCAACGTCGCCTCGCCGATCGAAACAACAACTTCGCGGCGCTGCTCGTCGGGCGACGGGCGCCACAGACCGGTAGCCTCGATCCGCTGGTATTGTTTCAGTGCCGTCATTTCGATGAGGTCTGCTCGTTTTATCTTTCGTCGATTTCTAACACGGAGAGATTAATCCGCGCAAACCTGTTGCGTGGTGATTTGGAAATGTGCTCGATAACCGGGACGCGCAGTTTCGGCCAAAGGGCCCGGAGGCCAAGGCCACATGCAGACAGCACATCCTTCTTCACCGGTTCTTGCATCGGTTCTGATGGTCTCGGCCATGGCAATCATCGGCGTCGTGGACAATTTCGTCATTCGGCTGGCCGAAACAATTGGTTTGTGGCAATTCCACCTTAGCCGGGCCGTGATGATGCTGCCTCTTATCGTTGGACTGTCGTTTCTGGGGTTTGGAGGGCTGCGACCTCAGAGGTTTTGGGCGGTCCTGCTGCGCAGTGTCCTGATCACCCTGGCGATGTTGTTCTATTTCAGCTCACTGGCTTTGATGCCAATTGCCCAGGCCCTTGCAGGGCTGTTCACATCACCGATCTTCGTTCTGTTGATTTCCGCGCTGTTGCTGGATCAGAAGATCGGCCCCTGGCGGGTCCTGGCTGTGCTTATGGGGTTTGTCGGAATCCTCTGTGTTTTGCAGCCTGACCCCAATGCCTTTGATGCGACCAGCTTATTGCCGGTGGCTGGCGGGTTTTTCTATGCGCTCAGTGCGATCCTGACCCGAACGCATTGTGCAAACGAAAGCACCGTCGCTTTGCTGGCCGCGATGATTTTCACGCTTGGGCTGGCCGGCGCTCTTGGTCTCGCCGTTTTTTCGGTTTTGCCGGTGGTCGAGTCTGACGGCCCAGCCGGTTTTGTGACCCGGGGCTGGGTCTGGCCGATGAAGGCCGCTCTGCCGTGGATCGCATTGCAGGCGGTTGGGTCCACGGCTGCGGTATTCATGTTGATCAAGGCCTACCAACTGGGCGAGCCGTCATATGTCGCGGTGTTCGAGTATTCGGTAATGATCTTCGGACCGCTTTTTGCCTGGGTGGTGATGGGGCAGGGGATCGGGCCGCTGCAGATTGCGGGCATCGCCCTGATCGCCGCGGCCGGTGCGGTACTGGCGTGGCGGGCAAGCGTGGTTCCCCAACGGGAACCGGTGCGATGATCCTGTCAACAGGGCGGTCCTACATCTTCATACATATTCCCAAGACCGGGGGAACATCGTTGGCGCTGGCGCTCGAGCAGCGGGCCATGAAGGATGATATCCTGGTGGGCGACACCCCCAAGGCGCAGCGCAGAAACAAACGCAACAGGTCACTGAAGACGGCGGGCCGGCTGTGGAAACACTCCCGTCTGACCGACTTGCGGGGGCTTTTGCCCGACCAGCAGATGCAAGAGATGTTCGTGTTCACGCTGATCCGGAACCCGTGGGACCGGATGGTCAGCTATTACCACTGGCTGAGGGATCAGTCCTTTGATCACCCAGCAGTTCATCTGGCCGGGCGGCTAGATTTCGAGGCCTTTGTTCTGCACCCGGAAATCCAGCACTCCTTTCGGGAAAACCCGTTCCCATCCTATGTCAGTGACGCCAACGGAACCGATCTTTGTCGCGCATACATTCGGATCGAAAGCTTTCAGCGGGATGCGGCCCCACTGTTCGATCATCTGGGGTTTCGTTTGGACCTTCCTCACGAGAACCGGTCAGCCAGGCGGGCGGAATACGCCAACTACTACTCGGTTCAGGCAAAAAAAGCGGTGTTTGACGTTTGTCGCGAAGACACAGAAAGATTCGAATATCAGTTCGAATAAGGCTGGTCGATTATTTCCCAAATTGTGCAAAACGCTGACAAATGTAGGCTTTTGTTTATAAGAAACGCGACTAATGGGGCGAAAAAGGCCCAAATTGGCCCCAAATATGGCAAAACTAAGTCACTCCCGAAAACTTCGTGCTAGCCCAATGGGATAGTTTGAAAGTGCCAAAAGGGGGTAGGCACGTGTTGGAAGTAGTGAGTGTTTCGGGGTTTTCCGAAAATAATATCCAGACCGTACCGGGTGACGCCGTTTCGGTCAGGCGTGGCGGATTGCTGCATGGAACGAAGGTTGCCACCACCAATGGCTGGAAGCTGGCCGAGGCATTGATCGCCGGGGATCTGGTCAGAACGATGGACAACGGGTTCCAGGAAGTGAAGCGCGTGTCCCACGACAGAATAGCCGTACCGGCTGGCGAGGTTCGACCTGATTTTCTGCCTGTGCGCGTGCCGTCCCGCGCGGCATACAACGGTCGTGCGGTCTGGCTGATGCCCGAGCAGGGAATGGCCGTAGCCTTGTCTTCTGATGGAAACATAGACGAGGGGCTGGCGATCATTCCGGCGCGTCTGCTGAGCGGGCACTTCAGCTTTTCCTCTCAGTCACCGGCAGAGGAATTCCAGGTCACATCGCTGTTTTTTGAGCAGGACGAAGTGGTCTTCATCGAGGGTGGCTTTCAAGCCTTCTGTTCCTCGTGCCGCATCCGTTCGCTGTCTGGCCCGTCCCGACGATCCTACGCGGTGCTGGAAGAATCCGAGGCGCGGAGCCTCGTCACATCTATCGCAGAGGCCGGCGAACTGTCGGCCCTTGCAAACCCGTTGGGTGCACTGCCTGCACCCATCCCGCAGGAACCGATCTTTCCGATACGTCCCCCATCGGGGGTGCGGCGTCCGGGACGTCCGGGGCGGCCCAACGTGCCGGCCTTGTTTCTGCGGCCTGAATGGCAGACCTGACCAAACACTCTAAGAAAGATGCTGGCGCATGGGATTATGCGCCAGCATCACTTGTTCAGGCAGCCTTGGCTTCGGGGTCGAAGCGGCCGTAGAAGGTCTGACCTTTTTCGGCCATCTCGCGCAGCAGCGGCGGGCAGGCGAAGCGGTCACCGTACTTTTCCGACAACTGGTCACAACGCTCGGCCGCGTAGGGCGCACCGATGATATCAAGCCAGCTGAACGGACCACCCGACCACGGCGCAAAGCCCCAGGCCAGGATGGCGCCGACATCGCCTTCGCGGATGTCTTCCAGAACACCTTCTTCAAGCGCGCGCACGGCTTCAAGAACCTGTGCGAACATCAGGCGCTCCTGCACCTCGATCAAGTCGGGCTGCTGCTCGGCCAGCGGATACTTGTCCTGCAGACCTTTCCAGTAGCCGATGCGCTTGCCGTTTTCGTCATAATCGAAGAACCCGGCCTTGGACTTGCGGCCCAGGCGACCCTGTTCTTCCATCCAGAAGATCAGATCGTCCGCCGGGCTTTCCGGGTAGGCGTCGCCCATTGCCGCCTTGGTCGCCCGGGCAATCTTGGCGCCCAGGTCGATCGAAGTTTCGTCGGTTAGCTGAACCGGACCCACCGGGAAGCCCAGTTGACGGGCGGCGTTGTCGACCAGAACCGGGCTGACGCCTTCGGTGATCATCCGCGCCCCTTCGTTGATGTAGGGGATGATGCAGCGGTTGCAGTAGAAGAACCGCGCGTCATTGACCACGATCGGTGTCTTGCGGATCTGGCGGACATAGTCCAGCGCCTTGGCCACGGCCCGGTCACCGGTTTCCTTGCCCTTGATGATCTCGACCAGGAACATCTTCTCGACCGGCGAGAAGAAGTGGATACCGATGAACTGATCGGGCCGCTTGCTGGCCTTGGCCAGTTCGGTGATCGGCAGGGTCGAGGTGTTCGAGGCAAAGATGCAGTCCTCGGGGATGATCGCCTCGACCTTCTGGGTCATCTCGGCCTTGACCTTGGGGTCTTCGAACACGGCTTCGATGATCAGATCGCAGCCCGCCAGCTTTTCGAGGTCCGGCGTGGCAGTGATGCGGGCCAGCATGGCCTCTTTCTTCTCGGCCGTGACCTTGCCACGCTTCATGCCCTTGTCCAGATAGGCTTCGGTATAGGCCTTGCCTTTGTCGGCAGCAGCTTGATCGCGGTCGATCAGCACGACCTCCATCCCGGCCTGCGCCGAGACCAGCGCGATGCCCGCGCCCATCATGCCTGCACCCAGAACGCCGATCTTCTTGACCGACTGATCCGGAATGCCTTGCGGACGAACGGCGCCTTTTTCCAGCGCTTCCTTGTTCAGGAACAGCGAACGGATCATCGCGCCCGAGGACGGGTTCATCAGCACCGAGGTGAACCAGCGCGCCTCGATCTTCAGCGCGGTGTCGAAATCGACCAGTGCGCCCTCATAGACCGCGCTAAGAAGGGCCTTGGCCGCCGGGAAGGCGCCCTGGGTCTTGCCGTTCACCATTGCCGAGGCACCCACGAAGTTCATGAAGCCCGCCGGGTGATAGGGCGCGCCGCCGGGCATCTTGTAGCCCTTGGCGTCCCACGGCTTGACCAGATCGGCATCCTTGGCGTTCAGCACCCATTCCTTGGCCGCTGCCAGCGGATCGGCTGCGATCTCGTCGATGTAGCCTGCGCCCTTGGCCTTTTTCACGTCCAGCATCTTGCCTTCCAGCAGCAGCGGAGCCGCCGCGATGGCGCCCACCTTGCGGACCATCCGGGTGGTGCCGCCCGCGCCGGGGAAGATGCCGACCATGATTTCCGGCAGGCCGTATTTGGCCTTGGGGTTTTCGGCGGCAAAGATGCGATGGGTCGCCAGCGGCAGCTCCATGCCGATGCCGGCGGCGGTGCCGGGCAGGGCGGCCGCGATCGGTTTGCCACCTTTCTTGGTCTTGGGGTCCATGCCGGCCAGCTCGATCTTGCGCAGCAGGGCGTGCATTTTCATCGTGCCTTCGAACAGGCCCTTGGCCGGGTCGTCACCCGCCTGTTCCTTCATCACCGCCAGCAGGTTCAGGTCCATGCCGCCAGCGAACGAGCCTTCCTTGCCGCTGGTGATCACGATTCCCTTGATCTCGTCATCGGCCAGGGCCTGATCGATGCAGTCGTTCAGTTCGGACAGACCGTCGAACGACATCACGTTCATGGTCTTGCCGGGGACGTCCCAGGTGATGATGCCAACGCCGTCGGCGTCTTTGGTCAGTATAAAATCAGCCATTTTTCTTCTCCTGATCCCCGCCGTTACACACGTTCGATGATGGTTGCCGCGCCCATGCCGGATGCGATGCACAAGGTGGCCAGACCGGTTTCCTTGTCCTGGCGCTCCAACTCGTCCAGCAGGGTGCCGATGATGATCGCGCCTGTGGCGCCCAGCGGGTGGCCCATGGCGATCGAACCGCCATTGACGTTGACCAGCGACGGATCGACGTCAAACGCCTGCTGGAACCGCAGCACGACCGAGGCAAAGGCCTCGTTGACCTCGAACAGGTCCAGATCGCTGATCTTCATGCCGGTTTCGGCCAGGATCTTTTCGGTCACCGGAACCGGGCCGGTCAGCATGATGGTCGGGTCGGTGCCGATCTTGGCGGTGGCCTTGATGCGGGCGCGCGGCTTCAGACCGTATTTCTCGCCGAATTCCTTGTTGCCGATCAGAACGGCCGCCGCGCCATCCACGATGCCCGAGCTGTTGCCAGCGTGGTGGATGTGGTTGATCTTTTCCAGATGCGGGTATTTCAGCATCGCCACCTTGTCAAAACCGGGCATCTGCTCGCCCATCATCTGGAAGGACGGGTTCAGCGCGCCGAGGCTCTGCATGTCGGTGCCGGGGCGCATGTATTCGTCGCGGTCCAGGATTGTCAGGCCGTTGCGGTCCTTCACCGAGATCACTGACTTGGCAAAGCGGTTCTCTTCCCACGCCTTGGCCGCGCGTTTCTGAGACTCGACGGCCAGCGCGTCGGCATCGTCGCGGCTGAAACCGTATTCGGTGGCGATGATGTCGGCCGAGATGCCCTGCGGGACGAAATAGGTCTCCATCGCCAGCGACGGATCGACGGCGATGGCGGCGCCGTCGCTGCCCATGGGCACGCGGCCCATCATCTCGACGCCACCGGCGATATAGGCCTCGCCCGCGCCGCCCTTGACCTGGTTGGCGGCCAGGTTCACGGCCTCCATGCCGGATGCGCAGAACCGGTTGATGGCTAGACCGGGGATCGATTCATCCAAGTCCGAGGCCAGAACCGCGGACCGCGCCAGGCAGCCACCCTGTTCCATCACCTGGGTGACGTTGCCCCAGATCACGTCCTCGACGGCGTGGCCTTCCAAGTTGTTGCGTTCCTTGATGGCGTTCAGGGCCACCGCCGACAGGCGCACCGAGGTCACCTCGTGCAGGCTGCCGTCCTTGCGGCCCTTGCCGCGCGGGGTGCGCAGGGCATCATAAATGTAAGCTTCGGTCATACTTCTCTCCTCAAGCTCGATCCGACGGGTTGCCGGGCATCAGGTCATAGGGGTGTTTCCAGCTGGGCTGCTCGGACAGGCGGGTCAGCCAGGCGTCGATATGGGGCCATTCGGCACGGTCAAAGCCGAACGGTTCGGGGTAATAGAGGTAGCCGCAGCAGCTGAGATCGGCGTTGGTCACGCCGTCGCCGACGATCCAGTCGCGGCCCTCAAGATGCGCGTTCAGCACCTGATAGGCGGCTTTCAGTCGGCCCTGGTTGAAGGCGATCACATCCGGGTTGCGGTGCTGTTCAGGCAGAAAGTTGATCAGGAACCGGGTCAGGCCCGCCATCGAACTGAGTTTGTGGTTGTCCCACAGCACCCAGCGCAGGATGTTATAGTTCTCTTCCCGCGTCTTGCCGCCGAATTTCCCTGATTTTTCGGTGACATAGGCCTGAATCGCGCCCGACTGGCTGGTCCGGAAATCTCCGTCGATCAGCACCGGCGCTTCGCCCATTTCGTTGACTTCGGCGCGGTATTCGGGGGTTCGGGTCTGGCCGTTGAAGAAATCGACAAAGACCGGCTCCCATTCCAACCCCGACATCTCGAGCGCAAGGGCGGCCTTGTACGAGTTTCCGCTTTCTCCGAAGCAATGCAGTTTTATCGTCATGCACTCACCCCTCCCAAGGCGGTTTGTACGGTTTCGTCACGCACGTGTTTCGAGAAAGACCTGACCGCGGGCCGCAGCTGCGTTCGGACTTGTCTTGCTGAAAACACGCCGGGCCTGGGCCAGGCATTGGGGTCGTCTAGCGTTTGCGCGCCTCAAGCTCGGAATTGAAGATGCGCAGCCGGTGGGTCAGGTTCTCCTCGTCGATCACGCTGTTGAAGTTCTCGAACAGGAATGACAGCGCCTCTCCTTCGTCCAGCCCGGCCTCGCGGGCAAACCCCTTGAGTTTTCGATACCCGTCCTCAGTCATGGCGACGGGAAAGCGGCGGGTCAGGCGAAAGCGTTTGGGCATGTCATCTCCTCCATGAGCGCTGGTTCCGGGCGGGGTCGCCCGGAACCAGACTGGGATCAGAAGTTCGCCGCGTCCAGTGCCATCACCGTGTCGGCGCCGGTCTGGATCCGCGCCAGGTGCATGCCCGTGGCCGGCAGACGGCGCGCCATGTAGTAGCGGCCGGTGGCGATCTTGGTCTCGTAGAAGTCCTTGTCGGACGCACCGGCATCCAGTGCTTCCTGCGCGGCCTTGGCCATCTGCGCCCACATCAGGCCCAGGCAGACATGACCGAACATGTGCATGAAGTCATACGAGCCCGACAGAGCGTTGTTCGGGTTGGTCATGCCGTTCTGCATGAAATACATGCCGGCGGCCTGCAGGTCTTTCGAGGCGGCCTTCAGCGGTTCGATGAAGGCCTTGTCATAGGCTTCGTCCTTGCCGCTGTTTTCCTTGCAGAAGGTTTTGACCATGTCGAAGAAGGCCATGACATGCTTGCCGCCGTCCTGCGCCAGCTTGCGGCCGACCAGGTCCAGCGCCTGAACGCCGTTGGCGCCTTCGTAGATCATGGCGATGCGGGCGTCGCGGGTGTATTGCGACATGCCCCATTCCTCGATGTAGCCATGGCCGCCATAGACCTGCTGGGCCTGAACGGTCATGTCGTAACCTTCGTCGGTCAGGAAGCCCTTGATGACCGGGGTCATCAGCGAGATCAGCCCGTCGGCATCCTTGTCACCCGAACGGTGCGCCTTGTCGATCAGGGTCGCGCCCCACAGGATGAAGGCCCGCGCGCCTTCCACAAAGCTTTTCTGGTCCATCAGGCTGCGGCGGATGTCGGGGTGTACGATCAGCGGATCGGCCGGGCCGTCGGGATTCTTGACGCCGGTCACGTCGCGGCCTTGCAGACGGTCCTTGGCGTATTCCAGCGCGTTCTGATAGGCGGCCTCGGCTTGAGCCAGACCTTGCATGCCGACACCCAGACGCGCTTCGTTCATCATGGTGAACATGGCGCGCATGCCCTTGTGTTCCTGACCCAGCAGGTAACCGGTTGCGCCGTCATAGTTCATTACGCAGGTCGAGTTGCCGTGGATGCCCATCTTTTCTTCGATCTTGCCGACCGAAACACCATTGCGCTCGCCCAGGCTGCCGTCTTCGTTCACCAGGAACTTGGGCACGATGAACAGCGACACTCCCTTGATGCCCTCGGGGCCGCCGGGGATCTTGGCCAGCACCAGGTGGATGATGTTGTCGGCCATGTCGTGATCGCCGGACGAGATAAAGATCTTTTGGCCGGTGATCTTGTAGCTGCCATCGCCCTGCGGCTCGGCCTTGGTGCGCATCAGGCCCAGATCGGTGCCGCAATGCGGCTCGGTCAGGTTCATGGTGCCGGTCCATTCACAGCTGACCATCTTGGGCAAATATGTGTCTTTCTGCGCATCGGTGCCGTGCGCCAGGATGGCCGAGGCCGCGCCGTGGGTCAGGCCCTGATACATGGTGAAGGCCTGGTTTGCGGCCGAGAACATCTCGCCCACGGCCGTGCCAAGAACGTAAGGCATGTTCTGGCCGCCATATTCCTCGGGCATATCCAGACCGGTCCAGCCGCCTTCCTTGACCTGCTCGAACGCGTCCTTGAACCCGGTCGGGGTGTAGACGACGCCGTTTTCCAGCCGGCAGCCTTCGGTGTCGCCGACCACGTTCAGCGGGTGCAGCAGGTTGACGGCGACCTTGCCGGCCTCTTCCAGAACGGCGCCCGTGAACTCGGGCTCCAGCTCATCGTAGCCCGGAATATCCGAGGCCGAGATTTTCAGAACGTCATGCAGAACGAATTGCGTGTCTTTGGTAGGCGCGTTGTAAACGGGCATTTGAAGCTCCCTTAATTCAGATGTCCGGGTGGCAGGCGGCGCGGAGTTACTCGGCCGCCTTCTTTTCCTGTTTCATCGAGGCGATGACCTTCTCGCCCCAGCGCAACTGCTCCTTCAGATCGTCAATGGCCTGAGTCAGTTCCTCGCGGCGGGCTTCCATGTCCGCCAGACGCTCGCACGCGATTTCATAGGTGCGGGTCATCTGGGTCAGTTGCTGGTCGCCGACATGGTACAGATCCAGAAGCTGTCGAATCTCTTCCAGGCTGAAACCAAAGCGTTTGCCGCGCAGGATCAGCTTGAGCCGCGCCCTGTCACGTTTGGTGAACAGCCGTTTCTGGCCCTCACGGATCGGAAACAGAAGCTCTTTGGCTTCGTAGAACCGCAAGGTCCGCGGCGTGACGTCATAGGTCTCGCACATCTCGCGGATGGTCATAAGATCTTCGGTCATTGGTCACCCTCTCGTCGCTGGCGTCATGAGAAAGTTGCGCAGTCGATGGCCGCTTTACAACATGAGATTGACGTTTACGTAATCCAGACGCTGCGTCACAAAGAAATTGACGTAACTTCCGGTCGCGTAAAGCGGCGGGTTGGCAATTTTCTTTCCGTTGGGTCAGCCAAATCCACTGTACCGGCGCGGTTCGAAGCCGACGGGCAGGCGGCAGGGCGCCAGCCGAAAAATGCAGATTTCCGGTGTAATGAAGGATGGATTTGGGGGCTCGAACTGGCCGATTTAGGTCAGGGAGTTGGCCGTTTGATCGCGAAGGCGCTGCAACTCGTCCATAGCTTCGTCCAGTTGCTGACGCTGCTGACGCAGCTCTTCCATCTGGCGGTCGGCCATTTCTATAAAGGTAGCCATCTGGGCCTTGTTGCCTTGATCTTCGTAGATCAACAACCACTGCCGGATTTCCTCAAGTGGAAACCCGAACTTTCGGCCACGCATGATCAGCTTCATCCGCGCACGCTCGCGCGGACCGTAAAACCGGGACCGTCCTTCCCGGTCTGGCTGCAGCAGCTCGATATACTCGTAGTAGCGCAGGGTGCGCGGAGTCACGTCGAACTCGGCGCACATCTCTTTGAATGACAAACGCTTGTCGGACATTCCTGTTCTCCTCGGTTGCAACCTAGGGCGTTGTGCGGACAAGCGCAACAGGCGGGCTTGCCCTTTGCGCGCAGAGCAGATCATAAAGGGGCAGGACAACAGGACTGAACCTCATGGTCGACAAGACAGTACTCGCCCGCCAGTTCATCGAGGCGATCCCCCATGCGCGGGCCCTGGGCCTGACGCTGACCCATATCGGCGAGGGTGAGGCCGAGATCACCATGCCTTACAACGAGGATCTGATCGGCGATCCCCGCACTGGCGTGATTCACGGCGGGGCTGTGTCGGCCAGCCTGGATACTTGCTGCGGGGCTGCGGTCATGAGCCACCCGGCGGCGCCGGGCGGCACAGCAACCATCGATCTGCGCATCGACTACATGCGCGCCGCAACGCCCGGCCAGACGATCACCACCCGCGCGACCTGCTATCACATCACGCGCAATGTGGCCTTCGTGCGCGCAACTGCCATGGACGACGATCAGGATCGCCCGGTGGCCACCGCCTCGGGCGCCTTCACAGTCGAGGGGAAGTGAGATGGCAAGACCCCGTCCCGAACCGATGCAGGTGGTGAAACAGCGCCGCGACGCGGCCCTCAAGGCGCTGGTCGAGGGGGTTCCGTATATCCGGTTCCTCAATATCAGCTTCGACCGGCGCGGAGACGAACTGACCGGAGTTCTGAATTTCGACGAAAAGCTGATCGGCAACCCGTTCCTGCCGGCGATTCATGGGGGCGTCACGGCGGCCTTTCTCGAGGTGACGGCGGTGATCACGCTCAGCTGGGAGCACCTGTTCCCGCGCATCGAAAGCGGTGAGATCGATGCCGAGGACATCATCTCCGATCACAGTATCCGCTTTCCCAAGACCATCGATTTCACGGTGGATTACCTGCGCTCGGGCCTGCCGCGCGATGCCTATGCACGCGCCTTCATCAGCCGGGCAGGGCGGCGGTATGCCTCGGTGCGCGTCGAGGCTTGGCAGGACAACCACGCCAAGCTGTTCGCACAGGCCACAGGGCATTTCCTGATGCCGCAAGAGCCTTCGGCCAAGGGCTGAGCAAAATGCGGGACGCCTCGGCACCCATCACGCACAGACGGGTGCTGAAGATCGCGGTGCCGATCGTGCTGTCCAACGCGACGGTGCCGATTCTGGGCGCGGTAGATACCGGCGTGGTCGGCCAGATGGGGCAGGCCGCCCCGATCGGCGCGGTTGGCATTGGCGCGGTCATTCTGGCCACGATCTACTGGGTGTTCGGCTTTCTGCGCATGGGCACGACCGGATTGGCGGCGCAGGCCCGAGGCGCGGGAGACACGGCCGAAACCGGTGCGCTGCTCATGCGCGGCCTGCTCTTGGGCGGCGCGGCGGGGCTGTTCTTTATCGTGGCGCAGGTGGCGGTGTTCGCAGGGGCCTTCGCGCTGTCGCCCGCCAGCCCCGAGGTCGAGGCGTTGACGCGCAAATACCTCGAGATTCGCATCTGGGGCGCGCCCGCGACCATTGCGCTTTATGCCGTGACCGGCTGGCTGATCGCGGTCGAGCGCACGCGCGGCGTGTTCGTCCTGCAGGTTTGGATGAACGGGCTGAACATCCTGCTGGATCTGTGGTTCGTGCTGGGGCTGGGCTGGGGCGTCGAAGGGGTGGCGGTGGCCACGCTGATTGCCGAATGGACGGGTCTGGCGTTGGGTCTGTGGCTGTGCCGCGATGCGTTCGGGGGTAATCAATGGCGCGATTGGGCGCGGATCTTCGACCCCGCCCGCCTGCGCCGGATGATGCAGGTCAATGGCGACATCATGATCCGGTCGGTCCTGCTGACCGGGTCCTTCACCACCTTTCTGTTCGTGGGCGCCGATCTGGGCGACGTGACGCTGGCCGCCAACCAGGTGCTGCTGCAGTTCCTGGAAATCACCGCCTTTGCACTGGACGGGTTCGCCTTTTCTGCCGAGGCATTGGTAGGCAGCGCCGTCGGAGCCAAGGACCGATACCAGGTCCGGCGCGCCTCGGTCATGGCGTCGCAATGGGGCGTCGGTGGGGCTCTGGTGCTGGGGGCCACGTTTTTTGTGGCAGGGCCCGCATTGATCGACCTGATGGCCACCGCGCCCGAGGTGCGGATCACGGCGCGCGAATACCTGATCTGGGCGGCGCTGGCCCCGGTGGTCGGCGTTGCCAGCTGGATGTTCGACGGCATCTACATCGGCGCCACCTGGACCCGCGCCATGCGCATCGCCATGATCCAGTCGGTGGCAATCTATGTGGTGGCGCTGTTCCTGCTGGTGCCGACCATGGGCAATCACGGGCTGTGGGCCGCGCTGATGGTGCTGAACACCGCCCGCGCGGTGACGCTGGGACTGCGCTATCCCCGGCTCGAGGCGCAGGTCGCCTAGAGCAGGGTCAGCAGGTTCTCGGGCGGGCGGCCGATGGCGGCCTTTTCGGAGGTGATCCCGATGGGGCGTTCGATGAGGATCGGGTTTTCGGCCATGGCCTGAACCAAGGCCTCTTCGGGTGTTTCCTTGCTCAGTCCCAGTTCCTTGAACCGCGCCTCGCCCCTGCGCATCATCTCGATCGCCGGGATGCCCAACCGGGACAGAACCGCGCGCAGCTCATCCGCGCTGGGCGCGTCCTCGAGGTATCTGCGAACGGTGACTTCGGCGCCGCGGTCCTGCAGCAGGGCCAGCCCGGCGCGCGATTTTGAACAGCGTGGGTTGTGCCAGTATTCGATCACAGCCAATCCTCTCGTTTGCTGCCGACGGCGTCGGCCACCGATTTGAACCCATCCCGCGCCAGCAGGGCATCCAGCCCCCGCGCGATCTCGGCCGCCAGCGACAGGCCGCCATAGACCATCGCGGTATAGAACTGCACGGCCGAGGCCCCGGCGCAGATCTTGGCATAGGCCTGTTCGGCGGTGCTGATGCCGCCCACGCCGATCAACGGAATCTGCCGGCCGGTCATCTGGCTCAGCCGAGCCAGAACGCGGGTCGATTTCTTGAACAGGGGCGCGCCCGACAATCCGCCGGCCTGATCCTTGTGCGGGCTGCGCAGCCCTTCGCGGGACAAGGTCGTGTTGGTGGCGATCACACCGTCGATGCCCGTGTCACGGGCGACATCGGCGATGTCCCGCAATTCGTCATCCGTCAGGTCGGGTGCGATCTTCAGAAACACCGGGACCCGCCGCGCCAAGGCATCGCGGGTGTCCAGCACACCTGCCAGCAGGGCGCTCAGCGCGTCTTTTCCCTGCAGGTCGCGCAGCTTTTCGGTGTTGGGTGACGAGACATTCACCGTGGCGAAATCCAGCCATTGCCCGCAATGGGCCAGCACATGCGCAAAATCCCGCGCCCGGTCGGTGCTGTCTTTGTTGGCGCCCAGGTTCAGGCCGATCACCGCGTCCTTGGGGCGGTGCGCCAGACGCCGGGCCATCGCCTCCATCCCTTCGTTGTTGAAGCCGAACCGGTTGATGGCGGCGCGGTCCTCGGTCAGGCGGAACAGTCGCGGCTTGGGGTTGCCCGGCTGCGGGCGCGGGGTCACGGCGCCCACCTCAATGAATCCGAAGCCCGCGCGCGACAGCGGGCCCAGAACCTCGCCATTCTTGTCGAACCCGGCGGCCAGCCCCACCGGGTTGGGCAGGTCCAGCCCGGCAAGTTGCGTGCGCAAGCGCGTCGAGGTGACGGGACCGGGCGCCGGGGTCAAACCCGTTTTCAGCGCCTTGATCGACAGGCCGTGCGCGGTTTCTGGGTCCAGGCGATGTAGCGCGGCCAGGGCCAGTTTCTCGGTCAGTTTCATCCGAAGGACGCTCCGGTTGGGGTAGGGGCGGTGCGGATCAGGCGCGAGTCGGCCACCGCCGCCTGCCGGTGAATGACCGCCGCGCGATAGGCCGGGTCGGTCACCATCTCCAGAAACGCATGGGCCGAGGGGTAACGGGCGATGAACATCTCGTCCCACGCTTCGCCCTTCGGGCCGATCAGCGTTGTCTGGAACGTGCCGCGCCAGATGATCGAGGCCCCCAGCCGCGCGATGATCGGGGCGGTTTCGGCACCATACCGGCGATAGGCTTCTGCGCCGCTCAGCCCCGCGCCGGCCAGGTCGTGGCCTGCGGGATAGACGGCCTTGGCGCGGAACCGCACAAGGTTCAGCATCTCGATCGGGTGATCGCGGTCCAGCGCTTTGAACGCCTCGAACTGGGCGCGGTCGGGGTCGATATGGCCGGTCATTGCATCTCCTCGGGGAAGCGGTGTGCGCCGTTTACCAGCGGCAGCGGTTTGGCCCAGACCACATCCGTCATGCGCATGTTGCGATAGAGATGCGGGAACAAGGCCCCGCCGCGCGAGACCTCCCATTTCAAATCATCGCCCATTTTCTGGGCATCGCAGGCCACGAGGGTCAGGTTTTCGACCCCGGCAAAGTGTTTAGCCGCGGTCTCGGCCGCCTGTTCTGCGGTGGAGAAATGCACAAACCCATCCGCCACATCGATGGGCGCGCCCCGGGTTTCGCCCTGTGCCTGCAGGGCCGCCCATTCCTCGGCCCGGAATATCTTGTAGATCAGCATGGCGCCGTGATGCCCCGCGCGCGGGGTAGAATCAAGCCGCATTTCCCCCTTTGACTCTTTGCCGCCCTCGGCGCACGATCCTGACAATCAATAACAGGGAGTTTCAAATGATTACCCGTTTCCTGACATCCGTGGCGGCCCTTGGCCTGACTGCAGGCATGGCGGCGGCCGACTACAAGCTGACCATTCTGCACACCAACGACTTCCATTCCCGGTTCGAGCCGATCAACAAATATGACAGCGGCTGTGGCGCCGAGGACAATGCCGAGGGCAAATGCTTCGGCGGTTCGGCGCGTCTGGTGACCGCGGTCAACGATGCGCGTGCGCGGGCCGAGAACTCGATCCTCGTGGACGGCGGCGACCAGTTCCAGGGGTCGTTGTTCTATACCTACTACAAGGGCAAGGTCGCGGCCGAGTTCATGAACAAGCTGGGCTATGACGCGATGACCGTGGGCAACCACGAATTCGACGACGGCCCCGAGGTTTTGGCCGGTTTCGTCGATGCGGTCGAATTTCCGATTCTGATGTCGAATGCGAACATCGAGAACGAAGAACTTCTGACTGACCGGATCAAGAAATCGACCGTGATCGAAGTGGGTGGAGAGAAGATTGGCCTGATCGGCCTGACCCCCGAAGACACCGACGAGTTGGCTTCACCCGGGCCGAATGTCGTGTTCTCTGATCCTGTTCCGGCGGTTCAGGCCGAGGTGGACAAGCTGACGGGGGAAGGCATCAACAAGATCATCGTGCTCAGCCATTCGGGCTATGGCGTCGACCAGCGGGTCGCGCAGGAAACCACGGGTGTTGACGTGATCGTGGGCGGACACTCGAACACCTACCTGTCGAACACTTCGGACAAGGCCGCCGGGCCATATCCGACCGTGGTGAACGGGGTGCAGATCGTTCAGGCCTATGCCTATGGCAAATTCCTGGGCGAGCTGAGCGTGACCTTTGATGACGACGGCAACGTGGTCGAGGCGGTCGGTGAGCCGCTGATCATGGACAACACCGTGACCGAGGATCAGGCTGCCCTGGATCGCATCGCAGAACTGGCCAAGCCGCTGGACGAGATCCGCAACAAGGTCGTGGCCAACGCCGCGGCTCCGATCGAAGGTGACCGGTCGATCTGCCGCGTGCAGGAATGCGAGATGGGTAACCTGGTGGCCGATGCCATGCTGGCGCGGGTCGCCGATCAGGGCGTTCAGATAGCCATCGCCAACTCGGGTGGCCTGCGTGCCTCGATCGACGCGGGCGACGTGACCATGGGCGAGGTGCTGACTGTTCTGCCCTTCCAGAACACGCTTTCGACCTTCGAGATCAGCGGGCAGGGCATCATCGATGCGCTGGAAAACGGCGTAAGCCAAGTGGAAGAGGTCAAGGGTCGCTTCCCGCAGGTGGCAGGGTTGAAATTCACCTGGGATCCGTCGGTTGCCCCCAACGAAGGCCGCGTGACCGAGGTCATGGTGGCCGAGGGAGATGGCTATGTGCCAATCGATCCGGCCAAGACCTATCTGGTGGTGACCAACAACTATGTCCGCAACGGTGGCGACGGGTACAAGATGTTCTCTGGCGAGGACAAGAATGCCTATGACTTCGGTCCCGATCTTGCGGATGTGACCGCGGAATACCTTGCGGCCAATGCACCTTACACGCCCTATCTGGACGGACGTATTCAGCAGAAGTGATTGCTGACACAAAGAAAGAAAAGGCCGCATCCAAGGATGCGGCCTTTTTTGTTGGGTTTCGGCTTAATCGAATTCGTATTCGGGCCACAACTCGGGGTCGAAACCGTCCAACATGGGCCGGATATAATCCGCAACCTGACGCCAGCCGCCAACCGATTTGGTCGAGATTTTGTTGCGCACCTGGTCGATACTGGCCGTACGCACCTGTTTCTTGTTTTCTTCCGGGTGCATCATGCTTTCGCGCCATTCGATCCCGCAGAATTCTGCAACCTGCTTGCTGTAGGTTTCGGGATCGGCCACCAGTTTTTCGTAGGGCACCGTAAGGATGCGATCCCCGAAGATGGCATCCCAATGTTGCATGTAGCGGCGATACATGTTGGCCGAGTGCGCGATTGAGTTCAGGTTCGATGCGTATCGCATTCCGCCCGCGGGAAAACGCCGGATCCATTTTGACAGACCCACGTCGCGCGGGTCGCGCAGCATGTTGATGATCTTGGCGTTGGGGAAGGCTGCCAAAAGAAAACCAACCCGCTGGTAGTTGTGCGGCATCTTGTCGACGAAAGCGATCGAGCCCTCGGGGATCGGAGGCATCAACTCGCGGAAATGCTTGGCGAATTCCGCAGCTTCTGCGTCCGAGAAAGCCTTCTTTTCGTTCAAGTATGGCGCCGACAGGTCGGATGCGAGGGTCAGCTCGCCACATCCCGCGATGTCGGGGACGGAACTCAGCATCATTTCCATCAAGGTGGTGCCTGAGCGAGGCTGTCCGATCACGAAAATCGGCAGGGGTATTTCCGCCAACCCGGAACTTGGGACGGACGAGCTGTCGGGGAATAGGCCGAGGATACGGTGAAGTCTGTGTTCTTCTTCTTCATAATCGTACGGGTTTTCGTCGTGTTGCACCCTGTTTGCGACTGCAAACTGCGCAAGGGCGGCCTCCAACCCACCGATCTTCGACTGAAGCTGCGCCAAGGCGAATTCTAGTGTGGAATTCGGGTGTTCCAGTTTTGCGATTGCGGCCTCAACCCGGGGCAACAATTCTTCGGCCTTGTCCTTGGCAACCATCGTCGACAGCTGGAACAGAACTGATGCATGATTGGGGTCTTTGTCGAGGATATTCCACAAAATCCTTTCGCTGTCCTTTTTCTTTCCGCTTTGATGCAGGTCAATCGCTTTTCGGAAAGCAATACCCACGTCATCTGGATCCAGCTCGTATGCACGCGCAATATCGGCCGAGGCCGCATCCACGAAGCCGACGCGCCCATAGGCTCTGCTGCGGGTGGACAGCAGCTTGGGGTTGTCTGGATCGGTCATCAGGCGCTTGGTGGCGTTCTCGATAATGCTGCGCCAGTTCTTGCCCTTGAGCGTGATTTCATCGATCACCCGGACGATCTCGCGGTTGCCGGGCATCTTTTCGGCCATCTTTTCGGCATAGGCCAAGGCGCGTGCGATCTGGCCGGTCTGCATCAGGCCATTCGCGATGTTTTCGACGAATTGCGGGTCGTCCGGTTTCAAACGGGCGGCTTCCTGGAAATGCGGCAGCGATTTCTTGTACTGCTTCATCTCGGTCAGAACGAACCCGGCAATCGCGTGGTAGTCCGCGTCTTTCGGGAATTTCTTGATGCCGAGGATAGCTTTCTTCAGAGCCTGAGGAAGCTTGCCGGAGTCCAGATCCGCCACCGCCTTGGCCTTGAGGGAATTTGGTGCTTGATTTGTCATCTGACTGCGCGAGACCCTATGCCTGATTAAAACTTTTGTTGTTGGTTCATTACCCATGTGCGGACGGTTTGCAATAACTCTTCCCAACGATGCCATGGCGCAGCTGTTTGCTGCGCGGCCTTCAAACGCATTGCCGGCGGTGCCCAACTATAACATCTGCCCGACAAATCAGGTGCATGTCGTGCGCGCCAGAGAGGGAGGGCGGCAGTTGGACCCGCTGCGATGGGGTTTCTTGCCACATTGGTATAAAACCCAAAACGACGGTCCGCTGCTGATCAACGCCCGCGCCGAAACCCTGGCCCAGAAACCGGCCTTTCGCGCAGCTTGCCGCGATCGGCGCTGTCTGATCGTGGCCACGGGTTTCTACGAATGGACCAAGACCCAAGACGGTGCGCGGCTGCCTTGGTACTTCCACCGCAGCGATGGTGCGCCCATCGCCTTTGCCGGCATCTGGCAGAACTGGGGCGAGGGTGAGGCGCGGCAGGGGACCTGCGCGATCGTCACGACCGCAGCCAACAACAATGTGCGTGCGGTTCATCACCGAATGCCGTTGATCATCGAGCCGGCGGATTGGGCCTTGTGGCTGGGCGAGGTCGGCAAGGGGGCAGCCCGCCTGATGAAACCCGGCGCCGAGGATGTGTTGCAGTTTCACAGGGTCGGCACGGCCGTAAACTCCAACCGGGCCAGTGGGCCGGACCTTATCGCGCCCGAAGCCGATGAATGACATCAGCGGGGCCTTCTTTTCTTTTGCCATCCTGCGCGCTAAACCCCTGTCATGGCCCTGAAATTCTCAAACCTGTCGCAGCTGTACGCGCATCCGTTCGATACGATCATCGATGTGCGCAGCCCGGCAGAGTTTGCCGAAGACCATCTGCCCGGCGCCATCAACCTCCCGGTTCTGGACAATGAGGAACGCGCACGTGTCGGCACGATCTACGTTCAGCAGAGCCCGTTTCTGGCGCGCAAGCTGGGGGCCGCGTTGGTGTTTCGCAACGCCGCCATCCATATCGAGACGCAACTCAGCCACCACGAGGGCGGTTGGCGCCCTTTGGTCTATTGCTGGCGTGGCGGTCAGCGGTCAGGATCCTTCACCTGGATGCTGCAGCAGATCGGCTGGCGAGCCGAGGTGATCGAGGGCGGATACCGCAGCTATCGGCGTCTGGTGAAGCAGTACCTCTACGATGATCCGCTGCCGTTCAAGCTGGTGGCGTTGGATGGCTACACCGGCACTGCAAAAACGGAACTTCTGGCCCAGTTGCAAACGCGCGGGGTGCAGGTTCTGGATCTCGAAGCGTTGGCCAATCACCGCGGTTCGCTGCTGGGCGAACAACCCGGCGGACAACCCAGCCAGAAAGCGTTCGAATCTGCCTTGGCCTCGGCCATGTGCGCCCTTGATCCGGCACGGCCCGTGTTGGTCGAGGCCGAGTCGTCAAAAATCGGTTCGTTGATCCTGCCCCCAGCGGTCTGGCAGAGCCTGTGCCAAGCGCCGCGAATCCTTGTCACGGCAGATATCGAGGCGCGAACGGACTATCTGGTCGCTGCCTATGACGACATTCTGTCCGATGCCGAGCGTTTGCAGGACCGCCTGTCGCCGCTGCGGTTTCACCGGGGGCATGATGTCGTGGATGCGTGGATGGCTCAGATTGCCGAGGGCAACAAGAAAGCTCTGACGCGCGCCTTGATGGAGCAGCACTATGACCCGGCTTACGAAAAGTCGCGGAAAAACCACCAGTTTGATGTGATTGCGCGCGTGCATGCCACGTCCTTGACTACAGACGGGCTGGATCAGGTCGCGTCGGAAATTGAAGGGATTGTGGCTCAGCTCTGAAGGCGCAGGCCGGGTGTGTCGCTCAATACACCGATGACTGCAGCCGGGTAACCAGCGGCACGCAAATGATCGCAGATATTTAGAGCGTGGTCGGCCGAAACGGCAGCCAGCAACCCACCTGCGGTCTGAGGATCGAACAGCAGATCGGCTTTGCCGTCAATTGGAACTTCGGGCGCGATGGAATGATTGTCGTTGAACAAGCTGGACCGGACCCCTTGCTGGCTAAGCTCCAGCGCCCCCTCCATGACCGGGACTGCGTCGAGATTCAGGACTGCGCCGCAGTTAGATGCCTCGCACAGTCCAACGAGATGCCCGGCCAGTCCGAATCCGGTGACATCGGTCATCGCATGGGCTTGGGTCAGAATGCGTGCGGCGTCACCCTGCGGCCGCGTCATGTGGTCATAGGCGGACACTACCCACTCGCCGTTGGCTTGCCCTGCCATTTCTGCGGCCATCAGGACTCCGCTGCCAATAGGTTTGGTCAGGATCAACACATCACCGGGCCGCCCACCCGAAAGGGTGATCGGATCAGACTGGCACAAACCCGTGATGGTGAAACCGATGGTAAGCTCATCGCCCATCGAGCTATGGCCGCCGACGATCTCAGCGCCGGCGCTGCGCATGACTTCGGTCGCGGTTGCCATGATTTCAGCCATGGTGCGGTGTTGCAGCTGGGAGGACATGCGCGGCAGGATCAGAGTGGCCGTCGCGGCCTGTGGGGTCGCACCCATCGCCCAGATGTCCCCCAGTGCGTGAATGGCCGCGATGCGGGTCATCAGAACAGGGTCCGGAACGAAGCTGCGCAAATGATCTGACGTCAGCACCTGCCGGACGCCTTCAAAGGTCAGCATTGCGGCATCATCCCCGGACAGGGGCGTGATATCCGGACGATCGGATCTCTGTACCGCGGATAGCGCGGCCTGCAAGGCGCCGCGACCTACCTTGGCGCCGCAACCGCCGCACATGGGCTTGTCGCCCAGAGCATCGCGCAGGCCATCCGCATGATGACGGGGAAGCGCGGGGCCTGGCATCTGGGGCAGCTCACGAAAGCGACGCATGAACTTCTGGTCGATATGGTTTTTCCACCGCCACATCACAGGTCCGCTGAATGACGTCCCAAAGCGCTCGGCCAGTGCCGAGCGTTCCCCCAGCGAGATCAGCTTCAGGTAATCCTTCTGCGGCTTGTACCGGCGCATGGTTCCAGCGCCGAGAGCTGCGCGCAGGTTGTTGAAGAGAACAGGAGCCTCTCGCACGGCAAAGACACCGGCCTTGGGGCGCGGCGTGTCATCCAGATGAGCGCAGTCGCCGACTGCGAAGACCGATGGATCGCTGGACTGCAAATACCCGTTCACTCGGATAAAGCCGTCGTGCAGGTCCAGTCCGGTCTGGCCGATCCAGTCATAGGGACGGGCGCCCGCCGCGCCGGTTGTGAAATCGGCCGTGATCTGACACCCATCGGTCAGTTGCACGCCTTCGGGTGTGATCTGCGCAATTTCGGCCTGTTCGATGCAGTCGATGCCAAGCTTTTCCATCGCCCGCCGAATGGTCTGGGCGGCTTTGGGGTTTATCGCGGTCAGGATTTGCGCCTTGTCGATCAGAGCGACCGTTGCTTGCCGACCCTTGGCGCGCAGGGCATGAGCCATGGCCATCGCCAGTTCGACGCCCGCGACACCGCCGCCGATGACCGCCACCGAAGCAGGGTCGGTTGTCTCCAGGTACTGGGCCCATTTTGCGGCAAAGGGACCAAGAGGTTTTGCCGGGATGGCATGTTCCGTGAACCCGGGCAAAGACGGCATGTCCGATGTTATTCCGACATTGATCGAGGCAACATCGAAAGCGACATCAGGATGATCGGCCACATTCACCAGCCGCCGGTTCGGGTCCAGGCCGATCGCGGCACCCAGAATGATCCGGGCCCCCGCAAACCGTGCCAGCCGGATCAGATCGATGTCCAGGTCGCGGCGGGCGTAGTGCCCCGCGACATATCCGGGCAACATCCCGGAATAGGGTGCGGTCGGGCCAGGATTGATCACGGTCAACCGCGCGCCGGGTAGGGGGTTCATCCCCCATTTCCGAAGGAACAGCGCATGCGTATGCCCTCCGCCCACCAGAACCAGATCGCGGGTAAGTGGCAACGAAGATGTCTTCATGAAGTCAGTTCGCGCTGTGGTCCGGGACGTCTTCGACCTGCTCGACCGCGTGGGTGGCCCAGAGCTTGTCTTCGCCCGCGTCCGGCAGATCCTCAGGGGCTTCATGGCGGTGAATGTGCCACTTGGCAATGAACAGAGCTGTGATCGGAGCCGTCAGAAACAGGAACAGCGTGATCAGCAGTTCATGCATGGAAAGGCGCTGTTCGATCAGGATCGAATGAAAGATCGAGGCCAGCAACACACCGCCCACGCCCAGCGTGGTGGCTTTGGTCGGGGCGTGCAGCCGCGACATCGGATCCTTCAGCTTGATCATGCCAAAAGACCCGACAAAGCCGAAAATCCCTGAAACGATCAGGAAAAATGCAATCAGAAGCTCGAAGATGAATTCCATGGCGGCCTCACTCGATAATGTTGCCGCGCAGCATAAAGCGCGCATATGCCACGGTCGAAACAAAGCCGAGCATGGCAATGATCATTGCGGCTTCGAAAAAGATCTCGGTGCCCAGATGCAGGCCGTACAGGATCATCAGGGCGATGGTGTTGATCACCATCGTATCAAGGGCGAGCACTCGCGTTCCCACACCGTCGGCGGTGATGATCCGCCACAGGCACATCATGATCGCGGCCCCAAAGCAGGCAAAGGCAAAATAGATTGCATATTCGATCATTCGAAAATCTCCTTCAGGCGGCGCTCGTAACGCTGCTTGATCTGGTCTCGTACCGCGCCCGGATCCGGAGCGTCCAGGCAATGGACCAGCAGACAATGCCCTTGGGCCGAGAGGTCGCAACTGACGGTGCCCGGAGTCATGGTGATGGTTCCAGCCAGTACCGTGATCGCTTCGGGTGTGCGCAGTTCCAGCGGGATCGAGATCCAGTTCGGTTGTCTGTCCGCGTCGCGTTTGAACAGGATGATGCGGGCCACGGTCACGTTGGCCACCACGATGTCCCACAGAACCACGATCATGTACTCAACGACCATGGGCCAGTTCCGCAGGACGGGCCGGTCGGGCCAGTAGGGTTGTGTGATGAAGGGAATGATGATCCCCAGAAGCAACCCAAACACCAACGAGTTCAGCGAGGGCGCGTTGGCCAACAACACCCAGACCAGAGTCAGCAGGAAGCTCAGATGAGGGTGGGGAAATATCCGGCGCAGCAGTTTCATCAGTCTTCCCTTCCCAATACGGCCGAGATGTACTGTTCCGGCGCGAACAGTTGCGCGGCGGTCTTGCGAGTGTAGTCCAGCGAGGGTCCGGCGAACAGGGTCAGCAGGACGAGGCCCAGAACCACTCCGAACACCGAGGTGAACGCCAGCCCCGGCTGCGGTTCAGGCGCGGGCCGGTGCGGGGGTTCATCATCGTTGGTGGCCTCGGTTTCGGGTTCCGGTTCGATCTGGGTGCTGGCGTCATAGCTTTTCCAGAAGATCAGGGACCCGGCGCGAGCCAGTCCCACGATGGTGACGAAGGACCCGATCAGAACGACCGCCCAGACTGCGGTGGCATCCGGCGCATACCAAGACGCATCCAGCACCAGAAGCTTGCCGATGAACCCCGACAACGGCGGCATGCCCGCCATCGCTATGGCTCCTACGAAGAACAGCGCCGAGATCAGCCCGCTTTGCGGCATCGGCGGGCGGGGCGCAATGGCCCCTCCTCGACGTTCCATCACCAGATCGGCCACCAGGAACAGCAGTGCGGTCGCAAGGGTTGAATGGTAGACGTAGTACAGAGCGGCGGCTGTGGCCGTCTCGGTGAACAAGGAAATAGCCACCAGCAGCGTTCCCATCGAGGCGATGGCGCAAAACGCAACCATGCGCGCGATGTGCCGCGTGCCCAGAATACCGATCGAGCCGATGGCAAGGGTCACCAGCGCGGCAGGTTGTAGCCAGTCACCAACCAGTCCTTCGGTGACGGCAACATCCGGGCCGAATGCCAAAGTATAGACCCGCAGGATCGAATAGGCCCCCACCTTGGTCATGATCGCAAACAGCGCGGCAACTGGCAGCGGCGCGTTGGCATAGCTGGCCGGCAGCCAGAAATGCAGCGGCAGGACAGCGGCCTTGATGCAGAAGACCAGCAGCAGAAGAACCGCACCCACGCGCAACAGGGCGGTGTCTTCGGCCGGAATTTCCGCGACGCGCACGGCGAGGTCGGCCATGTTCAGGGTACCGGTAACCGAATAGATCGTGCCCAATGCAAACAGGAACAGAGTTGACCCCAAGAGGTTGTAGGTGACGTATTGCACCCCGGCCCTCAGGCGTACCGCGCCGCCGCCATGGGTCATCAGGCCGTAGGAGGCGATCAACAACACCTCAAAAAATACGAACAGGTTGAAAGCGTCCCCGGTCAGGAAGGCGCCGCAGACACCCATCAGCTGGAATTGGAACAACGGGTGAAAGTGGTTGCCGCGTTCGTCCCACCCGGACGCGATGGCGTACAGCACGACAGGCAAGGCCAGCAACGCCGTCAGCAACACCATCATCGCGGACAACCGGTCAAGGACCAGAACAATGCCAAACGGAGCCGGCCAATCGCCCAGTTCGTAGACATGAATCTCGCCGCCCGCCGCCTGCGCAGTGATGGTCAGCGCGATGCCGAGCAAGCCCACCACACCGGCGACTGAAAAGATACGCTGCAGGTCCAGATGGTACCGCAGAACCATGATGATGAAGGGGGCCAGGATCGCGGGCAGGACGATCGGCGCAACGATCCAGTGGTTCATGCGTCTTCTCCTGCGTCATCCACGCTGTCCTGCGCGGCCATGTCTATATGGTCATCCTTCGAAGACAGGTAGGCGCCCAGAGCGATCATCACGATCACAGCTGTCATCCCGAACGAGATCACAATCGCCGTCAGAACAAGGGCCTGCGGCAATGGATCGGTATAGGGAACCTCTTCGTATTTGTTCAGAACTGCAGGCGCGTTCACGGCCAGCCGTCCCGTGGCGAACAGGAACACGTTGACCGCATAGGTCAGCAGAGACAGGCCCAGGATGACCGGAAAGGTCCGACGGCGCAGGATCAGAAAGATCCCTGCGGCGGTCAGAACGCCAACGGCCGATGCGACGAGTGCTTCCATCAGCCCTGCTCCTTCGCTTTTTCTTGCTCTTCGGCCAGATCATCCCGCAACGGGTTGATGTCCATCGGGAATTCCTGTGCCATGCCCGGCCGCCACGCAAAGCGCGACAGGCTGTCCAGCGCCAACATCACGGCGCCCAGAACGGCAAGGAACACGCCTGTGTCGAACAGCATGGCCGTGGCCCATTCGAACTCTTCCAGCGGCGGCCAATGCAGATAGCCGAAATCGCTGGTCAGGAAGGGCCGCTCGTTGAACCAGGCGCCCAAACCCGTGGCCGCAGCGATCAGAACACCCCAGCCGATGGTGCCATGGTAGTAGAACCGCTGCCGCTCGATCGCCCAGGTATAGCCACTGGCCATGTACTGCATCAGGAAGGCGATCGCGACCACCAGACCGGCGATGAACCCGCCTCCGGGCTGGTTGTGCCCCCGGAAGAAGATGTAGGCGCCCACCATAAGGGCGATCGGCATCATCACACGTGTGGCAACAACCATCATCAGCGGGTGTGAGTCACCTGACTGGGGCCAGTGCGGTTTGCGGTTCAGCAGGTAGGCGCGGACACTGGTGCCCAGCACGGCCTCGGTCAGGGCAAAGATGATCAAGGCCGCGATCCCCAGCACGATGATCTCGCCGAAGGTATCAAATCCCCGGAAGTCCACCAGGATCACGTTGACCACGTTGGTGCCTCCGCCACCCTTGTAGGAATTGGCCAGGTGGAACTCCGAAATCGTCGGGAAGGCGAAATCGCGCAGCATGAGCGCATAGATCAAGCCCCCGGCGCCGATACCGGCCACTACCGAAATGGCGGCATCACGCCAACGCCGTGCCGCGCTGCTGTCCCATGGGGTCTCGGTCGGCAGGAAATTCAGCGACAGCAGCAGCAGTATCATCGTGACGACTTCGACCGAGATCTGCGTCAGGGCTAGATCAGGCGCGGACAGATAGTTGAAGGCCATCGACACGATCAGGCCGACGACACCGATCAAAACAAGCGACAGCAAACGGTTCCGGTGGAACCACATGATGCCCATCGTCGCCACGATCAGGCACAGCCAGCCGATGATCGGAATGATTGGAGCCGGCAGCGGAACCCGCGTTTCCACGCCAATCGTGCCGGTCGAATAGGCATAGTATCCAAGGCCGACCGTAAAGGCGATCAGGATGATCGCATAGCGGCTGATGACACCGTTGTGCAGCTCGTCCGTGATCCACCGGCTGGCGGCGGTCAATCCGCCGATCACGGCGTCGAAGATGGTCTTGGCCTCGGGGCGGGGCAGGATATTCCAGACCTGCTCGCCGCGGCGGTGCAAAGCCAACAGGAAGAGGCCGCCAAAAGTTGCGACGATCGACATGTACAAGGCAGGCGTGAACCCGTGCCACAGCTTCAGTGAGTAATAGGGCAGCTTCTCGCCGCCGATCACCGCGGAAGACACAACCGCAACCAAGGGGCCGACGATGGCGGCCGAGTTCAGGCCGATCAGCACGACCAGCACGACCAGGAATGCCGGAGCCAGCCACAGCCCCACCGGCGGGTCATGCGGGTGCGCAGGGTAATCCTCGCGTTCAGGGCCCAGGAAGACGTGGGACACGAACCGGAAGGAATATGCGGCAGAGAAGATCGCGGCTACCAGGGCAAGGGCTGGCACCAGATAGTGCGAGTTTCGCCAGACCGTGTGCACGGTTTCTTCCAGCATCATTTCCTTCGACAGGAATCCGTTCAAAGGTGGAATCCCTGCCATGGACAATGCGGCGATTGTTCCAATCGAAAAGGTGATCGGCATCAAATGGCGCAGGCCGCCCAGGCGCTTGATGTCCCGGGTGCCGGTTTCGTGGTCCACGATCCCGGCGGTCATGAACAGGGCGGCCTTGAAAGTGGCGTGGTTGATGATGTGGAAGATGGCGGCCACGACGGCGATCTTGGTGCCGAACCCCAGCAGCATCGTGACCAGCCCCAGATGCGACACCGTCGAAAAGGCCAGCAGCGCCTTGAGGTCATCCTTGAACAGCGCGATCACTGCACCGATCAGCATGGTTATCAGGCCGGTGGTGGCGACGATATAGAACCACGCCTCGGTTCCGGCCAGAACCGGCCACATGCGCGCCATCAGAAACAGGCCAGCCTTCACCATCGTGGCCGAGTGCAGATAGGCCGAAACCGGCGTTGGAGCGGCCATTGCATGCGGCAGCCAGAAATGGAACGGGAACTGGGCCGACTTGGTGAAACATCCCAGCAGGATCAGTATCAACGCCGGCAGGTAGTAGGGCGAAGACTGGATCAGCTCCCGGTTCTGGAGGATCACGCTCAGGTCATAGGACCCCACGATATTGCCCAGGATCAGCATTCCTGCGATCATCGCCAGCCCGCCGGACCCGGTGACCGCCAGCGCCATCCGCGCGCCCTGGCGGCCTTCGGGCAGGTGTTTCCAATAGCCGATGAGCAAGAACGAACTGAGCGAGGTCAATTCCCAGAAAACCAGCAAAAGCAGTATGTTGTCGGACAGAACGATACCGACCATCGCGCCCTGGAACAGCAGGAGATAGGTATAGAATTGACCCATAGGGTCTTCACGCGACAGGTAAAACCGCGCGTACAGGATGATCAGCAGACCAATGCCAAGGATCAGCAGCGCGAACAGAAATCCCAGCCCGTCCAGCATGAAATTGGCGTTCAACCCCAGCCCCGGAATCCAGTCGAACCGCGCGGTGACCACCGTGCCGTTCATGACGTCTGGGATATGAATCAGCAGCCCCATCAAGGCCAGAAACGTGGTCAATCCCGCTGCCGATGCGGCCGCGTTGCGCCCGGCGCGGATCAGCAGGGCGGGAAAGACAGCTCCGAGGAAGGGAAGGGCCGCGATAAGGAATAGGGACAACTGCGATACTCCGGGCTGAGCGGTCAGGGTGCTGTTGATTTTGTAAGGATAATTTATTGACTGTCCAGCTATTGCAAGTTTTTCACCTTGCACTACTCCCCGCGAATTTTTGGCCAAAGCCTGCGCGAAAATGACGCGAACTTGATCCGTACCCGGCTTTTCGGCGCAGCGTCGGAGGCGGACCCGTGATAAAACCGGCTTGGAGAAACCGGAGGGTGCACATTGGCGATCACAACCAGGCTCAGCCGCAGAGGCGTGTTCCTTGGGGGCGCGGCCGCTGTTCTCGCGGGTTTTGCGATCCGTGAATACCGTCTGATCCCCGAAGACTTTTCTGGCGGTACGTTGACCGTCGCTCAGGCGCACGAAAAGGCTGTTGCAGGGGAAATCCTGTTGCTCGACATTCGGACCCCGCGCGAATGGCGGGCCTCAGGCATCGGGCAGGGCGCCCAACCGCTGGACATGCGCCGTGAAGACTTTCTGGATGTGTTGGATCGCCTGTCTGGCGGTGACAAGGGGCGGCCGATTGCCTTGATCTGCGCCCGTGGTGTGCGGTCAGCGCGGCTGGGCAACAGGTTGACCGAGGCGGGCTACGGCAACATTCTTGACGTGCCCGAAGGGATGCTGGGGTCAGCCGCAGGTCCGGGCTGGGTGCGGGCCGGGCTGCCGGTGCAGGCGTATTCGGAGGGGGCGTGATGAGGCTCAGGGATCTGTTGGCTGTGTTGATCGCAACCGCCGCAACTCCGGCATTGGCCGCGTGTGGGCAGGATCAGGGTGTTTGCGAGACTAAAACCGGAAGCTATCGCATCGAGCTGCCGGAAGACTCCAACCCGCCGTTGGTCGTGTTCCTGCACGGGTATGGCGGTAGCGCGCAGGGAACCATGAAAAACCGCGGCATGGTCGAACCCTTGCTGGCCCGGGGATACGCGGTCATGGCGCCCGAGGGGGCCGAACGCAACGGGCAAAAAAGCTGGAACTTCTATCCGGGGTGGGACGGGCGTGACGAAGCCGCGTTCCTGAAGGAGGTTGTTGCGGATGCGGTCCAACGGTTCGAGGTCGATGACCATCGCGTGGTGCTGGGGGGGTTCTCGGCCGGCGGCTTCATGGTGAACTATCTGGCCTGCGCCGATCCCGAGGCATTCTCGGCCTACGTGCCTGTCTCAGGAGGTTTCTGGCGCCCGCATCCCGAAAGTTGTGCGGGGCCCGTGCGCCTGTTCCACACACATGGCTGGACCGACAACGTGGTGCCGCTGGAGGGGCGCGCACTGGGCGGCGGTCGGTTCCTTCAGGGCGACATCTTCGCCGGGCTTGAAATCTGGCGGCAGGCCAACGAATGCGCCGACAACCGTCCGGACGGGTTTTCAACGACAGGCCAATTCATGCGCCGCAAGTGGACCGCCTGTGCTGACGGCAGCGCATTGGAGTTCGCTCTGTTTCCCGGCGGTCATACAGTTCCGCGGGGCTGGGCCGACATGATGCTGGATTGGTACGAAGGGTTGCCCGGCGGGTGATCATTCCGCCGGGGTCATGGTTCCTTTGCCCTCGATCAGGCGTTTCAACTCGTTGCGATGCGAACGTGCCGCCCGCGTGATGGCGGGCTCGTGGAAATCCTCGGGCATGCCGACCATGCGACGCGCTGCTGCCGCAGATACGCCGCTGAGTGCGGAGAGCGGTACCGCAAAGGTCAGGCTGATGGCGATCGGAGCCAACCAGACCGAGACCAACCCGGCCAGGATACCCGCGCTCAGCGCGAAGCCGCTGATGGTTTCGAGCGCGTGACACACGATCAGCGTCCGCAGCCCATAAGTGCCGCCATCCCGTGCCTGCGGGGTCCAGCCTTTTTGCACACCGAGAACGGTGCGGAACACGGCGATCATCTGCTGCACCATCAGGATCGGTGCGTACAGGATCGACAGCACGACCTCGAACAGGAATGACGCAAGAAACCGGGTCCGGCCACCGAAATCTTCATAGCGAACACCGCTGAGGGGCAATGCCAGTGCACCCAGAGTCTTGGGGGCCAGCAGCATCGCGTACATGACAAGGATGATCAGAACATGCCGCGTTTCGGTCATTTCCGGCCACTGGGGGAACATCGGATTGTCGGGGCTGAAATAGTGCAGCACCGAAGCATCCTTGCCCTGACCGATCAACGCCCACATGACCAGCAGTGCGAACCACAAGGGTGACATCAGGTATCCGACGGCGCCGTGGAACAGATGAAACCGCGACACGGCCCGAAACCCGGTCGAGCCGAGCAGACGCAGATGCTGCAGGTTGCCCTGGCACCAGCGGCGGTCGCGTAGGGCGTGGTCGATCAATGTCGGCGGTGTTTCCTCGTACGAGCCTCGGATGCGCGGCAGAAAGCGAACGCCCCAACCGGCGCGGCGCAGCAACCCGGCCTCGACGAAGTCGTGGCTCATGATCAGTTGTTCCTGGCCCGAGAGCGAGCGCAGCTTGGGCAGACCCGCACAGGTCGCAAAGGCCTTGGTACGGATGATGGCGTTGTGGCCCCAATAGTTGCCTTCCTGGCCACACCAACGGGACAGGCCCTCTGCAAATGCGATGCCGTATACACCATTGGCGAACTGCTGCATCCGTGCAAAGACGGACTGGGCACCGATCAGTTGCGGATAGCTTTGGATCAGGCCGGCGCCGGGATCGCGGGCCAGCGCGTCGGTCAGCCGCGCGATCGCGCGCCCGGTCATCAGACTGTCGGCGTCCAGAACCAGCATTGCATCCCAAGCGCCACCCCAGCGGCTGACCCAATCAGCAATATTGCCGACCTTGCGGTCCGTATTCTGTTCTCTGCGTCGGTAATACAGCTCAAGCCCCGGGGCGAGCGTGGTACGCAGCGCCTCGATGCTGGCCTGTTCCTGGGCCGCGATTTCCGGATCGCGGGTGTCTGACAGGATGAACATCGCATAGTGATGCTTGCCCCCTCGGGCGCGCAATTCTTCCAGCATCGTGCGGGCATTGCCCAACACGTTCCACGGCACTTCGTTGTAGACGGGCATCAGCAAAGCAACCCGCAGTGGCTGCGCGCGACCCTGCCGTACCGGACGCTCTTGCCGGGCCAGAGAGACCATGCCCAGAAGGACGGTGCAGACCGTGAAGGAAATCCAGAAGAAATTGAACGAAATCAATGCCAACAGGATGGCTTCG
This sequence comes from Ruegeria sp. CI5, assembly GCF_056536885.1. Classification (NCBI taxonomy): domain Bacteria; kingdom Pseudomonadati; phylum Pseudomonadota; class Alphaproteobacteria; order Rhodobacterales; family Roseobacteraceae; genus Ruegeria; species Ruegeria sp. CI5. The sequence goes on from NZ_JBQFQN010000001.1 coordinate 80,498, forward strand.
ACCACGTTTATCCCTTCGGCGTCGAACCAGTCCGCCATGACCCACAGCAAAGCAACCGAGGCGGCCATGGCCGGGGAAAACGCCAATGCGCGCCAAAGGCCCGCCGACGACCGGCAGGCATCCGCAGGCGCTTGGGCGTCCCGAAACCCGGCGCCAAAGTCCTGCTCCGGCATTGCCAGCGGTGCCTCGGGCGGCATGATCTTCAGGTCCGGGTTCATGCTGTCCATCTGTACATCCAGACTTCCGAAGCGGGCTCGTCACCCAGCCTCAGTTGCGCGCGCAATTCGACGTGGTCGCGGTCGCCGGGCTGAAACGAGAAGGCCAGACGCAAACCGCCCGTATCCGGGTTGCGTTGCAGAACCCCGTCCGAAGGTTCCGCATGAGGCGACTGCACGAACACGCTGAGGGCGTCCGGATCGTCGAACAACTCGCTGGCTTCGAAGTCGATCACCGCAAGCCGTCCTTCGCCGAAAGTGTTCTCGCCCATTGCGGTGTTGATCACCCGCGGCATGGCGGTCCGCTGAGGTTCCTCGCCCCAGATCAGGCGGTACGACAAGTCGAGCTGAGCACCGGCAGCGACCGGTTCCGCAGGACGCCAATAGGCGACAATGTTGTCGTAGATCTCCTGATCGGCCGGAATTTCGACCAGAGTGACCGTACCTTTACCCCAATCGCCCATCGGCTCGACCCAAAGCCCGGGGCGCTTGTGGTATTGCGCCTCGAGGTCGGCATAGTCGGAAAACGCGCGTTTGCGCTGCATCAGTCCGAACCCGCGAGGATTCATGTCGACGAATGAGGACACCTGCAATCTCTTGGGATTGGCGAGCGGGCGCCAAATCACTTCTCCCGCCCCGTTTCGGATCATCAGCCCGTCGCTGTCGTGCACGGCCGGACGGAAATCGTCGAACCGGTTGTGATTGGTCTGATCGAACAGGAACATCGACGTCCCCGGAGCGATCCCGACATGGGGAAGTTCTTCCCGAGCAAACAAGGTTGCCTGCACCTCCATGATGCAGTCGGCGCCGGCCGTGATGTCGAACCGGTAGGCGCCGGTCACGCTGGGGCTGTCCATCAGGGCGTGAACGATCATGTTGCGCTGGCCGGGCTTTGGGCGCTCCAGCCAAAATCGGATGAAATCCGGAAATTCTTCGCCCTCGGGATCCCCGGTTTTCAGTGCAAGACCACGGGCTGACAGGCCGTAGACCTCGTGAAGGCCGATGGCACGGAAATAGCTGGCTCCCTGAAAGACGCAGAACTCGTCAGTTTTGCCAGGGCGATGCATCTCGGTGCGCAGCCGGAAACCCGAAAAACCCAGCGTTTCGTCTACGGGCAGATCGGGGACATCCTCGGCCCGGTCGAACATCTCAAGGTCGAAGGCAACCGGCGCGGTCATCCCGTTCTCAACTGCCGAGACCTGAACGGTTCGCGGGAAGTAGAGGCCGGGGGTGAAGAAATCGACGTTGAACGGCGTATCGGTCCCGTACCAGAGTGCACGGTCCAGCCGGAAACGGATGGAGCGGTACTGCTCGTAAGTGAGGTCCTGCCACGCCTGCGGAACGGTTTCGCGCGCCTCGTAGGGGCGGCTGGCCAGATCGCGGGCAAGGGCGATGATGTCGGCCCGGTCGAATGGCACCTCGCCACCGGTGGCAAAGGTGGCCGGGGCGAAGGCCAGCGCCGTAGTCGACGCAAGGAATGCACGACGCGTGAACTTCATGACTTCGATTTCCATGGGTGTGATTTGAACCAAGCGGCCAGATAAGCCACGCCGATGATCAATGCAAATCCAATTAGATTTGCGGCCAGAACGGTGGCGAAATCCCGCCCAAATTCGTCGAGGAAAACGCCGATAAGTCGTGCCGCTGCCATGGAAAATACAAAAACCGCCAAGGACTGCTGGCCCACTTTGGTGATCTGCTTCAGGATCCACCGCCACAGCTGCGCGCCCATCGTGTTGCCGGTGGCGATCAGGCGATGCCCATGTTGCCCAGCAGCCACCCATCCCAGGTAGGCCAGCGACAGGAAGTGCATGTACCGGAACAGGCCGAAATCGGTTTTTTCGCGCAGTTCGCTTGTCAGGGGCCAGACCTTTCGGATGTTCTCGGCAAGATCCGGTGCGGCCGCCTGGACCCACAAGAACACTTTCCACGATCCGAATGGGGCCGAGAGGACAAGGAACAATGCCGCGGCCCAGATCAGCGTCTTGGAAACCGGCGGCGCAGGAATCCAGCCTCGCATGAATGCAAAGCCGGTGAAAAACAGCAACTGCCATCCAAACGGGTTGAAGAACCACTGGCGGTCCGACCACGGTTCGGCCGGAAGCGCCAGCATACCGGTCTGCGCCACCAGCCAGATCGCGACCGAGACCAACCCGACCGCCCAGATGCTGAGGCGCGACAGGCCCATGAACATCGGCATCATTGCCAGAACGACCAGGTACATCGGCAGGATGTCGAAATAGTTCGGCACATAAGTCAGGGTGAACAGCCCCACCATCTGTGGCATCGGGTCGTTGAAGAAATGCTGCAGGTTCAATCCCGAGACATAGCTTTTGTCGAAGGCTCCGGACAGATCCAGTGCTGCCATGGACATGGCGACAAAGAAAAACAGGCAAATATGGGCCCAGTAGACCTGCCAGATGCGGAAGCTGACCCGGGCGGTACCCATCCACCAGCCCTTGCGTTCGAACGCGCCGCCAAAGGCGATCGCCGAAGCCATGCCCGAGCAGAAAACAAAGATTTCAGTCGCGTCCGAGAATCCGAAACGGGCCGGGATCCATCTGGCCCAAGGGTCGTTCGGGATGTGCGCGATCAGGATGATGAACATCGCAATACCGCGATAGAAATCCAGCCGCGGGTCGCGGGTTGTGGCAGCAGGGGCGGAGGATGCCGCCACCGGTGCAAAATCAGAAGCGGGCGATGCGGTCGCCATTCGTTTCTCTGTCCTTTGTGATCGTCTTGTTATTCAGCCGGTACGCTTTGCACACCGGATTGGTCGCGGGCCGAACTGATCAGAGCGCGGCGCGCGAGGGCGTAATTGTCTTCGGTGCCGGACCGTTTGGCCTTGCGGTCGTCCAAAATGCGCTCGACATCGTCGAGGCGTCCGGCACGCAGGCCGGAATCGATCGTAATGCGTTCAAAAACATCCCTCTGGGCGTGACTGCCGCCGGCCAATTGCATCGAATTTCGCGCATTTGCAAGATGCTCGAAGGCTTGAAGATAATCGCCTTTTCCAAATGCCTCGAGGCCAATGGCAGCGGCCAAGCCCGGGTCGGCCATGCGACGTGCCGTGTCGGTTGCGGGCTGTTGCGAGTCCTTGTGAATACGGGCCAGCAACTTGGCGGTCGAGTCGGGCCTGTTGTCACCAGTCAGTGCCAGAAGGTAATGCAGATCGGCGAAGATCAAACAGCCGTCTTCGGTGCGGGCGGCGCTCAGGTCGGCCAGTTCTTCCCATCGGGTGCCAATGTCCACCCCTTCAAGCTCGAGCCGCGACAACAGCGAGGTCGCATTCGAAATATCGCGATAGTCATCTGTCTTGTCCTGGCGAATTTCGTGGTCGTACAGATCAAGCACCTGGTCGATCTGACCCAGATCCAGATGCATCAACGCCTTGTGCCACCACACGTGATAGCGGAAGTTGTTGCAGTGGGACCAGGCAGCCTCGCGCCCGGCCAGCCAGTCCAGACCGGATTGCGCATTGCCCGTCATTTCGTGCACGTGGGCGACTGCGTGCAGGCCCCACGCGTCGTCCGAAACCATCCACAGAGCCTGCCGCCCCGCGATCTCGGCCTTTTCATAGGCACCGGTTTCTTCCAACGCAAAGGAATGGCACCCAAGCAGGTATCCACGACCGGGGTGATCAGGCGCATAAGCTGGCAGAACCCGTTCGATCGAGCGTCGCATCCCTGCGGAGTCACCCAACACGAAGCGGGTCGCGTGGCTGAGTTTCATGGCCAGCGTGTCATCGGGGTGGCTTCGCAGAATTGCCTCGAAGGTTTGCACGGCGCGGGTGGGCTGGCCTGCCAGCCAGTGATCCAGGGCCTCAAGATACAGTGTCTCGCGGGCCGAAATCGGCTGCTCAGCGGCCGCACTCTTTGCGGCGGCGGCGGCCTGATGGGCGACCTCCATCATTTCCCTGCGCCCCAACAGAACCATGAACAGCCCCTTGATGGCATGTCCAAGCGCAAAGCCCGGTTCAAGCTCAAGCACCTTGCCCAGATGCTGAGGTGTGACGGCTGCGTGAGCCATGAAACCAAGCAGAACACCATTCCACGCTTCGGCGCTGTCCGGGTGGGTAAGGGTGTTCATCTGTCCGAAAACATCTTGCTGCATGCTTGGGTCCGATCTGGTTGCAAAAACTCACACTCTTGGACTTAGCAGAGTGTGCAGACGGGACGTAACAGTATCGGGCCTGCTCTCGAATTGGTGAAAGCTTGTGTTCGCAAAAAGCGAAAAAAATCGCCGATTCAATGACATGTTTCAGCGACTTGCCGCCGAAAAAGGCAGAGTGTTTCAATCCTCGAAGGGGTTTTCCGCGTTCAGAACCGCTTGCGTGTCAGCGCCGAACTCGGGCGGAGCAGAGCGGTAGGTCACCGGGCTGCGGGACAACTTCAATGGATTCCCGATCAGCCGCACCGGGCCGGGCCGGGCTGGCATATCCACTTGCATCCCCCGCGCCGCCACCTGATCCGAGGCAAAGACCTGATCCAGCGTCTGAACCGGCCCGACCGGCACTTTCAGCGCCTCGAGGCCATCGATGACGGCCTTGGTCTCCAGCCGCTGTAGCGCGGGCCGCAGAACGGCGTTCAATGCGTCGCGGTGTTCCAGCCGGGCCGGGTTGGTGGCGAACCGCGTATCGTCGGGCAGGTGACCCAGCTTCAGAAAGCCGCAGAAACGCCGGAACTGGCTGTCATTTCCCACGGCCAGAATGACGTGTCCTTCGGCGGTTTCATAAACATCATAGGGCACGATGTTGGGGTGCCCATTCCCGCGCCGCTGTGGAACCTGGCCCGAGGTCAGATAGTTCACACCCTCGTTGATCAGCCATGCGATCTGGCTGTCGACCAGTGCGATGTCGATCTGCTGGCCTTCGCCGGTCTGATCCCGGTGGCGCAGCGCCGCCAGAATGCCGACGGTCGCGTACATGCCGCACATCACGTCGGCGATGCCCACGCCGACTTTCATAGGGGCTCCATCCGGTTCGCCCGTCAGCGACATGATCCCGCCATAGCCCTGCGCCATCAGGTCATAGCCCGGCTTGGCCGCGTTCGGGCCGGTCTGGCCGTAGCCCGAGATCGAACAGTAGATCAGCCCCGGAAAGTCCCGCGAGAGGGTTTCATGGTCCAGCCCGTATTTGGCCAGCCCGCCGGGTTTGAAATTCTCGATGAGGATGTCAGCATGAGAGGCCAGCCGCCGGATCTGTGCCTGCCCCTCTGGCGTGGCGATATCGATGGCGACGGACTTCTTGTTGCGGTTCGCGGCCATGAAATAGGCGCTCTGATCGGTCGGGTTGCCATCCGCATCGGTGACATAGGGCGGCCCCCACTGGCGGGTATCGTCGCCACCGGTGGCCGGGTTTTCCACCTTGATCACGCTGGCGCCCAGATCGCCAAGCAGCTGCGTGCAGGTCGGGCCGGCCAGAATGCGCGACAAATCCAGAACCTTGACGCCCTTCAGCGGCCCGTCAGATGCGGCCATCATAGCCTCCGCGGTCGATCTCGGCGGCGATCACGGTTAACGTGTCGGCGGCCATCGCGGCCTTCAGCGCAGCGCGCAGTTCGGCACGGTTGCGCACGGTGTGGCCGTTGCCGCCGAACGCCCGGCCCATCGCGGCATAGTCATGCCGGTCGAAATCGACGCCCCGGTTGCCCATCTGGCGCTGGCGCTGCTTCAGTTCGATCAGTGCCAGGCTGGCATCGACAAAGACCAGAAAGATCGGGTTTCCTCCCATTTCCGAGGCGGTCGACAACTCACCGGCCACCATCAGGAACCCGGCATCGCCGGAAAAGCTGATGACCGGGCGGTCGGGTTCGGCCAGTTTCAGGCCGATCGCCATCGGAACGGCGCAGCCCATCGTGCACAGCGCCGAAGACTGGATCAGGCCGCGCGGCTCCGGGCACTGCCACATCTGGCTGAGAAGGATGCGGTGCGCGCCGCTGTCTGCGGTGGCCAAGGTTTCGGGGGGCAGGGTATCGCGAGCCTCCGCGATCACGGCGGCGGGGCCCCAGTCGTCATCGGTCGGAAAGGCTGCGGCCAAGGCGGCTTTGGCCTGCGCCGGCTGGCCTTGGGGCCAGGTCGGGCGGGCGGGGTTGCCCTTGGCGATCGCCTCAAGCGTGGCGCCGGTATCGGCCACCAGGTTCAGCCCCGCCTGATGCATGTAGTGGTCATTCACCACGGCCGAGATGTCGATCACGCGTTTCTCGTCCGGGTCCCAGATCTCGCGCCAGCCGGGGCGCATTTCGATGGGGTCATAGCCCAGGCACAGGATCAGGTCGGCCTGTTCGACCAGCGGCACAAGCTGCGTGTCGGCCAAGGGCGACAGCCCCGCGCCCCCCAGGCACAGCGGGTGATCCTCGGGCACCACGCCCTTGGCCTTGTAGGTCGTGACGAACGGGATGCCGAAATGTTCCAGAAACGCCCGCACCACGCTGCGCGAGTCGTCATACAGCACGTCCAGCCCGATGATCGCCAGCGGACGCTCGGCCTCGGCCACCCAGCGGCGGGCCTTCTCCAGGCATGTGCCCTCGGGCGCGACGCGGGCGGCCCGGGTCAGCCGTCGGCGCTTGGCGATAGACACCCGGGTATCGGCGACCGAGATCGGTACGTCGATATGCACCGGCCCCGGTCGCGCCTGCGTGGCCAGCGACACCGCTTTGTCGGCGATGATGTCGGCGCCCTTGGCCGTCAGGGTGAACGTACCCTTGGTGATCGAGCGATAGACCTGCGCATGATCCATGACCTGATGGGTGTAGGTCAGCGCCTCGTCGGCATCGACGCAGCCGGTCAGCACGATCATCGGCACCCGGTCCTGCAGCGCGTTGGCCACGACATTGATGCCGTTCATGGCCCCAGGACCCAGAGTCGCCACCAGAACCGCCGGCGCGCCGTCGCGGTGGTGCACCGCCTCGGCCATGAAACCGGCCGAGTTTTCGTGCTTGGTCAGGTGAAAGGTGATCCCGGCCTGTTCCAGCGCATCGACCAGGGTCAACACCTCGCCCCCGGGCATGCCGAAGGCGTGGCGGCACCCGGCCTCGTACAGCCGTTGCGCCAGAAGGTCCGCAGCGCGGGGGGACAGGTCCTGCATCGAACAAGCTCCGTAAGTTCCGTTGCGCAGCAGATTGCGGAGGTTCCGGGCCGGCGCAAGCCGCATCACGCCAGTGTGACTATTTGACAGCCAAATCGGCGATGGCGGCGAATTTGGCGTCCAACTCTTCGGCAATCGCGGGCAAGGCGTCGGAGCCGCCGGTGTAGGGGGCAAAGACTAGGCTGGGCGTCTTGTAGGACAGCGTCGCGGTCCCGTCCTCGTTTTCCGTGACGTACAGGCGGATCGGCGCCTCGATCATCGCGGGCACCGATTGTTCCAGAATCCGCACCGCATAGTCGTTGTTGAAGACCCCGATCACCCGATTGCCCGGAATGGTGATGCCGCGCGCGGCGGCGGCCTTGGTCGGCCCGGCCTGCGTGACCACGATCAGACCGTTTGCCTTGACCGCCGCGATCGTGTCGGCCACCAGCGCGTCATGGGTCTTGGTCGTCGGGTGGACGGCCCAACCCGGCCTGGGTTCGATATCGGCCGCCAGCGCGGGAAGCGCCAGCAGGCCGAGAAAAAACACAAGATGTTTCATCACGGGCTCTCCAGGTCATGGTTTACCCGAGTCTTCCCGAATTCCCGGCTGCGTACAGTCACAATATCGTGGGTGGCGGGCTTGCGCCGGGGGTGCGAAACCCGCACAAGCGACAGTGTGAAACGGAAAAGGCAGGCGAGTGGCATGCGTGTTTTGATCTGCAGCAGCTGCGCGGGCGAGCGCGACTTGCTGGCCGAGCGTCAGGCCGTATCGGACGCCCTGCGCGTTGCGGGACTGGACGGGCAGGTCGAGATCGCCGAGCACGCCTGTTTCAGCGGCTGCGACGAGCCGACCGTGGTTGCGATGCAGGGGGAAAGCCTGGCGTCTTACGTGTTTTCAGGGATCGATCCGGTTGCAGATGCCGATGACATTGCGGCGACCTGTCGGACCATTCTGAACAGTCCGAATGGCTGGATCGAAGACGCCCGGCCGTGCGGGCGGCTTCGCTTGTGTCTGCGGGCGCGGATCCCCGCGTTTCAGTCCACCTGAACCGTGACGGACGCGCTGACAGGCACCCCATCCACGGCCAGCGGGCTGTGGCTGTTGGCGTTCAGCGAGACCTCGATGGTGGCTTCGCCCTTGGGCAGGTCTGGGATGTGCATCCAGTTGCCATAAAGCCGCGCCAGCTTGACGCCGTTCACATAGACATGCGCATGGCCTTCGCCGGGCTTGTCCGTCAATGAGGCATTCTCAGGCGAGAAGCGGAAGTTTTTTGGCATCACATGCAGGTTCCAACCCGCCATCGGGTCGGGGGTGACGGCGATCTCCAGCCCCGGCGCGTCCGGTCCGGCGGGCAGGTTGATGGCGGTGCTATGGTCATGGGCCATGGCCTCGACGTGGTGGCCGCCATGTTGAGCGGGGTCGGAATGGTCGTGGCCGTCGAAGGTGACGCCGTTGGCTGCAGCCAGCACGAACCCGGCACCCCCGCCAAAGACCAGACCGATCGCAAAAAGAGCAAGCGAGCGTGTCATCTTGTTTCCTTGAAAAGCAAATGACCCGCCGGTTGGGCGCCGGCGGGTCGTGGGATTTTGGGGATCAGGCCGCGGCTTCGACGCGCTTGCCCTCGCTTTGCCAGAAATACCCGGCAAACGAACCCAGCAGCACCCAGGCCACAAGGCCGACGCCAAAGGCGCGTGCTGCGAACAGGGCCCCGATCTCGGTCGGAACCGGCCCGGTGAACACGTCGGGTTCCGGCGCGCCGATCAGGTGCGGGGCCATCAACAGCACGGCCGCAACCAGATAGCTGACGATGTTGCCACCAAAGGCGACCAGCCACATGGCCACACCAGCAGCCGCGACGGTTGCCCACCACCAGATCTGCCGCGCAAACACATCGGCTGCGGCAACGCCCGGAACCTCGGGGGCCAGGGTGAAGCCCGGCGCCAGGTGAAAGGCGATGAAACCGGCAAGGCCCCACAGCACGCCCGTGCGCCCGTCAACCGGGTGGCCCTGGGCTTCGGCCAGCGACATCAGGGCGACCAGAACCAGCGCATAGCCGGTATAGGTCAGCATGGTGAACACCACGCTCAGCCCGTCGCGGGTCAGGTCCGAGAACATGCCCGGCAGTTCGGGATGGGCCGAGACGGCTTCGGCTCCGAAATGCACCAACTCTCCGGATTCATACAGTTCAGCATGCAGCAACACAGGCTGCACGAATACCAACTGCAGCAGGGCGACGATCAACCCGGCTGCAGCACCAGCGAACAACGCGCTGGTCAGAATGCGACTGAACATTGTTTAGTGGCAGGGGAAGCCGGTTGCGTGGCGCACGTCATGGGCGGCGTCATGCAGCGCCGATGCCTGAACGTGACCGGCCAGGGTGATGATCCCCAGGCCCAGGGCTGCCGCGAACACTGCCGAAAGAATGCCAGCGCGTGCCGTTGATGCGGTTTGCGTTTGTGTCGTCATTTTCTGTCCTCCTGTGCCGCCGCACCCGACGGCCGGTGTTTCATTGTTCGCCTGGCAGGTCTCCTGGCTTGCGGGTCAGCGCCTCTGTTCGCCTTCCCCCCGAACGGATCGGGAGTGGCTGGTTGAACAGGGCTCACCGCTTACAGTCGCGGGGGCGGCTTTGGATTTGACCTGCGCGCAGGCCGCACCAAATTCCCTCTTAGCATCCGGATGTCTCCGGCAGGACCAGACCCGTCCATTTAGACGTGAATGCCGCTGTGGCGCAATCGCCATTTGCGACCTTTCGCATCAATTCCCGCGCTTTTTCAGAATGTAGATGTCCATGATCCACCCGTGCCGGGCGCGGGCCTCGGCGCGGGTGCGGAGAATCTCGTCGGCCACATCCGCCAGCGGACCTTTGATCAGGATCTGCTCGGGCATACCCACGTACGCCCCCCACCAGATGTCAAAATCGGCCATGTCCAAAGTCTGGAACGAACATTCGCCATCGAGCATCACCGCAACCGTATCCGCAGCGCTGGGCCAGCCCTCGTCGCGGATGCGTCGGCCTGTAGTGACCAGATAGGGCGCGCCGATCTCGTTGATCGGCATGGCATGGGCCGCCGTCAGCGCCTGCAGCGCCGTGATGCCGGGGATCACCGTCGTGTTCGGCTGCGGGTCCAGCCGCGCCGCGATTCGCAGCGAGCTGTCATAGAGCGACGGGTCGCCCCAGATCAGCAGGGCGACGGTGCGCGCCTCGGGGTGACGGGCCATCGCCTCATGCCAGCGCAGGGCGATTGAGTCGTGCCATTCATCCACGCCGCGCAGGTAGCCATCCTGCGACCGGCGCTCGGGGATGTCGAAATAGGCGATTTGGGGCGGTGTGTCGGTGACCTTGCGGATGATTTCCTCGCGCACCCCGGCCAGATCGGCCTTGTTGGCGCCCTTGCGCGGGATCAGGATCAGATCGGCCGTGCGGATCGCCTGCGCGCCCTGAAAGGTCACGTGGTCCGGGTTGCCGGTGCCGATCCCGATCAAGACCAGATCAATCATCGTCGCTCTCCGCCAGCGGACCATATAGGATCAGCGCCGGCGCGGTACCGATCTCGGAGCCCAGGCGCTCGGCCAAGGCACCGACGGTGGACCGGTGCAGCGATTGCTCTGGCGTCGAGACCGACTCGGCCATCAGCGCGGGGGTATCCAGAGGCAGCCCATGCGCGTGCAGCGCGCCGGCTAGCAGTGGAAAGGTGCGCTTGCCCATGAACACCACCGTCGTCGCACCCGGGTCGGCCAGCGCGGGCAGGTTCAAGTCCTCGGGAAGCTTCCCGCTGACATCGTGGCCGGTGACGAACTGCACGCGCCGCGCGGTCAGCCGCCGGGTCAGCGGGATGCCCGCCGCCGCGGCGGCGGCAATGGCCGAGGGGATGCCCGGTATGATCTCGTACGCGATGCCGGCAGCGCGCAGGGCCACCAGTTCCTCCTCGAGCCGCCCGAACAGGCCGCCATCGCCCGACTTCAGCCGCACGATCCGTTGGCCGGTCTGGGCGTATTCCACCAGCAGGCGGCTGACATGGTCCTGCTTGGGCGAGGGCCGCCCGGCGCGCTTGCCCACGCCCACAAGGTCGGCGTCCTTGCGCGCATGGCTCAGGATCGGCCCGCTGCTGAGATCGTCGAACAGAACCGCGTCGGCCTTCTGCAGCCGGTCCACGGCCTTGAGTGTCAACAACTCCGGGTCGCCGGGGCCGGACCCGATGAAGGAAACGAAACCGCTCATGCGCTGGCCTCTGCGATCAGATGGAAGAAAGTACCGGTGACATGTCCGCGGCGCGATCCGGTCTGCGGGCCTTCGGCACCTTCGGCGTCAAAAACCCGCGCCAGGGGCGCATCGGGCTGCTCGACGATCGAGGAATAGTGGAACTCGTGCCCTCGCAGCGCGGTCCCGGCCGAGAACCCAGGCATGTCGGCCAGCAACTCGGCCCGGCGATAGCCCAGGTTGAATTTGCGCTTCTCGTACGAAGTGACAAGGCCCAGCAGCCCGGCCATCCGGTGACGGGTGCCGTCCTTGTCGATCAGCCCTTCGCCCAGGGCCATGTAGCCGCCGCATTCGCCATGCACGGGCCGCGTTTCGGCATGTTTGCGCAAGCCGGTCAGGAACCGCTCTGCCGCTGCCAGGGTTCCGGCGTGTAGTTCGGGGTACCCGCCGGGCAACCAGACCAGATCGGCATCCGGGGCCGGCGCCTCGTCCGCCAGCGGAGAGAAGGGCAGGATCTCGGCCCCGGCCGCGCGCCAGCCTTCGAGAAGATGCGGGTAGGTAAAGGAAAACGCCGCGTCCCGGGCAAGTGCGATCCGTTGCGCCGGAGGGCGCGGCAGCGCGGCCGACGACGGCCCCGCGGGGCCCGAGGAGACCGCCCTCTTGATCGCCTCCAGATCCACATGCGCGCGCAGAAATTCCGCGTAGCCGGCAATCGCACTTTCCAGATCGGGGTGCTCGACCGCCTGGATCAGACCCAGATGCCGCTCGGGCAGGGTCAGGTCGCCGCGTCGGGGCAGGACGCCCAGAACCGGCAGGCCCGCGCGCTCCATCCCCAGACGGGTCAGGCGTTCGTGGCGCGGGCTGGCGCAGCGGTTCAGAATCACGCCGGCAAAGGGCAGGTCGGGGTTATACATCCGGAACCCCAGCGCCGTTGCGGCGGCCGATTGCGCCTGACCACCCACATCCAGCACCAGAACCACCGGCCAGCCCATGCGCAGCGCGGTCTCGGCGCTTGACCCGTGGCCCAGTTCTCCCGGCTTGGCGACTCCGTCGAACAGGCCCATCGACCCTTCGGCCACCACGATGTCGGCACCTTTGGCCTGCGCCGCAATCGCGCCCAGCAACGGCGCGCCCATCGCCCAGCTGTCAAGGTTGAACGAGGCCCGCCCCGCCGCCGCCCGGTGAAAGGCCGGGTCGATGTAGTCGGGACCGCTCTTGAAAGGCTGCACCGTCAGCCCGTCCTCGGCCAGCGCGCGCAGCAGGCCCAGCATCACGGTCGTCTTGCCCGTCCCCGAGGATGGGGCCGAAATGAGCAGTCCGGGCGGGTTAGTCATCGCCGTGACTCCAGCTCGACCACGGGCTGTCGGCGCTTTGCGGACGATAGCGACGGTCATAGGTCTTTGAATACAGACAGCTTTCGTCGAAGCCTTCACCGGCCAGTGCCGGCCCGACCAGGATCAGCGCGGTGCGCGAGATGCTTTCGTCCAGCGAGTCCTTCAACGTGCCCAGCGTGGCGCGGATGATCCGCTCGTCCGGCCAGCTGGCGCGGTACACCACGGCCACCGGGCAATCGGCGCTATAGGCGGGGGTCAGGTCGGCCACCACCTTGTCCAGATTGCCGATCGACAGGTGGATGGCCAGTGTGGCGCCGGTGCGGGCGAAGTTTTCCAGCGTTTCGCCCTCGGGCATGGACGAGGCGCGCCCCGGCGTCCGCGTCAGCACCACCGATTGCGCCAGCCCGGGCAGGGTCAGTTCGGTGCCCAAAGCGGCTGCCGCGGCGGCAAAGGACGGAACGCCGGGGGTCACGCTGACTGGAATGCCCATCTGTTTCAGGCGCCGGATCTGTTCGCCCATCGCCGACCAGACCGACAGGTCGCCCGAATGCAGCCGGGCCACGTCCTGACCGGCGTCATGGGCGGCTTGAATTTCGGCCATGATCTGATCCAGATCCATCGGCGCGGTATTCACGATCCGGGCGCCTTCGGGGCAGTGGGCCAGGATCTCCTCGGGCACCAGCGACCCGGCATACAGGCACACCGGGCAAGCGGCGATGATGTCGCGTCCGCGCAGGGTCAGAAGGTCGGCGGCGCCCGGTCCGGCGCCTATGAAATGAACGGTCATGTCTGTCCTCCGATAGCGACCGCGCAGGTGGCAAGGCGGTCTTCCGAGATCTGTCGGGGTGAAAGCAGCCGCGCGCCCGGTCCGGCGGCGGCGAGGGCGGAAGCTTCGGCCACGCTGCCGGTGCCATGGGTGGCGCGGCTGCGGGGCGAGCAGGTGAGCGTGCGTTGCCCGGCCAGATCGGCCGGGTCCGCGAAATGCAGGGGCAGGGCGCAGGCGGCGGCAAATTCGGCCAGCGCCGGATGGCCGGCCTTCTCGGCGGCGGTGGCCAGCGCGTCCACCGCCTGCCCGGCAGTGGCGCGGTCGAACGCGGCCCGCAGGCTGGCGCAGGTCGCGGTGGACGAAAATCCAAGCCCGGCCACGATCATAATGTCACGCTCCACTGAACGACCGGATAGGCCGATTTCCAACCGCGCCGGGGACCGAGGTCGCTGGCCTGCGCCAGCTCGATCCGCAGCAGGTCGCCGCCCAGCTTGGCGTGCCATTGGCCCAGCACCGCTTCGCTTTCCAGCGTCACGGCGTTGGCCACCAGCCGCGTGCCCGAGGGCAGGTTGGCCGCAAGCCAGTCCAGCAGCGCGTCGCTCAGCCCACCGCCGATGAACACCACGTCAGGCAAGGGCAGGCCGTCCAGCGCGTCAGGCGCCCGGCCATGGATGACCTGCAACCGATCCTGTCCCAGCGCGTCGGCATTGGCGCGGATGCGCGCGGCGCGGTCGGCGCGCGGCTCGATCGTGGTGGCAGTCAGGGTCGGGTCGGACATCAGCCACTCGATGCCGATCGAGCCGCTGCCGCCGCCGATGTCCCACAGATGCTCGCCCCGCGCAGGCGCCAGCGCCGACAGGGTCAACGCGCGCACCGGCCGTTTGGTGATCTGCCCGTCGGTCTCGAAGATCTCGTCAGGTTTGCCCGAGGCCAACGGCAGCACAGGCCCGTCGCCCGAAACCTCGAGCGCCACGCAGACCGGATGCTCGAAGGCGCCCAGCAGGGCTTCGGTCAGGGACATGCTGCGCGCGCGTTCCCGAGGGCCGCCGAGGGCCTCCATCACGTGCAGGGTCGTATCGCCGAACCCGGTCTCGGTCAGATAGCGGGCCAGCTCGGCCACAGCGGCCCCGTCGCGCAGCAGGACGATGGCGCGCAGGCCGCGCGACAGATGCGGACGCAGGCGGGTCAGGGGGGCGGCGTGCAGGCCGAAGGTGGCAACGTTTTCCAGAGGCCAGCCCAACCGCGCGGCCGCCAGCGAGAAGGTCGACTGCCCCGGCCGTGCCACCCAGTCTTCGGGGACAAAATTGCGCGCGATCACCGACCCGGCGCCAAACCAGAACGGATCACCCGAGGCCAGAACCACCGTGCGCCGGCTCTTCAGGCCCTGCAGGATGGGCAGCCCGTCGGCGAACGGCACCGGCCATTCGATGCGTTCGGCCCCGGTTTCGGGAACTAGTGACAGGTGCCGGGGCGGGCCCATGATGACCTCGGCGCGCTCCAGCTCTTGACGGCTTGCGGCCGACAGGCCATCCAGTCCATCCTCGCCCAGGCCCAGAATGGTCAGCCACGGAGTCTCAGACATGCCCAACCTCCTGATCCTTGGCGGCACGACCGAGGCCAACGCATTGGCCCGCGCCGTGGCGGATTTGGGTGTGGCGGCAACCTATTCCTATGCGGGCCGGGTCGACAACCCGCGGCCGCAACCGCTGCCGACGCGCGTGGGTGGCTTCGGCGGGGCCGAGGGTCTGGCGCGTCACATCCGCGACAACGGCGTGACCCATGTGATCGACGCCACCCATCCCTTTGCCGCGCGGATGAGCCGCAATACCATCGCCGCCTGCCAGCAGACGCAGACGCCGCTGGCCGCGTTGACCCGCCCGGAATGGACGGCCGCGCCCGGTGACCGGTGGCAACGCGTGCCCGACATCGCCGGCGCCGTCGCCGCGCTGGCCGGGCCGCCGCGTCGGGTGTTCCTTGCGGTGGGGCGCATGCATCTTGAGGATTTCGCGGCGCAGCCCCAGCACCACTATCTTCTGCGGCTGGTCGATGAACCCGGCCCGCTGCCCTTCGCCGATTGCGACGTGGTCGTGTCGCGCGGGCCGTTTTCGGTTGAAGACGACACAGCGCTGATGCGCCGGCACCGAACTGAACTGGTGGTGTCCAAGAACGCCGGCGGCACCGGCGCGCGCGCCAAGCTGGATGCCGCGCGAGCGCTGGGCATCCCGGTGCTGATGATCGACCGGCCCAGGCTGCCCCGCCGGGTCGAACTGACAAGCGTGCCGCAGGTTCTGGACTGGCTGGGTCATTCCGGCGTGGACCTTGGCGTATAGACGATGGGGCCGATGGGCCGCTCGATGACGCGGGTCAGCGACGAGCCGACGATCACCACCGTCTGCATGTCGGCCATGTCGGGCGTTGCCTCGGCCAGGGTCGCGATGCGGATCGCCTCGTCCGGGCGCGATACGGCGCGGGCGAATAGGATCAGACGCTCGGGCTCGCATTCCTGCCGCAGGATTTCCAGCGTCTTTACAAAGCCTTCGGGCCGCGACTTCGAGCGCGGATTGTAAAAGGCCATTGCGAAATCGGCCTGCGCGGCCAGCCGCAGGCGTTTTTCGATCACCGCCCAGGGCTTGAGGTTGTCACTGAGGTTGATGGCGCAGAAATCATGGCCCAGCGGCGCGCCCGCCCGGGCCGCGGCGGCCAGCATGGCGGTGATACCGGGTAGTACGTCAATCTGGATGTTACGCCAGGCGTCGGGGCCGTTTTCCAGCGCCTCGAACACGGCGGCGGCCATGGCAAACACGCCCGGATCGCCCGACGAGACCACGACCACCCGCTTGTCCTCGGCCGCCATGCGCAGCGCGTGCTGCGAGCGGTCGATCTCGACCCGGTTGTCGCTGGCGTGCAGGGTCAGGCCCGGCCGTTCGGCCACCCGCGCGACGTAGGGAATATAGCCCACCACATCGGTCGCCTCGGCCAAGGCGGCGGTCACCTCGGGGGTCACCAGCGCCTCGTTTCCGGGGCCAAGCCCGGCGATCTTGACCCAGCCGCTCATGGCCGCCGCCCCCGTCCATGCACGATGATGATCGAGAAATAGGGCGTGACCTCGGTGCAGGCGTCGCTCAGTTTGCGAACGGTCTGGTTGGGCATCTGCGCGTATTCCACGATCCAGGCTCGGTCGAACAGGCCCGCAGTTTTTAGCGCACGCTTCACCTTGTCGATGTTGCGGCCGATCTTCATCACCACCAGCGCGTCGGTGCGCGCCATGCGGTCGGCCAGAACCTCTTCGGGCAGAGTGCCCATCAGCACCGTGAGGATGTCGTCGCCCCAGGTGATCGGATCGCCCGAGGCCGTCCACGCGCCTGACATGCCGGTGATCGCCGGCACCACCTCGACGGGCACCACGTCGCGCAGGCGGCTGTAGAGATGCATGAACGAGCCGTAGAAGAACGGGTCTCCCTCGCACAGCACCACCACGTCCTCGCCCTGATCGGCCAGCTCTTTCAAGCGCGCGGTGCAGCGTTCGTAGAACTCGGCCAGCAGCGCATTGTAGCGCGGATCGGCGACCGGGATCTCGGTCGTGACCGGGTATTCCATGGGAAACTCGACCGCATCATCGCGGATTATCCCGTTCACGATCTTGCGCGCCTGCCCGGTACGACCGGGCTTGCGGAAATAGGCCACGTGTTTCGCGCCGCGCAACAGGCGGTCGGCCCGGACGCTCATCAAATCAGGATCGCCGGGGCCGAGGCCCACGCCATAGATCGTGCCCATGCTCATTCCGCCCGGCTTGCGATGGCGTTGATCGCGGCAACGGTGATGGCGCTGCCGCCCAGGCGGCCCTTGACGATGCAGCTGGGAACGGGCTGGGCCTCCCACAGGGCGTCCTTGGATTCGACCGCGCCGACAAAGCCCACAGGGCAGCCGATGATCGCGGCGGGGCGGGGGCAGTCGGGGTCCTCGAGCATGTTCAGCAGGTGAAACAGTGCCGTGGGCGCGTTGCCGATGGCGACCAGTGCGCCTTCCAGATGCGGGCGCCACAGTTCCAGCGCGGCGGCGGATCGGGTGTTGCCCATCTTCTCGGCCAGCGCGCGCACGCGCTCGTCATGCAGGGTGCAGATGACCTGGTTGTCAGCGGGCAGGCGAAAGCGTGTGACGCCTTCGGACACCATCCGCGCGTCGCACAGGATCGGCGCGCCGTTTTCCAGCGCGGCGCGGGCGGTGCGCACGAAGCCGTCCGAGAAATGGATGAATTCTTCCAGCCCGACCATCCCGGCGGCATGGATCATGCGGACGGCGACCTGCTCTTCGTCCGGATCAAAGCGGGCCAGATCGGCCTCGGACCGGATCGTGGCGAAGGATTGCTTATAGATCGCCGCGCCGTCGGTTTCGTATTCATAGGGCATCAGGTCAGGTCCATGGTCTTCAGTGTTTCGGGGTCCAGCCCGCGCTGGACGGGCTCATCCCCCGCGCGGCCGTGTTTTACAAGATCAAATCGCCCGTCGCGGCCCACCAGCGTCAGATCGGCCGCGCCCATGCGTGCGCAGCCCTTGGCGCAGCCCGAGACATGCAGACTGCCGGACACGCGCGGGGCCAGCGCGCGGGCGATGGCGCGGGTCTCAGCCTGCGCCTGCGGGCAGAATGGCGCGCCGGAGCAGGCGTCGGTGGTCAACAGGGGGTCGGCGCCGTCGGTCACGAAGGCCGGGGCCGGGATCGCCGCCCCGCCTTCCAGCAAGAACAGCCGCCAGGGCGTGACGCGCAGGGCGGCGGCGCCCGAGGCCTCGACCAATGCACGCAACTCGGCGGCGGGCAGTTGCCCGAAGGCCGCGCCATAGATCGGGCCGATTGCGCTGTTGCCGGGGTGCATCGCCGGTGCCGTGGGGCCGGGGGCGTGGCCCTGCCATTCGTCGGGCAGAGCCTGCACCGCGATCAGGCGGGCCATGCGGCGGATGTCAGAAGTGAAGCGCTCGGAGAACCACCTGGCCAGATCGATCACGCAGTCGATCGCCGCGTCCTCGGTCACCAAGCGGCCGGTCTCGGCCCCGTCGGCGCGCAGGATCAGGCCCGCAGGTCCTCGCTCCAATCGGATATCGGCCGAGTCCCCGGCCAGCAGCCGCGCCTCGCCGGTATCCACCGCAAAGCCGAACTTGGCGGGCAGGGCGGGCAGATCACCCAGCCGGTCGATCAATGCCTGAGTCAGACGCGTGGTCAGGTCGCCCGGCTGATACAGCGGCGACACAAGAATGTTGCGCCGGGTTTCGATGCCCGGTTCGGCATCCAGCAGGCTCAGCGCCGACAACTCGGCCAGCAGTGGCTGGTGATCGTCTTCGGCCACGCCGCGCAGTTGCAGGTTGGCGCGGTTGGTCAGGTCGATGGTGCCGTTACCGAACCGCAGCGCAAGATCGCACAGCCCCAGCGTCTGCGCGGCGCTCAGCCGGGCCAGACGCGGGCGCACCCGCACCACCAACCCGTCGCCGGACATCATCGGGCGGTGGGCGCCGGGGCACCAGCCCTGAACGACCGGGGCGCTCATCCCAACCCCTCCAGATCCGCGCGGATCGAGTTGCGGCGGGTGTTCCACAGCCCGGCCTCGAACAGCGCGCGGAACCGGTCCTGCATGGCCTGATGAGCCTGCGGATTGGCCTGCAGCAAAAAGGCGTCCACCTCCGGGTTGCCGAGGGTGGCATCGTGATAGAGGTCGAACAGGTGCGGGGCGACGCTGCCCGACAGATGTGCGAAAGACGCCATGTGATCCAGCGTCGCGGCGATCTCGGCCGCGCCGCGGAATCCGTGGCGCTGCATACTGGCGATCCAGTCGGGGTTGGCGGCGCGCGCATGGACCACGCGGCTGATTTCCTCGGGCAGGGTGCGGGCGCGGGGCGTTTCAGGGCGGGTATTGTCCAGGTGGTACAGCTGCGCCTGCCCGCCTGTCAGCTTCTTCGCGGCGGCAAATCCGGCCTCATGCGTAGCATAGTCATTGGCCAGCAGCAGATCGGTCTCGGTCAGGTCCTGCAGGTGCACGAAACTGTCGGCCTGCGCCACGCGCTGGGTGATCCCGTCGGGGTCGTGGGCAATGTGCTCGCCCTCGAAGGCAAAGGCGCTGGCATCCAGCCAGGCCTGACCGGCCTGCGCGCGTGCCTCGTCGGTGTAGGTTTCCGACAGGTGGGTCATGTTCAACCCATAGCTGCCCGGCGCCGGGCCGTAGACCCGCGCGGCGGGCGGCTGGCCCGCGTAGGGGTTCCAGTCGGGCGCCTCGTCGCGTTCTGACAGCGCCCGGACCGCCTGACCGAACAGCGCCGAAAGGGTCGGGAACACGTCGCGGAACAGGCCTGAGACGCGCAGGGTCACGTCCAGCCGCGGGCGCTCCAGATCGGTGATCGGCAAGACCTCGATGCCCGAGACGCGCTCTGACCCCGGATCCCAGACCGGTTTGACGCCCAGTAGGTGCAGCGCCATGGCGAATTCCTCGCCCGCCGTGCGCATCGTGGCCGAGCCCCACAGATCGACGATCAGGCCCTTGGGATAGTCGCCTTCCTCCTGCAGGTGGCGGCGCACCAGTTCTTCGGCCAGTTTCACCCCCTGCGCATAGGCCGCGCGGGTCGGGACGGAGCGCGGATCGGTGGTGAACAGGTTGCGCCCGGTGGGCAGCACGTCGGTGCGCCCGCGATAGGGCGAGCCGGACGGGCCAGCCTCGATCCGTTTGCCGGCCAAGGCATCCAGCAGGGCCTGCCGTTCGGTCTGTGCTGACGCGGCAGTATCGAAATTGCCCGCAACCTGCGGCGCGCGGCCAAAGACGTGCAGCCCGTCGCCGAACTGGCTTTCCTTGATGTCACAGACGAAGCGGTCGATGCGGGTGATAGCCTCGGCGGTGCTGGTGGCCTGATCCAGCCCCAGATCGGCCTCGAGCCCGATGGCCTGCGCCTCATCACGGATATCGGCCTGCAACCGGTCGCGCCGTTTGGGGTCCAGCCCGTCGGCGTTCGAGAACTCGTCCAGCAGCGATTCCAGCCGCACCATGCGGTCGGGCGTGCTGCTTTGCTTCATCGGCGGAGGAATGTGGCCCAGCGTCACCGCCCCGATCCGGCGCTTGGCCTGCGCGGCCTCGCCCGGGTCGTTCACGATGAACGGATAGATCACCGGCAGATCGCCGATCAGCGCCTCGGGCCAGCATTCCGCCGAGAGCGCCACCGATTTGCCCGGCAGCCATTCCAGCGTTCCGTGGGCGCCGATATGGATCAGCGCATCGGCGCCCAACCCGTGCCGCAGCCACAGGTAGAAGGCTACGTAGCCGTGCCGGGGCGTGCGCGACAGGTCGTGGTATTCGTCGTCGCGCAGTTCCGGACTGCCGCGTTCGGGCTGTAACGCCACCAGCGCCTTGCCGCGCCGAAGCGCGGTGAAGTGGAAGGCCCCATCGGCACAGGTCGGGTCGTCCTCGGGTGCGCCCCAGACGGTTTCCAGATCGGCGCGCAACGCCTCGGGCAGTTGCGCCAGCGCCGCGCGGTAGGCCGAGACCGGCCAGGAAATCCGGGCGTCCAGCAGGGTATCGGCAATCGGTTCGGCGGGGGCGGTGTCATAGCCGGCGCCCTGCAGGTCGGACAGGATCGCCTCGGCCGAGGCCAGCGCGTCCAGCCCCACCGCATGGGCCATCTGCCAGTCTTTGCCCGGATAGGTGGACAGGACCAGCGCGGGGACCTGTTGCGCCTTTGGTTTCTCGGCCAGGTCCACCCAGGCCATCGCCCGGTCGACGATGGCGGTGATCCGGTCGGGCTCGGGTCGGTGGGCGAAACGGGAATATTCCAGATGCGGGTCGCGCTTGCCCGGCTCCTTGAACGAGGCGACACCGGCTGTGATACGCCCGTCTACCTCGGGCAGGACCACATGCATGGCCAGATCGGCGGGCGACAAGCCGCGTTCGGCCTCGGCCCAGGCCTTGCGGCGCGAAGTGGCCAGCGCGACCTGAAATACCGGCACGCCCGCCACGTCCAAGGGCGATGTGCCCGACGCGCCCTTGCCCGAAAACGAGGTGGCATTGATGATCGCCGAGGGCGTCATCTCGGGGATAATCTCGGCCAGCCATTCCGCCGCCGCAGGCGCCTTGAGCGAGGGCGCGAACAGCCCTACCGCCTGATGACCCCGCGCGCGGATTTCTCGGATCAGGGCCGCGACCGGCGCGGTATCGGCCGCGGTCAGGTAGGCGCGGTAGAACGTCACGATGATGCGCCGGCCTTCGCCCGCGAATGCGTCCTCGGGCGCAATCACGCCGCGATCCGGGCACCACGCGCCGCAGTCGGGCAGAGTCTTGGCCCCCATCACCGGCCCGGCATAGAGTCCCGCCGCCAGCGCCATCTGCGCCAGCGCCGCCTGCGCGGCCACCTCGCCGCCGGTGTCGCACAGATGCGCCAGCCGCCGCAGGGTCGAGACCGGCAGGGTGGAATAGTCGTCCAGCCGCGTATCCTCGCGCCCGTCGGCGGGCAGCACCGCCAGCGCGATGCCCTTGGCCTGCGCCAGCGCCAGCACCTGATGCAACCCGTAGGACCAATAGGGCACGCCGCCGATCAGCCGGATCAGGATGCCCTTGGCGCCCTCCAGCGTCTGCTCAACATAGGTGTCGACCGACAACGGGTGCTTCAGCGCCGTCAGGTTGGCCAGCCGCAACGAGGGCATCCGCCCCTCGGGCCCGCCGCCGCGATGCCAGCCGGCCGCGAAAGCACCCAGATCGCTGTCCGAAAAGGACAGCACCACCAGATCCGCCGGGCTCTGGCCCAGATCGGTCGGGGTCTCGGTTTCTTCGAGCCCGTGGCTTTCGCGGAAGACGACGTGCATCGGTGCTTACTCGGCGGCCTCGGTGACGCCCGTCAGGATGCCGCGGATCGCGGCCTCGTCGATGTCGTCATGCTCGGCGATGACCACAAGGCGCGAGCGGCGCTCTTCCTCGGGTTTCCACGGGCGGTCATACTGGTGCCGCACCCGCGCGCCGACCGCCTGGACCAGCAGGCGCATCGGCTTGCCCTGAACGGCGGCATAGCCCTTGACCCGCAGGATGTTCAGCTCGTTCGCCAGACGCTCGATATTGGCGACCAGCTGCGCCGGGTCGGTCTGTTCTGGCAACTCGACCACAATGCTTTCGAAATCGTCATGTTCGTGGTCGTCATGGCCATCGTGATGCGAGGGGCGGGCGTCCATGTCGTCCTCGGCTGCGGCCTCCAGCCCCAGCACCACGCGCACGTCCACCGCACCCTCGGCCACTTCGACCACGGGCAGGGGGCGGGGCGCCTCGGCGGCGATGATCTCGCGCGCCTTGGCCACGCCTTCGGGGCCGGCCAGGTCAGGCTTGGTCAGCAGGATGATGTCGGCGCACGAGATCTGATCCTCGAACACCTCGGACAGGGGCGTTTCGTGGTCGATCGAGTCATCGGCCATGCGCTGGGCACCCACCGCCGCGACATTCGGGGCGAAGCGGCCTGCGGCCACGGCCTCGGCATCGGCCAGAGCGATCACGCCGTCCACGGTGATCTTGGAACGGATGTCGGGCCAGTCGAACGCCTTGAGCAGCGGTTTCGGCAGGGCCAGACCGCTGGTTTCGATCAGGATGTGATCGGGGCGCGGGTCGAGCGCCATCAGCGCCTCGATCGTGGGGATGAAGTCATCGGCCACGGTGCAGCAGATGCAGCCATTGGCCAGTTCCATGATGTTTTCCGCCGGGCAGTCGGGGATGGCGCAGCTTTTCAGGATTTCGCCATCGACGCCTACATCGCCGAATTCGTTGACCACCACGGCCAGCCGCTTGCCCTGCGGGTTTTGCATCAGATGGCGGATCAGCGTGGTCTTGCCCGAGCCGAGAAAGCCGGTGATGACGGTGACGGGAAGTTTTTCGAGGGTGCTCATGCTCAGGCTCCAATCGGGGGAATGCGGGCGGCGCAGTTCTTGCGGAAATGTTCAGGGCGGTCGCGCCATTTCACAAGGCCATCATCGGCGGCCAAATATTTGGTGGCGCCTTCGACGATGATCTCGACATGGTCGGATTCGTTCAGGTTTTCATAGACGAAGGTCCAGCGCGACGGCCCGCCGCGCAGAACGATAGAGCAGCCCTGATCGCAGTTCGACAGGCATTCGACCGGCTTCAGGGTGATGCCCGCGGGCAGGTCGGCGGCTGCCAGTGCCTTGTGCAGCAGCGTGCCGGGGCGCTGGGCGTCATCCTCGATGGGTAGCCCGCGTCGGCAGGTGGTGCAGACCAGCAGTTCAACTGGTGTGGTCTCGGTCACGTCTCTCATCCCCCCTCACTCGGTTGTCGGGGGACGGGGTATGCGCGGGCCACGTTGCGGACATGGGCCCGACACCGGAACACCCCGTCCGGTTTGTCTTCGGGCGTTGGCAGGTCTCCCGGCTTGCGGATGTCAGAGCGGCGCTCTGTCGGATGTCCCGCCTTCCCGGCCAGCAGCCAGTGGCATTTGGGCACCCTCTCCGGTCACGGTCGCGGGGGCGGCTGCGTTTGACGGAAAACCGCTGACGCATTCCCTTTTCATCTGCTTGCACAGACACCAACGCAAGCGACATGCGGCACGGGCAGGGGGGTTGTCAAGCGCGCGGGGCCAAGTGCCTCGCGTCGGATCGAAAAAGCGACTTGCCGGGATCAATCCGCGGCATCGCCGGCCAGCCGGTCGCGCAGCCAGGCCAGGAACAACTGGGCAGGGATGGACGGAGGCGCCGCGCTGACGCTGCGGATCAGATAATGCGACTGGGCAAAGGGAATCGCCGGCCCCGCAACCCGGATCGGCGCGCCCTGGGCGATGGCGTTGCGCGCGAACCGCTCCAGAACGGTGGCATAGCCAGCGCCGGCCATCACCAGTTGCAGCGCCGTGACGGTCGTATCCGCCGAATTACGCGCGGGGCGGTCGGGCAGGTCGGTGCCCGTGGCCTCGAAGTACCGCGACCAGTTGTCCTCATACCCCAGAATGTGAATCAACGGGCCGTTTTGCAGGTCTGGCGCCGGGTCCTGCGCCCGGCAGACGGGCACCAGCCGTTCCGAGCACAGCTGTTCGGCCGCAACTCCGGGCCAGTCGCCATAGCCCAGCCGGATTTCCACGTCCACATCCGCAGGCGCGGCCGAGTCGTTCCAGATATGTGACACCAGCCGCACCGGGATCTCGGGGTGCTGGGCGCTGAACGCGGGCAGCTCGGCCGCGATCCAGTAGGTCATCGTCGATATCGCCGCCCGGATGGTCAGCGCCTGCCGCGAGGCGGGGCCGAACAAGCTGTTGGTGGACAGCGCAATATCCGACAGCGCCCGGCGCACGGTCAGCGCATAGGACTGGCCCAGCTCGGTCAGCGACAGGTGTCGGGCGTTGCGGGCAAAAAGCGGCTGCCCGAGGTCCGCCTCGAGCGAGCGGATATGCAGCGACACCGCCGTCTGGGTCAGGCCCAGTTCCTGCGCGGCGGTGGTGAAACTCAGATGGCGGGCGGCGGCTTCGAAGCTGCGAAGCCAGGCCGGATTGGGCAGGCGGTCCATTCAGCACCAAAATATTTTGCATTTAGATTGACTTATTATTCGTTTCTTTTGTCGATGGGCAACGGAAATACTCGTGCCAACGAAATTGCGCCTGCGGGAGGGCAGAACATGAAGGTCGGTTTCATCGGTTTGGGCAATGTGGGGGGCAAGCTGTCGGGGTCGCTGCTGCGCAACGGTATCGACCTGACGGTACACGACTTGAACCCCGATCTTGTGGCGGAGTTCGCCGCCAAGGGAGCAAAAGCCGGTGAAAGCCCGGCCCAGATGATGCGCGATTGCGATGCGGTCATCACCTGCCTGCCGTCACCCGCTGCCTCGGACGCGGTGATGCAGCAGATGCTGCCCGAGGTCACCCGCGGCAAGATCTGGATGGAGATGTCCACCACTGACGAGGCCGAGGTCAAACGCCTGGCGGCCATGGTGATCGAGCGCGGCGGGGCGGCGGTGGACTGCCCGGTTTCGGGCGGGTGCCACCGGGCGGCCACGGGCAATATCTCGATCTTCGCGGGCTGCGACCGGGCAACGTTCGAGCGGATTCTGCCGTTCCTGACGACGATGGGCCGGCGCATTCTGCATACCGGCGATCTGGGCACGGCCTCGGTTCTGAAGGTGCTAACCAACTATCTGGCCACTGCCAACCTGATCACCTGCGCCGAGGCGCTGGTGACCGCCAAGGCCGCTGGGATGGACCTGAACACGACCTACGAGGCGATCAAGATCTCGTCCGGCACGTCCTTCGTGCATGAGACCGAAAGCCAGGTGATACTGAACGGCTCGCGCGATATTTCCTTCACCATGGATCTGGTGAAAAAGGATATCGGCCTGTTCCAGGAGGTCGCCGCCCGCGCCGGCGTGCCGTTGGAGATGAACCCGTTGATGATCAAGATTTTCGACGACGCCATCGCCCGCTATGGCGCGCGCGAGCTGTCGCCCAATGTCATTCGACGGCTTGAGGATGCAACCGGGCTGAGCATTACCGCGCCCGGTTTTCCGGCCGAGATGCAGGACGATGAACCGGAAGAGCCGGGATACGAGGTGATTCCGCAAGGTAGAAGCGCGGTCTGAGCCGACGGTCAGCGCAAAGCGCACGGTTTCCGGGGGTGTCTTGCATGGATCGAGTGCGTAGGTGGTGCTCCTGCGCTGACTAAACCCTTGCCCGATAGTTACTGGTTAGCTCGGCTGCGCTAACCATCTCCGCACGTATTTTGGCGTTTCGTATCAACAAACTGTTCCAGTCGATTATTATTAGGACCAGAGAACAGCGATGCAGTGCGAGGCAAGAAAGTTGGAGGCGAGTACCGGAATCGAACCGGTGTACACGGATTTGCAATCCGCTGCGTCACCACTCCGCCAACTCGCCTTTTCAAGCAATTTCAATTACTTGACGTGGTGCAGACGCGGTTCTAGCAGCTTTCCAGAACAACGTCCAGAGGGTTGCTGAAAATTCCGCCGGCCATGGCGTTGGATGGCCGGTCAGCGCAGTGGCAACTTTTGTCGCGACCTGCAATTTTTGCCGGGCTGGCCGTTGCCGGGCGGGACCGGATGTGGCAAAAGCCGAGCAACCATGGGAAATATACGAGCGGTCACATGACGGATTTCGCAGCCCGACGCCACACGATGGTAGACACTCAGATCAGGCCCTCTGATGTCACCAAATTCCCGATCATCGATTCAATGCTGAAGGTCCAGCGCGAGAATTTCGTGCCGGATGCCAGTCGCGAAGTGGCCTATGCTGGCGACCTGATCGATCTGGGAAACGGGCGCTGCCTGCTGGAGCCGAGGACTCTGGCGAAGATGCTGGATGCATTGAATATTTCGAATGACGAGGTGGTTCTGGATATCGCCCCGGCGTTCGGATACTCGACCGCCGTCGCCGCGAACATGGCGCAGCTTGTGGTGGGCGTCGAGGATAACGAGGCCAACGCAGCCGACGCGCAGTCCCGCCTGATGGAGGCGGATATCGACAACGCGATCATTCATGTCGGACCTTTGGAGCAGGGGGCGGCCGAGCATGGCCCCTATGATGTCATCATCATCCAGGGCGGTGTGGAACGTCTGCCCGATGCCTTGCTCGATCAACTGAAAGATCATGGCCGCATCGCTTGCCTGTTCGTCGAAGGCAACCTGGGCACCGTTCGCATTGGTCGAAAGTCCGATGGGCGGGTGACATGGCGTCATGGCTTCAACGCAAACGCCCCGGTACTGCCGGCGTTTTCGGCCGAGTGTGCATTTTCGCTATAGTCGATCAGCGGTTTTCCGCGGTCCCTTGATTAGTTGAAAACAAAGGCGCAAACTGCCTGCGGGCTTGCGTTATTTTGATTTGAGAGGATTTGGGTATGCTTGGAACGGCTGGAGGGAAGCTGGTCAAGGCAGTCGCTCTGACGGTGGGAATCGCGCTGAGCGTGATGCCGGGGCGCTCGGTTTTGGCGGACAATCTGACCGACGCGTTCATCGGTGCATACAACACAAGCGGGCTGTTGGAACAGAACCGCGCCTTGCTGCGCGCAGCCGACGAAGACGTTGCAATCGCATTGTCGGCCCTGCGCCCGATCATCAACTGGACCGTCCGTGTCAGCCAGGATTATGCCAAGTCTCGCGCCGGAACAGTGGTGTCGACGGTCGAACCGTCGCGCTTCTTCTCGGGACTCACGCTGAGCCAGCTGGTCTATGATGGCGGTGCATCGATTCTCGGGAAACAGTCGGCTCAGGAAACAGTTCTGGCAACTCGCCAAGCATTGATCGATATTGAGCAACAGGTTCTGTTCCGCGCAACGACGGCTTATCTGAGTGTTCTGCTACAGGAAGAAACGGTTCAGATTCGCCAGAACAACGTCAATCTCTCAGGCGAGGAACTGCGGGCCACGCAGGACCGTTTTGAAGTCGGTGAGGTCACCCGGACCGACGTCGCGCTGTCCGAAGCGCAGTTGGCAAGCTCGCAGGCTGATCTGGCCGATGCGCGAGGCGACCTGAGCACTGCCCAAGCGGAATATGTGAACGCCGTCGGCAAACAGCCGGGCCGTACTGCGGGCCAGCCGCGTCTGCCGAAGCTGCCCGGTTCTCTGGCCGAGGCCATCAGCCTGGCACAAAGAAACCACCCGGCAATCCTTTCGGCGCAGCATCAGGTGCGTGCCTTGGATCTGACCGTGCAGCAGCAGCGCGCGGGCCTGGGTCCGAATGTAAGCCTGAACGCGGACGCGGGGATCACGGAAAGCTATGACAACGACGACTATACCAACGATGCGTCCATCTCGTTGAATTTCAATCAACCCATCTATGCCGGTGGCCGATTGGCGGCCAACGTGCGCCGCGCAATGGCTCAGCGGGACGCATCGCGTGCCAATCTCCTGAATGTGCAGAAAGACATCACTCAGGGTGTGACGGACGCCTATGTGCGCTTTGAAACGGCCACTGCCAGCCTGCGGGCATCCGTCGAACGGGTACGCGCATCGCAGGTCGCCTTTGACGGGATTCGCGAGGAGGCCACCTTGGGGGCTCGGACCACACTGGACGTTCTGACCGCTCAGCAGGATTTGCTGGACGCACAATTGGCCGAAGTTGCCTCGCGGACGGAACGGTCTCTGGCTGCCTATCAGTTGTTGCAGGCACAAGGTCTGTTGACGGCCGAGCGCCTTGGACTGGCGGTCCAGATTTATGACCCGACGCTCTACTACAACCTGGTCAAAAAGGCGCCTGCACAGATCAGCAAGCAAAGCCGCGACCTGGATCGAGTTCTCAAAGCTTTGCGGCGCGAGTGATCAGCCACACTATCTGTTGTTAGGTTCGACCGGATTGGATACACTGGTCCAAAAGGTCAGAGCGGTAGAGAACAATGACGGATAGCAGTGTCAAAGCAGGTGTCGAAGACGTATTGTCGTCGATCAAGCGTTTGGTCAGCGAAGAAGGGCGCAAGGTCCCGAACCTGATCAAAGCGACTGCGGCCCGCAAGCCGGGACGCCTGGTTTTGACGGATGCCCTGCGGGTTGGCACACCGGCCGAGGATCCAAAAGCACCTTTGAAACTGGCCCAAAAGATCTCGGCTGAGGCGGCCTCGCAGCATGCTGCGAATGTCGAGGCGGTGCGCCCGGCCAACGACCTGTCACAACCTATGCGTTTGCGGTCTTGCGATATCGTTCGTCCCGGAACGCCGGCAATCAATGACATCGGCGGTGAGTCTTCGGATGATCGCGAAGGCCGCAGGGATCTGGCCGGAAGCCTGAGCGCCAAGATCGCAGCTCTTGAGGCTGCGATTGCGCGGACCGAAGATCAGTGGGAGCCTGACGGTGAAAGCGACGACGCTTATTCCGGCACGCGCACTGACAAGGTCAGTTGGGCCTCGGACACCGGGTTTTCGGCGCTGAAGTATGCGGCTGCGTCCGAAGCTGAGATGGACGCTGACAGCGACGAGGAATCAACGCCTGCCACGTTTATCCGGGACAACCGGGATGCCTCTGAGGCCGAGGTGAAGCTGGATCAGGAAACGCCGGCGATGGCGACCGGCACGATGGATGAAGACGAATTGCGCGAGTTAATCGCAGACATCGTCCGTCAGGAACTGCAGGGCGCGCTGGGTGAACGTATCACCCGCAACATTCGCAAGCTGGTGCGGCGCGAGATCAACCGCGCTTTGGCCGCTCAGAATTTGGATTGACGCTCAGCCGAACCGAGGCTCGGCTGCCAGTGACAGCAGGGCATCAAGGTCCATATGCTGTTCAAGGTGATCGGCCAAAGACTCCAACGTTTGCTCAACACTGACTTCGTATGCCAGTTCCGACCTGGCTCCAAACCGCTGCAGAAACGACGCGCGGAAGGCGTCTGACGCGAAAATGCCGTGCAAATAGCTTCCCAGAACGCGCCCGTCTCTCGATGCGGCGCCTTCCGGGCGCCCTTCCACCTGTAACCACGCACGGGCAGTATCCGGACCTTGGGTGCGTCCCATGTGGATTTCGTAGCCGGTGACAGGCTCGCCGCCGGGCAAGGCCTGCGCTGATCGCAGTTCGACCCGCTTTTCCCCGGACATAACCGTTTCCACGTCCAGCAAACCCAGCCCATCGACGCTGCCGGGTCTGCCGTCCACTCCGTCGGGGTCGGCGATCACCCGGCCCAGCATCTGATACCCGCCGCAGAGGCCAAGAACATGGCCGCCCCGCCGTACATGGGCATACAGGTCGATGTCCCAACCCTGTTTGCGGAAAAAGGCCAAATCTCCGATCGTTGATTTGCTGCCCGGCAGAATCACCAGATCCGCGTCACCGGGAAGGGGGCGGCCAGCCGGAATGATCTCGACCGAAACACCCGGCTCGGCAGACAGCGGGTCCAAATCGTCGAAATTCGCCATGCGCTCCAACTGCGGCACCGCAACCTTGCAGGTGCCGCCGGCGTGCGAGCGGATATCCATCATGTCTTCGGCCGGTAGTTTCCAAGCATCGTCAAACCAGGGAACGACGCCCAGGCAAGGCCATCCGGTGCGTGCCGCAATGTCGTCGCGCCCGTCATCAAACAGGCTGACGTCTCCCTTGAAACGATTGACCGCAAAGCCGCGGATCATTGCAAGGTCAGCGTTCTCTAGCACTGCATGGGTGCCGACGATCTGCGCTATGACACCGCCCCGGTGAATGTCTCCCACCAGTATGACGGGCACATTTGCGGCGCAGGCAAAGCCCATGTTGGCGATGTCGCCTGCCCGCAGGTTGGTCTCGGCCGGACTGCCGGCGCCCTCGAGCAGCACAAGGTCGGCATCTTGGCAAAGCCTGGCAAAGCTTTCGAGCGCAGCGTTCAGAAGTTTGGATTTGTCCTTGCGA
Organism: Ruegeria sp. CI5; assembly: GCF_056536885.1. NCBI lineage: Bacteria > Pseudomonadati > Pseudomonadota > Alphaproteobacteria > Rhodobacterales > Roseobacteraceae > Ruegeria > Ruegeria sp. CI5. The sequence continues at coordinate 111,382 of NZ_JBQFQN010000001.1, forward strand.
TAGTCCTTGGCCCGCATCGTTCCCGCCCGCTTGCCCTGAACGATCACCTGCGCACCGGTATCGGTTTCCGGCTTCAGAAGGATTGGATTCATGTCCGTATGGGGCGCGCGCCCCGCCGCCCGGGCCTGCAGCGCCTGGGCGCGGCCAATCTCGCCTCCGTTTGCCGCCACTGCGGCGTTGTTGGACATGTTCTGCGGTTTGAAAGGGGCAACCTTCAACCCTCGCCGCGCAAAGGCCCGGGCCAGCCCGGCCACAAGCATCGACTTGCCGACGTTGCTGCCGGTTCCCTGAATCATGATCGCGCGAACCATCTGAGCCTCCTGCGGATGTTGGCAGATGACCGCATTTATTCAGCCGACGAAAGCGTGGATCGGGCCATTTGCAAGACGAATGCGACTATTCCGCTGCGTACAGGGCAAAAAAAAGCGCGCCGAAAGTACCGGCGCGCGTTTTTGGGTCGGGCAAAGCCTTAGGCGGCTTCGGCCTGCTGTGCAGCGTTGCGGCGTTCGCTTTCTTCGCGCGACAGGGCGACGGAGGTACGCACGCCACGGCCAACGAACTCCATCAGTCCGTGGACAACCCGTTCGTTCGGGTCGATGCCAGCGCAGGACAGCACTTCGCGCCCATCGCGCGAGCGTGCCCAGCGGGCGATTTGTTCCGGGCCATTGCCGTATTTCTTGTCATCGGCGATGGCATCATCGAGTGCAGCCAGCACAACGGCCGCGAAAAGTTTGCGGGCACGGTTGCCTTGCTCATTGTTAAAGGCGGTGCCGTCAACGAAATCTCTCATCTCGTTTTCCTTGTTGTTCTTGCTCTTGTAATTTTCGGCGTGGCGGTCCTTATGACCTATTTAGTGCGATTCGGATACACCTAAATTGCATAGTTGCGTTGCGTCATTTGCATGGCTCTCTGCGGGTGCAGCACTAGGTTTCGTTGTATTGCATGGATTGATCCCGCCAGATATAGGGACGACAACTGGCGCATCAACCATGTGTGAAGGAAATATGTCATGCCCAAGATCAATGGGAACGAAATTCGCCCGGGCAATGTGCTTGAGCATAACGGCGGTCTGTGGGCGGCGGTCAAGGTCGATCATGTCAAACCGGGCAAAGGCGGTGCGTTTGCACAGGTGGAATTGCGGAACCTGCGCAACGGCTCGAAACTGAACGAGCGGTTCCGTTCCGCGGACAAGGTCGAGCGTGTTCGGTTGGAGCAGAAAGACCAGCAGTTCCTGTATGAAAGCGATGGGATGCTGGTATTCATGGATGCCGAGACCTATGAACAGATTGAATTGCCTGCAGATTTGCTGGGTGACCGTCGTCCGTTCCTTCAGGACGGGATGACCATCGTGGTCGAATTCTATGAAAGCGAGGCGCTGAACGCGACGCTGCCTCAGAAAGTCGTCTGCAAGGTCGTCGAGACCGAACCGGTCGTCAAAGGTCAGACTGCGGCGAACTCGTTCAAACCGGCGGTTCTGGACAACGGCGTCAAAGTCATGGTGCCGCCATTCATCGCGCAGGACGAGATGATCGTCGTGAACACCGAGACCATGGAATATTCCGAGCGCGCGTAACGTCGCGTCATACTCGGAGAAAGTCCAAGAAACCGCGCCGCTATTCGGCGCGGTTTTTTTCTTGCGAGGCGGCCCCGCCCCGGCGGTAGCGGGCGCGGTCCGGGCCAAACAGTTCCAGCAACAGCTCGAACTTGATGCGATTGGCGCTGACCTGCCGATAGAAAGCGATGAGAAACCCGGTCGGCCCCTGGATCCGGGCCAGACCGCTGGTCGCGGCGACCACGGTTCCGACGTCGGTTTCTCCTTGCAGAACCAGCCATCCACCCAGCATCAGAACACCGACGGTGCCTGCACCGTTGATCACGCTCAGCAGAAACTTGGCCGACAGTTTCCACAGAAACATCCGCCGTCGGGTGTCGTAGATCGCATCGAACTGGTCGTGCACCTCTTGAGTCACGGCCTCGATGTCCTCGATCGTCAGATGGTCGGTCGCGCTACGCAATATGCGGACGCGGTCCGCCACGAACACGTTCACCTTTCTTTGCGAGACGAGAACGATAAGGATCTGCGGCGCGATCATCGAAAGGGCAATCAGTCCCAGCCAGGGTTGCGTCGACGAGATGTAGCCAATCACACTGACCAAGGTTCCGATCTGTACGACCGGGTCCGAGAATGCGCCTCCGGCGAATTTGCCCAGTTCTTCGGCTTCGGCAGAGATGGCCGTTGTCATGGTTCCCTTGCGGACATTTTCGCCCGACTCGTCCACGTCCACGGTGCGGGCCAGCAAAAGCTGACGGATCCGACGGATCATGTCTTCGCCCAATGTCCCCGCGCGATATCCCAGAACCCATTTCAGGGCGAGGCTCAGCAGGATCACCCCCATCATTCCGGCACCCAGCAGCAGGAGATGTGGCGCCTCGATATTGTCCGAGGTCAGATGGTTGATGATGTCCCGTTGAAACTCCAACGGGGCCGCGGCAAGAGCCGCGACCGACAAGGACAACAGGATCAGTATGACTTGCCGTCCGGCGCTGGCGCGCCAGATGGCTGAATACAGTTGGAGCATGTAGGCACCCGATCAGCCAAGTGCCTCAAGTCTTACCGTGTGGCAGGCCCGGATAAAACGTTTGCAAAGCGGCCTGATCGTTGGCCGTGCCGGTTGGGCAACAGGCTCAATCCAGCAGACGCAGGCGGGCGTCTCCGGCCTGCATGTCGTCGCCCGCCCGATCAAGGCGCAGATAGGCGATGGCCTGCCCGTTCGATTGCGTGAACAGGGTGCCGGCCGGCTTTCCCGCCGAGAGGATTTCGGAGCCGACCGGAGCCGCGCCGTCGATGGCGACAACCCGCAGCCCCTTGCGCAACTGGGTTTTGTGCTTCATGCGGGCGGTTACCTCTTGCCCGACATAGCAGCCCTTCTTGAAATCGACGCCGTTGAGCGGCTCGAAACCGGCCTCGAGGATATACGTGTCCGGTGTCAGCTCGATCCCGGTTTCCGGGATGCAATGACGCACCCGAATTGCGTCCCAATCCGTTCCATCATCGGCTTCGGGGGCGTCAGAATATGCGCGCCAGCCCATATCGGGGTGACGAGGATCGGGCATGGCGCCTTCCGGTGCGGGCCCGGTTCCGCGTTGCAGGTGCAGGTTGGTTTCCTCGATACGCACATCCGCCCGCAGCTTGTACATGTTCAGCCGCTTGATCAGTGCATCCGCAATCCCCTCAGCCACGTCCAGCAGCACCGAGGCGCCATCGCGTTTCAAAAAGAAATCGGCCAGGTATTTGCCCTGCGGGGTAAGGATGGCCGAGTAGACAAGACCATCGTCCAGCTTGCGGGTGTCATTGGTGACCAGACCTTGCAAGAAGCTGTCGGTATCCGTGCCGGTCAGGCGCAAAATGCGGCGGGTGCTCATCTTTGGGTCCTCGTCATTGCCCTGAGAGCGGTGATATAAGCGAACCCGTTGCCAAGACCAGAGGTTTCGAACGTGTCCGCCCCGATCAGCATCGTGATTCCGACATTCGACTCCCAGACCGACCTTGCGCGCACGCTGATGACCCTGATGGAGGGACTGCACGCCGGGCTGATCCGCGAGCTTGTCATCTCCGACGGAGGGTCGACCGATCATACATTGCGTATTGCCGATGAAGCAGGGGCCCGGATCGTTGCCGGGGCCGGGTCTCGTGCCGCACAGCTCCGCGTGGGATTCGACGCCGCGGTGGGCGACTGGTTGCTGTTGATCCGTCCGGGGACCGAGCTTGAGCCAAGGTGGACCGACGCGGTGGCCGAGCACCTCGTAACGCGGCGTCCGGGTGTGTTTCGCCTTGGGTTCCGGTCCTCAGGCCTGATGCCGAGTTTGACGGCAGGTTGGGTCAATCTGCGCAGCCGGGTCTTTGGACTGGCGTCTGGTGATCAGGGCCTGCTGCTGCCGGCGCAACTGTACAAGGCTGCCGGCGGATATCCGGATCAACCGGGGAAGGAGGGGGCGCTCATGCGCTCTCTGCCGCGCGCGACTCTGTTGCGGGCGCGTGCCATTACAGGTGTCGGGCGCCGTGATCGGGCGCGTTCTGAGGCGCCACCTCAGTAATTCCGGTCGCAGATGCTTCGGGGGGTGGCTGCCGCGCTGCCGGCTCGGTGATGAGGTTGGACCGCAACTCGACAACAGATTTGCCCAACCTGAATGGTGCCGCAAAGCTGACCAGACACAGCGCGATGATCTGTAGCACGAGAATGTGGGCGTTTTCCTGAAGATACTCCCACTCTCCCTTCAGTTTGGCGACCTGAGCGATCAGGTCATCATAGCTTTGCGCAAGGATCATATAGTCTCCGGCGATTGCCGGCACTTTCCGCCGCATGTTGTCGATCGCGGTCTGCGTTTCTTCGTCCAGCGTGGTGAAAACCAGGAATTGTTCGATGTCGAAGGCATCGGCTTTGGCAGCCATGTCCTGAATGTCATCCATCTGGTCTCGTGACCGTGCGCCGAAGATGAAGTTCAGGCCCTGCAGCGGCGCAACTTCGTTGGTGACGGCGATGAACAGCGGCAGGTCGGCGTTGCTGGCGGTCGAGGCCGACAGGAACTCGACCTTGTCGCACAAAACCGCCGTGTCCGGGTCATAGGCCGGATCGCAGAACCGCAGCCGGAACCGCGCGGCGTCGCGATCGAAGGCCAGTGTCGCCGCATAGGCAACGTCGATTTGTCGGTCCAGCCTTGAACTGTCGGATTTGTAGAGCCCCGCCATGACCGCCACCAGCGCGCCCAGCCCACCCAATACGACCCACACGAGGTCGGCCAGCTTCCATGCCCGGTGACCCGCTGGTTTGCGAAACAGGAACGCGGTGCCAATCGATCCGGCCAGAAAGAACAGCAACAGCAGGGGCAGCTGGTAGTCGGTGATGAAGCTCATGCATCCGAGTTTAAGTGGTCAGCCTTCCCACGCAACAGCGATCACGTGCAGTTGTAACGCGTGTCAGGATGCCCATACTCGGGTCAGGAGCCGGAGGGAGAACGTGATGACCAAAGAGATTGTGCTGATCCACGGGGCGTTTGCCGGGCCGTGGTGCATGGCGGACTATGCGGAGTTCTTCCGCGCCCGTGGCTGGACGGTGCACACCCCGGCGCTGAGGTTCCACGGCGGCGATCCCGCAGCCGAGCCCGATGCGGGTCTGACCGACACCAGCGTAATGGATTATGCCAACGACATTGCCGAATTCGTCCAGGGGTTGGGCAGCAAACCCGTGATCCTCGGGCATGCCATTGCGGGCGTCGTTGCCCAGCAGGTTGCGTCTCGCGGACTGGCCAGCGCCATCGTGTTGATCAACCCGAACGCGGCCTGGGGCACCCTGCCGGAAACCGATGACGAACGCGCCGTGCCGCGCGCCTTAATGGAGGGCGGGGCGTTCTGGAAGCAGCCCATGCGCGTCGATTTCGACCTGATGGCCCCCTTCGCGCTGAACAAAATGCCCGAGGCTCAGCAACATGCCGTGTTCGATCGACTTGGCCCGGAAAGCGGGCGGGTGATGTTCGAGATGTTTTTCTGGATGTTCGACGATCACCACGCGATGAAGGTTGATATCGACAAGGTCGACTGCCCGGTTCTGATCGTTTCAGGCTCGGAAGACAGGGCGGTGAACCCCAACACCTGCCGTGCCTTGGCGAAACTCTATGGCGACCGCGCGACCTTTCTGTCCGCAGAAGGTCACGCGCATTTTCTGTTCATGGAGCCCGGTTGGGAAAAGCCAGGCGCACAGATCGCGGACTGGCTGGACCAGAAGCTGGGCTAGGGGCCGTTCAGGCGTTATTTGCTGACCTGAAACGTGCTCTGCGGCCGCCAACGCAGCACGCCGTCGCTTTCACGGTAACAACGCAACAGGCGTTCCTGCACCGTGCTCACCGTGCTGGTAACGGTGTTGTCACCGACCATCAGCACAAAGGCATCCTCGGAATAGGCCATGCCGTCGTAATAGCAGAACCGGGTCTCGGCCCCGTCGGGAATGGGGGATGCGGTGCTGAGCATCTGCTGCGCGGGGGCTGCCGAGGCGCTCAGGGTCAAGGCCAGCCCGAGGGTCAAAGTTTTCATGTCGTCCTCCCGTTCGGATATCCGTTTTTCAAATTGGGTCTTGGACGCTCGGAACCTCAAAGCTCGTTCTTGGTTGACGGGTTGAGAGTAAGTGTGAACGGGATCAACGGGTTAGGCAAGGGGGTTAGGATGCAAGGTGTGTGACTTGGGGCGGTCTGTTCACTGCCGTAAACGATACAAAGTAACAGAGATGCGGTAGAGCCACCCCTTGGGCGGCGCGGGGTTTGTGGTTGGGGTAGGATGGGGTTTTACCCCGCCGTTGCGAGGTGATTTGTCCGAGGGGAAGTGGGTTGGTAAACCCCCTACGGCTCGCTTGCGCTTAGCAGTCCTTGTGACGTTGCAGGTATGTTTCGGTTGCGAAATCCACAAATGCAATTGCACAAGAGGCCGCTAGCCGTGCGTGCCTAGGTTCTAGCCCGACGTGCTTTCCGTCGCGCCCATGCCCTGAGCCATACAAACCGCGTAGTTCCGCTATCCCTTTCGTAATTGATGCAAGGTTGCTGAGCGTTCGTTTGATGCTCTCTGCGCCTTTTGCTTCATTCGGAATACCCTCAGGAACTAGTGACAATGCTTTGCACATTTTCTTTGATAGTGTCGGCAAATCGTCAGACTTCTGGGGGATCTCTGCGTCTGGCAATTGAGCAAGAATGGTCTTACAGCAAGATTCTACTAAGTCTTTCGCTGTTCCGATTGCTAAAGCAGGATCGGTTTCAATTGAGTCTTGGATGCGCCTAATTTCCGTCTGCATCCAATTCGAAGAAAGCTTCTCTGCAACCGTACTAGCGCGCTGAATTTGGCTGTGGAATTCTGTAGTTCGTTGCGCAATGAATACGGCTCTTCCTGCGATTTTTTGAGACTCAACTAGTTTCCAACCCGATCTGGCCAATTGATCATTGTAGTGGCCAACGATCTTTGAAGCTTCAAAAACGTCTGGTCGAACAACTGGGTGAACTGTCTCGCACAAGAAGCTCAGAAAAACATCATCGGAACAACCAAGTAAATTGAACCTTGCGTCCGTAAACACCCAGTCAATCGGCCAGTCATCGTTGTTTTCGCAATGCTGCCAGATGTCCTGATCAGCAGTCTTGAATCTTTGATCGTAACTGGGAAGCGCACGTAGATCATAGAGGCGGCCCAAGAAATCAACGTCACCCAACTCACCAGCATAAAATACTTTTTCTAGGCGCAGGCCATCAAATATGTTGTTTCGAATTTGCCTAGTGATTTTTTCCAATCGACACCTTCCAACTCAAACATCCAATTCCTCAACAAACCGCGCGTTCTCCTGAATGTATTGGAACCGAAGTTCGGGTTTCTTGCCCATTAGACGCTCGACCAGGTCGCCGGTCTCGCCGGGTTCGTCCTCGTCGATGGTGACGCGGATCAATTTCCGCGATTTGGGGTCCATCGTGGTTTCTTTCAGGTCCTTGGCGTCCATTTCACCCAGACCCTTGAAGCGTGAGACGTCGATCTTGCCTTTGCCGCCCAGGCCTTTTTCCAGCCACTCGTCGCGCTCGGCTTCGTCCAGGCAATAAACGCGCTTGGCGCCTTGGGTCAGGCGATAGAGTGGCGGGCAGGCCAGGTACAGGTGGCCCGCGTCGATCATCGGGCGCATCTGGGTGAAGAAGAACGTCATCAGCAGCGAGGCGATATGCGCGCCGTCCACGTCGGCGTCGGTCATGATGATGACCTTGTCATAGCGCAGGTCGTCGATGTTGAACTTGGTGCCCAGCCCGACGCCAAGGGCCTGCGTCAGGTCGTTGATCTCGGCGTTGGTACCCAGTTTCGAGCTGGCCGCGCCCAGTACGTTCAGGATCTTGCCGCGCAGGGGCAGCAGGGCCTGTGTCTTGCGGTCGCGGGCCATCTTGGCCGAGCCGCCAGCCGAGTCGCCCTCGACGATGAATAATTCGGTGCCGTCACGTGTTGAACTACTACAGTCCACCAACTTGCCGGGAAGACGGAGTTTCTTAGTGGCGGACTTGCGTTGTGTTTCCTTCTCGGCCCGTCGGCGCAGGCGCTCCTCGGCCCGCAGGATGAGGAAGTCCAGAATGGCGCCGGCGGATTTGGTGTCGGCGGCCAGCCAGTTGTCGAAATGGTCGCGGACCGAGTTTTCGACCAGCCGCTGCGCCTCGACCGTGGCAAGACGGTCCTTGGTCTGGCCGACGAATTCGGGTTCACGGATGAAGCACGAGACCAGCGCGCAGCCCCCGGTGATCAGGTCATCGCGGGTGATCTGGGCGGCCTTCTTGTTGTTGATCAGTTCACCGTAGGCCTTGATGCCCTTGAGGATCGCGGCCCAGAAGCCCGCCACGTGGGTGCCGCCCTCGGGCGTCGGAACGGTGTTGCAGTAGGACTGGATGAAGCCATCGCGCGACGGCGTCCAGTTGATCGCCCATTCCACCTTGCCGGGGGTGCCGAATTTCTCGTTGAAATCGACGGTTCCGGCGAAGGGCTGTTCGGAATAGGTCGAGGAGCCGTTCATCGTCTCCTTGAGGTAGTCCGACAAGCCACCTGGGAAGTGAAAGGTAGCCTCGGTAGGCGTCTCGCCGTCGTCGATTGCGGTTTTCCAGCGGATTTCAACGCCCGAGAACAGGTAGGCCTTGGAGCGGATCGATTTGAACAGGCGGGCGGGTTTGAACCTGTGGTGGCCGAAGATTTCGGGGTCGGCGTGGAAGGTGACGGTGGTGCCGCGCCGATTGGGAGCCGAGCCCACCTTTTCGACCGGACCCAGTGGGATGCCGCGCGAAAAGCGCTGTTCGTACAGCTCCTTATTGCGGGCCACCTGTACGACCATCGAATCCGACAGGGCGTTGACAACCGAGGCGCCCACGCCGTGCAGACCGCCCGAGGTCTGGTAGGCCTTGCCCGAGAACTTGCCGCCCGCGTGCAGGGTGCACAGGATCACCTCGAGCGCGGATTTATCGGGGAATTTCGGGTGCGGGTCGATCGGAATACCGCGGCCGTTGTCGCGCACAGTCAGGGCGTAATCGTCGTGCAGTTCCACCTCGATACGGTTGGCATGGCCGGCAACGGCCTCGTCCATCGAATTGTCGAGGATTTCGGCCACCATGTGGTGCAGTGCCCGTTCGTCGGTGCCGCCGATATACATGCCGGGGCGTTTGCGCACGGGCTCCAGACCTTCGAGGACCTCGATCGAGGAGGCGTCGTAGGTGGTGGCGGATTCGGGCGTCAACAGGTCGTCGGGCATGGGTGCTGCTCTTGTTTTTGGGTTGGGCCCATTATGGCAGGTGATGTGGGTCGGGGGAAGAGGGACGCGAGGTGTTGTATCAAACTTGCGGGCGGTGGCGGGTTGCAAAACGGGTGGTTTTCCCGCTGAGTTGCGGAAATCGTGGAGGAGCAGGTGATGAGCTGGATCAAGACGATACCATTCGACGAGGCCCGCGGTCGGTTGAAGACGCTGTATGACCGGGTCACGGGGCCTGGGAACAATGTGGACAACATCATGATGGTGCATTCCCTGCGTCCACATTCGATGGAAGGTCACATGGCGCTCTACAAGAACGTGCTGCACCATTCGGGAAACTCGGTTCCCAAGTGGTTTCTGGAAGTGCTCGGGGTCTGGGTCAGCTCGCTGAATCGCTGCGGCTATTGTGTCGAGCATCATTTCAGCGGGTTGCAGCGACTCTTGGGCGACGAGCAGCGCGGTATGGCCATCCGCGCGGCGATCGAGGCGGAAACACCCGAGACGGCGCCGTTGGACCCCGCACAGGTGGCGGCGATGGAATACGCCCGAAAACTGACCGAGAACCCGGCCGACCTGGTGGCGGCGGATATTGACGCGTTGCGATCTGTTGGCTGGGACGATGGTGAGATCCTGGAGATCAATCAGGTCTGCGCCTATTTCTCCTACGCCAACCGCACCGTTCTGGGGCTTGGCTGTTCGACCAAGGGCGACATTCTGGGGTTGTCTCCGAACAATTCGGACAATCCGGATGACTGGGGCCATCGGTGAAGGGCGCTGCCTCTTGCGTCCTTCGGCGTCGGGCGAAGAGTTGGCTCAGTTGTCCTGAACCCAATCGAGAATAGCGTCGGCCACCGCCTGAGGTTTCTGGTGATGCAGCCAATGGTCTGTACCGTCGATCTGCTTGCGGGTCAGGTTGGGTGCGAACTCCTCCAGCCCATCGGTGCATTCGGGAAGCAAGGCTTTGTCCCGCGGCCCCCACAGAAGCAAATGCGGGCAGAAGACTGTCAATCTGTCAACGGGCAGTTCCGGCAGGTCCGTGCAGGGCGCGCCCGGCTCAGCCACCACGAGGGGTGAGGCCCGGTACCAGTTCAGCATGGCGTCGAGCCGTCCGGGGCGGGCCCATTCGGTGCGATAGTCGCCCATGCGCGCGTCGCTCATCCAGTCCAACCCCATGCCATGCCGAAAGAATTGTTCGAGCTTGGCGAAGTTGTCGGCCGAAAGAAATTCGGCTGCATCGGGCGCGCGCAGGCGGTTGATGTATTGCGAGGCCTCAGATTGTTTGCCCGCTGCCGCCAATTCGCGCTGGAACGGGACAGGGTGAACACCGTTGGCGATGACCAGGCGGCTGACCAACTTGGGGTGGAACATGGCAAGACCGTAAGCCACCGAGGCGCCCCAATCATGTCCCAGCACAGTGACGGGGTCGCCGAACTGCTCGATCAGCACGGCCATGTCCGACACCAGCTTGGACAGCGCATAGTTCGAAATACCCTCGGGCGCCCAGCTTTGACCATAGCCACGCTGGTCCGGCGCGATGCAGTGAAAGCGGTCCGAAAGGTGCGGGGCCAGGTCGGACCACGCGCCGCCATACTCCGGGAAACCGTGCAACATCAAAAGCGTAGGCAGGTTGGGATCGCCCCAGCGGCGGACGAAGAAAGGGTGGCCGTTGAGGTCGAAGAATTCGCTGTCCATGCCGGATGCCCCTGACTGAGTTCACACCTGCAGAGTTTTCGGAGCCGTCGCCGAAGTCAACTTGATACGGATCAACGCGGAAAAGATGCAAATTTGCTAGGCGTTTCGGCGGACAGTGACACAGGAGAGAGCATATGGACGCAGTGACCCAAAAAAAGACGAACGCAGCCCCCGTGGCCGTCATGGCCAAACCGAACGCGGACACCGAAGCGCCCACCCGCGAAAAGATCCGGCAGGCCTTTGAAAGCGGGGAGTATCCGTATCGCTCGAAATTGTCCCGGGCGGCTTATGAAAAGCAGAAGGCCCAGTTGCAGGCCGAATTGTTGAAGGTGCAGTTGTGGGCGCAGGAGACCGGGCAGAAGTTCGTGCTGTTGTTCGAGGGTCGCGACGCCGCCGGCAAGGGCGGCACCATCAAGCGGTTCATGGAGCATCTGAACCCGCGTCAGGCCCGGGTGGTGGCGCTGAACAAGCCGACCTGGGAGGAGAAGGGCCAGTGGTATTACCAGCGCTATATCCAGGAATTGCCCACCGTCGGCGAAATGGTTTTTTATGACCGGTCCTGGTACAACCGCGCCGGGGTCGAGCGGGTGATGGGGTTCTGCACCCCGAACGAATACCTCGAGTTCATGCGCCAGACGCCCGAGTTGGAGCGCATGATGGTTCGGTCGGGAATCCAGCTGTACAAGTACTGGTTCTCGGTGACGCGGGATGAGCAGCTGCGCCGCTTCAAGAGCCGCGAGACCGACCCGCTGAAGCAGTGGAAACTTTCGCCCATCGACAAAGCCAGTCTGGACAAATGGGACGACTATACCGAGGCGAAAGAGGCGATGTTCTTCTATACCGACACCGCCGACGCGCCCTGGACCATCGTCAAGTCGAACGACAAGAAACGCGCCCGGCTGAACTGCATGCGGCATTTCCTGTCGACGCTGGATTATCCGGACAAGGATCATGACATCGTGGGCCAGCCCGATCCTCTGATCGTGGGGCAGGCACATCATGTGGTCCACCGGTCGGATCACATCCTTGGTACGGCGATACACCCCGAGGCGCGCGTCACCTGATTGGCCCGACGGGCGTCATCGAGGTCTCGAAGTGAAATTTCAGAGATCTCCCCTTGCCCCGGCTCGGGGCCGCGCATATGGCTGGCGGGATGAGAAAGGTCATGACATATCCCGCCCATTTCCGGGCCATTGCTGTGCTGGGGCTGCCGTTGATCGGTGGTCATCTGGCGCAATTCGCCATTGGCCTGACGGATACGATCATGCTGGGCTGGTATGGCGTCGAGGCACTGGCCGCGGTGACGCTGGCCAGCAGCTTTTACTTTGTTCTGTTTCTTTTCGGAGGCGGATTTGGCCTGGCCGTCATGCCTATGGTCGCGACCGCGGCCGCCGAGGAGGATGAAACCAGCATTCGGCGCAGCACCCGAATGGGTCTGTGGCTGTCGCTGCTGTATGGCATGCTGATCATGCCGCTGCTGTGGTGGTCCTACCCGATTCTGATCGCCACGGATCAGGATCCACAAGTGGCGCAAACCGCGTCCGAGTATCTGCGGGTTGCGGGCTGGGGCCTGTTCCCGGCGCTGGTGGTGATGGTTCTTAAATCCTATCTGGCCGCTCTGGAGCGCACGCAGATCGTGCTGTGGATTACCGTCGCGGCGGCAGTGGTCAATGGACTTACGAACTATGCGCTGATCTTCGGCAACTGGGGCGCGCCGGAACTGGGCGTGATGGGTGCCGCGATTGCGTCGGTGGTCACGCAGACCGTGTCGCTGGTGGCGGTGATCATTTACGCGGTGAAAGTCCTGCCGGAGCATAACCTGTTCCAGCGGTTCTGGCGCCCGGATTGGGAAATGTTGCTGAGCGTCCTGAAGCTGGGTGTGCCCATCGGTCTGACCTTGTTGGCCGAAGTGTCTCTGTTCGCCATGTCCGCCTTCATGATGGGTTGGATCGGACAGGTGCCGCTGGCGGCGCACGGGATTGCGCTGAACCTGGCCTCGGCCACTTTCATGGTGCATCTGGGCCTGTCGAATGCAGCAACGATCCGGGCCGGCAATGCGCTGGGGCGCAAGGATCGACCGCATCTCGAGAAAGGCGCAATCGCGGTCACGGGCATGTCCCTTGTGGTGTCCGTGCTGACAATCATCCTGTTCCTGACCTGCGCCGAGCCGCTCATCTCGGTATTTGTCGAACCGGACGACCCGCAGCGTCCCCAGATTCTGGCCATCGGGACCGGTCTGCTGGCCATGGCGGCCCTGTTCCAGCTGGTGGACGGCGCGCAGGTAATCGCTCTGGGCCTTCTGCGCGGGTTGCAAGACGCCAAGGTGCCTATGGTTATGGCAGGCCTCAGCTATTGGGTCGTGGGGATCCCCGCATCCTACTACTTTGGTTTCGTGCAAGGCATGGCCGGGATCGGAGTCTGGCTTGGCCTTGTTCTGGGCCTTGCCTGCGCGGCGGTCATGCTGATGGGACGGTTCTGGCTGCGATCCGTCCGCGTGGTAGGTGCGCCCGCCGCGTAGCGACAACCGCCAGGCTCAACCCTTCTCCAGCCGGTCGGCCTTCTTGCGCACCAGTACCGTGCGCAAGTCGTGCATCGCCAGCAGCAACCGGTCCGTGATGTCTTCCAATTGGGTATCGGTCGCCTTGGACTGGGCCCATTGCGTGGTCAGGTTCAGGTGATCGATCGTGCGGTGGATGTCGTCGACGTCGCGCCGCGCAAGCAGGGCTTTGCGTTCGTTCATCCAACGGGCGATTTCGGTTTTGTCCGCTTCGGTTAGGGTACCCTGACCATGTGGCTTGACCTCGCCGTTGCGGATGTTGATCACCGCGATCTGGTCCATTTCGATCCGGCGCTGCCGGTTCTCCGTGTCGATCTTGAACACGACCGCGCCGTTCTCGCGGACGCGAAAGTAATATTCGGGCAGTGCTGCGGACATGTTGAACCTCGGTCTTAGCTCAGGGACGCGCAGAACCGCTGGATGCGGGTGCAGGCCTCGGTCAAGGCTTCGTCTGAAGTCGCGTAGCTGACGCGGAAATTGGGGCTGAGGCCGAACGCCGCTCCAAAAACTACGGCTACGTCGGCTTCCTCCAATAGGGCAGTCGCGAAGGCCTCGTCGGTGTCGATGACCGTGCCGGCCGGCGTGGTCTTGCCGATCAACCCGGCGATGGACGGATAGACGTAGAATGCGCCCTCGGGAGTGGGGCAGGTGATGCCGTCAATCTGGTTCAGCATCCCGACCACAAGATCGCGTCGGCGTTTGAAAGTTTCATTGTTCGGGGCAAGGAAGTCTTGGGTGCCGTTCAGGGCCTCGACCGCGGCCCACTGGCTGATCGAGCAAGGGTTCGACGTGGATTGCGACTGGATCTTGCGCATGGCCGCGATCAGCTCGACAGGGCCTGCGGCATAGCCGATACGCCAGCCGGTCATGGCATAGGCCTTGGAGACACCGTTGCACGTGAGCGTGCGATCATACAGCCCGGGTTCGACTTCGGCTGGCGTGCAGAACTCAAACCCGTCATAGGCGAGGTGTTCATACATGTCGTCCGACATGATCCAGACATGAGGATGCCGCATCAGAACATCGGTCAGAGCCTTGAGTTCGGCGCGGCTGTACCCTGCGCCGGTCGGGTTCGACGGCGAGTTGAAGATGAACCATTTGGTGTTTGGCGTGATTGCGGCTTCCAACTGGTCTGGGGTCAGCTTAAAGCTGTTTTCCAGTGTGGTCTCAACCACGACAGGCGAACCGCCCGCAAGCAGCACCATGTCCGGATAGCTGACCCAGTAGGGGGCGGGAATGATAACTTCGTCGCCCGGATTCATCGTCGCCATCAGCGCATTGTACAGCGTCTGCTTGCCACCTGTTCCGACCGAGATCTGTGCGGGCGTGTAGTCCAGCCCGTGGTCACGTTTCATCTTGGCGCAAGCGGCCTGTTTCAGCTCGGGAATGCCGTCAGGCGCGGTGTATTTCGTTTTACCGGCGGCGATTGCGGCAACGGCTGCGTCCTTGATGTTCTGCGGCGTGTCGAAATCGGGCTCACCTGCGCTGAGGCCGATGACGTCCCGTCCGGCGGCCTTCAACTCGGCGGCTTTGGCCGTCATGGCAATGGTCGGCGAAGGTTTGACGCGCGACAGTGTCGCAGACAGAAAGCTCATGGCGGGCCCCGGTTTGTATGTTGCTCAGGACTGTCATAGGGTGCCGCCGAAACACGATCAAGCGATATGCTTTTGAAGAACTGGAGAGTTTGATGAGCGACGAAACCGACTGGTTCGGACCCGAGGCCGCGACATTCGGAGACCGGGTTGCAGGCGCACGCGAAGCCGCCGGCATGACCCAGACCCAACTGGCCCGTCGGCTGGGTGTCAAGAAGTCCACTGTGGTGGCCTGGGAGAATGACCTGTCAGAACCGCGCGCCAACAAGCTGTCGATGATGGCAGGTATGTTGAACGTGTCGATCATGTGGCTTCTAACCGGTGAAGGCGAGGGCATGGATGCTCCGGATATCGCGGAAGCCGCGGATATGGAGCTGGCACCGCTGGTCGCGGAGTTGCGCGCCATCCGAGGTGAGATGCGCGCCAGTTCCGAGCGCCTTGCGCGGGTCGAGAAAACGCTGCGGCTGAAGCTGGAGAAAGGCGAATGAACGACATCCGGATCAAGCGGCTGAAGATGCGGTCGATGCGGCGCGGCATCAAGGAAATGGACATCATTCTGTCCGCCTATGCCGACCAGCGGCTTGAGCGGATGTCTGCGGCCGAATTGGACCTGTACGAAGCTTTGTTGCACGAAAACGATCAGGACCTCTACCAATGGGTGACCGGGCAGGTCGCCGCCCCTGAACACTACACGAGCATGATCTTCGATATCTCGCAAGTATTTCAAAAGTAATGGGAAAACAGACTTAACTGATTCTTCGGGATTTCGCGTCAAAGTTTCCTGAACGGCGCGATTGAATCGGAGGATCGGATGAGTTTGGAATTGCAGGTCTCCGCACCCGGAACCAAGGGGTTCATGTCCAGCTATCTTGAGGCGCTGGCATTGGTTGAACGTCTGCATCGGTTGCTTCTGGACGTCATCAAGGACGAGTTCGAGCGGGTCGGCGTTCTGGAAATCAACGCGGTGCAGGCGCTGTTGCTGTTCAACATCGGCGACCACGAGGTGACTGCCGGTGAACTCAAAAGCCGCGGCTATTATCAGGGCAGCAATGTCAGCTACAACCTCAAGAAACTGGTCGAAATGGGGTTCATGCATCACCAGAGATGCGAGATTGACCGACGTTCGGTGCGGGTGCGTCTGACACCTCGGGGACGGGAAATCCGTGACATCGTGGCCGATCTCTTCTCGCGCCACGCCGAAGGGCTGCAGGCCAAGGGTGTCCTGGGCACCGAAGGGATCGAAGAGATTACCAGCGCTTTGCGCCGGGTTGAACGGTATTGGACGGATCAGATCCGGTACATCTACTGACTACCGCCGTTCAATGGCAAAACTTGGGACAGGGTCAGCGAATCCAGCTCTCTGATCAGCTTGCGCGTCATCGCGTCTTCGTAGGCTTCAAATCCCAAAGCGGTTTCGACGAAGGCTCCGGGCCCCAGAATGACCCAAGCGTTGTAATAGGCCGACAACTCTCCGATTTGCACATACCGCTTGTCCCCGGTGCTGGGATCATCGGCTCCGATCACGAGCCCATTGATCGTGATGCCGGTTGCCTGCAGTTGGGCTTTAGCTTGTCTGGGATGGAGGCCGACATTGTGCTTGCCATCTCCTGAGAGGTCCAGCGTCCGCTTCCAGCAGGCGGCTTGGGTATCCAACAAATCAGCCCCATACTGCATGGCAGACCCCACCGCTGTGCCCTGAGGTGCCGATGACCGACGGGTGGATTGTAGGCGTCGAGCAATCCCAGACAAATCGTTCGGGGACCGAATATCGGTCCAGCCGACCAACAGCCGCTGGAAACCTGCTTCGCTCCATTCGAAAACGGCGATGCGAACGGGGGCTTCGGGATTCGACAGGATCAGCCGTTCCACCTCCGGCCGTTGCAATGCAGCGGCCAAGCCGTCCAATTGAAGTCGGTATTCGTTGCTGTCGACTGAGCCTGAAACATCCAACCCAAGCGCCAGGGCTTGCCGGCATTGAGCAGCGGCCGGGCTGCCCACGGCCAAACAACACAGAGCCAGCGCACGGGTAATCATTTTGCGTTGCGCCCCAACGCGCCGACCTGAAGGCTGGTCAATTCCCGTTCCAGCTTGCGTCGCATGGCGCGCTCAAAGTCTTCGAACCCTTGCGCGATTTCCAAAAAGGCGTTTGGCCCATGCAAGACGTTGTTCTCAAAAAACGGGATGAGGAACAGCTCCCCTTCGAAATCCGCCGCATTTATGACCAACCCATTCACGGTTATGCGGTCGAAGGGAAAGTGGCGATAGGCGATCTGCGGACCGTAGCCGTCATTGTTCGAGCCGTCCCCGGACAGGTCAATCGTTTGAAACAGGCATTGCGGAGCCTGCTCCATCAGAGAGGCCCCGAAAGCCAGGGCATATCCCATGGCAGTGGCCGAGCCGCTGTCAGATCTTTGGGACTCGCTCACCTGTGTCGCTGCAACAAGCAGATCAGCCTCGGTCTCGATCAGGCGCCAGGGAAGGACGATGTACTGGGCGTCGCGACCGCTCCACTCATAAACCGTCAGGGCTACGGGCAGCGGCGAGGAAAAGAACGCTTTCCGGACTTCAGGAGCGATCAGGGCTGAAGCCAGGCCCTGCCGCTGCAGGGCGTCTTCTTTGGCGTCGACCGAAACGGATATGTCCAAAGCAAGCGCCAAGGCCAGCCGGCAGTTTTGGGCCTCAGCAGAGCTGGCCAGAACGGCCAGCCCCAATCCTGTCAGCCAGCGGATCACCAGTGGCCGGTGCTTTCCATGCTGGCCCAAGGTTCGGCCGGGGGCAAGGCATCGCCATTCTGCAGCAGTTCAACCGAAATGTTGTCAGGCGAGCGCACGAACGCCATACGCCCATCGCGGGGAGGGCGGTTGATGACGACGCCATTGTCGGCAAGGTGCTGACAGGTCTCGTAAATGTTGTCGACCCCATAGGCTAGGTGGCCGAAATGGCGGCTGTCGCTTGGCAAACCCTCATCGCCATCCCAGTTCCATGTCAGCTCGATCGGCCTGTCCTCCTGACCCGGAGGAGCCATGAAGATCAGCGAAAACCGCCCTTCCTCGCTGTCGTAACGGCGGGTTTCCTGGAGTCCCAGCAGCTTGTAGAAGGCCATGGATTTTTCCAAATCCTTCACGCGCACCATGGTGTGGAGGTATCTCAGCCCCATCTCGGCGATCCTTTCGGTGTTGATGATTGTGTGCAGCTTAGCGCGCTGCAGGGGCGTGTCGAGGGGGCGGTCGCAGAGAAACCGAAAAATGCGCGACGCAGCACACATATGGCGGTTTCAGTGCTGATGTTGCCGATATATAGTGGTCGGCGACTCATTTCAAAAACGAGGTATGTCCATGCCGCTGTCCGCCGAACAACTGGCCGAGATCGAAGAGCAACGCGCACAAACGCAGTCGACCCGCCGTGTCGTGGCTCCGGGTATGGAACAGCACCTCTACACTGCGCATCCTGTTCTGGACCACGGGTTCGTGCGGGTCATCGACTATATGGGCGATGATGCTGCGATCTGCCAAGCGGCCCGCGTGTCCTATGGCAAAGGTACGAAGTCCGTACAGAATGACGAGGGGTTGATCCGCTATCTGATGCGCCACTGGCACTCGACCCCGTTCGAGATGTGCGAAGTGAAACTGCACGTGAAACTGCCGGTCTTCGTGGCCCGCCAGTGGATCCGCCACCGGACGGCCAACGTCAACGAATACTCGGCCCGCTATTCGATCCTTGATCGGGAATTCTACATTCCCGCGCCGGATCAATTGGCTGCGCAATCAGCGATCAACAATCAGGGGCGGGGCGAGGCGCTGCAGGGCGAAGAGGCTGCGCGCGTGCTGGACATTCTCAAGGCCGACAGCGCCCGCTGCTACGACAATTACGAAGCGATGATCGGCCAGGATGGCCAGCAGGGTCTGGCGCGCGAACTGGCGCGGATGAACCTGCCGGCAAACATCTACACGCAGTGGTATTGGAAGGTGGACCTGCACAATCTGTTCCACTTCCTGCGCCTGCGGGCAGATCCGCATGCGCAATACGAGATCCGCGTCTATGCCGAAACCATGTGCAAGATCGTGGCCGACTGGGTACCATTCGCGTACAAGGCGTTCGAAGACTATCGCCTAGGTGCGGTCAACCTGTCGGCGCAGATGGTCGAAGCGCTGCGTCGGATGCTGAAGGGCGAGCAGCTGACGCAGGACAACTCGGGCATGACCGCGCGCGAATGGCGCGAGTTCGAAGCGGTGATCCGCGAAGGCTGATCGCCACCTGTTCGAATTGTCATGATCCTGTTACACTTTGGGCATGACGTTCAGCTTGATGTTTAGAACTGCGGCGATCGCTTTGTTGCTGGGCCAGCCGGCCTACGCAAAGTCGCCAATCGCTGAGGTGATCTGCGAGCCCACGGCGCGGATGCATGACAAACTGCGCCACCAATTTGGGGCGCAGCAGACCGCCTCTGGTGTTCGGGGACCCGAGCAGATCATGGAGGTGTGGACCAGCCGTCGCGGTGACTGGACCCTTGTCGTAACCTATGCGACCGGGACGTCCTGCATTGTGGCCATGGGCGATAACTGGACAAACCGCAACGAGGCCGACCCGACGCGAGGTTAGACTATCCGGGAAGAGGGTGGACAACGGCCTGTCAATTGGCCGTTGACCTTGTTTCGTCGCACCCGCCAGTTGGCGGGCCCTTTTACAATGGCTTCAAATCAGCCGCCATTTGGCGGCCGTCACGTCCGTCCTGCAACTCGTACGAGACTTTCTGATTGTCGGCGAGTCCGGTCAGGCCGGATCGTTCTACGGCCGAGATATGCACAAACACATCCTTACCCCCTTCATCGGGGGCAATAAAACCATAGCCTTTGGTCGTATTGAACCACTTCACGGTGCCGGTTGGCATTTCCCGTGTCTCCTTCTCCTTGCGCGTCACCCAGCAAATCGGCAGGGCATAGTCAAAGCGACCACAAACCCACGCAGTTCCGAACGAACGAGACGGCGTAAATTGTGTGTTTCGCCTTTTTCAACATTGCACGGTGAAGTAAAAAATCAAGGAATACTGGGTTAACCTATTCGTTTTGCCCGAAATTGCTGCAACGACCGGAGTAGATACATCATGCGCCTTTTTGGCCTGAAGACCTGCGATACCTGCCGTAAGGCATTGAAATCACTGCCTGATGCCGAATTCATTGATGTCCGAGGTGCGGGTGTTCCTTCGGAGGTGCTGGCCAAAGCGTTTGACCAGTTCGGCGAAGCCTTGCTCAACACCCGCTCGACAACCTGGCGTGGATTGGACGACGATCAACGCTCGCGACCACCGCTGGAACTGCTAGCGGATCATCCTGCCCTGATGAAGCGTCCGCTGATCGAACGTGACGGTCACTTGTTCCTGGGCTGGACCCCGCAAACCCGCGCAGCCCTTGGCATTGCTTGATCGGGTGACTATCTGAACCGGCGCAACAATCAGGAATACTTCATGCGAAACGCAGCCATGATATTGGGTGTCATTGCCGGTCTGGTCGGAATGATCGTCGGTTTTTTTGGGTACGGGTTTGTCGAGCTTGTGGATCGTTACGGCGAGATCGAGGGGTTGGCAGAGCAGGTGGAAAACCCCCAGCTTATCAAGACAGCATCGCTTTTGGCGCCGTTGCTGGCGATTGCCGGGGGGGCCATGGCGCATGCGCGTGCGCTGGTGGCGGGAGTGCTTCTGCTGATTTCCGCTGCGGGGATGTACTATGCCTTTGGCTTTGGCGTGTTCACCATGTTCCCGATTGCCTTCGCCGGCGTCGCCGGGCTACTTGGGATCGCCGCGGGCAAGCCGGACGAACCCAAAGCGCATTTCTAGATCATTTCAGGCGCAGGACCCGGTCGAGCGAGAGTGGGCCCGCGCCGTTGATCACGATCACCACGAACAGGAAGGTCCACATGACCCGCTGATCCATCAGAGTGATGGTGTTGTCGAACAGACCACCCAGTTTGACCCCGTGCCCGGTGACATCGGTGAAGGTCTGGACCCAGACGAACCCGATCATGCCCAGGGCGGCAAGGCGGGTCAGCAGCCCCACCAGCAGCAACGCAGGCAGGATGAACTCGGCCCAGGTTCCGGCGACGGCAACGGGCCAGGTAAAGAACCCTAGCTGCGAGCTGTCGTAGCCGACGGCCTCCATGGCCTTGGGGAAGATCTGGACATAGGCCCCATCCGAGGGGAACAGGAACCCGAAAAAGCCGCTGCCCAGCTTGGTCATGGCCGAGTTCCAGTAATAGACCAGAAGAACCGCTATGAAAGTCAGCCGCGCCACGGTCGGTGTCAGCCAGTTCGAGGCGTGGTCCAGCTTTCCAAGTGCGGAATTATGCATAGAGATCAGGGCAGTCATGTTTCCGGCCTTTCGATAGTCATTGAAGTAATTGCACTGCCCTGCAACAGCAGTGCCAGGGTGGTTCCCAGGTCGAACGCGGGAGTCCGGGCGGTGGTTGCCTCGAAGGCCTGACCAATGGTCTGGCCGGCCTGCATGGCGGTGATCCAGTCGACCCCGCCGGGCGGCAGCAGGTGTGGCGACGGGTCGAATTCGGGGCGCGTGATCAGCACGTCCTGCGCACCGGGCTGAGGTTTTGGCGCGCCGTCTTCGGTGTTGAACCGCCAGATGGAGTGGATGGGCCAGTCGGATCGGATCAACTGCATGGCCGGGGCAAAGCCCAGCCGGGCCTGCATCAGGTCTTCGGGCGGCAGGGCGGCCAGCGCGTCGGGCGCGATCGGTTGGCTGTCGGCGGCGTGGTAGGACCGGCGCAATGCCAACTCCAGCCGTGCCACGTCGGGCAGATAGCCAAGATGCGCCAGTTGCTCGGTGTCGGCGAGGAATTCGGGGAAGTTCTCGCCATAGAACATCATCAGCGGAGAGCTAGGCGGGTTCCGACGCAGATAGATCCCGGCCAGACCGTCCATATTCTGCGGACCCAGCAGCTTGGTTATGACCGGAAATGCCTGGTGCATGGCCTCGGTCAGCGACACGGCCACGTTGTTGCGGTAGACGCTGAAGCGGCGTCCGGCGGGGCGGGCCTGATCGTCCAGCAACCCCTCGGGCACGGGAGCCGTCGGGTCCAGCAGGGCCGCCCGGAATTCTGATTGCGAGACGCTCATGCCGGGATCCGGTCCAGCGCGGATTGCGCGCGTTCTGCCTCGGCGCGCAGGGTGGGCCAGTCGGGCACGTCATTGTCCCATTCGATCAGCACGGGTTTGGGGCCCGACTGGTCGAGCACATAATCCAGCAACGCCCAGACCGGATCGACGACGGCGCGGCCATGGCTGTCGATCAGCAGGGGTTGGCCGTGATCGTCCTGATCCTCGTCATGGCCACCCAGGTGGATCTCGCCAACCTGGTCCAGAGGGTAGGCGTCAATATAGGCCCGCGGGCTGTAATTCAGATTGGTGGCCGAGACGAAGACGTTGTTGACGTCCAACAGCAGGCCACATCCGGTCCGGCGCGCAACCTCGCGCAAGAAGTCGGGTTCGGACCACGTGCTTTCGGTAAAAGCGAGATAGCTGGAGGGATTTTCCAGCAACATCTGCCGGCCCACCGTCTGCTGTACCTGGTCGATATGATCGCAGATGCGGGCCAGTGTGGCGTCGGTATAGGGCAGGGGCAGCAGATCGTTCAGGAACTGGCTGTCATGGGTGGACCATGCCAGATGCTCCGAAAAGCTGGCCGGGTTCAGCCAGCCCACAAGATGCTTCAGGCGGGCCAGGTGCTCGGCGTCCAGCGGGCCTTCGCCACCGATGGACAGGCCCACGCCGTGCACGGAAATGGGAAACCGTTCGGACAGGTGGCGTAGCTGCGCCAGCGGTCGGCCGCCGTCGCCCATGTAGTTTTCGGCGTGAATTTCCAGCCAGCCGACCGGGCCGGGCTGGTCAAGGATCTCGGCATAGTGCTGCGGCTTGTAGCCGACCCCGGGCGCGGCGGGCAGCCGTTGCATTCTGCGGGCGTCATCCAACATCGCGTGATCCTTCTCAGCAAGAAACAGGGCGGGCTGTTTGGTTTAGCCCGCCCCTGACATTCCTTCCCGTGCCTTATGCCGGCAGATCGCGTTCCAGCGGCTCGAGCGAGCCTTTGCGGGGCGTTCCGTCCGCGGATTTGGGCAGCTCGATGTCGGCGCAGGTGCCCGCATCGACCAACGTCCAGGCGTTGCCTTGGTAGTCCACGGTCGAGGTGCCGGCACATGTGGTGCCCGGTCCGGCGGCGCAGTCGTTCTGGCCTGCCAGCGATACGCCATAGCACTTTTCTTTGGCCTGAGCGGCGGCGGTGGTTGCAGAGCCCGCAACGGCTGCGGCAACGGCGCTTGCGATTACGAGGGTTTTGGCGGTGTTCGACATCTCAGGTAATCCTTTTCGTGATTGCGTATGTCTGCTTGTGACAGTGACAAAGGTAACGGCTGACACTGCTCTGTTGAATTCACGAGCCCGTGTCTCACGGCTGTGTCAGGGAGCGTTAACGCCCCTTGCAAGTTAACACACTGTAATAAATTAGGAAATCCAGAAATGTTTCAATCCGGCCCCGTGCTGGGGGCCGGATTGGCGGCAAGACTGTGCCGATTGTTACAGAAGATCGGGGGGCGTTGCCGCGTGCGCCAGCTCTTTTGTTACAGCGTCAAGCGGCTGGACCTGGGTCTGCTTCTCGCCCAGGCGGCGGACGCTGACTGTGCGCTCTTCGACCTCGCGGTGGCCGACGGCCAGGATCACCGGCACCTTGCCGACGGAATGTTCGCGGACCTTGTAGTTGATCTTCTCGTTGCGGATGTCGGCCTCGGCCCGGACACCGGCAGCCTTGAGCGTTTCGACCACTTCCAGAACATAGTCATCGGCCTCGGAGGTGATCGAGGCCACGACGACCTGACGCGGCGCCAGCCAGAACGGCAGTTTGCCGGCGTGTTCTTCGATCAGGATGCCGATGAACCGTTCGAACGACCCCAGGCAGGCGCGGTGCAGCATCACCGGACGGTGTTTGCCCCCATCAGCGCCGATATAGGTGGCGTCCAGCCGTTCGGGCAGGACGAAATCCACCTGGAAGGTGCCGCACTGCCAGTCACGTCCGATCGCGTCGGTCAGGACGAATTCCAGCTTCGGCCCATAGAAGGCGCCTTCGCCGGGGTTCAGTTCCGGCTCGACCCCCGCAGCGCGGGTGGCGGTCAGCAGGGCTTCTTCGGCCTTGTCCCAGACCTCGTCAGAGCCGGCGCGCTGTTCGGGGCGATCCGAGAATTTGACCTTGAAGCTGTCAAAGCCCAGATCTTTGTAGACATCGGTCAGAAACCCGATGAAGCGGGCACATTCGTCGCCGATCTGGTCCTCGGTCGAGAAGATATGCGCGTCGTCCTGGGCAAAACCCCGGACCCGCATGATGCCATGCAGCGCGCCCGAGGGTTCGTAGCGCGCGCAGGATCCGAATTCGGCCATGCGCAGCGGCAGGTCGCGATAGGATTTCAGGCCCTGTTTGAAGATCTCCACGTGGCACGGACAGTTCATCGGTTTGAGCGCGTTCACGGCCTTTTCGCGGGCGTGTTCCTCGTCAACTTCGACGATGAACATGTTTTCCTGGTACTTGTCCCAGTGGCCCGAGCGTTCCCACAGCTTGCGGTCGACCACCTGCGGGGTGTTGACCTCGACATAGCCGCCGCGGTGCTGGGCACGCCGCATATAGTCCTGAAGCTGGGTGTAGATGGTCCAGCCGTTGGGGTGCCAGAAGATCTGGCCCGGGGCCTCTTCCTGCATGTGGAACAGGTCCATCTCGCGGCCCAGCTTGCGGTGGTCGCGCTTGGCGGCCTCTTCCAGCATGTGCAGGTGCGCCTTGAGCTTTTCCTTGCCGGTGAAGGCAACGCCATAGATACGCTGCAGCATCGGGCGGTTGCTGTCGCCACGCCAGTAGGCGCCGGCGATGGACATCAGCTTGAACGCGTCGCCGGGTAGTTGGCCGGTATGTTGCAGGTGCGGGCCGCGGCAGAGATCCTGCCAGTGGCCGTGCCAGTACATGCGCACCGGCTCGTCACCCGGAATCGCCTCGATCAGCTCGACCTTGTAAGGCTCGTTGTTGGCCTTGTAGAACGCGATGGCACGCTCGCGGTCCCAGATCTCGGTGGTGACGGGATCGCGCTTGTTGATGATCTCTTTCATCTTTTTCTCGATGAGGCCGAGATCTTCGGGCGTGAAGGGTTCTGCGCGGTCGAAGTCGTAATACCAGCCGTTTTCGATGACCGGGCCGATGGTGACCTTGGTGTCAGGCCAGATTTCCTGCACCGCGCGGGCCATCACGTGGGCGAAGTCGTGGCGGATCAGCTCGTTGGCCTGAGCCTCGTCCTTCATCGTGTGAAGGGCGATTTCGGCATCCTGTTCGATGGGCCACTGCAGGTCCCAGTGCTGGCCTTTGACGGTGGCCGAGATGGCCTTTTTCGCCAGCGAGGTGGAGATGTCGGCAGCGACCTCGGCCGGCGTAACGCCTGCCGCGTAGGATCGGGAATTGCCATCGGGGAAGGTAAGAGAGACGGATTTTGAATCCAGGGCCATGGTCTGGCTCTCCTCGTCGGTTTGGCGCCCACTGAACGCCCGGTTGCGGGTTATGGTGTCGGGTCCGTTTGGCAGGTGGTGGTGGCTGTGTCAAGCGTTGGCGGGCAGAGGGCTCTGCTCCAAGCGTGCCGCGGGATATCTGCCTCCAGATGACGGAGGGGCGGGAATTGCACTTGGGCGCGGTGCGTGCATGATGCTGGAAAAGCAAGTGAGGGTTTCATGGCAGCGACGACATTTCTGGAAACGCCACAGAGGCGGCGGCTGGCCTATCACAAGAGCGATGGGGTGGGGCCCACGGTCGTTTTCTTGGGAGGCCTCAAGTCGGACATGGAGGGCACCAAGGCGGTGCATCTCGAGGACTGGGCCCGGGCACGTGGGCAGGCCTATCTGCGGTTCGACTATTCCGGGCATGGCGAAAGTTCCGGCCGGTTCGAGGAAGGGTGCATCGGGGATTGGCATGAGGACACGGTTGCGGCGGTTTCAGCGCTGACCGAAGGGCCGCTGATTGTGGTGGGTTCGTCCATGGGCGGCTGGCAGGCGCTGTTGCTGGCGCGGGCCATGCCCGAGCGGATCGCGGGGATGGTCACCATCGCTGCGGCGCCGGATTTCACCGAGGACGGCTATTGGGCCTCGTTCACCGACGAACAGAAACAGGCGCTGGAGACGGTGGGGCATGTTGAACTGCCTTCGGACTACATGGAGCCTTACATCATCACCAAGCGGATGATCGAGGATGGGCGGACGCGGCTGGTGTTGCGGTCGCCGTTGAACCTGCCGTTCCCGGTACGGTTTCTGCAAGGCACGGCGGATACGGCGGTTTCCACCGAGACGGCGGTACGGCTGCTCGACCATGCCAGCGGTCCGGACATGCGGCTGTTGCTGGTCAAGGATGCGGATCACCGGTTCTCGGACGGGCCATGCCTGGGGCTGATCGAGGATGCGGTTCGCGACGTGATGGGGGCAAATTGATGCGGCGGCTGGGGCGGTTTCTCGGACGGGCCTTGCTGGCGTTGATGGTGGTCGGCGGGCTGATCTACTGGTTCGGCCCGCGCGAAGAGGTGGATCTGCACCCGCGGTTCGATCCGCGCAAGTTCGGCGAGGGGGTTCAGGTCTATTTCGAAAGCATCGAGTCCGCCTATGACGATATCGTACCGGGCGTCGAAAAGCGGGTGATCTGGCAGGACGGATTCAAAGAACGGCGCGCGCCCTATTCGGTGCTTTATGTGCACGGGTTCTCGGCCTCGTCCGAGGAAATCCGCCCGGTGCCCGACAGGATCGCTGAGGCGCTGGGGGCCAATCTGGTCTATACGCGCCTGCAGGGGCACGGGCGCGACGGGCTGGCAATGGCCGAAGGGACGGCCTCGGGCTGGATGCGGGACATGGCCGAAGGCCTGGCCGCCGCCCGCGCCGTGGGCGACAAGGTCATCGTGGTCTCGACCTCGACCGGGGGAACCCTGGCGGCAGCCGCGGCGTTGGACCCCGAACTGAGCAAGGACGTGGTCGGGATGGTGTTCATCTCGCCCAATTTCGGGGTGCAGGCGGCCGGATCCTGGATACCGTCACTGCCTTGGGCGCGCAGCTGGCTGCCGTTGCTGATGGGGGAAACCCGCGAGGTGTCGGGCCCTGATCCGGAAAAGAACCTGTATTGGTCGTCCTCTTATCCGTGGGAGGCGGTGGTTCCGATGTCTGTTCTGGTCGATACCGTCTACGAGCTGGATTTTTCGGGTGCGCTGGTGCCGGCTCTGTTCTGGTTCTCGGATGACGATCAGGTGGTTCGGCCCGACCTGACTCACAAAGTTGCAGAAGACTGGGGGGCACCTGCGACCGTTCAGACCGTAACTATGGGGTCGGGTGACGACCCGCAATCGCACGTCATTGCCGGGCGGCTGATGTCGCCGGGGCAGACCGATGCGACGGCGGCAGGTATTCTGCAATGGCTGAACGGTTTGGGGGTGGAGTGATGGAGCAACGCGTCAGCCTGATCACGATCGGGGCCGAAGATCCCGGAGCCGCAGCCCGCTTTTACGACGCGCTGGGCTGGCGCCGCACCGACAGCCCGGACGGGGTGATCGTTTTTGACCTGATCGGCCAGACGCTGGGTCTGTACCCATTGACCGCGCTGGCCGAAGAAATCGGGGTTGGCGTTGAAACCCTGGGTCGCGGCGCGATGACGCTCAGCCACAATTGCCGATCCAAGGAGGGTGTCGCCGAACTGCTGCAAGCTGCCGAGGCAGCGGGGGCCGAAATCCTGAAACCAGCCTCGGACGTGTTCTGGGGCGGGCACCATGGGTACTTTCGGGCACCGGATGGTACGATCTGGGAAGTTGCGTTCAACCCGTACTCGGCCCTCGCGCCGGATGGGGCCTTTCGTTGGAACGGGTACTGAAAATGCGCAGACCAGGCAGCATGTGGAGCCTCGAGACCTTGGGCCGCGTGCGCCTGTCGCGCCATTTCTTCATGCGCGATTTCCTGTATTCCGAGATCGGGAGCTTTCACGAAAAACAGAACCTGCCGGACAACCCGGGTCTTGCCATCGAAACCGGCCGTGCATTTTGCGAAACCCTTCTGGACCCGTTGGAGGAAACATTCGGGCGTGTTGCCGTCCGGTCTGGATACCGGTCGCCCTCGCTGAACCGGTTTGGAAACGAGAACAAGTTGAACTGCGCCCGCAACGATCATCCCCTTGAATGCCACATCTGGGACCGCGGCACAGGCGAGGCGCGAATTGCCGGAGCCTCGATCGTGATTCCATGGTTTGCCGACCGTTACGCGCAAGGCAGGGACTGGCGCGATCTGGCCTGGTGGATGCACGATCATCTGGATTATTCCGAGATCTGGTTCTTTCCCAAACTCTGCGCCTTCAATCTGGTGTGGCGGCCCACCCCGCTGCGCCGGATCGACAGCTACATTGCGCCCCGTGGCAGTCTGCTCAGGGCCGGTGCCGATCCGGATGAGACTCTGAGCGAACGCCGGCGGCGCTATGCGGACTTTCCCGAATTTCGCGCAATCCGCTATCCTTAAAGTTTTTCTTGCCCGTCTGCGCCGAAACTCTCATCCTGATCAACAAAACGGCCGAGCCGATCGGCC
The DNA here is from genome assembly GCF_056536885.1 of Ruegeria sp. CI5. NCBI lineage: Bacteria > Pseudomonadati > Pseudomonadota > Alphaproteobacteria > Rhodobacterales > Roseobacteraceae > Ruegeria > Ruegeria sp. CI5. The sequence continues at coordinate 140,131 of NZ_JBQFQN010000001.1, forward strand.
AGTACAAGGAGGCCCTGCGTGATCGAGCCGCTGGTCTTGTTGCCAGGATTGATGTGCGATGCACGGCTGTTTCAGCCACAGACAACCCGGCTGTCTCAGACCAGGCCGGTAATGGTCGCGCCGATCGGCGGCGGTGATCGGATCGAAGAGATTGCCTCGGCGCTTTTGGACCAGTTGCCGCACCGCTTTGCGTTGGCTGGTCTGAGCATGGGGGGCATTGTTGCGTTGGAACTGGTGCGCCGCGCCCCGGAACGCGTGACCCGCCTTTGCCTCATGGCGACGGATGCGCAGGCCGATACCCCCCAGATCGCCGCTGACCGCGAAGAGCTGATCGTTGCGGCACAGGCTGGCCGTCTTGAGGATGTCATGCGCAAGGTTCTGGGTTCGGACACGCTGGCCCCCGGACCGCAGCGGATCCCGATATTGAACGACATGCTGGAAATGGCGCTGGAGCTGGGACCGGAACTGTTCGTGCGCCAAATGCGCGCTCTGCAGCGCCGCCCGGATCAGCAGGGCACCTTGCGGCGAATAAAGGTGCCGACATTGGTTCTGTGCGGGGCACACGACACTCTGACGCCGGTCAGAAAACACAGTTTCATGGCCGAGTTGATCCCCGGTGCAGCCTTGCATGTGGTGGACATGGCGGGGCATCTTCCGACGCTTGAAGCGCCGGGTGAAACCACCGACGCGCTGTCCGACTGGTTGAACATACCCGTGCGGGCTTTCTAGTCGTACAGCGCCTTGCGTTCTTCAAGGCTGATGACATGCGGAGCCACGACCGGATCGCCGGTTTCGACGTCGAAGAACGGAGTTTGCTTCCAACGACCGGAAAGGCGCGCCGCAATGACTCTGCGGATCATGCCGAAAACAGCAGGAGCCACATTCTCGTGCTTCCATTTGCCATTCGCCTGCGGGACATGGGCGCGGGTCTTCACAGGCCCCAGAGGGGATGGATCGGAAAATCTGGCGACATCAAATCCGGCAAAGGGGAATTTCATGCTGCTGGTGGTGGTCGTCAAAGGCGCGTTGCAGCATTTGGCGTACCATCGAAACAGACCTTTGGGTCCCAGCCGCATCACGGCCAGGTACTCGGCGCCTTTGGTGATGCGGATATATTCGGGCGACATCTGAAAAATGTCTACCGGTCCCGGTGCGGGGTCAGGTTGACCAAAATACAGCTGTCCGGCGCGGCAATCTGGGCAGAAACAGACGACATGGGTGCCACTGGACACCCCTTTGGCCGTGATCTCGCCGCTAATCTCACCGCAGTTGCAGGCGAACGGAAGGGCAGGCGCCGGGTCTGCGGACATCAAGCAACCTTGTTGCTGTTGGCCGCGCGGCGGCGCGGTTTGCGGCTGTTTTCGTTCATGAAGTCTATGACCAGCGGGCGGATATTGTCACGCCAACTGCGTCCGGCGAAGATACCGTAATGGCCCGCGCCGGGTTCGACATGGCTGGCCTTCTTGCTGTCGGGCAGGCCGGTGCACAAGTCCAGCGCCGCGATACACTGACCGGGGGCCGAGATGTCGTCATTGGCGCCTTCGACCGTCTTGACCGCCACATCCGTGATTTTGCCGATGTCGACTTTGTGGCCAGCCACGATGAACTCATTCCGGGCGATCTCACGGTTCTTGAACACCCGCTCGACCGTCGAGAGGTAGAACTCTGCCGTCATGTCCATCACGGCCAGATATTCATCGTAGAAACGGTTGTGGGCGTCATGATCCGACGCCTCACCCCGCATGACGCGCTGGATCTGGTCGGAGAACGCCTTGCCATGGCGCTCGGCATTCATCGACATGAAGGATGCCAATTGAAGAAGCCCGGGATAAACCATGCGTCCCACGCCCTTGTATTTGAAGCCCACCCGCTGGATCATCGTTTCCTCAAGCTGGCCCATGGTCACCCGGCGGCCGAAATCGGTGACTTCGGTCGGGGTTGCGTCAGGGTCAACCGGGCCACCGATCAGCGTCAGCGTGCTGGGCTGCGCCTTGGGGTCGGTTTCGGCAAGGTACGCCGTCGCCGCAAGGGTCAGGGGCGCGGGCTGGCAGACAGCGACGACATGCGTGTCCGGCCCCAGCTCCTTCATGAAATCGACAAGGTACAGGGTGTAGTCCTCGACATCGAACTTGCCTTCGGACACGGGGATGTCGCGCGCGTTATGCCAATCGGTCACATAGACTTCGCAATTGACCAACAGGCTCTTGACGGTCGAGCGCAGCAGGGTGGCGTAGTGTCCGGACATCGGCGCAACCAACAGCACCTTGCGCGGTTGCTCTTTGCGGCCATTCACGCGAAAGTGGACCAGATCGCCAAACGGGCGTTCAAGCACGGAGGTGACATCCACCAGATGATCTTTGCCGTCTTCGCAGGTAAACGTTCGGATACCCCAATCGGGTTTCACGACCATGCGTTGAAACGTGCGTTCGGTTACTTCGCCCCACGCGGCCATCCAGTTGAATGCCGGATTGGGGATCATGGAAAACTGGGGGTAGGACGCCATCGCGCTTGCGGTTGCACCAAGCCATTGGTTGGTGTTGCGCATGGTTTCTATCAGGTCGTAGGTCATCATGTAACGCACGGGAATGGCCTCCTAAATGTCAGCCTGAGAGTTCGGACCATTCGTCGCTTTGCCCCCCGGTGCCCACGACGATATTCTGCACAGCAGCGAGGTTAGGGGGGATTTGTAAAAATGACAACAAGTGAAGGCCACATGCCCGACTTAAGCGACGAACACGTTGAACGCCTTAAGGAAAACATGCTGAAAGTCGAAGATCTGTCCAAGCGGCTGATCGAGGTGATGGCGTCGAAAAAAGCTCATACTCCCGCGCTGGACGGCCCGAATCAGGAACTTTTTGCAAGAGCAGCAACTGCTTATTGGGCCGAGGCCTTGCAGAACCCGGCCAAGTTGTTGGAACAACAGCTGGAATACTGGGGCAAGTCCGTCCTGAATTTTGCTGCGGCGCAGCAGGCCCTGATGGCGGGTGAAGGAGAAGCGGACGAGGCTCCGAGCAAGGATAAACGTTTCTCGAACCCGCTGTGGGATACGAACCCCTATTTCCGTCTCGTCCGCCAGCAATACCTGACAAATGCCGAAGCCATCGCGAACGCGGTGGAGTCGGTCGAGGACTTGGACGCCAAGGACAAGCGGCGGCTGAAATACTTCTCGCAGCAGATTGTCGACATGATGTCGCCGACGAATTTCCTGCCGACCAACCCCGACGCTCTGCAGAAGGCGATCGAAACCGATGGCCAGTCGCTGATCCAGGGGCTGGAGAATCTTGTTGCCGATCTCGAAGCGAATGATGGCGAGTTGATCGTCAAGCTGGCGGACGAAAACGCGTTCAAGGTGGGCGGCAACCTGGCCACAACGCCCGGAGAAGTCGTCTATCGAAATCGGATGATGGAACTGATCCAGTACAGTCCTGCGACTGAGACGGTTTATGAAACCCCCGTCGTTCTGTTCCCGCCCTGGATCAACAAGTTCTACATCCTGGATCTGAAGGCACAGAACAGCCTGATCAAGTGGATCACCGATCAGGGCTATACCTTGTTCGTCGTCAGCTGGGTCAATCCGGATGCCAGCTATGCCGAAACGGGAATGGAAGACTACGTTCAGGACGGATTCCTGACGGCGGTCGAAGAGGCCAAGAAGATCTGCAAGGTCAAACAAGTCAATGCGGTCGGGTACTGCATTGCCGGAACGACCTTGAGCCTCACTCTGTCGCTTTTGAAGCAGCGCGGTGACAAGTCGATCAAATCCGCCACGTTCTTTACGGCGCTGACCGATTTTTCGGATCAGGGCGAGTTTACCCCCTTCCTGCAGAATGATTTCATCGACGGGATCGAGGAAGAGGTGAACAAGGAAGGTGTGCTGCGGTCATGGATCATGGCGCGCACGATGTCGTTCCTTCGGTCTCGCGACCTGGTCTATGGACCGGCGATCCGCAGCTACATGCTGGGCGAGACGCCACCCGCCTTTGACCTGTTGTACTGGAATGGGGACGGCGCGAACCTGCCCGCGAAAATGGCTGTGCAGTATTTACGTGGCTTGTGTCAGCGCAACGAGTTCGCTTCGGACGGGTTCGAATTGATGGGCCACAAGCTGCATGTCCGCAACGTGGATGTGCCGTTGATGTCGATCACTTGCGAGACGGACCATATCGCCGCTTGGAAAGACTGCTATCGCGGCGTGCAGAAAATGGGATCACGCAGCAAAACCTTCATCGTTTCGGAATCGGGGCATATTGCAGGCATCGTCAATCCGCCCAGCAAAAAGAAATACGGTCACTATACCAACACCGATCTCAAGGCGGATGCCGACACCTGGATGAAAGAGGCAAGCTTCCACGAAGGCTCCTGGTGGCCCCGCTGGGAAGCCTGGTTGAAAAAGCGGTCTGGCAAGCAGGTTCCGGCACGCGAACCCGGTGATTCGAGCCACCCACCGTTGGCTCCGGCGCCAGGAACCTATGTAGTCGCCAAACCAAAGTCTTGATTTCACATTGAAACTAAAAAATTCTGCGCCGCAGCAACAAAAATCTTGAAATGCTGCGCCGCAGCAATCATATTGTCCTCAAGCTGATGAAACCCGGGGTGGGCCCGGACCGGCTGAAAGGATTAGGACAATGGCAAAGACCCAAGACTTTACTGCGATCATGAAAGACATGATGGGCGCGTTCCCGGTGGACACCTCCGCCGTTGAAAATGCATTCAAATCGACCGCTTCGCTGAACGAAAAGCTGTCGGGTGTTGCTCTGGAAGCTGCCGAGAAATCGGCTGAAATCTCGAACAAATGGACCAAGGAAACTCTGGCCAAGCTGAGCGAGATGTCGAAAGCCAAAGCAGAGCCGGCCGACTACGCCAAAGCAGCAACCGATTTCGCCAGCGCTTCGGCTGAAGTTGCTGCCGAGAACCTGGCTGCTTTCGCTGAAATCGCCAAGAAAGTTCAGTCGGAAACTGTCGAGCTGCTGATGGCTGCCGGCAAAGAAGCTGCGGAAGAAACCACCGCGGCCGTCAAGAAAGCCACCAACGAAGTAACCGCTGCTGCCAAGAAAGCAACGGCTGCCAAGTAAGCAAGATCCGCGAAACGCACCCATCCCTCCCAAATTGGTGCAATCGCTAAGGGCAGGTCCATTGACCTGCCCTTTCTTTTTGTTCTGCAGTCGCATAACCTCTGCTGCAACGCATCATCCTTGGGGAGGGTAAACGGTGTCGGACAAAGATAAACCTCTGCTGATCAAGCGGTATGCCAGCCGTCGGCTGTATAACACCGAGACCAGCGACTACGTCACGCTCGAGGACATCGCTGGGTTCATCCGCGACGGGCGCGAGGTTCAGATCATCGACCTGAAAACCGGCGACGACCTGACACGACAGTATCTGCTTCAAATCATTGCCGAACATGAAAGCCGGGGTGAAAACGTTCTGCCTGTGAACGTGCTGAATGACCTTGTGCGCAGCTACATGGTGCCGGGCGGGGGCATGATGCCGCAATTCCTGCAATCCAGCTTTGAGATGCTGCGCGAAAGCCAGGCCAAGATGATGGAAAACATGAGTGCGATGAACCCCATGAGCAGCATGCCCGGGTTCGAAGCAATGCAGGCGCAGCAGCAGGCGTTCCTGAAGGCCATGACAGGCGGGCTGTCGGGCAATTGGTCCGGGCCGGACAAGGACGAAGAAGGCAAGTCCGAGTCCAAAGAAGACCTGGACGACATCAAGAAACAACTGGCCGAGTTGCAGCAGAAGCTTTCCAAGCTCAGTTGATACCAGATAGGCCCGGACAATCCGGGCCTTTTCTTTCTGGCGTTGGGGTCAGGTGCCGAAGGCCACTTCGGGCGCGGTAACCTCGCCGACCGAGGCCAGGATGATGTCAGCGATTACATCCAGTTCCGCGCGGGTCAGGCGCACCGGCAGGCGCACGTCACAGGCCGACATCAGCATTGCGCGCGTTCGAGGCAGCTCGACCTGCTCTGGCAGAAACTGCCAGTTCCAGAAGGCGCGGGCATTGTCCTCGCTCAGACCAAAGACCTGCACCTTGACGCCGCGGCCCTCGGCGGCAGCGGCAAATGCCTTGATCTGGTCTTTGTTCAGGTCGACCAGGTTGAACTGGATCGAGTCCGGCGCACGTCGCTCTGGTGTCAACGGGTCGGGTACGTGGATATGCGGTGAACTGTTCAGGCGCTGCGCGACATAATCGTGGTTGGCCAGCCCGTCGCGCACCCGCCGCGCCAATTCGGGCAGTTGGGGGCGGATCACCGCGGCGCTGAGGTTGCTCATGCGCAGATTGTAGAGCGGCAGCTTGTTCTGCCAGCGGGCAAAGGCATGCTCCAGATCGGGCGCGTTCTGGCCGTGCGGGCCTTTGTGTTTTTTCCAATTGTGCTCATAGGCGCCCGACATGATCACGGCGCGGGCAACCAGGTCGGCATCGTCTGTGACAAGGATGCCCCCTTCGCCTGCGTTGATCATCTTGTAGGACTGGAACGAGAAACAGCCCACCTTGCCGATGGTGCCGATGTTGCGGCCATGCCAAGTGGTGCCCAGCGAATGGGCCGCGTCCTCGATCACCGGGATGTCGCGCGCGTCGCACAGCGCCATGATCGCGTCCATGTCCGAGGTATGGCCGCGCATGTGGCTGATGATCACCGCTTGAGCGTCGTCGAGCTTGGCCGCGAAATCGTCGATGTCGATGCGGTAATTGTCGCCCACCTCGCACAGGACCGGAAGGCAGTCGGCATGCACCACCGACGAGGGCACCGCCGCAAAGGTAAAGCCCGGGATCAGCACCCGCGCGTCCCGCGGCAGCCCCAGTGCCTTGAGCGACAGGAACAGAGCCGCCGAACAGGACGACACCGCCAGCGCGTATTTGCTGCCCAGCAACTCGGCGAACTCTGCCTCAAGCAAAGCAACCGGCGCGTCCTGCGGCGCGGTATAGCGGAACAGGTCCCCGGATTGCATCAGGGACTCGATCGCGTCTTTGGCGGCGGCAGGGATGGGTTCGGCGTCATGGACGTTGGGTGGCAGCGTCATATTTGATAATCCCAAATTCTATGTTTGGAAAAGATAAAATGAAAAGCTGAGCAAACCAAGCCTTCATTCGCCTGCTGGGCGAAATTTCACCGAACCGTCACAAGTCGTGGGTCAAAGGCCCAGCCGATCACGCAGGGCATACCAAGTCATCGCCAGCACCAGCAGAGGGCTGCGCAGGGCCGAGCCTCCGGGAAAAGGCAGAGCGGGCACGCGGGCCATCGTGTCGAACCCTTCGGACTGGCCCTGGATGGCCAGCGCCATCAACTGACCGGCATGGGTTGCGGTGCCGACCCCATGACCGGAATAGCCCGAGGCCGACAGGATGTTGGGCGCCAGACGCGTCAGGTAGGGCATCCGCCGCATGGTTATGGCCAGCGTGCCGCCCCAGGCATAGTCGATCCGAACGTCGCGCAGATGCGGAAATATCTCGGTCATCGGTTTGCGGACCTTGGCGGCGATGTCGGATGGAAAGCGATAGCCATAGCTCTCGCCACCGCCGAACAGCAGTCGCCCATCGGCGCTGAGGCGGAAATAGTTCACCACGAATTTCGTGTCGGCAACGGCCACGTCCTGCGTCAGAACCTTTGCGGCCTCGGCGCCCAGCGGCTCGGTCGCGGCGATGAAATTGTTGATCGGCATGACCCGCGTGGCGACCTTGCGGTTCAAGTTGCCTAGGTAGCCATTGCAGGCCAGAACCAGATGGTCGGCCGTGACCGAACCATGTTCGGTGCGAACGGTGACGCGCGGGCCTTCCTCGATGCCCAGCACCTCGGTGTTTTCGTGAAGCGTCAGGCCGGCAGTCAAGGCGGCCTCGGCCAGACCCAGCGCATAGTTCAGCGGGTGCAGATGGGCCGCGCCCATGTCCAGATACCCGCCTGCATAGGCCGGCGAGGGGCAGAGCGCGCGCCCGGCTTCGGCATCCAGAAGCTCGATCTGGTCATAGCCATAGGCGGTTTTCAGGTGATCGGCGTGAGCGTGCAATTCGGCGCGTTCGCCGTCGCTGAAGCCCAACGTGGCGATGCCCGGTTTCAAGTCGCAATCGATGCCGTGGCGTTCGATCAGCGATTTGACCAGCGTCTTGGCGTCTTCGGCCAGATCCCACAGCGTGGCCGCGTCGTCGCGCCCGACCAGCTTTTCCAGGTCTTCCTGATCCATGCGCTGGGCGCTGCCCAATTGGCCCCCATTGCGCCCCGAGGCGCCGAAACCCACGCGATGCGCTTCAAGCAGGACTACCCTGAAACCGGCCTCGGCCAGGTGCAGCGCGGTCGAAAGGCCCGTATACCCTCCACCCACTACGCAAACGTCGGCGGTGACATCGCCGCGCAGCGGCTCGGTCGGGGTTCGCGGGTGCGCGGTGGCGGCATACCAGCTGGGCGGGTAGCTGCCGCGTTTGTCATTGCTGTACAGCAGGTTCATGGCGCACATGGCTCAGACGTTCAGCAGCAGGTGTTCACGCTCCCACGGCGAAATCACCTGCAGGAACTCCTCGTACTCGGCGCGTTTTACGATGCTGTAGACCCGTGCGAACTCGGGGCCCAGAACCTGATGCAAGGCTTCGGCCTCGTCGAACAGATCCAGCGCGTTGCCCATGACCTGCGGGATGTCGCCGTCACCTTCGTAAGCGTCGCCATAGAACTGACGGCGCGGGCGGTCCTGATTGACCAGACCAAGATAGCCACAGGCCAGCGACACGGCGATGCCCAGATAGGGGTTGCAATCCATCCCGGCGATGCGGTTTTCCACCCGCCGGCTGTCGGGACCCGACAGCGGCACACGTATCCCCGTGGTGCGATTGTCGCGCGCCCATTCCAGGTTGATCGGGGCGGCATGGTCCTTGACGTAGCGCCGGTACGAGTTGACGTAGGGCGCCATCACCGCCAGCCCGGCGGGCAGGTGCAGCTGCAGACCGGCGATGAAGTTGTAGAACGCGTCCGTCTCGCCGCCCTGAGGCCCCGAGAACAGGTTCTTGCCCGTCTCCATGTCGATGATCGAGTGATGGATGTGCATGGCCGATCCCGGCTCGTCCTCGATCGGTTTGGCCATGAAGGTGGCAAAGCAGTTGTGACGCAACGCGGCCTCGCGGATCAGGCGTTTGAAATAAAACACCTCGTCGGCCAGCTTGACCGGATCGCCATGGCGCAGGTTGATCTCAAGCTGACCGGCGCCGCCCTCCTGGGTGATGCCGTCGATCTCGAACCCTTGTGCCTCGGCGAAATCATAGATGTCGTCGATCACAGGGCCGAATTCATCCACGGCGGTCATGGAATAGGCCTGCCGCGCGGCAGCCGGACGGCCCGAGCGGCCCATCATCGGCTCGATCCCCTTGGCCGGGTCCACGTTGCGGGCAACCAGAAAGAACTCCATCTCGGGCGCGACAACCGGTTTCCACCCTTTGTCCTTGTACAGCTGGACCACGCGTTTGAGCACGTTGCGCGGGCTGAACGGAATCGGATCGCCGTCCCTGTCGTAGGCGTCATGGATCACCTGAAGGGTCCAGTCACCGGTCCACGGTGCCGCCGAGGCCGTGCTGAAATCGGGCTTGAGGATCATGTCGCGTTCGATGAACCCATCCTCACCCGCGGCCTCACCCCAGTCACCAGTGATGGTTTGGTAGAAAATGCTGTCGGGTAGATGGAAATAGGCCTGCTTGGCGAATTTCGATGCCGGAACTGCCTTGCCGCGGGCAATCCCCGGCAGGTCTGAGATGATGCATTCGACCTCGTCCAGCCGGTGCCCGTCGATGTAATCCCGTGCTGCTTGTGGAAGTTGGTCTGTCCAGTCGGCCATCAGGCCCTCTCTTTCTTAAGGAACTCTGCCATGAAACGCCCGATATTGGCGTTGTCATCCGGAGCGTTCCATCGGGTTTTTGCGTCGTCCATCAGGGCGTCGGGCACCACGCCTTTACCGCGTGTCTCCATGAGGCCCTGAATGAAATCGTTGGAGTATTCGGGATGTGCCTGCACCGTCCAAATCGTGTCCCCGTAGGCAACCATCGCGTTCTTGCAGAACGCGTTGCTACCCAATAGCTGGGCGCCGTCGGGCAAGGCCGTCACCTGATCCTGGTGCCATGCGTTCAACGAAACCTTGCGCCCGTCATAGTCATACTCCGTGCGTCCGATCGCCCAACCCTTGTCGAACTTTTCAACCTTGCCGCCCAACGCCTGAGCGATGATCTGGTGGCCGAAACAGACCCCGATCAACGGTTTCCGTGCCGCTTGGATCTCGCGGATCAGTTGCTCGAGCTTGGGGATCCACGGATGATCTTCGTAGGCGCCATGCCGCGAGCCGGTAATCACCCATCCATCGCAGTCGCTTGCGCTGTCGGGGAACACATCATCCACCACCGCATAGGTCACGAACTCGAAATCGTTGCCGTCCAGAAGCTGTTGAAACATCAGGTCGTAGTCGCCGAACGATCGTTCCAGCGGTTCGGGCGCGTGGCCGGTCTGCAGTATGCCGATTTTCATGAGTCACCAAATTTGATCAAATTCAATCTACCCGAGTCTCGATCCACGGGCAAGAGGATCATACGGACTCCAGATAGCTCAACCAGTGACTGTCGGGGTCCATGTCGGCAAAGCGTGCGGATTCCTGCCTTTTGGTCATCACCATGTTTCGGATCAGATCCCCGGAGAAGATGCGCGCGATGATCGGGTCCGTCTCGAATGCCGAAATGGCCGAATCCCAGTCCCCTGCCAATTGCGGAAGCCCTTCGATCTCGTAGGCATTTCCCGTGATCGGGGGCGGGGGTTGAAGGCCGTCCTCGATGCCGATCAGAGCCGCGCCCAGAACCGCGGCCAGCATCAGATAGGGGTTGATGTCGCCGCCGGCCACGCGGTGCTCGATCCGGCGGGCGGCGGGCGCACCGCCCGGAATGCGGATCGCGGCGGTCCGGTTCTCATAGGCCCAAGCCGCGCCTGTGGGGGCATGGGCTCCGGGCACGAGCCGCGTGTACGAATTGCCATGCGGAGCAAAGATCAGCGTGCTGCCTGGCATGGCGGCCAGACAGCCGGCGACGGCAGAGCGCAGGATTTCGGTCCCTTCACGCCCGCCATTGTCAAAGACGTTGCGACCCTGGTCATCCAGCACCGAGAAGTGAACATGCATTCCGTTCCCCGCATCATCGGCATAGGGTTTGGCCATGAAGGTCGCGGTAAAGCCGTGCTTGCGGGCCAGCCCACGGGTCAATGCCTTGAAAAGCCACGTATCATCGGCGCAGCGCATGGCATCCTGATGGTTCAGGTTGATCTCGAACTGGCCGATGCCGCTTTCGGAAATTGCCGTCTGGGCGGGAATCCCCATTTCGGCGCACCCGTCATAAAGCTCGGTGAAGAAGGCGTCGAAGGCGTCCATTTCGGCCATCGACAGCACCGCCTCGCCGCGCAGCCGACGGCCGGTGACCGGGTTGTGCGGGGGCTTTGGTTGCGCGTCCGAGGAGTCAAGCAGGGTGAATTCCAGCTCGGTCGCGGCAACAACTTTCCATCCGCGCTGGGCATAGCGCGACAGGACTGCGGCCAGCGCGTGGCGGGGATCGCCGGCAAAGGGTGTGCCGTGATCGTCGTACAGGCACATCGGCACCAGCGCCGTGGGTGTGGTCAGCCAGGGCATCGGCACCGGGCCGCGCTCGGTCGGGCGCAGTACGCCATCGGCGTCGCCGGTTTCGAACACCAGCGGGCTGCCCTCGATATCGGCGCCCCACAGATCGACGTTCAGCGCCGAAAACGGCATGCGCACCGCGCCGCTGTCCAGCTTGTCGGCGTAAGACGGGGGCACGCGTTTGCCGCGCATCTGGCCGTTCAGGTCACAGGCGGCGACGCGAAATGTATGCAGGGCGGCAAGGTCCATCTGGGGCTCCGTAGCTGTGCTGCGGCAAACCTAGTCGAGCTTTATGCCCTTGTCACGATATTTGATCAAATTATCCGCAGCAGCTGTCGCCTTGCTGAATGGGCGGGCAGGCTACGGTTCCGTACGAGCAATAGACACAGCAATCACCCGGCTTGGGTTTCAGTACCGTGTGACAGGCGCTGCATTCATAGAACCACTGGCAGGCGTCGGTGGGCATGGTCTCGGTCTGCGCGTGGCCGCAGGCGGGGCAGGTCAGAGTGCTTTCAAGCGTTACGGGCGTGTCTGTCATGGTCTCACATCTGTTGGATCAGAAATTCGTTGATGCGGGCCTCGTTGAACACGACGACCCAGGCGAGGGCGGTCATCGCGGTGCTGGCCGCCAAGCCCCATTTCAGATGGCGCATCTTGTCGCGCCGATAGGCCACCAGCCACGCCACCGCGATAAGCACCGTCGAGGCCGCCAGAACATAGTAGCTGAGCGCCGCGATCTGACCAAAGACGGCCAGCCAATTGCCGCCAAGGCCCAGCAACATCATCGTCATCGGCAGCACGCAGCATGCGCCCACGCCCAGGGCCGACAGGGATCCGGCAAAGCTGAGGCCGAGAAATCCGCGCATTTTGTTCCTCCGTCATTCAGGGGCCGCAGCATTGCCGCAGCGTGTGGGCAGAGGTATAAATCCTGTAGCCACTACAGGATCAAGCGAAACGAGGTCACATGATTGCGATCGGTGAAGCGGCCCGTCAAAGCGGCGTGGGAATCGAAACCATCCGGTATTACGAGCGTGAAGGCATCGTGCCGCGCCCGGCGCGGGCGGCCAACAATCGGCGGCTGTATTCCGCGCAGGATGTGGGGCGGTTGCGGTTTCTGAAACGCTGCCGTGACCTTGGGTTTTCGCTGGGCGATGCAAAGGCCTTGTTGGACCTGTCCGAGGGCGGCGCGGCCGATTGTGCCGAGGTCAGCGCATTGGCCAAAGGTCACATGGACAGCGTCCGCCGCAAGATCGCCGAACTGCAACGGCTGGAGGCCGCCCTGGGCGAGCTGACGGCAAATTGCGCCGAAGGCTCGGTGGATTGCCCGATGCTGGGCCGGTTGCGGATGGCCTGAGTCCCGGCGCCTCAGCGCGCCAGGTTCAGGCGAAACCGAATCTTGGCCTTGCGCGCCACCGGCAGGTGCCGGTTCAGCCGCTTGTTGATCAGGCCGAACACGCCCACGATCACCAGCGTCAGCAGGATGAAATAGAACGCCAGGATCGGGTAGGGGACGAACGGGTTGAACGTCTTGTCGGCGAAATAGCTGGCATAGTAAAGCGCGTCCCCGCGTTGCTGCCAGGCCGGAAAGGCCGAGAAGAAGACCAGCGTGGTGGCATGGAACAGGAAAATCGCCTCGTTCGTGTAGGCGGGCCAGGCCAGTCGCAGCATGGTGGGCCACACGATCCGGCGGAAGCGCGACCAGCCGGACATGCCATAGGCATCGGCGGCCTCGATATCTCCCTTGGGGATCGACCGCAGCGCGCCATAGAAGATCTCGCCCGAATAGGCGGCAGTGTTCAGGAACAGCACGATCAGCGCCCCCAGCCAGGCCGAGGTGAAGGCGTCGAACATCGGGTAGGTCTTCTTGAGCGACAGGAACAAGAAGTAGGCAAAGAAGAACTGGATGAACAGCGGCGAGCCGCGGAAGATGAAGATGAACCACTCGGACGGTTTGCGCAGCCACTTGCGGCTGGACGCCTTGCCCAGGGCCACGGCCGTGGCCAGGAAGAACCCGGTGGCCAGCGCCATCACGCCGAAATAGATGTTCCAGATCATCCCTGAACCGATCAGGGTAAACTGTTCGCACAGGGTGAAATCGCTGCGCGGCAGCAGGCGCTCGCCAAACCCGATCGAACGCAGGCCGTAATCCTGGATGGTCTGCAGGCAGCTCATGCGGTGGTCTCCTTGCGCAGCAGCTCTCCGCCCGATGTGGCCTGACCGTGAGATAGCCGGCGCATCAGCCGTTCGAGGCCGATCTCGGAAACGCGGGTCATGCCAAGGTAGAAAACCAGCAGGAACAGGAAGTACCACATGCGCCAGTCGCCATGCGGATAGGCGGTGAATTTCGAGGTCTTGGTGCCGCCCAGCTCGCGCGCCCAATAGACGATGTCTTCGACCCCCAGCAGGAACAGCAGCGGCGTGGCCTTGATCAGCACCATCCACAGGTTCGACAGGCCGGGCAGGGCATAGACCCACATCTGCGGCACGAGAATGCGCCAGAAGGTCTGGCGGCGCGTCATACCATAGGCCTCGGCGGTTTCAAGCTGCGCCAGCGGCACGGCGCGCATGCCGCCGTACAGCACGTTGGCGGCGAAGGCACCGAACACGATCGAGAAGGTGATGACGGCCAGGAAAAAGCCGTAGGTTTCGTGCACCCATTCCGGTGCGGTGCCCAGCGGCAGCTTGGCGGCGGGGCAGACGAGAAAGTCGTTCCCCTGGCGAATCGGATCGGTCCAGTCGGGACACAGCACCTGATGCCGCATCCACTCGAACCCTTGGTCCAGGGCGATCACGAAGAACAGGAAAAACGCAATGTCGGGCACACCGCGCACGATGGCGATATAGCCTTTGCCCAGCCAGCCCAGCGGCGGGACATGCGACCGCGCCGCCATTGCCCCCGCAAAGCCGAAAGCCAACGCCACCGGGGCCGTCACCGCCAGCAAGGCCAGAACCTTGATGAACGACAGGTAGAACGACCAGTGCACGCCGTTGGTCAGATAGCATGAAAACCAGCGGAACGTGCCGAGCGTGTCGGGATCAGCGCAGTAGGAAAACATGGGGCGTCTTTCGAACGTCGGGTCCGGCGCGGGCCGGGGTGGGTTCGGCGCGCGTGGCGCCGAACCGCAGGACCGGATGCTTAGTTGGTGACGACCGAGCCGTCAGCTGCGTAGGTGGCGGTGTCTTCACCAAACCACTTTTTCAGCATCTCGTTCAGGGTGCCGTCCTCTTTCATCGAGGTGATGGCTGCATCGAACTTGCCGCGCAGTTCGGCATCGCTTTCGCGCAGGCCCATGCCGACGCCACCGCCCAGCGGAACCGGATCGCCGACAAAGACCAGTTCGCCATTCGATTCCTCGACCAGCGGCACCAGATAGTCGCGGTCGGCCAGAACGGCATCAGCCTCACCGTTGCGCACGGCGGCGATGGTTTCCTCGGGCGTTGCGAATTCAACCAGCGTTGCGCCCGACTCGGCCACGTGGCCAGCCTGGATGGTGGCGGTCTGTGCGGCGACCACGCCGCCGGTCACGTCAGCATCCGCCGAAGTTGCGACATAGGCCGAAGCGGTCGGCGGATAGTAGTCCTGGGTGAAGTCGATGACCTCATCACGCTCGGCCGTGATCGACATGCCCGCGATGATGGTGTCGTAGTTGCCCGAGACCAGGTTCGGAATGATCGAATCCCAGTCGTTCTTGACCCATTCGCATTCCAGCTGGGCGCGTTTGCACAGCTCGTCGCCGACCTCACGCTCGAAGCCGTCGATCTCGCCGGCGTCGTTGATGAAGTTGTACGGAGGATAGGCGCCCTCGGTGCCCATGCGGACCGTGTCGGCCATGGCCATACCAGCGCCAAGCGCCAGCGCTGCAGTGGTCAGAATCAGGTTTTTCATTGGTAACTCCCCTGTTTGGTTCTGTCCTGATTTTACGCCGCCTTTGTGGCGGAGAGAAAGCCCCGAAGCCTTTCGGATTCGGCAGCAGTGAAAATATCTTCGGGCGAGCCTTCTTCTTCAATCAGGCCCTGGTGCAGAAACACCACGTGGCTTGAGATGTCGGCCGCCATCTGCATGTCGTGCGTGACGATGATCATGGTGCGGCCTTCGGCGGCCAGATCCTTGATCACCTTGATCACTTCCTGTTCCAGCTCGGGATCGAGTGCCGAGGTCGGCTCGTCGAACAGCAGCGCCTCGGGCTCCATGCACAGGCCTCGCGCGATCGCGGCGCGCTGTTGCTGGCCGCCCGACAGTTGCGCGGGATAGGCGTCGCATTTGTCGCCGATGCCAACCTTGTCCAGGTATTTGCGGGCGCTGTCCTCGACCTCGTGCCGGTCACGGCCCAGCACGGTGATCGGGGCTTCCATCACGTTCTGCAAGATGGTCATGTGGGCCCAAAGGTTGAACTGCTGGAACACCATCGACAGGTTGGTACGGATGCGCAGCACCTGTTTGGGATCGGCGGGGCGGCGGTGATCGCGGGTTCCGGTCCAACGCACCGGCTCACCTTTGAACAGGATCTCGCCCTCCTGGCTGTCTTCCAGCAGGTTGCAACAGCGCAGCAGGGTGGACTTGCCCGACCCGGATGATCCGATCAGCGACACCACGTCGCCGCGATGGGCGGTGATGTCCACTCCTTTGAGGACTTCGAGATTGCCAAAGCTTTTGTGCAGGTTCTTGATCTCGATGACGGGAGTGCTGTCTGTCACGGGTCGTCCTGGTGTTGTTGATTGCGTTGGTGCGGTACTAGGGCCGAAAAACAAGAGCAATGCAATGCGCAAATGACAAGTTCAAGTCCCGAAACCTCCGATTCGGCCACGGTCAGTGGTCAAATTGGTCAGCTTTCAGGCAGCAAAGCCGCAGGCGATGGCGGGTTGGGAACGGCCAGGTAGAGATCGGCTGCAATGTCGATCAACCCGCGGATGTGCAGCGCTGCCCGATCAGCCGGGGAAAGGTCTGAAATCGCGGCGCGAACCGCGGTGGCGACCGGGACCGGATCGCGCGTGATCGCGGTGATGTAGGGCAACGCCGGGGTGGGGCGCGTGCTTTCCACCGGGCGCAGGCGCTTGCCCAGATCGGTATGCTCTTGCAGCAGCACCCATGTCAGCGCGTCCAGCGATGCGAAATCGGCATGTCCATCGGCCACGGCCTGCGCCGACAAAGCGTGTCCACCGGTTTCCAGCAGGCGCGCCGGAGCAAGGCCCAGTTCGGACAGATGCGTGACCGGGGCGGCCCAACCCGATTGGGATAGCGCCTCGTTAAAAGCAAAAAAACCGGCCGCCAGTTCAGGCAGATCGCGCGCGTCTTCAGCGCGGGCCACGAAAACCGAGCAGTAGTGTCCCCGCAGACAGCCCGGCAGGTCATAATCTGGAGTGCCGACCAGATGCACCTTGCCGTGCAGGCGCGTGCGATAGGGCATACCGCAGGTCTGGGCAAAGACCAAGTCAGGGTCCTGCCAGATGTCCCAGAAATCACGATCGCGGGTCAGATGGTTCGGACCTTCGCCCAAATGCGCGCGAATCAAACTCCAAAAGCGATCGTTGGCCGGTTGCAAAGCGGGCATGTCGTACATGCCCAGCATCGCCGTCACGATTTGGCGGCCTTCTGCCGGGCTAGGGCTGAATCCACGTCGCTGACGCCCAGGAGGCTGACGACCAGCCGCAGTAGCGAGTCCTCGTCCTGCGAGCGCTGACCGTCGGCCAGCGCCACCGACCACAGCGCCTGAACCACGCCAAGGCGATGGTCGTACGGCACCGCATCCTTGATGGCACGGGTAAAGCGGACGGTATCAGGGGCCTCGGCCTCCAGATCTTCGGCCTGGGCGCGCAGCCCTGCGGCCTCGAACGGGGACAGGCCGTAGCGCTCGGCCAGAACCTTGTCGATGCGCGACATCTCGGTATCGGCATAGTCATCATCGGACCGAGCGAGGCGAACCAGCAGGGCGGCCAAGGCCAGCCGGGCGTCGTCATCGGTCAGTGGGTCGGGCTGCGGCTGGGTCAGCCGGGACAGGAAGGCGTTGAACATGGCCTAGATATAGCGGCCACTCAGCCCGCGTCCAAGCGGCTTTGCACCCGTTCGCGCGCGGCTTGGCTGTCATTGTAGCTGAGGCCCATGGCGATACGCGCTTCTTCGACGATCTTGATCTCGCCCTCGTCCGAATTGCCGTCGGCCAGCACAACCTCCCAAAGGGCCTCCATCGCGGCCAGACGTTCGTGCAAATCCGTCGTTTCGCGGATCAGTTTGCCGAACGTATCCGTGTCGGGGGCTGCGGCGTGCAGCTTCTCGCAGGTGGCGCGGACCTTGGCGGCCTCGATCGCGTTGTGCTGGTACAGCCGTGCCAGGATGCGGTCGATCAGGCTGATTTCCTCGATCTTGTAGTCGCGGTCGGCCTGCGCAACACGCACCAGCAAAGCGCCAAGCGCCAGTTCCGCATCAGGGTCCGGCAGCGTGGTCTGCTGAGGAGGGCGCAAAGCCTGCAGGAAGTTCTTTAGCAGTGGCATTGGGGAATCCGTATTTCTGTCACCGTGTCCGTGCTAGGCGTCATACCCTTCGATGATCACCAGATCACCGGATGAAACTGGATCGCGCAAGGCTTTAGCCTTTTGGTACAGGTCGCTTTCATAGCAGGCCAGGGCGGCCTCGTAGCTGGGAAATTCGATAACGACGGTTCGCGCCCGCGCTGCGCCTTCCCGCACCTGACGATCTCCACCGCGGACCAGAAAACGGGCACCGTATTCAGCAAACGCCTCGCCATTGGCAGCGATGTAGGTCTTGTAGGTCTCCATGTCGTCTACATCGACATGGGCAACCCAGTATCCTTTGCTCACGCGGTCTGCTCCTTTTGTCCGTTCCGGCTCAAACTGAACCGGAACGCTTCGCAAAGCAAGACCAAGCCGTACAGTCCGCCTCAGACCAGACGTGACGTGTCCTTGGCCGCGCGAACGAAGTCGCGGAACAGAGGGTGCGGATCGAAAGGTTTGGATTTCAGTTCCGGGTGGTACTGCACGCCGATGAACCACGGGTGGTCCGACCATTCGACGATCTCGGGCAGGCGTCCATCGGGTGACATCCCCGAGAAGTTCAGGCCTGCTTTCTCAAGCTGTTCGCGATACTTGGTGTCCACCTCATAACGGTGGCGGTGCCGCTCTTCGATCTGGGTGCTGCCGTAGACCTCGGCCACTTTCGAGCCTTCGGTCAGAACCGCGTTGTAGGCACCCAGACGCATGGTGCCGCCCTTGTCGTCACCAACCTTGCGTTCGATCTTGGCGTTGCCCTGGACCCATTCCTTGAGGTGATAGACCACGGGTTCAAAGCGTTTTTTGCCGGCCTCGTGGTCGAATTCCTCGGACCCCGCGCCGGAGATGCCGGCCACGTTGCGTGCGGCTTCGATCACTGCCATCTGCATGCCCAGACAGATGCCCAGATACGGCACCTTGTGTTCGCGGGCATATTGCGCAGCCTTGATCTTGCCTTCGGTGCCGCGCTCGCCAAAACCGCCGGGCACCAGAATGGCATGGAACCCTTCCAGATGCGGACCGGGGTCTTCGGTGTCGAAGATCTCGGCATCGACCCACTCAACCTTGACCCGGACGCGATTGGCCATGCCGCCATGGGTAAGCGCCTCGGCGATGGATTTATAGGCATCTTCCAACTGGGTGTACTTTCCGACGATCGCGACCTTCACTTCGCCCTCGGCGTTGTGGATGCGGTCGCTGACGTCTTCCCACTTCGAAAGGTCGGGCTTGGGCGCCGGGCTGATCTGGAATGCGTCAAGCACGGCCTGATCGAGACCTTCGCGGTGATAGGCCAGCGGCGCGTCGTAAATGGTCGAGAGATCCTGCGCGGCGATTACCGCGTCGGGGCGCACGTTGCAGAACAGGGCCAGCTTTTCGCGCTCTTTCTGCGGGATCGGTCCTTCGGAACGGCAGACCAGAATGTCGGGCGCCAGGCCGATTGAGCGCAGTTCCTTGACCGAGTGCTGGGTGGGCTTGGTCTTCAGCTCGCCAGAGGCCTTGATGTAAGGCAACAGGGTCAGGTGCATGAAAATGCACTGGCCGCGCGGTTTGTCCTGGCTGAACTGGCGGATGGCTTCAAAGAAGGGCAGGCCTTCGATGTCGCCCACGGTGCCGCCGATCTCGCACAGCATGAAATCGACCTCATCCTCGCCGATGGCGATGAAGTCCTTGATCTCGTTGGTCACGTGCGGGATCACTTGAATGGTCTTGCCCAGATAGTCGCCGCGGCGTTCCTTTTCCAGAACGTTTGAATAGATCCGCCCCGAACTGACCGAGTCGGTCTTTCGTGCGGCAACACCCGTGAAGCGCTCGTAGTGTCCCAGGTCCAGGTCGGTCTCGGCCCCGTCGTCGGTGACGAAAACCTCACCATGTTCGAACGGCGACATCGTGCCGGGATCGACATTCAGGTAGGGATCCAGCTTGCGCAGCCGAACCGAGTATCCCCGAGCCTGCAGAAGCGAACCCAGAGCAGCGGACGCCAGCCCTTTGCCCAAGGATGAAACAACACCACCAGTGATGAAAATAAATCGTGCCATGTTTCTTCGGCTGCCCCCGTGAGACGTCAACATCAACTGCCCGGCGGTTCCAAAAAACCGCAGCATCACGGGACTTCACGTATAAAGGATTCGCGCAAAAAGCGCAAGAGAACCGCAAGATGCTGTTGTGGTTCTCTTTCAGATTTCTAGGTTTTGTGGATCAGTCGGCCTGTGGGATCAGCGGCGCGTTGTCGCCCTGCGCCGGCGGCAGCAGGTCCTCGGCCGAGGGAACAGCAGGTGTGCTCTCTTCGGTCGCGTCCTGAGCCGGAACGCCAAGTCGGTCGATGACCGAGCTTCCAGCCGATTTTTCCGCGGCAAGAATCGTCAGGGTGATCGAGGTGACGATGAAGCAGGCTGCAAGGATCCAGGTCACCTTTGCCAGTGCCGTCGTTGCCGAACGTCCTGCAATGGCGCCACCACCGCCGCCACCCATGCCCAGGCCACCGCCTTCGGACCGCTGCAGCAGAACAACGGCGATCAGGCCCAAAGCCAAAAGAAGGTGGATGATGAGAACGACGTTTTCCATGGTGTTCCTGTGCGGCGTGGCGTGTATCGCCGGGTACTTAAGCAAGTTTGAGGCCGGGGGCAAGCCACGAGTTGCCATCACCGCCGGGGATTGTGCCGAACAGGCCAAATGGGGCTGGACACACGGCGGTGCCTGGCTCAGGCTGCGGCCATGCCACATGACGATCACGACCACCCGCACGCGTTGCTGCCCCCGGACCCCGCTTTGCGCGTCAAAGCGCTTGAGACGATCCTGACCCGCAAGGGATTGATCGACCCGGCCGCTCTGGACGAGATCATCGACACCTATCAGAACCGGATCGGTCCGCAGAACGGTGCGAAGGTTGTCGCCAAAGCCTGGTCTGACCCGGAGTTCAAACGCGCCCTGCTGGACGATGCCACGCCTGTGCTCTCTGAGATGGGGTTTTATGGCCGGCAGGGCGAACATATGGTCGTGGTCGAGAATACTCCCCGGACGCACAACATGGTCGTTTGCACCTTGTGCAGCTGTTACCCATGGCCGCTGTTGGGCATCCCCCCGGGCTGGTACAAATCTGACGCTTACCGCGCCCGTGCCGTGCGCGAGCCGCGCCGCGTCCTGGCTGAGTTCGGAGTTGAACTGCCCAAGGGTACCGCAGTTCGTGTCTGGGATTCGACCGCCGAAATACGGTATCTGGTCTTGCCCATGCGCCCAGAAGGCACTGATGGTCTGAGCGAAGCAGACCTCGCCGCGCTGGTCACGCGCGACAGTATGATCGGCACGGGTTTGCCGAAGGTGTCGGCATGACCGGTGTCCACGACATGGGCGGGCGGTTCGGTGACGGGCCGGTACGCCCCGAGCCTGAAGACGTGCCGGTGTTTGCCGAAGACTGGCACGCGCGGGCCCTTGCAGTGACGCTGGCTGCCGGCGCGTTGGGCCAATGGAACATCGACACGTCGCGCCATGCGCGAGAAAGGCTGTCCCCCAAGGACTATGCCCGGTACAGCTATTACGAGAAATGGATTTCGGCCCTGGCCAACCTGTTGGTCGAGACCGGGGTTCTGCAGATCGAGGATCTGCGCGGGCAGGGCGTTGACAGGCCACATCCGCTTGCTCCGCGAAAACTGCCGGCGGATGCGGTGGCCAGAGTTCTGGCTAAAGGTGGACCGGCCGATCGCCCGTCGAACATCCCTGCCGCTTTTGAGGTCGGCCAGACCGTTCGCACGCTGCGCCCTTCTGCCAATCGTCTTGTTGAAGGGGGGCACACGCGGCTGCCCGCATACGGAGCGGGCGCGACCGGACGCATTTTGCGGTTTCACGGCGCACATGTCTTGCCGGACTCCAGCGCGCATGGTCTGGGTGAAGCGCCCGAGCCGCTTTATGCCGTTGCTTTTCCCGCGTCGGAACTGTGGGCCAATCCCGAACACCCGGACGACGAGGTGATTCTGGATCTCTGGCAAAGCTATCTGGAACCCGCATGAGCATCTGTCCCGATCACAACGCCCCAAGTCCGGTTTTTGAGAGCCCCTGGCACGCTCAGGTGTTTGCGGTGACGGTGGCGTTGAACGAGGCCGGCCGGATTTCCTGGAGCGATTGGGCCGCTCGGTTCTCCGAGACTTTGCGGCGCCACGGGCTGAACCGCGAGCTGGACGGGGGCGACGATTATTTCATGGCCTGGCTCGAAACGCTCGAGTCGGTTTTGGCCGAGCAGGAAACGGCGTTGCCCGAAGAAGTCCACGAAATGCGCGCAGCTTGGGAGGAGGCGTATCTAAAGACGCCTCACGGAATGCCGGTACGCCTTTAACCCCGGGTGACTTTGCAGTTGCTGCCCGTTCCGGGGGGGTATCCCGGTATCTTCTGGGTCAGATGAACAACGGCGCGGACTCCGTCCGGTGGCCATGATCCCCGACAAGAGCATTGCGCGTCGGCGCGATTGGTGGCTGCGGCGAATTACCGGTTTCCCTGTTGCCTGCGCCCCGCTATATGGGCCGGGTTTGGTAATTCAGCGCAAAAAGGACCGGATATGGCCAATGTGGTTGTTGTCGGCGCCCAATGGGGTGACGAAGGAAAAGGCAAGATCGTCGACTGGCTCAGCGAGCGGGCAGACGTGATCGCGCGTTTTCAGGGCGGGCACAACGCCGGGCATACGCTGGTCATCGATGGTGAGGTCTACAAGCTGCATGCACTGCCGTCTGGTGTGGTGCGTGGTGGCAAGCTGAGCGTCATCGGCAACGGGGTTGTCCTGGATCCCTGGCATCTGCTGAAAGAGATCGAAACGATCCGCGCGCAAGGCGTCGAGATCACACCTGAAACGCTGATGATTGCGGAAAACACACCCTTGATCCTGCCGATCCACGGCGAGCTGGACCGCGCGCGCGAGGAAGCAGCGAGCAAGGGCACCAAGATTGGCACGACTGGACGCGGGATCGGCCCGGCCTATGAAGACAAGGTTGGTCGCCGCTCGGTGCGTGTGGCCGATCTTGCGGATGAGGCGACTCTCGAGGCTCGGGTCGATAGGGCGTTGCAACACCACGACCCGCTGCGCAAGGGTTTGGGTATCGATGCCGTGGATCGTGACGCATTGATCGCCCAGTTGAAGGAAATCGCTCCGCAGA
Source organism: Ruegeria sp. CI5 (assembly GCF_056536885.1). Lineage (NCBI taxonomy): Bacteria > Pseudomonadati > Pseudomonadota > Alphaproteobacteria > Rhodobacterales > Roseobacteraceae > Ruegeria > Ruegeria sp. CI5. Next base: position 163,389 of record NZ_JBQFQN010000001.1, read on the forward strand.
TCCTGCCTTTTGCGGCTCCCGTCTGGAAGGTGCTGAACGAAAAGCGCAAAGCGGGCAAGCGCATCCTGTTCGAAGGCGCTCAGGGTGCCTTGCTGGATATCGATTTCGGCACGTATCCGTTTGTGACCTCTTCGAATGTGATTGCAGGGCAGGCGGCGACGGGCGTGGGGATCGGTCCGGGGTCGATCGACTTCGTTCTGGGTATCGTGAAGGCCTACACTACTCGTGTTGGCGAAGGCCCGTTCCCGACCGAACTGCACGACGCCGACGGGCAGCGACTAGGAGAGCGCGGACATGAATTCGGCACCACGACAGGCCGCAAGCGGCGCTGCGGCTGGTTCGACGCCTGCCTCGTGCGGCAAACCTGCGCCACAAGCGGCGTCAACGGAATTTCCCTGACCAAGCTCGATGTTCTGGACGGGTTCGAGACGCTGAAAATCTGTGTCGCTTACGAACTGGACGGCAAGCGTTTGGACTATTTGCCCACGGCTGCGGATCAGCAGGCGCGGTGCACACCGATCTATGAAGAAATGCCGGGCTGGAGCGAGTCCACCGAGGGCGCGCGCAGCTGGGCAGACTTGCCGGCAAACGCCATCAAATATGTCCGCCGGGTGGAAGAACTGATCGAATGCCCGGTGGCGCTGCTGTCTACCAGCCCGGAGCGGGACGACACCATCCTGGTGACCGACCCGTTTGCCGACTGATGGCAGGCGCGGACAAACCCGGCCTCAGCTACAAGGCCCGCAGACGGTGGTCGCTGGTTCTGTTGCTGGTGGGGCTGCCGCTGTACATTGTGGCAGTGGTCACCATCGTGAACTGGCTGGACCGACCATCGATCCTGGTCGAACTGCTGGTCTATGTGGTTTTGGGTGTTCTGTGGGCGCTGCCATTCAAATTTGTGTTTCGTGGCGTTGGCAAAGAAGACCCGGATCAAGATCGGCAATAGGCCAGACCGTTGTAAGAAACCTGCCGACGTGACAGGCTTGTCCGAAAAACAGTTTCGGTAAGCACAAGTCGGCAGGTGGATCCTTGATGAAAAATGCTGTTTTGGTCACATTGACCAGTCTCTCAACCTTGAGTTCGGGCGCCGTCTGGGCTGATGATTGGGAGTTCGTCATTGCCCCTTATCTCTGGGGGCCGGATTTCAGAACCTCTCTGGACATTGGGCCGAACCCTCCGGTTGATGGCAGCAAATCCATCTTCGACATTCTAAACAGCGCATTCCTGATCGCGGGCGAGGCCCGGAAAGGGCGTTGGTCGATCGGAGGCGAGTTCAACTATCTGAATTTGGGCGACACCGTTTCCATCGGACCATTCAGCAACGCCGCGAGCTGGGAGCTGGACGGGATAATGACCTCGCTCGCGGGCAGCTACGCGGTGGCAGAGGACAGCCAGTCCCGAATTGAGGTGCTGGGCGGGCTGCGCCATTGGGATCTTGATCTGTCGACAACCGTGGCCGGTTTCACGGCAAGCACTGACCAAAGCTGGACAGATCCAATCATTGGGGCACGATACTCTCGCGCGCTGAATGAGCGGTGGAAACTTGCGGCTATGGGCAACATCGGTGGTTTTGGCTATGGGTCGAAATTCCAGTGGGAAGCCCTCGTTCAAGCCAATTGGAGTTGGACCGAGACCATCGATGTTGCAGCCGGCTACCGTCATCTGAGCGTTGATTTTGAGGACGGCCGCAACGTTGTCGATCTTATACTGACCGGCCCGTACGTGGCGTTGGCGTTCAAGTTCTGAGCTTTCACGCAAAATGCAAAAAAGGCCGGAGAGGATCTCCGGCCTGTCTTGGGCAGTTGGGGGGTCTTGTCAGCCCGCGGCGCGCTTGTCGTCGGGGCGGAAGCCGATCTGGTTCGAGGCGGCAAAGCGCCCTCCGCCGGCTTTTTCGATCTTTCCATCGCGCAGAAGCTGGCCGAACGAACGCAAGCTTTCTTCGCGGTTGAACTCATCCTGCTTGAGTGACCGCACCTTGTTCATCAGCTGCGGACGCGAGAACTGCTCCTGACCTTCGATGAAAGACAGGTAGGCCGCCGCCGCCTCCAGCAGGTCGGGCAGGGATTGTGCGCCCTGCTCCTGAGCGAAATGGGCAAAGCCGCCTTCTTCGGATGCGTCGTCGTCTTGTGCTGCGGTCACGCGGCGCGGGGTGACCGGACCGGCGTCCGCGTCCTGCGTATCGATACGCTGCTCGGCAACCAGCTTGAGCGGCGCGGCCGTATCCGACTCGGGGCGCATGCTGGTGACATGGATTTCCGGACGACGGGGGCTGACGACCGAGGCCAGGTCTCCACGATATTTCTGGTTTTCGTCCTCATCCGCATCGCGGGCCTTGCCGCCTTCAGCTTCGGTGGCTGCTACAGCTGTGCGCAGGTGGGAATAAGTTTCCCGCTTGTCCGAAGTGGCCGGGTCGTCCATTTGGGCGTCGGCCTTCTCCATCAGGCGCAACACGTCCGAGTCCACGTCCTGAGGCTTGTTTGCGTCGCGTTTCGAGCGCGCATCCATTTCCGCCTCTATTTCCGAGATCTCACCCAGGATGCTCTCTTCGTCTTCGGCAGTCAGGACGCCGTCTTCCGCGAGTTCAGAGACTTCCTCATCGGCATCTTCGGGCTGATCACCCAGAATGTTGAGGATGTCGTCAGCCTCGGGCTCCGAGTCGGTGTCCTCTTCAAGATCAGCAAAGAGAATCTCGGACGAGGCTTCTTCATCACTGGCGGCCTGGTCGTCTTCGGACGTTTCTTCCGCCGCGGCTTCCTCAGCCTCTTCCAGATCAGCTTCAACTTCCGGAGCATCCTCGGCGCCTTCATCAGCCTCCGCTTCGACTTCCGATGCTGCCGAGAATTCTTCTTCCGCTTCGAATTCGACCGCGGCCTGAGGTTCTTCCTCGGCCAGGTCGACAAACGGGTCCGTGGGCTGTTGTGTGGCTTCTACCGGAGCATCTTCCTGCATCACCTCTTCAGTTGCACCCAGATCTTCGGGGCTGAGCGCTCCGGCTTCGAATGCGGCCGAGATGGCGTCAATCTGGGGCTCGGGCGAGGCTAGAAAACCGCTGTCTTCGTCTTCGCTGTAGGCGGGGGGCGTCTGGTCATTATGCGAGACGACCGCGCGGATGCGCTGCAGCTTGGCGGCGATGCTGTCGGCGCCTTGGGGGGCTGCGGATTCGACTGGCTCGGCATCGGCAAAGAATGCGGCAGCACCAGCCGCCGGTGCTGTGTCGACCACGCTCAGGTCAGGGCTGGCGGGCGCCGGTGTGCTGGCTGCGGGTGCGGGTTGTTGCGGGGCCGCATCATGGGCTTCGTCCGTGGCGCGCAGCAGCAGTCCGGTGTCGTTTTGCTTGGCTTCCACACGGCGCGAAGCGTCACGCTGAGCGATACGGGTCAACATTTCTGCGTCTGGTTGCGGAGGCTCGGAGCCGAAATACCTGTCATCCGCGGCAAGATCGCGGAAGTATTCGGCAATCGCCTTCATCGTCTCAAAGGAATCGTCAAAGCCTTCCAAAGTGCATGAGAAGGTTCCGTAGGAAACGGTCAATACCTTGTTGTTCTGTACCATCAGACGCACGTCCTCTACAAACTACACAGAGCCAACCCGCGCGACGCTGGGCGCGTCTGTCAGCTCGAACCTGTTCTAAAGAACCTATCATTTTGTGGTCTCAATGTGTCCAAAAGCGGGAAAAATGGTCAATCTTGGAAAAAACGGCGAAATTGTTCATTCCAAAAGACCAATTGCCCTGTTCGGAGGAGGGGAAATCGGCCCCGATGACCTGAATCTGGCGCTGAATCGCGTCAATGGCGCTGTAGCTGCGGATGGCGGGGCCGCCGCATTGATCGATTCGGGGCGCGTTCCGGATGCGGTGATCGGCGACTTCGATTCGTTGGAACGCGCCTATCTTGCACGGATACCAGAGGACCGTTTGTTTCCGATCCGGGAACAGGACAGCACTGATTTCGACAAGGCCCTACGCAATATTCGCGCGCCGCTGGTCTTGGGCGTCGGGTTTCTCGGAGGTCGGCTGGACCACCAGCTGGCGGTGCTCAATACGCTGGTTTGCCACCAAGACAGGCTGTGCGTCCTGCTGGGCGCACGCGAAGTGGTCTTTCACGCCCCGCCCAGCATATCACTGTCGCTCACGCCGGGCGACACAGTGTCATTGTTTCCATTTCAGCGTGTAACCGGACGCAGTTCGGGGTTGGAATGGCCTATCGACGGTCTGGTGCTTGAGCCGGACGGGCGGGTCGGAACATCGAACCGTGCGCTGGCTCAAGTTACCCTCGAGGTCGACGGACCCGGGTTGCTGGTCATGGTGCCGCGCGACGCTCTTGATGCTGTCATGCGGGCGTTTGCGTCGGGGCAGACCGGGCGCTGGCCCGCTCGCGCAGGATGACATAAAGCCCGGCCGCGATCGTGATGGCGATCCCCAGGGCCGCCAGACCGTTTGGCAGGTCGTGAAAGATGAGCCAGCCGATCAACGTCGCCACCGGTATTTCCAGATACTGCATCGGCGCCAGCGTTGCCGAAGGCGCGAACCGCAGCGCCCATGTCATCAGCAGATGTGCCACGGTTCCTAGAACACCGATGGCCAACAGCAACCAATGAGCGTTGTCTTGCGGCAGGGTCAGTGCCAGATCCGGAAGACCTGTCAGGGCCCCGATCGCAAGCACTGGGGCCAGGACCGCGGTGGCCAGCAGCCCGGACACGGCCTGCTGGGCGATTGGATCGGTTTCTTTGGCAATCTGCCGGGTCACCAGCATGAACAGGGCAAAGACGACAGCCACGATAAGCGGCAAAAGGGCCGGAGCACCAACCTCGGCAAAGCTGGGCTGGATTACCAGCAACGTGCCAGCAAAGCCGATAATGCAGGCGATCAGACGACGATGCCCGACTTCTTCACCCAGCACATACTTGCCCAGCAGCAGCATGATGAATGGCATGACAAAGGCGATGGCGACGGCATCGGCCAAAGGCAGGTACTGCAGCGCACTGAACATCGCGGCGATTCCGACAATGTGCAGCAGAGTGCGCAGCACGGTCAGCCGCAGCACGCGCCCGCGCATCCGCCAGGTCCGACCCGTCAGCGCCACCAGCGGGATCAGGATGGCCGCCTGCACCGCAAAACGCACCAGCACAAGAACGCCAAGCGGAGTGGTTTCTCCCAACAGCTTGGCCAAGGCATCGCCCAGCGGTGCAAGCACGCAGAAACCAAGCATCAAAACGATGCCGAAGACGGGACGATCCTGTGTCATGGCCGCGACGCTAGACGTTTCCCGAAGAATGGGAAAGGCCCGTCGTCAGTCCTCGGGCAAAGGCTGAACCTTTGTGTAGTCCGGACCGATGCAAGTGGGCAGCCCGTCGCCCAGTTCGAGCCACGTCAGTTTCTCTTCATGGGCGACATGCAGCGTTGGCCGCAGGGCTTCGGGGTTCTCCAGTGTCGCTACATAAAGGTGCAGAACGTCGGACATCGTAGTGGATCGGAACGAGATCGGCGTTCCGCAATGCGGGCAAAAGCTGCGCTCGACACCGGGGGAAGAGTTGAACCGCTTCGGTTCCTCTCCGGTCCAACGCCACTGTCCGTCGCGGGCCCCAAAATATGTGGTCATCGGCGCGGCACACTGGCGGCGGCAGCTGTCACAATGGCAGGAAACACAAGACAGGACCGGAGGGTCGACCGCGAACCCGATTCTGCCGCACAGGCAATGTCCACGCATTGAGCTGCCCTCCCGGTTTGATCCCTCAGCAGTTTGGCACGTTGACGGCCAGTCCGCCCAGCGAGGTTTCCTTGTACTTCTCGTGCATGTCATGGCCGGTCTGGCGCATGGTCTCGATCACCGCATCCAGCGGCACGAAATGCTGCCCGTCTCCGCGCAGGGCCAGCGACGCCGCCGAAACCGCCTTGATCGCGCCCAGCCCGTTGCGCTCGATGCAGGGAACCTGCACCAGCCCGGCGACCGGGTCGCAGGTCATGCCCAGATGATGCTCCAGTGCGATCTCTGCGGCGTTTTCCACCTGTTCGGGTGTTCCGCCCATCACCGCGCAAAGACCCGCCGCGGCCATTGCGGCCGCGCTGCCGACCTCGGCCTGGCAGCCAGCCTCGGCACCCGAGATCGAAGCGTTGTACTTCACCAGACCACCGATAGCGGCGGCGGTCAGCAGGAAATCCTCGATATGGCTTTCTGACGCGCCTGGAACGTGATCGAGGTAATAGCGTAGCACCGCCGGCAGCACGCCCGCCGCGCCGTTGGTGGGGGCGGTGACGACCTGACCGCCGGCGGCGTTTTCCTCGTTCACCGCCATCGCATAGACGCTCATCCAGTCGTTGATCGTGTGCGGCGCGTTCAGGTTCATGCCGCGCTCGGCCATCAGGGCATCGTGGATCGCCTTGGCGCGGCGCCGCACCTTGAGGCCGCCGGGCAGGATGCCTTCGGTGGTCAGCCCGCGCTCGATACAGGCGTTCATCACCTCCCACAGTCGAGCGGTGCCCTTCGCGAAACTGTCGGCGCAGCCGCGCGCGATCTCGTTGGCGCGTTTCATTTCGGCGACCGTCTTGCCGCTGCTGCGCGCCATTTCCAGCATTTCGGCGGCGGTCTTGAACGGGAAGGGCACCGGCGGGCCGTCATTGGTGTCCTTGCCTTCGGCCAGTTCCTCTTCGGTCAGGACAAAGCCGCCGCCGACCGAGTAATAAACCTGCCGCAAGATCACGTCGCCCTGCGCGTCGGTGGCCATCAGGATCATGCCGTTGGCATGGCCGGGCAGGGTGTTGTCGTAGTCGAAGACCAGATCGGCCTTTGGGTCGAACTGAAGGGTCGGCAGACCCTCGGGTGTGACAGTGCCGGTTTCGGCAATTGCGGCCAGTGCCGCTTCGGCACGGTCGTGGTCATAGCTGTCGGGGACAAACCCAGCCAGCCCCAGGATCGTGGCGCGGTCCGTGGCGTGGCCGACGCCGGTGAAGGCCAAAGATCCATGCAGAGACGCGCGCAAGCCAGCGAATTCGAATGGCGAGGCGCGCATCAGATCGAGGAACCGCGCGGCCGCCACCATCGGCCCCATCGTGTGGGACGAGGATGGGCCAACGCCCACTTTGAACATATCGAAGACGGATAGAAACATGTCTGGTCGCTGAGCCTTGTGGCGAGTTGGCGGCCGGGTCGTTTTGAACTGCCCGAACCGCTGGGAAACTGTATGCGCTTTATTTACACCACCGAGCCGAGCACTGAAGATTTGATTGCGACGTTTCCGATGGGAAACGCGTATTCATGTATCGATTATTGCGTCGGTCCCGCGGATTTTGGGCCTCGCAGTCGGGCAGGGCTTTCCGTATAAGTTCCCCAAAGAACTGAGGGGAAGCCGCAATGACAGCAGAGTTGTCACCCATCGACCGGGCCAAGAGTGTCGCCGCCTATCGCGCGGCCGAGATGGTCGAGGACGGGATGCGCGTGGGTCTGGGTACCGGATCGACCGCGGCATGGTTGGTGCGTCGTCTGGGAGAGCGGGTGCGGGACGAAGGTCTGCGGATCAAAGGCGTCCCTACGTCAACGGCTACGGCACAGTTGGCGCGCGAGGTCGGGATCGAGGTTGTTTCGCTGGATCAGGCGGGTTGGCTGGACGTGACGATCGATGGCGCCGACGAGTTCGACGGTGAATTGAACCTGATCAAGGGCGGCGGTGCGGCGTTGCTGCAGGAAAAGATCGTTGCCACGGCCAGCGACCAGATGATCGTGATCGCCGATGCAGGGAAAGAGGTCGAGGCGCTGGGCGCGTTCCCGTTGCCGGTCGAGGTCATTCCTTTTGGCTGGCAGACCACGCGCACGCTGATCGAGGAGTTGCTGGACACGATGGACGTGCTGGGCACGTCGGCGACCCTGCGGATGAACAGCGAGGCGCCGACCGTGACGGATGAGGGCAATCACATACTCGACCTGCACCTGCAACGCATCGGCAACCCAAGGCAACTTGCACTGGTGCTGAACCAGATACCGGGTGTGGTTGAAAATGGACTGTTCATCGACATCTGCGACAAGGTCGTGATCGGCCACGGCGACGGCCGGGTCGAGCTGCGCGATTTCAACAGCGGTACGATCGAGCTGGATCGGTTGGGCGACGAACACGACAACCTGTTTTCGGACCTGGCCGACTGAGCCAATCGCGCACCCGGCTTCACAGCGGTGTGCGATTTCCGGGCCAAGGGGTTGGCACGATCATTCACGCCCCCAAATACTCAGGGCAATTTCAGGCAGGCTGACAAAAGGAACGCGGCATGAGCTTTGACTATGATCTTTTCGTCATTGGAGGCGGCTCGGGCGGTGTCCGCGCGGCGCGTGTGGCGGCGGGCGAAAACGGCGCGAAGGTCGCGCTGGCCGAAGAGGACCGCTATGGCGGAACCTGCGTGATCCGTGGCTGCGTTCCCAAAAAGCTGATGGTGTTTGCCAGCGAATACGCGGGAATGGTCGAGGACGCTCGTGCCTATGGTTGGGATATTCAGCCGGGCGCTTTCGACTGGCCGCAGTTCCGCGGCAAGCTGCATGCCGAACTCGACCGGCTGGAAGGCATCTATCGCAATATCCTCAAGAACAACGGCGTCGAAACCTTTGACCAGCGCGCGAAACTGCTCGATCCGCATACGGTCGAGCTGGCTGACGGAACTCGAAAGACCGCCAAGCACATTCTGATCGCCACCGGCGGGCGCCCCGTGGTGCCCGAATTCCCCGGCTCAGATCTGGCCATCACCTCGAATGATATCTTCCACCTTGAGAAACTGCCCGAGACCATGCTGATCGTCGGTGGCGGCTATATCGCCTGCGAATTCGCCGGGATCATGAACGGCATGGGCGTCAAGACCACGCAGTTCTATCGCGGCGCGCAAATCCTGCGGGGTTTCGACGACGAGGCGCGCGGCCTGATCTGCGAAGAGATGTGCCAAAACGGGATCGATGTGCATCTGGGCACCAATGTGCTCGAAATGAAAAAGCAGAGCGACAAGATCTGGGTCAAGGCGACCAACGGGTCTGAACAGCTGTTCGATGTGGTTATGTATGCCACGGGCCGGGCGCCGAATGCCGATGATCTTGGCCTTGAGGCGCTGGGCGTCGAACGTGGCCGCAAAGGGCAGATTGTCGTGGACGAATACAGCCAGACCGCGGTGCCCTCGATCTATGCCATCGGGGACGTGACCGACCGGGTAAACCTGACGCCGGTCGCCATCCGCGAGGGCATGGCTTTTGTCGAGACCGTATTCAAGGGCAACCCCACCCCGGTGGATCATGAGCTGATCCCGACCGCGATCTTCACCCAGCCCGAGATGGGCACCGTGGGCCTGAGCGAGGAACAGGCCGCCGAGCAAGAGCCGATCGAGGTCTACGCGACTTCGTTCAAGCCGATGCAGAAGGCGTTCGCAGGGGGCACCCAGCGGGTTTTGATGAAACTGATCGTCAGCCAGGCCACCCGCAAGGTGCTGGGTTGTCACATTGTCGCCCCTGGCGCGGGTGAGATGATCCAGTTGGCGGGCATCGCCGTGAAAATGGGCGCCACCAAAGAAGATTTCGATCGCACGGTTGCAGTTCATCCGGTGATGGCCGAAGAACTGGTAACCATGCGGCAACCCGTGCGTACCGCTTGATTTGCAAGCGCGCGCACACAGGTTACAAGTGATCCCGTAAGCACACGGGCCAAAACAAGGGAAATGAAACACATGGCGGGCAACAGCGGAGGCCCCTGGGGGGGCGGAGGCTCATCCGGTGGCGGAGGAAACCGGGGAAACAATGGGGACGGGCGACGCCCGCCCGAAGGCGACGGGCCGCAGATCCCCGAGATCGACGAGTTGATGAAAAAAGGCCAGGAGCAGCTGCGCGTGCTGATGGGCGGGCGCGGCGGCGGGGGCCGAGGCGGCAACGGATCCGGCCAGGGCGGCGGTGGCGGCCCGGCAATTACCAAGGGCACCATCCTGCTGGGCGGGGTTGCCGCTCTGGTTCTGTGGGGCTTTGCCAGCGCCTATACGGTCAAGCCCGAAGAGCAGTCGGTTGAACTGCTGTTCGGTCGCTTTACCGGAATCGGCACCGAAGGTCTGAACTTTGCCCCGTGGCCTGTTGTCACGGCCGAAGTCATCCCGGTGAAGGTCGAACAGACCGAAACCATCGGATCGGGCGGTCGCGGTTCGGACGCCGGGCTGATGCTGACGGGAGACGAAAATATCGTCGATATCGATTTCCAGGTGGTCTGGAATATCTCGAATCCTGCGGACTACCTGTTCAACCTGCGCGACCCGAAACAAACTATCCAGGCCGTGTCTGAGTCGGCCATGCGCGAGATCATCGCGCAGTCGGACCTTGCGCCGATCCTGAACCGCGACCGTGCTATCATCGCCGAACGGCTTGAGGAACTGATCCAGTCGACTCTGGACAGCTACAACTCGGGTATCAACATCGTCCGTGTGAACTTTGACGGCGCCGACCCACCGGAACCGGTCAAGGATGCCTTCCGCGAGGTTCAGTCGGCTGGACAGGAACGCGACCGGCTGGAGAAGCAGGCCGATGCCTATGCGAACCGGGTTTTGGCCGGCGCGCGTGGTGAAGCCGCGCAGGTGCTGGAAGAGGCCGAAGGCTATCGGGCACAGGTCGTGAACGAAGCTCAGGGTGAGGCCAGCCGGTTTGGCGCGGTTCTCGAAGAATACTCGAAAGCTCCGGATGTGACCCGCAAACGTCTGTACCTTGAACGGATGGAGCAGGTTCTGGGCGACGTGGACAAGATCATCTTGGATGACAGCGCAACAGGCCAGGGGCAGGGCGTCGTGCCTTATCTGCCGCTGAACGAACTGCGCCGCAACTCGGGTGAGGGGAACTAAGACATGCGTAAATCAACCTTTCTCCTACCTGCCATTTTCGTGGTTATTGTGATCGCCCTCTCAGCGATCTTCATCGTGGACGAGCGTGAAAAAGCGCTGGTTCTGCAATTCGGTCGCGTGATCGACGTCAAGGAAGACCCGGGCCTGGCCTTCAAGATTCCGGTCATTCAGGAGGTCGTGCGCTACGATGACCGTATTCTAAGCCGCGAGGTCGGGCCGCTGGAAGTCACGCCGCTGGATGACCGCCGCCTGGTGGTCGACGCCTTCGCGCGCTATCGGATCACCGATGTGCGGCAGTTCCGTGAGGCCGTGGGTGCCGGTGGCATCGACACAGCGGAGCAGCGTCTGGATTCGATCCTGCGCGCCAAAACCCGCGAGGTTCTGGGTTCGGTAAGCTCGAATGACATTCTCAGCTCGGACCGGGCGGCGCTGATGCTGCGCATTCGCAACGGCGCGATCGCCGAGGCCCGCGATCTGGGCCTTGAGGTGATCGACGTTCGCCTGAAACGTACCGACCTGCCGCAGGCCAACCTCGAAGCGACCTTTGCCCGGATGCGCGCCGAGCGGGAACGCGAGGCGGCCGACGAAGTGGCGCGCGGTGAAGAAGCTGCACAGCGGATCCGTGCCCAGGCTGACCGGACCGTGGTCGAACTGGTCTCCGAGGCCCGCCGTGAGGCGGAGATCGTTCGCGGTGAGGCTGATGCCGAACGGAACGCGATCTTTGCCGAAGCCTATGGCAAGGACCCGGAGTTCTTCGAGTTCTACCGCTCGCTTTCGGCCTATGAGAACGCTCTGAAAGGCGGCAACAGCTCGCTGGTGCTCAGCCCGGATTCCGAGTTCTTCAACTACCTCGGATCTCCGCAAGGCCGTTCGGCGCCCGCCGCGCCGGCCTCCCAATAATGGGTATGATCCTGCTGGCCTTCGGGCTGGTGTTGATTGTCGAGGGGCTGGCCTATGCGCTGGCCCCTTCGCTTGTCGAGCGGATGCTTGAGGCGTTGCGCAGCATCCCCGAACCGGCCCGCAGATTGGTCGGACTTCTGTGTGTGGTCAGTGGCTTCGTCCTGTTGTGGACGGCCAATCGGCTGGGGTTTTGATCGGTTGAAGTAAACTGGCAGTGAATTCCTCAACTTCCCGAGTTGCGGGCGGTCACAAACTGACTACATTGTTTCCCAGCAAGCTGCTCAGGCAGCCACCAACAGAACAATGTCGACAAGGAGAGACCAAGTGCAGGCAGTAGCACGCAGTGTATCCGTCCGCCGGGACGATGTGGTGACGATGGCGCGGCTTTTGTGGCTGGCTTTTGCCGCGGTTTCCCTTTTGTTGCTCCAGACGTTGGCTGCACAGGCCCGTCAGGAAAGCCTGGCGCCGCTGGTCAACCGGATCAGCCCGGCCGTGGTCAACATCACCACGACGACCCTGATCGAGGGGCAGTCGGGCGCGCAGGGGATCGTTCCCGAGGGTTCCCCGTTCGAGGACTTTTTCCGCGAGTTCCAGGACCGCAATGGCGACCAGGACAATCGCCCGCGCCGCAGCAATGCCTTGGGATCGGGGTTCGTGATTTCCGAGGATGGCTACATCGTCACCAACAATCACGTCATCGCAGAGGCGGATGAAATTCTGATCGAATTCTTCCCCGGCGATGGTCAGCCGGTAAAAGAGCTGCCGGCCAAGGTTATTGGAACGGATGAGAAAACGGACATTGCGTTGCTCAAGGTCGAGGCGTCGGGTCCACTGAAATACGTGACTTTCGGCGACAGCGACACAGCGCTTGTAGGGGACTGGGTGGTTGCCATGGGCAACCCGCTGGGCCAGGGGTTCTCGGTATCTGCAGGGATCGTGTCGGCGCGCAATCGCGAGCTCAGCGGTTCCTATGACGACTATATCCAGACGGATGCGGCCATCAACCGGGGCAACTCGGGCGGTCCTCTGTTCAACATGGACGGTCAGGTCATCGGTGTGAACACCGCGATCTTGTCGCCGAATGGCGGGTCGATCGGTATCGGGTTCTCGATGGCGTCGAACGTGGTGTCCAAGGTTGTCGATCAGTTGCGGGAATTCGGCGAAACCCGCCGCGGCTGGCTGGGTGTCCGCATTCAGGACGTGACCGAGGATATGGCCGAGGCGATGGGCCTGGACAAGCCGGGCGGCGCGCTGATCAGCGATGTGCCGGACGGCCCTGCCAAAGAAGCGGGTCTGCTCGCAGGGGATGTGATTCTCAGCTTTGATGGTGTCGAGGTGAAGGACACGCGCGGATTGGTGCGGCAGGTCGGTGAGACACCGGTCGGCAAGTCCGTGCGCGTGGTTGTTCAGCGGGACGGCAGCACTCAGACCGTGCTTGTCACTCTTGGGCGTCGCGAGGATGCCGAGCGTGCGGAAACCGGCGATGATGATGGTGCGGAAGAGGCGCCGCTGGACGAGAATGCAGACATCCTTGGCCTGACGATTTCGCCGCTGACCGACACGTTGCGCGAAGATCTGGGTCTGGACGCGGACGCAGATGGTCTGGTTGTGACGGATGTGGATGAGGCCTCCGAAGCCTACGCCAAAGGCCTGCGGGCAGGCGACCTGATCACCGAGGCTGGTCAGCAGAAAGTGTCGTCGATCTCCGATCTCGAGGATCGGATGGACGAGGCTCGGGAGGCGGGGCGCAAGTCGCTGCTGCTGCTGGTGCGCCGCGGTGGCGATCCGCGCTTCGTCGCGCTGAGCCTCGAAGAGTAGGACAGCCAGTTTGGTCAACATGATCGGCCGGGGCAGATGCTCCGGCCGATTTTCGTTTTGGCTGCGCAAATCAAAAGAGCCACACGCCGGGGAGGCGCGTGGCTCTGGTGCAGGGAGATGCCAGTGGACAGATATCGGGGATGATACTCTGGCACCCTACGGTAACAATTCATTACCTAATGGAAGCGAATCCCGTTGTATGTGAAGCGGATCACATCCGGGCCATTTTCCGGGCAGCAGGTCAGATCAGATCGGATTCGGCGAGTTGGCGCAGGGCGTCAAAGTCGTGGATCTGCAGCCCACCGCGTGAAGCCTCGACCACGTTCGAGCGTTTCCACGTCGAGATCGTCTTGGATACCGCCTCGCGCGTCGCGCCAACGAATTCCGCTAGCTCGCTCTGCGACAGGGCGATGCGTTCGGACGGCGCGTCCTGCTGGTTGGCAAGAAGCAGAAGCTTTCGCGCAAGTCGCACAGGCATCGGCAGGAATACCTGCTCGTTCAACTGCGCCCCCATCCAGCGCATGCGCAGTCCGGCCAGCCGGATCATGTCCTCGGCCAGTTCGGGGTGCTTGCGGATTTGTTCCATCAGATCCTTGCGGCGCACGCGCAGTACACGCGACGGCTCGGCTGCGGTGATGGTGGCGGTGCGCGGGCCGCTGTCGAAGAGGGCGATTTCGCCGAACACTTCGCCCGGGCGCATCAGGCTGAGCGCCAACTTGCGCCCGCTCATGGCCAGGAAGGACACCTCCAAAGCGCCTTCCAGCAAAGCGTAGAGGGCGTCCCCCTCGTCGCCTTGTTCGAACAAGACCTCGCCGCGGTCCAGCGAGACAGAAGTGGCTAGCGCAGAGAGCATATCACGAAGCCGGTCTGAAGCTTCGGACAGGAACCCGCTGTTCGGAAAGGCGGTCATGGAAGACACGGTTCTCCGGATGAGTGGTGTGGGTGGTTTCCCAGCTTTCCACAGCTTTGGAGCTAAGCCAAGGATTTTATCCGGTTTTCCGAAGGTTTCCCCAAGGTTCGCCGGCCCGTGTCAGGGACGCATTACTGCTTGTCCGGATCGTCCATATAGCTTTGCAGAATGCTGAATTGCAGCATCAGGAACCCCATCAAGGCGATCGGAAAGCCGAATGTTTCGATCTTGACCCACAGATCTGTGGACAGCGTGCGCCAGACCAGTTCATTGGCCACCGCCAGCACGGCGAAACAGGCGCACAGGCGGCGGGTCAGGATCATCCAGCCCTCGTGGCGCATGGGCAGCATCTCGTCCAGAACATAGGCGAGGTAGGATTTTCCCTGCAGCAGGCCGATGCCCAGCATCAGCGAGAAGAACCCGTAGACCAGCGTGGTCTTCATCTTGAAGAACCGCTCGTCGTTGAACCAGGCGGTCAGGCCGCCGAAAAAGATGACCATGATGGCGGTGAAGATCTGCATCCGGCTGAGCTTGCCGGTCAGATACCACAGGATGCCCATCGCCCCCAGCATCAGCGGAACGAAGATGATAGTGGCGACGATGAAGCCGGAATATTCGGTGCCGCCGATCAGAAAGCTGTCGTCGCGCAGGCGCAGGTAGATGAAGAAGAAGGCCAGCGGTGGTCCCAGTTCCAGCACCTGTTTCAGAAACGGATTGATCTCTTTCTTGTCTGCCATGCCTGTCGTCCTGCTGTTCACCCGCCCATTTCAACTATTACCGCGCCCAATGCAATCAGTGCCATCAGGATTATGCGCCGAGGCCCCACGGTCTCTTTCAGGGCCAGCCAGCCGATCAGGGCGGCAAAGACGGTCGAGGTTTCGCGCAGCACCGCGGCTTCGCCGACCTTGTCCAGCCGGGTGGCCAGCATGATCGCTCCGAAAGACATGGGGGCGATCAGCCCGCCTGCAAGCCCCCGCAGCATCAACGGCCCGATTGCCGGGCGGTGAACCATCGCCCGCCAGCGTAGGAAGGCGTAGATCGGCATTGTCGCCCCGTCGATCATGAAGAACCAGGCCAGAAAGGTGAACGGATCGGCCGTGGCGCGGATGCCGTAGGCGTCATAGGTGGTGTAGAGCGCCACGAAGAGGCCGGTTGCGACCGCAAGGGCCAATGCGATGCCCAAAGTCTCGCGGTTGGTTTCCAGGAAGCGGAAATTGTAGGCGGCCAACCCGAAGATGCCAGTCAGCAGCACGGCGACGCCCAGCCATTGGGTCGGCGAGAAGGTTTCATTGAACAGAAGATAGGCGCCGATGACGGTAAACAGCGGGCCGGTGCCGCGCACCACCGGGTAGACCACGGTGTAGGACCCCTTGGTATAGGCCATCGCCTGCAGCGTCTTGTAGGCGACATGGATCAGCCAGACCACGGCGAATATCGGCCACATGAAAGGTTCGGGCCAGGGCACGACGAAGAACGCAAAGGGTGCGGCCATCAGGCAATAGCAGGCGTCGATCGCCCCGCGCGACAGCCAGGGGTCATGCCGACCCTTCTGCAGCGCGCCGAAAACCGCGTGTAGGAAGGCCGCCATCAGGGCGAGGCCAAGGGCCAGCCTGTGTCCGGCCTCGGTGCCTTCGAGGGAGATCAGCCAGTCGCTCACGCTGCGGGTCTTTCGCTGGTGGAGAGGCTGGGGGTTTTCCACCCCCAGACCCCCGAGGATATTTGGGGCCAGATGAAGGTCAGTTGGGGGCGAGTCCGGTCAGGGCGGCGGCGAATTCCTCGGGGTCGAAGGGGGCAAGATCGTCGATCTGTTCGCCGACGCCGATGGCGTGGATCGGCAGGCCGAACTTGTCGGCCAGCGCCACCAACACGCCGCCCTTGGCGGTGCCGTCGAGCTTGGTCATCACCAGGCCCGAGACATCGGCCAGCTTGCGGAAGGTTTCCACCTGGCTGAGCGCGTTCTGACCGGTGGTGGCGTCGAGCACCAGAAGCGTGTTGTGGGGCGCCGTCTCGTCGATCTTGCGGATGACGCGGACGATCTTGGCCAGTTCCTCCATCAGGTCGGCGCGGTTCTGCAAGCGACCGGCGGTGTCGATCATCAGCAGGTCGGCGCCTTCGGCTTGCGCCTTGGTCAGGGCGTCGAAGGCGAGCGAGGCGGGGTCGGAGCCTTCGGGCGCGGTCAGGACCGGTACACCGGCGCGATCGCCCCAGACCTGCAGCTGTTCCACGGCGGCGGCCCGGAAGGTGTCGCCCGCGGCGATGACCACCTTTTTGCCGGCGGCCTTGAACTGGCTGGCCAGCTTTCCGATCGTCGTGGTCTTGCCGGACCCGTTGACGCCCACCACCAGCACCACCTGCGGGCGCTTGGGGTAGATCGGCATCGGTTTGGCGACCGGCTCCATCACGCGGGCGATTTCCTGCGCCAGCAGCTGCTTGATTTCCTGCGTCGAGAGTTTCTTGCCATAGCGCCCCTCGGCCATGTTGGCGGTGACGCGCAGGGCGGTGTCGACACCCATGTCCGAGGCGATCAGCAGTTCCTCGAGCTGTTCGAGCATGTCGTCGTCCAGCGTGCGACGCACCACCGGCCCGGCATCGCCGCGACCGAACAGACGCCCGATCAGGCCTTTGGATTGCGCCTGTTCCGGCAGTTCCGGCGGAGGCGGGGCAGGCACCGGATCGGCCGGCTCGGGCGAGGGTGTCTCGACCGGTTGCGGCGTGGGCGCGGGTTCGGGGATTTCTGGGACGGGTTGCGGCTCGGGCTCGGGCTGGGGAATCACCGGGTCAGGGGCGGTGGTTTCTTCGCCGCCGTCCTCGACGATTGCCTCAAGCCCCTGTTCGAGGCGGGACGAGGATTTGAACAGCCGGTCCTTGAGCTTGGTAAAAAACGCCATCTTGGTCTCCGCAGGTGTCCCCTTCACCTAATGCGGAATGGCGGCAGTTGCAAAGGGTCAGGTGAAGGCCAGGAAAAAGCCGAACTGCGCACCCCAGTAGAGCGGCCAGACCAGATAGGGCGTCAGGCGCAGAGCTGGGTGTCCCGGCGGCAGCAGGAACCTTTCGGTTGCCAGGATCAGGTCCGAGGCGATGAAGGCCATCGCGGCCGGCAGCGCCCATCGCAGCGCTCCGGCCTCGGGCAGGGCCAGAACGGTGATGCCCATGCCCAGAATGATCGGGATATAGGCCAGGACCGGTCCGCGCAGATCACCGGCCCGCTGGGCCAGCAGCGTGGCCATCACGATGCCCAGAATGACCAGCGTCCAGGCGTATCCGGGTTTGTCCAGGATCAGGTCGGTGTCGCTTGACGGATGGGTCAGGAACAGGGCGATGTATACCAGATGCCCGGCGGCGAATGCCCCGATGCCGGCCATGAAGGTGCCGTCGGTTTCGCGCGACAGAAGGGCGTCGCCCAAGGCGCAGAGAGACAGCGCCAGGATCAGAAGCAGAGGGCCGGACTGCACCGCGGCCTCGACCGCCAACAGGGCGACGCTTGCGGTTTTCAGCGCCGTGCGTAGCAGGCTGGCCGGACGGGCCGTCAGGGCCAGGTAGGCCAGGGCACAGGCCAGCGCTGCGAGTACGAGTATCGTCATGTCCTGCCTTCCGATGGCTCCGATGCGATTCAGTGTCGCCGCGAACTGAGTTCACGCTCAACCCATAACGTTGGGGCAGGGCGTTCCAAGATTGGCGCGCGGCCGTGGCATCTGCCAGAATGAAACGATGTGGATACGTTCGTTGATTCTCGGATCTTTGCTGGCCCAGCCGGTCGTCGCGCAGACTTTGTCAGGGGCAGAATTCGATGCCTATACACGCGGCAAAACCCTGTTCTACGGCTTCGGTGGAACGACCTATGGCGTCGAACGGTATTTGCCCAACCGGCGCGTAGTCTGGTCGTTTTTGGATGGCGACTGCAAGGAGGGCATCTGGTACGAACAGAACGGCCAGATTTGCTTTGTTTACGAAGATCGCCCAGACCCGCAATGCTGGGTCTTTACCCGCTCGTCCCAGGGGTTAATCGCGCAGTTCGAGGGCAACCCAGAAGCCACCGAACTGTACGAAGCAGCCGACGTCGACGAAGATATGGTCTGTTACGGGCCCGAGGTCGGCGTCTGAACATTGGCCTTCGTCAGAACAGCGACCCTTGATCCGGGGCTGGTAGCTTGGACGGTTTCTTGGCGGTCGGGGTCGTCCCGGACAGCGGTGCGGTCTTCAGTTCTCCATCGGCAAACTCGATGGTCAGTGCAGCGTGCTTGCTGGCTTGCGCCTTTGTGGTGACCACGCCGCTTTCGGAATGCACCACGGCGTAGCCGCGTTGAAGCGTGGCTTTGTAGCTGAGCGTCTCGCGCAACCGGTCAGTCGCATCTAGTTGCTGGCGGAGCCGGTCCACCCGCAGAGTCTGCGCGGCCGTCATGCGCTGGGCCAGTTGGTTGACTCGGTCGCGCTGCTGCTGGATGTCGCGTTGGATCGGGCGGATCGACAGGCGCGAGGACAGGTTGCGCAGCGTGTCGCGCCGCGCGGCCACGAGGTTGCGCAACGTTGACGGGCGCAGGTGCCCCGACAGTTCCACCACCTGCAGGCGGCGGTTCTGCACACCGCGTTGCAAGGCCGGGGCCAGACGATCGGCAATCAGGTCCAGTCGCTGGCGCGGCCCGTCCAGCAAGGTCTCGGGGCGCGGCAGGGCGCGCGACAGATCGCGCAGGCGTTGGGCTCGGCGTTGTACCGCGTCGGTGGCCGCGCGGGACAGACGCGCGCCCTGTTCGCCGGTCCAGGCCAGCAGTTCCATGCGCACGGGCACAGCCAGTTCGGCGGCGGCGGTGGGGGTGGGCGCGCGGCGGTCCGAGACATAGTCGATCAGGGTTGTGTCTGTTTCGTGCCCCACAGCCGAGATCAGCGGGATCTCGGACGCGGCGGCGGCGCGGGCGACTATTTCCTCGTTGAAGCCCCACAGATCTTCGATGGAACCACCGCCGCGAGCGACGATGATCAGGTCGGGGCGCGGCAGCGCGCCGCCGGGCGTCAGGTGGTTGAAACCCCTGATCGCGTTGGCGACCTCGGACGCGCAATTGGCGCCCTGAACGGCCACGGGCCAGATCAGAACCTTGCGCGGGAAGCGGTCCCGCAGGCGATGCAGGATGTCGCGGATCACCGCGCCCGAGGGCGAGGTGACGACTCCGATGATCTGCGGCAGGAAGGGCAGGGGTTTCTTGCGCTCGGGCGCGAACAGGCCCTCGGACTCGAGCTGTTTCTTGCGTTTTTCCAGCAGCGCCATCAGCGCGCCTTGCCCGGCTACGGCCACCTCGTCGACGTTCAGGTTGTATTTCGACTGCGCGCCGAATGCGGTGAGGCGGCCCGTGACGACGACTTCGAGCCCCTCTTCCGGCACCACCGACAGGCCCGCGATCTGGCCTTTCCAGGTGGTGCAGGCCAGCACGTTCCGGTCGTCCTTGATGTCATAGTACAAATGCCCCGAGCGCGCCTTGAACACGCGCCCGACCTCGCCCCGTACGCGGATTCGGCCAAATGTGCCTTCCAGCGTGCGTTTCACCTCGCCCGAGATCTCGGACACGGAGTATTCGGGGGTATTCTGGCCGGGAATCGGATCGTCAAGCAGGTCGGACATTTCAGCGCCTTGTTTCGATTGCCCGCGCAGCTTAGAACGCCGCGCAGGCAAGGCCAAGCAGATCGGAGACTTTCATGAACATCCTCATTCTCGGCAGCGGCGGGCGCGAACACAGCCTGGCCTGGGCGGTGATGCAGAACCCCAAATGCGACCGCCTGATCGTGGCGCCGGGCAATGCCGGGATCGCGCAGATCGCCGATTGCGCGGCGCTGGATATCGAGAATGGCGGCGCGGTGGTCAGCTTTGCCGAGGAAAACGCGATTGATTTCGTGATCATCGGCCCCGAGGCGCCCTTGGCCGCCGGGGTAGCCGACCGGCTGCGCGAGGCGGGCATTCTGGTGTTCGGCCCCTCGGCCGAGGCGGCGCGGCTGGAGGCCTCGAAAAGTTTCACCAAGGAAATCTGCGATGCGGCCGGTGCACCGACCGCCGCCTATGCCCGGTTCACCGAGGCCGAGCCGGCCAAGGCCTATATCCGCCAGCAGGGCGCGCCGATCGTGGTCAAGGCCGACGGTCTGGCCGCTGGCAAGGGCGTGATCGTGGCGATGGACGAGGCGACCGCGCTGGAGGCCGTGGACGACATGTTCGGCGGCGCCTTCGGCGGGGCCGGGGCCGAGGTGGTGATCGAGGAATTCATGGACGGCGAAGAAGCCTCGCTGTTCGTGCTGTGTGACGGCGAGAACATCCTGTCGGTCGGCACTGCGCAGGACCACAAGCGCGTGGGCGAGGGCGATACCGGCCTGAACACCGGCGGCATGGGCGCCTATTCTCCGGCTCCGGTTCTGAGCTCTGAGATTGAGGAGCGGGCGATGGAACAGATCGTGCGCCCGACGATGGCCGAGATGGCCCGGCGCGGCACGCCGTTTCAAGGGGTGCTGTACGCCGGGCTGATGATCAAGGACGGGCAGCCGAGGCTGGTGGAATACAACGTGCGCTTTGGCGACCCGGAATGTCAGGTGCTGATGATGCGGTTGGGGGCGCAGGCGCTGGACCTGATGCATGCGGCGGCCGAAGGGCGGCTGGACGAGGCGCGGGTCAACTGGGCCGACGATCACGCCTTGACCGTGGTGATGGCCGCGCAGGGCTATCCCGGGGCATATGAAAAAGGCAGCGTGATCCGGGGGCTGGATGACTTGCCCGAGGACAGCAGCTATATGGTTTTTCACGCAGGCACCAAAGCGCAGGACGGGCAGATTGTGGCCTCAGGGGGCCGGGTTCTGAACGTGACGGCGCGCGGAGCAACACTGCAGGAGGCGCGTGACAACGCTTATGCGATGGTCGAGGCCATCGATTGGCCGGGCGGCTTCCATCGCCGCGATATCGGGTGGCGGGCGCTTTGACGGTTTGAGGGCCCGCTGGTAAATGGGGGCTCGGCCGGCGGCCGCACCTTGGGATTTCTTGACCAGATGAATCCCCGGATCAGCAGTTCAGCGCGCTCATAAGGGCTTGTCGGTTTTTCAACGGGCCAAGATCCTGGGTTTGCCAGCCGCCATCGTAGCGGACGGCATTGATCCGGCGCCAATCGCCGCTGGCGACGATCAATTCAGGTTTGCCGTCGCAGGAGCGAAGCCCGCCTGAAATGAAATCCTCTCCGATCCGGTGGTTGGTCAGGCCGGGGAGCGCGGCGATTTCCGTCAGTTGGCCGTCGGCAAAGCGCCAGATGCGCAGGATTTTTGCCAAGTGGGGGCGATCGACATAGGCGATTTCGACATGTCCGTCGCCGTCGAGGTCGGCGGCTCCGACCGGGGCAAGCCAACGGAAACGGGTGCCGATATGCGGTGTCGCCGTCATGCGGCCCTGCGGGCCGTAGATGGCAAGGCGCGCGCCCTGTCGTGCGTCACTCTCCACCGCAATGACTTCTGGAAGACCGTCGCCCGTGACGTCGATCACGCGGGGCGCGAGGTCTTCGAAGACCAGATGATCGGGCAGCGTGAAGCTGCGGCGTTTGCCATCTGAAAACGTGAGTTCAATCGAACCCCATTCGATCTGGTCACCCAGAACGCCGTGGGGATAGCGGGTGGTCGGATCCGTGTAGCGGGCGGTCGTTATGGTTTCGGCAGCCAAGGCAGGACCCGCCAGCCACAGGCATGCAGCCATCAGCGCGCCGCGCACGCGGCATGGCCAAAAGCGCACCGCCGGACGCGGCGCTTTGAAGCCGCAGCGCATGCCGCCGGACGAGCGGGGCATGCGCCGTCGCATCAGATCTGCTTTTCCGGCATCTGGACGACCAGCCCGTCCAGTTCGTCCGTCACCTTGATCTGGCAGGTCAGTCGCGAACGGGCCGGGTCGGGCTCGTAGGCGAAGTCCAGCATGTCTTCTTCCATGTCGTCCTTGGCAGGCAGTTTCTCGACCCAATCGGGATGGATGTAGACGTGACAGGTCGAGCAGGCGCAAGCGCCGCCGCAATCGGCCTCGATGCCGGGAATGTTGTTGTCACGGGCGCCTTCCATGACGGTCAGGCCGTTGGCGACCTCGACTGTGTGTTCGTTGCCGCCATGCTCGACATAGGTGATCTTTGCCATTGCTCGCGTCTTCCTTCTGCGGTGTTCAGGTTCCTCATTAGTCAAGGGATTTAGGTCTTTCCAGTGCCATTTGCGACCAATCGGGGCGTGATCGGGCAAACGGTCCGTCATTGTCGCCCAAATTCCACGCGTTCGCGCCGCAACCGAGTGGTTTGACCGGTTTATTCCATCAAAGGTTGAGGCTCGGATAGCGGTTTCGATTGTTGCGTGCATGGATTTGTGTTCTGGTCGTGTGACCGTGATTTGATAAGGGAGTGAGCAGATGCCGTTGACGGTTCAGGACGCAAAGATTGTGGTTGGGATGAACGAGCGGGGCGATGCCGAGCATGACATTGCCGCGTGGTTTGGCGAAAGCCAGGCGAAAATCGTGGAGGTGATCGACGGGATCAGCCATGGTGCATTGGCAGCAGCGAATGACGATGAGCTTCATCCGGTCGGAGCACCGGGCCCCAAGGCTCTGCGGTTGCGCAGTGACGTTTTGCGGGCGCTGGATGCGTTGGACGGGGATGACCTGGCCAAGGCCAAGGCGGTTCTGCGGGAAGGTTTGGCCACGTTCAACGCGCATGACGCCAAGTGACCCTTGTCTGCGCTGCGGTCGCGCGTAGCGCATGACCTTTCTGGCTGTGGTTGCGGTCCCCTGCATCTGGACATTCAGGGCATTTGTTCTATTTTTGTTCTTATGCGTATCGCATCGACACCACAGCCCAGTTCGGGCCGCCCATGGCCCAGACCACCGGCTTGCCTTCCAGCCGACCGACTGGACGACCCGCCCGAGGGTGCGCGGGTTGCTGTGGCGGGATTGGTGATCCTGCGGCAGCGGCCTGGTACGGCCAAAGGGGTGATCTTCATCACGCTCGAAGACGAGACCGGCATCGTGAACGTGATTGTCTGGCGCAAGATCTATGAGCGGTTCCGCCGAGCGGTGATCTCGGGGCGGTTGCTGCGGGTAACCGGGCGGATGCAGCGGGCCCATGCGGTGACCCATGTGATCGCGGAAGAGATCGAGGACATATCGGGCATGCTGGACCTGCTGGTGCGGGGTGACGGGGCGGATGCCTACCGGCCCCAGCCGACTGCAGAGCACAATGAGTTCGCCAAAACGCGCAATTTCGGCTAGTCTTTTGCATCATGCGGTTGCCGGGGGGGAGCGCAGATGTCAACAAATTCGGCTGGTTTCGTGGGCAATATTCCAAGTCATTACGACGCGGGGTTGGGCCCGAATATCTTCACTGACTACGCAGACAGACTTGCCGCCCGTTGCGCCGAAGAGCCGGTGGCCAAGGCCATTGAACTGGCCGCGGGTACGGGGATCCTGAGCCGCAAGCTGTGCGATGTGCTGCCGAGCGAGGCCCAAGTTCTGATCTCGGACCTGAACGCGCCCATGCTGGAGGTTGCAAAGGCCAAATTCTCGGCGGCGGACAACGTCGAGTTCGCGGTCGTCAACGCGATGGATCTACCGTTCGAAGACGGCGCGTTCGACCTGATTACCTGCGAGTTCGGGGTCATGTTCTTTCCCGACAAACCCGCTTCGTTCCATGAGGCGGCGCGGGTGCTCAGACCGGGTGGGCGCTATGTTTTCAACGTGTGGAGCCCGATGTCCGAAAACCCGTTCTCGCAAGTCGCGCACGATGTGGGGGCGCATTTCTTTCCGCAGGATCCGCCGGGATTCTACAAGGTACCGTTTCACTATGGTGACCCCGAGGCTGTCCGGGCTGATCTGAGGGCCGCAGGCTGGACGGATATCGAACACGAAACGATCCGGTTGACGAAGACCATCGTCAACCCGGAAGCCTTTGCCCACGCTCTGGTTTTTGGAAACCCGTTGGTCGATGAAATACGAGAGCGCGGCGGCGTGGATCCCACGGACGTGGCGGCGCGGATGTTCTCTGAATTGAAGCGCGTCTTTGGTCCGCAGGGCATGACGATGCCACTGTCAGCGACCACGTTCGTCTGCCGAAAGACCTGACGGTAGCTCGCGCACAATCCGACCCGGGTCAGAAAAAACCCAATGACGATCAGGCCAACAGCGCCTGACCGTTCTTGAGGTGACGCGAAATCAGACCGCGCTGCTTGTGACCTTTTGGAATCAGGGCGGCTGGCCGCGGTTCAAAGCCGGGGTCCTCAAGCTCGGGGAACAGGGCCAATATCTCGGCGCGAGCCGCCTCGGGGATGGATTTCAGCGCTTGGGGACCGGCGAAGAGGCTTTCGCTTGGGGTGTCGTTGGCAAAGATGACCTGATGCGTGTCGAAAAGAAGGTGGAAATAGCAAACGGACTCCGTGGCACAGACCCGGTCAATGCCGTCCAGCGGCAGCAGCGACTTGGCCGAAACCAGCACCTCGTTGGTGTTGAACATGCGCTGCGCGATCTTTGACCGCACCAGAATGCGGTGCTGGGGTGAAACGGTCAGGTCCTGTGTTGGCAGCCCTGCGCAGAGCGCGCCGGCGGAAATCCGGATGGGAACCAGTTTCGGATTGGCGGAGAAGTCGACGCTGTCCAGCTCACGGCGCCCGATCCAGCGGATCGGTTCATAGCTGCCGGCGTAGGTCAGAACCAGATCTCCGACCGACTGGTCTTCGATCTTTTTTGTCCCGTTCTTGGTAGTGATCAGTGTGCCGGCGGTAAAGCATGGGATATTCGAAATCGGCGATGCCTGACCATCACTGCTGCCGGCAACCTCATAGGTCGTACCGGGCGTTGGCAAGACAGGACCGCTGATGCCGACATTCACACCGTCGATGCGAATGACCCAGAACGTGTCGCCGGAAGTTGTCGTAAAACCGAACTCAAGCTCGACCTGATCGCCGGGCTGAAAGGTCTGTCCGTTGATCGTCACCGCCTGGCTCAATACCTGGTCGTTGTTGGCCGTACTGGGCGACGACCCGTCTCCGGGCGTGTCGATGTAACCGTCCGAGAACAGCTGGCTGGCCGTGCCGTCGTCATCCTGAACGTTGATCAAGGTCAGTGCGGCACCGGCATTCAAGGAAAAGGTCGTTCCGACAGGATAGCCGACTGTGTTGTTCGTCGATGCGCCGGTCCATTGGTCGAACCCGTAAATCGGAACCCTGAAATTGAATGTCGCCAAACCTTAACTCCTTGTTACCGCTTGTAGTTACAGAACGGCCAACGCGCAATTCAACTGTCGTCAGGGTCTTGATGCAGAAAGAGGTGCGATTCGCACCTAATTGCCTGAAATTTCAGCATTTGGTGAACGCTACCGTTTGAACAAAACGTTCTGCGCGTCTTTGCTGCGATGATCTCCGCGCAGCTCGGCATGCAGGGCACGTCCCGCCTGAACTCCGGGGCGGGCTCCCACGGTTTCCAGCCACCGGGCAAAGTGGGGCTTGTCCTCCAGCGTCTGCTGCTGACCCTCCCACAGGCTCGCCCAGCCCCAAATCGACATATCGGCGATCGAATAGAAGTCGCCGGCAACATACTCGTTGTCGGCAAGGCGCCGGTCCAGAACGCCGTACAGGCGCGCAACCTCGGTGCGATAGCGGTCCTTGGCATAGGGCAGGTCCTGCGGCGGGTCCAACTGGGGGGCATATTTCAGAAAGTGGTGTGCCTGACCGGCCATCGGTCCGACGCCACCCATCTGCCACATCAGCCATTCCTCGACCGCGATCCGGTCACGCTCGGTCGACCCGTAGAACTGGCCGGTCTTGCGGGCAAGGTACATCAGGATCGCGCCGCTTTCGAAAACCGAGATCGGTGCGCCATCCGGGCCGTCTGGGTCGACGATCGCAGGCATCCGGTTGTTGGGTGAGATTTTCAGAAACTCGGGCGCGAACTGATCGCCTTTGCCGATGTTTATAAGGTGGGTCTGGTAGGGCAGCCCCATCTCTTCAAGGGCAATGGATACTTTCCAGCCATTCGGCGTGGGCCAGAAATACAGGTCGATCGGGTGTGTCATGGGGCCTCCGTGTTGTGGGACGATCATGAGCCATTCGCCGCAAAGGGCAAGTGCGCGGTGGATGTCGCGGCTTGACGCCCGCGCGCCCGAGGCGTATGCGCAATCCAGAAACCACGTGGCGATTTGTTACCGGATTGCGGGCCACGCTAAACAACACCGCTAAAAGGTCAGGATGAAAGACCCCTTTCGCTTGACCGCGTCTGGGGTTTTTTTGATTTGCCCTCGGGTTTCGGGGCCGAAAGGTAAAGACATGAGCGAAAGCTGGAACAAACGCACCCAAGCCGTCCACGGCGGTATCCGTCGTAGCCAGTACAACGAAGTGAGCGAGGCGATTTTCCTGACGCAGGGCTTCGTCTACGACACCGCCGAGCAGGCCGAAGCTCGGTTCATCGAGACTGGCCCGGACGAGTTCATCTATGCCCGTTATGGCAACCCGACGGTTGCGATGTTCGAGCAGCGCATCGCTGCGCTTGAGGGGGCCGAAGATGGTTTTGCGACGGCGTCCGGTATGGCGGCCGTGAACGGGGCGCTGACCTCGATGCTGAAGGCGGGCGATCACGTGGTCTCAGCCAAGGCCCTGTTTGGGTCCTGCCTGTACATTCTGGAGAATATTCTGACCCGCTATGGTGTCGAGGTGACCTTTGTCGACGGCACCGACCTGGACCAATGGAAGGCCGCGATCCGGCCCGACACCAAGGCCGTGTTCTTCGAATCCATGTCGAACCCCACGCTCGAAGTCATCGACATTCGCGCGGTGGCAGAACTGGCCCATGCGGTGGGGGCCACCGTGATCGTCGACAACGTGTTCTCGACCCCGGTGTTTTCGCAAGCGATCGCGCAGGGCGCGGATGTGGTGGTTTACTCGGCCACCAAGCATATCGACGGGCAGGGCCGCGCGCTGGGCGGCGTGATTCTTGGAACCAAGGAATTCATCCGCGGCACGGTAGAGCCTTACCTGAAACACACCGGCGGCGCGCTCAGCCCGTTCAACGCTTGGGTCATGCTCAAGGGGCTGGAAACGTTGGCGCTGCGGGTCAATGCCCAGGCCGAGACGGCGCAGAAGCTGGCCGAGGCGCTGGAGGGGCACCCGGCGCTGGAGCGGATCATGTATCCGGGCCTGAAATCTCATGCCCAGAACGCTCTGGTGCAGAGCCAGCTGGGGGGCAAGGGCGGTACGGTCTTGTCGCTGGACATCAAGGGGGGCAAAGACGCGGCCTTCCGGTTCTTGAACGCGCTGACGATCCCGGTGATCTCGAACAATCTGGGCGATGCCAAGTCCATCGCAACCCATCCCGCAACGACCACGCACCAGCGGTTGAGCGATGCGCAGAAAGACGAATTGGGCATCACGCCCGGTTTGATCCGCTTTTCTGTCGGGCTCGAAGATGCTGACGATCTGCTGGAGGATATTCGGCAGGCATTGTCGGCTGCTGCGGTGTGACGGCGCACACGCGCCATTGAACACATCGGCAACCGTGCAATGTCGTCCGGATAAAAGGGCGCAATCCGTTCGGAAATGGCGGTTTTGCGATGGTTTTTTCGATCCGGGCTGCTATCTCACCCGTATTGGGTTACACTGTGGTTTCCGCCGCAGTCAGAGATGGCCTGACGACACACCGAGGATACGCAGCCAATGAACATTCATTCGCGCGACATTGACGAAAAACCTGATCGGAACGAGGCCGCTGAGGCTCTCAAGGTCCTGCGGAAATGGGCAAAGGGCGCCAGCGTGGCCGAGATCAGCCAGCTTGATCCGGCGGTTGCGCGCCTGGTGCCCGGGTTGATGCCGGACAACTACCCTTCGATGTCACGTGAATACCCCGAAGACTTCAAAGTCGACGAAGCCTACAAATCTGCGTTGCCCGATCTCCAGAACGGCCCGTCCAGCCTGATCCGCGGTGCGAAACAGCAGATCCAGCATGTGGGCATCTCGAATTTCCGCCTGCCGATCCGGTTTCACAGCAAGAACGGTCCGGACCTGACGCTGGAAACCTCGGTTACGGGCACCGTCAGCCTCGAAGCCGAGAAAAAGGGCATCAACATGTCCCGGATCATGCGGTCCTTCTACAAGCATGCCGAGCGTACGTTCAGTTTCGAGGTGATGGAATCTGCGCTGAGCGATTATCTGACCGACCTCGACAGTTTCGATGCAAGGCTTCAGATGCGCTTCTCCTATCCCGATAGGGTCAAAAGCCTGCGTTCGGGGCTTGAGGGATATCAGTATTACGACATCGCGCTTGAACTGGTCGAGCAAGGCGGCGTGCGTCAGAAGATCATGCATCTCGACTATGTCTATTCTTCGACCTGCCCATGCTCGCTGGAACTCAGCGAACACGCCCGGTCGGTGCGCGGACAGCTTGCGACGCCGCATTCGCAGCGTTCCGTGGCGCGCATTTCGGTCGTGGTCGATTGTGACGCCGATTGCCTGTGGTTCGAGGATCTGATCGCCCTGTGCCGCCGTGCCGTCCCCACCGAAACCCAGGTGATGGTCAAGCGCGAAGACGAACAGGCCTTTGCTGAGCTGAACGCCGCCAACCCCATCTTTGTCGAAGACGCCGCGCGTCTGTTCTGTGCCGAGCTGCTGGCCGATCATCACGTGGGTGACTTCCGCGTCATCGCCAGCCATCAGGAAAGTCTGCACAGCCACGATGCGGTATCGATTCTGACCGAGGGGCCGACTTTTGCATCCACCAGCCTGGACCCGCGCCTGTTCACGACGCTGTTCCACGTCGGCTGACCCGAAAAGCGCCGCGAAAACCGGCGTATATTGGGTGCTAGGCGCCTTTTTGCCGCAATGCAGCAGAAAATGCTGCATGCGCGCGATTATTTGCATACATTGAAGGTGAATGCAGCTGTGGCGCGCCATGTCAGTTGTGGCGCACCACCCCGAAAGGAAGCCGGGACGTGTTACGCCTTGGACTGCAATACACCTTCGTCCGTCCGCGCGATCGGAACGGCAAGGGCTTTTCTACCTCGGAAATCGGGCTGCTTCATTGCTACAGGAGAGACTTGGAATGAATCCCATTGCCCAACAGCTTGAGCTGCAGGCCGCCGCCGTTCGTCTGGCCGGCTATGCCGTGACCAGCCAGATGAAAGTGATGCAGGCATTTGCTCAAACCGTGTTCCCGATCCCGGTTGCGTCGGTCACCGAACCAACGAAGCCGGCCGTGAAGTCGGCCAAGAAACCGGTGGCGCGAGCCACGGCCAAACCCGCCGCGAAGAAGGCGAAACCTGTGGTCCGGGCCAAGGCCAAGACGGTCGCAAAGCCGGCTCCGAAGCCGAAGGCACCCGCAAAAGCCGCACCGAAACCGGTCACGAAGGCCACAGCCAAGCCCAAAACGCCGCCTGCAACGGCTCAAAAACCGCCGCAGCCCGTCGCAACGGCCACTCCTGCACAGCGCGTCACTCCGGTCGCATCGGAGAAACCCGCAACGGCCGTGACGCCCAAGGCCAAGCCCACCGAGGCAAAACCTGCGGCTTCAACCGAAGAAGCCAAGGCCAAAAAGCCCGTAGCGGCTGCAACAACCAAACCCGCCGAGGCACCGAAACCGGCCACGCGCCGCACGCGTGCGCCGTCCAAGCCACCGGCCATGCCGCCCGTGGCTGAAAAAATGGACGACTGATCACAGATCATCTGCTTGACACTTTCGGGCCGGCGCGCCAACGCTGCCCGTCATGATGGATCTTCGCCCGGTCGGATATGTGATTGGCTTGCTGGTCGCCATACTTGGGGCGACCATGCTGTTGCCGATGCTTGCGGACATCATCGAGGGTCGGGGCGAGTGGAACGTTTTCTTTGAAAGCGGTGTCATCACGATCCTGACCGGCGTGGTTCTGGCCATGAGCTGCTCGAACGGTGTGGGCGAGGGGCTGACCATCCGTCAGACCTTTTTGCTGACCACTGGCGTCTGGGTCGCGCTGCCGCTGTTCGGGGCAATCCCCTTCGTGTTCGGTGAGACCGAGCTTCGATTTGTCGATGCCTATTTCGAAGCCATGTCCGGGCTGACCACCACCGGGTCGACCGTAATCTCCGGGTTGGATGATCTGCCGCGTGGCCTGCTTTTGTGGCGCGGTTTGCTGCAATGGCTGGGCGGGATCGGCATCATTGTCGTGGCCATGGTTTTCCTGCCCGAGCTCAAGGTCGGCGGAATGCAGATCTTCCGCTCGGAAGGGTTTGAAACCATGGGGAAAATCCTTCCTCGCGCGCAAGAGATCGCGGGCCAGATTTCGCTGATCTATGTATTCCTGACCGTAGCCTGCGCCCTGGTTTATGCCGGCTTGGGAATGAACTTTTTCGACGCGGTCGTTCATGCGTTCACAACCATGTCCACCGGAGGGTTCTCGAACTATGACGCCTCGTTCGGTACGTTCTCGGGGCCCGCGGAATACGCCGCGTCCATATTCATGATTCTGGCTGCGCTGCCGTTCGTGCGGTATGTACAATTCGTCAACGGCCGGACAGGCTCGATCCTGGAAGACAGCCAGATCAGGGCCTTTCTGGCCACGATTGCCGTTCTGGTGGTGATCATGGCTGTCTTTCTGACATCGGTCTTTCCACATCACTGGGAACAGGCGGTGCGCGAGTCGTTGTTCAACATCACCTCGATCATTTCCGGCACCGGCTACGCCAGTGTCGACTACATGACCTGGGGCAGTTTTCCGATCATGATGTTCTTCATGATAGGTCTGATCGGTGGTTGCGCCGGTTCTACGGCCTGCTCCATCAAGATCTTCCGCTATCAGTTGCTGATTGCTTCCATCAAGGCTCAGATCAGTCGGATCCGGTCCCCGCACGGGGTGTTCGTGCCCAAATATGATGGCCGCGCCATCAGCCGCGATGTCCTGACATCGGTCATGAGCTTCTTCATGTTCTTCGTGCTTTCGCTGGGGGCGTTGTCCTGGGCGCTGGCGCTGACTGGTCTGGATTTCGTCACAGCGGTATCCGGTGCAGCGACGGCGCTTGCAAATGTTGGCCCCGGTTTGGGTGATCAGATCGGCCCCGCAGGGAATTTCGCCGGGCTGAACGACACGGCCAAGTGGTTGCTGACCTTCGGAATGCTGACCGGCCGGCTGGAGCTGATGGCCGTGTATGTCCTGTTCACCATTCGGTTCTGGAGAGGCTGATGAAAAGACCATTGGGCGCCCAAATCTCGCACATGCTCAAGGATCGGGGGGTCGAAGTGATTTTCGGCATCCCCGGTGTGCACAATCAGGAAATGTACCGTGGAATCGAAGAAGCGGGCATTACTCATGTGCTGGCGCGGCATGAGCAGGGCGCGGGCTTCATGGCTGACGGTTATGCAAGGGCGGCGGGCAAGCCCGGCGTAGCCTACGTGATCACTGGTCCTGGCCTGTGCAACGTCATGACGCCGATGGGGCAGGGCTATACCGACTCGGTTCCGATGCTGGTTCTGTCGTCCTGTCTGAGCGAAACGCAGGCGCAGCGTGGCCAGTTGCACCAGATGAAAGACCAGCGCGCGGCCGCTGAATGCGTGACCGACTGGTCCTGCCAGGCAAACGACGCGCAATCGGCCTATGGCCTGATCGAACGCGCCTTTGAGGAGTTCGCGCTGAAACGCCCGCGCCCCAAGCATATCCAGGTCCCGATCGCGCAATTGGAGGCCGAGGCCGACCCCGCTCCTTTTCCGAACCAGGACGCGGTGCGGGTCAAGGCTCTGGCGCCGGACATTGCGCCGGTTCTGTCGCTGCTGAACATCGCACGGCGGCCGCTGTTCATATTGGGTGGTGGGTCACGGTCGAACCTGTGGCGTCAGATTCTGTCTCAGCTCGGTGCGGCCTGTTTCACCACTTATGCGGGGCGTGGGTTGGTCGGCAGCGGCTATACCCTGGATTTCGGCGCGACCTTGCCGCGACCCGGCAGTGCCGAGGTGATTGGGTCGGCCGATCTGGTCATCGCGGTCGGTGCCGAATTGGGTGAGGTCGACCTTTGGCGCGACCGGTTGGGCCACAACGCGACCTTGGTGCGGGTTGACCTCGACCCCGAGGTGCTGGCCGACCGGCACCGGGCGGCGGTCAAGCTGCAGGCCGACGGCGAAAGTTTTGCCCATGCATTGTGGTCCGCGACCCAAGACTGCAAACCGGCCACCGGCTGGTCGCCGGAAGAGGTGGCCGAAGCCCGCGCACGGTGGCGCGCCGAGGTCGACGCGGAAAGACCGGGTATCGTGCCGGTTGCCGACGCCTTGCGTGCAGCGATGCCCGCCGACACCATGATCTATTCCGACATGACCCAGTTCGCCTATGTCGCGAAAGAGGTCTGGGACATGGCGCGCCCATACCACTGGCACCACCCGACCGGGTTCGGCACTCTGGGCTATGCGTTGCCGGCCGGGATCGGCGGCGCGGTTGCGCGGCGCGGAAAGCCAACTGCCGTGATCGCGGGTGACTACGGGTTCCACTATACGATGCAGGAACTGGGTGCGGCGGTCGAGCTGGGGTTGTCGCTGCCCATCATCCTTTGGGACAACGGAAAGCTGAAAGAGATCGAGGACAGCATGGTCGGCAGCCAGATTGCTCCGAATGCGGTTGTCGCGCGCAACCCTGATTTCTGCAAGCTGGCCGAGGCTTTCGGTGCGCGGTCGGCCGCTCCGAACTCGCTACCTGAAATGCAGGCTGCCGTTCGCGCGGCCTTTGACGCGCCCGTGCCGACCCTTGTGCACGTCACGCCCGATATCTTGAAGGGCTAAAAAAGGCGCCGCAATGTCCTGCGGCGCCCTCAAATTCTATTCGTGACTTTCGGTCAACCCCAGCAATTCACCAGCACGGTCATGCCAGTCGCGCGGCGGTTCAACTCGTCAGGCGAAACTTGCCCGGTCTCCTGCGCGGTCTGAGCCGTTGCCCCGGCCTTTGACAGGATCTCGTGAAGGCGATCGGCCGCGGCAGCCAGGCTGACATCGCGGGGCAGGGTTCGCCCCTCCGTCTGCGCAGGCAGCAGCATTCCGACCACGTTGCCGTGATCATCGAATACCGGGCCGCCAGCGTCTCCGGGTTGTGCGGTCAGGCTCAGGCGGGTCACGCCGGCCTCTCCGTTCAGCCCGCGGATATCGGCGATCTTGCCGTAGGTCAGCGTCGGAGCCCCCAAAGCGCCCTCATATGAGTACCCCGCGACGGCCACTTCGGATTGCAGGCGAGGCTGGGCTTCATTCAAGGCCGCAACGGCCATCGGTGCCAGCGTCTTGTTGGGGCGCAGGACCGCCACGCCCAGTTCGGGATCGCTCCACGCGGTTTGCAGTTCCTGACCGTCCTCAAGGGTGACGCGGGTGCAGTTCTGCACCGCCTCGGCCACGGTTAGGACCAGACCGTTGGGATCGGCAAAAAAGCCCGACCGCGACAACCGTGGTTTTCTGAGTTGCAGACCGGACATCAAGTCGATGCTTTGCTCGGCATTGGCGCCAGCCGCAGCATCAAGAACACCATCGGTGGTTTCAAAGCTGGCGGTCATTGCGGCCAGAACCCGGGCGCGGCGTGCGTCATCGCCTTCGGGCCAGACAAGGGTGAAGCCTTTGATCTTGCCGTCGCTCAGATTGGCCTGTGTATAGGATACGATCCCGTTGCCACGGCCTTCGATGGTAAACCTGTCGCCACGCAGCTCACGCGGGCCGTTCAGCGGCACGATCTCGAGCGATTGCATCGCCTCGAACAGCGCGCGCAAAGTGGTTTTGCTGCCCTCCTGGCTGATCAAAACGACCCGTGCGTCCAGATCACCGCTGGAATTGAAATGCGCGAACGGCGCCTCGTATCGGTCGAAGGCAACTACCCCAAGCGGTAGGTCGACGGAAATCCCAGCGCGATCATCGACGTGACGGGCCATGCCGACGCTGATCAGCGGGGCATTGTAGTCATCCATCAAAGCCTTGCGCTGTGCCGTCGTCAGGACACCGGTCGGTTCAAAGCCATTGAACCGCTGCCATTCCGCCATCGACCGGCGTGTACCTTGGCCGAATGCCCCGTCAATGGTCGAACTGTAGAACCCGGCAGCCTGCAATGCGGTTTGCAGGTCTTTTCGTTCCTGTCCGCTCAGCAGCCGCTCGGACTGCAGGGCCTGTGATCTCGTCTCGTCCGAAGGTTGCGGTGTCAGACCGGCCTGAGGCTGCTCTGGCTGCGGCTCGGGCTGAACGGGCGCTGTGATTGCGCCGCGGTTCAGGACATTGGCGCCGATTGGCCAGAACTGCTGCCCCAGGGCACCTGAAAATGTGATGAAACTGTCTGAGGGGATCTGCCGTTCGGCCCGGTAGACGCGCAGCACCTGCTCGGCGTCGGCCCGCAGATAGGGGCCGATCACTATGGCGTACCAGCCGCTGTTCAGGCGGAACCCGTTCACGTCGGGCAGGGCATTGGCATAGACTTGCGCCCGGTCCTGTGCCTCGCGCAGCGATGGCTGCGCTTCGACCTGAACCCAGACGCCTGCGTCGGCCCCCTGTTGAGCATACGCAGCGCGCAGGCCGACTGTAATCATTAAAAGAATTGCAACGAATATGCGTGTCATTTTCTGCCCGTTTTATGCAGTGTTTTGGCTTTGCCTCAACTTACGCGATTCAGGGGTGAAAACGCTATGCCCACGATACGGGGAATTTCTGGTGTGGCGGCACAGTGACAGCAGGCGGGCATTGGCCCGTTGACGCCCCTTGGCCCCTTGCATAGGAAGGGCAAAACCGACCGGAACCGGGCAAATCCGCGCCCAAAGGGAATGTCATGACCGAACCGTCCAGCGCACCACGTTCATTTCAGGAAATCATCCTGCGGCTTCAGAACTACTGGGCCTCGAAGGGCTGTGCCATCCTGCAGCCATACGACATGGAGGTCGGTGCCGGTACGTTCCACCCTGCAACCACCCTGCGGGCTTTGGGGTCCAAACCCTGGGCTGCGGCCTACGTTCAACCGTCGCGCCGTCCGACCGATGGGCGCTATGGCGAGAACCCCAACCGCTTGCAGCATTACTATCAGTACCAGGTGCTGATCAAACCCAGCCCTCCGGACCTGCAAGAGCTGTATCTGGGGAGCCTTCAGGCCATCGGCATCGACATGGACCTGCACGACATCCGTTTCGTCGAGGATGACTGGGAAAGCCCCACCCTGGGCGCATGGGGCCTGGGCTGGGAGGTCTGGTGCGACGGCATGGAAGTCAGCCAGTTTACCTATTTCCAGCAGGTCGGCGGCCATGACTGCGCGCCGGTCTCGGGCGAGCTGACATATGGTCTGGAACGGCTGGCGATGTATGTTCTGGGCATCGACCACGTAATGGACATGCCCTTCAACGACCCGCAATCGCCCAGCCCGCTGACATATGGCGACATCTTCAAGCAAACCGAAGAGGAATACGCCCGTTGGAACTTTGATGTGGCCAACACCGAGGTTTTGCTGCGCCACTTCGAAGAGGCCGAGGAAGAATGCGCCGCGATCCTGAGCCAGGAAAACGTTGACCCCAAAACGGGCAAGCGGATCATCATGGCGCATCCTGCTTATGACCAGTGCATCAAGGCCAGCCATATCTTCAACCTCCTGGACGCGCGCGGCGTGATTTCGGTGACCGAGCGGCAGGCCTATATCGGGCGGGTGCGCGCGCTGGCCAAGCAATGCGCCGATGCTTTCGTGCAGACCGAGGCCGCGGGTTTCGAGGCCTGATGGCTCGTCGCACCCCACAGGAGGATCGCGCATGACCGGGAAAATGCTGGCAATTCTGTTGGTCGCTTGCGCCGTCATTGCTGGCGTCAGCATGTATTACCTGCAGGTCTACGGCTACTACTACGAGGTCGAACCCTCACCCGGTCAGGATGTTGTTCTGACCGAAACCGCGACCGGCCAACCGGTGCCAATTGCCTACAGCGCGTTTCAGGCGGTCGACGCCGACAGCTCTCCGATCCGGTATCGGGCTTGTTTCCAGACAGATCTGAAGCCGGAACAACTGGCCGTCCGCTACATGAGCGCCGAAGAGGCCGAGCCGCTGACGGCCCCGGGTTGGTTCGACTGCTATGATGCGGCTACTCTGGCCGAGGCGTTGGCGAACGGATCCGCCCGCGCGTTCGTAGGGGTCAAGAACATCCACTATGGCGTTGATCGGATCGTGGCGGTAACGCAGGACGGTTCGGGTTTTGCCTGGCATGCCCTGAACAACTGCGGCGAAAAGGCCTATGACGGAACGGTTGTCGGCGAAGAGTGCCCGCCCCAACCGGAAAACTGAGTGGGCGGGATGGGGTTCATCGTTGATATCCCCGGATTTCTGACGGCAACGCTGGGCTTTGCCGTCTACCTGATGGGCGCCGAGATCAACGCCCGCGCAGAGGTTCTGCGCCGATTCAACATTCCCGAACCCGTCACCGGAGGTCTGTTGGCTTCGCTGGCGGTTCTGACGCTGTATCTGCTGTTCGGTATGGAACTGGAGTTCGACCTGACCGCGCGGGATTTCCTGCTGGTGCTGTTCTTTGCCGGGATCGGCCTGAATGCCCGGCTGTCCGACCTGATCGCGGGCGGAAAGCCTCTGCTGCTACTGCTGATCCTGACGTTGCTGACGATCGTTGCGCAGAACCTGATCGGCGCAGCGGGGGCGGTGGCCTTCGGCTATCCGGCGCAGTCCGGCGTTCTTTTCGGCTCGGCTGCCCTGATCGGCGGCCATGGCACCGCCATCGCCTGGGCGCCCGAGGTCGGGCAGGTGACCGGGCTTGAGGGCGCGACCGAACTGGGGGTGGCCGTGGCGACCCTGGGCCTGGTTCTGGCGGCGCTGGTCGGTGGCCCTATCGCGCGTCTGTTGATCGAAGGGCGCGACCTGTCGCCAAACCGCCCGGACGAGGAACACACGATCGGCGTACCCGACGAGCCGTCAGACGCAGCCGCGAAGATCGACCACCTGACGATGATGCGGGTGCTGCTGTACCTGAACATGGCCATCATCGCGGGCTATGCTCTGTCCGAGGTGATCCTGGCCGCGGGTTTGAAACTGCCGCTGTTCGTGCCCTGCCTGATCATGGGTATCGTGATCGGCAACCTGCGCCCGCTGCTGGCCCCGCGCGCCGCGCCGGTGTCGCGCACGCCGTCGCTGGCGCTGATCTCGGAATTCGCGCTGGGCGCGTTTCTGGCCATGTCGCTGATGAGCCTGCAACTGTGGACGATAGCCGATCTGGGCCTGTCCATCGTGGTGATCATGACGGCGCAGACATTGTTTGCGGTGGCTTTCGTGATCTGGGTTCTGTTTCCAGTCATGGGCGCCAACTACCGCGCGGCGGTGCTGGCGGCGGGGTTCGGCGGCTTCGCGCTGGGCGCGACACCGACCGCAATTGCCAATATGACCGCCGTAACCAAGCGATACGGGCCTTCGCCTATTGCCTTTATCGTGCTCCCCCTTGTATCCGCATTCTTCGTGGATATCGCCAATGCCATCGTCATCCAGACGATCGTCAATTTCTAAGGATCGAAAATGCCCGACCTGCTGATCGAACTGTTTTCCGAGGAAATCCCCGCGCGCATGCAGACCCGCGCCGGCGAGGATCTGAAAAAACGGATCACCGACGGTCTGGTCGAGGCCGGTCTGACCTATGCCCATGCGCACGCCCTGACCACGCCGCGCCGCCTGACGCTGGCGGTCGAGGGGCTGCTGGCGGAAAGCCCCACCATCCGCGAGGAGCGCAAGGGACCCAAGGTTGGCGCGCCCGAAAAAGCCATCGAAGGCTTCCTGCGGGGCGCAGGGATCAGCCGCGACCAGCTCGAGGAACGGGACACGCCCAAAGGTGCGGTCTATTTCGCCACCATCGAGAAGCCGGGCCGTCCGGCGGCTGAGATCGTGGCCGAAGTTTTGGCCGACACGATCCGCAACTTCCCCTGGCCGAAATCCATGCGCTGGGGCAGTGGGGCCCTACGCTGGGTGCGGCCGCTGCATTCGATTTTGTGCATCCTCAGCGATGAAAGCGGCACGCAGATCGTGCCGATGGAGATCGACGGGATCACCGCCGGCGACACCACCGAGGGCCATCGCTTCATGGCGCCGGGCCGGTTTGCCGTGACCGGGTTCGAGGATTACGC
Source organism: Ruegeria sp. CI5 (assembly GCF_056536885.1). NCBI lineage: Bacteria > Pseudomonadati > Pseudomonadota > Alphaproteobacteria > Rhodobacterales > Roseobacteraceae > Ruegeria > Ruegeria sp. CI5. The sequence goes on from NZ_JBQFQN010000001.1 coordinate 201,913, forward strand.
CGCCAAGCTGAAGCGCGCCTTTGTCGTGCTGTCGCCCGAGGAACGGGCCGAGCACATCTGGAACGACGCACAGAACATGGCCTTTGCCGCCGGTCTGGAGGTGGTCGAGGACAAGGGCCTGCTGGCCGAGGTGGCCGGGCTGGTCGAATGGCCGGTGGTGCTGATGGGGCAGATCGACGATGAATTCCTGGACCTGCCGCCCGAGGTGCTGCAGACCTCGATGAAAGAGCACCAGAAGTTCTTCTCGGTCCGCAATCCCAAGACAGGGCGGATCGAACGGTTCATCACCGTGGCCAACCGCGAGACCACCGACAATGGCGCGACCATTCTGGCCGGAAACCAGAAGGTGCTGTCGGCGCGTCTGGCCGATGCGAAATTCTTCTGGGAGAATGACCTGCGCATCGCCAAGGCAGACATCACGCAATGGACCCGTGCACTTGAAAACGTGACCTTCCACAACAAGCTGGGCACCCAGGCGCAGCGGATCGACCGCATTGCCGCGCTGGCCCGCGAACTGGCCACGGTCACGGGCGCCGACCCGGACCAGGCCGAGAAGGCCGCGCGGCTGGCCAAGGCCGATCTGAGTTCGGAGATGGTCTATGAATTCCCCGAACTTCAGGGGCTTATGGGGCGGTATTACATTGAGGCGGCTGGAGAAGACGCCGCCGTGGCCGCCGTGGCGCAGGAGCACTACTCGCCGCTGGGCCCGTCGGATGACGTGCCGACCGCGCCGCTCTCGGTAACCGTGGCGCTGGCCGACAAGCTGGACACGCTGGCCGGGTTCTGGGCGATTGATGAGAAGCCGACCGGGTCGAAAGACCCGTTTGCGCTGCGCCGCGCGGCGTTGGGGGTGACCCGATTGATCCTGAACAATGATCTGCGAATGAATCTCGACCGTTTCTTCGACGCGCAACTGGTTCGGGCCGAAGCGGCTTCGAACGAGGCCTTGCACGACGAGCATGTCGCAGAGCTGTTGGATGAGATCGCCGATCACGGTGTTTTCGGAGCAGCGTTCCGCGCGGTGATGGAGAAGCTTGCGGGCAACGAGGCCGGGAAACACCAAGTGACGGATTTTCTGCATCTTGAACGGAAGGTGCCCGATACGTCCGAGGATCTTCTGACCTTCTTCCACGACCGCCTCAAGGTCTTCCTACGTGACGAGGGCATTCGCCACGACGTGATAGACGCCTGCATCGCGATGGACGGCAATGACGACCTCAACCTGCTGGTCAAGCGCGCCCGCGCGTTGAATGTGGTGATCGCGACCGAAGATGGCGAAAACCTGGTGCAGGGCTTCAAGCGCGCCAACAACATCCTGACCCAGGCCGAGGAGAAGGACGGGGTCGAATACTCGTTCGGTGCCGATCTGAAATTCGCCGAGACCGACAGCGAAAAGGCCCTGTTCGCCGCGCTGGATCAGGCACAGGCCAAGATTGCACCGGCACTCAAGGCCGAGGATTTCCCGGCGGCGATGGCGGCCATGGCCGCGCTGCGCGGGCCGATCGACGCGTTCTTCGAGGACGTCCAGGTCAATTCCGACAATGCCGTGCTGCGCCGCAACCGCCTGAATATGCTGAGCCAGATCCGCCAGATCTGCTCCAGCGTCGCGGACCTGACCAAGATCGAAGGCTGACCCAAAGGGCGCGCTCTGGCGCGCCCACAAGGCCCTTGCGCGGAAGGCTGGGGCGCTTATGCTGCGGTGAAACCAAAAGGTGCCGCAGTGCAGAATAATCCGCATACCACGCTCATCACTCCTGACGCTCCTGTCGCCGCCGACACCCATGGCGGCCGGGCGAAATGTCTGCAGCGCCTTGTGCGGTTGGACCTTCCCGTACCGCGTACGGTAGCCCTGTCCTTCGATCAGGTGCGGCGGATCGCTGACGGCGATATCCCGGCAATCGAAGCCATACTTGAACAGTTCGACGCATCGGCGTTGCTGTGCGTGCGTCCCAGTTCCGAGGACCCTGACTGGGGTGGCCCCGGCGCGGTTCTGAACATTGGGATGAACGATGCCCGTTTCGTGGAATTGTCCGACAAGATGGGCCCCGAGGCCGCCGCCGCATTGTATCTGCGGTTCGTCCAAAGCTATGCGATCCACGTTGCGCGACTGGACGCGGATGTTTTCGACGACATCGAAGCCGATGGCCGCGAAGGCCTGCGCCAGACCCTGCGCGCCTATGAGGACGAAACGGACGAAGCGTTCCCCCAGGACCGGGGCGAGCAGTTGCTGGCGGTCCTGCGCTCGATGGCGCGGGCGTGGGATGGTACGTCCGCCCGTCTGCTGCGGCAGGCCAAGGGCGCTCCGGCGGATGCCGGACTGGGCCTTGTCATTCAGGAGATGATCCCGGGCGTCGGTCAGGGCGAATGCGGATCGGGTGTGCTGCAGCTGGTGGATACCTCGACCGGCATGCCGCAGATCACAGGCCGCTACCTGAGCCAAAGCCAGGGGCGTGATGCGCTGGGCGAGGGGGTTGCCGCCCTGTACCTTGAAAAAGACCCGCGCGGGCAAGCGCTCGAGGATGTTGCGCCTCAGGCCTTTGCCGACCTGAAGGCCCATGCGGCGTTGATGCGGCGCAAATTGCGCGAAGAGATGCAGGTCGAATTCGTGATCGAAAACGGCAAGGTGCATATTCTGGACGGGGTCCGCGTTCAGCGCAGCGCCCGCGCCGCCATGCGGATCGCCGTTCGATTGGCCGAGGATGGCATCATCACCCAGCAGGAAGCCGTCATGCGGATCGATCCGCATTCGTTGAATGAGTTGCTGCACCGTCAGGTTCATCCCGAGGCCAAGCGTGACGTGCTGACCACGGGCATCGGGGCCAGTCCCGGAGCGGCCACCGGCCGGATCGTGTTCACTTCGGCCGAGGCACAGGCCAGCGCCGCACGCGGCGAGCCCTGCATTCTGGTGCGCCGTGAAACCTCGCCCGAGGATGTGCGCGGCATGCACGCCGCGGTCGCAGTACTGACCGAAAAAGGTGGCATGACCAGCCATGCGGCCGTGATCGGGCGCGGCCTGGGGCTGCCCTGTATCGTCGGCGCGTCCGAGATGCGGTTTCAGACCAAGAAAAAGCAGCTTTCCGTTCCGGACGGCCGCGTTTTCACCACTGGCGACATTCTGACGATTGACGGAAGCTCGGGCCAGGTGTTGGCAGGCGAGCCGGCGATGCTTGAAGCTGCTCTGGATGACTGTTTTCAGACATTGATGAGTTGGGCCGACGCCGAGCGTGACATATCAATTCGTGCCAATGCCGACACACCTGCCGACGCGCAGGCTGCGCGGAATTTCCAGGCGCAGGGGATCGGGTTGTGCCGAACCGAGCATATGTTTTTTGACCCCGGTCGCCTGATCGTGATGCGCGAGATGATTTTCGCTCAGACTTCATCGGGGCGCGCGGCGGTTCTGGAACGGTTGCTTCCGATGCAACGCGATGATTTTGTGCAGCTTTTCCGGATCATGGAAGGCCAGCCCGTCTGCATCCGATTGTTTGATCCGCCTCTGCACGAGTTTCTGCCGACCACACGCAGCGGGCAGCGCGAACTGGCCGAAGCGCTGGACCTTCCGGTTTCGGATGTCGAGCGTCGGGTGGACGAAATGAGCGAGTACAACCCCATGCTGGGGTTGCGGGGCGTGCGCCTTGGTATCACGGTGCCCGAGATCTATGACATGCAAGCCCGCGCGATCTTCGAGGCGACGCTCGAAGCCAGTAAAAATGGCGCGCCGGTAGTGCCCGAGGTCATGATCCCGCTGGTTTCGGCCAAGCGCGAGGTCGAACTGATCAAGGCGCGGGTGGACACGGTTGCCGCAGCCGTCGCGGCCGAGCGAGGTCAGGAGTTTGAATACCGGTTGGGTGTGATGGTCGAAACGCCCCGGGCCTGTTTGCGTGCCGAGGAAATCGCTCCTCATGCCTCGTTCCTGAGTTTCGGCACCAATGACCTGACACAGATGACCTATGGTCTGTCGCGCGACGACGCGGGACGCTTCATGTCAGCCTATGTCCGGCAGGGGGTGTTCACCGAGGATCCGTTCCATGTTCTGGACGCCGATGGAGTCGGCGAACTGCTCAAGCTGGGCTCGGAGCGGGGGCGTACAGCTCGGCCCGATGTCACGCTTTCGGTCTGTGGTGAACATGGCGGCAACCCCGAATCAATCGCCCTTTGTCGGGATCTGGGGTTCGATTATGTGTCGTGTTCACCCTTCCGAGTCCCGGTCGCTCGGCTGGCTGCCGCTCAGTTGGCGATTTCGTCAAAACTTGGGGGTTGACAGGCCGTCAAAGCCCTAGGAATAGTGGTTTCGGGATGGACCTGTGGCTGATTAATTTTGGCCCCGCGGGCAAGATTTTTCTTGCTTTTTCCTCAGAACTGGACCTTTCGCGCCTTCTGCGTTAAGACCCCGTCGCGCCCGCCGGGGGAGGGTATGGCGCGTGAAGTGCCTGTGCGAGGTTATCTGATGCTACGATACATACTGGCTGTTGCCATTGCGGCGGCAACCGTGATGCCGAGTGCGTCCGTTGCCGAGAGGGAAGCCACCGAGACTGCCAAGCGCGAACTGGTGTCGCGCAACGAGGTGCCGGGACAAAGCTTTCGCGACTATCTGAAGCTGTTCCAACCCAGGAAAGAGGTCCAACCGGTCGAGGTTTCCTACACCAAGGCCTGGCTGGACGAACAACCCAAAGCCAGCGGCGGCGAAGATCTGAAATGCTTGGCCGAGGCCCTGTATTTCGAAGCGCGCGGAGAGAGCGTGCGCGGCCAATTCGCGGTTGCCGAGGTGATTTTGAACCGGGTGGAAAGCACCCGTTTCCCGAACACCGTCTGCGGCGTGATCCGCCAGGGAACAGGCAAGAAATACCAGTGCCAGTTCACCTATACCTGTGACGGCCGCAAGGAAGTCATTCACGAGAAGAAAGCCTATGAGCGGGTGGCCAAAGTTGCCAAGGCCGCGATCGAGGGGGTCAGCGATCCGCTCACGTCGGGGGCCACGCATTACCACACCAAGGCGGTGCGCCCGTCGTGGTCGCGCGTTTACAAGGAAACTGCGCGCATCGGTGTGCATATCTTCTACCGCCACAACTACCGCACTGCGAGCAACTAGCGCGCATTGACGCACCCGCGCTGGAACGTTGATGGCGCGGGTGAAACCAAGGGCTATATTGCGGGCAAGGAGACCCGCAATGAATCTGAGCCGCCGAAGCCTTTTGAAATCTGCCGCCGCGCTTGCGGTGTTTCCAACGCTAGTGCGCTCCGCGCCGCTGACCCTGACTGCGCGCGAGGGCGCTCAGTTGATTGCCCCTCCGGGGTTTCCGGAAACCGCTATCTGGGGCTTTGATGGGCAGGTGCCGGGCAGCCCAATCCATCTGCAGCAAGGCGAGCGGGTTCAGCGCCGCTTGGTGAACGAATTACCGAAAGCCACTTCGGTTCATTGGCACGGTATCCGCATCGACAACGCTATGGATGGCGTGCCGGGGTTGACTCAGGATGCGGTTCCAGGCGGCGCGACCTTCGACTATGATTTCATCGTGCCGGACGCCGGAACCTATTGGTATCATGCGCATAACAAGTCAGTCGAACAGGTGGCCCGTGGCCTGTATGGCCCATTGATCCTGCACGAGTCCGAAGCGCCGGATGTGGAGCAGGATCTGGTGCTGATGCTGGATGACTGGCGACTTGATCCGGAAACGGCCCAGATTACCCAAGATTTCGACAACGGCCATGACCTCAGCCATGCTGGACGGTTGGGAAACCTCATCACGGTCAATGGTGCATTCGACCCATCCTTTCCTGTTCAACAAAACCAACGACTGCGTCTGAGGTTGATCAACGCTGCGAATGCGCGTGTCTTCACCGTTGGCTTGGACGGAATGACCGGATGGATTGTCGCGATGGATGGAATGCCGTTGGCCGAGCCGATCCCGATTGAGGACACGTTCCCGCTGGCCCCGGCACAACGTGCGGATTTGTTGGTGGATGTGCTGGCTGCGGATGCTGAAACGGCCAGCCTGTTCAGTCAGGAACGTGACGGCGCGTTTGGTTTGGCCCGATTTGCGGTGGCAGGGCGGGCGGCTTCCACTCCCCGGTCGGGAGTTCGGCCATTGCCGCCGAACCCGCTTCCGGAATTGACGGACCTCAACAACGTACCGCAGCACGAGATGAGGTTGCAGGGGGGTGCCATGCGCTGGCTCGAGAGCGCGCGGATTGGCGAGACCGAGCTCTCGGGTCGGGAACTGGCTCAGCTGGGGCGGTTCTGGGCGCTGAATGGCTACGCCGAGCGACCCGATGACCCGTTTATGGACGCGCCCTTGGGAAGCGTTCACCGGATCGCCTTCGTGAACGAAACGGTGTTCCCACACGCGATGCACCTGCATGGCCACCATTTTCGGCTGATCTTGCCGGACGGAAGTCTTGGGCCATGGCGCGATACGGTTCTGGTCGAACGCGGCGAGACTCGCGAGATTGCGCTGGTCACCGACAACCCGGGCAACTGGCTGCTGCATTGCCATATGCTTGGACACGCCGCATCGGGTATGATGAGTTGGTACCGCGTCACCTGACGCCGCATTCGGCGGCTGGAATGGCGTTTGCTTGAATGCTATAGCCGCGCGGAACCACTAAATTGGGCAAACCTGTCCAAGCTGCCCGAAAAGGCCCGTGCCATGAGTACTGAAATCCGCCTTGCCTTTGCGCACCCGTCCGAACGGTCCGAGGCGACTGCGCCACGCGGGCCGCTGGATCGTATCTCGTTGCGCGACCACATTGTCGAGGTCGAGATCGGCGCTTTTCAGGCCGAGCGGGGCACAACCCAGCGCATCTGTTTCAACATCGTGGTCGAAGTGCGGCCGCTGACCGAAAACATCGACGATGATGTCGACCGCATCCTGTCCTACGACCGGGTGACCGAGGCCATCGCCTATGAACTGGCGGCCGAGCGCCTGAACTTGCTCGAGACGCTGGCGGATCGAATAGCTGAGCGGATCCTGCTTGAACCTCAGGCGGTAAGAGCTTTTGTCCGCATTGAAAAACTGGATCGCGGCCCGGGTGCTTTGGGTGTCGAGATCGTTCGTGGCAAGGATGCGGTCCATCACGATGTCATCGAGGAAGAGCGCCCACATCCCCGGCTGGTCTTTCTGTCGAACGCAGCGATTGAGTCCGAAAATTTGTCGGGCTGGATCGACCAACTGGAAAACCGACAGCGACCGCTGATTCTGTGCGTGGGCGCCTCAGATCTGCCGGTGCCTCAGACCGGCCACGCCATGACCCAGCGCCGGATCGACCTGCTGGCGATCGAGCAGAACGCCTGGGTGCTGGCCGCGCGTGATCATCGCTGTGTCGTCGTCTCGACCCGGACCGAACTGGACTGGGCCATGAAGAACGGCCAGATCTGTGTCTGGGCACCGTCCAAGATCGTGCTGGATGCGGTCGATGGGCCTTCGGCGGCACCGTCCGATGCGGTGGCGTTGGCGGCCTGGTTCGCCGCCACCTTTGAGGCCAGCGAAATGCTGGTCATTGGCGGGGAACTGCCCGAGTCGCCTAAAACGCCGCTTCGGGCGGTTCCGGTGGAGCAGGCGAAACTGTGACCAGTTACTATCGCCCATTGGTGCAACACGGGCCTGTGCGCCCGGACGGGGCCTTGCCGCTGGCGGGGCAGGACCTGTGGTTCACCCATGCCGAATGTCTGCAGCGTGACGCGGCACCCCGTATCGTTGCGGCTGCCGATATCCCTGAAACCTGGCTCGACCGGCTGATGCAACCGCGCACCGCGATTGCTGGGCTGGAGATGACGCAGCCGCAGATCATGGGCATCCTGAACGCCACGCCCGACAGTTTTTCCGACGGTGGCAAGCACAACACCCCCGACGCCGCGTGTGCAGCAGCCCGGGAAATGGTCGCGCACGGTGCGACCATTCTGGATATCGGCGGTGAATCCACGCGCCCCGGTGCGGATTTTGTGCCCGAGGACGAAGAGATCGCCCGCACCCAGCCCTTGATCCGCGCGATCCGGGCCGAGACACCGGCGCTGATCTCGATCGACACGCGCAAATCCGCCGTGGCCACGGCCGCGGTCGAGGCCGGGGCGGGGCTGATCAACGATGTTTCGGGCTTTACCTTCGATCCTGCACTTGGCGCTTTCTGCGCCGAGATCAACGCGCCGGTCTGCGTGATGCACATGCAGGGCGACCCGGCCACGATGCAGAACAACCCGACCTATGACGACGTTCTGCTGGACGTCTACGATTTCCTGTCCGGGCAGGTGGCCCGGCTGGAAGGTCTCGGGCTGGATCGGGGCCGGATCATCGTTGATCCGGGCATAGGCTTTGGCAAGACCGAGGACCACAACCTGACCCTGCTCCGCAATCTCAGCCTGTTTCACGGGTTGGGCTGCCCGATCCTGCTGGGCGTGTCACGCAAGGGCTTCATCGGCCGGATCGGTGCGGAACCGCGCAAGGATGCCCGCGCGCCGGGATCAATCGCCGTTGCGTTGGCTGGATTGTCGCAAGGTGTGCAGATCATCCGGGTGCATGACGTGGCCGAAACCGCTCAGGCCTTGCGCCTGTGGGCCGCTGTCCGGTAATCGGGTCGCAGGCAGGACTTTGTGGAGTAACAGGTATGCGCAAGCTGTTCGGAACCGACGGGGTGCGGGGCACCGCCAACACCTATCCGATGACGGCCGAGATGGCGTTGCGGATCGGCGCGGCGGTGGGGCGGTACTTCCGCCGGGATGGCTCGGGCGTTCACCGGGTGGTGATCGGCAAGGATACGCGCCTGTCGGGCTATATGCTAGAAAACGCGCTGACGGCGGGTCTGACGTCGACCGGCATGAACGTGCTGCTGCTGGGGCCGGTGCCGACCCCGGCGGTCGGGCTGATGACCCGGTCGATGCGGGCCGATCTGGGTGTGATGATCTCGGCCAGCCACAACCCGGCCGAAGACAATGGGATCAAGTTCTTTGGCCCCGATGGGTTCAAACTGTCCGACCAGGCCGAGCTGGAGATCGAACAACTGATCGAAGAGGGTGTCAAACCCGCGCAGGCGCGGAATATCGGGCGTGCCCGGCGCGTCGATGACGCCCGATTCCGCTATGGCGAGCGGGTCAAGTCATCTCTGCCGCGCGAGCTGCGTCTGGATGGCCTCAAGGTGGTGATCGACTGCGCCAACGGCGCCGCGCACCGCACCGCGCCCGAGGTCCTGTGGGAGCTGGGGGCCGAGGTGATCCCGGTGGGAACGGCACCCAACGGCAAGAACATCAACCTGGGCTGCGGCTCGACCCAGCCGCGCGTGGCGGCCGAGGCCGTCGTGGCGCATGGGGCGGATGTGGGCATCTGCCTCGACGGTGATGCCGACCGGGTCGTGATCGTGGATGAAACCGGACAGGTCGCCGATGGCGATCAACTCATGGCCCTTCTGGCTACCGCCTGGGCCACTTCCGAACGGCTGAAAGGCGGCGCGCTTGTTGCGACCGTCATGTCGAACCTGGGTCTGGAACGGTTTCTGGGCGCGCGCGGGCTGCGGCTGGAACGGACGGCGGTCGGTGACCGCTATGTGGTCGAGCGTATGCGGGAAGGCGGGTTCAACCTTGGCGGCGAGCAATCCGGCCACATCGTCATGAGCGACTATGCCACCACGGGTGATGGCCTGATGGCGGGGCTGCATTTCCTGGCCGAGATGGTGAATTCGGGGCGCAAAGCCTCGGATCTGGCGCAGCAGTTCGAGACGGTGCCGCAACTGTTGAAGAACGTGCGCTATGGCGAAGGGCAGGCCCCGCTGGAAGCGGAAACGGTCAAGGCCGCGATTGCTGATGCCGAGGCGCGGCTGAACGGGCAGGGGCGGTTGCTGATCCGCAAGTCGGGCACCGAGCCCTTGATCCGCGTGATGGCGGAATGCGAGGATGACGCCCTTTTGGCACAGGTGGTCGATGGGATCGTGGCCGAGGTCGAAGCCGCCGCGCGTCAGTAGCCCAACAGCAACTTGCGCAGGCTGAACCATTGGCTGATGGCCATGCCTGTCAGGATCAGCGCCAATGCTATGTAGAACCGCAGCGGCAGCGCCTCGGACAGGATCCATGCGCCGAAGATCATCGACCAGACCGGCACCTGATAGTTCACCAGCGTCATGAAGACCGACCCGGCGCTGCGAATGATCGACACCCGCAGCAGGGTGGCAAAGGCCGTGGGCACAAGGCCCAGTACGATCAGCGCAAGCGTGGGGCGCAGGCCTTGCGGTGCGGGCACGCCCTCGGTCGCCAGCATGATGGGCACCAGGATCACTGCGCCCACCACCAATGTCAGTGCGGCCAGTACCACCGGGTCGATCGGCGGGCAGCGCCGGGTCAGGATCGACGCCACCGAATAGCAGAACGCCGCCCCGATGCAGGCCAGCTGTGCCAGCGGCTCGGCCCCGCTGCCCAGTTGCGCCAGCCCTGGGCCGATAAGCACCAGCGCTCCGGTGAAGCCCAGCGATACCCCGACGAAACGACGTGGGTTCAGGGGTTCATCCGAGAAGAAATGCGCCAGCGGCAGCACCATCAACGGAATTGCGGCCATGGACAGCCCGGCAAAGGCCGAGGGTACATATTGCTGCCCCCAGCTGAGCAGCACGAAAGGCAGCGCGGTGGACAGGATGCCGATCAGGAATACCGACCACGCGAGACTGGGGGTCAGGCTGGGGATGCGCCGCCGGGTCAGACCCATCAAGGCCAGCAGCATCACCGCGCCCAGTGTCGTCCGCGCCGTGGCCACCGTGATCGGGCCATAGCCTTCCAACGCCATCGCGACGACCATGAAGGTGCCGCCCCAGATCAGGCCCAGGGCAATGACGCCGCTCCAGTCGCGTATGTTAGGTTGAGGCACCATCGCTGGCCGTTCATCCGTTCTGCATGAAAAGGGCGGCCACCGGGGCCGCCCTTGGGTCCAAGCCGTTCGGGCTTAGTTCTTTTCCTGATCGACCAGCTTGCCGGCCGAAATCCAGGGCATCATGCCCCGCAGCTTTTTGCCGACTTCTTCGATCTGGTGTTCGTCATTGGCCCGGCGCGAAGCCTTGATCGTGGGCTGACCGACCTGGTTTTCCAGCATGAAGTCGCGCACGAACTTGCCCTGCTGGATGTCGTTCAGAACCTCTTTCATCGCCTTCTTGGTCTGCTCATAGGGCAGGATGCGGGGGCCAGTGACGTATTGACCGTATTCCGCAGTGTTCGAGATCGAGTAGTCCATGTTGGCGATGCCGCCTTCATAGATCAGGTCCACGATCAGCTTCACCTCGTGCAGACACTCGAAATAGGCCATCTCGGGCGCATAACCGGCCTCAACCAGGGTTTCAAAGCCGCAGCGGATCAGTTCGACCAGACCACCGCACAGAACGGCCTGCTCACCGAACAGGTCGGTTTCGCATTCCTCGCGGAAGTTGGTCTCGATGATGCCCGAACGACCGCCGCCGATGGCCGAGCAGTAGGACAAGCCGATTTCCAGCGCCTTGCCGGTCGCGTCGGTGTGGACCGCCACCAGGCAGGGCACGCCGCCGCCTTTGACATATTCGCCGCGCACGGTGTGGCCGGGGCCTTTGGGGGCCATCATGATGACGTCCACGCCCTCTTTCGGCTCGATCAGGCCGAAATGCACGTTCAGGCCGTGGGCAAAGGCGATTGCCGCGCCGGGCTTGATGTTGTCATGCACATATTTCTTGTAGGTCTCGGCCTGAAGCTCGTCGGGCATGGTGAACATGATGACGTCGCACCAGGCTGCGGCCTCGGCAATGCCCATCACCTGCAGGCCTTCGGCTTCGGCTTTCTTGGCCGAGGGCGAGCCTTCGCGCAGGGCGACGACCAGGTTCTTGGCGCCTGAGTCGCGCAGGTTCAGCGCGTGGGCGTGGCCTTGGGAACCGTAGCCCAGAATGGCCACTTTCTTGTCCTTGATCAGGTTGATGTCGCAATCGCGATCGTAATAGACGCGCATTTTGCCGGTCCTTTCTGTTTCGATTGCTGCGTTTCTATCTGCGGTGATTGCTATTGGCGAGAGCGATGACATTGGATATTGACGACAGAAGCGAAGAATAATTCTCAGAAACCGAAAAAACTAAAAAAGTCATGCTTGACGACATCGACCGCCGTATCCTGCGCCATTTTCAGGTCGACCCGAGCCTGAGCACCGCCGAACTGGCCGAGCGGTGCCGGATCAGCAATGGCGTGTGCTGGCGGCGGATCGAGAAGATGCAGGCCGTCGGGATCATTCAGGGGCAGGAGGCCGTGATTGACTGGTCCGCTATGGGCTATGCGGTCGAGGTGTCGCTGCGGGTGACCCTGGACAAGACCCAGCCGCGCGCCTTCGACGAATTCACCGAAGCCGGCCGCAAGGTGCCCGAGGTGATCGAGATCCAGACCTTTCTGGGGAGGGTGGATGTCCGCCTGTCCGTCATCGCGCGGGACATGGCGCATTATCAGCAGGTCTATCGCGACCGTATCCTGACCCTGCCGCATATCGCCGATATCGAGGCCCTGATGCACATCGCGCGGGTCAAGCGGGACGAGGTGCTGCCGGTATGATCGAACTGGATGAACTGGACCGCAAACTGCTGCGCGCCTTGGCGCAGGACGCCACACAGAGCGCAGGTGCGCTGGGGCGGCGTTTCGGTCTGTCGCAGCCTGCCACCTGGCGCCGGATCCGGCGGCTGGAGCAGGCGGGCATCATCAAAGGGCGCAGGCTGCGCCTGAACGCCGAGGCACTGGGGTTCGGTGTCACCGTATTTCTGGGCGTCAAGCTGGCCCGCAAAGGGCAGGTCAGCCTCGAGGATTTCGAACGCGCCGTCAGCGCCATTCCCGAAGTCCAAACCGTGGAACACGTACTGGGCCTGTATGACTACCGACTGCGCGTGGTCGCGCGCGACCTGGCGGACTTTGAACGGGTCCTGCGTCGGCGCATCATGACCCTGCCGGGGGCCGGGGATGTCGAAGCAAATGTACTGCTGAGCGAAGAACGCCTGTCCGGGCCGATTGGGTAGCGGTCAGTAGCGGGTACGGATGCAATAGCCTGGATGGTGGGTCAGGCGGGCAAACGAAACCGGCTGTCCGTCTTTCCATGTCGTGCGCTCAAGCTGAATCATCGCGGCCCCGGTCGTCGTTCCCATATAATCTGCCAAGTGGCTGTCGGCGGAAATGGCGTAGAGTGCAAGCTCGGCGTCAATGAAGGGGTTCGCATTCAACAGCCATTCATGCGGCCCGACCTCTTCCAGATTGGCATCTTCAACCTCGGGGACGGCCGAAATGTTGATCCAGCGTTCTTCGTGCTGAAACGGGCGGTTGTCGGCATAGTGCATGCACACCAGATGCAGGATCTGCGATTGCGGCGGCAGACCCAGTTGCGAGCTGAGCCAGCCCGGGCTCTTGTCGATGCTGCGCTCGACCAGGGCATAGCGGTAGGTCTGGTTCTGGTCTTCGACGATCTGACGGGCCAGCGACAGTTCCAGCTTGGCCTGTTTGCTGGGTGATTTCTTGACCCGCGTTCCGCTCTTGCGCTTGCGCTCGACGAACCCTTGCTCGGCCAGTTCGCGCAGCGCACGGTTGACGGTTGCGCGCGCGCAGTTGAACTCTTCGGCAAGCTGGGTTTCGGTCGGCAGCAAGGAACCTTGGGGCCAGACCCGTGTCTCGATCCGCCGCTTCACTTCGTCCCGAACGAATTGAAAACTGATCCGCTTTTGAACGTTCACGGTCTAAAATATCCTTTCAAGCTCAAGATGTGTGTATCTGTTCAGAAACACGTCAAGGTGTAAAGGGAGAGGTGACACTAATTGGCGTCAATTCGGCCTATCAGGCTATTGAATCGGGTGTGCAGCCAGGCTTCTGACCGTTGACTTAAGGGAAGCGAATGAGGGTCAATGAGCACTTTACCAACAGATGCAAAGCCTTCAGAAAGTGAGCAACCCAGAAAAGGAGACAGCATGCCTGCATTGTTGAATACAGTCGATCCGGACGGGCTCGAAGAATTCTCGGTCGTGTTCACCGACCGCTCGCTCAACCACATGTCGCAGGCATTCCAGCAGGTGATGCGCGACATCTCAGGGATGCTGCGTGAGGTCTATGGCGCGGACGGCGTGGCCGTGGTGCCGGGCGGGGGAACTTACGCGATGGAGGCCGTGGCCCGACAGTTCGCCCGCGGCGCCAACGTGCTGGTGGTACGCAACGGCTGGTTTTCGTATCGTTGGAGCCAGATCATCGAAACCGGGGGGCTGACGGCCTCGGCCACCGTATTGAAGGCCCGTCAAACGGGGAATTCCAGCCCATCGCCCTTTGCGCCGGCGCCGATCGACGAGGTGGTCGAAACCATTCGCAGCCAGCGACCCAGCGTGGTGTTCGCGCCGCATGTGGAAACCTCGGCCGGGGTCATTCTGCCGGATGACTATGTATCGGCGATGGCTGCCGCCGCGCACGAGGTCGGCGCGTTGATGGTGCTCGACTGCATCGCCTCGGGCTGTGCCTGGATCGACATGAAGGCCACCGGCGTGGACGTTCTGATCTCGGCCCCGCAAAAGGGTTGGAGCGCCTCGCCCTGCGCCGGCCTGGTCATGCTGTCCGACCGCGCCGAAGCGCGGCTGGCCGAGACCACCTCGGACAGTTTCGCGCTGGACCTGAAGAAATGGCGCCAGATCATGCAGGCCTATGAGGGCGGCGGCCATGCCTATCACGCCACCATGCCCACCGATGCGCTGCGGGCGTTCCGCGACACGATGCTGGAGACCCGCGACTATGGGTTCGAAAAGTTGCGCGATGCGCAATGGCGGCTGGGGAACGCGGTGCGGGCGATGCTGCGCGACAAGGGGGTCGTTTCGGTCGCGGCCGAAGGCTTTGGCGCGCCGGGGGTGGTGGTCAGCTATACCGACGATCCCGAGGTGCAGAACGGCAGGAAATTCGCCGCGCTGGGCATGCAAATCGCCGCCGGGGTGCCGCTGCAATGTGACGAGCCCGAGGGGTTCAGCACCTTCCGCCTGGGCCTGTTCGGGTTGGACAAGCTGTATGATGTCGACGAAACGGTGGCCCGGCTGAAGCGGGTTCTGGATCAGGTGCTGTAGGCCGGTACGGGCCTCAGCGGACGCCCAGGCCCATCTGCATCAGCGTCTTGCGGACCATCGGCATCGAATAAAGCGCGTTCAGCCCCGCGGCGCGCGCATCGCGCAACGGCCGTGCCTCGACCATCGAAGCGCGGTTCAGCAGGTCGATCCCCTTGACGCGCAGTTCGATCTCGGCATGGCGGGCCTTGTGATAGGCGTCGAGCATCTGGGCATCTCCCAGACCCTCGGGCCGGGCCTGGGCCAGGTCCAGCAGGCTGCGAAGATCACCCAAGGACATATTCAGCCCCTGCGCGCCGATCGGGGGCACCACATGAGCGGCCTCGGCCATCAGGGCCACGCGCTGGGCCGACAGGCGCTCGGCCGATTGGCTTATGATCGGCCAGATCGTCCGGCGCGAGGCCAGTTTCAGCGGTCCGAACAGGCCGCAGGACCGCTCGGTCATCGCGGCCTCGAACTCGGCCTCGGGCAGGTTCAGCAGGTCGACCGCGCGCGGGCCGCGCTCCATCCACACGATCGCCGACGAGGGCTGGCCCTGCCAGTCGGGCAGGGGGACAAGCGTGAACGGCCCGCCGGACCGGTGGATCTCGGTCGAGACGTTTTCATGGGCGATCGGATGGGTCACCGCAAAGGCCAGTGCCTTTTGCCCGTAACGCGTGGTGTGGACCTTGATCCCCGCAGCCTCGCGCATGGGCGAGTTGCGGCCATCGGCGGCGATCACCAGCTTGGTGCGGATGCGCGTGCGGTCGGACAGGCCCACACGCGCCTCGGCGGTGCGGGTGAACAGGCTGACGGTGCCGTTGCCGGGGCGGAAATCGACATTCGGCAGTTCGTGCAGCCGGGCCACCATCTCGCGCCGCAGCAGCCAGTTGGGCAGGTTCCAGCCAAAGGGTTGATCCGAGATATCGGCGGCGTTGAAATCGCGCACCACGCGCGGCTCGGGGATATCGCCGCCAGCGTCCACGATGCGCATTATCTGCAGCGGCGCGGCATGGGGTTCCAGCCGGTCCCACAACCCGCAGTGCTGCAGTAGGCCGTGCGCCGGTTGCAGAAACGCAGTGGTGCGCAGGTCGGACCCGTCGGCGTCGCGGTCGGTGACGGGCGGGGTCGGGTCCACGCAGATCACGTCGAACCCTGCGGCGCCAAATACGGCCGCCGCGGTCAGCCCGGCGATGCCGCCGCCGGAAATCAGGATGTCACAACTGTCGGTCATCGCGTCACTCTCCGTTGCCTGCGGACCCTAGTGCGGTTCTAGGGCCTGCGCCAAGTGACATCCTGTCCCGTGGTCTAGCCGCGTGAAATCAGGACCAGAATCAGGAACATCACCGGCACCATCGCCAGGGCCGGCAGATACAGGCCCGGCAGGCCGAACAACAGGGCCGAACAGCCCCACATGCTGACCAGCGCCGCAACGGTATAGCCGAGATCCTCGGGCTTGCCATTGGCCGCATCGCGGGCCAGCCAGCCAAACAGGGGAATTGCAAAAAGCAGGCGCTGCCAAAAAGGCAGGCGGCCGGGCATCTCGATCGCGGTCATCGGGCGTCTCCAGTTCTGTTCGTCGCTGAGCCTGATTTAGGAACGACTTTGCAGCTGCAGAATGCGCGGATCGTCGCAGTTTCGGGCTGCGCGCAGGCGCATTTCGTCGCAGTTTCGGGTGATTCAGATCAGGCGCGCGAGAAAGGCGGTCAGGTCATCGGTGTGGTGGTGGATGTGATCCGCGTCATGCGGATCGGGGGCAACATGCACGGTACGCATGCCCATGTCATGCGGGGCCTTCAGGTTGCGAGGCTCGTCTTCGAACATCGCGGCGCGGTCGGGGTGGATGCCGTCGCGGGCAAAGACCGTTTCAAACGCGGCCTTGTCCGGTTTGGGCCGATATCCCGCATGTTCGACCCCATAGATCGCGTCGAACAGCCCATCCAACCCGCGCGAGGCCAGAACCCGCTCGGCATAGGGCGCGCTGCCGTTGGTGTAGACGATGCGCCGCCCCGGCAGAGCCCGGATATGCGCGGCCAGAGCAGGATCGGGTTCCATGTGGCTCAGGTCGACCTGATGAACCGCGTGCAGATAGGGCTCGGGGTCCAGATCATGTTCGGCCATTAGCCCGGCCAGCGTGGTGCCGTGTTCGCGCCAATAGTTCTGGCGTAGCCGGTCAGCCTCGGCCCGGTCAACGCGCAGGGCTTCGACCACGTATTCCGTCATCAGCACCTCGATCTGATCGAACAGGCGCATGTGAGGCGGATAAAGGGTATTGTCCAGATCGAACACCCATTGGGTGACATGTGAAAATGCAGGCTTGACCATAGGCTTGGGTTTAGGACGCGGCCACCAGGTTTTCAATGGCGCACTTGATTGCAGACCCATGGCCCGGATAGACAGGTTCGAACGAGGAGAGACCCGACCCAATGAACCAGTCCCGACAGCCCCAGACCGATGCCTACAGCCTGATCCTCGAAGCGATCGACGTGGGGGTGTACAAACCCGGCGACCGGCTGGTGGAAAGCGAACTGGCCGAGCGGTTCGGCGTGTCGCGCACCCCGATCCGCGAGGCGCTGCAGCGGCTCGAGACGCAGTCGCTGCTGGAACGTGACGGGCGGTCGCTCATCGTGGCCTCGCTGGACCACAACCAGATGGCCGAGCTGTATGTCGTGCGGCGTGAGTTGGAAGGGCTGGCGGCCCGACTGGCCGCGCGCCACGCCACGGATGAGGAAATCAAAGTCCTGCAGGATATGGTCGAAGCCGATGACGCGCTTGTGGATGATCCAGTGGCTCTTTCCCGGGCCAACCGGCGGTTCCACGAGCAGATCCACCTTGCGTCGCACAACCGCTACCTTGTTCAGCAATTGGACCTTGTCCATCGCACCATGGCTCTGATGGCAACGACTTCGTTGGCCGCGCAGGGCCGCGGTGAGATCGCTCAGAGTGAGCACAAGGGGATCGTCGAGGCAATCGCGGCTCATGACGAAGAAGCCGCCGACCGAGCTCTGAAGGAACATATCTCGGTCGCGTTCATGACCCGGCTGAAGCAGGATGCAATCCGGCGCGAGAAATAGCTTCCTTGTCTGGCTGCACTTCTTCGCTGGCCTGTCCGTGCTGGGTCTTGTCCCAGAAGAATGGTCTGACCGCCAGTTCCCACAGCGCCTTGTATGCTGCTGCCACGCCCAAGGGGTAGTAGAGTGCCATGGTCGGGACCCACGGCAGCAGGAAACGGCGACCGCCGGCCACCACGCCCAAGCCTCCAACTAGGATGTTCGCGGCCTCGGCGGTCAGGAACAGGTAGACACAGGCGTTCAAGATTTGCGGTGCCAATACAGCTTCAAATGGGTTCGTCAGCCCCATGAAGGTCAGCCAGAAGACCCACAGCACCGGGGCAAGCAGGAATTGTCCGACCGTCCCCAGGAAAAAGGCTTGGACACCCAGAAAGCGCCACATCCCCAGATCGCGCATCAATGCCAGGGGCGAGCGCATGTGGACAAGGTATGTGACCATGAACCCTTTGAGCCAGCGCGAGCGTTGCTTCACCCAAGGCCAGGCGCGGAAATTGGCCTCTTCATACGTGGCGGTTTTCACTATTTCGGTGCGATAGCCCGCGCGGCTGAGCCGAACCCCCAAATCCGCGTCCTCGGTCACGTTGTGAGCGTCCCAGCCTCCCAATTCCAACAGCTTGTCCCTGCGGAAGAAGAACGTCGTTCCACCCAGCGGCACCACAAGACCCAACCGTGCGATTCCGGGCAGGATCACGCGGAACCAACCGCTGTATTCGATGGTGAAGCAACGCGAGCGCCAGTTGGTGCGCGGGTTGTAGTAGTCCAGAACACCCTGCAGGCAGACCACATCATCGGGCGCGCGGGCGAATTGCTCCACCACGGTCTCGATTTGGTCTGGCAGAGGCGCATCCTCGGCGTCCCAGACGCCCAAAATCTCTCCTCGGCAGAAATCCAGCGCATAGTTCATCGCCCGTGGTTTGGTGGTCAGGTTGCCAAGATCGGGCACCTCCAGCGTTCGGATCCAGCTGGGCAGGGTGGTCTGCGCAAGCGCTGACCGGGTGACGTCATCATGTTCTTCCAAGACCAGGATCACGTCCAACAGCGCCTTTGGATAGGTCAGGCGTTTCAGCCGTTGGATCAGCGCACCGGCGATTTCCCGTTCCTTGTGCAGCGGCACCAGAATGGACACGCAGGGCAGGCGGTGTTGCGCAAGCAGACCGTCTGGTTTCTCGGCCTTTTTGGGGAAGAGATACGATATCAACCCGGCCAGCCGAAGAATCAGGAACAGGATCAGGGTTGAGACTGCTGCCCAGAACAGCAGGGATAGCCCGGCATTCGGTTGCAGACTCAGGCCCACAAGCGCAACCAGCGCCAAGAGGGTCGGCAGGAGACGTGAACTCGCAGTCCATGAGCGGCAGCTTTGCGATAGCGGCGCCCGTGTTTCCGCCGCCTCAGCCAAAGATTTTGCGTAGTGTCGGGCAATGGCTTGGTCGATGTCATCGGGTGCGGCCAGAACCGGCAGGACTGTCTGGGCGCAATCTGCCAACCCGGACCTTATTTCATCAAAGCGGTCTGGGTATGCCGTCGCGACCAAAAGCACGGGCCCGACTCGCAGCCACGGAATGGCGTTGTGCGTCAGCCAGAACTGCATCGGGCGCAGCGCGCAAAGGTCAGCGGGTGGCGGCGTGTTTTCCAGATCGGCGATCTGCAGCCCATGTTGTTGGCCCAGCGCCAACAACACATCGCCGCGCGAGGCCATATGCTCGCCAACCAGAATTTCGCCCAGAGGAGCGTTCTGCCGCTCCTGCAGTTTCAGGGCGTGATCCAGTTGAGCGGGGGTGATCACCCCCAAGTCGATCAGGCAAGTGCCCAAAGGTTTGCGCGGGCCAATGCCGGAAACCGGGGTCGCAGGCCCGTGACCCAGAAAATTCAATTCAACCATCATAGCACCCTGCCCGAAGTGTCGGGTCAGAGTTGCTCAATCAAGGTTAATTCCGGGTTAACGTTGACGCGGCCCGCAAACCTGCGGGATTAAGCGCGCACTTTTCGGTCGGCCATGGCCGCGGCAAACCGTTCAAACAGGTAAAAGCTGTCTTGCGGGCCGGGCGAGGCTTCGGGGTGATACTGAACCGAATACACCGGGCGATCGGACATGCGGATGCCGCAGTTCGAGCCATCGAACAGCGACCGGTGGGTTTCAACCACCCCGGCAGGTAACGATTGGGCGTCGACCGCAAAGCCATGGTTCATCGAGGTGATCTCGACCTTGCCGGTTTCCAGGTCCTTTACCGGGTGGTTGGCGCCGTGGTGTCCGTGGTTCATCTTGATGGTCTTGCCGCCCAACGCCAGTGCCAGCATCTGGTGACCAAGGCAGATCCCGAAAATCGGCAGATCCGTGGTTTCAAGTATTTCCTTGATCATCGGCACAGCATAGGTGCCGGTGGCCGCCGGGTCTCCCGGGCCGTTGGACAGGAATACGCCATCAGGGTCGTGCGCCAGTACCTCAGCCGCGGTTGCGGTTGCGGGCAGGACCGTCACGTCGCAACCGGCCGAGGCCAGGCAGCGCAGGATGTTCCGCTTTGCACCGTAGTCCAGCGCGACCACCTTGTGCACCGGCGCTTCCTGCCGCTGGTAACCGTCCGGCCAAGCCCAACGCATTTCGTCCCAGCGGTAGCTTTGGGTGCAGGTCACGTCCTTGGCCAGATCCATGCCCTCCAGCCCGGCGAAACCACGCGCCGCTGCTACCAGCGCTTCGATGTCGAAATTGCCTTGCGGGTCATGAGCCAGCGCGACATGCGGAGCGCCTTGCTGGCGGATCGCGCGGGTCAGCCGGCGGGTATCGACCCCACCGATGGCGATCCGGCCGCGGCGTGCCAGCCAGTCGGTCAGCCGCTCGGCCGAGCGCCAGTTCGACGGCTCGGTCGGGTCCCATTTGACGACCATGCCCGCGGCGACAGGATCGGCTGTTTCGTCATCCTCGGGATTGACGCCGACATTGCCGATATGTGGGAAAGTGAAGGTCACGATCTGCCCGGCATAGGACGGGTCGGTCATGATTTCCTGATATCCGGTCATCGCGGTGTTGAAACACAGCTCGGCCTCGGTTTGTCCCGTGGCGCCGAACCCGGTTCCGAAGAAGAGCGTTCCGTCGGCCAAAGCCAGACATGCGGTGGGCTTGGACGTGGCTTGATGGGCCATGGCGCGACTCTCCTATCGGGTAAATCGGCGCATAACTAAGGGGGTTGGGGTCTCGGGTCAACCCTGTTCAAATTTTGGGCTATTGTTGTTTTTCAATGATTTAGCCTTATGTGTCTGCTGTTGTGCCTCGGATTTTGTTTAGATATGTTCGGGGTTCCGTTGCCATGGGGATGGACAGAACAGATGGATATGCGAACTCGGGTGACCACTGCCCTGAAGCAAGCAATGAAGGACAAGGATGCCGAGCGTCTGTCGACGCTGCGGCTGGTCAATGCCGCGATCAAGGATCGGGACATCGCGCTGCGCGCGGCCGGAAACGAAGAGGCCAAGGGCTGCGATGACGCGGATGTTCTTGAGATTCTTGGGAAAATGAGCAAGCAGCGCAAGGAAAGCGCGCGGGCCTATGAGGAAGGCGGTCGTTTGGACCTGGCCGAGCGCGAACTGCGCGAGGTGAAGATCATCGAGGAATTCCTGCCCAAGCAGTTGGATGATGATGAGGTCGCAAAGGCCATCCAGACGGCGATCACGGCGACCGGTGCCGGGTCGATCCGGGACATGGGCAAGGTCATGGGCGAGCTCAAGGCCAACTACACAGGCCAGATGGACTTTGGAAAGGTGGGGCCGCTGGTCAAAGACCACCTGTGCGCCGCCTCTAACGGCGACTGCTGACGCGCTTTACTCGGGTGGCGGTTCGCGCAGCCGTTTTACCAGATCATCGTACAAGGCAATGCGTTCCTCCTCTGAGAGGAACGCGCCAATCTCGACCACCCGTCCTTCACCCGACAGGGTCACATAGTTCGGGACGGGTCCGCCGGCCTTGTGCATTTCCGGACGGGCCCAGTATCGATTGCAAGCCCATTCCTGCTGGCCGGTCCGGGCGCTGTGATGGATCAGGCGTGCTTGGGTTCCGGTAAGGGTCAGTACCTCAAACACGTTTCGGGACCGATAGTTCGCCTGGATCGCAAGCCATAGGCCCGCCACCGTCAACAGAAGGAACGGCAATAGCCCCCACAGCAGAACCGATCCCAGAACTGCCAGCAGGGGTATCAGTCCAAACAGGAAAACCGATAGCACGACGGCTATCGCGCCGCGCGGTGGCAGGGAATTGTGCGGCCAAAGGCGCAATTCCTGTTCCGAGTTCGAGCTGTCGTTCCAATGGTAGGGCATATTGCAAAAATAGCGCCTGCTGATCCGGTGTCGATTGCCAATTTCAAACGACGTGTCCGACCCTCGCCCAGGACAGCGCATCCTCAAGCCGGTCGTCGCCCCAGAACACTTCGCCCCGCGTGACAAAGCTGGGCGCGCCGAATACGCCCAGGCCCACCGCCGTTTCGGTTTCAGCTTTCAACGCGGTTTCGATTTCGGGGCTGCGCGCGCGGGCTAGGACCGGCAGCGGGTCCAGCTGGCAGCGGAACAGAGCCTCGGACATGGCGGTTTCACTGCCGGCTTCGATACCGTCCTCAAACCAGATCCTGTAAAGGTTTTGGGTAAAGCTCTTGCCCCATCCTTCCCGGATTCCCAGCAGCGCGACCTGGTTGGCCAATTCGAGGTTCGAAATCGGATAGGGGGCCGGCAGCTTGGCGTGGATATGGTACTTGGCTGCCCGGCGTTCGATGTCGCGCCACATATAGGCCGACTTGACGGGTTTGCCCGCAAACGGAATGTTCTTCTGTTCAGACATGACCGCGCGCACGTCGAAAGGGCGCCAGTTAACCTGCGCCTGATGTTCTGCGCACCAGTCGTCCAGACGCATGATGGTCAGGAAACTGTAAGTGCTGCCGATGGAGTACCAGAAATCAATATCGGGCATGGTGACCTCGGAGATTGGCCGGACATGCGGCGCCCCAAGGATACCCGATTTTCAACGATATTGCGACCGCCCGCGGAATGCGATGGCCGATAGAGCGCGAACAGTAAAAGAAAAACCCCGCCGTGAAGGCGGGGTTTCCTGTTTTCGGGAAGGGATCAGTGCGCGTGGCCTTTGTCCCAGTCTTCCTGCTTGGGCAGCTGCTCGAACGTGTGCTCGGGCGGCGGCGAGGGCAGGGTCCATTCCAGCGTATCCGCGTATTCGTTCCACGGGTTCGGGCGTGTTTCCTTGGCGCCCCGGAACAGGGCGTAGAACACGATCCCGAAGAACAGCAGGAACGAAGCGAACGAGACGAACGCACCGATCGACGAGACGAAGTTCCACTGAGCGAAGGCTTCGGGATAGTCGATATACCGGCGCGGCATGCCCTGACGGCCCAGGAAGTGCTGCGGGAAGAAGGTCAGGTTTGCACCGATGAAGAACATCCAGAAGTGCACCTTGCCCCAGAACTCCGAGTACTGACGGCCTGTCATCTTCGAGAAGTAGAAGTACACACCTGCAAAGATGGCGAAGACTGCGCCCAGGCTCATCACGTAGTGGAAGTGCGCGACGACATAGTAGGTGTCGTGATAGGCACGGTCGATACCGGCCTGCGACAGAACCACACCGGTCACACCGCCGACGGTGAACAGGAACAGGAAGCCGAAGGCGAACAGCATCGGCGTCTTGAACTCGATCGAGCCGCCCCACATGGTGGCGATCCACGAGAACACCTTCACGCCCGTCGGAACCGCGATGACCATCGTGGCCAGCATGAAGTAGGCCTGCTGGCGCAGAGACATGCCGACGGTGTACATGTGGTGTGCCCACACGACAAAGCCCAGCGCGCCGATTGCGATGATCGCCCAGACCATCGGCAGATAGCCAAAGATCGGCTTGCGCGAGAAGGTGGCGATTACGTGGCTGATGATGCCAAAGCCTGGCAGGATCACGATGTACACTTCGGGGTGACCGAAGAACCACAGGATGTGCTGGTACAGGATCGGGTCACCGCCACCGGCCGGATCAAAGAAGGTGAAGCCGAAGTTGCGGTCCATCAGCAGCATGGTGATCGCGCCCGCCAGAACCGGCAGCGACAGCAGAATCAGCCACGAGGTGACGAAGATCGACCAGCTGAACAGCGGAACCTTGAACAGGGTCATGCCCGGGGCACGCATGTTCAGGAAGGTAGTGATCATGTTGATCGCGCCGAGGATCGAGGAGGCGCCCGATACGTGCACGGCAAAGATCGCCAGGTCCATGGACATGCCGCCTTCGGTCGTCGACAGCGGCGGGTACAGAACCCAGCCCACTCCCGAGCCGGCCTGGTCGTTGCCGCCGGGAGCCAGCAGCGATGCGATGCCCAGCGAGGTACCGGCGACGTACAGCCAGAAGGACAGGTTGTTCATCCGCGGGAACGCCATGTCCGGCGCACCGATCTGCAACGGCATGAAATAGTTGCCGAAACCGCCGAACAGCGCGGGGATGACCACGAAGAACATCATCAGAACACCGTGATAGGTGATCATCACGTTCCACAGGTGCCCGTTCGGGGTACAGGGATCGGCCATGAAGCCTTCCAAGCACATGTACTGAACGCCCGGATGCATCAGTTCAAGCCGCATGTAGATGGTCATCGCGACCGAGATTAACCCGGCAAAGGCCGAGAAGATCAGGTATAGGATCCCGATATCCTTGTGGTTGGTCGACATGAACCACCGGGTAAAGAACCCGCGCTGGTCTTCATGATCGTGACCATGAATGGCTGCGTCTGCCATTTAGGTGCCTCCTGTTGCAAATAGACCGCGCAGCCGGACCTCTCCGGCGCGCGGGATTCCTGCTGGTTTTAGAATGCAAGGGGGCGGCCTTCAATGGCCGAGTTTGATCTGGATCAAGATTAATTGTCGCGGGGCAGGAGGACACCCGTGCGATTTCAGCCTTGGATGACCGGTATCTGGGGGTGATCAGGCGAATTGCAAGGACAGGGGCTTCGCAAGGGCGGAATCACGCCTTGACCCGCTGCGGGCTTGGACGCAGAACAGCACGCAGCCCCTTTGTCGGAGACCCACCATGACCGCTTATGATCCCGAAAACATCTTTGCCAAGATCCTGCGGGGCGAGATCCCCTCGACCCGCGTCTACGAGGATGAGGACACGCTGGCTTTCATGGATATCATGCCGCGCGCGGACGGACACCTTCTGGTGATCCCGAAGACGCCTTGCCGCAACGTGCTGGATGCCACACCCGAGCAATTGGCCGCAGTCATGACCACGGTTCAGAAACTGGCGCGTGCGGTCATGCGCGCCTTTGACGCCGAAGGGGTGACCATCCAGCAGTTCAACGAGGCGGCCGGAGGGCAGGAGGTGTTTCACCTGCATTTCCATGTTCTGCCCCGGCACGAGGGCGTCTCTCTGCGCCCGCCCGGCAAAATGGGCGATTTCGACGAGATCGCCAAACACGCCGAGCGCATCAGGGCTGCGCTGGCGTGACGGGTGGGGGAGCCTGATGCGCCCCTGAACAGGCATCGTGATCCCCAAACGCCTGCAAGACTGAGCAGACGTGGTCGTGCTGCCCGTCGCAGGCGGCTGCGATCCGGGCAAGCTCGGTCTCGAGCCGACGCAGCTTTGCAATCCGATCCTGCAGGTCCGTCAGTTGCCGTTCGGCGATTTCGTGCGCCCGGTTCAGATCGGCGCCTTGGGCGCCTTCCAATGACAGCAGGGCCTCGACATCGGCCAATGGCAGCCCAAGATCGCGCGTGTGTTTGACAAAGTGCAGCCGCTCGAGCGCGGCGTGGTCATAGCGCCTTTGGTTGCCAGCGGTCCGTTCCGGCGGTGGCAGCAGGCCCCTTTCTTCGTAAAACCGGATCGTGGCGACTTTGACGCCTGTGCGCCGGGACAAATCCCCGATCGAGAACATTTTCTGCAATCCTCCATTGAACCTCTAGTCACTAGAGGAATTAGGTATGGACCATGACCCAGACAAGGACACTACATCATGGTGCATGATCATTCCCACGCCGGACACAAACACCACGCCCAAATCGACGCCGATGCCGGAGACGCGCGGGTGGCATGGGCCATCGCGGTCAACATGTTTCTGACGCTGGCACAGGTGGTCGGCGGGATCCTTTCGGGGTCGCTGGCGCTCATCGCTGACGCGCTGCACAACTTTTCCGACGCGATTGCGCTGATCATCGCGTTCTTTGCCCGCAAGATCGCCCGCCGCCCAGCCGACCCGCGCATGAGCTTCGGATACGGTCGGGCCGAAGTGGTCGCGGCGCTGGTCAACTATACCACACTGATCGTTATCGCCGTGTACCTGATGTACGAAGGTGTGACGCGGTTCTTTCAGCCTGAGCCGATTGACGGCTGGCTTGTGGTATGGATTGCCGTGCTGGCGTTGGTGGTGGATCTCATCACCGCGCTTTTGACCTATAGCATGGCCAAAACCAGCATGAATATCCGCGCGGCTTTTCTGCACAACGTTGCTGACGCGCTGGGATCGGTTGCCGTGATCGTGGCCGGGGTGGCCGTGATCCTGTTCAACTGGACTTGGGTCGACCCGGCCGTCACCATTCTGATTTCGCTCTACATCCTGTGGCATGTCCAAAGCGAGATCGGAGAAACGATCCGTGTTCTCATGCTTGGCGCGCCGCCCGATCTGGACCCCGAGGATGTCGCCTCGGTAATTGAGGCCACGGATGGCGTGCGCGAGGTACACCATGTCCATCTGTGGAGCATGCAGGAAAACCAGCCCGCGCTTACCGCGCATCTGGTGGTCGAAGACTGGGCCTGGTCGCAGGCTGAAGAGGTGCGCGGTTCGGTGAAACAAGCAATGCGCGACAGTTTTGGAATCGGCCACCTGACGCTTGAGGTGGAAACGGCCGGTCGGGCTTGCCCGCAGACCATGCGTTTCGGCCATGCCGCGGACCAATCAGGCGAAAACTGAGGCCCAAAAACGAGAATTGCCGTTCCGATATGGGGTCGGAACGGCAGACTCGTAACCAAACACTTGATCGATTTTCGCGGGCTGGCCGCGATCACCGGTTAACATACCACTCACTCTTGAACGGTATATTCATGATACCTCAAACTGCGGCTGTTGTGTGGAAGGAAGAAGGAGATTCCCTAAATTTTAAGGCAATTCGCGGCAATCTTCGGAAATTTGCGACCATATTGAGAAACAGAAGAACCCTGCATCGAGGATTGTCGTTCCGCATGGTCAAATTCTGCGATTCGAGGCCATGGTCGATGCGAGGGGGTCAGACCACCTCGGGGCCAAAAGCGTCAGTAAAGGTTTTGCGCAGAGCCACATCGACATCGGCCATTGTGACCGGCAATCCCAAGTCCACCAACGAGGTCACGCCGAACTCCCGGATGCCGCAGGGAACGATGCCCGAAAAATGCTCCAGGTCGGGTTCCACGTTGATCGAGATGCCGTGGAAGCTGATCCATTTCCGCAAGCGGATGCCGATCGCAGCGATCTTGTCTTCGGCCGGTTCGCCGCTGACGGTCAGCGGCTTGTCCTTGCGCGGCACCCACACACCGACACGGCCTTCGCGGATTTCTCCGTGGACGTTGAACTCGGCCAGTGCCGAGATCACCCAGATTTCCAGCTGTTTGACAAAGCGGCGGACATCATGGCCGCGCTTTCCGACATCCAGCATGACATAGACGACCCGCTGGCCAGGTCCGTGATAGGTGTATTCACCCCCGCGCTTGCTGGCATAGACCGGGAATCGATCCGGGTCGGTCAGGTCTTGGGGTTTGGCTGATGTTCCGGCCGTATAGAGCGGCGGATGCTCCAAGAACCAGATGCATTCGTCCGCGGTTCCGGCCGCAATCTCGGACACCCGCGCCTCCATGAAGGCGACGGCGGTGTCATAGTCGGTCAGTCCGTCGGTGATCTTCCATTCCATGCGCGCCTCATAGCCGTCCTGCTGTCCAAGCGAAAGAGGTTAGGCGGCCTCGGCCCGGCATCGCTGCAGGACCTGAGCGTAGGTCTCGGTGCCCTGCGCACCCGCCAGCAGGTACTTGCCGCCAAAAACCATTGCCGGAACTCCGGTGATGCCTCGGCTGGTCCAGAATTGTTGCTTTTGCCTTACCGGGCCTGCATGCGCGCCCGATTCCAATGCCGCGCGGGCGGCGTCTGGGTCGAGGCCGGCGGTCTGAGCGGCATCCAGCAATACCTCAACTTTCGAAACATCCCGCTGATCTGTGAAATAGGCCTTGAACAAGGCCAGCTTCAGAGGGTGTTGCCTGCCTTGCGTTTCGGCCCAGTCCAGAAGTTGATGTGCAGCGAAGGTGTTCACTATGCGGCTGTCGTCATTGAAATTGAACGTGAAACCCAAATCCGCACCCAGCGCGGTCAGCCGGTCTCGGGCTTGCTGGCTCTGCTCGGCGGTCGAGCCGTACTTTTCCATGATGTGCTCTCGGAGGTTCTGGCCATCCGGACCCATAGTCGGGTTCAGCTCGAACGGGTGCCACCGGAGCTGCGCCAGCACGTTTTCTTGCTCCAGCGCCAGATCAAGCTGGCGAAACCCGACGATGCACCACGGGCATACGACATCGGATACGATGTCGACTTGGATGACGGGGCGGGGATCGGGTGTCGGCATCGGATGCTCCTGCTGCGATGTGGCATCGGGTTTCATGACCCCACAGATATGGTTGCGGGCCGGGAATTCCAATGCGGTTGCTTTTGCCTCTTCACATCCTTTTGCCAAGCGTCTATACGCCGCCTACCAAGTCACAGGCAGTGCGGCCGTGGCGGAATTGGTAGACGCGCAGCGTTGAGGTCGCTGTGGGGTAACACCCGTGGAAGTTCGAGTCTTCTCGGCCGCACCATTTTCTTCAATATCAATTCACCCGTCGTTCCCTTTTGGGCGAGGGGTATCTTTGTGGCCAATCGTAAATCTTGCCTGCGGTTTAAACGCGCCACAAACGGGCACTTGATTTCGTCTATAATTCGAATATCCATGAATTATGGAAAAAGTGGTTCCCGACCGCCTGTCTACCTTGGGTCATCCGTCTCGGTTGGCCGTTTTCCGGCTGTTGATGCGCCGGTATCCCGATCGCATACCCGCGACCGAGATTGCCATGGCGTTGGACCTCAAGCCGAATACGCTGTCCAACTACGTGAACGCGCTGATGCAGGCTGGCCTTGTGACGCAGGAAAGGGTCGGGACGTCCTTGCGCTACTCGGTGGATATGGACGCCGTGCGGCAGACGTTCGATTACCTTCTGCTGGACTGCTGCCGTGGGCGCCCGGAACTCTGCGCGCCCGGTCCGCTCAACGGCGTTGACGCGCCTGTAGCCAAGACCGAGCGTGCCTACAACGTGTTGTTCATATGCACCGGGAATTCCGCGCGCTCGATTTTCGCCGAGGCCCTGTTGAAGCAGCTTGGCGGCGACCGGTTCAACGTGTTTTCTGCCGGTACACGTCCGCGGTCCCAGTTGAACCCAGCGGCGCTTGAGGTGCTGCGGCAGAATGGGCACGACATCTCGGACCTGCGCGCCAAGAATGTAAGCGAGTTCCAGGCCCCGGGCGCGCCGAAGTTCGATTTCGTGTTCACCGTATGCAATCAGGCTGCGAACGAAGACTGCCCCGCCTGGCCCGGGCAGCCGGTCAGCGCGCATTGGGGTATGCCCGATCCGGTGAAGGCCGAGGGAACAGAGGCCCAAAAACGCCTTGCCTTCCAGCAGGCCTACGGCGCGTTGCGCAACCGGATCCTGACCTTTTCCTCGCTGCCGTTCGAAACCCTAGACCGTATGTCCCTTCAGAAGGCCGTGGATGACATCGGCCAGACCCATACCGGAGAAACCGCATGACCGTTTATGCTCTCAACGGCCTTGGCCGCATCGGCAAGCTGGCCTTGAAACCCCTGCTTGAGAAAGGCGCGCAGATCGCCTGGATCAATGACGCGGTGGGGGACCCCGCGATGCACGCGCATCTTCTGGAGTTCGACACCGTGCATGGCCGCTGGGACGCCGAGTTTCGCCATGATGAAAGCTCGGTTACCATCGACGGCGTGCGGTTGCCTTTCATCGGAACCCGCAACCTGTCTGATCTGCCGCTTGAAGGCGTCGGCGTCGTCATAGACTGCACCGGGGTCTTCAAGACCGAGGCAAAGCTGGCCCCTTACTTTGACGCCGTTGTGAAGAAGGTGGTGGTCTCGGCGCCTGTCAAAGATGGTGATGCGGCCAATATCGTCTTTGGCGTGAACGAAGGCACCTATGACCCGGCGCGCCACCGCATCGTGACCGCGGCCAGCTGCACCACGAACTGCCTGGCCCCGGTGGTCAAGGTCATCCACGAGAGCCTGGGCATCCGGCACGGCTCGATCACCACGATTCATGACGTCACCAACACGCAGACGATCGTGGACCGTCCGGCCAAGGACCTGCGCCGTGCCCGGTCGGCGCTGAACTCGCTGATCCCCACGACCACCGGCAGCGCAACCGCGATCACTCTGATATATCCCGAACTGACGGGGCGGCTGAACGGGCATGCGGTGCGGGTGCCGCTGCTGAATGCCTCGCTGACCGATTGCGTGTTCGAGGTAGAACGCGAAACCACCGCCGAAGAAGTGAACGCCCTGTTCAAGGCCGCGGCCGAGGGCCATCTGGCCGGCGTTCTGGGCTATGAGGAGCGTCCTCTGGTCTCGACCGACTATACCAATGACACCCGGTCCAGCATCGTGGATGCACCGTCAACCATGGTGGTGAACGGAACGCAGGTAAAGGTCTATGCCTGGTACGACAACGAGATGGGCTATGCGCATCGGCTGGTGGATGTCGCGATGATGGTCGGGGCATCGCTTTGACCAGCGCTTCCCAACGTCCGGACGGGCTGTCGGCCTATATGGCCGTCACGGCAGCTTATTGGGCCTTCATGCTGACCGACGGCGCCCTGCGGATGCTAGTGCTGCTGCATTTTCACACGCTGGGCTTTTCGCCGGTTCAGCTGGCCTATCTGTTCGTGCTGTACGAGATCGCCGGGATGGCCACCAACCTGGCCGCCGGGTGGATCGCCGTGCGGTTCGGGCTGACCGCGACCCTGTACGCGGGGCTGACGATACAGGTGCTGGCCTTGCTGGCGCTGGCGCAGTTGGATCCGGGCTGGACCATCGGTGTGTCGGTCGCCTTCGTGATGGTCGTGCAGGGCGCCAGCGGGGTGGCCAAGGACCTGACCAAGATGTCGTCGAAATCGGCGGTCAAGCTGTTGGCCCCCACAGAAGGCGGCGGGCTGTTCCGCTGGGTCGCGGTGCTGACCGGGTCGAAGAACGCGGTGAAGGGGTTGGGCTTCCTGCTGGGGGCGGCCTTGTTGGCCGGGTTTGGCTTCACGGGTGCCGTGCTGGGCATGGCGGGGGTCTTGTTTCTGATCCTCGTGGCGGTGCTGCTGGCGATGCCGCCGGGGCTGCCCAAGGGCCGCAGAGGCGCGAAATTCTCCGAGGTCTTCTCAAAATCGGCCAATGTGAACTGGCTGTCCGCGGCGCGGGTCTTCCTGTTCGGCGCGCGCGACGTCTGGTTCGTCGTCGGCATCCCGATCTATTTCTACGCTGTGCTGTCGGATGGCAGCGAAGCGGGCAACCGCTCGGCCTTTTTTCTGATCGGCGGGTTCATGGCCTTGTGGATCATTCTGTACGGCATTGTTCAGGCCGCCGCCCCGCGTCTGCTGCGGGCAGGGGCGCGGGATGAGGCCGACCTGGTCGCAACGGCGCGCAGTTGGGCCTGGGGGCTGGCCTGCGTGCCGGCCTTGTTGACGTTGGCCGCGCTGCTGTCCTCCGGACCCGCGCCGTGGCTGACGCTGGTGGGCGGTTTGCTGGCCTTTGGTGCGGTCTTTGCGGTGAATTCCTCATTGCATTCCTATCTAATCCTGGCCTTCACCCAGGCCGAGCGGGTGACGATGGATGTAGGCTTCTACTACATGGCCAATGCGGGCGGGCGGCTGTTGGGTACGCTGCTGTCTGGCCTGACCTATCAATGGGGCGGGTTGCCCTTGATGCTGGGGACGGCGGCCGCCATGGTCGCGCTGTCCGCCCTGGCGGCGGGGCGCTTGCAGCCCCAGACAACTTCGGAGATCTCTGCATGAGCGTTTTTGAACGATACCTGTCCCTGTGGATCGCGCTGGCCATGGCCGCCGGGATCGCCATCGGCTCATTCGCGCCGGGTTTGGTCCAGGCCATCGCAGCGGCCGAGCTGGCCAATGTCAACCTGGTGGTGGCGGTGCTGATCTGGGCCATGGTCTATCCGATGATGGTGGGGGTGGACCCAAGCAGCCTGCGCGACGTGGTAAAACAACCCAAGGGGCTGGCGATCACCCTGGTGGTCAACTGGCTGATCAAGCCCTTCACCATGGCGGCGCTGGGCGTGCTGTTCTTCGAATACGTCTTCGCCGACCTGATCGCGCCCGCCGATGCCCAGCAATATATCGCGGGGCTGATCCTGCTGGGTGCGGCACCCTGCACGGCAATGGTGTTCGTCTGGTCGCATCTGACCAAGGGGGACGAGAACTATACCCTGCTGCAGGTGTCGGTGAATGACATCGTGATGGTGTTTGCCTTCGCCCCGATCGTGGCCTTCCTGCTGGGCGTGACCGACATCTCGGTTCCGTGGCAGACGCTGGTCCTGTCGGTTGTCCTGTTCGTGGCGCTGCCCCTGGCGGCGGGCGTCTGGACGCGCAACCGGCTGGGCTCGGCCGAGCGGATCGAGGCGTTCCGCGACCGGGTCAAGCCGTGGGGCGTTGTCGGCCTGATCGCGACCGTCGTCATCCTGTTCGGCCTGCAGGGGCAGGTAATCCTGGACCGACCCGCGGTCATCGCGCTGATCGCCGTGCCAATCCTGATCCAGTCCTACGGAATCTTTGCGGTGGCTTATGCGGCGGCCTTTGCCCTGCGCGTGCCGCACCGGATTGCGGCGCCCTGCGCACTGATCGGCACGTCCAACTTCTTTGAACTGGCGGTGGCCGTCGCCATCAGCCTGTTCGGCCTGAATTCGGGTGCGGCTCTGGCCACGGTGGTGGGTGTTTTGGTCGAGGTGCCGGTGATGCTGTCGCTGGTGGCTTTCGCCAACCGGACGCGCGGCAGTTTTGCCGAGCGCTCGGAACAATCTCCAACGGACGTCCGGGCCTAGCAATCCGACGGTGGAAATCCGGCGTCAAACAGTGGTAGACGCCTAGCGCGGACCCGGCTTGGCCGGGCGCCGCACTTTTGTCTGGGCCACAAGAAGGAACGTGCACTGATGGCGGGGTCTCAATCTCGGGCACTTGCTGATCGCAGCGAAGCCACTCGCGCTGCGCGCTTGTCGGTTGCGCCGATGATGGATTGGACCGATCGGCACTGTCGGTATCTGCACCGTTTGCTCAGTGCTGAAACGCTTTTGTACACGGAAATGGTGACGGCCCCTGCTCTGGTACGGGGTGGCGCGCTGCATCTTCTGGACCATAGCTCCGAAGAACATCCCGTTGCTCTGCAATTGGGTGGTTCTGACCCGCGGGAGCTGGCTCAGGCGGCCGCATTGGGGGCTGAGGCCGGATATGACGAGATCAACCTGAACTGCGGCTGCCCGTCGGATCGGGTTCAATCAGGAACGTTTGGAGCCGTCTTGATGAAAGAGGCGGGCCGGGTCGCCGATTGCGTGGCCTCCATGCGGGAAGTTGTTGATGTCGATGTCACGGTCAAATGTCGGATCGGCGTGGATGACCAAAACCCCGAGGACGTATTGCCCGACTTTCTGGATCGGATTCGCGCTGCCGGCTGTCGGCGCGTGACGATCCACGCCCGCAAGGCTTGGCTTCAAGGGCTTAGCCCGAAAGAAAACAGGGACATACCGCCGCTGGACTACGATCTGGTTCACCGGATGAAAGCCGGTTTTCCGGATCTCCACATCTCGATCAACGGAGGCATCACGACACTGGCCGAAGCCCAGGTGCATCTGGACGCCGGACTGGACGGAGTGATGATCGGCCGGGCTGCTTATCATCAGCCGACCGATATTCTGGCCGATGCCGACCCGCTGATCTACGGGTCGGGGCAAAAGGCGGATCCGGTTGAAGTCGTGATGAAAATGCTGCCCTATATCGATCGGCATCTTGCCGGCGGGGGGCGGTTGCACCAGATCACCCGACATATGCTGGGATTGTTCACAGGACGCCCGGGCGCTCGTGGTTGGAGGCGTGCTTTGTCCGAAGGCGCGGTCAAAGACCATGCCGGACCCGACGTGGTTCTGGGCGCGCTGTCCCGCGTTGCACCGGATGCCGAGGCGGCGCAAGTAATTTAAGACGGCCCACGGGCCGGGGACCAAGGGGTACGGATGCCCGATACGATGTTGCTGGCCCAGATGCTGGGCCTTTTGCTTGTGATCGGCGCGCTCGCCGGTGTTTTGGCTGGCCTTTTGGGAGTAGGTGGCGGGATCGTTCTGGTGCCGGCCTTCTTCTACGCGTTTCAAACGCTGGGATATGGTGGCCCGCAGCTGATGCAGCTGTGTCTTGCGACGTCACTTGCCACGATCATCGTGACTTCGGTTCGTTCGGTGCTGAGTCACAACAAGAAAGGCGCCGTCGATTGGGATATTCTACGCGGTTGGGGTCCGGGTATCGCAGTCGGTGCAATAGTGGGTGTACTGGTCGCCTCGGCCTTGCGCACGGAAGCGTTGCAAGCGCTGTTCGGTATCCTTGGAATGGTGATTGGCGCTTATCTGGGACTTGGCAAATCCGAATGGCGACTGGGTGATGCCAT
Organism: Ruegeria sp. CI5; assembly: GCF_056536885.1. Classification (NCBI taxonomy): domain Bacteria; kingdom Pseudomonadati; phylum Pseudomonadota; class Alphaproteobacteria; order Rhodobacterales; family Roseobacteraceae; genus Ruegeria; species Ruegeria sp. CI5. The sequence goes on from NZ_JBQFQN010000001.1 coordinate 236,721, forward strand.
GCCCGGCGGGCTGAAGCGGTTGGTGATTTCGCCGTTGGTCGGGTTTCTGTCGGTGCTGATGGGAATTGGCGGCGGCAGCTTTGGGGTGCCTCTGATGAGCCTCTACAACACACCGATCCATCGGGCCGTTGCGACGGCCGCGGGGTTTGGCGTGATCATCGCCGTACCCTCGGTACTGGGCTTTCTGTTTCTGCCGATCGCAGCTGAACACCGTCCGCCGCTGACAATCGGCGCCGTCAATCTTGTGGCCTTTGGTGTGGTTGTTGCGATGACGATGATCACCGCGCCCTGGGGGGTGAAACTGGCCCATGCGATGGACCCCAAGCCGCTCAAACGGGTGTTTGCCGTGTTCCTCACGCTGGTGGCCCTGAATATGCTGCGCAAGGCAGTAGGGTGGTAAGGCCTTTCTGGTCGCGGGGTTGGGAAGTATTCCCCTACGACCAGCCCATAGCAGACTGGGTGGCCCACGCCCTGCCACTGGCGCAGCAGGCCGCCAGTGACCCAGCCCACCGGCAGTGGTTGGATTGCGAAGGCACCTGGTTCATCGGCGTCGATGCTCTGCCCAATGACGGGGCAGGGCGTGTCGGGGCCTCAGCCCCGTTGAGCGGGCAGGCTGTCGCGTTTCTGGATGAACACTATGGATCGATCGAATTGCACAAGGGGCAGGTCTCGGTCGTTTATCCCGGCTATCCGCGCCCGCGCAGAGGCGAGAGCGAGGCGGCGGCCCGATACCGGGCCAAGCGCGACGCGGCGCATGTGGATGGCCTGAAACCCGGCGGCCCCGACCGTCGGCGCAAGATCGAAGAACCCCACGCATGGGTCCTGGGTATCCCACTGACACAGGCGAGCGCAGATGCTGCGCCTCTGGTCGTTTGGGATGGCAGCCACAGGATCATGGGCGCGGCTTTAAAGGCTGCGTTGGCCGGTGTTCCTCGCGCTCAGTGGGCGCAGACCGATATCACCGAGGCCTATCAGGCCGCTCGTCGCGAAGTGTTCGAAACCTGCCCGCGTATCGAAGTGTCGGCCTCGCCCGGCGAAACTTACGTGTTGCATCGCCATTGTCTGCATGGGGTCGCGCCTTGGGGCGCGGGGGCAACGGCGGGGCCGGACGGACGGATGATTGCCTATTTCCGGCCCGAGCTGCCGGGCGGTGTGGCCGAATGGATCGAATCCCCGTAACCTTCTGCCATTCTTTGGCTTTGGAGGCTCAAAATGATTACGGTCCACAAGAATTCCGACGGTGCATTGATCGAAATCGAATTGTCCGGCGAAGTTACAAGCGCCGATTACACAAGCACTCTGGTTCCCGCAATCGAGGCTGCGCTGGCGGAACATGACGCCGTCCGCCTGCTGGTTATCGTCGGCCCCGAGTTCAAAGGCTATGATCTGGGCGCTGCTTGGGAAGATACCAAGCTGGGCCTAAGCCATTGGCGCGGGTTCGATCGCGCCGCGGTCGTCGCAGACAAGGGATGGGTCCAGACCAGCGTGCGCCTGGCTGCGCCGCTGATGCCCTGTCCGGTGCAGGTATTCGAGCTGGCCGAGCTGGAAGAAGCGCGCCGCTGGATCCGTGAATCCCTGGGCGCGATCCACATTGTGGATTTGGGCGGGCCATGCGTGCAGGTCAGCCTTATGGGTAAGCTGGACCCCGAAGAATACGAAAAGGCCGAAGCCGATCTGGATGCCATCCTGGGCGACCGGGATGCGTTCCGCTTGCTGATCGATCTGAGGGAGTTCGATGGCTGGCAAGGGCTGACCGCTCTGGCCGCGCATTTCCGTCTGGCCCGCGGTCACGTGGGAATGCTGGATCGGGCAGCCATCGTCGGCGACAAGGCATGGCAGAACATCGCGCAGCGCGTGGGTGGCCACATTCTGGGTACACGTACCCAGTTTTTCCCGTCCGAAGAGATTGAAAACGCCAAGGCGTGGCTGGCTGCCGGATGACGATGGCGCGCGGCCCGAATGATTGGGCCGCGCTGCGCGTCCGGGGGCAAATCCTGGATTGACACATGACGCTGTCGCGGGTCGGTCCAACTTGTTACGTTACGTCCTTTTCGCCCAACCGCGAGGCGCGAAGGCATTGTAACTGTTGAGTCTCTCCGGCTGATTTGTCTAATTGGTAAAAAAATTGAAGCGCGACGGCAGGTTTTCCCCCTTTCTCAAGAGCCTGACTCCGGTATGCGCAAATCGTCGCTGCGGGCCGCCACTCACTCACGCATAGTCATACGGCTCGACCCCCCTTTTTCCGAGCTCTCGACCGGCCCGCAGCGACGCAGATTTATTCAGGAAGGCTCGTATGCGGCTGATCAAGTTTTTGAAAAGAAAATCCATGACCAGCGCGGCTGTCGAAGTTGATTTTCAGGAAGCCAGTCTTCGGCGGTCGCAGACCAGCAAGTCGGAAATCACCCGTTTGTTCCGCAGTGAATTGAAGGCCGGGCAACGGTCCGGTGTGAAGACATGCGCAGACTCTGCGAAAGATGAAGAAGACGGTCGGAAGACCGACAAAGCCCTTTGATTGTCAGGATTTGTCCAGACGGGCCGCGCGACCACCCCGTCTCTTGGCCAAGCGAGGCTTGCGGGCAGGCAGGTCATTCATGATTTCGGCGCGTTCCGAACTGTCCATTTTCGACCAGCGCGTGATTTCGTCGATGGTGCGATAGCAGCCGGTGCAGATACGCTCGGTCGGATGCACGACGCAGATCTGGACACAGGGGCTTTCGACCTCGTTCCTTTTCCAAATCATGTTCGTCATCGCCGGTCTCCGGGCTCGTTAAAGAAAGCGCAGCCTGTCCAGCGCTCCTTGCAGGATATAACCCGCCGCGACGTGGTCGATAACCTGTCCGCGACGTTTTCGTGTCGTATCCGCCTCCAAAAGTGCCTTTTCTGCCGCAACTGTGCTCAAACGCTCGTCCCAGAATCCGATCGGGATGTCGGTTAGTTGGGACAGGTTGCGGGCAAACGCGCGGGTTGATTGGCACCTTGGACCCTCGGATCCGTCCATATTCATGGGCAGGCCAAGAACGATCCCTCCGATCTCGCGGTCGGCAGCGATTTCCAGAAGACGGGCAGAGTCCAGCTTGAATTTCTTGCGGCGCAAGGTCTCAAGTGGGCTGGCCACACCGCGCATGCGGTCGGAAACAGCCACGCCGATCGTCTTTTCGCCCAGGTCCAGACCCATCAACGCCTGCATCGGGGGCAGTGCGGCTGCGAAATCTTCGAACACGTCCTGGATCATTGCGACAGGCCAGCCTGCTGCGCGGCCGAGTTGATCAGTTCAAGCGCGGCAGGGTCTTCGGCAAACTTGGTCGCGGCTTCATCGCGGATCGCGGCGGCCTGCTCGGTTTCTCCCAGCACCCCCAACGCCGAGATCAGTCGGGCCCAGTCCTGCGGAGAACCACCTTCGGTCGCCAGCCGGTCCGACAATCCGTCAACCATGCCACGGATCATCTCTTGACGCTCCTCGGGCGTCATTTCCGCCGCGGCTTCCATATCCGACTGGCTGGGCCCCGGACCTGACGGAGCAGCTGCCATTTCGGGCGCGTTGAAGACGCCGGCGCGCCAGGCAAGTTCGTCGATCTGGGCGCGAATGGCGTTGGCCCAAGGCGCCCCCGGCGGCGAAGTGCGCAGCGTGTCCATCCAGACGCGATAGGCCTGGTCCGGCCGTCCGATCTGCAGCAGCATCTGTCCCCAGTAATAGCGCGCCGGTCCCGATTGCGGGTCGCGTTCCAGTGCCTGGCGCAAGGCCGCTTCGGCTTCGGGCGAGACATAGCCCCCTGCCGCCAGGATCAGCATTTCTGCAAAGTTCGAATAGGCGTCCGCCGGGGCCTCATCCCCCATCAACTCGATTGCACGGCGCTGGGCTTCATAACCGGCCTGAAAATTGCCCGCGTTGGTTTCGTGCTGCGCCAATAGAATGTGACCCTGAAGATCGTCCGGTCGGTCGGCCACGGTCGTGCGCAGCTGGTTCAGAAGGTTGGCATAGCTGTCTTCAAGCTGAGGCGCTTCGACGGGCGGGGCCATCTGCTCGGCCTCTTCCTGGCCGGGTCTGTTCTCACGCAGTTCGGCGGCCATCTCCATGCGCGCTGAAAGCGGCTGATCAGGGTATCCGGCAGCGCCCAGTTGGCGGTACAAAGCAAACGCTCCGCCGATCAGAACCAGGGCAACGAACCCGATGGCGGCCAACCGAACAGTGGTCGACGGCCCGGTCGTCGCGTCACCGGTACGGATTTGCGCGTCGGCGGCCAGGATACGGCGCGAAATCTCGGTCCGAACCCGCTCGGCGTCGGCTTTGGCGATCACTCCGCGGGCCAGATCGCGGTCAACGCTGGCCAGCTGTTCCTTGTAGACCCGCAAATCGTAAGTCGCCGGATGTTCCTGTCGCCGGCGGGTTCGGGTCAGGCCAAAGGCCAGGAATGCGGTGATCGACAGCGCAAAGAGCAGAAGCAGAACCCAGAATGTCATGATCTCTCCGGAATTGTTGCCCTCACTTAGACCTGCGCGCGCCCGGAAAAAAGGGACAAATGGCCGCGAATGGCCTACATGTCGCAATAGTGCGATATTGCGGCGCTGTACGGCAGGGGTAATCTGTCGCCGCACGGCATATCTTCGGCCAATCACGAACCGGACGGATTCGCTCATGAAACACTATTCAGCCTTTGCCGTAGCGCGAGAGTCGCTGCGCTATCACACCGGATGGGAGCGCGCCTGGCGTTCGCCAGAACCCAAGAAACGGTATGACGTGATCATCGTCGGTGCCGGCGGGCACGGTTTGGCGACGGCGTATTATCTGGGCAAGAACTACGGTATCCAGAACGTCGCAGTGATCGAAAAGGGCTGGCTGGGCGGCGGCAATACCGGGCGGAACACGACCATCATCCGCTCGAACTATCTGCAGGACCCGTCCGCTGCGATCTACGAAAAATCGCGCGGCCTGTACGAGGATCTGAGCCAGGATCTGAACTACAACGTGATGTTCAGCCCGCGCGGCGTGATGATGCTGGCGCAAACCCAGCACGAGGTGCGCGGCTATCAGCGTACGGCGCATGCCAACGCGCTGCAGGGGGTCAAGACTGAATGGATCGAGCCCGAGCGCGTAAAGCAGCTGGTCCCGATCATCAACATCGACGGCCCGCGCTATCCGGTCCTTGGTGCGCTGTGGCAAGAGCGCGGCGGCACCGCACGCCACGATGCGGTGGCCTGGGGCTATGCGCGTGCCTGTTCGAATATGGGTATGGACATCATCCAGCAGTGTGAGGTTACGGGCGTCCGGTCTGAAAACGGTCGCGTCACAGGGGTCGAGACGACCAAGGGCGCCATCGAATGTGACAAGCTGGGCATCGTGGTCGCGGGCCATTCGGGCCAACTCGCTGAAATGGCGGGCTTCCGTCTGCCGGTCGAGGCGCTGGCCCTGCAGGCGTTGGTGTCCGAGCCGATCAAGCCTTGCATGGACGTGGTGGTGATGGCCAACACCGTACACGGCTACATGTCGCAATCCGACAAGGGCGAGATGGTGATCGGTGGTGGCACAGACGGGTTCAACAACTACACCCAGCGCGGCAGCTTCCATCATATCGAAGAAACCGTCCGGGCCCTGGTCGAGACCTTTCCGATGATCTCGCGGCTCAAGATGCTGCGGCAATGGGGCGGGATCGTCGACATGACCGGCGACCGGTCGCCCATCCTGTCCAAGACGCCGCTGGGCGGTTGCTTCATCAACTGCGGCTGGGGCACCGGCGGGTTCAAGGCCATCCCGGGTTCGGGCTGGGGCATGGCCCAGCTGATGGCCACCGGACATTCCCCGTTGACCGAGGCGTTCTCGCTGGATCGGTTCAAAGAGGGCCGCTTCATCGACGAAAGCGTTGCCGCCGGGGTCGCGCATTGATGTCAGTCGCCCCAATGTGCTCCGTGAATGGTCTCAGAACTTTTCGGGCTGTCGGATTTTGGCTTGATGGCCTTCTTTTCCTCGGACCGGAAAATGAAAAACGCGATCAGTCCAAAGACGGCAAGCGTGCCTGCAACGGTCAGAATTATGGTCAAAATATCCATACCCTCGACTTGGGCGTCTGGTCGAAAGAATTCAAGCAAGGAGTAGCCACATGCTGATCCTGAAATGCCCCTATTGCGGCGTCGACGCCGAAGAGACCGAACTGACCGCCGGTGGCGAAGCGCATCTGAAACGCTTCGGTCCCGGGTCCTCGGACGACGATTTCCATGACTATCTGTTCATGCGCGAAAACCCAAAGGGCGTGCATCTCGAACGCTGGCGCCACAGCAACGGCTGTGGCAAGTGGTTCCACGCCGCGCGCTGCACCGCGACGCTCGAGGTGTTCGGCACCTATTCGGCCCAGGTCACCGAGCCGCCGCAGGAGATCCGCGATGCGATTTCGGCCAAACGGCCGGGTTGGACGTGGAGAGAGTTCTCCTGATGCTTCGTCTTCTCATGAACACATCTGCCGGAGGCCTTGGTGCCTCCACCTGCGAAAGGTCCGCAACATGAGCACCCGTCTCGCAAATCAAGGTCGCCTGATCGACAGGTCGAAACCGGTCACGTTTTCATTCAACGGTACCGCGATGCAGGGCTATCAGGGCGACACGCTGGCCTCGGCCCTGCTGGCCAATGATCAGATGATGGTCGGCCGGTCATTCAAATACCACCGTCCGCGCGGCGTCGTGGCCAGCGGTGCCGAGGAGCCCAACGCGCTGGTCGGTTTGGGGCAGGGCAATCGGTTCGAGCCGAACCAGCGCGCCACCACGACCGAGCTGTTCAACGGCTTGACCGCGATCTCGCAGAACCACTGGCCCAGCTTGGAATATGACATCGGCGCGGTGAACACGGCGCTGGCGCGGTTCCTGCCGGCGGGGTTCTACTACAAGACGTTCATCCACCCCAAGCCGTTCTGGAAACATGTGTACGAGCCGTTCATCCGCCAGTCGGCCGGTCTGGGCAAGGCGCCCGACAAGGACAGTCGCGACGCGGATACCTATGAACACTTCTATGCCTTCACCGACGTATTGGTGATCGGCGGCGGTGTTGCGGGCCTGCAGGCGGCCAAGGCCGCGGCGCAATCGGGCGCCAAGGTCATGGTGATCGAACAGACCGCCCATTGGGGTGGCCGCGCGCCCGTCGATGGCGGCACCGTCAACGACGAGCCTGTGGATAAGTTCGTGGAACAATTGGTTTCCGAACTCGAAACAATGGACAATGTCACCCTGCGGTCGCGCTGCATGGGGGCCGGGGTCTATGACCACGGCTACGTGCTGGGATACGAGCGTCTGACCGACCACAAACCGGGCACCCAGGGCCCGCGCCACCGCCTGTGGCGCATCCGCGCCAAACAGGTCGTCACGGCCACCGGCGCGATCGAGCGCCCGCTGTCCTTTGCCGGCAATGACGTGCCGGGGGTGATGCTGGCTTCGGCCATGCGCGACTATGTGGTCAACTGGGGCGTGACCCCGGGCGAGCGCGTGATCGTCGCCACCAACAATGACGACGCCTACCGCACAGCGATCATCCTGAAACAGGCGGGCGTGGATGTTTTGCGCGTCGTCGATGCCCGTCCCTCGGCCGGGCCGCTGGCGGACGAGGCGCGCAGCCTCGGCATCCGGGTCGATCCCGGCAAGGCCATCGCCAAGGTCAAGGGCGGCAAGCGGGTCAAGAAGGTCGCGATCTGCAACCAGGAAGGCATCGGCGGCGCCCGGGAAGAGGTCGAATGCGATGCGGTTGCCATGTCGGGCGGCTGGTCTCCGGTGGTGCACCTGTGGTCCCATTGCGGTGGCAAGCTGATCTGGGACGAAGCCAACGCCCATTTCCGCCCCGATCCCGACCGTCCGCCGCTGGGCGCGGATGGGGCAGGCTTTGTCGTGCCGGCGGGTTCGGCCAACGGGCCGCTGGCGCTGGGCGAGGTGCTGGCCGATGCCCACGCCGCGGGCAAGGCCGCGGCCAAGGCAGCCGGCTTCAAGCCGAAGAACACCAAGGCACCGCAGGGCGAGGCCGAGACCGAAGCGCCCATGCAGGCCGTTTGGCTGATGCCCGCCAAGGCCGAGGTGCAGCTGCGCATGAAGTCGTGGCTGGACTTCCAGAACGACGTGAAGGTCTCGGATGTGCAACTGGCCGCGCGCGAAGGCTATGAAAGCGTCGAGCACACCAAGCGTTATACCACGCTGGGCATGGCGACTGATCAGGGTAAGCTGAGCAATATCAACGGCCTGGCGATCCTTGCTGATGCGCTGGAGTCGGAGATTCCCAAGGTCGGCACCACCACTTTCCGCCCGCCCTACACGCCCATCTCGATGGGCGCCATCGCGGGCGAGGCGCGCGGCGAGGTGTTCCAGCCGATCCGCCGCACGCCGATGCATGACTGGCATGACCGGAATGGTGCCGATTGGGAGCCGGTGGGCCACTGGCGCCGCCCTTACGCCTATGTCCGAGCCGGGGAAACCGTGCATGACGCGGTGAACCGCGAGGTCAAGAACACCCGTGAAAACCTCGGGCTGCTGGATGCCTCGACCCTGGGCAAGCTGATCGTCAAGGGCCCGGACGCGGGCAAGTTTCTGGACATGATGTACACCAACATGATGTCCACGCTGAAGGTCGGCAAATGCCGCTATGGCCTGATGTGCTCGGAAAACGGCTTCCTGATCGACGACGGCGTGGTGGCCCGGATCGACGAGGACACCTGGCTGTGCCACACCACCACCGGCGGCGCCGAGCGCATCCATGCCCATATGGAGGAATGGCTGCAGACCGAGTGGTGGGACTGGAAGGTCTATGTCGCCAACGTGACCGAGCAATACGCCCAGGTCGCCGTGGTGGGCCCCAACGCCCGCAAGGTGCTGGAGAAGCTGGGCGGCATGGATGTCAGCCGCGAGGCGCTGCCCTTCATGGAGTGGCGCGACGGCCAGATCGGCGGCTTTGATTGCCGCGCCTACCGCATCTCGTTCTCGGGCGAACTGTCCTATGAAATCGCGGTGCCAGCCAGCCAGGGTCAGGCCTTCTGGGATGCCCTGATGGAGGCCGGGGAAGAGTTCGGCGTGACGCCTTATGGCACGGAATGTCTGCACATTCTGCGGGCGGAAAAGGGTTTCATCATGATCGGGGACGAGACCGACGGCACCGTGATCCCGCAGGATCTGGGGCTGCACTGGGCGATCTCGAAGAAGAAAGAGGATTTCCTGGGCAAGCGGGCGCAGGAACGCTCTCACATGACCGACCCGGACCGCTGGAAACTGGTGGGTCTGGAAACTGTGGATGGATCGGTTCTGCCCGACGGCGCCTATGCGGTGGGCGAGGGCGTGAATGCCAACGGCCAGCGCAACGTGATCGGGCGCGTGACCTCGACCTATTACTCGGCCAATTTGGGCCGGGGCATCGCCATGGGGCTGGTCAAGAACGGGCCGAACCGCATGGGAGAGGTGATCGAATTCCCGGGCACCGACGACAAAATCTACAAGGCAAAGATCGTGGACCCGGTGTTCTACGACAAGGACGGGGAGAAGCAGAATGTCTGAACCCATCAGCGCACTGAACCACGCAAGCTTTGACGGCATCGCCCGGATCGAGGAATGCGGCCTGCAGGGGATGATCACCCTGCGCGGCGATCTGTCCGACAAGCTGGTGATCAAGGCGGTCAAGGACGCCACCGGCCAGAAGATGCCCGGCCAGCGCGAGGCTTTCGTCGATGGCGAGACCGGCGTCTGCTGGATGTCGCCGGACGAGCTGCTGGTGCTGGTTCCTTACGCCGAGGTCGAGGCCAAACTGGCCGCCATGCAGGGCGCGCTGAGCGGCGTTCACGCGCTGGCGGTCAACGTCTCGGACGCGCGGGCGGTGTTCCGGGTCTCGGGATCGACCGCGCGTGAGGTGCTGGGCAAGGTTGCGCCCGTCGATTTCTCGTCCGATGTCTTCCAGCCCGGTCGGATCCGGCGCACGCGCCTGGCGCAGGTTGCGGGGGCGTTCTGGATGGACGACGAGGAAACCTTTCGCGTGGTCTGCTTCCGTTCGGTTGCGGATTACGTCTTCAAGCTGCTGAAGGTTGCGGCGCAGCCCGGCAGCGAGGTTGGGTATTTCTGACATAAATGGAAAGCCCCGGTTCTGCCGGGGCTTTCGTTACTTTACCTTGGAACAGGTCCCGACTCCGTAGGGTTTGTTCGCAAAATTCCCCCGCACGAACGCCATGCGAACGGCAACCGTATTTTCACTTGTGTTCAGGTTCGCCTGATATCGTACACGGGCATTGCCCCCCGCGACCATTTTTCGATCGAGGTTCCAGATGATACGATACCGGTTGGCGCCGCGGTCCTTGAATTTTGCTTTGACTCAATCCTGATGTGAACTGGCGGCCATTGCCGATGCAGTAGAGAGGTCAATCTGGAACACATACTCGGGTGCAATCCAGCCAGGGGCGTCTTGTTTGGTCATCTTGCAATGATAAGCGATTGTTTCTGCAGCGGCGGTTTGTGCAAAAACTGCGGCAGCAACAAATAGGATGAGTTTCAAGTCAATTTTCCTGTGTATTCAGAGGTTAACGCAGGAAAATGACCAGAGCATCACTGAAAGCGCAAGGGTAATTTCTCGTTTAAAGAGAATTCTTGTCGCCGTATTCTATCCCGTGAACAACACGCTTCGGAACTGGGCCAAAGCACTTGGGCTCAGCAGGTCTTTGGCCGAGATTGGCTGCCCCGCCTCATCGCGCATGTTCGGGTAGAAGGACAGGGTCGCAAGCAGGGCTTCGACCCGGTCTGTGCGATCGTTTTCGCCCAGCAGGGGCGCGTGCAGCGACAGATACAGGGCTGGCTTTTGGTCCCGCAGCCAGTCAGAGAGCGTTGGCAGAACCGCAAACTCCGCCCCTTCGATATCCATCTTGACCAGCGACACGCCCGACAGGTCGGTCGCTGTGGCGAACAGATCCCAGGCGATGGTCAGCGCGTCGGTTCCATGCGCGCCGTCATGCAAGAGCGAACTTGTGGAATCGCCACGCTCGCCCCTGACCGAGGCCATGCGGGCCACGCCGAACCGGTCGGACAAAGCCACGCCAAAGGCCGAGACGTTGCGGATGTCGTTCAGATCGAGGTTCCAGGCCAGGTGGCGATAGGCGGTCGGGTCGGGTTCGAAACACCAGACATGCCGGGCCTTGCGCGCGCCATACAGAACCGTCGGCCCGATCCATGCGCCGATGTCCAGATAGTCGCGGTCTGGCGAAAGATGGCGGTCGAGCACGGCGAAGGTTTCGGGCTCCCAGTTGCCGGCCGAGGCCTTGCGCCAGAATTTCGAATGGTAGGGGTCCAGCCGGAACACCTCGCCATTCAGGTTGCCTGCATAATGACCGCGAGCACGGTAGAACATCTTGCGCGCCTGCGTCAGCATCGCGGACCTCCGGGTTTTCTGCGCTCGGGCCTTGACCTGCGGCGGTTGCCAAAGCATTTAACCTTGGGAACGCAACACAAATTTACAGGGGGCCGAGATGGCTTTTGAACTTCCTGATCTTCCTTATGCACATGACGCGCTGGCAGCCAAGGGCATGTCGGCGGAAACGCTGGAATATCACCATGATCTGCACCACAAGGCCTATGTCGACAACGGCAACAAGCTGATCGCCGGGACCGAGTGGGACGGCAAGACGCTGGAAGAGATCATCGTCGGCACTTATGACAAGTCGGCCGTCGCACAGAACGGGATCTTCAACAACATCAGCCAGCTTTGGAACCACAACCAGTTTTGGGAAATGATGGGTCCGGGCGAGTCGAAGATGCCGGGCGAGCTGGAAAAGGCTTTGGTTGAAAGCTTCGGTTCGGTCGAGGAGTTCAAATCGCAGTTCAGCGCGGCCGGTGCCGGTCAGTTCGGTTCGGGCTGGGCGTGGCTGGTCAAGAATGCCGACGGTTCGCTGGCGGTTACCAAAACCGAAAACGGCGTGAACCCGCTGTGTTTCGGCCAGACGGCGCTGCTGGGTTGCGACGTATGGGAACACTCCTACTACATTGATTTCCGCAACAAGCGTCCGGCTTACCTGTCGAACTTCCTCGACAACCTAGTGAACTGGGAAAACGTTGCATCGCGGATGTAAGACTTGACCCGACGAGGGTTTATCAAGGGCCTGCTGGCGGTGACGCTGGCAGGCCTTGTTGTTTCGCTGTACGGGTTCTTTATCGAACCGGCTATGCGGCTGCGGGTTCGCAAATGGAAGCTTAGGCGCGCGGACTGGACGGCGCCTCCGCTGCGGATCGCGGTCATCGCGGACCTCCACGCGGGCGAGCCTTTCGTTACCTTGAAGCGTATCAAGCAGGTCGTAAGGCGCACAAATGCGCTGGATGCCGATCTGGTCTTGCTGCTGGGGGATTTCACCGCCAGCCACAGAATGGTTTCGAAGCCGGTCGCGATGGAGGACATCACCTCGGTTCTAGCCGGGCTGACCGCGCGGCATGGGGTTTTCGCGGTGCTGGGAAACCATGATTGGTGGGATGATACGGCCGCGCAACGCCGGGGCGGTGGGCCGAACTTATATGCCGATGCATTGGCCGCGAATGGCATCCCGGTACTGTCCAATTCTGCGCAGAAACTCGATGACCCGGGAATCTGGCTGGCGGGCCTCGAAGACCAACTGGCCATTGTGGAGGGCAACGGGCGATACCGCGGCCTGGACGATCTGTCCGGCACGTTGCGACAGATTGCCGATGACGCGCCCGTCGTCCTGATGGCGCATGAACCGGATATATTCCCCCAAGTGCCAGATCGCGTTGCCTTGACTCTGTCCGGTCACACGCATGGTGGGCAAATCAGGCTGTTTGGGTGGTCGCCCGTGGTGCCCTCGCGGTTTGGCAATCGCTATGCCTACGGCCCGGTGCGCGAAGGTGGGAAGGATATGGTAATTTCCGGCGGCATCGGGTGTTCGATCCTTCCGGTCCGGTTTGGTGTTACACCCGAGATTACGCTTGTCGAAATTTCTGCCTGATCTGCGCCTCGGGTGGAAACTTGCCGAAACGTCAACTTTTGCGCGCATGCGCCGTTGCAAGACGCCAAAGAGTGATTAGCTGATACATGCGGGAGGAGAGAACCGCCAAAACCAAAACAATGAGGGAATAGCTGCCAAATTGTGCCGTGGGTGCACGAACTTTGGCTATTCTTGTCCGGGCGGGGGACGGCCACGAAAACCACAACGGGAGATCGCAATGGTCGCACTTGCACAGGGTACTTGGGTCATCATCGCCGACGGGGAAAAAGCACTGTTCACTGAAAACGTGACGGATGCCGAGAATCCCAATCTGGTGGTCGTATCGGTTGAGGAACAGGATCATCTCGCCGCGCGGGGCAAGCCCTCGGATCGGGCGGGACGGCGTAACGATACCGGGCCGAACCAGAAGTCTGCGGTGGAAGAAGACACCTGGCGCACCCATGCCAAATCCCTATTCGTTCAGGATGTGGCCAACCTGCTCAATAAAAAAGGGCTGAAGGGTGCGTACAAGCGGCTTGTTCTGGTCGCCAGCCCACAGGTCCTGGGCCTGCTGCGCCGGCGCCTTCACAGCGAAGTTCTGGCCAAAGTCGTCGCCGAAGTCGACAAGACCCTGACCAACCATCCACTTCACAAGGTCGAAAAGGTGCTGCAACGCCAGCTGCGCACCTCGACCGCCTGATCTTGCTGGTTCAGGACACACGGGCGGGGAAACCGCCCGTGACGCCCATTATTTCAATAACTTGCGCAATTCGTTCATCGCGGACTCGGCGTCGTCTACCCATGTGATGAAACGGGCCAAGGAAGCATCCGCAAAACCTGCGTCGATCACCTGATCCAAAAGCGTGTGAAGCGCGTCCCAGTATCCGTCCACATTCATCACCAGAATGGGTTTGTCATGCAGGCCCAACTGGCGCCAGGTCAGCGCCTCGAACAACTCGTCCAACGACCCGGGTCCGCCGGGCAGCACGACCACGGCATCCGCATTCATGATCATGACTTTCTTGCGCTCGTGCATCGTTTCGGTGACCACGAAACGCGTCAGATCTGTTTTTCCCACTTCCCGCCGGAGCAGATGAACCGGTATCACGCCGAAGGTTTCGCCTCCGGCCGCTTGCGTAGCCCGGGCGACTTCGCCCATCAGGCCCACGTCACCCGCACCGTAGACCAGTCGCCAGCCTTCGACGGCCAGCAGCCGCCCAAAGGTGCCTGCGGCCTTTGTGTAGGCCGAATTCGCGCCATTGCGTGACCCGCAATACACACAGATCGATTTCTGGGACATCAAACAGCGACTCCGGGGTTGTGTCAGAGGTTTTGACCCGTGATAGCGGGATTGATAAATTGGCTCAACCGTTCGGCGGAAAGCTTTTGAGTGAAGGCATTTGCGCTGCGGAGTAAAGGAAAAAACATGGACGCCAAATCGGGAAGCGGTAGGTCGGGTGCATTCGTCTGGGGTATCCTTGCGGGTATCTTGGCTGTGATTGGCGCCGGGGGCTTGTATCTTTCGGGTGTCTTCGGTCCCGCGCAGCATGATCAGTCCACTACGGAAGAGGCCATCGCCGAAAGCGCCAGCGAAGGGCCAGCCGCCGCACCGGCACCAAGCCCGGATGCAGGGGACTCGCAGGTCATTGCGGAACCTGACAACGCGGATGAGGTTCAGACTTCGACCGAGACCGAAGAAGCAACCGCGACGGAAGCCGAAGAGATCACCGCGACCGACGAGCAGGCCGCGCAGGACGCGACAGTTGAAGAACAGCCGGCAGAGGCTGCTCCCTCGCCCGAGGCTACTGCGGCCGCAATTGTTCCGACGCTCGACCAGATATTCGTGGAGCCCGACGGCAATGCGCTGCTGTCCGGCAAAGGCGACCCGGGCAGTCAAGTCCGTATCCTGCTGGATGGCGAGCCGATCCACAGCTTCACGGTCGATGGCAGCGGCCAGTTCGCCGAATTCGTCACCATCCCCTTCAGCGAGGCCGCGCGAGGTCTGGTCCTTGAAGCCGGTGACGGTACCCGGTCTGCGCAATCGGATGACTATCTGATTGCCGCGTTGCCCAAACCGCCTGCGCCACCCGCTACGGACGAGCAAGTCGTCAGCACGGACACTGCCGCGCAGGACGAAACAGCGGAACAGCCGTCTGCGGCCGCAGTCGCAGAGGACACCGAGGTCGCGCAAGCGGACGAGACCGTTACCGGGGCGCAGGACGAAGAAGCAACCTCACCCGAGGCCACGACCGAGACTCAATCCAGCGAAAGCCAGCAGGTGGCCGTTTTGCGGTCCGGTGAGGAAGGGGTTGAGCTTGTCCAGTCGCCGTCGTCCGAAGACGCGTCGCCCGAGCAGGTTGCGCTTGATACGATCGGCTATTCCGACGCTGGCGATGTCCAATTGTCCGGCCGTGTGTCCGAGGGTGCTGCGGTTCGGCTCTATCTGAACAACAAGCTGGTGGCCGACATCACTCCAGGGCAGGACGGTGATTGGCGCGGGGAAATCCAGGAAGTCGATCCCGGTGTCTATACCCTGCGCGTTGACGAAGTCGACACGGACGGAACGGTGCTGAGCCGTCTGGAAACGCCATTCAAGCGCGAGCCGGTTGAAGTTCTGCAGGCGGCCGAGGCGCAGGATGCGGTGCCGGGTGCTGACCAGAGCACGCCGATTCGGTCTGTTACCGTGCAGAAGGGCGATACCCTGTGGGCGATCTCGCGAGAGCGTTTTGGCGACGGTGTTCTGTATGTCCGCCTGTTCGATGCGAACCGCGACCTGATCCGCGACCCCGACCTGATTTATCCAGGCCAGGTCTTCACCATCCCGGAATAAAGGCTTAGGTCTTGCGGGGCCGGGTTTTCGCCCGGCCTCGAAGCTTTCCGGGTCAGACATGAGAAGACTTGCGCCTATGCATTCCGCAGACATGCCACAGATGGACGAACGCAAGTCGGGTTGGCTGACCATCCGAAAAGTGGCTCCGTACCTGTGGCCCGAAGATGAGCCGTGGGTCAAACGGCGGGTGGTCTTCGCGATGGCCATGCTGGTTCTGGCCAAGCTGATCGCGGTCTATACGCCGATCCTGTACAAGGGCGCGGTCGATGCCTTGGCGGGCGAGGGCGTGCCGCCGCTGGCGCTGGGCGCCGTGGGGCTGACCGTGGCCTATGGCGTGGCGCGGATGTTGACCGTGGGGTTCCAGCAGTTGCGCGATGCGCTGTTCGCGCCGGTGGGTCAACGCGCGCTGCGGGCACTGGCGCTCGAGACCTTCCAGCACATCCACCAGCTGTCGATGCGCTACCATGTGACCCGGCGCACGGGCGGCCTCAGCCGGATCATCGAGCGTGGGGTTAAGGGCGTGGAGTTCCTGCTGCGCTTCCTGCTGTTTTCGATCGGCCCGTTGATCCTGGAACTGCTGCTGGTGGCGGTGGTTCTGATGTGGCTGTTCGACGTCTGGTATCTGGTCGTGGTGGCCGTCACCATCGCGCTGTACATCTGGTTCACCTTCACGGTCACCGAATGGCGGGTGAAACTGCGGCGCGAGATGAATGACCAGGACACCGAGGCAAACCAGCGCGCCATCGACAGCCTGCTGAATTTCGAAACCGTCAA
This sequence comes from Ruegeria sp. CI5, assembly GCF_056536885.1. NCBI lineage: Bacteria > Pseudomonadati > Pseudomonadota > Alphaproteobacteria > Rhodobacterales > Roseobacteraceae > Ruegeria > Ruegeria sp. CI5. The sequence continues at coordinate 253,242 of NZ_JBQFQN010000001.1, forward strand.
GTATTTCAATGCCGAGCGGCGCGAAGCTGAACGATATGATGTGTCGATGAAGGCCTATGCGCAGGCCGCGTTGAAAACGGCATATTCGCTGGCCTTCCTGAATTTCGGTCAGTCCTTTCTGATCACCTGTGGCCTGATCGGGGTGATGGTTCTGGCCGCGATCGGCGTTCAGAACGGGCAATTGACGGTGGGCGATTTCGTGATGGTCAACGCATACATGATCCAGATCACCGTGCCGCTGAACTTTCTGGGCACCGTCTACCGCGAGATCCGTCAGGCCCTCGTCGATATGGGCCAGATGTTTCAGCTGCTGGAGCAGCCGGCCGAAGTGGTGGACAAGCCAGTCGCCAAGCCCCTGCAGATCACCGAAGGCCGGGTCGAACTGGACGATGTGCATTTTGGCTATGATCCGGACCGCGAGATCCTGCGCGGCGTCTCTCTGGTGGTGCCGGGGGGGCAGACCGTGGCCATCGTAGGCGCAACCGGCTCGGGCAAGTCCACCATCGGTCGGCTGCTGTTCCGGTTCTACGACGTGACCGAGGGCGCGTTGCGGATCGACGGGCAGGACGTGCGCGACGTGACGCAGGAAAGCCTGCACGCCGCCATCGGGGTGGTGCCGCAGGACACGGTGCTGTTCAACGACACGATCCGCTACAACATTGCCTATGGCCGCGAAGGCGCGACCCAGGCCGAGATCGAAGAGGCCGCAAAGGCCGCCCAGATCCACGACTTCATCACCTCTCTGCCCGAGGGGTACGAGACCAAGGTGGGCGAGCGTGGCCTGAAGCTGTCAGGCGGCGAGAAGCAGCGCGTGGGCATTGCGCGGACGCTGTTGAAGAACCCGCCGATCCTGCTGTTGGACGAGGCCACCAGCGCGTTGGATACCGACACCGAGCAGGACATCAAGGATGCCCTGGCCCGCGCCGGCGAGGGGCGCACGGTGATCACCATCGCACACCGCCTGAGCACGATCGCCGAGGCCGACCAGATCGTTGTTCTGGAAAAGGGCGAGATCATCGAGCGGGGCACCCACGACGAGTTGCTGCGCCGTGAAGGGCGTTATGCCCAGCTGTGGAACCGCCAGCAATCGGATACGCAGGCAGCCTGAAACCTCTGCGGCTAAGGTCTCAAACAAAAAACGGGCCGGCAGAACCGGCCCGTTTCCTGTGTTACTCTGCCGCTTTCAGCGGATGTCCCGGTGTGTCGCCCGGGCTTTCCTCGGCATCGGTGGCCTCGACCTCGGTCCAGATGATCTCGGTTGCCTGCATCCGGCGGGCCGAGTCTCCGATCGCCATGTCCTGCGCGATCTGGCTGGACTTTCCTGCAGTGACCCGCGCCATCAGTTTGCCCAGCCACACGGCATAAGTGGTCACCCACACCCGCAACGCCAGGAACGAGGGCGTCACGATCAGGGTCAGAACCGTGGCGATGCCCAGGCCGAACACCACCGCCGTCGCCAGCTGTTTCCACCACAGCGCGGTGGGGCTATTGATCGAATAGCCGCCGTTGATGAAGTCCAGTGACAGGCCGAACATCATCGGCGTCAGGCCCGCCATCGTGGTCAGCGTGGTCAGCAGAACCGGACGAATCCGCGCCTCGGCCGTGCGCACGATGGCGTCGATCCGGGGCATGTAGCGGCTGTATTCCTGGTAGGTGTCGATCAGAACGATGTTGTTGTTCACCACTATCCCCGCCAGCGCCACGATGCCCGTCCCGGTCATGATGATCGAGAAGGGCTGTTGCATCACCATCATCCCGATCAACACGCCGGTGGTGGACAGAACAACGGCCAGCAGCACCAGCACCGAGTTGTAGAACGAGTTGAACTGCGCCAGGAGGATCACGAACATCAGACCCAGCGCGGCCAGAAAGGCGCTGGAGAGGAAGGCCTGGCTTTCGGCCTGGTCTTCCTGGTCTCCGGTCCATTCCCAGGTGATCGTGTTGGCAAAGGGCTGAGTGTCCAGCCACTCGGTCAGTACCGCGATCCGCTCGTTCGGGTTGATCAGCGTCAGGCGGGCGTCGCCGTCATCAATAGCGGCCTGCACCTCCTGCAAGCTGTCCTCACCGGTCAGCTGAACCAGAGTAAAGGCCGTACCATCGGCACCGTTGATCGTCGCACCTTCAGGTTCCGAGCCTTCGGTCACTTCGCGTACAACGGCCAGTCGCTGTTCTCCGTCCGGGGTGTCAATCACCACTTTGCTCAGGCCGGACTCCACGTCGGCCTTGACGTCGTAATAGCGCTCCTGATCCACGCGGTTGATTTCGGCCAGCTTTGCCACCGGTTTGCGGGTGATGAAGTTCGACAAGGGCACCAGCCCGTCCGGAGTACGCACCTTGAGCGTATCCAACGTGGACAGGACCCGATCCTGATCGGGCAGGCGGACGCGGATCTCGATCTCTTCATCCACGCTTTCGGGGCGCATTTCGCCCAGCAGGATGCCACGGGTCACCAACTGCACCATCGCGCCCACGGTTGCCACGTCGGCCCCGAACCGTCCTGCCTTGGCCACGTCGACGTCGATCTGCCAGTCGATACCGGGCAAGGGCAGGGTGTCCTCGATCTTGATCAGGCCCGGGGTGTTTTCAAACACCTCGCGCGCGGTCAGTGTGGCGCGGGTCAGGTCATCCCAGTTGTCGCCCTTGATCCGCAGGTGCACGGGCTTAGCCGAGGCCGGACCTTGTTCCAGCGGCAGGATCTCGACAACGAAACCCGGCAGCTTGGCAAGCTCGGCGTTCAACTGCTCGATCACGAAATCGCCGTCATACTCGGGCGCGACGGTGTGCTTATCGAACAATCCGCCTGCGACAGGTTCTGACACGTTCGGGCGATCCTCCCACGGGATGATCTCGAACTGCACGCGGCCCACCGTGTCCGCCGGAGCCTGCGCCCCACCGTTGTTCTGGTTCAGGCCGCCTTCACCGGCGAACGAGAACACGTTGATCACTGCCGGATGCTGGCTGATCACCTGTTCGGCCTTGAAAACCAGCGCGTCCTTTTCGGCCAGCGACAGGTTGCCCCGTGCGCGGACATAGGCGGTGGCCTGTTCCGGCTCGCTTTCGACGAAGAATTCAACACCGCGGTTGTTCTGACCGTACATGGTCATCACCGTCATCACCGCAAAGCCTACTGCCACGATCGAGACGATCGGCATGATCGGATTGCCGACCAAGAACTTGATGACATAACCGAAGGGCGTATGTTCCTTGGCCGTGTGGACGCGTTCGTCCGGCTTGCGCTCGATCCGGGCTGCGCTCAGCGTGACCGATCCGGCGAAGGCGCCGAACAGGAACAGAACCGCGCCCAGCAAGAACCCACCGCCTGCGCCTTCCGGCAGTAGATACGTGGGGTTCAGCAGCTGCATTGCGCCCAGGAAGATCATGTAGACCGACGGCGGAACCAAGACGGCACGCACCCACCACGGCGTCCGCGCGCGCAACCAATCCGAGCTGCGGTCGAACACACGGCTCAACCGGCCCGAGACACCGCCCATCACCGGCAGGTAGATCAGCGCCACGATCAGCGAGGCCGACAGAACGAAGATCAGCGTGACCGGCAGCATCCCCATGAATTCACCCGGAATGCCCGGCCAGAACAGCATGGGCAGAAAGGCGCACAGCGTCGTAGCGGTTGACGAGACGATGGGCCAGAACATCCGCTGGGCTGCCTCGACATAGGCGTGCATCGGGCCGACGCCTTCCTTGATGCGTTTGTCGGCATACTCCACGACCACGATCGCGCCATCGACCAGCATCCCCACAGCCAGGATCAGGCCGAACATGACGATGTTCGAGATGCTGACGCCCATGATGGCCAGGAACGCGAAACACAACAGGAACGAGGTCGGAATCGCGAATCCCACCAGCAGCGCCGCGCGGGTACCCAGCGAAGCCAGTACCACGATCATCACAAGCGCGATGGCCGTCAGAACCGAACCTTCCAGCTGGCTGACCATCGAGCCGACGATGCGGCTCTGGTCATTAGAAGTGCCGACATTCACGGCAGCCTGCAGCTCGGCTGGCCACTTGGTCTCGGCCTTGGCGACGGTCTCTTTCACCTGGGCCACGGTGTCGATCAGGTTGAAACCCTTGCGTTTGACGACCTGCAGCGCCACGGTCGGTTCGCCGTTGAAGCGGGCGGTCCCTTCGCGGTCTTCGAAGGTATAGTTGATCTCGGCCAGTTCGCCCAAGGTCACGACCCGGTCGCCATTGACCTTGATCGGCAGTCCATAGACATCCTGTGCGGTCTTGAAGGACGAAGGAATCTTGACCGAAAACGCACCCTGTTCGGTTTCGACCTCACCAGCGGCGATCAGCTGGTTGTTGTTCTGCACGACGTTGATCAGCTCGGCCGCGGTGACGTTGTACGCCTCAAGCCGCAGCGGATCGATGACCACTTCCAGCATTTCATCGCGGTTGCCGGCGATCCCGGCCTCAAGGACCGAATCCAGCGCCTCGAGCTCGTCCTGAAGGTCCTTGGCGACCCGCGCCATCGTGCGTTCGGGCACGGCACCCGACAGGTTCACGATGACGATCGGGAATTCCGAGAAGTTGATCTCGGTCAGCGTGTATTGCTCGGCGCCTTCGGGGAAGTCGGCCTGCGCGCTGTTCATCGCGTCGCGCACGTCAGCGGTAATGGCTGTCTTGTCCCAGCCAAAGTCGAACTCAAGCGCGATCCCGGCATAGCCCTCGGCGGCGGTGGCGGTCATCTCCTTCAGGCCGTCCAGATCCGCAAGCTCGGTTTCCATCGGCTTGATCAGCAGGTTTTCACTGTCTTCGGCCGAAATGCCCGGAAACTGAACCGACACGAACAGGGCCGGAATCTCGATGTCCGGTTCGCCTTCTTTGGGCAGGCTGACATAGGCAAACCCGCCGATGATCAGCGAGATGGCAATGAATGCCAGAACCATTCGGGCCCTGTCGGCGGCCCAGCTGACTATGCCCGTCATTGGGAAACGTCCTTATAGGTGGGCGCTACGACCACACCCGCAGTCACGAACTCTTGTCCGACCACGATGATGTCTACGGTTTCCGCAAGACCGCCGACCCAAACACCGTCGGCCGTATCGCGCAACAGGCGGATGGGTACGAAATCGACGATATTACCGGCTCCGACCGTCCGAACGCCTAGCTGGCCTTCGTTGTTCAGCGTCAACGCCGATTGCGGCAGCAGGTGAGCCTTGGCGCCTTCGGCCGCGATGCGGATGCTTGCGGTCTGCCCGTCCCGGATCAGAAGCTCGGGGTTCGGGACGGTGACTTCCACCTCGAACGTGCGTGTGGTTTCGTCCGCCGAACGGCTGAGGAAGGTCACGCGGCCCTCGACCTGCAATCCGGTCACCAATTGTGCCTGCGCCGGAGCGCCGACGGTGACACGGTTCACTTCAGTTTCGGGAACAAAGCCAACCAGCTTGATCGGATCAAGCTGGATCACGGTCGCGCACAACGATCCGGGCTGCATCAGGCTGCCCAATTCGGCGGCATCGCTTTCCAGAAGGCCCTGAAACGGGGCCTCGATGGTGATGCGATCCAATTCCAGTTCGGCAGCCGAAACCGCCGCTTCCGCAGCCTCGATGCCCGCCTCCGTAGCCTTCAACTCGGCCTCGGCCGCCTTGATACCGGCCTTTGCGGTACTCATCTCGGCCTCGGCCGCGATCCGCCGGGTTTCGGAGCCGAAGCCAGTTTCCGACAGTTTGCGGGCTGCAATCAGGTTTATTTCGGCCTCGGCAACGCGCGCATGCGCTTCCTCCAGCCGTGCTTCGGCTTCGGGCACACGGCTTTCCGCCTCCAGCTTGGCGGCCTTGGCTTGGGCAAGCTGTGCCGGGCGTGAGCCGGGATCCAATTCGCACAGCAGATCGCCGGCCTCGACGAAGGTGCCCTTACGCTTGGGTTCCGAAATGACGGTTGACGTGGTTTCCGCCAGAACTTCGACCTGACGGATTGCTTTGGTTTCACCGCGCAGCAAAACCGCGCTGTCGATTTCGCGCGCAGTGGAGCGCAACGCTACAACCCCAACGGCCTGCACGGCCGAGGCGTCGTTTGCCTCAGCGCCAGCGTCAGACTGGCTCGCAGCATCTTCGCGACCGGCAAATGCAAACAGGGCATCGCGCTCGAAAACCACGAAATACAATGCAACGATGACCAATGCGGCGTTGACGAGGGATATCAATCGCATGCCGTCATTCTCCTTAAAATATTATGTCCGCACAAATGCCGGTGAGCACGCAATGACATGGGGGCGTGCGTGCGGTAAGTCCATACTGAACTGAATAGTTCGGATTGTTTTTTTTCGCAAGAGCGCCCAGACGCTGAGCAATTGTGCGTTTCGGGTACTTGGCTTGCTGATGGCGCCGAGGTATGACATGGCGCCAGAAAGCTGAATGCAACGCCCGGGGGCAGTAATGAGCGACGTCGACAGTTTCATTGATGAGGTCACCGAAGAGGTGCGCCGCGACCGGCTCTACCTGCAGCTGCGTCGATGGGGCTGGGTCGGTGTTCTGGCCGTTGTTCTGATCGTGGGCGGCGCCGCTTTCAATGAATACCGCAAGGCGCGCGATGCCAGTCAGGCCCAGAAGCTGGGCGACGATATTCTGGCCGCGATGCAGTTGAACGACGCTGCCGAACGTGCGGATGCGTTGGCGCAGGTCACGGCCAATTCGGCCGGCGAACAGGCTGTTTTGGGCTTTCTCCTCTCGGGCGCAATGACCGAGTCGGGATCGGTCGAACAGGCCGTTGAACAGCTGAACGCGATTGCGGTTCAGGGTGATCTGCCGGAAATCTACCGCTCGATCGCTGCCTTCAAGGCCCTATTGTTGCAGTCCGAAACCATGCCCGCCGGCGAGCGCCGGCAACAGTTCGAGGCGCTGGCCGCTCCGGGCGCGCCGCTGCGTCTGCTGGCAGAAGAACAACTGGCCCTGATCGACCTCACCGATGGTGACACTCAGGCCGCGCTGGAACGTCTGCAGTCCATCCGTCAGGATGCAGAGGTCAGTGCCGACATCCAGCAGCGTGCAACCCAATTGATCGTCGCGCTGGGCGGAACGCCCGAACCGATCACCGCACAGCAGGGTTGATACGCGGCCCATTTCAGTGAACCAAGACAGGCGAGTTCGGAGTTTCATGGCAAAAAGACTATTTTCCCGATTTGGTTTGCCGGTCGCAGCCCTGGCGCTGACGGCGCTGAGTGCCTGCGAGGAACCCGAAGTGATCCTGCCGGGCGAGCGTGAAGACATCCGCCCGGCCCAGGATCTGGAAACCGTTCAGACGACCGGTGCCAAACCGATCAGCCTGCCGGCAGCGAAGCGCAACGCCGAATGGGCACAGAGTCCGGGAACCGCGGCTTTCCGTACCACCAACGCGGCGCTCAGCCCCGCGCCGCAGCGCATCTGGTCAACCTCGATCGGGGCCGGCGACGGGCGCAAACAAAGGATCACCGCTGATCCGGTCGTCGCAGGTGGCTTGATCTACACCCTGGACGCGGCGGCAACCGTTTCCGCGGTCTCTCCTCAGGGGCAACTGGTCTGGAGAACAAACCTCGTCCCCGCCACGGATGGCGAAGAGCAGGCAACCGGGGGCGGCATCGCCTATGCAGACAACACGCTGTACCTTTCGTCCGGTTTCGGGCGTCTGACCGCTCTGGATGCGCGCACCGGCGGTATTCGCTGGCAAAAGAAACTGAACGCGACCGGTAGCGGAGCGCCGCTGGTTTCTGGCGGCCTGCTTTACCTTGTGGCGGGGGATCAGACTGGCTGGGCGGTTGATGCAAAGGACGGGCGCATTGCCTGGCAGATCGAGGGCACGCCCAGCGTGGGCAATGTTCTGGGCGCTCCGGCACCAGTATTGGCGAACGAGTTCGCAGTCTTTGCGTTCGGGTCCGGTGATGTGGCGGCCGCTTTCCGCAAAGGCGGTATCCGTCGCTGGAACGCGTCTGTCGCCGGCGGCCGCAGGGGGCGGGCCGCAGCGCAGATCGTGGATGTGACGGGCGGCCCGATCGTATCCGGAAACTCGATCTACATCGGCAACCACTCGGGACGCACGGTCGCCTTCGACGCCAGCTCGGGGGAACGGATCTGGACCGCTTTCGAAGGCGCGGTCGATGCCGTCTGGCCAGTCGGCAACAGCGTTTTCCTGATCAGCGACCGCAGCCAGTTGGTGCGGTTGGACGTGTCTGACGGGTCTGTGGTCTGGGCCATCGACCTGCCGGGCTTCGTCAAGGACAAGCCCAACCGTCGCGGACCGATCTTTGCGCATTACGGCCCCATCATGGCGGGCGGACGTATCGTCATCGGCTCGAACGACGGTTATCTGCGGTTCTACAACCCAGTCGACGGAACGCTGGTGCATCAGGTCGAGGTTCCGGGCGGGGCGACAACGGCACCGGTCGTCGCGAACCAGACCCTCTACGTGGTTTCGACCAAGGGGCAACTGCACGCTTTCCGTTGACGACAAGATGCGTTAAAGGGCGCGTCTGAGTCTTGAAAGTTGAGTATCATGTCTTTGACCCTCGCCATCGTGGGGCGCCCCAATGTGGGCAAATCCACCCTGTTCAATCGCCTTGTGGGCAAGCGCCTTGCGCTTGTAGACGACCAGCCCGGCGTTACCCGCGATCTGCGTGAGGGCGAAGGGCGGCTGGGTGACCTGCGCTTCACCGTGATCGACACGGCCGGGCTGGAGGATGCCACCGACGACAGCCTGCAGGGCCGGATGCGGCGCCTAACCGAGCGTGCCGTGGACATGGCCGATGTCTGCCTGTTCATGATCGACGCCCGTGTGGGCCTGACCCCGACCGACGAGATGTTTGCCGAGATTCTGCGCAAGCGGTCCAAGCATGTGATCCTGGCGGCCAACAAGGCCGAGGGGGCGGCGGCGGATGCCGGTGTGCTCGAGGCCTACAACCTGGGTCTGGGCGAGCCGATCCGCCTGTCGGGCGAGCACGGCGAAGGCATGACCGACCTATATGCGGCGTTGATGCCTTTGGCTGACGCCATGGAAGAAAAGCAGCCAGAGGACGTTCCGCAAACGGATATCGATCTGGACGAGGATGGGGAAACCGAGGGCGAAACCCCTGCAATTACGCCGGACAAGCCGTTGCAGGTGGCCGTTGTTGGGCGTCCGAATGCGGGCAAGTCCACACTGATCAACAAGATCCTGGGTGAAGATCGACTTCTGACCGGTCCCGAGGCCGGCATTACCCGTGACGCCATCAGTCTGAAGTTGGACTGGGGTGGCACCCCCATGCGCATCTTTGACACCGCCGGTATGCGCAAGAAGGCCAAGGTACAGGAAAAGCTCGAGAAACTCTCGGTGTCGGACGGCCTGCGCGCCGTCAAGTTCGCCGAAGTCGTGGTTGTCTTACTGGATGCGGCGATCCCGTTCGAGCAGCAGGACCTGCGCATTGCCGATCTGGCCGAGCGTGAAGGACGTGCCGTGGTGATCGCGGTGAACAAGTGGGATGTCGAGGATAACAAGCAGGAGAAACTGCGCGAGCTCAAAACCTCGTTCGAACGCCTGCTTCCCCAACTGCGCGGCGCGCCTCTTGTGACCGTGTCGGCCAAGACGGGCAGGGGGTTGGAGCGGCTGCGGGATGCGATCCTGCGCGCCCACGATGTGTGGAACCGTCGGGTTCCCACCGCGGCCTTGAACCGCTGGCTGACCGCCATGTTGGAGCAGCACCCACCGCCAGCCCCCCAGGGGCGCAGGATCAAGCTGCGATATATGACCCAGGCAAAGACACGCCCGCCGGGCTTTGTCGTCATGTGCTCGCACCCGGACAAGATGCCGGAAAGCTACTCGCGGTATCTGGTCAACGGTCTCCGCGAGGATTTCGATATGCCCGGAACCCCGATCCGGCTGACGCTGCGCGGGCAGGGGGACAAGAACCCCTACAAGGGGCGCCGCAAGAAAAACGCGGGTGCGCTGGCCAAACATCTCAAGGGCAAGGCGTAACTGCGCCAATTTTCAGCATTTTCGGGCTTGGGGCGTGACAGCCCCCAAGCATCGCGCTAGCATTCGCATGCGTGCATTCATTTCGCGCGCGATTTGCGCGTGCCAGTGACGTGCAAAATTTCGCAAGGACTATTGAACCGGACCATCGTGGGGAGCGGGCTGGATGGACCTGAGAGAATATACGAGACAGTACGCGGTGCAGGACAATCGGCTGGCCGCGCTCAGCTATTTCGGGACGTTCGTGGTGTATTTCGCATCGCTGACGCTGGCGATCGTCTATGTGGATCAGTGGTTCATCATGATCCCGGCTGGGATCGTGTTCGCCTTTTCGGCAGTGCGTCTCTATGTTCTGCAGCATGATTGCGGTCATCATTCGCTGTTCGAAACCCGACGGCAGAATGAATGGGCTGGCCACGTGCTGTCGCCGTTCACCTTCGCTCCGTTCGAAGTGATGAAACAGAACCACAATCTGCATCACGCGGGCATCGGCAATCTCGAGCATCGGGAGACCGGGGAAATCAACACGATGACCTTGCGGGAATGGAATGAAGCGGATTGGAAAACCCGTCTGTTCTACAGGCTTTACCGCAATCCCTTCATCCTGGTGCCGGTCGGGGCCCTGTTCACCTATTTCATCCGCTATCGCTGGCCCAAAAACACGGTGCGGTTCGGCGTCCGCGGGGTCGTGCTGCACAACCTGTCCATCGTGGTTTTCCTCGGGCTGTTGTATTGGATTGCTGGCATGACAGGCATACTCGTCTGGCTGGCATTCTCGTTTCTCGGTGGAATGCTGGGTGTGTTTCTAGTGTATCTGCAGCACAATTTCGAGGACACCTACTGGGATCGCCGCCCGGATCTGGACCCGCAACTGGCGGCGCTTCAGGGCTCGTCAGCACTGGATTTCGGATGGTGGTTCGACAACGCGGTCGCTTGCATCACTCTGCATGACATCCACCATTTCAATGCCCGCATCCCGTCCTATCGGCTGCGCGCCTGTCACTACAATCTGCCACCTGAATACACACCCCGCCGGATCAAGTTTCCCGAGGCGGTGGCCGCGCTGAACCTGAAACTGTGGGATGAAGATGCCAAGCGGTTGGTTCCCTTTCCGCGGCAGGGTGAAACCGGTGAGTTGGCCCGGGGCAGTTAAAGGCGGTTTTCCAAAGGTTATGCAGACCGAAGCCTTGTCTTGCGGCCTGTCGGACGTAGTTTTTAAGTCGGATCGTTTAGGAGTTTTGGAATGACAGCGGTGACCAAGGTTCGCGGCATCGGAGAAGCACTTGGCCGCGCTCTCAACGACAATGGCTTCAAGACGGCCGAGGACCTGGCCAAGGCCAAGCCGGCTGCGCTGGTCGCGGTTCCCGGAATCGGAGCGCGCCGGGCGCCCGGATTGATCGCCGCCGCCAAACAGGCCACCTCCGGCGCTGCACCCGTGGCCAAGACCCGCCCACCGAATGCCCCAACGCGCAAGACGGCGCAATCTCGGACCTCAGCTGCTGCGCGCAAGGCCGAAGCAGAGGCCAAGATGGTATCCGAGAAAGCCGAGGCAGAGGCCAAGGTGGCGGCTGAGCAAGCTGAAGCAGAGGCCAAGGCCCGGAAGAAGGCCAAGGCCAAAGCCAAGGCCGAAAAGGCAGCGAAGAAAAAGAAAGAGATGGAAGCGGCGATCTCGAAGGCGAAGGAAAAGATAAAATCCAAGGCCAAGTCGAAAAAAGACAAGAAATCCAAGAAGGAAAAAGAGAAGGCCGGCGGTAAGTCCAAGAAAGACAAAAAGGACAAGAAGGCCAAGAAAAAGGCAAAGAAGTAGTAACTTCCTTGCCTTGATCCGAAGCAATGCGGTCGCGGGTGGGGTGACCGCTAAAAGTTACGCCAGCGTGCCGTCAGCCTGCAGGGTCAGCTTGCCGCCAAGATACGGCGAAAGCACCTCGGGCAAGGTCACGGTGCCATCGGCGTTCTGGCCGTTTTCCAGAACCGCGATCAAGCAGCGCCCCACCGCCAGCCCCGATCCGTTCAGCGTGTGTACGAATTCAGGTTTGCCCCCGCCTTCAGGCCGGAAGCGCGCATTCATGCGACGGGCCTGGAAATCTCCGCAGGTCGAAACCGAACTGATCTCGCGATAGGTGTTCTGGCCGGGCAACCAGGCCTCGATGTCGAAAGTCCGGCGCGCGCCGAACCCCATGTCGCCGGTGCACAAGACGACGGTACGATAGGGAATGCCCAGCTTTTCCAGGATGCCTTCGGCACAGCGCAGCATGCGCTGCTGTTCGTCGTCCGATTTTTCGGGATGCGTGACCGAGACCATCTCGACCTTTTCGAACTGGTGTTGGCGCAACATACCGCGCGTGTCCTTGCCGGCCGAGCCCGCCTCGGAGCGGAAGCACAGCGAATGCGCCGTGTAGCGGCGCGGCAGATAACTTTCTTCGATGACGCAATTGTTGACGATGTTGGTCAGCGACACCTCGGAGGTCGGGATCAGCCACCACCCCTCGCGGGTCTGGTAGCTGTCTTCGCCGAACTTCGGCAGCTGGCCGGTGCCCTGCATCATCTCGGAGAGCACCAGAACCGGGCCGTTCACTTCGGTCAGACCGTTCTCGTTGGTATGCGTATCCAGCATGAACTGCGCGAGCGCCCGGTGAATGCGCGCCACACCGCCCGACAGCAGCACGAAACGAGATCCTGCCAGCTTGGCCGCAGTCTCGAAATCCATGCCGTTCTGTACCGAGGCGATCTCGAAGTGTTCCTTCGGTTCAAAGTCATAGTCCCGCGGCGTGCCCCAGCGTTTGACTTCGACATTGTCATTCTCGTCTTTGCCGTCGGGTACGTCCTCGGCCGGCAAGTTGGGGATGCGAACCAACTGGTCAGTCAGAAGGGCGTCGATATCCTTGGCCTCAGTCTGCATACGGGCGATTTCGGCCTTTTTCTCGGCCACAAGTGCCCGAAGACGCTCGAACTCGGCTTCGTCGCCGCGCGCTTTGGCTGCGCCGACTTCCTTGCTGGCCTTGTTCTGTTCGGCCTGAGCCGTTTCGGCTGCCAGAATCTTGGCCCGACGGCTTTCATCCAGGCGCAGCAGGTCTGACGATACCGGAGCTTCCCCCCGGCGCGCGAGCGCGGCGTCGAAAGCTGCTGGGTTTTCGCGAATTGCGCGGATGTCGTGCATAGGTCAGATCCTTGGCAAGTGAATCACTAGGCCCGCTTATGCACCATCTGACGGGCAGGGTGTAGCACTGGCTTGGAAAAACGGCCTAGTTGTCGGTGTCTTCAACCGCTTCATGTGCCAGTCGACCGTCCCAGGGATGGTTCGGGATCTTCGGCGCGGGCGGGTCGGCAACGTAGGACGGCGTCATGATCTGAACACCGTTCTCGTTGAACACCTCGACGATGTTGCGGTGGAGGTCGGACTTGATCCGCGGGATCGAGTTGCCACGGGTCGTGTAGGCGTTGATCTGGTAGTTGATCGCGTAATCGGCCAGCGCGGTCCACAGGACAAATGGCTCGGGGCGGGCGCGAAGGCCATCGGTACGGCGGGCTGCCTCGATCAGCATGGCTTCGACCTTTTCGGGGGGCTCTTCATAGCCGATCCCGACCGTCGTGTGCAGAAGCAGGCCCTTGCCGTCGGTCTGCTTGGAAAAATTGACCACGTCCGAATTCATCAATTGGGCGTTGGGAATCGAGATCAGCTCGTTCTTGATGGACTTCAGGTGGGTTTCCATAAGTTTGATCTGCACGACATCACCGATGTGGTCACCGATCTGGATGCGGTCACCGATCGACGTCGACCGGCGATAGATTACGAACAGTCCAGCCAGCATGTTGCTGACAACCGAGTTCGCGCCCAGCGAGAGCATTGCACCAACCAGGATGGTCAGCCCCTGAAAGGCCGCCGAGTCCGAGCCCGGGATGTACGGAACCGCAAAGACAAGGGCGATCAGGATCACCACGACACGCGCGATGTTGAACGTGGGATTGACCCAATGTTTCTCGAAATCGCCCATGTCGAAAGTGCCGGCCTCGACCGCGTCGAAGAACACCCGCATGCCCTTGATGATGTACATCGTCACCCAGGCGATCAACGCCAGCATGATCATGTTCGGGATGTAGCTGAGAATACCCCGGAAGATCAGCAGAACCGGTTCGGTCAGGTAGGTCAGCAGCAGCTGCGCAAAGTACCGCGACTCGGCAAATGCCAGCAGGACGAACGACAGATAGTAATAGAAACCAAGAAAGAAGATGATCAGCAGGCCAAAATTCAGCCCGTATCGGATCAGTGCGGCAATAGCCTCGGCCTGCACGCTTTTGGCTGTAGCTTCCTCAACGTCCCTCAGGTATCGCCGGACAAAGATCAGGGTGCGTCGCCGAACGCGCCTGTGCAGCCACAGGATCACCAGGACGAAGACGATGAACCCCAACGTCCACGCCGCCGCTTCGATCGCACCCGACACACGCGCCTCGTCCGTGCGGTTTGCCCGGTAAGCCATGATCGCGTCCCGGATGGCGTCGCCATGCAAGACCGTCAGGACGCTCAGTTCCATCTGCTCCAGCTCGGCATCGGCCTCGGTGACGATGGTGACCATCTGCCCGTCCGCCAGAATGCGGGTGCCTATCTCGGTGTCCTGATAGGTGATGTCGACATCCGTGGCATCCGAGGATTCGGCGACCTTGATGATCGCGTCCTGAATGTTTTCGGCCCTTTCCGGAGCGGGCAGGGCGCTGGAGCCTCGAATGTGAAACAAGGTGTCGCCGTCAACGATGACCGGAGCCATGAAGGTCTCGGCGGCGGCGCTGTCGGCTTCGGGTACGTCCTGCGGGGCATCCTGTGCCATGACAGGCACCGAAAAGGCCCAAGCCGCAAACAGCATGGACAGCAAAACACCCAATGGAAATGGGGCCTTGACGAAACTCCGCATGGGTCCTCCCTGACTTTGACTATACCCAAAGCCCCGTACCATCCTAGTGGATATCTGCGGTGTAATTCATCATCTTCGGGGATCGTGACACTGTTGCACGGCATGCCAAGTCGGGCATCGCTTGCAAAGGTTGATTTCAAGGCATAGTTTCCCGGCAAATTCGCGGTGCTCACTCCGCGACCTCAAGAAAAAAGGAATGTCCCATGGAAGGTGGCGCAATCGCCCAGTTTCTCCCGCTCATCCTGATCTTCGCGATCATGTACTTCCTGCTGATCCGTCCGCAGCAGAAGAAGATGAAGGAACATCAGGCCATGGTCGAGGCAGTGCGCCGCGGCGATCAGGTCGTCACTCAGGGTGGCCTCATCGGCAAAGTGTCGAAGGTCAAGGAAGGCGAAAACGAGATCGAGGTCGAGATCGCGGACGGCGTCCGGGTTCGTGTGGTCAAGTCGACCATCGCTCAGGTGCTGAACAAGACCGAACCGGCGAAGTAACTTCGCGTCGCAACTTCCTGAAAAGGCAGGGTAATGCTGCAAATTGATACCTGGAAACGGGTCCTGATCTGGCTGGTCTGCGTGGTTGGCCTGCTGATGGCCCTGCCGAACGCGTTTTACACGCGGGTCGAACAATCGAACGACGCCAAGGCCGCCATCGAACTGGGCATCGACACGCCCGAGATGCAGGCGCAAGCGGGGCAATGGCCCGATTGGCTGCCGTCGTCATTGGTCAACCTGGGGCTTGATCTTCGCGGTGGGGCGCATCTGTTGGCCGAAGTTCAGGTTGGCGATGTCTACGAGACGCGGATGGAGGCCATGTGGCCCGAAGTTCGTGATGCCCTGCGGGACGAACGGGCGACGGTCGGAACGATCCGCCGTCAACCCTCGGCCCCGGATGAGATTCGCGTTCGTATCAGCCAGCCGGACGGAATGCCAAGCGCTCTGGAAGCGGTGCGCGGGCTGGCCCGTCAGGTGCAGACGCTGACCGGGGTCGGCGCCACGGATATCGAAGTCAGCGCCGACGGCGACACCCTGATTGTAAAACTGTCCGAGGCGGAGAAACTGGCCTCGGATGATCGAACGGTGCGTCAGGCACTTGAAATCGTGCGCCGCCGGATCGACGAGGTTGGCACGCGTGAGCCGACCATCCAGCGTCAGGGCACCGACCGGATCCTGATTCAGGTGCCCGGGATCGGCAGTGCCAGCGAGTTGAAGGACATCATCGGTACCACGGCACAACTGACCTTCAATCCGGTCGTGGCTCGCGGCACCGATCCGGACGTCGTGCCCGGCGTCGGTGAAGAGGTCGTGCCGTCGATCGACGAAAACGGCGTGTACTACACCATCGAATCCGCACCCGTCGTGACGGGCGAGGAATTGGTCGACGCACAGCCTTCATTCGATCAGAACGGACGCCCGGCGGTCAGCTTCCGGTTCAACACATCCGGCGCCCGCAAATTCGGCGATTACACCCGTGACAATATCGGTGCCCCTTTTGCAATCGTGCTGGATGACGAGGTGATCTCGGCCCCAGTGATCCAAAGCCATATCCCTGGCGGTTCCGGCATCATCACCGGCAACTTCACCGTCGAAGAAAGCACGAACCTCGCTGTTCTGCTGCGTGCCGGCGCGCTGCCGGCGGGTCTTGAGTTCCTCGAAGAACGTACGATCGGCCCCGAACTGGGCCAAGACAGCATCGACGCGGGTAAGGTCGCCACCACAGTCGCTTTTGCAGCAGTCTTGATCTTCATGGCGCTCAGTTATGGTCTTTTTGGCGTCTTCGCCAACATCGCTTTGCTGATTAACGTCGGGCTGATCTTTGGGCTGTTGTCACTGATTGGCGCGACACTGACGTTGCCGGGCATTGCCGGGATCGTGTTGACGGTCGGTATGGCAGTGGATGCCAATGTGCTGATCTTCGAACGTATTCGAGAAGAGCTGAAATCGGCCAAAGGTCCTGCTCGGGCAATCGACCTGGGCTATGAAAAGGCCCTGTCGGCCATTCTGGATGCCAACATCACGACCTTCATCACCGCCGTTATTCTGTTTGCCATCGGCAGCGGCCCGGTTCGCGGCTTTGCCATCACGCTTGGCCTGGGCATTTTGACGTCGGTCTTCACCGCGATCTTCGTGACGCGACTGATGATCATCATGTGGTTCGAACGGCGCCGCCCGAAAACGATCGAGGTTTGACATGAGACTGAAACTCGTACCCGAAAACACCTCGTTCGATTTCTTCAGCCGCTGGAAAGTCTGGCTGGGCATTTCGGGCCTGATGATGGTCATCGCATTCGCTTCGTTCATGCTGCAGGGTTTGAACTTCGGGATCGACTTCCGGGGCGGTACCACGATCCGGACCCAGAGCACGCAGGAATTGGACGTCGGTGTTTACCGCGACGCCATTGCGCCGCTGGGCCTCGGGGATGTCACCATCACCGAAATCTTCGACCCGACATTCGGGCCTGATGAGAACGTGGCCATGATCCGCATTCAAGCGCAGGACGGTGCCGAGTCTGTCACGGCCGACACCATCGCGGCAGTCGAAGGCGCCTTGCAGGCGGTAATCCCAGATATCCAGTTCGTTTCGGTGGAATCCGTGGGCCCGAAAGTCTCGGGCGAGCTGATCCAAACCGCCGTGATTGCCGTGGTTCTGGCGATCGGAGCGGTGCTGGTCTACATCTGGCTGCGGTTTGAATGGCAGTTCGCGTTGGGGGCGGTCGCCGCGCTGGTGCATGACGTGTTGCTGACGATCGGGATTTTCTCCGAGCTGCAGATCCGGTTCGACCTCGCGATTATCGCCGCGCTTTTGACAATCGTCGGTTACTCGCTGAACGATACCGTGGTCGTATTCGACCGGGTGCGTGAGAACCTGCGTAAATACAAGAAGAAGGACCTGAAAGAGGTTCTGAACCTCTCGATCAATGAAACGCTCAGCCGAACCGTCATGACCTCGGTCACCACGTTGCTGGCGCTTGTCTCGCTGTATGTGCTCGGCGGTGACGTGATCCGCGGGTTCGTCTTCGCGATGATCTGGGGCGTGATCGTGGGGACCTATTCGTCGGTCTTCGTGGCCTCGACCATCCTGCTGTGGCTGGGCGTCAAACGCGATTGGTCCAAGCCATCGAACACGGCCGGCAACCAGTTTGCCAACATTGATGCCTGATGTGTTTGGCCAATCCCCAACGGGATTGGCCGTCATCATTTTTGCAGCCCTCGCGGGTGGAATCGTTCGAGGGTTTTCCGGGTTCGGCACTGCGCTGATCTTTCTGCCGCTGTCGACGCCGTATCTTGGTCCGTTCGGGGCTTTGATCGCGTTGACCTGCATGGATGTCTTCGGACCACTTCCCAATCTGCGCCGCGCCTGGGTTGATGTCGACAAACGCGATCTCGTGCGACTTGTCGTCGGGTGTGCACTTCTGCTGCCGGTCGGACTGTCGATATTGACCCGAGTCCAGCCTGAGGTTTTTCGCTACGCTGTCAGCCTCGTGACCCTGTTCATGCTGGTCGTGCTGATTTCGGGGCTGCGGTACAACGGCGCAGTCCGGCGCAACATGGTAACTGCCATCGGCGCTGCGGCCGGCTTTTTGGGGGGCGTTGCAGGCATTCCGGGTCCGGCGGTAATCCTGTTCTACATGTCTCGCCCGTTGCCTGTGGCAGTTGTTCGGGCCACGATCCTGCTGTTCCTTCTGGCCTTTGATTTTCTGATCTTCGGATATCTCGCTGCGTTCGGGCAATTGACCTGGTCAACGGTTGGGTTGGGGCTGGCGCTTGCCGTTCCGAATCTGGCAGGAAATTGGCTGGGCGGCTGGATGTTTCAGCCTGCCAGGGAACGGGTCTACCGCGTGATCGCGTATGCAGTCATCGCTGCTGCGGCCTTGTCGGGCTTGCCGCTTTGGGGATAGAAGATCACATGCGCCTGAACGAGATCACATATACCAACGCAGTTCCGATCGACGGCTATGGGCCGGGTTTCTTCCGCATAGGCGGCGAGGTTCACGAAGGCAGTGTTCTGACAGGCCCCGGAGGGACCGGACCGTGGGGCGGTTTTGCGGACAGCGAGAGCCTTCTAGGGCTGGCCAATCAGGTTGACGTTCTGTTCATCGGCACCGGCGCTGATCTTTCTCACATACCATCTGATTTGCGGTCGACCCTCGAAGAGGCCGGCATCGGGGTCGAGATCATGAACTCGCCCGCCGCCTGCCGCACCTACAACGTGTTGTTGTCCGAAGGCCGGCGTATCGCTCTGGCCCTGTTGCCGGTCTGACCGCTTCATCTGGCCCCTCACATCCCACCCCGCCAAAAGGCCCTGCGGCAAATCCGTCCTTTTTCCCCCGCAACCAATCGGATAAGCGGGTCTCATGACATTGACCGTGACCGACCTTGCCATTGCCCGAGGGGGCGTGCCCGTGCTCGAAGGCCTCAGTTTCGCGCTGCCCCCGGGCAAGGCGCTGATCCTGCGCGGTCCGAACGGGATCGGCAAGACCACCCTTCTGCGCACGCTAGCCGGGCTACAACTGCCGCTCTCGGGCCGGATCGAGGGGGCCGAGGACCGGATCGCCTATGCCGCCCATTCCGACGGACTCAAACCCACCCTGACCGTGACCGAGAACCTGACCTTCTGGGCCTCGGTCTTTGGCACGCGCGACATCCAGCCCGCGCTGGAGGCCTTCGCCCTGAACGAACTGGCCGATCGTCACGCAGGCAACCTGTCTGCGGGTCAGAAACGTCGGCTGGGTCTGGCGCGGATGCTGGTGACCGGCCGACCGATCTGGATGCTGGACGAACCCACCGTGTCACTGGACAAGACCGCCGTGGCAATGTTCGCCGATGCGGTGCGGGCGCATCTGGGGCAGGGCGGCTCGGCCCTGATTGCCACCCATATCGACCTGGGTCTCGATGGTGAGGTCCTGGATGTCGGCCTCAACAAGGCGCGCCCCAAGGCGCTGGATGACTTCGACGGAGGCTTCCTGTGATCGCCCTGCTGTTGCGCGACCTGAAACTGTCTTTCCGCGCGGGCGGAGGGTTCGGCCTCGGGTTGGCCTTCTTTCTGATCGTCACCGTTCTGGTCCCGTTTTCGGTGGGCCCGCAATCCTCGCTGTTGGCGACCATCGCGCCGGGGGTGCTGTGGCTGGGCGCATTGCTGGCCTGCCTGCTGTCGCTCGATCGCCTGCTGGCACTGGATTGGGAGGACGGGTCGCTCGATCTGCTGGCCACCGCGCCGCTGCCGCTGGAATCGGTGGTCACGATCAAGGCGCTGGCGCATTGGATCACCACTGGCCTGCCGCTGGTGCTGGCCGCGCCGGTGCTGGGTGTGCTGCTGAACCTGCCCGGCCCCGGTTTCGGCTGGCTGGTCGTCTCGCTGTTGATTGGCACGCCCGCGCTCAGCGTGATCGGCACTTTCGGCGCAGCCCTGACCGTGGGGCTCAAGCGCGGCGGCCTTCTGCTGTCGCTGCTGGTGCTGCCGCTTTACGTGCCCACGCTGATCTTCGGGGCCGAGGTCGCGCGCCGCGGCGCCACCGGGATGGAGGTCCAGACCCCGCTGCTGATGCTGGCCGGGATCACCGCCGCCACGGTCGCCCTTCTGCCTTTTGCCAGCGCGGCGGTGCTGCGCATCAACCTCAGATGATTGGGGCACGTTGACCGATGTCAATTGAGAACGCCCCCGACTCGGACTAGATAAGGCCCATGTCGATAGCAGCCAAAGCCAACGCCCTGTGGGAATACGCCAACCCGCGCAAGTTCCTCGCCACCAGCGAGCGGGTCCTGCCGTTCTTCTGGATCAGCTCGGCCCTGTTTCTGGTCGTCGGGCTGGTGTGGGGGTTCTTCTTCACGCCGGATGACTACAAGCAGGGGTCGACCGTCAAGATCATCTATCTACACGTGCCATCGGCGCTGATGGCCATCAATTGCTGGCTGATGATGCTGGTCACCTCGCTGGTCTGGCTGGTGCGCCGGCACCATGTCAGTGCCCTTGCCGCACGCGCCGCAGCGCCGATCGGCATCGTGATGACCCTGATCGCGCTGGCCACCGGCGCCATTTGGGGGCAGCCGATGTGGGGCACCTGGTGGGCCTGGGATCCGCGCCTGACCTCGTTCCTGATCCTGTTCCTGTTCTATCTGGGCTACATCGCCCTGTGGGAGGCGATCGAAGACCCCGACACGGCGGCGGACCTGACCTCGGTCCTGTGCATCGTGGGCTCGGTCTTTGCCATTCTCAGCCGCTATGCGGTGAATTTCTGGAACCAAGGCCTGCATCAGGGCGCATCGGTGATGCGCGCAGGTGCGATCACCGGCACGGACACCACCGAGAAGGTCAGCAACGTGTTCTTCTACCCGCTGCTGACCTGCATCATCGGCTTCGTGCTGCTGTTCATCGCGCTGGTCCTGTACCGAACCGGCACCGAAATCCGCGCGCGGCGCATCAAGGCGCTGCTGGCACGGGAAAGGGTAAACGGATGATGCCTGATCTGGGAAAATACGCCGAAACGGTTCTGTCCTCCTACGCGGCCTCGATCGCCCTGCTGGTGGCGCTGGTGGTTTTCAGCATCCTGCGTGGCCGCAAGATCCGGGCCGAGATGGAAAAGATCGAACAGAGGATGTCGCGCAATGGCTAAGATCTCGCCGTTGATGATTGCTCCGCCGCTGATCTTCGGTGCCTTCGCCGTGCTGGCGGCCATCGGCATGTTCCGCGAAGACCCCAACGCGCTGCCCTCGGCCCGCGAAGGCCAGCCCGCGCCGCCCGTTGTCCTGGCCGAGTTTCCAGGCAAACAGGGGTTCGACGACGCAACCCTGCGCGACGGCCAGGTCAAGCTGGTGAACTATTGGGCCAGCTGGTGTGCTCCCTGCCGCGCCGAGCATCCGAACCTCGAGAAACTGGCGCAGGAAGGTATTCCGGTCTACGGCATCAACTACAAAGACAAACTGGCCAACGCCGACGCTTTCCTTAGCGAACTGGGTGATCCTTATGCCGCCATCGGGCGCGATGAAAATGGCCGCATGGGATTGGATTGGGGCGTCTACGGCGTGCCCGAGACCTATGTGATCGATGGTGACGGCACGATCATCCTGCGGTTTGCCGGTCCGATCACCCAGCGCGTGATCGAGAGCACTATCCGACCCGCATTGGAAAAAGCCGCCGCGCAGTAACGCCGGGGTTAAAGGCGATACCCGCCAGAGACGGTCAGCACCTCTCCGGTGATGAAGGACGCGTCTTCGGATGCGAGAAAGCGAACTGCGCGCGCTATGTCCTCGGGTATCCCAACACGCCCCAGCGCCGTGTTCTGAACGAACAGGTCGGTCAGATCGTCGGGTCTTGGGGCTTCGGGGATGTTGATCGCTCCGGGTGCCACCGCGTTGACGCGAATGCCGTTCGGGCCCAATTCTTTCGCCATGGCGCGGGTCCACAAGTTCAGCGCGGCCTTGCTGGCCCCATAGGTCGCGGCGTCACGTGGCGGAAGTTCGGCGTTGACCGACGAGATACTGACGATCGACGCCCCGCGCCGAAGGTGAGGCAACGCGGCAGCCAGCAGCGCGGCCGGTACCAGCAGGTTTAGATCAAGAATAGCCGTGTGGTCCTTTCGGCTGAAGCTGTCCTTCGGCGTGGCCTGAACCAGCCCGGCATTGTTGATGATCACATCCAGCCGCCCGAACCTGTCGATGACGCGGCGCACCACGTCTTCGGGCTGACCTTCTTGCGTGAGATCGCTTTGCTGGGTCAGGGCCGGTCGGTCATCGGGCAAGGGCTGCGGTTCGGTCTTGTGCCACGTCAGGGCGAGGCGATGATCCACGGCCAGATCAACCGCGATGGCCCGGCCAATTCCGCGAGCACCACCAGTTATCAAGGCAACTTTTTCCATGCCCCCAGCAGACCGCTTATCTGCACGGAACACAACGCGATAGTGGCCAGACCTGAAACGAAAAAGGGCGCCCGTTCGGGGCGCCCTTGCGTTCTTGGCTTTGTGCCGGCTTAGCTGGCCTTGGCCAGGTTCCGCAGCACATAGTGCAGCACGCCGCCGTTTTCGATGTATTCGATCTCGGGCGCGGTATCGATGCGGCACTTGAGCGTAATGGTCTTCTCGGTCCCGTCTGCGTAGGTGATGGTGCAGGGCACCTCTTGCAGCGGCTGGATCGTGTCCAGACCGTGGATCGAGAAGGTCTCGTCGCCTTTCAAGCCCAGCGTCTTGCGGTTGTCGCCCGCGGTGAACTCGAACGGGATGACGCCCATGCCCACCAGGTTCGAGCGGTGGATACGCTCGAAGCTTTCTGCGATCACGGCTTTGACGCCCAGCAGCGCGGTGCCCTTGGCCGCCCAGTCCCGCGAGGAACCGGCGCCGTACTGTTCGCCACCGATCACGACCAGCGGAGTGCCTTCTGCCTGATAGGCCATCGATGCGTCATAGATCGAGGTCTGCTGACCATCCGGGCCTTTGGTGTAACCACCCTCGACGCCGTCCAGCATCTCGTTCTTGATGCGGATGTTGGCGAAGGTGCCGCGCATCATGACCTCGTGGTTGCCACGGCGCGATCCGTACGAGTTGAACTCGCGCGGTTGCACCTGGCGCTCCAGCAGGTATTTGCCCGCGGGGCTGGTGGTTGCAAACGAACCAGCCGGCGAGATGTGGTCGGTGGTGACCATGTCGCCCAGAATGGCCAGAACCTTGGCGCCTTCGATGTTCGAGATGGTGCCCGGCTGTGCCCCCATACCCTGGAAGTAGGGCGGGTTCTGGATGTAGGTCGACGTCGGCGGCCAGTCATAGGTCTCGGCATCGGTGGTTTCGACCGATTGCCATTTCTCGTCGCCCTTGAAGACATCGGCGTATTTCGACTGGAATGCCTCGCGGGTTACGGTTGCCTCGACCAGTTCGGCGATCTCTTTCTGGGTCGGCCAGATGTCCTTCATGTAGACGTCGTTGCCGTCCTTGTCCTGACCGATCGGTTCCGAGGTCAGGTCGATGTCCAGCGTACCGGCCAGCGCATAGACCACCACCAGCGGCGGCGAAGCCAGGTAGTTGGCGCGCACGTCCGGCGAGATCCGGCCTTCGAAGTTGCGGTTGCCCGACAGGACCGAGGTCGCCACAAGGTCGCCCTCGGCGATGGCTTCCGAGATCTCTTTCTGGATCGGGCCCGAGTTGCCGATGCAGGTGGTGCAGCCGTAACCAACGAGGTTGAAGCCGACCTTGTCCAGATCTTCCTGCAGGCCAGCGGCCTCAAGATATGCGGATACGACCTGCGATCCTGGGGCCAGCGAGGTTTTCACCCACGGTTTGCGGTCCAGGCCCAAAGCCGCCGCCTTGCGTGCGACAAGGCCCGCACCGATCATCACATAGGGGTTCGAGGTGTTGGTGCACGACGTAATCGAAGCGATCACGACTTTGCCCGATTCCATGGTGTAGTCTTCGCCTTTGACCGGCACTTCCTTGCCCATCGGGCGCTTGAAAGTGTTTTCCATCTCCTGGCGGAAGGCGGCCTTGGCGTTGGTCAGCGGCACATAATCCTGCGGACGCTTGGGGCCCGAGATCGCGGGAACGATCGTGCTCATGTCCAGGGACAACGTGTCGGTGTAGACCGGAGCATAGTCCGCCCCACGCCAGAATCCGTTTTCCTTGGCATAGGCTTCGACCAGCGCGATGCGGTCCTCGTCACGGCCAGTGTTGCGCAGGTAGCGCAGGGTTTCGTTGTCGATCGGGAAAAAGCCGCAGGTCGCGCCGTATTCGGGCGCCATGTTGGCGATGGTTGCACGGTCGGCCAGCGGCAGACGGTCCAGGCCTTCGCCGTAGAATTCAACGAACTTGCCCACCACGCCCTTGGCGCGCAGCATCTCCACGACCTTCAGAACCAGGTCGGTGCCGGTGGTGCCTTCGACCATCTCGCCGGTCAGTTCAAACCCGATCACTTCGGGGATCAGCATCGAGATCGGCTGACCCAGCATCGCGGCCTCGGCCTCGATCCCGCCAACGCCCCAGCCCAGAACGGCCATGCCGTTGACCATGGTGGTGTGGCTGTCGGTGCCGACCAGCGTGTCGGGATATGCGACTTCTTCGCCGTTCTGGTCGGTGTCGGTCCAGACGGTCTGGGCCAGGTATTCCAGGTTCACCTGGTGGCAGATGCCGGTGCCCGGCGGTACCACGCGGAAGTTGTTGAACGCGCTCTGGCCCCATTTCAGGAACTGGTAGCGCTCCATGTTGCGCTCATATTCGCGGTCCACGTTCATCTGGAAGGCGCGCGGGTTGCCGAATTCATCGATCATGACCGAGTGGTCGATGACCAGATCGACGGGGTTCAGCGGGTTGATCTTCTGCGGATCGCCACCCAGCGCCTTGATGCCGTCGCGCATCGCGGCCAGGTCGACAACGGCCGGAACGCCGGTGAAGTCCTGCATCAGCACGCGGGCTGGGCGGTAAGCGATCTCGCGCGGGTTCTTCCCGTTGTTGGCACCCCATTCGGCAAAGGCCTTGATGTCATCGACCGAGACCGAAAAACCGCCGTCCTCGAACCGCAGCATGTTTTCCAGCACCACTTTCAGCGCGGCGGGAAGCTTGGAGAAATCGCCCAGGCCGGCCTCTTGCGCGGCGGGGATCGAGTAATATGAGATGGACTTGCCATTCACGCTCAGGCTGCGGCGTGTCTTGGCGGTATCCTGTCCGACTTTGATGGGCATCTGTGGCCTCCCTCTCAAATGACGTGGAATTGGGATTCGCTGAGCGGTATCTGCATCACCATGGCCTGCGGTTCAAGGTCCAACAGGGCGGGTGCGGCAATTTTTGTATACCATTGCACACATTTTTGCGGATTGCCGCCGAAACCTGTCTCAAGAAACCTTGATTGGCGCTTGATCCGGTGGCGGAGTACACCGGTGCTTGCAGGCCCCTCAAACCGAGAGTGAAATGAAAAGATCAGCCCTGACCACAGTTCTTGCGTCCGTATTCCTGTCGGCGTCTTTAGCTTGGGCGGACAGCCCGGTGGTGGTCGAATTGTTTACCTCGCAGGGGTGTTCGTCCTGCCCACCGGCAGATGCGATCATGCACGATCTCGCCAAGCGCGACGACGTGATCGGCTTGGCGCTGCACGTGGACTATTGGGACTACATCGGTTGGAAGGACGAGTACGCCTATCCGGCGCATACGGACCGTCAGCGCGCCTATGCGCGGCGCGGCGGCCGTTCGATGATCTACACTCCACAGATGGTGATCAACGGACAGCAGGATGTCGTCGGCGCCAAATCCCGTGACTTGAACCGTTTGATCGACGCGCATTTGACCGCTGCGCCCACCGCGTCGGTTTCGGCGCAGAGGTCCGGGAACACGGTAACGGTCCGCGTTGCCCCGGTCGACCTCGTCGACGCGAAAAACTATGACGTCGTGGTCGTGCAATACACGCCCTTGCGCCACGCGTCGATTCGACGGGGCGAGCTGGCCGGACACGATCTGGACTACGCGAATGTCGTTGAGGAATGGCATGAAGCGGGCCGATGGAATGGGTCGGCTGAACAGAGTTTTCAGATCGAACTGTCTTCGGACCTGCCCGCGGTGGTTCTGATTCAGGGTACCGGCAGTGGCCCGATCATCGCCTCAACAAGGGTGAAGTAGAGGGCGGCTCAGGGCATGTCCTGAGGCTGCACACCCAGCCCATTCCAGGCTTTCCACCGTCGGTGAATCCAGAACCATTGGCCCATGTGTTTCCGCACCATGCCTTCGAGGTCATCGTTGATGAATTGGGTCATGGTCTTGGGGTCCGTATGCGGCACCGGATCATGCAAAACGATCTCGAAATCGATACCGTTGGCTTGGCGCACCGCGTAACAAGGAATGAGAACGGCATCGTATTTCATCGCCAATTCCGCGTTCAATACCGACGTGACTGCGGGTTTGCCAAAAAACGTCAATTCTTCACCGCCATGGGCGTGCAGGTCCGATACGATGGCGATGATGCCGCCCTTTTTGAGGGACCGAACCATTTCCACCATGCCGCGCCGACCTTGTTCGAACATCGGCTCGCCGGTTTTGTGGAAGGCGTCGACATACATCTCGTTGAAATACGGATTGGCCATGCGGCGGTACAGGCAGCCAATCGGCTTGCCGCTGCGCGCCTGCAAAGCGATCCGCGCAGCAAGGTAGTGGCCGAAATGTGCGGTGATCATCATCACCGGCCGACCTTCGGCCACCGCTTGTTCAAAGGCGGCGATACCTGAACCTGATACTTTTGCGTTCTTCTGCCGTTCAGTGAAATCCTCGGGCGAGAAGTGTTCCATAATCGCGCGGCCTGCGTTGTCGGGCACCGCACGGCAAATGCGTTTGACTTCGGCTTCAGGCAGGTCAGGGCAGGTCAGTTTCAGGTTGCTTCGCACACGTTTGGTGAACCCAACCGCCGGGGCCAACCCGCGCACGATCGCCCCCATCGTCGCAATGCGCCGTTCATAGGGCAAAAGGCGCATTGCGCCGATCATGCCTTTCAGGAACAGGTTGGCGACATAGTATTGACCAAGCTCAAAGCGGCTCAGTTCCGACTTTTCGACGGGCATCGGGGGATCTCACCGGGTGTTGTGAATTGCGGATTCAGACATACAGCCGGCGCGCAACAACCACAAGCATTGTCCCGAGCCCTGGTTCTACGGCATCCGAGCCAGCGGCGGGCAGCCCTTAGTCCTCGTTGCCATCGGCGTCCGCTTCGACCAAGGTGATTGTGCCTGCGTCCACGAGTGTGCGGATCGCACCGACAATCTGGGTCATGGCCTCCTCTGCTTCGGCCTGCTTGACCTTGCCGCGTTCAGCAATTTCCTCGCGCAGGTTGTCGGCCATCCGTGCGGATATGTTGGACAGCAGATAGTCGACCGAGGCTTTGTCATCCTCGGTTCTTGCGCCAGCCAGAGCGGCTATCAGAATTGGCTGATCGACTTCGCGCAGGATGGCAGGCACATCCCGTGCAGCGATGCGCGTGGCGATGTGCGCAAAGGTGAAAATGGACTTGCGAACAGCGCTGGCGAACTCAGAATCCTCCTCATCGAGCGCGTCCAGCAGCCCGTCACGCGTGGATGGGGGGGATTGGTTCAAGATCGCCCCGACGCGCGTGTCGGGTGAATCGGTGAAGGCCGGAACTGGGCGTTGATCGAGTTGCGCGGCCAGGGACCAGCCGATCCGCTCCACCGCCTCGGGCGTCACGTTGGCGGTTTTTGATACGGCATAGGTTATCCGTCTGGCCACCGGCCCGGGCAATTGCGCCAACAACTGTGCTGCCTTCGCCGTATCTAGCTTGGATAGCATGACGGCTGCAACTTCGGTGCTTTCGGCCTGAGCCATACGCGCAAGGTCTTCGGCAGGGGTGTCACGCAGGCGCAGCCATGGATCGCCGACCTGGCGCACACCCGCGACCTTGCGCAGCCGGGCGGCGGTCGCCGGGGCAATCTTGCCATTTACTGCGTCAAGCGCCCCAGCCAAGCCGTGCGGGAAGGCAAGTCCGACGCTGTCCAGCGCATCTGCGAATTCTTGCGCGACCGCAGCGAGGGTCACGCGGTCTACCAGCCCCATCCGGCCCAGTTGGAGGGTCAGCCGTTCCTGCAGTTCGTCGGGCAACTCCTCCAACGGAAGATCGGCCCCCTCGTTCAACAGCAGGCGTACGATGATGGCGGCCTTCTGGCCGGGCGTGAGTTGAGGAGGTACGACGCGAGGGGCGTCATCCGTCTGTTTCTCGGCCGGAGCAGAATTACCCGGTGCGGTCTGTACCAAAGCATGTGAATCTTGCATCTGCCTGCGGTGTCAATTTTTGTTCCGCAGGCAAATTAGCGAGAGTCGAGTAAAGAAAGACTGAACCTAGTAGCTGTAAGTCAGCCCCGTGCGGATCGCTTCGCGCAGAGACGCTTCGGCCCAGGTGCCTTCTCCTCCGCGTGCCTTGATCTCGCGCCATTGCGCGATGGCCAGTTCGGTTTTCCCTTCGGTGACATATCCTTGGCCCATATAGCTGCGGGCCAGGATGTTGTCAGGATTGGATTCGATTGCGCGTTGGTAATAGGTTTCGGCCAGCTCGGCTTCGCCCATTTTGCGGTAGGTGAAACCCCAATACGTCAAAACGCGATCATCGTCTTGATCCATGACCCGCAACACGTTCTGCGCATTTTCGAGCTGGCCGTCATAAGCAAGCTCACGCACGGCCTGATACAATTGCTCTTCGCTGAAATTGGTCTTGTTCGGCTTGACGCAACGGCCGGCTGCTTCGTCATAGACGCGGCCGAACAGGCATTTCTTGGTGGTATTCGTCGGTTTTGGGGGGCTGCTGTCACCGCCGGCGGCACTGACCGCAGGGGCAAAGGCAAAGGTCTGAAGGGCTAGTGCCGTGGCCATCAAAAGGCGCATTGTCCTACTCCGTTCCAAGGGCTGCTCGCAAGAAGCATAGTGCGTTCTTCAAAAAAGCTAACAACCAATGGCTCGCTTTTATTCACAAGTAGGACAAGAATTCAGCTGCTGGCGTTTTTCACGCAGCTTTCCGAGGCCGAATCCCAAGTCGTACCGGGCGCACAGGATTGCGATTGCTTGCTGTGGCCTTGGCAGGCGAAAGCGGACGAGGCGGACAGGGCAAGGGCCAGTGCGCAGAGGGTCGTGCGGATCATGGTGGGCTCTCCTTGAACGGAAATTGCCCACCCAGCATAGCCGATTTCCGACGTTTCCGCAAAAGACAGGGGCCCGGATCGCGCTGTGCGACCCGGGCCCCGGCAAAAGCCGTTCCTGCGTCGAGGGTTACTCGCCGAATACCCGCTCGAAGATCGTGTCGACATGCTTGGTGTGATAGCCAAGGTCGAATTTCTCTTCGATCTCCTCCTTGCTCAGCGCTGCGGTCACGTCCGGGTCGGCCAGCAGTTCGGTTTTGAAGTCCTTGCCTTCTTCCCAGACCTTCATCGCGTTGCGCTGCACCAGACGATAGGCGTCCTCGCGGCTGACGCCGGCCTGAGTCAGGGCCAACAGCACGCGTTGGCTCATGACCAGACCGCGAAACTTGTTCATGTTGGCCAGCATGTTGTCCGGATACACCACCAGCTTGTCGATCACCCCGGTCAGGCGCGACAGGGCGAAATCCAGGGTCACGGTGGCGTCGGGGCCGATGTTGCGCTCGACCGAGCTGTGGCTGATGTCGCGCTCGTGCCATAGGGCCACGTTCTCCATCGCCGGGATCACGGTCATGCGCACCAACCGGGCCAGGCCGGTCAGGTTCTCGGTCAGCACCGGGTTGCGTTTGTGCGGCATCGCCGACGAGCCCTTCTGGCCTTTCGAGAAGAACTCCTCGGCCTCCAGAACCTCGGTGCGCTGCATGTGGCGGATTTCGATCGCGATGTTCTCGATGCTGCTGGCGATCACGCCCAGCGTGGCAAAGAAGGCTGCGTGGCGATCGCGCGGGATGACCTGCGTGCTGATCGGCTCGGGCACCAGGCCCAGCTTTTCGCAGACATGTTCTTCGACGCGGGGGTCGATATTGGCGAAGGTGCCGACCGCGCCGCTGATGGCGCCGGTGGCGATCTCGGCGCGGGCGTCGCGCATCCGCGACAGGTTGCGGTCCATCTCGGCGTAGAAGCGCGCGAAGGTCAGGCCCATGGTGGTGGGTTCGGCATGAATGCCGTGGCTGCGGCCGATGCGGACAGTGTCCTTGTGCTCGTAGGCGCGGCGCTTGAGCGCGGCCAGCAGGCCTTCGAGATCGGCGATCAGGATGTCGGCGGCGCGGGTCAGTTGCACGTTGAAGCAGGTATCCAGCACGTCCGAGCTGGTCATGCCCTGGTGGACAAAGCGGGCCTCATCGCTGCCGACATGCTCGGCCAGATGGGTCAGAAAGGCGATGACGTCATGCTTGGTCAC
This sequence comes from Ruegeria sp. CI5, assembly GCF_056536885.1. Classification (NCBI taxonomy): domain Bacteria; kingdom Pseudomonadati; phylum Pseudomonadota; class Alphaproteobacteria; order Rhodobacterales; family Roseobacteraceae; genus Ruegeria; species Ruegeria sp. CI5. The sequence continues at coordinate 283,905 of NZ_JBQFQN010000001.1, forward strand.
GGCCTCGATCTCGTCGATGCGGGCCACGTCGAATTCCACGTCCTTGGCCTTCCAGACGGCCTCGGCGTTTTCGCGCGGGATGACGCCCAGATCGGCCATCGCGTCGCAGGCATGGGCCTCGATCTCGTACCAGATGCGGAACTTGGTCTCGGGCGACCAGACGGCAACCATTTCGGGGCGGGAATAGCGGGGAATCATGGGCGGCGGCACCTTTTTCGGTTGGCAATGGGTGTTGGCGCGGGTGATAGACTCGCCGGACCGTTGGGACAAGGCAGGAGACGCGGGATGAGACGGTTTGCCCTGATTTTGTTGGTTTGGCCCGGAATTCTGGCGGCCGACACGTTCCGACCGCTGACGGGCGCGCAGATTCTCGACGCCCTGTCGGGCCGGACGCTGGCTTATGACAACGGAGCCACACAGGTCTTCGAGCCGTCTATGGCCACGCAGTATTTCTCGGGTCGACCAAGCTCGGGGCGCTGGGCGGTGCGGGATGACAGATACTGTTCGATCTGGCCACCGTCTGACTTTTGGGCCTGTTACGATGTTCAGTCGGACGGTACGCGGATACGATTTGTGGGAGAGGCCGGCGATGCGACAGTCGGCGTATATGCAGACTAGGCGGCAACGCAGGTCGGGCGGGCCCCCTGAGCAAAACTCTTTAAAAACTGGACAAGCGCGGGTTGCATCGCTCATCCTCAGGACGATGACACCAACAAATAGAGATATCAGCTTGTTTAAGAAAAACCTTTTTGCCATCGGCGCGGCTTTTTGGGTCGGCATGACGGGTGCGGGGCTGAGCGATACGCCGGTCACCTACACCGAAGGGGGGCGTGCGCTGTTTCAGTTCGATGTCCCGGATTTCTGGATGCTGCGCACGGGCGGCCCACGCGATCTTGAGGATACACAACTGGGCGATACCCGGTCCGTAAGCCGGGTGATGGCTGCGCGCCCGGTCACAGATGACTCGGTCTGGATCGGGTTCGTTTCGCCGTTCGGCGTTGCCAGCATCGAGGACGGGGTCCGTTACTTGCAGGATGTCGACAAGTTTCTGGTGAAAAACCCAGAGGTGACAAGTGATGCGAACATGCGCATCGGCGGTTTGCCGGCCCGGGTCATTCGCGGCACCGGCACCCGTGACGGGCGCGGGATCAACTTCACCGCGACGGTGATCGACCTGCCGCGCAACCGTGTTGCGGTTGTGGTGACCATCCTGCGCGACGGTGCAGATCCTGGCTATGTCGAGGATCTGAATGCCATCTTCGCGTCATTCCGGTCAGTGCAGTGAGGGCGTGAAAATGGCAGGAACCTTTTTGAAGCGATCCGTCATCGTTCTGGGGCTTGGGGCCGGGGGATTCACCCTCTCGGGCTGTGAAGGCGTCACGGTCGGTGTAGGATACGGATATGACCCGTTCTATGACTCGATGCTGTGGAACGACTATTACCGCAACGTGAATGTCGACATTGACGTGGACCGCCCACCGCCGCCGGGTAAACCGCCGGGTGGAAAACCGCCGCCCAAACCCAAGCCGCCAATTGCGAAACCGCCTGCGCGGCCCAAACCTCCGATCGCCAAGCCGCCGGCGCGTCCTCGACCGCCCGTGGCCCGCCCACCGGCGGCACGGCCCCCGATCCACAGGCCTGCGCCTCGGCGATAGGCCATCCGGACCGGATATCGGTTCACGCCGGAGCCGCAACAGGTTCCGGCGGCAGCAGTTCGGTGGTGATATGCGCCGAATTTTCAAGCGTGCGGTGCACCGGGCATTTGTCGGCAATCTCAAGAAGCTTGGTCCGCTGGTCATTGTCCAGCGGTCCGTCCAGTCGGATCTTGCGGCGGAACTGGTCGACCTTTCCATCCCCCGCCAACCCCGCGTCCTGCGCGTGCACCTTGTTGTGACAGACATCCACGCTGATCCCGGTCAGGGGCCATTGCTTGCGTCGCGCATACATTCGGATGGTCATCGAAGTGCACGCCCCAAGCCCGGCAGAAACAAAGCCATAAGGCGACATGCCGCGATCAGTCCCGCCGTAAGAGGCCGGCTCATCCGCCACGGCATGATGGCTTGGACCTGATTGAATGTCCTGAAGAAAACCACCCGGGTCCACTTCGGTCACGCGCACAACGCCTTCGGGCGCGCCCGGCGGCGGGGCGGGCGGCGACAGCGGCACATAGCGCGATACCCAGGCGGCGATGACGTCGGCGGCGTATTCTGCATCCTTCGGACGGGTGATCAGGTGGTCTGCGTCGTCCAGCGTTACAAAGCTTTTAGGGTGCTTGGCGGCCAGAAAGATCGTGCTGGCATTGTCGATGCTGACTGTTTCGTCACGCGGCGCATGCAGGATCAGCAGCGCGGCCTTCAACTCGGCAATCGAGGGCGTCAGTTCGGATTCAGAGATGTCGCGCACAAACTCTCGGCCGATGCGGATGGGGCGCCCACCCAGCAGAACTTCGGCGCTGCCATCCTGTTCGATCTGGCCCCGCGCGTCTTCAAAGTGATGAGCCACATGGCCGGGATCGGCCGGGGCGCCGATCGTGACCACCGCCTTTACCGAGGGTATACCGGCCCGCGCCCGTAAGACCGCGGCCCCGCCCAAAGAATGCCCGACAAGCAGGTCAGGCGCCATGTTCCGACCCGCAAGAAACTGCGCAGCGGCGATCAGATCCTCAACGTTCGAAGTGAAAGTCGTGTTGGCGAACTCGCCTTCGGAATGGCCCAGCCCGGTGAAGTCAAACCGTAGAACGGCAAATCCCATCGCTGCAAGCCGCGCGCTGATGCGCCGGGCCGCGGGAATGTCCTTGGAGCAGGTAAAGCAATGCGCAAACAACGCAGTTGCCAGCACCGGCCCATCGGGGAGATCCAGCCGAGCAGCCAGCTTGCCACCATCGTGACCGGAAAATGTGACGCGTTCTGTGGGCATGTCGGGTCCTCAGGCTGTGATGCTAGGCGCAATACTGTGAACAAGGCAGTGCAGTCTCAACCCTTGTGACAGGACCGTCACGGGAAGGTGAGGGCGCAGGCGGTGATCGTGAGGCGTCCTTTGTCCGGGAAGTGATCACAATTTGTGAAGTCTAAGCGAACAACAATTCGTTTTTACAATGATTCAGAAGCTCCCATGTTCGGCCTAACCGAAACAAAGGATCAAGGAGCGCGGAGATGACAAATTCGACAAACGCAGCGCATTTCGAAGCTGTACAGGTCGGTACGGCGGTTGCCGTTTTTCTGGCCACGGCCATCGGATTTGCCGCCGGACTGCACTGGCCCCAAGACACGTTTTCACCGGGCGCATCGGCAGAGCCGGTGCTTGAGGATTGGCACGGAAATGTGCGTCGCTCTCACTGGGCTGATTGAGGCCTAGTCGAGCCCCATAAGCGCGGAATCGAACGGATAGCGGGTCAGGTTTTCATAGCCGTCTTCGGTGATCAGAACCTGATCTTCCAGCTTGATCGAGAAATCGCCGCCGACTTCGCCCACGGCGGCCTCGACGCACAGCACCATGCCGGGTTCCAGCGGATAATCATATGAGCCTGGCACTGCCTTGTCGGGATAGGCCACCAAAGGCCACTCGTCGCACAGGCCCACGCCATGCATCAGGCAGCCGTATTTCTGCGCCTGGAACTTGTCGTCCAGCCTGTGGCAATTGGCGGTCAGGTCGGGGATCATCACGCCGGGTTTCAACATCTCCATGTTGGCCATGATGTGCTCGTGCGCGTGCTGCATGGCATAGACCATGTCGGGGCGGGGTTTTTCATCCCCGATCCACCAGGTGCGCGAGATGTCGACGCAAATGCCGTAGCTGCCGATCAGATCGGTATCAAAGGCGATGATTTCATTCTTCTGAGTAACCCGCGGCCCGCATTCCTGAAACCACGGGTTTGTGCGCGGCCCCGAGGCCAGCAGGCGGGTTTCGATCCATTCGCCGCCGCGCTTGATGTTCTCGGCGTGCAGAACGGCCCAGATGTCATCTTCGGACGTCTTGCCGTCGCCCACATTGGCGCGGGCGAACTTCTCCATCTCGGCCACGGCGGTTTCGCAGGCGTGGCTGGCGCAGCGCATGGCCAGGATCTCGTCAGGGCCCTTGATGGCGCGGGTCTTTTCGGTGACCTCTTCGCCCTCCATGATCTCGAAGCCCTGCGCCTCGAGCGCGCGGAGGCCGTGCAGCATGATCTTGTCCACCGCCAGACGGGTGTGGCCAGGGGCGTGGTCCTGCATCAGCACGCGCACCTCGTTGGCGAACACGTCCGCCTGCACATCCACCTTGTCGCCCCGGTCGAAATAGAACAGGTCCGCGCCCGAGCGCTGCTCGCGCACCAGCGGGTTGAATTTCGACAGGAAGGGCGAGTTCTTGTAGTCCCAGATCACCATATAACCATCGGCGCACAGCAGCACCGCACGGAACGGGTTGTGGGTGTTCCACAGCTGCATGTTGGTGCTGTCGGTCGCATAGCGGATGTTGAGCGGGTCGAACATCAGCAGCCCGCCATAGCCCCGGTCGACGATCGCCTGGGTCAGCCGTTTCCAGCGATATTCGCGCATCCGGTCCAGGTTGGGCAACTGCAAACCGGCGGCGGCCCATTCGTTGAATGCAAGTTGTGTGGGGCCGATTTCGATCCGGTCATTGTCGTTCGGAGTGCCGTCGCCCAGCGTCGCGCCGCGGCTGGGGTCGATCTTGCGGGTGTCTCGGTAGTGGTGGTTCACGGCGCGCCTCCCTGCTTACCGGTTCAGCCTGAAGGGGCAGGGCGGCCCCGTCTGGGTGAATTGCGACGATTTGCCAGTCGCTTTTTGACCGACAAGGCCTGTTTCGAGTGCTAACCCAAGGCCATGACAGCCATTCTGCAAAAGACTCTGCCCTATGATCCGACCCAACAGCGCCCGCTGCCAGGGATCGCGCCGACCACGATGGACGACTGGCTGCATCGCGATGATGCCTTCGCCGCGCAGATGCGCCACCGCGAGCACCTGCTTGAAACCCGCCGGGACGACGTTCTGGCGCTGGACCCGCAGGCCCACCCGGCCGCCGTCGAACTGCTGGATCTGGTTCTGGCGCAGGGCTATCCCGAGGCGACCAACACCGCGCAGCGCCCGGATGGCGTGGCCGTTCCGATTGACCGCGACAACCCTCTGGATACGCTTTGCCTATTGGCGCAGGAGGATTTCTGCATCCTGCAGAAACGGGGCGACGAGCATGTGCTGACCGGCGCCATCCTGTGCTTTCCCGCCAGTTGGCGTCTGTCCGAGAAATTCATGCGACCGCTGATCGCCATTCACGCGCCGGTCGACAGCTATGATCCCAACATCGCGCGCCGGGTACAGCGCCTGTTCGACGGGATTCAGGTCGGCCGGCCTTTGTGGCGGTTCAACGCGCTGTGGTACGACGACCCCGAACTGCACCAGCCCCGCAGCGCCAGCGCCCCGCGCGAGATCCGTGACCGTGGTACTGCCCGATACCTGCGCAGCGAGCGACAAACGCTTTTGCGGTTGCCCGAGACACGGGCCGTGGTGTTCTCGATCCACACTTATGTCGTGCCGGTCGAGCACATGCCAGAAATGGAAAACCCCGCCTGATGGCGGGGCCTCCAAGGAGGGTCTTCTGGTAATTCAGTCACAGTCCGATCGCATTGGCGACATCGGCAAAGGCGCCACTTGAGTTCAGCGACACGATGGCGACCGTATAGGCCAGGACCTGAGTGTTCAGGCGAAAGTCTTCGCCCCGGATGAGGTTCACAGCGGCCATCGACAGAGCGATCGGCGCCGACAGGCTGGCCACGGCACCGGTCAGGGCCCAGCTGGTCAATCGCAACGCGTCACTGGGCCGGTCTTCATCGCCATCCGTCGCGGCCGTTGCATCGGAAGCGGGTGCGTCGGCCTCGTCGGAACGGAAGGCGATGCTGAGCAATTGCTCATCGGTCAGTTGAATCGGGCGCGGCGGCTTTGCCGGTGATTTGACGGCTTCATGGTCATCAGTTGCAGCGGGCTCAAGGCCCGCGAAGGGTCCGCTGACCGCCTCGAACGCTTCGCGGCGGTTCCGCTGCTTGCGTGGCATCAACGAGTCAAACGCGCCCATGAACTGTTCGATCGTCAAAACGGTTTTCGGCGACAGCCATTCCACACGTTGCGTCGAGCAGATGTCGACCATCCGATACAGCATGACGACAAGCATCAACTCGGAAATCTCGGTGTCATCCACCAGGCCGGAAACAGGCGAGACCGAGATCACCAATCGGTTGCGCGGTCGTGCCGCCGATGGGCGCACCATGGTCTTCAGACCAACCGTACGGTCCAGACGCCCATAGCGGTCGCTGGTCTCCCGGGGTTCGGACTCGAGGGTCAAACGGACAAGGTACTGGCTGGACACGATGGTTGCCTCGGTCTGGCTCAGCAGGGTCTTGCGTTCCACAAGATGCCCGTAGTCCTCAAGAGTTGCCACCACAATATGGCCGAACCGCTCCAACGCGCCGTTCGTGTCGCCGTTGAATTGCAGGCCGCCGTGGTATCTGTGCTTCGTGGTCACAGTCTTGCCCTCTGCCGTACGAATACTGAACCAACACTCTAGTTGGTGATGAGGGTCAAATTTTGACCATATTGCAAAAAAATGAATTTTTGCGACGATTGATTACGCTTTGGAAACCAAGAAATTAGAGCTTTCCGCCCGACACTGTGGCAGCAATGTGGCGGAAATGAGTGCGGCGGTCAGGTTGCTGACAAAGCCTCAGTTGTCGATTCGAGCGGCCATGATCGCAATTGATTTTTGGTAAACCGAGGCGGCGTTCCACTGCTGGATCACCGCAAAATTCGGTTCGCCGGGTTGATAGCCCCGGCCGGGTTTCCACCCTTTCTGCCGAAGAAAATTTGCGGTTGAGGCCAACGCATCCGTCATGTTGTAGAAGTCCACGCGCCCGTCACCCGTGGCGTCCACGCCATAGGTCAGAGCATTGCCGGGCAGAAACTGGGTGTGGCCCAACTCGCCATGTTTTGCCCCTTTTGTTGCCACCGTGATCGCCCCCTGATCGACCAGTTTCAGCGCTCCGATGGCATGGGGAACAAAGAAGTCGGACCGGCGACAATCGTAGGCCAATGTTGTGATTGCGGAAACAACCTGGCTGTCGCCCATGAAGTTTCCGAACCCGGTTTCCATGCCGTGAATGGCAATCAGAACGCCGGCCGGGACACCGTACTGACGCTCCAGCGCCGCGTAGAATTCCGGGTTTCGGGCCTTTCGCTTGCGGCCCTGGACCACGATCGTATCCGCCCCTCGAACCTTCATGAACTTGTCGAGGGAGTATTTGAAGCTTTTTTGCCCCCGATCCGCGGCGATGGTTCGCGTGGCGTATTGGGTTTGCGCCAGAGCCTGCAGCCCTTTTTTCTTTACTCCGGCTTTGCGCGCCTGCTTGGCAAAGTCGGCCTTCCAGGCTTCAAAACCAGCGCCTGTGTTCCCGCAGGGAGCGGACTGCGCCGCCACGGGGGCACTCAGTGCAATGAAAACGGACAGGACCGTAAGGCGCATGGGGACCTCCTGGAAATCAGGGCAGGGTGGGTGCGATAACGTACAGGGCTTTCAGGGCCTCGCTGGGTTCAATCCCGGGCAGTGCGGCGCGAAAGATCTCTTCCATCGTGCCTTGGGCATACATCTGCGACAGGATCTCGTCGACCATCAGGCGAAAGTCATCATCGCCGCGCGCAAGGGCCAGGCCTTGCTTTTCAATCGTCAGAATCTCTTGCGAGATTTTGAAGTCGTCCTTCAATCCGGCTGCCAGATAATTCACCAAAAGGATGGATTGGTCGGCGAAATAGGCGTCGATCTCTCCGTCCCTCAAAGCCTTGATCCCGTCGGGATGTGAGGCGAACCGAACGAGCTTTGCCTCGATCCCCGCTGATCCGAACGAGTTGAACACGGCTTCTTCGGTGGTCGTGCTGCTGCGCATGCCGACTTTCTTGCCGGAAAGCGATGCCATCGTGGTTTCCGCATCTATCGGCAGCAAAACGGATGTTCCGTCCACGAAGATCGGGATCGAAAAATCGACGGTTTCCCGCCGCGACAGTGTGATTGTCGCCGCGCCGCACAACAGGTCGATCTGGCCAGAGGCGACCATGTCAAAGCGTGTATCCGACTGCACCGGAATTAACTGTGCGGTGAGGTCATCCGCACCCAGTCGGCTGGCGATGGCTCGGGCAACCTGATCGCAGACCATCACGGACAACCCGTCGGGTCGCTCCTTGTCGTTGATGAACGAAAGCGGGGCGGCATCTGTACGAAACCCAAACCGGATTTCGCGCGTTTCTTTGATCCGGTCGATCGTCTGCGCCGCAGCGCCTGAAACAAGAAGTGCAGCGGAGAGGGTCAGGGCGAGAAGGCGCATGAATAATCCTGATAATTGAATTGATCTTCAGCCTAGCGGCAAAGGCGCCTGTCACAAAGGGAAATATCGGGGCCCTGCAGCACTGAAAAGGGGCGCCCGACAGGACGCCCCCAAGGTCTTTTCATTGGACTTCCGACCGGGGTCAGCAGCTGTAGTACATGCCGTATTCGACCGGGTGCGGAGTGTGCTCGTAGGTTTCGACCTCTTCCATCTTCAGTGCGATGTAGCCGTCGATCTGGTCTTTGGTGAACACGTCGCCCTGCAGCAGGAAGTCGTGATCGGCCGCCAGACATTCCAGCGCCTCGCGCAGGCTGCCGCAGACGGTCGGGATACCGGCCAGTTCTTCGGCGGGCAGATCGTACAGGTTCTTGTCCATGGCTTCGCCCGGATCGATCTTGTTCTTGATGCCGTCCAGGCCGGCCATCAGCAGTGCCGCAAACGCCAGGTAGGGGTTTGCCGACGGATCGGGGAAACGGGCCTCGACGCGCTTGGCTTTCGGCGATTCCGTCCATGGAATACGGACACAACCCGAGCGGTTGCGGGCCGAGTAGGCGCGCAGAACCGGCGCTTCGAAGCCCGGGATCAGGCGCTTGTAGCTGTTGGTCGACGGGTTGGTGAAGGCGTTCAAGGTCTTGGCGTGCTTGAGGATGCCGCCGATGAACCACAGGGCTTCGTCCGACAGGTCGGCATATTTGTCGCCTGCAAACAGCGGTTTGCCGTCCTTCCAGATCGACATGTTGACGTGCATGCCGGTGCCGTTGTCACCCGCGATCGGCTTCGGCATGAACGTGGCCGATTTGCCGTAGGCGTGCGCGACGTTGTGGATGACGTACTTGTATTTCTGCAGCTCGTCCGCCTGCTTGGTCAGGCTGTCGAAGATCAGGCCCAGCTCGTGCTGGCACGAGGCTACTTCGTGGTGGTGCTTGTCGACCTTCATGCCCAGACGCTTCATGGTCGACAGCATTTCCGAACGCAGATCCTGGGCTTCGTCGATCGGGTTGACCGGGAAGTATCCACCCTTGACGCCCGGACGATGGCCCATGTTGCCCATCTCGTATTCGGTGTCGGTGTTCCACGACGCGTCGGTTGCATCAACCTCGTAGGATACCTTGTTGATGCTGTTCGAGAAACGGACATCGTCGAACAGGAAGAACTCGGCCTCGGGGCCCATGTAAGCCACGTCGCCGACGCCCGAAGACTTCAGGTAGGCTTCGGCCTTCTGCGCGGTGCCGCGCGGGTCACGCTCATAGGCTTCGCCGGTATCGGGTTCCACGACCGAGCAGTGCAGGCAGATTGTCTTTTCCGCATAGAAGGGATCGACATACGCGCTTTCGGTATCGGGCATCAGTTTCATGTCCGATGCTTCGATCGACTTCCAGCCGGCGATGGACGAACCGTCGAACATGAAGCCTTCCTCAAGGAAGTCTTCGTCGACCTGGTCGGCCATGACGGTCACGTGCTGAAGCTTGCCACGCGGATCGGTGAAGCGGATGTCGACATACTCGGCACCCTCGTCTTTGATCAGCTGAAGAACTGCGTCCTTGCTCATTACTATGTTCCTCTAGATTGCAGAATTGGTTTTACAGCGCGTCCGAGCCGGTCTCGCCGGTCCGGATGCGAATGGCTTGTTCAACGGACGAGACGAAGATCTTGCCGTCCCCGATCTTGTCGGTCTTGGCGGCCGACACGATGGCTTCGATGGCCGCATCGACCTGATCGGCATCCAGTACGACCTCGACTTTGACCTTGGGCAGAAAGTCCACCACATATTCCGCGCCGCGGTACAGTTCGGTGTGTCCTTTCTGGCGTCCGAAGCCCTTGACTTCGATCACGCTGAGGCCCTGGACACCAACGTCCTGCAGGGCCTCTTTCACTTCGTCCAATTTGAACGGCTTGATGATCGCTTCGATCTTTTTCATCCGGGCTCACCTCGCATGGTTGTCAGAATGGCAGTGATCACGTCTAAGATCGGGCGGCAATGCGATTGCCGAATTGACCGTCTGCTGGTGAAGGGATTCTGGGCAGCGGGCCAATTTTTAGGCAAGTTGCACAAAAAGTAATCTGATTTGAATCGTGCGAGGGTTTCGGATGCCAAAACTGCTGACTTCGTCCCAGATGAGGGCGGCCGAACGCGCCGCAATCGAATCCGGGTTTGTCACCGGCCTGGAACTGATGGAGCGCGCAGGTCGTGGTGTGGTCGAGGCCGTCTTTGAAACATGGCCTGACCTGGCGGCGGGGTCTGGGCGGGCCGCGGTGTTGTGCGGGCCGGGCAACAACGGCGGCGACGGTCTTGTAGTTGCGCGCATTCTGAAAGAGTGGGGGTGGGTCGTGGACCTCTTCCTGTTGGGCGACCCCGAGAAGTTGCCTGCAGACGCGCGGGCGAATTATGAGCGCTGGTGCGCGATGGGTTCGTGCCATGCGCTGTCCGATGACGCGCTTGATGCCTATGCCGCGCCTTGTTCGGATACTGTTCTGGCGGTTGATGCCTTGTTCGGAACCGGGCTGACGAGACCGGTAGCCGGGCTGCCACGGACAATGCGTAAATTCGGCCAGTGGAAAGCGTCGCAGTCGGAAGGTGGTTGCCCACGTGTCGTTTGTGTGGACATTCCCAGCGGCCTATGCGCGGACAGTGGTCGGAGTCTGGTGTCAGAGGGATTTGCCCCCGAAGACTGCGCCGCTTCGGCCAACCTGACGGTGACGTTTCATACCGCAAAGCCGGGCCATTATCTGGCCGAGGGACCGGAGTGCTGTGGCAGGGTGTCCGTTGTCGATATCGGTCTGCCGGCTCTGTCAGTTGAAGAAACACCAGATGGCCGGCCGAGCGTGTTGCTGGACCCGGAAAATCTGCCTGATCTGCAGAAATCGGCTTTCGATCACAAATACGGTCACGGTCATGCGCTGATCCTGACGGGCGAAACTGGAAAAACAGGCGCTGCGCGATTGGCTGCGCGCGGAGCGTTGCGCGTGGGCGCTGGTCTTGTCACGCTGGGTATCCCTCCCGCCGCATTGCAGGAAGTCGCCAGCCAAGTCACCGCGGTCATGATTGAGCAGATCGAAGGCGCGGATGGGCTGGCCATTGCATTGCGGGACCAACGCCTGAACGCGCTGTGCCTCGGGCCCGGATTGGGCCTGGACAAGGCTCGATCGCTGGTCCCCGTGGCATTGGAGTCCGGAAGGGCAACCGTGCTGGATGCCGACGCTCTTTCGGCATTTGCCGAGGATCCGGCGTCACTGATGGCGATCCTGCATGAAAACTGCGTCCTGACACCGCACGGCGGTGAATTCGCCCGTCTGTTCCCCGACATCTCGGCCAAGCTTTCCTTACATCCCGAGAATGGACCGGCTTTCTCAAAGGTTGATGCCGTGCGCGAGGCGGCCGGCAGGGCAAGGTGCGTGGTTCTTTTCAAGGGACCGGACACTGTGATTGCGGGGCCGGACGGTCGGTGCTCGATCCATTCGGCCCACTATGATCGGGCCGCGCCGTGGCTGGCGACCGCAGGCGCGGGCGACGTGTTGGCGGGTTTATTAACCGGGCTGCTGGCACGTGGATTGCACCCGCTGAAAGCGGCCGAAACCGCCGCCTGGCTTCACGTGGAGTGTGCGCGCGCTTTTGGCCCGGGATTGATCGCGGAAGACCTTCCCGAGCAACTGCCCGGTGTGCTCAAGCGTCTTCAGGTATGAAGTTCTTGCGTGTTCCCAAGGCGCAAGGCTAGAATATCGGCAGGTTTTTGCTGTCAAGACCGCGCAAATGCATAGCGAGTGTTTGCCAAACGCATGGCCGGATGGCAGAATTCTCTTGCGGGCCGTCTGAAGCCTGTGCACGTTTGTTGTTAAAATATTGATAACACGGACATTTTGCTTTGCTGCCACTTTGTCTTTGTGGCGGATTTGCAATGATCGAGCTGAATGGCGTAGGGGCCTCTGGAACCGGACAGTTCCACTGAACATCTGGGCAGTACCTGAAACCCGAACCTTTCATGGTGAGTGCTATGACATTGAATATCAAACTCTCCTCAGTCGCCGCTGTTCTTGCGGCCACCACGGCCATCCCCGCCGCGGCAGAGCTGAAATACGAGAACAACAGCGGTGGCTATGTTCTGCTGTATGGGCAGTTCAACCCGGCAATCATCTCGGTTGACGACGGCCAAGAAACCGATACCCGCCTGCTGGACAACGACCTGTCCAACAGCCGCGTCGGCCTGAGCCTGATGCAGCCGTTTGGCCAGAACGAATTCACCTTCCGCTTTGAAACCGCGCTGGGTCTTCCGAACTCCAGTGAGTGGAACCAGTTGGGCACCGATTTCAGCGGCTGGACCCGGGAAGACATTCGTCACGTGGATTTTGCGCTGAAAGGTGGCTGGGGTAAATTCTCGGCCGGTCAGGGCAGCATGGCGTCTGACGGTGCAGCGGAAACTGACCTGTCTTATGTCGGCACCGCGCTGTATTCGTTCACCAACGATGAAAACTCGGGCTTCTTCTACCGCGGAACCGACGGAACCCTCAGCGACATCACCGTCGGCGACTCCAGCAGCAACTTTGACGGCGCGCGCCGTGGCCGCGTGCGGTATGACACGCCGGATTTCAGCGGCTTTTCGGCCAGCTTCGCCTATGGTCAAAACATCCTGTCCAGCAGTGATGACGACGACTATTACGACGTTGCTCTGAACTACAACAACACCTTTGCCGGTGGCATCGAGTTCGCGGCAAGCGTGGCCTATGCGGTGCGTGATTTCGACGACGGTTCGGGCGACCGTGAAGACACGATCGGCTCGGCATCGGTACTGCTGCCCAGCGGCTTCAGCTTCACCGCTGCTGCCGGTACCCGAAACAACGTGTCGGGCGAAAGCGATCCCAACTTCTGGTACACCAAAATTGCTTACGAGGATAATTGGGTGTCCTGGGGCAAGACCGGTATCGGCATCGACTACTATGATGGTTCCGATTTCAACACGGACGGGTCCAGCACCGAGTCCTGGGGTATCGCAGTGGTGCAGCGCATCGACAGCATTAACACCGATGCCTACCTGAAATATCGCAACCACGACTTCAACGACGGGACGTCGTTTGACAAGAACGAAGCTTGGGTCCTGGGGGCCCGCTGGAAGTTCTGATCCCGACGTTGTTTTGAATTCATGGCGCCCCGGCTCTGTCCGGGGCGTTTTTTGTGGGGCAGGGTGGCAAAACAAGGCCAATCTGGCACCTTGCCCCTTGCCCTTCGGCGGCTAGGCAAATAGAAGGCGTCAAATTTGCCCGGCGCGCCCGTTTTGCGCGCCCCGAATCCTATGGGGACTACCAGAATGCAGGTTACCGAGACGCTGAACGAGGGTCTGAAACGCGGCTACAACATCGTTGTCACCGCCGCCGAGCTGGACGAGAAGGTCAATGAGAAACTGATCGAAGCTCAGCCGGAAATCGAGATGAAAGGCTTCCGCAAGGGCAAGGTTCCCATGGCACTGCTGAAGAAGCAGTTTGGCCAGCGCCTGTTGGGCGAAGCAATGCAGGAAACCATCGACGGTGCGATGAACAAGCACTTCGAAGACAGTGGTGATCGTCCGGCGCTACAGCCTCAGGTCAAGATGACCAACGAAGACTGGAAAGAAGGCGACGACGTTCACGTCGAAATGTCCTATGAAGCCCTGCCGGAAATCCCCGAAGTTGACCTGAAATCGGTCGAGCTGGAGAAGCTGGTCGTCAAGGCGGACGACGCAGCCGTGGAAGAAGCCCTGCAGAACCTGGCTGAAACCGCTCAGGATTTCAAAGCCCGCCGCAAGGGTTCGAAGGCGAAGGAAGGCGATCAGGTCGTCATCGATTTCGTCGGCAAGGTTGACGGCGAAGCCTTCGAAGGCGGTTCGGCCGAGGATTACCCGTTGGTGCTGGGCTCGAACAGTTTCATCCCCGGTTTCGAGGACCAGCTGGCTGGCGTGAAGGCCGAGGAAGTCAAGGACGTCACCGTTACCTTCCCCGAGGAATACGGTGCCGAGCACCTGGCCGGCAAAGAGGCCGTGTTTACCTGCACCGTCAAAGAGGTGAAGGAACCTGTTGCCGCCGAGATCAACGACGAACTGGCACAGAAGTTTGGCGCTGAGGATCTGGCTGCGTTGAAGGCACAGATTGCCGAGCGTCTGGAAGCCGAGTACGCGGGTGCGTCGCGCGCGGTGATGAAGCGCGCGCTGCTGGACGCGCTGGACGAGAAAGTGTCGTTCGACCTGCCGCCGACCCTGGTCGAAGCCGAAGCCAAGCAGATCGCGCATCAGCTGTGGCATGAAGAAAACCCCGAGGTGACCGATCACAACCACGATGAGATCGAGCCGACCGAAGAGCACAACAAACTGGCTGAGCGCCGCGTGCGTCTGGGCCTGTTGTTGGCCGAGCTGGGCCAGAAGGCTGAAGTCGAAGTCACCGACGCTGAGATGACCCAGGCGATCATGAACCAGGCTCGCCAGTACCCGGGTCAGGAGCGTCAGTTCTTCGAGTTCGTTCAGCAGAACGCTCAGATGCAGCAGCAACTGCGCGCGCCGATCTTTGAGGACAAGGTTGTGGACTACGTGGTCGAGCTGGCCAAAGTGACCGAAAAGGAAGTCAGCAAGGAAGAGCTGCAGAAGGCAATCGAAGCCCTCGAAGAGGAATAAGCCGCGTTTTCAGGTCGGTCCGGGTGCCGCCGCACCCGGCCGGTCAAACGGCGATTGTCCGGACAGAAAGAAATGAAATCAGGTCCTCTTCGGAGGGCCTTTTTTGTTGCTGCCAAGAACCGGAACGTATGGCGCCAGCGGCGGATCGGTTGCCGAAATTAGAGCGGAGCCGCCTGGAATGAGACGGCTCCGCATGGGTGGCTTTTGGACTTATGAGGTGAGGGGGTCAGGCCTCATGAGCAAAAGCACGGGGGGTTTGCAACAGAGCGGTTTTCTGCTCTGGGGTGAAGCGGTCCGACAGGCTCTCGATCAATTTGAGTACGGCCTGGACTTCTTCTTTCGTCGTCGCAGCGTGCATCTGCTCGACGAAGTATTTCTCAAGATCGGTCAGTGGCTGGTGGTCAAGATTGGCGGCACCGGCCTGTGCAAGCTTGGCTTGCTGACCCGAATTGAACAGTTCGAGCGCCTGATCGTCGGTCAGGAACACGTCGTAGTCGATGCTCGAATACTCGCGGATCGATTGGATGCGCTCGTCCGAACAATCCATAAGGGCGGCCATTGCGACCACTTTGCCCATCGGCTTGGCCGTTCCGACATAGTCGTACGGAGCATTTCCGGACCGTTGCAGCACCCGGTTCATAACCGGATCAATGACCGCGACCGAGTCGAGCACTCCAGCTTCCTGAGCGTATTCGAATGACCCAATCATGACCTCGCTGGTCACGTAGGATACGGAATTTTTACCACGTCCCCGGCCGAGCCGTTTCGTATCGACGCAGAACCGCGTGGCTTCCCAGACCTGAGCGCTGCGGATCGGCGGCTCGCCATCAAGGATCGAGCTGAAAACATCGGCCAGCATGTGCGGGCCGGTCGTCTGCAAGAGGCGCATGCACCCAACGACGTCCCCCTCGTCGTTGATGCTGACCACGTGTGCAGGATTGAGCGAGTCGAACTGATCGAATTCGCGCCCGTCCTGGATGTTCACTTCCCAGCCCAAGCGATCCCCGAACACGCGTGCTCGCAGCTTGAACATCTCATCCAAGACGTCTTTGAACTTATGCTGGTTGATGCCATCAATAACGATGATCATTCCATCCCCCTACAGTTTGGTTACCGTAAGGAGCAGATTAACCAAGTTTCGAAACAAGACTATTGGGGATATCCCGTATTTTTCTGCCTTAATTGTTAACCGGGGTAAATTAACCCCAGACCAATGGCACGGCCGATCGCCTGGGCGGTCGTGAGTGCGCCCAGTTTCTCTCGTCCGGAACGCATATGCACCTCGACCGTCCGGTGCGAAATGCACAGAATATCTCCGATATCCTGCTGGGACTTGCCCTCGGCGACCCATTGCAGGATTTCTTTTTCGCGCGAGGATAGGGTTGGAAGGTATAGAGCCTTGGCCAAAAGGCCAGATTGCATGACGGTGTCATGCGCGTGAACCGCGGCCATCTGGAGGTCGCCCATCACGTGCTTTTTTAGCTTTTTCCATTCCTCGTCCGTGCAATCCTTGGTCACGCTGAGCAAGCCAGTTTCGCCATAAGGTCCCCGAACCGGAACCGTCAGGCCGCGGTCGGTGATCCCGAAGTCATGAGCGTCGCGGAAAACCGCGTTGAACTTGTCGTCGTGATTGAAGCGGCCCCAGTCCACCGGCGCGATGCTGAGCGCCGACTGATATAGGGTGGGATCAAGGTGATGGTAGCCTTGCGTGGCGTAGTGGATCTTCCACTCGTCCGGGTAGTTCGCGTAACCTTGGACGTCACCATTCACGGGATGGGTCGTCGCATAGGACGCATAGTCGAACCCAAGTTCGTTGCAGACAGAATTGATGATGTCGTAAGCCGACCGTTCATCATGATCAATTGTGGCCAAGTCAATAAGTTTCACTCGTCCAACCTTTGTCCCTACGGCATTTCCCCCGAAAAATGCCGTATCTGCCCGTATCACAGCCTACGTTGCGTCAATTTGAACAGATTGCGCAACCCATTTGTACATATCACATGGAGTTATTGAGTGCTAATGGCAACAGACAACCTCCGGATTATTTCGTCCTGTGAGGTATTCTCGGTCAAATTGAATGCTGTATAGACCGGGTCGATTGCCCCGTTCAAGCTATTCGGACCGCAAGCCAGTTTCAACCAGCATTCCGCGAGCCTTGGCTTCGGGGTAGTACCCCTTTGCATAGAGGAAGATCGCGCGCTGCTGATCGCCGTCGGCCAACATCCATGCGCCGCGAAGATACTTGCCCGCATACTCCAGGTTGGTGTCAGCATCCAGAAGACCTTTGGCGTCGCCCTTGTAGCCCATCGAACGAGCGGTGGCGGGAAGGATCTGCAGCAGGCCGTAATATGGCCGGTTCGTCGCCCAGGGGCGATGCGTGCTTTCGCGGATCGCCAGCTTATGGACCAACTCTCGCGGAAGTTCGTAGTGATCAGCCCATTTGTTGATCGATTCGCGCAATTCGGGCGTTTCGTTGGGGTGGAGCGGCGGCTCGAATGCCTGTTCCTTCGTCGCTTTGCCAGATGGGTCGCTGCAGGCGGCAATTGGGGCAGCCAGAAGCACTGAAAGCATTATTCGACGCAGGACCTTTGCCATGCAACTTCTCCGGATTGTTACGCGGCTGGATGATACGAAAGTGGCCCGGGGTCGCAAGTCCGGCGCGCTGTGGTGGCCAAAAATTGCCAGTCGAAAGAAAAAGGCCGCGCAATGCAGCGCGGCCTTTGAGATTAGCAGACCTGATCAAATCAGGCTTTGGGTTCGTCTTCCTCGGTAGAAGCATCGGCGGCAACCAATTCTTCGTCTTCCGAAGCGGCCGAGCCGATGTCGTCGAACAGTTCCGCGATTTCGAAATCTGCGGCGGCCTCTTCTTCAGCGGCCAGTTCCTGGATCGATTTGCCCGATGCCTGAAGCTCGGCTTCTTCTTCCGAGCGGGCAACGTTCAGTTTGATTTCGACCTCGACTTCGGGGTGCAGTTTGACGGAAACCGTGTGCAGGCCCAGCTCTTTTATAGGCGAGACCAGAACGACCTGCTTCTTGTCAACGGTGAAGCCCGCAGCGGTTGCGGCATCGGCTGCGTCACGCGGGGTGACCGAGCCGTACAGCGCGCCGGCGTCCGATGCCGAGCGAATCACGATGAACTGCTGACCGTCCAGCTTTTCAGCCAGAGCTTCAGCTTCTTTCTTGGTTTCCAGGTTGCGGGCTTCCAGCTGTGCTTTCTGGGCTTCGAACGAGGCGATGTTGGCCTCGGACGCGCTCAGCGCTTTGCCTTGCGGCAGCAGGAAGTTGCGGGCGTAGCCGGGCTTGACGTCGACGACATCGCCCATCTGACCCAGTTTCGCAACGCGTTCCAGAAGGATAACTTGCATGTCAGTCTCTCCTTACTTCACGGCGTAGGGCAGCAGGGCGAGGAAGCGGGCGCGCTTGATGGCGCGGGCCAGTTCACGCTGCTTCTTTGCCGAAACGGCGGTGATGCGCGAAGGCACGATCTTGCCGCGCTCGGAAATGTAGCGCTGCAGCAGACGGGTGTCTTTGTAGTCGATCTTCGGCGCGTTCTCGCCCGAGAACGGGCAGACCTTGCGGCGGCGGAAAAACGGTTTTGCGGCCATGGTTTGGTGTCCTTTCCTCAGGCGTTGATCAACGGCGCTCGCGGCGGCCATCGCGCTCATCGCGCTTCTGCATCTGGACCGAGGGGCCCTCGGGATGTTCGTCGACCTTGATGGTCAGAACGCGCATCACGTCTTCATGCAGGCGCATCAGGCGCTCCATTTCCTGAACGGCGCCCGACGGAGCGTCGGTCTTCAGGAAGGCATAGTGGCCCTTGCGGTTTTTGTTGATTTTGTAGGCCATCGTTTTGACGCCCCAGTACTCGCTGTCGACGATCTTGCCGCCGTTGTCAGCCATTACGGTGCCAAAGTGTTCGATCAGGCCCTCGGCCTGCGCGTTGGACAGATCCTGACGCGCGATCATTACATGCTCATACAGTGGCATGTTCACTCCTATTTATATCAAGGCGCATTTCATAGGCGGGGCCAGCAACCCTTCGCGACCCTGCCACGAGAGGCTGCGCGGTTCATGCGTATTGCGAAGGATGGCCCCGTATACACGTTTCTGGATGGGGGGCAAGCCCTGCCATGAATGCCTTTCTCACGCCGCCCAATTACCTTTGGGCTGCCCAAATCCTGACGCTTTTCGGCTTGAGGTTGTTTGCAAGCCCGGCGTTACCCGGGGGGTCTCAAGAAACTTGGACAGGGCAAAAGCGATGGCCGTCATGAACACGAACACATTTCAACAGTCCGCAGCCGGCGCAGCATACGACAAATCCGTGCCCGTGCTTATTACCTTTGCACCGAATTGGAAGGCCCGGTTGGTCCTGTTCCGTGTGCTGGGTGCATTTCTGATCGTATCGGCCTTTTCGATGTGGCTGATGCCGGGTTCGGTCATCGGGGCCGACGTCTGGACCATCAAGCTGGTCGCGTCGCTGATGTTCCTGATCCTCGGGGTGAGCCTGCTGACCATCGAGGTTCTGGATCCGCGCCCCGACGCATATTTCGACCCGATCCGCCGCGAGGTTCGGGTGCTGCAGAAGAACGAAAACGGGCGTCCGCAGACCGTCCTGCGCCGCAGCTACGATACGTTGGGCGGAGCCCGGTTCGTGGACGACCAGGTTGAACTCTTTGAAGTCGATGGCAGCCTTCTGATGAAGCTGCCGCTGGAGTCGGCGGATGTCAGCCGAGCGCTGAAAGGGCAACTCAGCGGAAGCGTAACAATTTTCGCTTGAATTTTATTCTGTTCATTGAGGAACAGAATTTGTGAGAGAATGAAGGTTGTGTGCCGCCCATGGGCGGCACATCTTTGTTTTGGAGCAACCCAACCGGTTTGCGCTTTGAAAACTTTCGGAGATTGTCATGAAATCCACCCTTATTGCAGCAGCACTTGCCACGGCGGCGACCTCGGCCATCGCGGCCCCGGAAAAATACGTTCTGGACCCGAGCCACAGCCAGGTTGTTTTCAGCTACAACCATCTTGGCTTTTCGACCACCACCGGCATGTTCTCGGGTTTCGAGGGCGAAATCATGTTTGACCAGGAAGATCCAGCAGCGTCGAGCGTGACGGTTTCGATGCCCGTGGTAGAGATGATCACCGGTTGGAAGCCCCGTGAAGATCATTTCATGTCCGAAGATTTCTTCGCGGCGACCGCCGAGGAAATGGTGACATTTACCTCGACCTCGATCGAGGTGACGGGTGAGAACACGGCAAAGATCACCGGGGATCTGACCTTGAATGGTGTGACCAAGCCAGTGGTGCTGGACGCCAAGCTGAACCAGGTCGGCGAGCATCCGATGGCGGGCAAGCCTTGGGCCGGGTTCGATGCCACCACCACCCTGGTGCGCAGCGATTTCGAACTGGGCAAGTTCGCGCCTTTCGTCGGAGATGAAGTTGCTATCGCGATTTCGATCGAGGCGCAGAAGGCCGACTGATCCGGGCTTCAGAACCAGAGAAACCGCCGGTGGCCGAAGCCCCGGCGGTTTTTTTGTGTTGTCGGCTTACTGAGCGTTGCGTGTTGCCGTCAACTCGACCGAAACGGTGACGGCGAAGGCCAGCGAGTCCTCTTTCGGCATCGATTGGCCAACCCCGAAGTCGAGGCGGTTGAGGTCCATCGTGCCGGACATTTTGGCAGTCTCGCCTTGGATGTCCAAAGAGAAGGGCAATACAACGTCCAGTGTTTGATCGCGGATGGTCAGCGGTCCCCTTGCTTCATACCCCGTTTCGGTTTTGTATATCTCGGCATCGAACTGAGCCGTAGGGAATTGCGCCTTGTCGAAAAAATCAGCCCCCATGGCCTGATCGGTTACCGTACCCAGGCTCAAAGATCCGATGGAGACCGTGACCTCTACCGACCCGGCCGGACCGGGTTCGACGGGGTCGTCAAACGTGATTGCGGCGGTCCAGTCTGAAAACTGACCGGTTACAGGGTTGCCCAGTTGTGTGATCGCGATCGCAAGCGTGCCTTCTTCCACCTGCCAATCCGATTGAACGGCCGCCAACTCGGCCGTTTCAACCTCGGCATCTGGCTTGTCTGAAAAACTGCCGGTCAGCAGGCCGGCTGAAAGAACGCCAACCCAGACAAGCCCAGCAGCCGCGGCGGGAACCATCGAGTGCTTCTGTTCCGGCGGAACCGGCGCAGCGGACGCCCCGGGCAACATTCGCCGCAAAGTACTGTCCTTGTCGATGACGTGGTGTTTCAGTGCTCCGGCGATGTGCAGGGTCAAAGCTGCGACGAGAACCAGCATGAAAAGCCAGTGCAGCGTTGCCATCACCTCGGCCAGATGCTCGGACTTCGGCACCAGTGGCAGGTTCTGCCCAAATGGCCAAAGGATGGGCGCGAAGCCTTCGGTAGCAGCGTGGTCGATCCAACCCGACAGAGGAACCAGAACCAAGGACCCGTACAGCAGCCAATGGACCGTTTCAGCCGCAAAGGCCTCGGGCTTGTTGTCGGCGTTCAGCAGTCCGGGCTTGGTTTGGGTGAGCGACCAGAGAATGCGTGCCAGCGCAACGAAGAAGACGGTGATCCCAACGGTTTTGTGCAGGGAAAACAGCCGTGCGGCTTGGGCAAGATCGGCCTCGGTGGTGGGGATGGTCGGGTCATAGATTGCATGGGCCAGGTTGTTGGCGAACCACCCCAAGGGCAAGGCGGTGAAGATCAACAATGCGGTCAGCCAGTGGAATGTCTTGGTCACGCTGCCATAGCTGACATTGGTGTTGGTTAGGGACATTGATCTTGCGCTCCGGGTTTTCTGCTGTGGCCAAGGTAACCGTGTGACGCACATAGACAATAGCGTGTGGCGCACAGACCCGGTGCCGTCACGCAGAGTGCAGGCAGTGCTTGTGCCGGAACCTCACTCGGTTTACACCCCGGCGCAACCTAACGTCATCCAAGAGGTTGCAATGACACTTGCGTTCGTTTTTCCGGGGCAGGGCGCCCAGACCATCGGCATGGGCAAGGCGCTGGCCGACGCTTATCCGGCCGCCAAGGCCGTGTTTGACGAGGTGGACGAAGCGCTGGGCGAAAGCCTCAGCAGCCTGATCTGGGATGGCGACATCGAGACCCTGACTCTGACGCAGAACGCGCAGCCGGCGTTGATGGCCACATCGATGGCGGCGATGCGCGCGCTTGAGGCCGAAGGGGTCGATGTGACAAGGGCCGCCTTCGTGGCCGGTCATTCGCTGGGCGAATACTCGGCCCTTGCCGCAGCCGGCGCGCTGAGTGTCGCGGACACTGCTCGCCTGCTGCGCACCCGCGGTCAAGCCATGCAGAGCGCCGTTCCGGTGGGCGAGGGCGCGATGGCCGCGATCCTGGGACTGGATCTCGACGCCGTTCGCGCCGTGGCCGAAGAGGCCGCACAGGGCGAGGTGTGCCAGGCTGCCAATGACAATGACCCTACGCAGGTCGTGGTTTCAGGTGCCAAAGCCGCCGTTGAACGCGCCGCTGAAATCGCCAAGGAAAAGGGCGCGAAGCGCGCTGTGATGCTGCCGGTCAGCGCTCCGTTCCATTGTGCCCTGATGCAGCCTGCCGCCGACGTGATGGCCGAAGCTTTGGCGGGTGTCGAAATCAAGGCGCCGGCGGTTCCTCTGGTTGCCAATGTCCGCGCCGAGGCGGTGACCGACCCCGACTTGATCCGGCAATTGCTGGTCGAACAGGTCACCGGTTCGGTCCGGTGGCGCGAATCCGTTCAGTACATGGTGGCGCAGGGTGTGACCGAAGCGTGGGAGATCGGTGCGGGCAAGGCTCTGTCGGGCATGATCCGCAAAATCGACCGGTCCATTGCCTGCTCCGCCGTTGGTACGCCGGAAGACGTTCAAAAAGCGCTGCAGGCAGGCGATTAACTCAAAGCTGGTCCGACAGGACACTCGAAAAGGATACCGGTATGTTTGATTTGACTGGAAAATGCGCCCTTATCACCGGGGCTTCGGGCGGGATCGGGGGCGAGATTGCACGCACCTTGCACGCCGCAGGGGCTACTGTTGGTCTGTCCGGCACGCGCGTCGAACCGCTGCAGAAGCTGGCGGATGACCTGGGCGAGCGCGCTCATGTCCTGCCGTGCAATCTGGGTGATCCCGAGGCCGTGGCCGCGTTGCCGAAACAGGCCGCCGATGCCATGGGGTCCGTTGATATTCTGGTCAACAATGCAGGCATCACCCGCGACAACATCTTCATGCGCATGTCCGACGAGGAATGGCAGAGCGTGATCGACGTGAACCTGACCGCCACCGCCAAGCTGTGCAAGGGTGTGCTGCGGGGCATGATGAAGGCGCGCTGGGGCCGCATCATCAACATCTCGTCCGTTGTTGGTGCAACCGGCAACCCGGGTCAGGTGAACTATGCCGCGTCCAAGGCGGGCATGGTCGGCATGACCAAGTCGCTGGCCTACGAGGTCGCGAGCCGTGGCATCACCGCCAATGCCGTCGCGCCGGGTTTCATTACGACCGCGATGACCGACAAGCTGACCGATGAGCAGAAATCCGGCATCCTGACGCAAGTTCCCGCCGGTCGGATGGGCGAGCCATCTGAAATTGCGGCGGCCGTTCTGTACCTTGCAAGCCCCGAAGCGGGCTATGTTACCGGAACCACCTTGCATGTGAACGGCGGCATGGCCATGTTGTAGGCGCAGCCAGGGGCAGATGCGAAAGCGTTTGCCTCTTGCGTCGTCTGTGCTATAGGCGGCGCATGTAATCAGGGGCCGGTCGTTCAGGTCGGCCTTCTACTTTCCCGGAGACCCGGGACCCAAACCGCCCGGATCGGGCAAACCAAGGCCACCCCGAGCGGGCAAGGGCAGAACCGGGCAGACCGCCCTGAAATGGAATGAGGAATAGACATGAGCGACGTCGCAGATCGCGTTAAAAAGATCGTTGTTGAGCACCTGGGTGTTGAAGAGGACAAAGTCACCGAGAACGCGTCCTTCATCGACGATCTGGGCGCGGACAGCCTGGACACCGTTGAGCTGGTCATGGCTTTCGAAGAAGAGTTCGGCATCGAGATCCCCGATGATGCAGCCGAGACCATCCAAACCTTCGGCGACGCCGTGAAGTTCATCAGCGAAGCTTCCTGATCGCTTTGAATTTGACCGAAAACGGCGCTTCCGGGCAACGGAAGCGCCGTTTTTTTTTGCCCGCTCGAATTCCCGCTTGCCTCGTGGAAAATCGGTTTGCACTGTTTGCGATGAGGCAACAAAACACCGGGTAAGGGCATGAAAAGATCCGCCCCGATGATCAACACCGCGCGCCTGATGATGTGCGCAATGCGTCCCGAGGACTTTGAAAGGTTCGCGGAGATTTGGCGCGACCCCTGCGTGGTGCGCCATATCGGCGGCAAACCCCGTACCCGTGGCGAGGCGTGGGACGCGTTCCTGCGCAATGCGGGACACTGGCAGATGGCTGGATTCGGGCAATGGGCCGTGTTCTTGCAGGCGAATCGCAAATTGATAGGTCAGGCCGGGTTCTTTTATGGCAACCGCTGTCTGGGCGAGGATTTCGATACCTTCCCCGAGGCCGGTTGGGTGTTGGCGCCCGAGGCGCATGGCTTGGGATACGGGCACGAGGCCGTGCAGGCCGCGCATGACTGGTTCGACCGGATCATGCCCGGGCCGTTGGTGTCGATGATTGACGCGGATCATGAGGCCTCGCAAAAGTTGGCGGCCAAGCTTGGATACAAATTGCTTCGCGAGACAGAGTATCGGGACAGCCCGGTGAAACTGTTTCGACGCGACGGCCCTCCGGCCCGGAACTGAAACGCTTCATTTTTTTGCGGTGCCGCAAACGGATCGTCGTTTGCCGAAACTGAGAAACGCGAACCTGCGCGCGACCAGTATGCTATCATGGATATCCGGAACGATTGAGCGGAGGAGTGTGCTCATGAGGGTTTATCCTACAATGGAATTGCAGAGCGGCCGCTGTGTCACGCTGGACAAGGGCCGTCTGGACGAACCAATGATCTGGCATGTCGATCCGGTGGAAACGGCCCAAGGCTGGGCCGCCGCAGGTGCCGAGTGGATGCACCTGACCGATTTCGATGCGATCGAGGGGCGGGACACGAACTCTGCGCTGGTCGAACAGATCATCCGCAGCGCCGAGCTGCCTGTTCAACTGGCGGGCGGGTTCCGCTCGCGCGAGCAGGTCGAGCGTTGGATCGACAAAGGGGCAGGCCGCATCGTGATTGGCACCCTGGCGGCGCGTGATCCTCATCTGTTCAAAGAGTTGGCCAAACTATACCCAGACCAGATCGTGTTGGCCGTGGACGTGTGGCAGGGCTACGTGATGACCGACGGCTGGCGTACCCAAAGTGCGTTCACCCCGGAGGCTTTCATCGAAGCGTTTGCCGATGCTCCGCTGGCTGCCATTCTGGTCACCGATATCGACAGCGACATGGTGGATGTCGAGGCGCAGCTGGGCCTGATTTCGGGGCTGGCCGCGCATTCGCGCACACCGGTGATCGCCAGCGGCGTCGTGCGCAGCAGCGACGACATCTCGCGTCTGGCCTACATTCCCAATATCTCGGGTGCGTTGGTCGGACGGGCGCTGTTCCGCAAGACGGTCGACCTGTCCGAGGCATTGGCGGTAGCCAAAACCGCCCATGAACCAGTGGCACAGTTCCAGTAACGCGGCCTAATCCGTCCGAGCCGCCCCCGACAGGTCGTCGGGGGCGGCTCGTGTGGTTCTGCTTTGGCCGCGCGCCGTGTGCAGCGCGGAGGCAGGCGGCAAGCTGCCGGTGCGGAATACGCTGTTGCTCTTGCCCCCGGACCCCGGGCCGGGGTATGAGCGTTTCTCAAACAGGAAGCAGGCAAGAGGCATTTCATGCGCAGAGTCGTTGTAACCGGTCTGGGATTGGTCACTCCACTGGCCAGTGGGGTCGAGGAAACCTGGTCGCGGCTGCTGGCCGGAGAGTCAGGTGCCGGTCCGATAACCTTGTTCGATGCCGAAGCTGCAGGGGTCACCACGACCTATGCTTGCGAGGTGCCACGCGGTGACGGGACCAACGGGACCTTCAACCCCGATGACTGGATGCCGCCCAAGGAGCAGCGCAAGATCGAGGATTTCATCCTGTATTCGATCGCTGCCGCCGAGATGGCCTGCAAGGACGCGAACTGGCTGCCCGAGGACGAGGAAGAGCGTCTGCGCACCGGCGTTCTGATCGGGTCGGGTATCGGTGGTCTGGGGTCGATCGCGGAAACCGCCAACCTGATCCGTGACAAGGGTCCGCGCCGCGTGTCGCCGTTCTTCATCCCGGGTGCGCTGATCAACCTGGCCTCGGGTCAGGTCTCGATCCGCTTTGGCTTCAAGGGCCCGAACCATTCGGTGGTGACCGCCTGTTCGACCGGTGCCCACGCGATCGGCGATGCCAGCCGGATCATCCGGTCGGGAGATGCCGACGTGATGATCGCCGGCGGCGGCGAAGGCTGCATCTGCGAGATCGGGATTGCCGGTTTCAACGCCTGCAAGGCGCTGTCTACCAAATATGCCGACAACCCCAAGGCCGCCAGCCGCCCCTATGACGTCGACCGCGACGGATTCGTGATGGGCGAGGGCGCCGGCATCGTGGTTCTGGAGGAATACGAGCATGCCGTGGCCCGCGGCGCCAAAATCTATGCCGAGGTTCTGGGCTATGGGATGTCGGGCGATGCCTATCACATCACGGCGCCGGCCGAGGATGGCGACGGGGCGGAACGCTCGATGAAGGCGGCACTGCGCAGCGCAGGGCTCGAGCCGAAGGATCTGGACTATATCAACGCGCATGGCACCTCGACCATGGCCGACACGATCGAACTGGGGGCCGTTGAACGGCTGCTGGGCGAACATGCCAGCAAGGCGACGATGAGTTCGACTAAATCGGCCACCGGGCACTTGCTGGGGGCCGCGGGCGCGATCGAGGCGATCTTCTCGATCCTTGCGATCCGCGATCAGGTCGCCCCGCCGACGATCAATCTGGACAACCCGGCGGTGGAAACGCCGATCGACCTTGCGCCGAATGCCAAACGCGAGCGGGAAATCAACGTGGCGCTGTCGAATTCATTCGGCTTCGGTGGCACCAATGCCAGCGTGATTTTCGGGAAAGCATCGTAAATGTGGCGGGCTCTGGCATCCAATGCGCTGACCTTTCTTGTGGTCGCCATGTTTCTTCTTGGCGGTCTGATCCTTTGGGGGCAGTCGCAGTACAAGGCTGAGGGCCCGCTCGATACCGCCATTTGCCTTCGGGTGAAGGGTGGTTCGAACATGAACAAGGTCAGCCGTGACCTGGAGGATCAGGGCGCGATCAGCAGCGCAACGATCTTCCGTATGGCGGCAGACTACACCGACAAGTCGCAGCAGCTGAAAGCGGGTAGTTTCCTGATCCCCGAAGGCGCTTCGATGGCGGAAATCATCGACGAAGTCACCCGCAGCGGCGCCAGCACATGCGGAACCGAGGTCGAGTACCGCATCGGTGTGACCCGCACTCAGACACGGGTTCGCGAGCTGGACCCTGCAACACTGAATTTCGTCGAGGTCGCATCTTTTGTCGTTGGTGAGGACGAAGTCCCTGAAGTCTATCAGGAAAAGCGGAACCAAGCCGATACGCGATACCGCGTGTCCTTGGCCGAAGGTGTCACCAGTTGGCAGGTCGTTGAGGGGCTGAAGGCGGTGGATGCCTTGACCGGAGAGGTCTCGGAAATTCCGCCTGAAGGCATGTTGGCCCCGGACAGCTACGAAATCTCACCCGGAGATGAGCGAACGGCTTTGCTGCAAAAGATGCAGGACCGGCAGCAAGAGCGGATTGCGCGGGTTTGGGAGACGCGTCAAGACGGGTTGCCCCTGTCCAGCCCCGAAGAAATGCTGATCCTCGCCTCGATCATCGAGAAGGAGACAGGCATTCCGGAAGAGCGCGGTCAGGTTGCCAGTGTCTTTGTGAACCGCCTGAAGCAAGGCATGAAGCTGCAGACGGATCCCACAGTGATCTACGGCGTGACCAAGGGTCAGGGTACGCTGGGCCGAGGCCTTCGCCGCAGCGAGCTTCGGCGGAACACGCCCTGGAACACCTATTTGATAGACGGTTTGCCGCCCACGCCGATTGCCAACCCGGGACTGGCCAGCTTGCAAGCTGCCGTGGCTCCAGACGAAACCGACTTCGTGTTCTTCGTCGCAGATGGAACTGGCGGCCATGCCTTCGCCAAGACGCTGCAGGAACACAACCGAAACGTTGCCAAATGGCGTGAGATCGAAGCCGAGCGGAACAATTCGGGTAACTGATCCGCTCGTTGGTCGAGAGCAGGGCCAGCATAAATCAGGCGGACAACCCGCCTGAGAAATGAAAAGTCAAAATCCTGGAAAAAGACTGCGCGCAAGGAGACATGCGCGCAGTCTTTTTATGCGGCCGATTTGCGGCGCGGACGGCGCCGACGGTTGGCGAGGCCATTTGTGCCCTGCGGTTTCGGGCCACGGCGTCGATTGCGCTGGCGATTGCCGGGCTTGGCGGCCTCCGCGGCTTCGGGTGCCGCTCCGCTGGCGACCGGGATCTCGATCTTCATCAATTTCTGAATCTGACGCAGCAGATCAAATTCATCCGGTGCGCAGAAGGCGATGGCTTCGCCTTCGCGGCCGGCCCGAGCGGTGCGGCCAATGCGGTGCACATAGTTGTCAGGAACGTCCGGCAGGTCATAGTTGATGACATAGGCCACCCCTGGAATGTCGATGCCACGGGCTGCCACGTCGGTGGCAACCAGAACTGTGATCTCGCCGGCGCGGAAGGCCTTGATGGCGCGATCCCGCTGGCCCTGGCTCTTGTTGCCATGGATCGATGCTGCGTTGTAGCCGTCGGCCACCAACCCTTTCATCAGCTTTTCCGCACCATGCTTGGTCCGGGAGAACACAAGCGTCAGGGCGTCGGTATCACGCGAAAGGATCTCGCGCAGCTTTGCGGGTTTTCCCGGCTTTTCAACGAAATGCACCGACTGGGTGATCTTGTCGGCCGCCTTGCCCGGAGGCGAGACCTGTACCCGTTGCGGGTTGGTCAGGTAGGCGCGGCTGAGTTCCTCCATCTGCTTCGGCATGGTGGCCGAGAACAGCATGGTCTGGCGCGGAGTGCCCAGTTGCGGCGCGATTTTGCGCAGAGCGTGGATGAAGCCGAGGTCCAGCATCTGGTCGGCCTCATCCAGAACTAGGTGCCGAACCGAGCCGAGATCGACCGCGCCACGTTCCATCAGGTCGATCAAACGACCGGGGGTCGCGACAAGAATATCGGTCCCACGCGAAAGAAACATGATCTGTTTGTTGATCGACTGTCCGCCGACAACTGTGGCCACGCGCAGTTTCGTCTTTTTGGTAAGCGTGCGGAGGCTTTCAGCGATCTGGTTCACCAGTTCGCGGGTTGGGGCGAGGATCAGCGCCTTGGCGGTTTTGGGTGCCGGTTTGCCGGGCTGCGCCAGAAGGTGGTCGATCAGCGGCAGGCCAAAGGCCAGCGTCTTGCCGGTGCCGGTCTGTGCAAGGCCCAGAATG
Source organism: Ruegeria sp. CI5 (assembly GCF_056536885.1). Classification (NCBI taxonomy): domain Bacteria; kingdom Pseudomonadati; phylum Pseudomonadota; class Alphaproteobacteria; order Rhodobacterales; family Roseobacteraceae; genus Ruegeria; species Ruegeria sp. CI5. Next base: position 313,407 of record NZ_JBQFQN010000001.1, read on the forward strand.
TCATGTCCTTCCAAGGCCAACGGGATGGCCTGGTTCTGGATCGGTGTGGGTTGAGTGAAATTTGCGCGCTCGAGCGCGTCGTTCAGTGCCGGCGCGAGGCCGAGCATGTCGAAATCGAACAAGTCGTCTTCCTTTGTAATCCGCGCCGGCATTGGCCGTGCGCGAACAAGAGTAGCTGGCCGTGCGGATTGCACGACCGGCAGGGAGTGTGCGCAGCCTCAGGATTTGCGGGCGAGTCCCGCAACATCCGGCTTTTGCGTCAAGAACCCTGCGTGAATGGGAACTGGGAAAATTGGGCGCTATCTCGGACCTCGGTTCAGTCCGCGTGCTCACGCGGCAGCGCTGTGGCGTAGATGAGCGCTGCTGAGGCGAATGTCAAGCCGACACCGGCAGGCAAAGCTGCCGGTGTCCTGTTCGTTGCAAATGGATGGTCAACGACGAGGCGTCGGTGCGGCGGCAGCCAGCGCCTTTTCGACTGCCTGTGCGGTGGAGGGGTGCCCGGCCTTGGACAGGCACGAAGCAATTATACCCGCGTCAGGGCGCTCGGGGCGCTTGCCGGGCTTGGGACGATCGCCCAGGCAGCTTTGGAGCGCAGATTGCGGAATGCCAATCTCGCTGGCGATCTTGCCAAGATCAGGTCCGCGGTGCCCTGTCTGAGCCTGCGCCACTGTGCCGAAGAGCATCAGGCCTCCCAGACAGATTACCGAGACATAGCTGAGGGGATGGTACATTTTTTGTCCTTCAGAAATTTTTCGTATGCTTGCGGTTCTTGGTGTTTATGCAGATTGCGTGTGCAATCCGTTTTTGAAACGCACGACGGAAATTACTCCGTCGCGGAAATCTTGCCGATCACAGAATTGGTTGCGGTCCCTGATCTGGATTAGGATTTTGTTAACACTGGCAGTGCGTTACTTGTTGCGCGTTGTTGCGTCGGAGCTTGACTGAGCGTCCGATTTCGCGTATAAGTTGTGTCATGCTAGAAGAAGTGGGCAACGGCCCCGGGGCGACCCGGCGGCCGTTTTTCATTTCTCTCGTGCGGAGATCACTCACGCATGAGGTCACAGGCAAACATGACTTTGATTACCCCGGAAGAGCGGATGTCCCGGACGGCCGAGCTGTTGCAGTCGTTGGAGGTGTCCATTCGCGGTTTGCGGCAAGCGGCGGAAGACCTGCGCAAGCGGATCGAGACCGGGGAGGACGCAGACCTGGCGAGTTCAGCCAGACAACTCGGGCAGCTAGAGGGGCTGATCCGAAGTTGCCAGAAAGTGGAGACAAGCTTTGTCGAACAATGTCACAGACAAGCGGGAATTGCCCAAGGGGGCTATGCGCTCGACCTGGAGCGGGCCCGATCTGAGATCGGGTGCCGATTGGCTCGCCTCCGCGCCTGCTGCGGTGCGGGACAGGTTTCTGAGTGAGATCGGGGAGGGAGGGCTATGTGCCCTCCCTTTCCTGTTCGAGTTCTGGGCGCTGCCGCATCAACTGCCGCCCGAGGGCGACTGGCGGTCTTGGGTTATCTTGGGCGGGCGTGGCGCGGGCAAGACGCGGGCCGGGGCAGAGTGGGTGCGATCCGTGGTCGAGGGGGCCAAGCCGTTTGATGAGGGTGAGGCCCGGCGCGTGGCGCTGGTGGGTGAGACCTTTAACCAGGTGCGGGACGTGATGATCTTTGGCGACAGCGGGATCATGCAGTGCTCTCCGCCTGACCGGCGGCCGCAGTGGAAGGCGTCGGAACGCAAGCTGGTCTGGCCCAACGGGGCCGAGGCGCAGGCCTTTTCGGCGCATGATCCCGAGGGGCTGCGGGGGCCGCAGTTCGATGCGGCCTGGGTGGATGAGCTGGCCAAGTGGAAGAAGGCGGGTGAAACCTGGGATATGCTGCAATTTGCGCTGCGGTTGGGGGAGCGGCCTCGGGTCTGTGTGACCACCACGCCGCGCAATGTGAAGGTTTTGAAGGACTTGCTGGCATCGCCGTCCACCGTGCAGACCCATGCGCCGACCGAGGCGAACCGGGCCAATCTGGCGGAGTCCTTCCTGGACGAGGTGCGCGTGCGGTATGCGGGCACGCGGTTGGGGCGGCAGGAACTGGACGGGGTGCTGCTGTCGGATGCCGAGGGGGCGTTGTGGACTGGCTCGATGCTGGATGCGGCGCGGGTCAAGGCGGTGCCCGAGCTGGACCGTGTTGTGGTGGCGCTGGACCCGGCGGTGACGGGCGGATCGGGCGCCGATGCCTGCGGGATCGTGGTGGTCGGCGCGCAGCTGCAGGGGCCGCCCGAGGACTGGCGCTCCTATGTGCTGGCCGACCGGACGGTGCAGGGCGTTGGCCCGGCGGGCTGGGCGCGCGCGGCGATTGATGCGATGGACGAATTCGGGGCCGAGCGGCTGGTGGCCGAGGTCAACCAGGGCGGGCAGTTGGTCGAAGAGGTGGTGCGTCAGGTGGACCCTCTGGTCCCGTTCCGGGCGGTGCGGGCCTCGCGCGGGAAGGTGGCACGGGCCGAGCCGGTGGCGGCGCTCTATGAGCAGGGGCGGGTGTTCCATGTGGCCGGGCTGGAGGCGCTGGAGGAGCAGATGTGCCAGATGACGGCGCGCGGATTCGAGGGGCAGGGCTCGCCCGACCGGGTCGATGCGTTGGTCTGGGGACTGCATGAGCTGGTGGTGGGGCCGGCGGCGGTCTACCGGCGGCCGCGGGTGCGGGTTTTGTGATCAGCCCTTGGGTTTTTCGAACTTTGCGAAGGCCTCGGCGTAGTCGGGATGCCAGCGTGAAAGGGCGGGGCGGTTGTAGATGATGTCCTCGGCGGCCCATTGAACGCGACGGCGGTCGCGTACGGCATCGACGTCGTTGTCAGGGCAGAGGATGTAGAAATCGCCTTGGGCCATGCGGTCGAGGAAATAGTCGACGGTCTGCTCGCTGGTCCAGGCGGCGGCCGGTTTTTCGGGCAGGAATGACGCGACCATGCCGGTATAGGTAAAGCCCGGAACGAAGAGATGCGCGGTGATCGGTGCGCCGGCCTCGCGCAGCTCGTGCGCGAGCTGTTCGGTCAGCGTTTTGACGGCGGCCTTGGACACGTTGTAGCCGGGGTTGCCTGGCGGAGATGTTATCCCCTGCTTTGACCCGGTGTTGATGACGACGGCCGGGCGGTCAGCCTCGATCATGCGGGGCAAAAAGGCTTGGACGCCGCGCAGCACCCCCAGAAAGTTCACGTCGAGAATTTTCCGCCAGTTGTCGAATGACTCCCATGTTTTCGTCGGCAGGCTGATCCCTGCATTGTTCATCAAGACGGCGACCTGCCCGGCGGCGAAAGCTGTGTCGGCCAGATTCTCCATGTCGGCTTGAGAGGTGACATCCGTCGGCACCGCGGTGATGTTTGCCGCGTCAAAGCCTGCCTTCAGGTCTTGCGTCGTTTCGTCCAGCGCCTGTCCCGGAAGATCGGCCAGTATGACGTCCAGCCCGGCCTGGGCAAAACGCTGTGCCGCGACGCGACCGACTCCGCTGGCGGCGCCGGTCACGACGGCGATCCCTCCGGTTTTCACTGCGCTTTCATACATGGCTGGTCCCTCGTGATGCTCAAATGCAGAGGGTAGCGCATTTCTGTCGGATGCCGAGGTTTATCCTGCGGGCACATGTTCCCCAGCCGTTGCACAACGGCCGTACGCCCCATTCCCGAGGCTTAAAGATCTTTCCGTCATAACTCCTTTCAACAAGCCGGGCAGAGCGGCGGCAGAAAGGAGCATCTGGACATGGTATTCGATTTCTTGCGTCCTGGATCGGCTGGGAAAGCCCCCGAGGCAAAAGCAAGCGCAGCCGGGCCGGTGGTGGCCTGGCAGACCGGCGGGCGAGTCGCCTGGAGCCCGCGCGACACCGCCTCTCTGACGCGCACGGGGTTTTCGGGCAACCTGGTGGGGTTCCGGTCGGTCAAGCTGATTGCCGAGGCCGCGGCGGCGCTGCCCCTGGTTCTGCAGGACGACGCGCAGCGGTACGAGACCCACCCGGTTCTGCGCCTGATGCGCCGGCCGAACGCGGCGCAGGGCAAGGCCGAGCTGCTGGAGGCGCTGTTCGGGCAGCTGCTGCTGTCGGGCAACGCCTATGTCGAGGCGGTGCAGGCCGAGGGCGGACTGCCGGTCGAGCTGCATGTGCTGCGATCCGACAGGATGAGCGTGGTGCCGAGGCCGAAATGGCCGGCCGCGTGCGTCTACGCTTCGTGCAGTCGGATGCGGACCACGATGTGGTCGCGGAGGAGGCCGTGCTGCCCGATGATCGGACCCATTCTGTAGCCGTGAACGAAATGCCTCTGTCGATGACTCGCGCCGAAGGACGGCAGACGGTCGAACGGTGGCTGGCCGAGGCCCGCGTCGCGCGCAATACCGCTCGCTTCGCGCTGCCGCCGTCGCAGATGCATCTGGGCGCCGGCGACATTGTTCGACTTCCATCCTGGAATGGGGGAGCCGGTGCGCTGTATCGCATAGACAGGTTGGAACAGGCTGACATCCAGCTGGCAGATGCCGTGCGGATCGAGCCCGGGGTCTATTCGCCGTCCGACATGGCGGATGATGGGTTTGTGTCACAACCCTTTGTGGCCCCAGTACCGGTTCTTCCGATTTTTCTGGATCTGCCACTCATTACAGGCGCCGAAGAGCCGCACGCCCCCTATCTGGCCGTCACGGCCGATCCCTGGCAAGGCAGCGTCGCCGTCTATTCTTCGGACAGCGACGAGGGCTACGCGTTGCGCGATCTGGTGACTGGTCAGGCTGTGATCGGGCTCACCGAATCCGCCTTGCCGTCCGCGAGCGCAGGGGTATGGGATGAAGGTGCGCCGCTGCGCGTGCGCCTTGTCGATGGCGTCTTGCAGTCGCGGTCGCGTGACTCGCTTCTGACCGGCGCCAACTTGGCGGCGATCGGAGACGGCACGCCCGGAAATTGGGAAGTGTTTCAATTCGCGGATGCCGTCTTGCAGGAACCCGGGGTCTATGCCCTGTCTGGCCGCCTGCGTGGCCAATTGGGTACGGACGCAGTCATGCCCGAAATCTGGCCGGAGGGTTCCGTGTTCGTGTTGCTTGACGAGAGGGTTCTTCAGACCAGTCTGCTGCGGACCGAACGCCGAATTGCCCGGCACTACCGGATCGGGCCTGCAACCCGCGGATACGACGACGATTCCTATGTCCATAAGGTCGAGGCGTTTGATGGAAACGGTCTGCGCCCCTACGCGCCAGTTCATCTGAAGGTCGAAAGACACGGGGGCGATGACCTGTTCACCTGGGTACGCCGAACCCGGATCGACGGCGACGATTGGGACGTGCTGGATGTGCCGCTGGGCGAGGAGTCCGAGACCTATTTGATCCGCATTCGGTCAGGTGGCACCCTTGTTCGGGAAGAGATCGCCACGACGCCAAGTTGGACCTATTCCGCGGCGGCACAGTCTTCGGACGGCGTCGCGGGCCTCTACGAGGTCGAGGTGGCGCAGGTTTCGGCCAGCTACGGGCCGGGCGCGGCCGCGAGTCTGAGTGTGGGGTAGAGGGATCATGCGCCCTGTTTTGCACGGCGATGTCAGTTCTGCGGCGCGGGTTTTGCTGACCGTGCCGCAAGCCCAGCGTGAGCGGCTGTGCGCGCGCATGATCGCCGAGGCCGAGTTGGCTGACCGTCACGTGGCCGCGACGGGTCGTTTGCATCCTGTTTACGGGAACGGAGCATTGATGGCAGCGGCACGCAGTCGCCCGCTGGCAGACGAGCCAAGTTTCAGCGACACCGAGTATTGCCGGTGTTTCGAGACGGTACTGCGCCATCTTATCCGGTTTCAACTCAACCGGCCGCGCAGCTGACGCACTTGCTGGCGGCCGGGTCCAGGTCCAGCCGTCTGCGCGGAATGTCGTCACCGCAATCCTCGCAATACCCGAATTCGCCCTCGGCCATCCGGTCGAGGGCGGCTCTCAGCCTTCGGGCTTCGAGATCTCGTCGTGTTTGTTGCGCCTTGGCCATGGCCTGATTCTGCAGCGCATCCATTCGGCTGAGCCGCCCGACCGCCTGCTGGTCAAGCTCGACCACGGATTGAGCGTCCTGACCGGCGAGGGAATTGCGTTCCAATTCCTCCAGCCGGGACAGGATAAGTGTTTCAAATTCCCTGAGTTCGAACCGGTTCATTTTCTGTTGTGTTGCACATCAAGGGTTTGCGTTTGGCCTTTTTGGGCCTAGATGGCTATTCTAGGCGCAGCAGAGGATCAAAAGCCATGTTTGAAACGCGCACCCAAGTAACGTCAGTTGACCCCGTCTGGGACCGGATCACGGCCGAAGCACAGGCCGCCGTCGAAAAAGAGCCTTTGATGGGCGGACTGGTGCATGCCTGTATCCTGCACCACAAGTCTCTGGAACGTGCGTTGTCCTATCGCATCTCTGCCAAGCTGTGCTCGAACGAGATGTCGATGATGGTTCTGCGTGAAATCGTCGAAGAGGCCTATGCCGATGACAAGGCGCTGATGAATGCCGCCCGCGCGGACCTGATGGCCGTGTACGAGCGCGACCCGGCCTGCCACCGTCTGCTGCAGCCAATTCTGTATTTCAAAGGCTACCAAGCCATGCAGGCCTATCGCGTGGCCCACTGGCTTTGGCAGAAGGGCCGGCACGATCTGGCCTATTTCTTCCAGATGCGCAGTTCGGAAATCTTCGGGATCGACATTCACCCCGCCGCGAAGATCGGCAAGGGTATCATGATCGACCACGCGCACTCCATCGTGATCGGTGAAACTGCGGTCGTGGGCGACAACGTCTCGATGCTGCATTCGGTGACTCTTGGCGGGACCGGCAAGGAAGAAGAGGATCGTCATCCCAAAATCGAGGATGGCGTTCTAATCGGGGCCGGGGCCAAGGTTCTGGGCAACATCCGCGTGGGTCATTGCAGCCGCATTGCCGCCGGTTCGGTGGTGCTGCAGGATGTGCCGCCCTGCAAGACCGTAGCGGGTATCCCCGCCAAGATCGTGGGTGAGGCGGGGTGCGACCAGCCCTCGATCTCGATGGATCACATGCTGGGCAAGGATCAGTAAGCCTGTTCTCAGGTACGAAAAAAGCCGCCTCGGGGTCCGAGGCGGCTTTTTTGATTTTTGTGACTTGGATCAGGCCAGCATGACCATGGGGTTTTCGAGGTTGTCCACGATGGCTTGCAGGAGCTGTGCCCCCAGCGCGCCGTCGATCACCCGGTGATCGACCGACATGGTAACCGACATCACGGTCGCCACGGTCAGCTCCCCATCCTCGCCCACGACTGGCTTCTTGGCGCCGGTGCCGACGGCCAGGATGCCCGCATGCGGCGGGTTCACGATGGCGTCGAAATTGTCGATGCCATACATGCCCAGGTTCGAAACCGCGAAGGTGCCGCCCTGATACTCATGCGGGGCCAGCTTGCGCTCGCGCGCGCGCGCGGCCAGGTCCTTCATCTCGGTCGAGAGGGCCGACAGAGACTTGGTGTCGGCGTCCTGCAGGACCGGGGTGAACAGCCCGCCTTCGATCGCGACGGCCACGGCCACGTCCGAGGGTTTCAGCTGCAGCACCCGGTCGCCCGCCCAGACGGCGTTGCACTCGGGCACCTGCTGCAGCGCGTTGGCGACGGCCTTGATGATGAAGTCGTTGACGCTCAGCTTCACGCCACGGGCTTCCAGCTGCTTGTTCAGCTGGCTGCGGAATTTCAGTAGCGCGTCCAGCTTGATGTCGCGGCGCAGGTAGAAATGCGGGATGGTCTGCTTGGCCTCGGCCAGACGGGCGGCGATGGTCTTGCGCATGCCGTCCAGCTTGACCTCTTCGTACTCGCGGCCTTCGTACATGCGGGCCACCATGTCGGCCGAGGGGCCTGCAGGAGCAGCAGCAGGGGCGGGCGCCGCGCTTGCCGAAGCAGCCGGTGCCGCTGCCGGAGCGGTTGCGCCTTCGACATCCGCTTTGACTATGCGGCCATGCGGGCCCGAGCCCTTGATCTGCGCCAGGTCCAGACCCTTTTGGGCGGCAATGCGACGGGCCAGCGGCGAGGCAAAGATGCGTCCGCCATCGGCTTTGACCGGGGCCGCCGGTGCCGGGGCAGGGGCGGGCGCCTCGGATGCCGCAGGGGCGGCAGCCTCGTTGCCCGCGTCGGCTGCGGGCGCAGCCTCGGGTGCCTTGGTCGGGGCTTCGGCGATGTCATCGGCGCTTTCGCCTTCTTCCAGTAGCACGGCGATGGGGGTGTTCACCTTGACCCCCTCGGTGCCTTCAGGAACCAGGATCTTGCCGACGACGCCTTCGTCGACAGCTTCGAACTCCATCGTGGCCTTGTCGGTCTCGATCTCGGCCAGCAGGTCGCCGGAGGAGACGGTGTCGCCTTCCGTGACCAGCCATTTGGCAAGCGTGCCTTCCTCCATGGTCGGCGAAAGGGCGGGCATCAGAATTTCGGTGGGCATCTGTCAGTCGCTCCTTACCGATAGGTCACTTGTTTGACGGCGGCGATCACCTCGTCGGTGGTAATCAGCGCCAGCTTTTCCAGGTTCGCCGCATAGGGCATGGGCACGTCCTTGCCGGTCAGCGTGATGACGGGCGCGTCGAGATAGTCGAACGCTTCCTGCATGACCACGGAACTGATGTAGCTGCCGACGGAACCTTGCGGCCAGCCTTCCTCGACGGTGACCAGACGGTTGGTTTTCATCACCGAGTTGATGATCGCACCGGTGTCCATCGGGCGGATGGTGCGCAGGTCGATCACCTCGGCGCTGATGCCATCCTCAGCCAGCTTGTCGGCGGCTTCCAATGCGTATTGCATACCGATCCCAAAGCTGACGATGGTCACATCGGTGCCTTCGCGCCAGATGCGGGCCTTGCCCAGCGGCACGGTCAGATCGTCCACCTGCGGCACGTCGAACGAGCGGCCATAAAGGATTTCGTTTTCCAGGAACACGACCGGGTTGGGATCGCGGATGGCAGATTTCAGCAGACCTTTTGCGTCGGCTGCCGAATAAGGCATCACGACCTTAAGGCCCGGGATCTGCATGTACCAGGCGGCATAGTCCTGAGAGTGCTGGGCCGCCACGCGCGCCGCGGCGCCGTTGGGGCCGCGGAACACGATCGGACAGCCCATCTGACCGCCGGACATATACAGCGTCTTGGCGGCAGAGTTGATGATCTGGTCGATCGCCTGCATGGCGAAGTTGAAAGTCATGAACTCGACGATCGGCTTCAGGCCGCCAAAGGCGGAACCCACGGCAATGCCGGTAAAGCCATGCTCGGTGATCGGCGTGTCGATCACGCGTTTTGCGCCGAATTCGTCCAGCAGGCCCTGGCTCACCTTGTAGGCGCCTTGGTATTCACCGACTTCTTCGCCCATCAGGTAGACGTCTTCGTCCGAGCGCATTTCCTCGGCCATCGCGTCGCGCAGAGCCTCACGGACAGTCATCGATTTCATCTCGGCATCTGCTGGCCAGTCCGGCGACAGGTCCACGGTAGGCGCGGCCGGTGCAGCAGGGGCAGGAGCGGGGGCCTCAACCGCCGCCGGGGCGGCTTCGGCCTCCGCTGCGGCTGCGGGGGCAGCCACGGTCACGGCCGAGGCGTCTTCTCCCTCTTCCACCAGGATCGCGATCGGCGTGTTGACCTTCACGCCTTCGGTGCCTTCGGCAATCAGGATTTTGCCGACGATGCCTTCATCGACGGCTTCGAACTCCATCGTGGCCTTGTCGGTTTCGATCTCTGCCAGAATGTCGCCAGAGCTTACGGTGTCGCCTTCCTTGACCAGCCACTTGGCCAGTGTGCCTTCCTCCATGGTCGGCGAAAGGGCGGGCATGAGAATTTCGGTTGCCATGTCTTATTCGTCCTCTCAGGCGTAAATGTCGGTCCAGAGCTCGTCCAGCGACGGCTCGGGGCTTTCCTTGGCGAACTCGGCGGCCTGGTTGACGACCTCCTTGATTTCCTTGTCGATCGCCTTCAGGTCATCCTCGGTGGCGTGCTTGCCGGTCAGCAGCAGCTCGCGCACGTGTTCGATCGGGTCGCTTTGCTCGCGCACCTTCTGCACCTCTTCGCGGGTACGGTACTTGGCGGGGTCCGACATCGAGTGGCCGCGATAGCGGTAGGTCTTGACCTCGAGGATATACGGGCCCTTCCCAGCCCGGCAGTGCGCCACGGCCTTTTCACCGGCCTCTTTCACTGCCAGAACGTCCATGCCGTTGACAATTTCGCCGGGAATGCCGAACGCCTCGCCGCGGTGATAGATGTCCTTGGTTGAGGTCGAGCGCGACTGCGCCGTGCCCATCGCGTACTGGTTGTTCTCGATCACGAAGACCACCGGCAATTGCCAAATGGCCGCCATGTTGAAGGTTTCATAGACTTGACCCTGGTTCGCTGCGCCGTCACCGAAATAGGTAAAGGTCACGCGGCCGTTGTCTTTGTACTTGTCTGCAAAGGCAAGGCCCGCACCCAGCGGAACCTGTGCGCCGACGATTCCATGGCCACCATAGAAATGCTTTTCTTTTGAGAACATGTGCATCGAGCCGCCCTTGCCCTTGGACAAGCCGCCTTCGCGTCCGGTCAATTCAGCCATGACGCCGCCCGGATCCATGCCGCAGGCCAGCATATGGCCGTGGTCGCGGTAGGAGGTGATGCGCTTGTCGCCATCCTCGGCCGCAGCTTCGAGCCCCACGACGACGGCTTCCTGACCGATGTAAAGGTGGCAAAAACCGCCGATCAGACCCATGCCGTATAGTTGACCTGCCTTTTCCTCGAATCGGCGGATCAACAGCATCTCGCGGTAGTAGGTTTTGAGTTCTTCCGCAGAAACATTTGGTTTCTTTGTGGTTTTTCGCGCAGCCATCGTGGCGACCTCTCCCTTCCGGCAAGATAGTTTAGCGTTAAACTATCTCATAAAGCATTTCGCGCTTTCTGGCGAGCGGAAATGTGACGCAGCGTCCTGGACGGGGTGGGGGTATCTGTTTCTACCCGATATCCGGCAGGTTTTCGCCTTTTGGTTCGCCCTATGCACGGTTAGTATGCTTCCATTGGCAGGCAATTTTGAACAGGCGCCGGAGACAGATTGGCATGATGATCCTCAGAGAGCCGAAGCTGGTTTTCATCAAAACGAAGAAAACCGCCGGATCATCCATTGAAATTGCACTGAGCGCGAAACTGCAGGACGGAGATTTCGCAACACCGTTCGGCAAGGAAGCCGAACTTCAACGTCCGGGGAAGCAATACATCGTCCGCCGGTCGGTCCAGCTTTTGCGGGAAAGAGCCAAAGGCGAAGTGCAGGCTCGGTATCCCCACAATGGGATCGGCGTGGTCAATCGGTATCTGTCTGATATTGCGGAGGGCTGCAGCAGCATTTGCGTTGAGAGAAACCCTTGGGACAAGGCTGTCTCAGCGTTCTATTTCTGGATGCATCAGCGCGGAACACAGATAAACGACGCAAGCGCACTGTTCCTGAGCTTTTGCCGGACTCGCCTGAAGTTCTTCTCTGACTTCCATCTGTATTCTGAGGGCGGGGAGATCGCGGTTGATCGGGTGTTGCGATACGAAAGCCTGGACAGCGATTTGGCGCAGGTGCTGGATGACTTCGGCCTTGGCGATGTCAGCCTCGGCGACAAGCGTTTGAATTCCGGCATTCGGAAATCAAAGCAGTTCGATGTTTTCTACGGTGAAAACTGGGACGGCGAAGCCGTGGACCTGGTGGCTGACCTGTTCCGAAGGGAAATCGACGCTTTCGGGTATCAGTTGCCAACTGCAGAGGAACCCGGGGCGGTCGGGCAAACAGCTAGTTAGCGGATGACGATTTCATCAGCCCGGATCATTCCCAATACGGTTCGGGCCTGCTGATCCAGCAGGTCGAGATCCAGGTAGGTGTCTGAAAGGCGTCGGGTCAGGTTTTCCATCCGAGCTATGTCGGCGTTCAGCGCCGCAAGGTCGCGTGACAGAGCGTCCCGTTCCGCTGAAATCTCGATCCGTCGGAACAGGCCGTAGTCGCCCTGAACGGCAGCAAAGGTGAAATAGACACCCAGCATGAAAGCCACCGAAAAGAATGCGACTGCGCCCAGACCGGGCCGATTGGAACGGGACACTCTGTTGACCGCCGTATGAATACTGCCTCAAAAACGTGCCCTTTGCGGGCATCTGTCAGCACTATGTCACAGGTGATTCGGGTTGTGAATCCCCCGATTCGCACTTTTTGCAATTCGACGAAAAAAGTGATGCTCGAAGAGCCATGACCGCGTAGGTATCCGCTCAACGCAAAGCGGACAGTTCCTGATTTCGATTCAGGGTCTGTTCTTCCATGCAAGACCAATAGAACAATTGCGCGGCACTGCCATCGCTTTTGAGTTCGGGGTCACAAGTTGCGTCCCTGCGTTTCAACCAAGCGCGCTGTTCGTTCAACAAAGCCTCACCGTTTCCGCGCCTGTCCGCCGCTGATTTGACCTCTTTCCAGAGGCGGTTCAGTTCTTTATCAGCGATTTCCCATTTCTCTTTGGCACAGAAAGTGGCGTCGATCTGAGTTTGACCGGCGCAATGGGACTGCGCGCCAGAAACACTGGGCAGGAGGATAACAGCAAACGTGGCAACGGCTTTCATGGCCCGTCTCCCGGTCTGTGAGAGAATACCACGAATGCCGATCGCCAACTAGAATGGGGTTATTGGGCCAGCGCTGCCACACCGGGCAGGGTTTTGCCTTCCATCCATTCCAGGAACGCACCGCCGGCGGTCGAGATGTAGGTGAAATCCTGCGCGGCGCCCGACGCGTTGAGGGCTGCAACCGTATCGCCGCCACCGGCGACCGAAACCAGTTTGCCCGCCTGCGTCAGTTCTGCGGCTTTCAATGCAGCGGCATTTGTCGCCGCGTCGAAGGGTTCCAGTTCGAATGCCCCCAATGGGCCGTTCCAGATCAGAGTCTTGCTCTGTTCGAAGATGGTGCAGATTGCGGCGACGCTGTCCGGCCCGGCGTCCAGGATCATCGAATCTGCGGGGCACTTGTTCGCCGGGACGACCTTGTGTGGGGCGTGTGCTTCGAATTTCTCGGCAACGACAACATCGCTGGGCAGGACGATCCGGCAGCCTGCCTTGTCTGCTTTTGCCATGATTTCGGCTGCAGTATCGGTCATCGCGTGCTCGGCCAACGATTTGCCAACGTCCAGCCCTTTGGCCAGCAGAAAGGTGTTGGCCATACCGCCGCCGATGATCAGGTTGTCGACCTTCTCGATCAGGTTGCCCAGCAGATCCAGCTTGGTTGATACCTTGGCCCCACCGACCACAGCGGTCACCGGACGCTGAGGGTTGCCCAGAGCGGCTTCGAGTGCGCTGAGCTCTGCCTGCATCAGGCGCCCGGCGCAGGAGGGCAGAAGGCGCGCCAGTGCCTCGGTCGAACTGTGCGCCCGATGAGCCGCCGAGAAGGCGTCATTGCAGTAGATGTCTCCCATCTTGGCCATACCTTCGGCCAGGGTCATGCTGTTCTGGGTCTCTTCGGCGTGAAAACGGGTGTTCTCCAGCAGCAAGACCTCGCCGTCGCCCTGGTTTGCGGCAGCGATTTCAGCCTCGTATCCGACGCAATCCTCTCCGAAACGGACCTTGGTTCCAAAGGCGGCTTCCAGCGTGGGCACCAGCTGTTTCAGCGACAGGTTCTGCCGACGTTCACCGCCGGGTCGGCCGAAATGGGCCAGAAGGATGGGTTTGCCGCCAGCGGCCAGAATGTCGCGGACCGTGGGCACGATCCGCTGGATCCGGGTGTCATCGGTCACGGCACCATCCAGAACCGGGACGTTGATGTCCACGCGCACAAGAACGCGTTTGCCCTGCAAATCCATGTCGTCCAGAGTTTTCCAGCCCATCGTATCATCCTCGCCGTTGTCACCACGCGTCAGCGGTTCTTTTCCTGCATTTTGCCCTCAGGTCAATGCGTCACTTGGCTTTCCCGCGTCCGGCGCATAGGTATTTGCGCAAATCATTTCCACAGGAGAGAGCCCCATGGCCGAGATCAAGGATCCCGAAAACACCATCATCATCGAGCTGAAGGACGGCAACGTCGTCATCGAGCTGCTGCCGGACGTGGCGCCTCAGCACAGCGAGCGCATGAAGGAACTGGCGCGCGCGGGCGAGTATGACAACGTGGCCTTTCACCGGGTGATCGACGGTTTTATGGCCCAGACCGGCGACGTGCAGCACGGCGACATGGAAGACGGCTTCAACATCCGCATGGCGGGCACCGGCGGCTCGTCCTTGCCGAACCTTCCAGCCGAGTTTTCCAAGCTGCCGCATGACCGGGGCACCTTGGGTGCCGCTCGTTCGGCCAACCCGAACTCGGCCAACTCGCAGTTCTTCATCAACTTCAAGGACAACCACTTTTTGAACGGCCAATACACCGTATATGGCCGCGTGATCGAGGGGATGGAGCATGTCGATGCCATCACCCGTGGTGAGCCGCCTGCGAACCCCGACCGCATGATCAGCGTCAAGGTGGCCGCCGATGTATAAGCTGGCCGCCGTTTTTACCTTGTTGGCCAGCCCCGCGCTGGCCGCAGGCCTGCAGATCGAAGTCGAGGGTGAGGCCAACGGCACGATCACGATCGACCTGTTCGAGGACGTCGCTCCCAAGCATGTCGAGCAGATCACCGCTCTGGCCGCCGAAGGCAAGTATGACGGGGTGGTGTTCCACCGCGTGATCGAGGGGTTCATGGCACAGACCGGGGACGTGGAATACGGTAAACTGGGCAGCGACATGCGTCGCGCCGGTACCGGCGGTTCAAACCGTCCGGACCTGCCAGCCGAGTTTTCCGAAGTTCCGTACGAGCGCGGCATCGTCGGAATGGCTCGCGCCAGCAATCCAAACAGCGCAAATTCGCAGTTCTTCATCATGTTCGAACCGGCCCCGACCTTGAATGGCCAGTACACGGTGGTGGGCAAGGTGACCGACGGCATGGACGTTGTTGATGCGATCAAACGCGGCACAGGCCCGAACGGCGCGGTGGTCGGCCAACCGGACGTCATGACCAAGGTGACCGTCACCGAATGATCCCTAGACCCGGCGCGGACTGCGCGCCGGGTTGTCCGCGCACGGCGCTTCACGTCCCTGTGTAAGGGGCTTGGCCCGACCGCACGGCCTGACGCACGATGGCAGGTATCCAAAGGTGCCTCATGCGAAGCTGTCTGTTTGCCCTTCTGCTGTTCTGCGCAACCGCGGTGTCCGCGGACCCGAGCCTGTGGCGCGACGAATGGCCCAAAACCGATTTTTCGGTCACCTCGATCGGTGACTGGTCTGCGGTCCGGTCCGGCGGACCGCCGAAAGACGGTATCCCGGCCATCGACAAGCCCGAGTTTGTCCCGGTTTCAGCGAAAGCCGGGTTGGGGCTGACCGAGGCCGTGATCACGGTGGAGCTGCCCGGTACGCGCCCGCGCGCCTATCCGCTGCGATATCTGATCTGGCATGAGATCGTGAATGATCGCATCGGCAACCGTCCAGTCGCGGTTACATATTGCCCATTGTGCAATTCGGGGCTGGTGTTTGATCGGCGTGTCCCGGGACGGGTGCTCAGTTTTGGCGTATCCGGAAAGCTGCGAAATTCGGACATGATCATGTATGACCGCGAAACCGAAACCTGGTGGCAGCAAGCCACCGGCGAGGCGATCGTTGGCCAGTTGACCGGTGCTCAGTTGACAGCGCTGCCAGCGTGGATGGAAGGGTGGGACCAGTTCCGCAAGCGCAATCCCGACGGTCTGGTAATGGCCGAGCCGAATTTTGCGCGGGACTACGGGCGCAACCCCTATCGCGGTTATGACAGCGCGCGCAGACCGTTCCTGTATGACGGCGCGCTGCCTCCGCATGGTATTCAACCGCTCGAACGGGTGGTGCGTGTCGGAGAGCGGGCCTGGCCTCTGACGCGATTGCGTGCGGCTGGGCGATTGTCAGAAGCAGGCGTTGTCATCGTTTGGTCGGCGGGGCAAGCCTCGGCTCTGGACGCCGGGCGCGTCGACAAGGGACGCGACATAGGATCAATCCGCGTCACGGATGGTGCCGGACGGGATGTCGTGCATGATGTGATGTTCGCCTTTGCCTTCCACGCCTTCTGGCCCGACGGTATCTGGATGACAGGGCGCTGACACGCGCGTCGCGCGATCAATTCACCTGTCTGGCAACGCTCCGGGTCCAGCCGCTCAGGCCGCGTCGGATGCGGGCCAGAAGACCGTATTCGTTCACGTGTTTTTTGTAGGCTCGGTAGGACGGCGCGCGTGACAGGCAGCGCTCTTCGTGCCAGGCCCGTGCGAAATAGATCAGGTTCACGCCCAGCAGGGCCAGACAGTTGGCCAGACCTGCCCAGAAGTCGACCGCGATGAACGGGATCGAAATCATCCACCAGGTGATGTTCTTGCTGATGTAGGAGGGGTGCTTGCTGATGTTGTAGGGAAAGTCGCAGGCCAGCCCGCGATAGGTCAGGTTCGAGAACCGCAGACCCATCCGTGCGGCGGTCAGGCAATAGACCGCCAGGAAGAACAGGATGGCGCCGCCCCACAATCCGTAGAGGACAGGGTAGTCCCACAGCCAGACACCCCAGGCGAACCCATCCTCGACATAGTTGAAATAGCTGCGCGACAGCAGTTGCCAGAACGGGGCATAGCAGATCACGCAGACCAGCCATCCGCTCACCGTCGTCTCGGTCCAGCGGATATGAGAGGTCAGAAGCCGGGTGGCAGTGGCATAGCCAATGGTGACGATCGTCAGGTCCAGAAAGAAGGCAAAGCGGTAGAGATATGCATAGACCTGCTGAAAGTCCTGCGCATCCCACAGCGAACGGGTCTGCAGAAAGCCCCAGTCATAGACCAGATAGCAGAACATCAGTGGCAGAAAGAACCCTTTGACGCCCAGCCCAAGAAGAAAGGATTTCAACTCGCGGGCTCCGGTGGATTGGCGACCAAAAGACAAAACCACACGTCCCAGATGCCACATGCCGTCGCGCGGATGTCGCATCGAGAAATGAACCGCCGTGACAACGGAAAGGACAACCGCAAGGATCAGAGGCCAGTAGTCGGCAAACAGCGAAAAGAACGGTTGATACCATTCATCCCGGTAGAGGTCGGCGGTGGAGTAGAACAGCGCAAGCAGCGCAAGACTGGCCGCGAGACCAATAAGTTTGATCCAGAAATCAGCCAGATACGCCGGGTTTTTGAAGTTTTCCGGGTTGTAGACCAAGCCGCTGCCCGGCTTGCGATGGATTCTGGCGATGAAAATCTCGGATAGGGCCAGAATGGCAAAGATCGTCAGAGCGAACAGAACAGTCTGATCCCGATCAGAGACCGCGCCGAGGTCTGGCCAGAAATAATGAACCAGCGGAATACTGGCCATCGCAATCCAGGCGGTGGATGCGGGAATTGCGGAAGCGTTGCGCCGGAACTTTGGCCAGGAAATCATGATCAGGTCTTTCACAGAGTTCTGCGAATTCTGGCGGTTCGTTCCGGAAATTCAACCACCCTGATCCGACCGGTCGAATTCTTGCCGCGGGTGTGGCCCACGCAACCGTATAACAGAGTCACCTCCCGGCGTAGGCCGGGAGGGGGTTTGCATTAGTAGGACGGGTTTCTATTCGTCCGAGGCCATCATCTTCCAGATCGCGGCCCCCAAAGCGCCACCGATCAGCGGGGCGACCCAAAACAGCCACAGCTGCGCCAAGGCGGGGCCATCGGCAAACAGCGCCACCCCGGTCGAGCGGGCCGGGTTCACCGACGTATTGGTGACCGGGATCGAAATCAGGTGGATCAGCGTCAGCCCAAGGCCGATGGCAATGGGCGCAAACCCGGCCGGAGCCTTTTCGGACGTCGCGCCCAGAATGATGATAAGGAAAAAGGCGGTCAAAACGATCTCGATCACCAGCGCCGACATCATCGAATAACCTTCGGGCGAGGCCTCGCCATACCCGTTCGAGGCAAAACTACCAACGCCTTCGAAGCCGGGTGCGCCGCTCACGATCACGTACAGAACGGCTGCGGCCAGTATCGCCCCAAGCACCTGCGCAGCCCAGTAGGGCAGCAGATCCTTGGACGGGAAACGCCCACCGATCATCAGCCCCAGGCTGACCGCGGGGTTAAAGTGACCACCCGATATGTGTCCGACCGCAAAGGCCATGGTCAGGACCGTCAGGCCGAAGGCGAACGACACGCCCAGCCATCCGATGCCCACATCGGCAACTCCGGCAGCCAGCACCGCGCTGCCACAACCGCCGAGAACCAGCCAGAACGTGCCGAAGAATTCGGCCATCAGTTTTGCTCGCATGATAAAACCTCCCAATTTCAACGAGGTGAAGTTTAATTCAAAAAACACCTTTTGTGAAAATGTATCGCGCGTGCAGGGCTTTGCGGTCTTGATAGGGGGACGGATTGTTGCCTGATGGGCATAGAAAAACGCCGCGGACAGTGGCCGCGGCGTTCTTGGAACTCGGTACTTGGAGCGGTTTACTGGCTGACTTCAGCCGCCGGATTGGCTCCGGTTTTGCCGCTGCGTCCTGGGTTCAGCGGATCGTCCTGACGCTGAACCGAGCCTTCGAAATGCGCGCCGCTTTCGATGGCGATGGTCTTGTGGATGATGTCGCCCTCAACCCGGGCGGTCGAGGTCAGACGTACTTTCAGACCCCGTACACGACCCACGATGCGGCCGTTCACAACCACGTCGTCCGCGGTCACTTCGCCTTTGATGGTCGCGGTTTCGCCGATAGTCAGCAGATGCGCGCGGATGTCGCCTTCGACGGTTCCTTCGACCTGGATGTCACCGGTGGTCTTGATGTTGCCGGTGATATGCAGGTCCGACGACAGAACCGATGCCGGCGGCTTGGGCTTGGGCGCGGTGCTTGCGGCCTTCTGTTCGGTCGGGGCAGGGGTCGCCTGAGGCGCCGGGGCTGCCGGCTTGGCCGTTTCGGATGCCTTGGGTGCGGGCTCGTTGATTTTGCTTTTAGAAAACATTGTTCGCAGCCTTGATGAAGTCCATTGGGTTTACAGGTTTTCCGTTCACGCGCACCTCGTAGTGCAGATGCGTTCCGGTCGACCGTCCGGAATTACCCATATCAGCAATGTGATCCCCGCGCGAGACCCTTTGGCCGACCTTCACGCGGATCTTCGAGTTATGGGCATAAAGTGTCTCAACCCCGAAGGCGTGCTTTATCTTGATCAGACGGCCATAGCCGGATTGCCAGCCCGCATGGGTCACGACACCGTCGGCGGTGGCGAAGATATCCGTGCCTGTCGGAGCCGCAAAGTCGGTGCCCTTGTGCATCCGGCGCCCGCCGGTTTTGGGGTCGCGGCGATAACCATATCCGCTGGTGAACCGGAACGCCGATTTGACCGGTGTGGCAAACGGGGCCTTTTCGGCCGCTATGCGATACAGATTCAGCTGGTCCATCTGCTGCAGAAGCTGATTTGCGCGCACCTCATCTGCCGAAAGCTCTTCGCCGCGGGTGCTGAAGGAAATCGGCGTCAGCGGGCCGCCCATGCCGCTGTAGCCGCGCCGCACTTCGTCAAGCATCCGGTCGGTGGGCATTCCGGCCTCGCGGAACATCTTGTCCAGCGGTTCAACCGAGATCACCATGGCTTCTTCCAACTGGCGGAAGATCTCGTCATTGCGTTCCTGCATCAGCAGGATTTCCAGCTCAAGCTCATCGCGCTGGTCCAGTGCCGCCTGTGCATCAGTTGCGATCTGGTCCCGCTGCTGTGCTGTCCGGGTCAGGGCGTCGGCCATGAATTCGATCTGTGCCGGAGCGGCGGAGGCGAACATCGCAACCGATGCGCCATCGGATTTCTCCTGAAGCTCGGCGAGTTGCGCCCGGGCTTCCTCACGTTGCTTCATGGTCGACCGCAGGGTGGTCTGAATGACTTCGATGCCGGTTTCCAGCTCGCGTCGACGGTTTTCGGATTCCAGCAGTTCCGACTGCATCGCCGAGATCTGCTGAAGCGCCGAGTTGAACCGGGCGTGCGCGGCCAGTGCTTCCTGGGCCCGCGCGTCGCGTTCCTGCGACAGGATGTTCAGCCGTTCCTGATAGGTCGCCTGATCGCGCTTGGCCTGTTCACGGAAGTTGCCCGACCCGATGCTGTCCATCAGCAGGATCGCCGTGGCGACCGCCGTCCAGCCGACCATGATCGAAACGCCAAGCGCTGCCACGATCTGCGTCTCCGAGCTGAGCCGGATGAAGCGTGTGTCATTGTCGGATTTCAGGAAGACCCGGCGTTCCGGGAAGTGCCGTTCGAGCAGTGAGTGTAGTTTGATTGCCAGACGGGTTCTCACGCGCCTTACCTCTCATCCCCAATGTCGGGACCGGTCGTGAGTGGATCGCCGCCCCTTGGGCCGATTGCTTAAAGGGCCGGTCCCGGTTGGGCAAGTTTGTTAACCGATTGGTCGACAATTACGGTGTTTTCCCGCACGTCATCGGCAGAAAATTGCCGAAAGCGGCGCGATTCCGTCAGCGTTTCGCGTCTCCCGGGGGCGTCAGATCCTCGGTCAAAGGCCAGTAGAAATCGGGCGGCAGGCCGGCTTCGGCCCGCTTTTCCTCGTTGAAGGGCGGCTTGAGCGCGCCATGAAAATAGCGCCGGACCAGTTGGTGGAACACGTCCTTGGGGTCGGCATTCTCGCGGCCGCACAGAAAGTGGAACCATTTCGAGCCATAGGCTACATGCCCGACTTCTTCGGCATAGATCACTTCAAGCGCGGCCACGGCCTGATCGGCCTTGGCCTTGCGGAAGATGTCGATCATGCCCGGTGTCACGTCGAGGCCGCGCGCCTCGAGCACCATCGGCACCACCGCCAGCCGGCCCATCAGGTCTTCGGCGGTGTCCTCGGCCGCACGCCACATCCCGGCATGGGCCGGGAGGTCGCCGTAGTGGCTGCCCATCGCTTCCAGGCAGTCGCAGATCATTTCGAAATGGCGCGATTCCTCCTCGGCGCATTTTACCCAGTCGTCGTAGAAACCGACCGGCATCGGCACATGCCCGAACCGGGCGATGATGTCCCAGTGCAGGTCCACGGCATTCAACTCGATATGGGCCACAGCGTGCAGCAGCGCGATGCGTCCAGCCTCCGAACCGGGGCGACGGCGCGGCACGTCGCGCGGCGACAGCAGCTCGGGCTTGTCAGGACGCGACGGATGCAACGGTGGCGTAGCTGTCCCGACATCGATCGCGGGGGCGTCGCTGTTGCGCGCCGCAAACCATTCGGCGGCATAGCGTTTGGAAAGGGCGGTCTTGGACCGCCCATCCGCAGTGGTCAGAACCTCGGTTGCCATCTGGGTCAGGGTTTTGGCCACGGTAATCCTCGGGTTGGATGAAAACTGCCGCCTCTTAGACCGGATGGCTCGCAGCGTCAAAGCGCGCGTACGGCCTCCAGCACCTCATCCACATGGCCGGGAACTTTGACCTTGCGCCAGACGCGGGCGATCTTTCCGTCGGCGTCGATCAGGAAGGTCGAGCGCTCGATCCCCATCGACTTCTTGCCATACATGTTTTTTTCGACCCAGACGCCGTAATCCTCGCACACGGTCGAACCTTCGTCGGACAGCAGTGGAGTGGTCAGCCCGTGCTTGGCGACGAACTTGTCGTGCTTGGCAACGCTGTCGCGAGAGATGCCGAAAACCTGTGCACCGGCGTCGGCAAAGGATTGAAGCTGCTCCGAGAAACCGATGGATTCCTTGGTGCAGCCCGGCGTATCATCGCGGGGATAAAAGAACAGAACAACGGGACGACCGCGCAGGTCCGACAGGGTGACCGTGCCGCCGCCATCGCGGGGCAAGGTGAAATCGGGGGCGATGTCTGCAACGTCAGGCATTTTGAACTCCGGTCAGGATTTGTAGGTGATGCCGCGTATCATAGGGCGGCTCGGGCAGGTTGAAAGACGTGGACGGCAAATTGGCGCAAGACGAACAGGACGAGGCTGAGAAGGGCGGGAAACCGCCGCGCCGCCGATCCCGTCGGCGGACAGCCGGGCTGTGGGCCTTGCGCGGGGTGTTCCTGCTGGTGTTTCTGGCCGTCCTGTCCGGGGTCATGGTGTTCGGCCATCGGATCCATGCGCCAGAATGGCTGCGCGACCGGGTCGAAACGCGTCTGGAAAACGCTTTGGGCGGCCTGCAGATCCGGTTCGGCGATGTCAGCTTTATCATCAATCAGGAATGGCGCCCGCGTCTGCGGCTCAGCGATGTTTCGATCAGCGACGCCGAGGGACGCCAGATCGCTCAGGTCTCGAGCATGCAGGCCAGCCTGGCGATGCGTCCGCTGCTGCGCGGCCATGTCCGGCCCAAGCGGATTACTCTCAACGGCGCGCAGATCGCATTGACCCGAGCCGAGGACGGATCGCTCTCGCTGACCGTCGGTTCCGGCAGCGCGCCCGTGCAGAATGCGCCAACCTTGGCCGAATTGATTGAACAGTCCGATCAGGTTTTCCTGTCACCGGTTCTGTCGTCCCTGACCTCGGTCGAGCTTGACGCCATCACGCTGGATTATCGGGATCTGCGCCTTGGGCGGTCCTGGGTTCTGGACGGCGGGCATATTCTGGCGACGCGGAGCGAAGGCGCCCTGCGCCTGGCGACCGGGTTTTCGGTGCTGGCGGGCCGTGACTATGTCAGCATGATCGAAGCGAACTACACCAGCACGCTCGGCTCACCCGAGGCGCAGTTCGGGATTTCGATCACCGATCTTCCAGCGACCGACGTCGCGGCGCAATCCCCGGCACTGGCCTGGTTGCAGGTATTGGACACGCCGATCTCGGGCGCATTGCGCGGCAGTATCGACGGGGCCGGCGCGCTCGGGCCGGTATTTGCAACCTTGAACCTTGGGGCCGGGGCCGTTCAGCCCAACCCCGAGACCCGACCGGTTCCGTTCGACTCGGCCCGCACGTATTTCACCTATGACCCGGCGCAGCAGGTTCTGGATTTCAACGAGGTTTCCGTGGTGTCGGGCTGGGGCAGCGTACAGGGCGAGGGCAAAGCCTATCTGAAGGGTGTAGAGGCCGGCGCGCTGGAAAGCATGGCGGTGCAGTTCCGTCTGAACGGTATCCGGGTGAACCCAGCCGACCTGTTCGTTGATGCGCTAGAGGTCAAGCAGGCCGATCTGGACTTTCAAGTGCGCCTGAACCCCTTCCGGCTGCAGCTGGGGCAGGTCGTGGTCGAGGATGGCGAAGACCTGTTGCGCGCTTCGGGCGAGCTTGTGGGCCTGCCGGAGGGGTGGAGCGTGGATCTGAACGCGCGGCTGGGGCACATGGCATCGGACAAGCTGCTGCATTACTGGCCGCCCCGATTGGCTCCGAAGCCGCGCAAATGGGTTACCGAGAACCTGTACGAAGGCAATCTGTCGGACATGGACTTCGTTCTGAGGCTGCGGCCCGGAGATTCCAAGCCCGAACTGTATCTTGATTTCGATTTCGATGATGCGCTGGTTCGGTTTGCCAAGACCTTGCCGCCGATCCAAGGCGGGCGTGGGCAGGCCACGCTGATTGGCCGTCGATTCACGGTGACCGCCCGCAAGGGCGTGGTGATCGCCGATGACGGTGGCGCGGTTGATGCCTCTGGGACGTCGTTCATCATCCCGGATACAGACATCAAAAAGAATACACCGGGCATTGTGCGTGTTCAGGCCAGTGGCAGTGTGACCTCGGCCTTGTCGTTGCTTGACCGGGCGCCGCTGCAATTGCTGACCAAGGCAAACCTTCCGGTTGATCTGGCTTCGGGCAGCGTGCGACTGGGCGGCACTCTGTCTCTGCCCTTGATCAAGGGGTTGAAATTCGAGGACACGCAATTTCACTTTCTGGGAGAATTGATTGATCTGGATACGGAAAAACTGGTTCCGGGCTTCCGCATCAGCGCCGCCAAACTGCGCCTGAGCGGGGATCAGACCCAGGTGGCCATAGACGGAGACGGTCTGTTCGGTGAGGTGCCGATACAGGCGACTTGGCGACAACCGATCGGCGGCAAGACAGCACAACGCAGCACACTCAGTGGGCAGATCGAACTGTCCCCGCGGTTGATGGATGAACTGAAGGCCGGATTGCCGTCCGGTATGCTGACCGGGCAAGGCGTGGCTGAGATCAGTCTTGGAATTGGAGGGGGAGAGCCGACAAAGCTGACCGCGACCTCTGATCTGGTCGGCGTCGGAATGGCAATTCCCGAACTGGGGTGGCAAAAATCCGCAGCCACTGCCGGGACGTTGGCCACCGAGGCGACGCTGGGCGATCAACTGCGAGTGGACAGCCTGCGGATTGATGCCGCCGGATTGCGCGCGGTGGCCTCGATCTCGATCGCAAATGGCGCTTTGGATCGGGTTCAGTTCAGTTCTTTTGAACTGGGCGATTGGTTGGCTGTTCCGGCCGAGTTGATCGGCCGTGGTGCCGCGGCGCCGGATATCCGCGTTTTGGGCGGCGTTCTCAACCTGGGCAAAGCGACGTTCGGCAGCGGCAGCGGCGGCGGCGCGTCATCGGGTCGAGGTCCGAACCTTGACGTGGCGCTGGACCGGCTGCAGGTGACCGAGGAAGTGGCCCTGACCGGTTTGAAGGGCAATTTCGAAACGACCGGAGGGTTGAAGGGTGGATTTTCCGCTCAGGTCAACGGAGGCGCCCCGGTCCAGGGGCAGGTTGTGCCCAGCGGATCGCGCAGTGCGGTCAGCCTGCAATCCGTGGACGCCGGTGCGGTACTGCGGTCTGCCGGTTTGTTGACCCAGGCCAGAGGAGGAAAGCTGCAACTCCGGTTGAATCCGGTGGCTGGCCCGGGCAACTACGATCTGACCCTGAAAATCACGGACACGCGGATCCAGGATGCTCCGGCCATGGCGGCGTTGCTGAATGCCATCAGTCTGGTCGGTCTACTGACCGAGATGGCCGGGCAGGGGATCTACTTCTCATCAATCGACAGCGAGATGCGGATCACGCCGACCGAGGTCAAGATTCTCAGCGGCAGTGCGGTTGGACCGTCGATGGGGCTGTCCTTCGACGGGACGGTGGATACCGAACGAAAGTTCCTGAACCTTCGCGGCGCGATCTCTCCGATCTATATGGTGAACGCGATTGGCAGCGTCCTGACCAAGAAGGGCGAGGGCGTTTTCGCGTTCAACTATACGCTGGTGGGCCCGATCTCGGCCCCGCAAGTGTCCGTGAACCCGCTGTCCGGTCTGGCGCCACTGTTTCTGCGCAACTTGCTACGAGAACCTGCCCCAACAGTTTCCGACGGCCCCAACGCAACGCCTGTCGCACCGGACGGACCCAGCCCGTCGGTGGGAAGCCGGGGCGAGGACCGCTGACGCAGAGTGTGGCCGAATCTGTTCGGGCGATGTATGGCGCGGCCATGAAGCTGAGTGATTTCGATTTCGACCTGCCGGATGACCTGATTGCCACGCGGCCCGCCAGCCCGCGGTCTTCGGCGCGCCTGCTGGTGGCACAGGGTGACGCGATCTCGGATGATCGGGTGTTCAACCTACCCGACTGGCTTCGCCCCGGTGATCGGCTGGTGCTGAACGACACGCGCGTCATCCCGGCCCGGCTGAGCGGCCGGCGTCACCGTGACAGCGCCCAGGGTCCGGTCTCGGCCGCGATCGAGGCCACCTTGCTGGAGCCCCGCGCCGACGGCACCTGGGGCGCATTGCTGAAACCGCTCAAGAAGATCCGGGTGGGCGAAGAGATCGTGTTCTCCGACGACCTCAGCGCGGTTCTGGAAGGGGTCGCCGACGGCCAGGCCCATTTGCGCTTCAATCTGAAGGGCGATGATTTCGACCGGGCGCTCGAGCAGGCCGGAGCAATGCCTTTGCCCCCCTACATCGCGGCCAAACGGCCGGCGGACGAGCGTGACAAGACCGATTACCAGACCGTTTGGGCACGGCAGGCCGGGGCTGTGGCGGCACCGACCGCCTCTCTGCACTTTGACGAGCCATTGTTGCAGGCCCTTGCGGATCGAGGTGTCGAGTTCACCCATGTTACCCTGCACGTCGGGGCCGGAACGTTCCTGCCGGTCAAGGTCGAGGATGTGACGACCCACAAGATGCACGCCGAATGGGGACAGGTCAGCCCGCAGGCCGCAGCCGAGATTCAGGCGACCAAAGCCTCGGGTGGCCGCGTCATCCCGGTTGGCACCACCGCCTTGCGACTGATCGAAAGTGCCGCGCGCGATGGATCGATCCAGCCTTGGGAGGGGGAGACCGACATCTTCATCTACCCCGGCTTCCAGTTTCAGGTCACCGACGCGCTGATGACCAATTTCCATCTGCCGAAATCGACGCTTCTGATGCTGGTTTCGGCGCTGATTGGACGGGACAGGATGCTGCGGGTCTATGATCATGCGATCAAAAGTGGCTATCGCTTCTTTTCCTATGGTGACGCGTCGCTTTTGATCCCTTAGAGGGCGGGATCGCGGGATCGAATCTGGTGAATGTCGTAGACAAGCGCGACCGGGACATCGTTTGATCCTTTAACGAAAGCCATTGTTCAGCGGATTTGGAGTGCAAACATGCTTCAGGTACTTGCCAGCGCGTGGGCGCTTCTACTCGGAATGGGTCTGCTGATGATCGGCAACGGCCTGCAGGGCACCCTGTTGGGTGTCCGGGGCGAGATCGAAGGGTTTTCGACCCTGCAGATGTCATTTGTCATGTCCGCGTATTTCGTGGGCTTTCTGGGCGGATCCCGTCTTGCACCCGAGATGATACGGCGGGTCGGGCACGTGCGGGTCTTCGCGGCGCTGGCGTCCTTCATCTCTGCCGTGATGATCAGCTATCCGATGCTGACCGATCCAATCGCGTGGTCGCTGGGCCGTGTTGTGATCGGGTTCTGCTTTTCCGGCGTGTACGTGACCGCCGAAAGCTGGCTGAACAACGCCGCGAGCAACGAAAACCGTGGCCAGGCTTTGTCGCTTTACATGATCGTCCAGATGATCGGTATTGTCAGCGCGCAGGCACTGATGCTTGTCGGTGACCCGGCCGGGTACGAAACCTTTGTGATTGCCTCGATCCTGGTTTCCGTTTCCTTTGCTCCGATCCTGTTGTCGATTTCACCGACGCCGGCGTTTGATACGACCAAGCCGATGACGCTCAGGCAGTTGATGGACACGTCGCCCTTGGGCTGTGTTGGCATGTTCCTGTTGGGTGGCATCTTCTCGGCTCAGTTCGGCATGGCCGCGGTTTACGGCGCGCGGGCCGGGCTGACACTGGTCGAGATTTCAACCTTCGTGGCGTCATTCTACATCGGCGCGTTGGTTCTGCAGTATCCGTTGGGCTGGTTTTCGGATCGTATGGACCGGCGCCTGTTGATCCTGCTGGTGTCGGTCGTGGGCGGCATCAGTGCGGCGGTGGGCATGGTTTTCGGGGTCGACTTCCCGGTTTTGCTGGCTGCGGCCTTTGTCATCGGTGGCATGTCCAATCCACTGTATTCCTTGCTGATCGCATACACCAACGACTACCTCGAGCACGAAGATATGGCGGCCGCGTCCGGCGGGCTGATTTTCATCAACGGGCTTGGCGCAATTGCCGGCCCGCTGATCACCGGTTGGTTGATGGGGGATGCCGTGTTCGGGCCGTCCGGCTTCTTCCTGTTCATTGCCGCACTACTGTTTGCCATGGCGGTCTATGCGGTCTACCGGATGACCCAGCGGGCCTCGGTGCCCGTGGACGAGACTGGCACCATGTCGCCGCTGTACCCGACGGCATCGCCGGTCGCACTGGAAGTTGCGCAAGAAGTCGCGATCGAAGCCGCGCAGGACGAAGAGGAAGAACACCAACCTGCCTGACCGCCGGATTTATGTCGTCAATGTTGCAATATGTTACTGTAACAAGTCTGTAAAACCGACTTATATGACGTTACGTCCCTCGGGGGGGAACAGACGGAGTCAAGGGCAATGGTTGGTCCTGAAGAAGTACTGAGTTTCTGGTTGGATGAAGTAGGCCCCGAGGGGTGGTACCGCGAAGATGAAGCGCTGGATGCGCAGATACGGGACCGCTTCCTTGAGACATGGCAAGCCGCGTGCGAGGGAAAGTTCTCTCTGTGGTTGACATATCCCAGCGGATCGCTGGCCTACATCATCCTCATGGACCAGTTTCCGCGCAACATGTTCCGAGGCAGCGGCAAAGCCTTCTCATCCGACAAGGCGGCACTGGCAGCAGCGAAATGTGCCGTCGACAAGGAATGGGATCTGAAGATCGACGAGCCCGCCCGACAGTTCTTCTACCTGCCGATGATGCATTCAGAGAACCTGTGCGATCAGGAGCGCTGTGTGCGCCTGATGTGCCAGCGCATGCCGGAACATGGTGCAAGCAATCTGCTGCATGCCCGCGCCCATCGTGAGGTGATCCGGAAATTCGGGCGTTTCCCGTACCGCAACGCGGCGCTTGCCCGTGAGACGACGGCACCCGAAGCCGCATATGTCAGCGGCGGCGGATACGGCACAACGGTGCGTGAGTTGCAGGCGGCGGGTTAGGCCGCCTTCCCACATCCGCGCAATTCGATCAGCCTGGCCGTTGTGGCATCGACGGCCGTGGTGATTGCGTAATCAATCAGTAGCTGAGGGTTTTCGACCAGTTCGTTGAGGCGAGCCTGCGTGGTTTCCAGCTTGGCCTGAACCTCGTCCAATCGCACCAGCGCCTGCTGAAGCTTCTGCTTCAACTCCGGCTCATCATCTCCCAGGATGCGAATACCGGACAGATCAGCGCGCAGACTTGCAAGATCCTCTCGGACGCCCTGCGCCTGTTCACGCAGCGGCTGAACGATTTGCAGGCTTTCTCTGAAGTTGTCCTGAATATTCTCGACGCTTCGCGCCAGCTTCCAACCAAGGAACAGACACAGAGCCACAAGGATCAGTGTGGCGTTCAAAAGGGCAAGCAACAAATCTTTGAGAGTCTTGGCCATGATTGTTCCCTAAAATCTGTAGATCCGAAATTCGAACATGGTTGCAGGTCTTTTCTAGCCTTCGAGGGACGCGGGGTATAGGCTGAATAGCGCGCGCTCTTATTCTGATGACCCTGCGTCACATGTGTCGCGGGGCAGCATATTGATGCGTTCAAAAAAATAGTTTAACGGTAAACTAGTTTTCAATCGACCTGCGCCGAGAGGTAAACATGGCTGCACAATCCTTTGATCTGATCGTAATCGGTGCGGGCCCCGGCGGCTATGTGGCTGCCATTCGTGCGGCCCAACTGGGCCTCAAGACCGCCGTGGTCGAGCGCGAGCATCTGGGCGGCATCTGCCTGAACTGGGGCTGTATCCCGACCAAGGCCTTGCTGCGGTCGGCCGAAGTGTTCCACCTGATGGAGCGCGCAAAGGATTTCGGTTTGAGTGCCGACAAGATCGGTTACGATCTGGACGCGGTCGTCAAACGCTCGCGCGGGGTTGCCAAGCAACTGACCAGCGGCGTCGGTCATCTGCTGAAGAAGAACAAAGTCACCGTCGTGATGGGCGA
Source organism: Ruegeria sp. CI5 (assembly GCF_056536885.1). Lineage (NCBI taxonomy): Bacteria > Pseudomonadati > Pseudomonadota > Alphaproteobacteria > Rhodobacterales > Roseobacteraceae > Ruegeria > Ruegeria sp. CI5. The sequence continues at coordinate 342,747 of NZ_JBQFQN010000001.1, forward strand.
GGCGACAATCCCGTCGAAAGGCAAAGTGACGGTCAAGACCGACAAGGGCACCGAGGAGCTGACGGCGAAGAACATCATCTTGGCCACCGGTGCCCGTGCGCGCGAGTTGCCGGGCCTGGAAGCAGATGGCGATCTGGTCTGGACCTACAAACATGCGCTGCAACCGGCCCGGATGCCGAAAAAGCTGCTTGTTATCGGGTCCGGAGCGATCGGGATCGAGTTTGCCAGCTTCTACAATACGTTGGGCGCAGACACGACCGTGGTCGAAGTGATGGATCGGGTCTTGCCGGTCGAAGATGCCGAGATCAGCGCGTTCGCCAAGAAATCGTTTGTCAAACAGGGCATGAAGATCATGGAGAAATCCATGGTCAAGCAGCTGGATCGCGGCAAAGGCAAGGTGACGGCTCATATCGAAACCGGCGGCAAGGTCGAAAAGCACGATTTCGATACTGTCATCTCTGCCGTTGGGATCGTCGGAAATGTCGAGAACCTCGGGCTTGAGGCGCTGGGCGTCAAAATTGACCGCACCCATGTGGTGACGGATGCATATTGCCGGACTGGGGTAGATGGCCTCTATGCCATCGGCGACATCGCCGGAGCGCCTTGGCTTGCGCACAAGGCCAGCCACGAAGGCGTGATGGTCGCAGAACTCATCGCTGGCAAACATGCCCATCCCGTAAAGCCGGAAAGCATCGCGGGATGTACCTATTGTCATCCTCAGGTCGCGTCGGTTGGCTATACCGAGGCGAAGGCAAAGGAGCTTGGCTTTGATGTGAAAGTTGGCCGCTTCCCGTTCATCGGCAATGGCAAGGCAATTGCATTGGGCGAGCCGGAAGGCATGATCAAAACCGTATTCGACGCGAAAACCGGCGAGTTGCTGGGCGCCCATATGGTTGGTGCGGAAGTGACCGAACTGATTCAGGGCTATGTCGTCGGTCGCCAGTTGGAGACCACCGAAGAAGACCTGATGAATACAGTCTTCCCGCACCCGACCTTGTCGGAAATGATGCATGAATCGGTTTTGGACGCCTACGGGCGCGTGATCCACATGTAATACGGTCTGTCTGCGGGCTGCGGCTTAAGGGGGCGGTGCCCCCGGCCGCGTTGCCCGCGACACGCCGGGATACCGCCGGCCGGATGAAGTTCGCATCCGCGCTTCACCCGGCTCGGAGTATCCCGGAGCGCAAGGCAGCGCCTTGCGATTTTCGCGGCTATCGGCTCAGAGCGTCCAGAATTCGGGCCCACGAGCGGATCCCTTTGTGAAAGCTCTTCACGTCGTATTTTTCATTGGGCGAATGGATTGCGTCATCGTCGTTGGCATAGCCGACCAACATTGAATCGAGGCCCAGGACCGTATTGAAATATCCCACCACCGGGATCGATCCTCCCATGCCGGTGAAAACGGCTTCGCGCCCCCATTCGTCGGACAGTGCGGCGCGTGCCGCTTCGAATTCCGGGCGATCCAGGTTCATCACGGATGCGGGGGAGCCTTCGAGATCATTGTCCCAGACGACTTTGGCGTCAGGCGAGAGCCGGTCTTCAACATGCTTCCGGATCTTGTCGCGCAGTTTGTCCGGGTCCATTTCACCGACTAGGCGACAGGTGATCTTGCAGTGCGCCTGGCTGGGGATCACCGTTTTCGAACCGGCGCCATTGTAGCCGCCCCACAGCCCGTTGATCTCCAGCGTCGGGCGCGCCCACTGCTGTTCCAGGGTCGAGTACCCTTTCTCACCATGAGGTCGCGTGTAGCCTACCGAGTTGAGGTATTCGGCCTCGTCGAAACCACAGTTCTCCCACTGGCGCAGCTGCTCGGCGGAGACTTCGTGGACCCCTTCGTAGAAACCTTCCACAGCGACCCGTCCGGTTTCCTCATCGTAGAACGAGGCAACGATCCGCGAGATTTCCCGCAGCGGGTTCAAGCCGGGGCCGCCGTAGTGGCCGGAATGCAGGTCGATGCGCGGACCGATGATGGTGAATTCGTCCTTGAGCATGCCGCGCAGTTGCGATGCGATCGAGGGCACACCGCGTGAGACCATCGAGGTGTCGCAGACCAGCGCCAGATCGGCCTTCAACTCTTCCTTGTTGGCCTCGAGAAATGGGACCAGCGAAGGTGAACCGGATTCCTCTTCGCCTTCGAAGAAAAATGTGATGCGGCAAGGCAGCTTGCCGTTGACCGCCTTCCAGGCGCGGCAAGCTTCGACAAATGTCATCAACTGGCCCTTGTCATCCGAAGAGCCCCGTCCGCGGATGACCTGACCGTGTTCTGTCTCTTCCAGCGCCGGGTCGAACGGGTCACGGTTCCACAGGTCCAAGGGATCAACGGGCTGCACATCATAATGGCCGTAGAACAACACGTGCGGGGCGTCCGCGTCGTCGCCGACATGGCCCACGACCATCGGGTGGCCCGGGGTCGGGTGCTTTTTCGCATCGATCCCTATGCTTTTAAGGTCGTCGACCAACCAGTCGGCCGCCTTGTCCACGTCTTTCTTGAAGGCCGGATCGGTGGAAATCGACGGGATTCGCAGAAACTCCATCAGCCGCTCGATGGAGGCTGAGAGGTCAGAGTCGATTTTGCTCAGAGTGGCGTCAAGCGACATGGGTGTACTCCTGAATGGATGAGATATTGCGGCGGACCCTAACAGCGCTGGCAGCGCCGTCCAGCCCGTAGCGGCGGGAAAACGCGCGTCTGATCGGAAGCATTCTGCGCGAAACGGCACTTAACCTGCGTCGTTTCCTCGCGCCTTATGGTCTCAACTTTACTTGTCGCTGCGGGTTCAAGGCGATAATTGATGCAAATCAAAGTTGCGACCCCTGTCTGGGCGTTAGGCAGGAAACCTGAAAATAGGCGCGGATGCGGTCGAAAAATCGGTTATGATACGCATCGGAACACAGCCTTGCCGTGCAATCACCCTGCGGCGGGGTCACGAAGGAGGGTCCTTTGGACTACACTGCTCAGCTCGACTCAGCGATTGCCAGGCTGCACGACGAAGGCCGTTACCGGACCTTCATCGACATCGAACGCCGCAACGGACATTTTCCCCATGCCGTGCGTACGCGTCCGGACGGGTCACAGCAGAACATCACCGTCTGGTGCGGCAACGACTACCTTGGCATGGGGCAGCACCCCGTCGTGCTGGAGGCGATGCACGAGGCGATCGACGCAGCCGGAGCGGGCTCTGGCGGGACGCGCAACATCTCGGGTACGACCGTCTACCACAAGCGGCTCGAGGCCGAGCTGGCCGATCTGCACGGCAAGGAAGCGGCCTTGCTGTTCACCAGCGCCTATATCGCCAACGACGCCACGCTCAGCACGCTGCCCAAGCTGTTTCCCGGGCTGATCATCTATTCCGACGAACTGAACCACGCGTCGATGATCGAAGGCGTGCGCCGCAATGGCGGGGCCAAGCGGATCTTCCGTCACAATGACGTTGAGCACCTGCGCGAGTTGCTGCAAGCCGACGATCCGGCGGCGCCGAAGCTCATCGCGTTCGAGTCGGTCTACTCGATGGATGGCGACTTCGGTCCGATCGAACAGATCTGCGACCTGGCCGACGAATTTGGCGCGTTGACCTATATCGACGAAGTGCACGCGGTTGGCATGTACGGCCCGCGCGGCGGCGGTGTGACCGAGAGGGACCGCCTGGCGCATCGGATCGACATCATCAATGGCACTTTGGCCAAAGCCTACGGCGTGATGGGTGGGTATATCGCAGCAAGCGCGAAGATGTGCGATGCGGTCCGTTCATATGCGCCGGGCTTCATCTTCACCACCTCGCTGCCACCATCGGTCGCGGCCGGTGCTGCGGCCTCGGTGGCGTATCTCAAGACAGCGCCCGAACTGCGTGAGCAGCATCAGACCCAAGCCAAGATCCTCAAGCTGCGACTGAAGGGTCTAGGCTTGCCGCTGATCGATCACGGCAGCCACATCGTTCCGGTGATCGTGGGCAACCCGGTGCACACCAAAAAGCTCAGCGACATGCTGCTGGACGACTACGGGATCTACGTGCAGCCGATCAATTTCCCGACCGTTCCGCGGGGGACGGAGCGTCTGCGCTTTACGCCTTCGCCGGTCCATGGACCCAACGAAATGAACCGCTTGGTTCAGGCCATGGACGAACTTTGGTCACATTGTGCGCTAAATCGCGCCGAACTTGCTGGTTAACCTAACGCCGACATGTGCAACTTGTTTGCCGCGTGTTAAGCTTACGCTAACAAAAGTAGCGGACGAATCGTTATGGGGACGATTCGCCGTTAGCGTGAAACACGCGATGGGCAGAATGGGGCAGCAGGAATGATTGGGCGCAGGACACAGCGCAATTCCGAAGAAGACGTGGACGTCAGGCCCAAGGGCTTCGACGACTACGAAGTACGGCTTGGCGACGTCATGCGCGGTGAGCGCGCGACGATGGGCAAGTCTCTTCTCGACGTACAGCGCGAACTGCGGATCAAGGCCAACTACATCGCTGCCATCGAGAATGCCGATCCCGACGCATTCGACACACCCGGCTTCATAGCCGGGTATGTGCGTTCTTACGCCCGTTATCTGGGTATGAACCCCGACGACACTTTTGCCGCATTCTGCAAGGAAAGCGGGTTCGAAGTGGCACATGGAATGTCCGCACAGGCATCCGTGGTCAAAAAATCGGTCGGGGACCTTCCGAACCGTGGCCCGATGGGGCGCGATCCGTTCATTTCGCCGAACACGCCCTACGTTCCCGGCCGCGAGTCCGTGTTCAGCCAGATCGAGCCGCGCGCCGTAGGCTCGTCGCTTGTCCTCCTCGCGCTGATTGCCGGGATCGGGTACGGTGGCTGGTCGGTTCTGAACAAGATCCAGCAGGTTCAGGTCTCGCCCGTCGAACAGGCCCCGGTCGTGCTGTCCGATCTTGACCCGCTGTCGGCCATCCGGACCGAGTCCGGAACGACCGAGGTTGCGGCCGCTGAAATTCCCAACCCCGAAGCGCTGGACCGTCTCTACCGCCCCCAAGCACTGGATGTACCGGTGATGGTTGCGCGGGATGCCCCGATTTCCACACTCGATCCTCGGACCGTAGGCACGTTCCGTCCGCCGGAAGTCCCGGAAATCGCGCTGGCTGAAATTCATACCGTCGAAAGAACTGCCGCGACCCTTCCACAGGTGGTTGAAAAGGTCGACACGTCGCTGAAAATCGTCGCGGTCGAACCGGCCTGGATGCGGGTCACCGCAGCGGATGGCAGCGTGATCTTCGAAGGCACGTTGGGAACCGTCGAAAACGGCAAGAGCTTTGAGGTTCCCCTGACGGAAGAGCCGCCGCAACTGCGGGCCGGTGCGTCGGGCAACGTGTATTTCTCGATGAACGGCGAGCTCTATGGGCCGGCTGGTGCACCGGGAACCGTCGCCAAGGGTGTGGTTCTGTCCAAGGACGCTGTGGCCGAGACTTATGCCGTGGCGGATCTTGAGGCTGAGCAAAACATTGCGCTCAAACAGCTGGTGGCTGAGCTTCAGACACAATCCGCCGAGGCGCCGGCAGAGTGATCTTGCCATTGCGGCGAGCTTGCCCCCGGACTATCTAAAGGCCAGACCCCAGGCTGACGCGGATCCGTTTTCATGTCTCTGAACCATGTGCGCCCTTGGCGCGACATCTATCGCCGCAAATCCCGCCAGATCATGGTTGGCAATGTCCCGGTAGGTGGCGACGCGCCGATTGCCGTTCAGACCATGACCAACACGCTGACGACCGATGTCGCCGCGACCGTGGCGCAGGTACAAGCTGCGGCAGAGGCGGGGGCCGATATCGTGCGCGTTTCGGTCCCGGACGAGGCGTCGTCGAAAGCGTTGAAGGAGATCGTGCGCGAAAGCCCGGTGCCGATCGTGGCGGATATCCATTTCCACTATCGCCGCGGGATCGAGGCCGCCGAGGCCGGTGCCGCCTGCCTGCGCATCAATCCGGGCAATATCGGTGACGAGGCGCGGGTGAAAGAGGTCATCAAGGCCGCGCGCGACCACAATTGCTCGATCCGCATCGGCGTGAACGCAGGCAGCCTGGAAAAGCACCTGCTGGAGAAATACGGCGAGCCGTGCCCCGAAGCGATGGTGGAAAGCGGGTTGGAGCATATCCGCATCCTGCAGGACAACGATTTCCACGAATTCAAGATCAGCGTGAAGGCCAGCGACGTGTTCCTGTCGGCCGCCGCCTATCAGGGCATCGCCGAGGCCACCGACGCTCCGATCCATTTGGGCATCACCGAGGCCGGCGGGCTGGTCAGCGGCACGATCAAATCGGCCATCGGGCTGGGCAACCTGCTGTGGATGGGGATCGGCGACACGATCCGCGTCAGCCTGTCCGCCGATCCGGTCGAAGAGGTGAAGGTCGGGTTCGAGATCCTGAAATCTCTGGGCCTGCGCCATCGGGGCGTGAACATCATCTCGTGCCCGTCCTGCGCGCGGCAGGGGTTCGACGTGATCAAGACGGTCGAGACGCTGGAACGGCGGCTGGAACACATCAAGACGCCCATGAGCCTGTCGATCATCGGCTGCGTCGTGAACGGCCCCGGCGAGGCGCTGATGACCGATGTCGGCTTTACCGGCGGGGGCGCGGGCTCGGGCATGGTTTACCTGGCGGGCAAGGCCAGCCACAAGATGTCGAACGAACAGATGATCGACCACATCGTTGAACAGGTGGAAAAGAAAGCCGCCGAACTGGACGCTGCTGCAGAAGCGGCGGAGTAGTACTTTAACTTCGATCCAGAACTAATTCTTCATAAGCCATTTTTAGGACCATTTTCTCGGTATCAATCGCGATATCAACTGACATGGACCGGAGTTCGATTCTTTGAAACCAATGCCTTTCGTGACGGCCCTTGCCGTCGTCCTTCTTTCTGCGTGCAGCAGCCCCTCTACCGGGTCGGACAAACGCCCCGGTTTCTTCAGTGTTCCAGTTCCGCAGTCTGCACCGGGGACGCAACTTGGGTATATGTCGGTGCATGTGTCCGGTTTCGGAAATGACGGAGTGACAACGCGCGCAGACGTCCGGCTCAGCCCGGGCGGGACCGGCAAACCGCGGGGCCGTTTGACCCCGATCATTAATGTCGACCCGCAGCTGGCGTCTCGGGTCGCGGTATCGTTCAAAACCGGTCAGGATGCCCAGGCGGCCTATGATTTGGCAAAACAGATCGCTAGGGCGACCTACTGCCCAACCGGCCCAATTTCTGAAAACACCGGTATTCGCAAGTACGACAATCCCCAGGACCTGCAGGCAATTCTGGCTGAAAGCAAACGGCAGGGGCGTGACGTCATTCCATCGGGAATTCGTGGCAAATCCGTGCCCGCGACCCAATTCAGAAAAACTGGAACTCCAACATGGGTCGTTTCGATGAAATGCGACGCCCCGTATCCATACGAGTAGGGCGTCGTTTCAACGGGGCGGCGATCAGGCCGCCCCAGCTGCTTCAGCCGCGTTCAGCCCGTACACCGTCAGCGATCTGTTTCATCTGATCTGCGGGCAGGAAGCCCCGCAGCATCTCGGTGCCCAGAACAAAAGATGGGGTGCCCGAAATCCGCATGCGCTGCGCCAGTGCCCGCGTCTTGGCGATTTCTTCGGTCACTTCGTCGCTGTCCATCGCCGCAAGGATGGCGTCACTGTCCAGTCCCAGCCCGTCCGAGATGCGGCGCAGCGTCACTTCCGAAGGCTCGCCCGTGAATTCCAGCAGGGCGTCATGGACTTGCTTGTAAGCGTCATCCCCGGCGACCTGCTTGGTGGCGATGGCAAAGCGGGACGAAAGAACCGACGCATCGCCCAGAATTGGGAATTCCTTGATGATCAGGCGGATGTTGCCATCCTCGGCCAGCAGCGCGTCCACTTCGGGAACCGCGCGGCGACAGTATCCGCAACGGTAATCCATGAACTCGACGAGGGTGATGTCGCCGTCCGGGTTGCCACCGACCCAGCTATAGCCGTCATTGAACAGCTCGTCGGCGTTTTCAGCGATCAATTGCTGGTCGGCCTGTGCTTCGGCTGCGGCGTTGCGTTGCTCAAGGATGTTGATCGCCTCGAGAATGACTTCGGGATTTTCCAGAAGGTATTCCCGCACTTGCGCGCCGAACTCTGCTCTTTCGGATTCGGTCATCGAGGACAGATCCAGCGCATTGGCCGGACCGGTAATCAGGGAAAGCCCCAGAAGGGCAGGTGCTGCGTGTCTGAGGATCATTTCCGGTTCCTTTTCGATTTCTCAGCTTGTTCTGCGGCAATCAGCACATCCTGTGCCCGTTGCCAACCCGTCGAGCCTTCGGGCAACTGACCAATGGCTCGTCTTGCGTGAATTCCGGCATCCAGCAGACGCCCCTCAAGAGCGAAGCGCTCGGCAGTGACGGCGGATGCCATACCGTTGTTGCCGACCTTTGAATAGGCCATTCCCAGATCCTGCATCAGGCGGCCGTTCCGGTAGTCGCGGGCGCGTGCGCTTTCCAACACCTGCAGGGCCTTTTTCGTCTGTCCGTCAGCAAGCAGGGCGCGCCCGTAGCCTGCCATGATCAATGCATCGGTCGGAGCCAGCTCGGACGCCTTGGCATAGGCCGTGACCGCCTCCGAGACCCGAAGGTTCTCCAAAAGGATCTGCCCCTTCAGTTCGTGATAGAACGGATCGTCAGTGCGGATTGCCAGCGCACCATCGATGGCTGCCCGCGCAGCCGAAAGGTTTCGGTTCTGATGATGGGCGGCGGCCTCGCGCATCAGGCGAATATCCTGCGCCGTTTCTTCCTTGGCCCGCCGCAGGGTCCAGTCGGGAGAGCGCAGAAACGCGGACAGCTTGCCCTTGACCCGCGCAAACCAGTAGTCGGCATTGGGGTTAGATTTCGCCCGATCCCCGAATTGGTACAGAAATTCCTCGGCGGCGCGCAGGCGTTCACGGCTGGTCGGGTGCGAGCGCATATAGGGATCCTGATTGATCTCGCTCAGCAATTCCTGGCCGGCGAACTTGCGGTGCAGTTCGACCATGCCGATGGGAGAAATCTCGGCCCAACGCAGGTAGCTGGCGGCGCTGCGATCCGCCGAGGATTCTTCGGCCCGCGTGTGGCCCAGAAAACTGCGGATTGCGGCCCCTTGGGTGCCGGCGGCAATGCCCGCGGCGGCCTCTCCGCCGCCCGCAGCGGCGGCAATCAGAGCCAGCGCGGTACCGAAACCGGCCGCGCGTTGAGCCGCCCGAAGGTTCTCGGCCCGGCGGGCGAGGTGCCCGTTGGCGATATGGGCCGCCTCATGCGCGATCACGGCCTGCAGCATCTCGGGGCTGTCGACCGTCAGGATCAGTCCGTGGTTCAGGTAGATCGTGTTGTAGTCGATGACGAACGCGTTGAACGTGCCGTCCTTGACGACCATCACCCGCACGCGGTTGGTGTTCAAGCCGGCGGCGCGCAAGATCGGAAAGGCAAGTTCGCGCAGCCCGTGTTCTATATCGGGGTCGCGGATCAGGCTTTGCGCGTGGCTTTGCGCGGTCGACGCCATCCACAGCGCCACCGCCAGCAGAATTGCCGGGATTGACGCCAGCCGGGATCCGCGTTCAAAAGCCATGGTCGCAACATGGGAGATGGGCATGCGAAACTCAACCCGGTCGGGCGTTGATCCCTTCATCGTGATGGACGTGATGGAGGCCGCGCGCCGCGCTGAAGAGGCCAGGCGCCACATCATCCACATGGAGGTCGGCCAACCCGGAACCGGCGCGCCCCAAGGCGCGCTGGAGGCGCTGGCCAACGCGATGCGGCAAGGCCCGCTGGGCTATACCGTCGCGCTGGGTCTGCCGGCGCTGCGGCAACGCATCGCCCGGATGTATGGCGAGTGGTACGACGTCGACCTGAACCCCGAACGGGTGGTCATCACGCCCGGATCCTCGGGCGGATTCCTGCTGGCCTTCACCGCGCTGTTCGACAGCGGAGACCGGGTGGGAATCGGCGCGCCGGGCTATCCGTCCTATCGGCAGATTCTGCGGGCGCTGGGTCTGATGCCGGTCGATCTGCCGACCGCACCGGCAAACCGCCTGCAACCGGTGCCTCAGGATTTTGCCGGGCTCGACCTGCAGGGGCTGATGGTGGCCTCGCCCGCGAACCCGACCGGAACCATGCTGGACCACGCCGCCATGGGCGCGCTGATCGAGGCCGCGCGGGGGCAGGGGGCCTCGTTCATCAGCGACGAGATCTATCACGGGCTGGAATACGAGGCCAAGGCGGTCACCGCGCTGGAACTGACCGACGAGTGTTATGTCATCAACTCGTTTTCCAAGTATTTCTCGATGACCGGCTGGCGCGTCGGCTGGATGGTGGTGCCCGAAGATCAGGTGCGCGTGGTCGAGCGCATCGCCCAGAACATGTTCATCTGCGCGCCCCATGCCAGCCAGGTCGCCGCGCTGGCCGCGATGGATTGCGAGGACGAACTGCAGGGCAACCTCGCCGTCTATCGCCGCAACCGCGACCTGATGCTGAAGGGCCTGCCCGAGGCCGGGTTCACCAACATCGCGCCACCCGACGGGGCGTTCTATGTCTATGCCGATGTCTCGGACCTGACCGAGGACAGCCGCGCCTTTGCCGCCGAGATCCTGGACAAGGCCGGCGTCGCCGTAACGCCGGGGCTTGATTTCGACCCGGTGCGCGGCCACACGACCCTGCGCTTTTCCTACGCCCGGTCGACCGAAGACATCGAGCAGGGCCTGGAACGGCTGCGCAGCTTCATGGCGGATCGCCGGACGGCGCAGAAGTCGGACTGAGGCGTTCACAAACCGGCCACGCTGCGATAGGCTCCTGCCAAACGATCTCGGAAAAACTTGAGGCCATGAGCAGGATCTTCTTTGTATGTGCGCTGATTTGGGCGCTGGCCGGAGCCGTTTTGGCGCAGGACTTCAACGCCTTGGCGCGGGTCCTGCCCGAGCAGAGCCGGATCACAGACGGCAAGGGGGCGGGGGTGACGCTTGAGCTGGGGCTCAGCCAAGGCGTCCCGTATCGCGTTTTCACGCTTCGAGACCCGTACCGTATGGTGATCGATTTCCAGGAGGTCGACTGGAGCGGGCTTGACCGGGCCAAGCTGTTGCAGACCCGTCGGATCAGCGGGGTCCAGTTCGGCGCCTATGTGCCCGGTTGGTCCCGGATGGTGCTGGATCTGGGGGCGCCCTTGGCCGTCGATACGGCGGCTATGCGCGTGGACCCCGACAGCGGGGCCGCGGTTCTGACGCTGAACCTGAAAGGTACGGATTTCGACAGTTTTGCCGCCAGCGCGGGTGCGCCGCGCAATCCGGGCTGGGATTTGCCTGCGCCTGCTGTCTTGCCCCCGGTTGTGCCGCGAGATGGCGAACGACCGCTGCGCGTGATGCTGGACCCGGGGCATGGTGGCATCGACCCCGGCGCGGAATCGGGTGGCGTTAACGAAAAAACCCTGATGCTCACGTTTGCGCGCGAACTTCGGGAACTCTTGCTGCGCGCCGGCGGATACGAGGTCGTGATGACCCGGGTGGACGATCACTTCGTGTCGCTCGAACGCCGCATTTCTCTGGCCCATCGGGCCAGCGCCGATGTGTTCATTTCGTTGCACGCGGATGCATTGTCCGAGGGGCAGGCTCATGGGGCCACTGTCTATTTCCTCTCCGATGAGGCCTCGGACGTGGCCAGCCAGAAACTGGCCGAACGGCACGATCGCAGCGACCTGATCGCGGGTATCGACCTGAGCGGCTCGGACGACCAGATCGCTGACGTTTTGCTGGACATGGCACGGCAGGAGACCCAGCCGCGCTCAGAGGCTTTGGCCCATGCACTGGCGCACGGCATGGGGCAGCAGGGCGGCCCCATGAATCGGCGCCCGATCCGCAGTGCGTCGTTTTCCGTCCTCAAGGCAGCCGACATTCCCTCGGTTCTGGTCGAGATCGGATTCATCTCCAGCCCCAGAGACCTGAAAAACCTCGTAAATCCCGAGTGGCGCATCGGAATGGCGCAAGGAATTCACCAAGGTCTTGAAGCTTGGCGCCAGCAGGATCTGATCCGCCGCGGCTTGATTGGGCAGTGACCCTGCGGCGCAAAGTGGCTAGAATGCGCCCGTGTGTTTTGACCCTTGGGTGCAGCGACACTATATAGGCGTCACCGCGAACAAAAGGCAGCAACGTGATCCGGTTCATTCTTTCGATTTTCGGGGCGGTTTTCAGCCTCGTCACCTTGGGTATTTTCATGGTCGCGCTGGTGATTGGCGCGGTCTTCTGGATGTATGGCCGCGACCTGCCCAGCCACGAGTCGCTGGCCCAGTACAAACCGCCCACCATCAGCCGTATCTATTCGGGCAAGGGTCAACTGATCGACGAATTCGCGCAGGAGCGCCGCCTGTTCACCCCGTCCGAGGAAATCCCGGACCTCGTGAAGCACGCGTTTATCTCGGCGGAAGACAAGAACTTCTATTCGCATCAGGGGTACGACCCGCGCGGGATTATCGCCGCCGGGGTCGAGGCGGTCCAATCCAAGGGCGAGACCCTGCGCGGCGCGTCGACCATCACCCAGCAGGTGATGAAGAACTTCCTGCTGTCAGGCGACCGGCGGGTCGAACGCAAGATTCAGGAAATCATCCTCGCGACCAGGTTGGAAAAAACGCTGAACAAGGAACAGATCCTTGAGCTGTATCTCAACGAGATCTTTCTTGGCCAAAACTCCTACGGCGTGACCGCCGCTGCACAGACGTATTTCAACAAGACCTTGCAGGAACTGGCCCCGCATGAGGCCGCGACGCTGGCTGCGATGCCCAAGGCGCCTTCGGACTATCACCCGGTGCGCCAGAAACAGCGCCTGTTGGATCGCCGCAACTACGTGCTGCGCGAGATGTATCAGAACGGATACATCGATCAGGCAACCTACGAGACCGAAGTGGCGCAACCTCTGCGTTCGGTTCAGAACGGTGATTTCGAAAGCTTCCGCACCGCACTGCCACCGCGCGACTATTTCACCGACGAAATCCGCCGCCAGCTGAGCGAGGATTTCGGCGAGGGCGAGTTCTTTACCGGTGGTTTCACCGTCCGGGCCTCGGTTGACGAGGAGATGCAGGTCGAAGCCGCGCGCGCCCTGCGCGAGGCGCTTCAGAAATATGACCGATCGCGCGGCAAGTGGCGCGGCACGGGTGAAACCATCCCCGAGGAAAAACTGGCAGACGAAGCGCAGTGGCGCGAAGCTCTGGCGATCATGGAAATCCCGCGCGACGTGGTGCTGCCCACGCAATGGTACCCCGCGGTCGTGCTGGATGTTGCTGAACAACAGCTGACGGTGGGGATCGAGAACGGTCCGGCCGACGGCATCATCCCGCGCAGCGACATCAAATGGATGCAGGGCGACTTCAAGGCAAACTTCAAACGCGGCGACGTGATCCTGGTCGTTGCCGGGGAAGAGGGCCAGTGGTCCGCCCGTCAGATTCCCGAGGTCCAAGGGGGCTTCGTGGCGATGGATGTGAACTCGGGCCGCGTTCTGGCGATGCAGGGTGGGTTCTCGTACCAGGACTCGGTGTTCAATCGGGCCACGCAGGCGCAGCGCCAACCGGGATCGGCCTTCAAGCCTTTCGTCTATGCGGCGGCACTGGACAGTGGCTACAGCCCCGCGACCATCGTCGTGGACGCCCCGATCGAAGTGAACACACCGCAGGGCCTTTGGACGCCCAAGAACTCGACCAACAAATTCTACGGGCCGACGCCCCTGCGCACCGGGATCGAGCAGTCGCGAAACCTGATGACCATCCGGCTGGCGCAAGAGGTTTCGATGCCGGTGGTTGCGGGATACGCGGAGCGGTTCGGTGTGTATGACAACATGGGTCCCTACCTGGCCAATGCGCTGGGGGCCGAGGAGACGACGCTCTACAAGATGGTGGCGGCATATGCGATGTTCGCCAACGGCGGCGAGCGCGTCGAACCGACTTTGGTCGACCGGATCCAGGACCGGTTCGGCAAAACGATCTATCGGCATGATGACCGGCAGTGCCTGGATTGCAACTCCAGCTGGCTGGAGCCCGATGCCTCACCCACGATCGTGACCGACCGAGAGCAGGTGATGGATGCAATCACGGCCTATCAGCTGACGTCGATGATGAAGGGCGTGGTCGATCGCGGCACCGCGTCTCGCGTGGTCAATCTGCCGGTTCCGACGGCTGGAAAGACCGGTACGACCAACGAATCCAAGGACGCCTGGTTTATCGGCTTTACCTCGAACATCGTCGCCGGGTGCTACATCGGGTACGACCGCCCGCGCCCGATGGGGCGGGGTGCTTACGGCGGCACGCTGTGCGGTCCGGTATTCCAGAGCTTTATGGAAAAGGCCGTCGAGAAATACGGCGGCGGTCCGTTCGAAGTGCCGCCGGGTGGGCAGTTCATCAAGATCGACCGTTTCAGCGGTGCCCGTCTGCCGGATGACGCATCGGGTGACTATGTGGTGGCCGAGTACTTCCGTGATGGCGTCGACGGGTTCATCGACCGTGTCTATGACGGTGGTTTTGCGATGGGGTCCGATCTGCCGTTGTTCGAAGAGGTGACCAATGGCGGGCGCCAGGTCCAGACCTCGACCGGGCAGACCATCATCGTGGGGCCCAAGGCCAGCCAGGGCGACCTTCAGGGCGGCGGACTTTACTGATCTGCAGCGCTTAGAAACAGGCGTAGCAGATCGGCTTCCGGGTCACTCTCGACCGATCCGCCGGACCGCCAGAATATGGACAGGGCGCATTTGGCCGCCGCCCACCGGGCCAGACGCGCCCGCGATACATTCATCGCGGCGGCGTACAGATCCAGACACGCGGAAATCTGCCCGACCTCGCGCACCAGGTCCGGCATGCCTTTTGGGTGCCGCAGCGCATTTGCCAGTTCGAACGCCAGATCCCCGACATAACCCTTGGCATCGATCACGCGCGGGCCGGATGAGGTCAGGATGACATTGTCGGGGTGCAGGTCTCCATGCAGGGGGAGATGCACGGGCTGCGTCTGCAGCAAATCCTGAGCCAAAGCTATGGCGCGCCGCATATCGGGTTGCAGGGGCCGCGTACATTGATCGGCAAATCCGACGTCGAAAAGCGGTGCAAACACTTGCTCCAAAGGCCTCAGCCCGCTCACTTCGACAATCGGATCAGCATGCAGGTTCCGCGCCGTTTCAGCCAGTAGTGTCAGGGCGTCGGCAACGTTGCCCGTCCGTGCATGATCGCCCAGGGTCGGACCCTCGAGCCACTCCATCATGACCGCTTGACGGTCTTCGGCCAGGATCGCGACGGCGCCCCGGTTGCGCCAGGCGGCCAGCAGGCTGCATCCCGGCGCCTCGTTTCCGCGATCGGCGCGGCGATAGAGTTTGAGCGCGACTTTAGACCCGTTATCACGTTTGGCCCGCCAGACACTTGCCGCGCCGGTATCAGCCACCAGCCGCGGGTCGGCCAGATGCCATTTCTTCAGGAACTGCTCCGGTCCGTGCTGCATTTGCCTTTCGGGTCATCTTGTGGTGGCCTGAACCTCTTGCTATCACGCAGGCCTGATTGAGCAAGTTGGGACCTGACCATGCGCGCCGAAATCCAGAACATCGTGGCCGAGATCCAAAAATCGCTGGAGCTGTTGGCCCAGCGTATGGACTATGAAACCGCGCCGCACCGGCTGGAGGAATTCAACGCCCGTGTCGAGGACCCCAACCTGTGGGACAACCCCGAAAACGCGCAGAAGCTGATGCGCGAACGGCAGGTTCTGGTCGATGCCATCGAAACCTACGAGTCGATCAAGACCGATCTGAGCGACAACATCGAACTGATCGAACTGGGCGAGATGGAGGACGATGAAGAGGTCGTCAAAGATGCCGAGGAAGCCCTGAAGAAGCTGCGCGACAAGGCGGCCGAAAAAGAGCTCGAGGCGCTGCTGGACGGTGAGGCCGACGCCAATGACACCTTCCTTGAAATCAACGCCGGCGCCGGGGGCACCGAAAGCTGCGACTGGGCCTCGATGCTGGCGCGGATGTATGTCCGCTGGGCCGAGAAGAAGGGCTACAAGGTCGAGCTGCAGTCGGAAACCCCGGGCGAAGAGGCGGGGATCAAGTCGGCGGCCTACAAGATCTCGGGCCACAACGCCTATGGCTGGCTGAAATCCGAAAGCGGCGTGCACCGGCTGGTGCGCATCTCGCCCTATGACTCGGCGGCCAAGCGGCACACGTCGTTCAGCTCGGTCTGGGTCTATCCGGTGGTGGACGACAATATCGAGATCGAAGTGAACCCGGCCGATATCCGTGTCGATACCTACCGGTCCTCGGGGGCGGGCGGTCAGCACGTCAACACCACCGACTCGGCGGTGCGGATCACCCACATCCCGACCGGCATCGTGGTGACCAGCTCGGAAAAATCGCAGCACCAGAACCGCGACATCGCCATGAAAGCGTTGAAATCGCGCCTGTACCAGATGGAACTGGACCGCAGAAACGCCGAGATCAACGCCGCGCACGAAGCCAAGGGCGATGCCGGCTGGGGCAACCAGATCCGGTCCTATGTTCTGCAGCCCTATCAGATGGTCAAAGACCTGCGCACCAGCTACGAGACGTCGGACACCAAAGGGGTTCTGGACGGCGATCTGGATGCATTCATGGCGGCCACTCTGGCTCTCAAGGTCTCGGGCAAAAGCCGGGCCGAGGCGCAGTCGGACGACTGATGCCGCGCGGTTGATCCGCGTGGAAAAGATATATCCAAAACACCGGGTTTAAATGCACACATGGGGTCGCTAGGCTGAGCGCAAGCAAAGCTCGGACGTAACCCCATGAACCTAAGTGATACTTCAGCCGCTGATCTTCTCGAGAAACTCGCGACAGGGCATTTGTCAGCCGCTGAGTTGATGCGCGCGACGCTCGACCGGATTGCCCAGGTGAACGGGCAGGTCAATGCAATCGTCGCGCTGCAGGACGAGGATGTGCTTATGGCACAAGCCCGGGCCGCCGACGACAAGTCGGGCCGCGGGCCGCTTCATGGGCTTCCGATTGCCGTCAAAGACCTGGTCAATGTGGCTGGCATCGCGTCGACCCAGGGGTCGCCGGTTTTTCGCAATCACGTCCCAGCCGTCAACGACCTGATCGCAGCACGGTTGCGGGCTGCTGGGGCTATCCTGATCGGAAAGACGAACACACCGGAGTTCGGGTTGGGCTCGCACACCTTCAATCCGGTCTATGGCGCAACCCGGAACCCATACGATCCGGCCCGGTCCTGCGGTGGGTCGTCGGGTGGCGCAGCGGTGGCCTTGGCCACTGGGATGGTCGCGCTGGCGGATGGGTCGGACATGATGGGCAGCCTGCGCAATCCGGCCGCGTGGAACAACGTGTACGGTTTCCGGCCCAGCTGGGGCCGGGTTCCCTCGGAACCACAGGGTGATTTGTTCCTGCACCAGCTCTCGACCTTGGGACCGATGGCCCGCAGCCCGCAGGATATCGGACTATTGCTGGATGTGATCTCTGGCCCCGATCCGAGGCAGCCTTTGAGCGTTCCCTGCGAACCCGTCACCCCATTGTCCGTCGAAAGCCTGGACGGGATGCGGATCGGATGGCTGGGAGATTGGGGCGGCGCATTCCCGACCGAGGAAGGGATTCTGACCCAATGCAGCAACGAGTTGGCGATTTTTGAGGGACTCGGCGCAACCGTCGAGGACGTACCGCCGCCCTTCGATGCCGAGCGCCTGTGGAACAGCTGGATCACCCTGCGGTCGTGGAGCGTAGCAGCAAGTCTGCTGCCCTTGGCCGACCGAAAAGACGCCCTGAAGGACACCGCGCAATGGGAGCTGGAGCGGGGTCTGGCCCTGACGGCGATGGAGGTCCATGCAGCCAGCGTCACCCGTTCGGATTGGTGCCGTCGGGCGGTCGAACTGTTTGCCGAGTATGATGCGCTGGTGTTGCCGGCAGCTCAGGTGTGGCCGTTCCCTGTGGATCAGCCGTATCCGCGCAGTATTGGTGGGGTCGCGATGGACACCTATCATCGCTGGATGCAGGTGGTCACGCCGGTCAGCCTGATAGGTCTGCCCTGCCTTTCGATACCGGCGGGGTTCGGCCCCGGAGGACTGCCGATGGGAATGCAATTGTTCGGGCCGCGCGGCAGCGACGCGCAACTGCTGGCTTTGGGGGCCGCCTATCACGCCGTGACGCATTGGCCGCAAAAACGCCCGGCCATGGCCTGAGGGCAAGGGGAGGAGAAACGTAACATGGAAAAGCCATTCGGAGTGCCAACGCTGAAACCGGCGGATATCGGCATGTTGCGCACGGCGCTGCATCGCGCCTGGCAGGATTATCGCCGCGCACCGGTCTTTGGCCTGCTGTTCGGCGGCTTCTACGTTCTGGTCGGGTGGTTGATGGCCTGGGTAACCGTGCAAACGGGCACCTCGTTCTGGCTGGTGCTGGCTGCCATCGGCTTTCCGCTGATCGGGCCGTTCGCCGCCGTGGGTTTGTACGAGGTATCGCACCGGCTCGAGAGGAATGAGCCGTTGGACTATGGCGCCATCTTCGGTGTCGTGATCCAGCAGAGCCGCCGTCAGTTGCCGTCGATCTGCGCGATCATCGTCGTGATGTTTCTGTTCTGGTTCTTTCTCGGCCACATGATCTTTGCGCTGTTCATGGGGCTGTCGACAATGACAAACGTGTCGTCATCGCTTGAGGTATTTCTGACACCCAACGGTCTGGCCATGCTGGCTGTCGGCACTGCTGTAGGCGCGATCTTTGCCATCCTGCTTTACATGATCACCGTGTTGTCGATCCCGATGCTGCTGGACCGGGAACTCGACTTCGTCACTGCCATGATCTCAAGCTATGCCTATGTCAGCGTGAACAAGCGGGTCATGTTGGGCTGGGGTGCCTTCATTGCGGTCACGACCTTTGTCGCCATGGTGCCCTGGTTTTTGGGATTGCTGATCGTGTTGCCTCTGTTCGGTCATGCCAGCTGGCACCTGTATCGGCAGATCACCGAAGACGATGCAGCGGCGGGGCCGGTCGCCGAGCCGGCCCAAGCCTAGGTTCTCGGGGTCAGGAATCGGGCACTTCGCGGCCCATGTCGACCAGCATCTGACGCAGACGTCCCGCGCCGGGCAGGTTGGCTTCAAGCGCATGGACATAGGCGTGGGTCAGAAAAAAGCTCCGGGCGTCGTCGTCCTGCTGGCTTGCGGCGGCCAGTTCGTACAATTCAGCCAAAGCCGCGATGTCACCCGCCGCATGCGCCTGCAGAAGGCGGGTGTGCAGGTCGGTCATTCAGCGGCCAGTTCGGTGCGATGTGCCATCAGACACTGCGCCACCCAGTCGTGGAACAGATGGGTCGGCCCGTCCATCGCCGGCGAGAAATGACCGCCGTCAAACCCCGGCGCCGCGCGGCCGCGCTGCATCCCTTCGACGACGAACACATCCTCTTCAAAGACCACTTTCCACTGCTCGGCATTGCGGGCGCGCAGATCCGCATCGGTATCCGGCGCCGAATAGAACAGGTGGATGTGCTCCGAGGTCCGGTTCTGGGCCTCGGGCCGCAGAATGATGGCGAAGGCGTGGTCCCGGTGCACGCCCAGCAGCACGTTGGGGAAGGCGGCAATGTATTCGGCTGCGGTGTCCCATTTCTCGCTGAGACCTTCGAAATCGGGAAAAACCCGACCGTCCTCAGTTTTCAGTTGCCGATAGACCAAGGTTCCCTGACCTGAATAAAGGCCGGGCTCCTGGATGTGATAGTGATCCTCAAGCCGCGAGTAACTGTTCAACCCGGGATGCACCCACGGCAGGTGATAGCTTTCACAGTAGTTCTCGACCGCCAGCTTCCAGTTGCAATTGACGTCCAACCGAAAGGAACTTTCCGGGCCGCCGTGGTACAGCGGCTTGTCGAACTCGGCCCAACGCTCGATCAGCCTGGCGTTGGCATCCTCGAACGTCGGCGCGTCGCCCGAGACGTTGATCCAAACCACGTCGCGCCAGATATGGCTGCGCACCTCGATCAGGCCGAGTTCCGATTTGCTGACCGCGTCATGTGCGTTCTGGCCCGGACCGCCCACATGCGGCGTGGCGACCAGCCGGCCTTCGGTGGAATAGCACCAGCTGTGATAGGGGCAGCGAATGGCGCCTTCGATCTTGCGGGGCTCTCCGACCAGGATCATGCCGCGGTGACGGCAGATATTCTGAAACACACGGACCGTACCGGAACGGTCACGCAGCAACAGGAGCGGAATACCCATGAACTCCAGCGGAACCGCGTCACCGGGCTCGGGGACATCGGCGGTGACCGCGAGACCGGCCCAGCCATCCAGCAGCAGGGCGCGAGTTTCTTCGGCGTGCAGGGCAGGGTCCGTATAATGTGCGTTGGGCAGGCCCAGAGCGGTTTCAATGCTCTGACGAACAGCCGACAGTTCGGTTGGGGTGCTGGCCATCTGGTTCTCCTCGCTTCTCCACCAGCCTAGGCATCCGGGGCCAGCCCTCGCTTACACTTCTGCGACTCCGGCTTTTCTCACAACGACATGCACGGGAGTTTGGGCGGTTTCCTATGTCCGGCGCGCCAGTCTTGCTGCCTCCAGCGTTGCCCGGAAATCGTGGCCCAGATGGCGGATTTCCAATCTGTAGATGTGCGGAGTAGCCGCAGAGTGCTCCATGCACGAACCGATCCAGACGCCGTTGCCATCGGTCATGTCCTTGCGGATCACCATCGTCTTGCTGTCACGACCAGCCTCGCGCGACAAGACTGCGTAGATATTGGGTCCGGCGCAGGCGGCGAAGCCACGAAGTTCACGGCCCGTGGCGGAACGCGTACCGGCCATGGCCGGCGGCAGGAAGCCGCGCAGGACAGCACACTGATGCAGGTGCCGGGTTTGAACCAGCCAATGATGGGCGCGTGGATCGGCTTCGCCGCCATGTTGCGTCACAAGATAGACGCCGCTTGGAAACGTGTCCTCGGTCAAGGCTGCCAGTCCGGGCCGAAGGAACTGGACCACGCTTTCGGGCAGGTCACAGCGCCGGGGCGCGGGGATTTCCTCAAGCGGTTTCAGCAGAATGCGGGCGTCCACGTCAAAGAACCGGCAGATCCGGTCCAGAACGTCCGGGCGTGGAAAACTCTCGCCAGAAAGATACCGGTTGAACTGCGTGCGGTTGACACCCAGCTGTCTGCACAGTTCGGCGACCGAAGGATAGCGGTCGGCAAGTTGCCTGAGATTCGCCCCCAGCATGCTGCGCAGCTCGGCGGGCGTGCGAGTGTCTACGGCCATGTCTCACTCTGGTTTGCAACGGTTCGGGAAACACGACCGGAGCGGCCAGAAAGGCCGGTCGCCAGTCAAGAAATCGTAAAATTGACCCCATGGAACACGCAGTTTGCTTGTTCTGGTCCAAGCGTAACGCGCTCAGGCGCGAACGCAATAGGCATTAAGCCTATTTGTATGGTCTTTTTCCTATCAGTGCTCAGTTACGCACCCGCGGAATTCGATCCGAAAACGCAAAACGCCCCGTCGATCTGCGCGACGCGGCGTTTTGATGGGTTCGCGAAAAATCAGTTGCCGCGCAGCAGGGCCGCGACGCCTGTCCGTGCAACCTCGACAGAGCCCAGCGGGCGCATCAGATCGGCAAATGCATCGATCTTGTCCGGCGCGCCGGTGATTTCGAAGATGAACGAATTCAACGTGCTGTCCACGACATTGGCCCGGAAAATGTCGGCAAGGCGCAACGCCTCGACCCGCTTGTCGCCTTCGCCGACGACCTTGATGATCGCCAGTTCCCGTTCGACCGAAGGGCCTTCGACAGTCAGGTCATGCACGTCATGCACCGGGACAATGCGGCCCAGCTGAGCCTTGATCTGTTCGATCACCTGCGGTGTACCGGTGGTGACGATCGTGATGCGGCTGAGGTGTCCGGTGTGGTCGACCTCGGCCACGGTCAGGCTTTCGATGTTGTAGCCGCGCCCCGAGAACAGCCCGATGACCCGGGCTAGAACCCCCGGTTCGTTTTCGACCAGAACAGCGATCGTGTGGCGTTCCTGCACGTCCGAGAAGGTCGGGCGCAGGTTGTAGGCCGAGTGGCGGGTGGAACCTTTTCGGATCTTGAGTGCAGTCATTGGAAGACCTCATCGTTGGCAGAGGAATTGTCTGGCGCCCGCAGCCGTTGAACAACGGCACCGATGCAAACCAGACAGGAAAGATACAAAAGCGGTGCAAAAAGCAGGCGGATCGAGATGTCGACCTCGCCGCGGAACAGAAAGGCGAAGAAAGCGGGGGCGGCACCCAGCCACATCGCTCCGGCCAGCGCCAGGCCCCATGGGCTGTTCGTCAATACACCTGCGCGCAAGAGGAATAGTCCCGCAGCGGAGATCAGAGCAGATTCGTAGAACCACAGGTATGGGGTGGACAGCATGACCGCCAGCGCCAGCACCGCGGCACGCAGGTCAAAACCGATCCGGGGGCTGCGCCATGTGATCGTGACCATGATGGCCGCGCAGGCTGTGATCGTCCACTGAACGGCCAAGGCGACAGGCTCGGGCAGCCCGAAGCTGGCGAGCGTCGAATAGGGGCTAAGCATCAGATTGTTTTCGACGATGGTTTCACGCACCACCGAAAAGTGGACCGCCATCATGTTGCGCATTTCCAGCCAGTATTCCGGACCGTAGAGCGCAGTCGCCAACCCCGAGATGACCAGGGTCGTGACGCCGGCCGAAATGATGGTCGGCCACGCCCGGCACGCCAGCAAAGCAAAGGGAATCAGGATGCCCAGCTGAGGTTTGAGCGTCAGAAGGCCGATAAAAAAGCCGGCAAGAACCAAACGTTGGTTCTTGAGCGCTGCAAGTGCCGCCAGCAAACCGGCCATCCACAGGGCTGCGGTCTGCCCCATGAACAGGGTCGGCAATATCGCGGGCGGCAGCGCAAATGCGAACCAGACCGGTGTGATGCCTTCCGCGAACGGCCGGGCGGCAAATATCATCGCGACGATCGACGCGATCGAGAAGGCCAGCCAGGCAATGGGGAAGGGAAGGGCGCCCAAGGGTTGCAGCGTTGCAAGAAACGCCGGCGGGTAAGACCAGGGCATCCAGTCATCTTCCTTGATGACGTTGTGCATGGCGGTCAGGCTGTCGACACTGAAGGCCGACAGAGGCTCACCCAGATGGGCCAGACGTCCGGCGGCCCAGAAGACCCGAAAGTCGATCGGAAAGCCGGCGGTGCCATTGGCCGCGATCTCGCTCCAGCTGAGGCCGAGCCAGATGACAAAGACCCCAAGCACCAGCGCAGGGACAAGAATGCCCAACTGCCAGCCGCGACGCCCCGCAAAAATCTGCAGGTTCTCGCGTGGAGATGTCTGAGTGGGGATGCCGGGCATGTTCCGTCCTGTCCTGTGAGCGTCCATCAGGGCCGACAGCGTGGCCCTGTGTCCGCAAGCAATATCAAACCAGCACCGCGCCGCCAGCCTGAATGACACCCTTCGTTTCGGCCTCGCCCAGCAGCATCTCGTTATGGGCCTTGCCCGACGGGATCATGGGGAAGCAGTTCTCGTGCTTTTCCACCAGACAGTCAAAGATCACCGGACCGTCGTAATTGATCATCTCCATGATCGCGTCATCCAGATCGGCGGGGTCTTTGCAGATGATCCCCTTGGCCCCGAAGGCCTCGGCCAGCTTGACGAAATCGGGCAGGGCCTCGGACCACGAATGCGAGTAGCGTTCGCCGTGCAGCAGTTCCTGCCACTGGCGCACCATGCCCAGGCGTTCGTTGTTCAGGATAAACTGTTTCACCGGCAGGCGGTATTGGACGGCGGTGCCCATCTCCTGCATGTTCATCAGCCAACTGGCCTCGCCCGCGACGTTGATCACCAGCGCGTCCGGGTGTGCCATCTGCACCCCGATCGAAGCCGGGAAGCCATAGCCCATGGTGCCCAGCCCGCCCGAGGTCATCCAGCGGTTGGGGTCTTCGAACCCAAGGAATTGCGCGGCCCACATCTGGTGCTGGCCCACCTCGGTACAGACATAGCGATCGTGGTCCTTGGTCAGCGCCTCGAGCCGTTCCAGCGCGTATTGGGGTTTTATCGCCTTTTCGCTGTTGGTGTAGGCAAGGCAGTTGACCTTGCGCCAGTCCGAGATCTGGGCCTGCCACTTGGCGATCGCTTCGGTGTTGGTTTTGCGACCACGCGCCTTCCAGACCTTCAGCACGTCTTCCAGAACATGCGCCACGTCCCCCACGATGGGGATGTCCACCCGGATCACCTTGTTGATCGAGGACGGGTCGATGTCGATATGCGCCTTTTTCGACTTGGGCGAGAAGGCGTCGATACGCCCCGTGATCCGATCGTCGAACCTGGCGCCGACATTGATCATCAGATCACAGTCATGCATGGCCATGTTCGCCTCGTACAGACCGTGCATGCCCAGCATCCCGACCCAGTTCTTGCCCGATGCCGGATAGGCGCCCAGGCCCATCAGGGTCGAGGTGATGGGGAACCCGGTCGCGTCGACCAGCTCGCGCAGCAGTTGGCTGGCAGCGGGGCCTGAGTTGATCACGCCGCCGCCGGTGTAGAACACGGGCCGCTTGGCGGTTTCGATGGCGGCGACCAGTTCGGTGATCTCTTCGATGTCGCCCTTGAGCGCCGGTTGATAATGCGAGGTCGATGGTTTCGGCGCGTTGTATTTGCCGGTGGCAAACTGAACGTCTTTGGGGATGTCGATCAACACAGGACCGGGACGGCCCGCGGTGGCGACATGAAACGCCTCGTGCATGGTTTCCGCCAACGAGTTGGTGTCTTTGACCAGCCAATTGTGCTTGGTGCAGGGCCGGGTGATGCCCACCGTGTCTGCCTCTTGGAACGCATCCGAGCCGATCATGAACGTCGGCACCTGACCGGTCAGAACCACGATCGGGATCGAATCCAGAAGCGCGTCGGTCAGGCCGGTTACCGCGTTGGTCGCGCCGGGCCCCGAGGTCACCAGTGCGACACCGGGTTTGCCGGTTGAACGGGCATAGCCCTCGGCGGCATGTATCGCGCCCTGTTCATGCCGCACCAGGATGTGACGGATGTCATTTTGCAGAAAGATCTCGTCATAGATCGGTAGCACGGCGCCGCCGGGGTATCCGAATACCGTGTCCACGCCCTGATCCTTGAGGGCCTGGACCACCATCTTTGCGCCGGTCATCTCACGTGTCATCTGCTTTGCTCCGTTCGCGACATGTGTCTTGCGTTTGACAAAAAAAAGCCCCCGAAGTTTCGGAGGCGCATGGGTTCGATTATGGTTTACCGTTACCGGCCCATGCGCGTGGTTCCTACGATTACGACTAGCGTTCTCATCGCCAGAGGCTCCTTTTTGCGTGGGGCAGACATTATGGGCGGCGCGAAGGGGCGTCAACAGGCAATCTGGCCAATTTCCTGACTCTGGTGTCGAATTTTGCGACATTTTGTTGCGCAGATTGCCGCATGTGGGGAAATTTCCGGAAATACTGGCCGAGTTTTGCCGAGTTCCGAGCGGTGGTCGAGGTCAGAATGCGTCAGAGCGATGTCTGAAACGGGCATGATGCGGGGTCCGGGCTGGGTCAGGCTGGGGCTGCGAACAAGTCAGGGAGGACGGCATGCTGATGGATCTGGTGGACCTCGGGCGCTATCCGATAGATCGTCCGAATTCGGCGGCCTATGATCGGTTGATCGATGACATTCGTCGTGACCTCGACAAAGATGGTTGCGCAGTTTTACCCGGATTTGTCCACGAAGACGGGTTGGGTCAGTTGTTGACCGAAGCCGAAGCCGTCGCGCCGAGTGCGCATCGCAGTTTCAACCGGACCAACGCCTATTTCACCAAGGACGATCCCCGCTTTGGTATCGCCCACCCGATCCGTCGGTTCTATGACCGGTCGAACGCCTTTGTTCCGGCCGACAATTTCCCGTCTACCGGTCCCCTGCGCAGAATCTACGAGTTCGAAGGATTTCTGCCCTTCATACGCGAAGCGCTGAATGAACCCGCGGATCGGTTCTTTCGCTACGATGATCCATTGGCGGATGTGATCATCAACGTGGTCGAAGAGGGGCAGGGCTTTCCGTGGCATTTCGACACTAACAACTACACGGTTACTCTGGCGATCCAGAATGGCGAGCAAGGCGGCGCCTTTGAATACGCGCCGAACCTGCGCACCGCTGAGGAGGAGAACTTTGACAAGGTGGCCTCGGTTCTAGACGGCAATATGGGAATGGTACGCCAGTTGGAGCTCAATCCCGGTGATCTGCAGATCTTTCGGGGGCGCTATTCCTTGCATCGCGTGGCGCCAGTGTCGGGTGCACGGCCGCGCTACGTGGGGATATTCTCCTTTGTCGAGGCCGAAGGCATGTGTGGCGGGGTCGAGCGTACACGGCAGCTCTACGGCCGTGTGCTGCCGTGTCATCGCGACAGGGAGGGGGTGCGAAACGATGAGCTTCTGGACTGACCCGTGATAGGGTGGAGCAGTCAGATCCTGCCAGGGAGTGCAAGGTGCCACGTATTGTTCAGCTGACCCCCTTTGTCCTGTGTTCCTCGCTGAGCCGGCAAATTGCATTCTACTGCGATCGTCTGGGTTTCGCGTGTGGGTTCACGCAAGACAACTATGCTTTTCTCAGGCTTGGCCCGGTTGCAATTCGCCTGCTGGAATGCCCGCCGCGCGCGGATGGCCTGCCGCTGGGCCACGAGCAATCCTTCTATGTTGATGTCGAGGATATAGACGACTTGTACGAAAGCCTGCGTCCCAAACTCGAGGACCTCCCCGAAGGGCGGGTTCGTGCGCCATTCGATCAGCCATATCAACAGCGAGAGTTTCACGTTCTGGATGAGGACGGCACGCTGATCTTTTTCGGCGAAGGAATCCGTTGAAGCGCGGAAGCTGCGCTGATGGCGCGGCCGTCAGAAGGCCACGCCGGTTCCTTGCAGAACGCCATGTTCCAGCGCGTATCGGGTCAGGCCGGCAGTCGATGAGATGCCCAGCTTGCGCTTGATGTTTTTGCGATGGGTTTCGACCGTGCGAACCGAAATATCCAGCGCCAGCGCGACTTCCTTGTTCGACTTGCCCTGCGCCAATTCCAGAAGGATCGTCTGCTCGCGTCCGGTGAGTGCTTCGCGCGCCGCATCCTCTTTCGGTTCCAGCGATCCGATCGCCCCGGTGCACAAATAGCGCTCTCCACGCATGACCGCGTCTATGGCCTGCTTGATTTCGTCCGTCGGCACATCCTTGAGAACATAGCCCTTGGCCCCGTGGCTCAATGCGGTCGAGATGTATTCCGGGCTGTCATGCATCGACAGAATGAGGATGCGGGTGTCGGGCAGCCGTTCGAGGATCAGCTCCGTGGCGCTGAGCCCCCCGAGCCCCGGCATGTTCAGATCCATCAGGATGACATCGGGCTGCAGGCGCGCGGCCTGATCCACCGCGTCTCGGCCATTGCCCAACGTGCCGACGACCTTGATGTTGTCAAAACTCTCGAGGATCGACTGGATGCCCTCGGCGACCATGGGGTGATCGTCGACGATAAGGACTCGGATCGTTTCGGTCATCAGGAACCGGCCTTTCCTTTGGGTGTCGCGTCTTCCTGCGGCGGCAACAGGTGGCTCAGCGGCAGGCTGACTTCGATCACTGTACCACTTTGTGCGCCGCGTGATGACAGGATACGCAGGGATCCGTCAAGCTGTTCTATGCGCTCTTGCATGTTGCGCAGCCCGATCCCGGTGCTGACCCGGCCCGGTCGTGACCGAAGGCCACGGCCGTTGTCGGTGATGCGCATGGTCGCGCCCTTCTTGTGGCCGCGCAGGTCGATCGTGACGCGGGTTGCGCCAGAATGGCGTTCGATATTCGTCAGCGCCTCTTGCGCGATACGGTAGAGGGCGATCTTGCTGTCCTGGTCCAGACGATTGCGGAACACGACGGTCGAGAACTCGGTCTCGATCCCGGTCCGTTCGCGGAAATCATCGGTCAGCGCCTTCAGGGCCGGGCCAAGGCCCAAGTCATCCAATACGCCGGGCCGCAGGTCGCGACTGATGCGACGCACTTCGGTAATCGCGGTGCCCAGGTTGTCGATGCCCTTGTCCAGCGGCGCACGTGCGCCGTCATGATCGCCCTTGGACAGGCGCCGCCGGGCATTGTCCAGCGCATAGCGCACCCCGACCAGGATCTGGCTGATCCCGTCATGCAGTTCACGCGCCACGCGGCCGCGCTCTTCCTCCTGCGCGTCGATGACCCGCTTGGTCAGTTCCTTCAGCTTGGCATCCGCAAGCCGGCGTTCGCGGATGTTCAACAGCATCCCCGAGGCGAAGACGATCAGAACCGCCGCCAGAACGATTCCGCCGATATACAGGAACGTGCGTTGTACGCGCGCTTCGACCTCGGCGCGGGCATTTGCAACGGTTGCGACGATGTCGTCGATGAATACACCGGTGCCCACGGCCCAGCGCCAATCCTGCAGGCCGACGACATAGGCGATCATCATCGCCTCTTCCCCGGTCGAGGGCTTCTGCCACATGAAATTGTGCCATCCGGCACCTTGCCGGGCTAGGCGGATGAACTCGTCGACGACCGGAACACCCTCGCTGTCCGTCAGGCCTTCCCAGTTCTGATTGATGAACTCGGTCTGGCGCGGGCTGACAAGGTTGTTGCCGTCATAATCGTATACGAAAAAGAACCCGTCCTTTCCGTAGATCATCGCCGACAGGATCTGGGTCACCAGATTCTGGGCGACCTTGTCATCCGGAGACGCGCGTCCGTAGATATAAGCGAACCCGTTTCGGGCCTGTGTCACGTAATTGCGCAGCTCTTCCTTCTTGGCCTCGATCAGCCGACGCTCCAACGCCTTGATCTCGCGTTCAGCCGTCGCGCGGGATTCGTAGGCCACCATGACCGCGATCGCGGCCACGGCCACGACCAGCGGAATGGCCGCCACCAGCGACAGCTTCTGAGCGTAGGTCAGTGAAAGCAGAGCGCGGAGTTTCCCCATGGTCGAATCGATACGCAAGCGGGGGTGAAATTGCAAAGAGATTGGGCATTCCGGCGCTCGAAACGCCCAGGACTCGCGGTTTGCGGGAAAAAATGAGCCCCTCAATTGCGCGTTCCGCAGAAAAAACCATCTGATCTACGTAGTAATAGGTATTCCTTTTCAAACGGCCTTCATTAGGGTGACGCTACCGTAAACGACTGGCTCGGGCGCTGCCCGAGTCGTGACTATGAAGGGGAGGATTACTCTTATGGATCGTCGTAAGTTTCTAAAGACTTCGGCACTGGGCGGCTCGGCCGCAGCGGCAACCGCACTGGCGGCACCCGCCTATGCGCAGGGCAAGCGCACGCTGACCATGGTTACCTCGTGGGGCCGCGGTCTGGCTGGCGTGTTCGACAGCGCGCAGCGTTGCGCCGACAGCATCACCGCAATGTCCGACGGCAACCTAACCGTTGACATCAAGGCCGCGGGCGAACTGGTGGGCGCGTTCGAAGTGTTCGACGCGGTCTCGTCGGGTCAGGCTGACATGTATCACGCCGCTGACTATTACTTTGTCGGTCAGCACCCGGGCTATGCGTTCTTCACCGCCGTTCCGTTCGGAATGACCGCGCAGGAACTGGTGAACTGGTACTATTTCGATGGCGGCATGGAGCTGCATGACGAACTGGGCCAGATCTTCGGCCTGAAATCGTTCCTGGCAGGCAACACCGGTGCGCAGGCCGGCGGCTGGTACTCGAAAGAGATCAACAGCCCCGAAGACTTCAACGGCCTGAAGTTCCGTATGCCGGGTCTGGGCGGCAAGGCTCTGGGCAAACTGGGCGCATCGGTTCAGAATATTCCGGGTTCGGAAGTGTACCAGGCACTGTCCTCGGGTGCCATCGACGGCACCGAGTGGATCGGTCCCTGGGCCGACGAAAAGGCCGGTTTTCAGGAGATCACCAAGATCTACTACACCGCCGGTTTCCACGAGCCGGGCGCAGGCCTGTCGCTGGCCACCAACCGCGACGTGTTCGAAAGCCTCTCGCCGGCGCACCAGAAGATCATCGAGATCGCTGCCGGCGAAGCGCACCAGTGGAACCTGGCACAGTTCCTGGCCAACAACGGCGCGGCGCTGCAGCGTCTGCAGGCCGGTGGCGTAAAGGTCATGGAATTCCCCGACAGTGTCTGGGATGCCTTCGGACAAGCCAGCCAGGAAGTTCTGGCCGAGAACATGAGCGACGAGCTGTTCAAGAAGATCCACGACAGCGCGATGGCATCGATGAAAGCCTCGTCGTCGTGGCTGAACATGTCTTCGGGCGTCTACACCGCGCAGCGCGACCGCGTTCTGGGCTAACTGGCCGTCTGGCAATCAAACGGTTTCCCCGCCACGTGCGGGGAAACCTTTCCTGTTGCAGATGCGCGGATCGCACGGTCTTCCGCTATAATCAGCGTCGCAACCAACGGGACCTGGGGACATTATGCAGGACGAAAACGGTATCTCGTTCTTCGGCGCCCTGTGGAACGGACTGGTCTGGTTCGTTCAGAGCATCGCCGAAGCCTTCTATAATTTCGGATACGCCATAACGCATCCGCAGCTGTGGCTGAACTGGTCGGACAAAGAAGCGATCATGCGCTTTGTCTACTACGGCGGGTCGGTCGAGTTCTTTTTCGTGGTCTTCACGATCTTCCTCGTGCTGACCGCGATCGGGCTTTACTTCCGTGGCTTCATGTGGGGCATGGTGCGCGTTTTGGAAGGGTTCGCCAACACGACCGGGCGTTTCTTTGCCTGGGCGGGCCTGCTGATGGTGATCCAGCAAATCGTCATCGTATTCATGCAGCGCGTTTTCGCGCGACCTGACATGGCGTTTGGTCTGGGTATCCCGTTTCAGATGGATATCAGCTGGTACGCCGAAGAGCTGAAGCTATACAACGCGCTCGTCGTTTGCCTGTGCTGCACCTACACCTTCGTGCAGGGCGGCCACGTCCGCGTTGACCTCGTTTATGCCGGCATCTCGCACCGGGCCAAGCGCGTGGTCGACATGCTGGGCTCGATCCTGTTCATGATGCCCATCGCCGTGCTGACCTGGATGTATGGCTGGTACTTCATGTGGCGTCACCTGATCGTGCCGAAGCCCTCGGCCAGCGACACGCTGGACCGGCTGGTGATGAAATCCCGCGCGCTGCGCTGGAACGTCGAAACCATCGGTTTCAGCCCCAACGGCTTCAATGCCTACTTCCTGTTCAAGATCCTGCTTGTGGCCTTTGCCGCGATGGTGTTCCTGCACGCGATCGCGTTCTTCTACCGGTCCTATCTCGAATTCGTCGAAGGCCCGGAAAGCGCTGGAAAATACCTCGACAAGGACAGCCTTGGCGAGGGCGAAGAAGCCTACGAAGGCACACATTAAGGACGGAGACCAAGACAATGCTATTCGGACTTGATGGCGTCGAGATAGGCCTCATTATCGTATTCCTCTGCCTGTTTGGCGGGATTCTCAGCGGCTTTCCGGTGGCGTTTGCCATCGGCGGGGCCGGAATCATCTCATTCGGGATCATCGCCGCGCTGGACAGCGCCGGGTTGCTGATCCACCAGGCGATCGACACAAGCTCGCAAGCCTATCGGGACATCGTAAATTCGGGTGTGAAACCCGATGTGATATCCGTGTTCCGATACCCGGACCTGCCAAGGATCGCCGAGCCGGTCTTTGTTCAGGGTTGGGAAACCGCGTTGGACCGCAACGTATCCTTCATCGTGAACCGTATCAACGAACGAGTTCTGGCCGGTCAGTCGATCGAGACTCTGCTGGCGGTGCTGATGTTCGTGTTGATGGGCATCACGCTGGAACGCTCGAAAATCGCCAACGATCTGCTGACCACGATGGCGCGCGTCTTTGGCCCGCTGCCGGGTGGTCTGGCGGTGTCGATCGTGGTTGTGGGGGCATTCCTTGCGGCCTCGACCGGTATCGTGGGCGCGACCGTGGTGACGATGGGCCTGCTGGCCCTGCCGACCATGCTGCGCAACAACTACTCGCCAGAGCTGGCGACGGGTGTGATCGCGGCCTCGGGCACGCTGGGGCAGATCATTCCGCCCTCGATCGTGATCGTTCTGTTGGGCACGCTGGCGGGTGACCTGTATTCGACGGCGCAGGAGACCCGCGCGGTCGAAGCGGGCTGTACCGACGCGCTGACCTACCTGGGCGAGCCTGCCGTGGTTTCGGTGGGGACGCTGTTCCAGGCGGCGCTGCTGCCGGGGATCATGCTGGCGCTGCTCTATGCGCTTTATGCCTTTGGCTACGCGCTGCTCAACCCGCACAAGGCACCTGCGGTCGAACTGTCAGGGGGCAGCGGCGAGACCATCACCCGCTCGGAAGGCCTGACCTGGCTGCTGGGTGCCCCGGTCGCACTGATCGTGGGCGCGGTTCTGCTGGGCAGCGCCGGTGTCATCGGCAGCCAGAACATCACGGTTTCCGGCTTCTCGGATATCGGTGAGGCAGCCTCGTTGCGCACCAATGTGTCCGAAGAGTGCAAGGCCTCGATGATCGACCTGCATGGTCAGGCGGCCTGGGACCAGGCCGTGGCCGAGCAGGAAGCCATCGATGCCGCCGGCGGCGCAACCGAAGCGCACCGGTTG
This sequence comes from Ruegeria sp. CI5, assembly GCF_056536885.1. Classification (NCBI taxonomy): domain Bacteria; kingdom Pseudomonadati; phylum Pseudomonadota; class Alphaproteobacteria; order Rhodobacterales; family Roseobacteraceae; genus Ruegeria; species Ruegeria sp. CI5. Next base: position 375,227 of record NZ_JBQFQN010000001.1, read on the forward strand.
AGCGAAGAAGAACTGGCTTCGGCCCGTGAAGCCAAGATTGCGGCTGCCGCCCCGATCGGCACCGGTGTCGCGGTCATGGTCGTACTGCTGGGTCTGACGCTGGTTCTGGGTCGCGGCATCGCGCCCTCGCGATCGCCGCAACCGCTGATCGTGGGTGCAATCGGGCTGATCCTGATGCTGCTGGTCGATGTGCTGCTGATTGCGCCGACCACCTCGTCGGGGGCCACCTTCCTGCTGCTGGCGCTGCCTTTCGGGCTTGCCATGTATGGCTGCAAGGAAGCGGCGGCGCGCTGTGCGACCAATGATCTGATCCGCGTGGTATTCCCGCCGCTGGTTCTGATCATCGCGGTACTTGGATCGATCCTGGGTGGTGTGACCAACCCGACTCCGGCAGCAGCGCTGGGGGCAGGCGGGGCCATCATGCTGGCGGCCTATCGCAAACTGCAGGATCAGGGACGGTCGGGCAAAGTGATCATCTGGTCCACCTTCGCTGTCATCATCTGCCTTCTGCTGGGTGTCAACTTTGACCTCCGCGTGAACCAAGGCGATGTAAGCGTCGAGACCTGGATTGCGTTCATCCTGGCCTATGCCACCTACCTCTATGCGCTGTTCGGCCTGCTGTTCGCCTGCTGGGTGCTGTATGCCAGCGGTGTTCTGACACCGGTGGTGCGGGAAACCGCCAAGGTGACCTCGATGGTGTTCACCATCCTGATCGGATCGCAGCTGCTGAACCTGGTGGTGATCTCGTTCGGCGGGGAACACTACATCCAGCAGTTCCTGAAGAGCTTTGACAACGAGTTCACGGTCTTCCTGATCGTGATGCTGGTGCTGTTCATCCTTGGCTTCGTGCTGGACTTCCTCGAGATCATCTACATCGTGATCCCGATCGTGGGTCCGGTGATCTATGGCGGGTCGTTCGACCCGAAATGGGTGACGATCATGGTGGCGGTGAACCTGCAGACCTCGTTCCTGACGCCGCCATTTGGCTTTGCGCTGTTCTATCTGCGCGGCGTGGCGCCGAAAGAAGTGACGACGGGCCATATCTACCGCGGGATCATCCCCTTCGTGCTGATCCAGGTGGTTGGCATCGGAATCCTGTGGTTCTTCCCGTCGATCGTGACGATCGTGCCGGACCTGATCCCGAACTGATCGGTGATGGCGTTATCAAATTGAAAAGGGGGCCGCGAGGCCCCCTTTGCTTTGGTCCCGGCTGACGCCGGTTGTCAGGTGAACTGGATCAGGTCCCAACGGTTCCCGAACGGATCCTGCCAGACGGCAACGATGCCATAGGGTTCATGGCGGGGCTCTTCCTCGAACCGGACCCCGTTGGCCAGCATGTCTGCGTGATCGCTGGCGAAATCATCGGTTCTGAGGAAAAACCCGACACGACCTCCGGTCTGATTACCGATTGCGGCCCGTTGGCTGTCTCCGTCAGCCTTGGCCAACAGCAGAGCAGCCCCATCGCTGCCGGGGGGCGTAACCAAAACCCATCGTTTGCCTTCGCCCAGATCGATGTCCTGGGTCAGCCGGAACCTAAGCGTCTTGGTGTAGAACGCGATCGCGTCATCATAGTCCGGCACCACCAAGGTGACGGCGTGCAAACCTTGCTGCATCGGAATTCAACCTTTGGTAGGGTGGCGATCGGGAAGTTGGATATTCGCGACCTGCTCGGCAATCGGAGCAGTCGAAAGCGGGTGATGCGTTGAGTCGGTGAATGCCTCCGGGTCGTCCACACGCTGCCACCCGCCTTTCACATAGACCTCGAGCCCGGCGAATTTCACCTTGTAGCCCATCTTGGGGCTGCCGGGGACCCAATAGCCCAGATACACATAGGGCAGCCCGGCCTCGCGCGCGATGTCGATATGATCGAGGATCATATAGGTTCCCAGTGAGCTTTGCGGCTGGTTCGGATCATAGAAGGAATAGACCATGCTCAGCCCGTCATCCAGAACATCGGTCAGGCTGACGGCGATCAGGTTTCCGGTTTTGGGGTCGGCGTATTCAACGACGCGGCTGCGGATCGGGGTCTCTTCGATCATCGCGGCGAATTCGAACACGTCCATATCCGCCATGCCGCCATCAGCGTGCCGTGTGTCCAGGTACCGCCGAAACAGCTCGTACTGGTCGTCGGTGGCCCAAGGTGAGGTCGCGCGTCGCTGAAGATGCGCATTGCGCCGCGCCGCGCGTTTCTGGCTTTTGGTCGGAGAAAAGGCCGAGACGTCGATCCGGGCCGACAGGCAGGCCGCACAATCGGTGCAAGAGGGCCGGTACAGAACGTTTTGAGACCGGCGAAAACCCTGCTGCGACAGAGAGTTGTTCAGCTGATCCGCGCCTTCGCCCTGCAGGGCGGTGAACAGCTTACGCTCGATCCTGCCCTCGAGATAAGGGCAGGGCTGTGGTGCAGTCACATAGAACTGCGGCGCAATCGGCAGCGTGTGTCGCATGAAGGCCCCGTGTTTCCTCGGGGCCGATGATAGCAACCGTTTCTGGGGTCGCCAAGTCCCAGAAACGGGCCGTGTCAGGCGCGCTGGTTCAGCATTACGGTGCCGAGGAAGGCATCGGTCAGGCCCTGGTTGCGGGCACTGGTCAGCATCATGATGACCGAGATGATCTGCAGGATCGGAAACGCCATGCTGACAAAGTAACCGGCTGTATGCGCGACGGCCTTGCCGGTATCCATGCGTTCGCCAAATGCGTCGCGCAGCTCGATTCCCATAAAGCGCATGCCCAGCGTGGCAGACCCGTTTGCGATGGTGACGACACGGTAGATGAAACTGACGACCGCATAGATCAGCGCGATGACGAACAGGCCCATGCCGAAGGTCAGCAGAATGGCAACCGTGCACAGCAGCGAAATGAAGGCGATATCAAACAGCCACGCGAAGAAACGTTTGATCGCCACGGATTTGTAGAAGTCCGGCTGACGATCCGGGTCGGGCAGATGAGACATGAAGGAATTTCCGGTCGGTTGTTGAGGTTTGCCCTGTCCCACAGAGAGGGGCAGGGCGGTAGGGTATCAGGCGGTTTCGTCCTTGTCGTCCGCCGTATTCTCCTGAGCGCGTTCGTTCATGAACTGGTCGAACTCGGCTTTGTCCTTGGCTTCGCGCAGGCGGTGCAGGAAGGCTTCGAAATCCTGTTGTTCCCGTTCCAGGCGAGCCAGCGTGTCGGCCTTGTAGGCGTCGAATGCGCTGTTGCCCGAGGGCTTCATCGCGCTCATGTGGCTGTGCCAGGAATGGCGGCGGCTGCAGGATTTGCTGAACATGCGTTTGCTCCAGATCATATAGGCCAAAAGGGCCAGGCCGACGGGCCAGAAGAAGATGAAACCAAGGACCATGGCAGCGATCCAGGCGCCTTTGCCCTTGTCGTCAAGCCAGGCCTCGGCACGGTGCAACCATCCCGGGTTGCGGGGGACGGCGTGTTCGGACAATGCGGTCATTTGGGCTCTCCAGGTTGATGTAAATTATGTTCACATTGATCTAGATGGGGTGGTCCGGCCCGGATGCAAGGGGCGATGTGAAAAAGATTTACATTTAGGGGCCCGGTTGACGACGGTTCTGATCCTGCGCAACGTGCGAGCATGAACACGCACAACGACAAGCCCGCCCCGACGCTTGAAGAAATCCTGAACCTCGAGCAGCAGGTCTGGACGGCTTTGGTCGAGGGTGATGCGCAGGCGGACCGGGCGTTGCTGAGCACCGATTTTCTGGGCGTCTACCCATCCGGTTTCGCCAATCGCGAGGATCATGTGGGTCAGTTCGCAGACAGCCCGACCATGGAGTCATATGGGTTGAGCGCGGCGCAACTGCGCGTTCTGACCGCGGATATTGTCCTGTTGTCCTACCGGGCGGACTATCGGCGGCCCGGTGCGTCCGCGCGCGAGGCGATGCTGATCTCTTCGTTGTGGGAACGCCGGGATGATGGCTGGATCAATACCTTCAGCCAGGACACTCCGGTCGACGTTAACTGACCGGAATTCGCCCATGACCGACAATTTCACCATCCGCCGCGCCCCGCGTCCCTACGATCCCGAACTGGGGCGAGAGGCCTGCGCCGCAGTGCCGGATCTGACCGCTGATCAGTCCGAACTGGTGACCGGTGCCGCAGGCAGCAGCCCGTACCTCAAGAGCTTGATCGACCGTGAGCGCAATTGGCTGGCCCCGGCGCTGGATCGGCCGCAGCACGCCCTTGCGCAGATCATGGACGACGCGCGCGCGTTGGCTCCTGACCAGTTGAAACCGGGCCTGAGGCAGGCCAAGCATCGGCTTGCCTTACTGACGGCCCTGACCGACCTGTCCGGAGCCTGGAACCTCGAGCAAGTCACGACGGCACTGACCGACTTCGCGGCGCTTGCCGTCGACATCGCTGCCAAGGCAGAGATCGCGGCGCTGATCCGGCGCAAGAAGCTGTCCGGCATGACCGAAGACGACGTCGAGACCGCCGCCGGGATGGTGATCCTGGCGATGGGCAAGATGGGCGCGCACGAACTGAACTACAGCTCGGATATCGACCTGATCGTGCTGTTCGACGAAACCCGGTACGATCCCGACGATTTCTATGAGGCGCGGCAGGGCATGGTGCGGGCCACGCGCAATTTCTGCGCTACGCTCAGCGACAAGACGGCCGATGGGTACGTGTTCCGCACCGATCTGCGCCTGCGCCCGGATCCCGCGGTCACCCCCGTCTGCATGGCGACCGAGGCGGCCGAGCGCTATTACGAAAGCCTGGGTCGCACATGGGAGCGTGCAGCCTATATCAAGGCCCGCCCTTGCGCCGGCGACATCGCCGCCGGGCAGCGGTTTCTGGAAACCCTGCGGCCCTTTGTCTGGCGCCGCCATCTGGATTTCGCCGCCATCCAGGACGCCCACGACATGCGCCTGCGCATCCGCGAGAACAAGGGCACCGGTGGGGCTCTGACGATCCCCGGCCATGACATGAAGCTGGGGCAGGGCGGCATTCGCGAAATCGAGTTCTTTACCCAGACCCGGCAATTGATCGCCGGGGGCCGTGACCCCGAACTGCGGGTGCGCGGCACGGTGCCAGGGCTGGCGGCGCTGGCGGCCAAGGACTGGGTGCCGCAGGACGTGTCCGACAAGCTGACCGACCATTACCGCGCCCATCGCGAGGTCGAGCACCGCATCCAGATGGTGCATGACGCGCAGACCCACAAGGTGCCGCAGTCGTCCGACGGGATCGAGCGCATCGCCTGCCTGATGGGCACCACCAGCGCCGACCTGACAGCCGATCTGACACGCCGCCTGACCGAGGTGCACGAGCTGACCGAGGGCTTTTTCGCGCCCGGCGGCGGCCCCACGCCGACCGCAGCGCCCCCGGTCGAGTTCGACGCCGGCGTTCTGGCCCGGTGGACAACCTATCCCGCGCTGCGTTCGCAACGGGGCGCGCGCATTTTCGAGCGGCTCAAACCCGAATTGCTGTCCCGGCTGGCCAAGACCGCCCGTCCCGACGAGGCGCTGCTGGCGCTGGATGGGTTTCTGGCCGGATTGCCCGCTGGTGTGCAGCTGTTTTCGCTGTTCGAAGCCAACCCGCATCTGATCGACCTGCTGGTCGACATCGTCGGAACCTCGCATGCACTGGCCGCGCACCTGTCGCGCAATGCGCAGGTGTTCGACGCGGTGATCGGTGGCAGCTTCTTTGCCGATTGGCCCGGTCAGTCCGCCTTGCAGGCTGAACTGTCCCACGCGCTGGCGGCTGAGTCGGACTATGAAACGCAGCTGGATCTGGCGCGGCGCTGGTGCAAGGAATGGCATTTCCGTATCGGTGTGCACCACCTGCGCGGTCTGATCGACGGGTTGCAGGCCGGGCGGCAATACGCGGACCTCGCGCAGGTTGTCATCGCCGCGATCTTACCCTGCGTAGAGCGGCAGTTTTCGCAGAAGCACGGCTCTCCCCCAGGGCGTGGCGCTGTGGTGCTGGGCATGGGGTCGTTGGGGACCGCTCGGCTGAACTCGCAATCCGATCTGGACATGATCGTGATCTACGACCCGCAAGCGGTGGACATGTCCGACGGCCCCAAGCCACTGGCCACGCGCACCTACTATGCGCGCTTTACACAGGCGCTGATTACCGCCCTGTCGGCACCGATGGCGCAAGGACGGTTGTACGAGGTCGACATGCGACTGCGGCCGTCCGGCAATCAGGGGCCAGTCGCCACAAGCTGGGCCAGCTTCACTCATTACCAACAGGAGGAAGCCTGGGTTTGGGAGCATCTGGCCTTGACCCGCGCGCGTGCAGTTGCAGGCAACACGGATCTGGCAGACGATTTCGAAGCTTTCCGAATGCAGTTCCTGTCTCGCCCGCGCGACAAGGATCAGGCCCTGCGCGAAGTGTCCGACATGCGCGCACGCCTCGCGGCCGCGAAATCTCCCGCCGGTGTCTGGGATGTCAAGAACGGCCCCGGCCGTCTGCTGGATATCGAACTGATGGCCGAAACCGGCGCACTGTTGTCCGGAGCGCCACAGCGCGACGTCGACTCGGGCTTGGACGGAGCGGTCGCTGCGGGTCTTTTGGATGTCGCTCAGGCGCAGGTGTTGAAGGACGCATATGACCTATGCTGGTCGGTGCAATGCGCGGCGCGGCTACTGTCTGGCAAGGTGATCGAGGCCGACAAGATCGGGCAGGGGGGCACGGCCTTTCTGTGCCGGGCGACCGGGTTCGAGCAGGTCGAACAGTTACAGTCCGCCTTGCAGGACAGCTATGCTGCCGCAGCCGAAGTGATCGGCGCGGTGATCGAGGAGAGTGCGGATGGCGCGCAGTGACGACCCGAACGACCCCAAGGGCCTGATCCGCGAGGCCTATCGCATCGACGGAATCACGCTGCCCGAGTGTCGCAGCATCTTTTTGGACTGGGCGCTCAGCCTGCCGGACGGGCGCGACCAGAAGCAGGCGCTGACCGAGTTGCATGCTGTCTATACCGCACAGGATGCCGACCATCCCATGACACAGGTTCTGCGCGAAGGGCTGGACACCGCGCAGGCTCCGCGCCGGCGCGGCGGCTGGCGGGCGCGCCAACGCTGACGGATAGCCAGAGGGGCTTTTCTGCCCGCGCAATCGCGACTATGAGGGCGCCATGACCCATGCCGACATGCCCGACCGCCCCAGAATCCGTTTGAAACCCAAAGCCAATGCGCGCGGTCTGCGCCACGGCTTTCCTTGGGTCTATGCCAATGACATCGTTACCGACCGGCGCACCCGCAAGATCGCGCCTGGTGCGCTGGCCGTGCTAGAGGATGACAAACGCGCCCCGATCGCGTTGGTGGCAGTGAACCCGGATTCCAAGATCATGTGCCGGGTGTTGGATCGTGACCTGTCGGCACAGCTGGACGCCGGCTGGTTCGAAACCCGCCTGCGCCGCGCGCTGGACCTGCGCGAACGGCTGTTCGATGCGCCTTTCTACCGGCTGGTCCATGCCGAGGCCGACGGTTTTCCCGGCGTCATCATCGACCGGTTCGGCGACGATTGCGTGATCCAGCCCAACGCCGCCTGGGCTGAAGCGCATCTGGACCTTCTGACCGACGCGCTGGTCGCGGTGACGGGGGTGACGACCGTGCTCAAGAACGCCTCGGGCCGCACCCGTGGGCTGGAAGGTCTGGATGACGTGAATCAGACCCTGCGCGGCACCGCGCCCGATGCTCCGCTGCCCGTTCCGATGAACGGCGCAACCTACATGGCGGACCTGACCGGGGGCCAGAAAACCGGCCTGTTCTACGACCAGCGCCCCAACCACGCCTTTGCCGCCCGGCTGGCGGGCCCCGGCGCGCATGTGCTGGACGTGTTCAGCCACGTGGGCGGGTTTGGCCTGGCCATGCTGGCCGGTGGGGCCGACCACGCGCTGTCGGTCGATGGCTCAGCCGCCGCGTTGACTCTGGCCGAGCAGGGCGCTGTTGCTTCGGGTTTTGGCGACCGCTTTGAAACCCGACAGGGCGATGCCTTCGAAGTGCTGACGCAACTGGGCGAAGACGGTGCGCAGTTCGACGTGGTCATCTGCGATCCGCCGGCCTTTGCGCCGTCGAAACAGGCGCTGGATGCCGGGCTGCGGGCCTATGAGCGGATCGCCCGCCTGGCCGCGCCTCTTGTCAAACCGGGAGGGTATCTGGGCCTGTGTTCCTGCTCGCATGCCGCCGACCTGACCCGTTTTCGCGAGGCCTGCGCCCGTGGCATCGGCCGGGCCGGGCGTCAGGCGCAGATGATCCACACCGGCTTTGCCGGACCCGACCATCCGCAACTGCCGCAACTGGCCGAGAGCGGTTATCTGAAATCCGTGTTCTACCGGCTGTGAAGGCGGTTCTCGACACCTGCGTCATCTATCCGACGGTGATGCGCGAGATGCTGCTGGGCGTGGCCGCGCAGGGCCACTTCACCCCGCTCTGGTCGGCTCGCATCCTCGAAGAATGGGCCCGCGCTGCCCGCAAACTCGGTCCCGAGGGCGAGGCGCAGGCCCGGGCCGAAATCGCCTTGGTGCAGGCACGTTGGCCGCAGGCCGAACGCCCCGAGGCACCCGGCCTCGAACAGCGCCTCTGGCTTCCCGATCCGGCCGACACGCATGTGCTGGCCACCGCGGTCGCCGCATCGGCCGACACGATCATCACCGTGAATGCCAAAGACTTTCCAAGGAATATTCTGGCGGAAGAGGGCCTTGCACGTATCGACCCCGACAGCTTCCTTCACGGCATCTGGCAAAATGATCCGATCAGTGTCGAACAGGTGGCTCAGTCGGTCCTGACCGAAGCCAACCGCCTGTCGGGCGACATCTGGACCCTGCGCGCATTGATGAAAAAGGCCCGCCTGCCACGTCTCGGCAAGGCTCTGGCGGCCTGACCGCTTCATCTGGCCCAAAGTATCCCGGAGAGCGCGAGAGGCTGGCCTCTTGCATCCAAACCCTCAGCCACGCTCCCAACGTTGCTCAAGGGCCTCCAGCGCGGCAATCCGCTCGTCCGTCTTGGGATGGCTCATCAGCCAGGCCGGAACCACGCCCGCCCGCTGTTGGGTCAGATCCTCAAGCTTGTGAAACAGGGATTTCTGCGGCCCGATCCCGATTCCGGCCTTGGTCAGCAGGGCGGCTGCGTATTCGTCCGCCTCGTACTCGTCCGCCCGCGACAGGCGCGAGGCCAGCAGCGCGGTCAGCGCATTTGCGATCCACGCGCCGATGAAGGGAATGAACCGGTTGAGCAGCATCATCAGCGCCGCCCGCATCGCGTTCTGACCGGAAAAATCGATCATCCGCCGCCGGGCGTGGCCCAGCGCCACATGGCCCAGTTCATGCGCGATGACGCTGGCCATCTCCTCGGCCGAAACCTCGCCGTTGCGGAACTTGCGATAGAATCCACGGGTGATGAAGATGCGCCCGTCCGGCGCGGCCAGCCCGTTCACCGGGTCGATTTCGTAGATATAGACCGGCACGCGCGCCACATCCAAGGCGGCGGCCAGGCGGTCGGTCATCCGCTTTAACTCGGGATCGGCCAGCTCGGTCGACTTCGCATCCAGCTCGCGATGGGTGCGCCAGACGGAAATCCGATACATCACAATGGCATAGGCGATCGCCAGCAGAATTGGGGTCAGACGCAACATATCTCAGATATGGGCGGATCGGGATGCGGGGGCAAGTCGTTCCTCATCACTTTCGGGCAACATGGGCGACTTGGGGCAGTTCGTGAGACGGAAATCGCGCGGCGTCAGATCGCAGTTTCCATATTTCAAAGGTTGAAATGAAGGCAAAAGCCTTCTAGGGCACAGCGCACGCTGAGCAAGCGCGCTATGCAAGAGGGACAAATGGCCAACAATGATTTAGAAGCCCGGCACCTTGAAACACTGGATCGTGACCTGCGTCGGTTTTCCCGCCTCGAGGTTGCAACGGCGCAGGTCGGGCGGCCGTTCGTCGGATCGGGCATCGCCTTCGTGTTCATCGTGATCGCCGGGATCACGGCTGCTTTGTTGTTCGGACAGGCCAGCAACACGATGATCGTCGTGATCGCGGCCATGTTCGGAGCCTACATGGCGCTGAACATCGGGGCGAACGATGTGGCCAACAACATGGCCCCGGCGGTGGGCGCGAACACGCTGACCATGGGCGGCGCCATCGCGATTGCCGCAATTTTCGAAAGCGCCGGCGCGCTGATCGCGGGTGGAGACGTGGTCTCGACCATCGCCAAAGGCATCATCAATACCGAAAGCATGGGAACGGCAACCGTCTTCATCTGGGCCATGATGGCCGCACTGTTGTCTGCCGCGCTCTGGATCAACCTGGCCACCTGGGTCGGCGCTCCGGTCTCGACCACGCATTCGGTCGTGGGGGGCGTCATGGGGGCAGGGATCGCGGCGGCGGGGTTCGGCGCGGTCAGCTGGGTCAAGATGAGCCAGATCGCAGCAAGCTGGGTCATCTCGCCGCTTCTGGGTGGCATCATCGCCGCCGGGTTCCTGTGGTTCATCAAAGCGCGGATCATCTATCAGGATGACAAGATCGCCGCGGCGCGCAAATGGGTCCCGGTTCTGGTCGGCATCATGGCCGGGGCGTTTGCCTCGTACCTTGCGCTGAAAGGCCTCAAGCATCTGTTCAAGATCAACCTGCAGACGGCGCTGGTGATCGGCCTGGTCAGCGGAGTGCTGATCTGGATGGTGACAATTCCGGTCATTCGCCGTCAGGCCGAAGGGCTGGAGAACCGCAACAAGTCGCTCAAGATCCTGTTCGGCATCCCGCTGATCATTTCAGCGGCGCTGCTCAGCTTTGCGCATGGGGCCAATGACGTGGCCAATGCTGTCGGGCCTCTGGCCGCGATCGTTCAGGCTTCGGCGGTGGGTGATTTCACCCATGCGGTGAGCATTCCGCCCTGGGTCATGATCATCGGCGCCTTCGGCATCTCTTTCGGCCTGTTCCTGTTCGGGCCCAAGCTGATCCGGGTGGTCGGCAGCCAGATCACCAAGCTGAACCCGATGCGCGCCTATTGCGTGGCGCTGTCCGCCGCCATCACCGTGATCGTGGCCAGCTGGCTTGGCCTGCCGGTCAGTTCAACCCACATCGCCGTGGGTGCGGTGTTCGGTGTCGGGTTCTTCCGCGAGTGGGACGCCGAGCGACGCCTGATCAAGGCGCGCGGTGCCGTGCCGGAACGCCCGGTGCTTGCCCCCGAAGAGCGCCGCCGCCGCAAGCTGGTGCGCCGGTCGCATTTCCTGACGATCATCGCGGCCTGGGTGATAACCGTGCCCGCGGCGGCCTTGTTGTCAGGTCTGCTGTTCCTGGGAATTCAGGCAATCGCGGGATAAAACCAAAGCCGGGCTGGCGCTATCGCGTCAGCTCGCGCATGCCGCGTTCCAGCCCGGCCAGCGTCATCGGCACCATCCGGTCTTCGAAGATCTCGCGGATCATGCCGATGGAATGGGTGTATTCCCAGTATTTCTCGGGCACCGGGTTGATCCACAGGTTCGACGTCCACTGTTCGCGCGCGCGTTGCAGCCAGACCTGGCCGGCCTCGGCGTTCCAGTGCTCGTTGGCGCCGCCGGGATAGGCGATCTCGTAAGGCGACATCGACGCGTCACCTACGAAGATGCACTTGTAGTCGGGGCCGTAGGTCCGCAGCACCTCATGCGTGGGGGTCTGCGCATCCCAGCGGCGGCGATTGTCGCGCCAGACGCCTTCGTACAGGCAGTTGTGGAAATAGAAATACTCCAGGTGCTTGAACTCGGACCGCGCGGCCGAGAACAATTCCTCGACCACCTTGATGTGCGGGTCCATCGAGCCGCCCACATCGAGGAACAGCAGCACTTTCACCGCATTGTGCCGCTCGGGCCGGGTCTTGACGTCGAGATAGCCATGCTCGGCCGTGGCGCGGATGGTGCCGTCGAGGTCCAGCTCTTCGGCGGCGCCCTCGCGGGCCCAGCGGCGCAGGCGTTTCAAGGCGACCTTGATGTTGCGGGTGCCCAGTTCGACCGTGTCGTCCAGATTGCGGAACTCGCGCTTGTCCCAGACCTTGACTGCGCGCTGGTGGCGGCTTTCCTTCTGGCCGATGCGCACGCCCTCGGGGTTGTAGCCATAGGCGCCGAAGGGCGAGGTGCCCGCCGTTCCGATCCACTTGTTGCCGCCCTGGTGGCGGCCTTGCTGGTCCTTCAGCCGCTCGCGCAGCGTCTCCATCAGCTTGTCGAATCCGCCAAGTGCCTCGATCTCGGCCTTTTCCTCGTCTGACAGGTGCTTCTCGGCCATCTTGGCCAGCCACTCGGCCGGGATATCCACGGCCTCTAGCACCTGATCCATGGTGATCTCGGACAGCCCCTCGAAGCTGGCGGCAAAGGCGCGGTCGAACTTGTCGATGTTGCGCTCGTCCTTCACCATCGAGACACGGGCGAGGTAGTAGAACGCCTCGATGTCGTAGGTGGCCAGCCCCTTTTTCATCCCCTCCAGAAAAGTCAGGTATTCCCGCAACGAGACGGGGATGCCTGCTTTTCTGAGGTTTTCAAAAAAGGGGATGAACATCGGCTCAGCCTATCACCCGCACCAGAACAAGCGAAATGGCCAGCCCCGCCAATGCAAATGCGATGCCGTAGCCGGCCGCATATTGGGCGATATCGGCGCCGCTGCCTTTGCGTTTTCGTGCCGTCAGCGCGCCCAGAGCCGCCCCCAGGACCGCCATTCCCACAACCACTAGCATGTGTTCGTCATCCGCCTTTTGCGATGTTACGGGGCCCCCAGCGCGACGTCCTGCATCAACGAGCTGACCACCAATTCCGAGCCAAACCCGTAGCGCGCCCACCCCAGACTGTCCAGCCTGACGGAGCGTGCCTGTTCGGGTTTGCCGGCTTGCTTCAGGGCCTCGGCCTTCAGCAGCAGCAGCGTCGCCAACATCGAGGCGTTTTCGGCCCGCGTCATCGTCGCGATGGCCCGGTCGAGGTCCGGCAGGGCTTCGGGGCCGCGCCCCTGGGTCAAGGCATAGGCTGCCGTCTGAACCGTGATATGCGCGCGCTGAAGCTCGGTCCCGGGGGTCGCGCGCAGGTATTGCAGGGCGATGGCATATTCGCGCTGCGCTTCCTCGGGGGCGTCGAATTCACCCAAACGGGCCTTCAGATAATGGGGGTACGCCCGGCGGTGATCGGTCCAACCTTGCTCTCGGCCGATCCGCATCGCGCGGTCGATGGCCCGCATTTGCCGCGGCGAGGCTCGGCCCTTGCCGACCGCCAGTTGCACGGCGTCGATCCATTCACGCGGGGTCTCCGAGATTGGCTGGACGGGCAGATTGGCACCGCGAGGGTTCAGGCGGGCGATGACCCCGGGTATGACCTGCGCCACCTGTTCCCGGGTCATGCCGGTCTGAAGCTCCGGCACATAGGTCGCGCGCAGGATCAGCATGTCGAACCCGGTCAGGACAGTGTGGAAGTTATCGTCGTTGAAGACCGAATCCGGCAGGCGGTACATGTCGTTCAGAGGCCCGATCGCCTGTGCAAGTTCTTCGTGAAGGCAATCCCGCATTTCCTGGGGGCTGACATCGTTGGGAATGAAGATCGCCAATCGCTCGCGGCTGCGCAGTGCGCGCCAACTGCTTTTGGTCTTGCGCTTGTCGCGATTGTATTCCTCGAGGCTGGACGCGTTGGGCACGACGAAACACGCGGCCTGCGGCAGCAGCCGCTGGATCTGGCGCTGGGTCACTGCTTCGATCGTGATGTTGGCCTGCCCATCGTTGACCTGGCGGATGTCGATCCGGGCTTCGCGCTGCAGTCTGGTCAGCAGACGCGTCAGGTCGGATTGCATCGTGGGGGCAGGGGCGCCCGTCAGCCGAACTGTGATCGGACCCTCGAACCGCGTGAACACCGGCAGGGCAGTGCCACTTTCCAGCGAGAAATGCAGCTCCAGGAAATCCGCCGCGATGTTCGTATTCGACCGGGCCGGCGGGAAAGGACGTGGCGTGCCGAAAGCCTGAGTCACCGGTGCCGCGGCCTCGGTCACCTTGATTTCATCGGGCAACTCAATCCGGTCGACCGAACTGCAGCCGGCAAGGACAAAGCCAAGAAATATGCCAGCCAGACGTTTCATGGACGCCGATACTTGAGGAAAGGCGTCAGTTGGCCGACGCGGTCATAAAGCTGGCGCGCCGTATGGTTGAACTCTTGCGTCAACCAATAGACATCGGGCGCGCCTTTTCGATCGGCTTCGGCATAGACGGCCTCGATCAACGCTCGACCGACACCGGTGCCGCGTACATGCGGGCTGGCATAGAGATCCTGCAGATAGCAGACGTTTTCGATCTTCCAAGCATGGCGGTGAAACAGGAAGTGGGTCAGCCCGATCAGTTCGCCGTCCAACTCGGCCACAAGGCATGAAAAGTCCTGCGGATCATCCCCCAGCAGGCGCGCAAACGTGCTGTCGTAGACCTCGTCGGGCAAGACCGTTTCGTAGAATTCAAGATATGCCCGCCACAACAAGTCCCAGCTCGGCCGGTCTTCGGGCTTGAGGGGGCGAATGCGCGGCGCTTGGGTCAATTCGGGCGGTCCTGCTCTTCAGCGTGCTCGGTGTCGTGTTCTTTGATCTTTGTTGCAGCAATGCTGGCATCAGGCTTGCCGCAAGGCAAGCCGTGATCACCAAGTATTCATGAATGGGCGGGCTTCAGCGCTTGGCGCGCGCCATGAAGGCCAGCCGTTCGAACAGATGCACGTCCTGCTCGTTCTTAAGCAATGCCCCGTGCAGCTTGGGCAGGGCATTTACCCCGTCGCGTTTCAGGTCCTCGGCATCCAGATCCTCAGCCAGGAGCAGCTTGAGCCAGTCCAGCACCTCGGAGGTCGAGGGTTTTTTCTTCAGCCCCTGCGTCTCGCGAATTTCGTAGAACTGGGTCAGGGCGGTGGTCAGCAACGCCTCTTTGATGCCTGGGTGATGCACTTCGACGATGCGACGCATCGTAGCCTCGTCGGGGAAGCGGATGTAGTGGAAGAAACAGCGGCGCAGGAAAGCGTCTGGCAGTTCCTTTTCATTGTTCGAGGTGATGATCACGATGGGGCGGTGTTTGGCCCGGATCGTTTCGCCGGTCTCGTAGACATAGAACTCCATCTTGTCGAGCTCCTGCAGCAGGTCGTTGGGGAACTCGATATCGGCTTTGTCGATCTCGTCGATCAGCAGCACGACCTTTTCATCGGCGTCGAAGGCCTGCCACAGCTTGCCTTTGCGGATATAGTTCGACACGTCGTGCACACGTTCGTCGCCTAGCTGGCTGTCGCGAAGACGGCTGACGGCGTCATATTCGTAAAGACCCTGCTGCGCGCGGGTGGTCGACTTGACGTTCCACTCGATCATCCTGAGACCCAGCGCGCCGGCGACCTGTTTGGCCAGTTCGGTTTTGCCCGTTCCGGGCTCACCCTTGACCAGCAGCGGTCGTTCCAGCGTGACGGCTGCGTTTACGGCAATGGTCAGGTCGTCGGTGGCAACGTATTCGGCTGTGCCTTTGAAACGTGCGGTCATGGGGCCCTCGTATGATGGTCGCAGCAACAGGAGACGGGAACCGGGTTACCTAGGGCGGGGCCGAATGACAAGCCGGGCCGCAGCGTCGCGGGCTGCCAACGACGGGCGCGAGGGACGAATCGCACCGATTCCATCATCCGCTCGCGGGTGTTCTGCCGCAAAATGGTCGTTTCGCTTTCACAGAATGGCAACGATTTGGTGTCCAAAGTCTCATATTTATACCGGTTCTCATAACGGCGCGTTGGGGTTGCGTTTGGATAGTGACATTCCCCGTCCCGTCAGTTAAACGCTGCGCAGAAGGGGGTGCCAAATGTCAGGCGACACGACCGCAAAAGACGTTTCTGGCCATACCGAGGGAGCCAATATGAAGCAGGAAGTTTTTCTGCCGGAGGACTATCGTCCGGCCGAAGATGAACCTTTCATGAATGAACGCCAGCTTGAGTATTTCCGCCGCAAGCTGCTGAACTGGAAACACGAACTTTTGGCAGGCAGCCGGGACACGATCGAGGGGCTGCAGGACAGCACCCGTAACATTCCCGACGTTGCAGACCGCGCCAGCGAAGAAACCGACCGTGCGCTGGAGCTGCGCACCCGGGACCGTCAGCGCAAACTGGTTGCCAAGATCGACGCCGCTCTGCGCCGGATCGACGAGGGCGAATACGGTTACTGCGAAAAAACCGGCGACCCGATCTCGCTCAAGCGTCTGGATGCGCGTCCGATCGCGACCATGACGCTGGAAGCGCAAGAGCGTCACGAGCGTCGCGAAAAAGTTCACCGCGACGATTGATCGCTGGGTTCTTTCAAAAAAGACAAGCGCCGGGGCCTGTGGCTCCGGCCTTTTTGCGTTAGGCCCGTGTCATGAAGATCGAAGGTTTGCAAATCTGTGTCATCGGCGGCGGGATCGGCGGAATGGCCGCTGCGCTGGCCTTGCAGCAACGCGGTGCACGGGTGACCGTTCTCGAGCAGGCCGAGGCCTTGACCGAGGTCGGGGCCGGCCTGCAAATCAGCGCCAACGGCATGGCGGTCCTGCGTGCGCTGGGTGTCGTGGATGATCCCGGTCGGGTCGCACAACTCTCTCACGGCACTGTTCTGCGCGATTATCGGCGAGGCCGCGTCGTCAGCCGTCTTCCGGCACCCTCGGCCGGACCCACGTGGTATTTCCACCGCGCTGACCTTCTGGACGTGTTGCAAAAGGCGGCCGAGCGCGCAGGGGTGTCGATCAGACTGAATGCCCGCGTCACCAATGTTCGGAAGCATCCAGCCGAAGCCGAGATTGCGCTGCAGGATGGCACCCGGCTGCGCGCTGAATTCGCCGTTGCAGCGGATGGCGGGCGCAGCGGTATCCGGCCCATCCTGAACGGAACCGAAGCGCCCGCGTTCACGCATCAGGTGGCGTGGCGGGCAACGGTGCCCTGGACCGACCACGAAGCCGAGCCCATGGCATCGCTGACGATGGGCCCCGGGCGTCATGTCGTGACCTATCCGCTGCGAAAGCAGTCCATGTTGAACATCGTGGCGGTAGAAGAGCGGTCCGACTGGCGGGAAGAGGGCTGGCGCCTGCGCGGTGACCCCGAGGACCTGCGGGCGCGTTTTTCCGATTTCGGCGGTCCGGCCGGCGCCGCGCTTGCGCAGGTGCAGGATGTCCATCTGTGGGCTTTGTTTCTGCGCCCGGTGGCACAGAAATGGCAGAATGGTCGCGTTGTCCTTCTGGGGGACGCCGCGCATCCCACATTGCCGTTTATGGCTCAAGGGGCGTGCCTCGCGCTTGAGGATGCTTGGATCCTGGCCCGATCTTTTGACGAACAGTCGGGTGTCCGCCGCGCACTCGAAGCCTATGAAAGCACGAGGAAACCCCGCGCGCGCAAGGTGGTCGCAGCTGCCGGTGCCAACGCGCGGAACTTTCATTTGCGCGGTCCTGCACGACTGGCCGCGCAGGCGGCCTTGGCCCTGATCGGTCCGCGCCTGACGCGTCGATACGACTGGATCTACGACTACGATCCGACGGCCTGACGGGTCAGATGTCGAGCTCCACCCAAACAGGGACGTGATCGGACGGTTTTTCATGTCCGCGCACTGCGGCGTCGATCTGGCAATCGCGCATCAGGTCCGCCGCTTGCGGTGTCAGAAGGAAATGGTCAATGCGAATGCCGTCATTCCGGTTCCACGCGCCGGCCTGATAATCCCAGAACGAATAGTGGCCCGGGCCTTGTGTCCGCGCGCGGAACGCTTCGGTGAAGCTAAGGTTCAGCACCTTGCGAAACGCCGCGCGGCTTTCCGGCCGAAACAGGGCGTCTTCGCGCCAGGCCTCCGGGCGTTTCGCGTCCTCGGCTTGCGGAATGATGTTGTAGTCCCCGGCCATGAGGGCCGGCTCTTCCGTGGCCAGAATATCGCGGGCGCGCTCATACAGCCGCTCCATCCACGCAAGCTTGTAGTCGAATTTCGGCCCCGGAGCAGGGTTCCCGTTGGGAAGATAAAGCCCGCAAATCCGCAGTGCCCGCTTGCCGATGACGGTAGCTTCGATCCATCGCGCCTGCTCGTCCTCTTCATCCCCGGGCAGCCCGCGCGAGACATCTTCGAGCGGATACTTCGAAAGTATCGCCACGCCGTTGAAGCTTTTCTGACCATGGGTTTCGACGTTGTAGCCGCGTTCCTCAAAGATCTCGCGGGGAAAGTTTTCGTCGACGGATTTGATTTCCTGCAGCAGGACTACATCGGGCTGGGCTTCGTCCAGCCAGCGGGGCAGAGCCTCGGCCCGCGCCTTGATGCCGTTGATGTTGAATGTTGCGATTTTCATCCCGGTCCCTCCGAAGCTCTGCCGAAACCTATCGCCCAGAACGGAGGCCATCACAAGGTGTCAGTCAGGCCTGCCGCGGGCACCGGGGGCGTTTGGGGACGGATGACGCGATGACGAACTGGCCCAGTGGGCGCGGGGCCCAACACGGTAAACCGCGCCCTAAGGCCTGATCGCGGGACAGCGGGCGCTCCTGCAGATCATGGAGATATTCAGAGGACGGGGGCGCAACGCCCCCACGATTGATCACATCGAAAAAGACGTGCCGCACCCACAGGAAGAGGTTGCGTTGGGGTTGTCGATCACGAACCGGGCGCCGATCAGTTCCTGAGTGAAATCAATCGTCGCATTTTCCAGGAACGGCAAAGATATTTCGTCGACGACAACCTTCTGGCCTTTGCCTTCCAGCACCAGATCATCGTCCTTGGGCTCGTCCAATGCGATTTCGTACTGAAAGCCTGAACACCCTCCGCCTTCAACGGCGATGCGCAGGGCCTTGCCGTTGTCGGCGGCGCCGATCTCGGCAAGCCTCTCGAAGGCGCGTTCTGTGACTCTCGGAGGCAGATTCATGCCATGCTCCAAAGGTTTATTTCCTCGTTGGTCTACAATATAGAAACCCCGGAGACAGGCGACAAGGACAAGACCATTGGAGCGAGCAGGATTTGCTGCCGATCCGGGCCGGGCGCGCGGGCGGCTGGTGCCAGAGGAAGAAAGCAGTTTCCGGTCGTGCTTTCAGCGGGACCGGGACAGGATCATACACGCCAGCGCGTTCCGACGTCTTAAGCACAAGACACAGGTTTTTGTCGAGCATGAGGGCGACAGCTATCGCACGCGCCTGACCCATTCGATCGAGGTGGCGCAGGTCGCGCGCACGATCTCGGGGGCATTGGGGCTGAACCCCGAACTGACCGAGGCCGTGGCCCTGGCGCATGATCTGGGCCACACGCCGTTTGGCCATACGGGCGAGGACGCTCTTCACGCGCTGATGGCGCCTTATGGGGGCTTCGACCACAACGCTCAGGCGATCCGCATCGTCACCAAGCTGGAACGGCATTACGCGGATTTCGACGGGTGCAACCTGACATGGGAATGCCTTGAAGGCATCGCCAAGCACAACGGCCCGGTTACGGGCGATCTGCCCTGGGCGCTGGCCGAGTGCAATGCCGATTTTGACCTTGAACTGCACACCCATGCCAGCGCAGAAGCGCAGGTTGCGGCACTGTCCGACGACATCGCCTACAACAATCATGACCTGTTCGACGGCCTGCGGGCCAGACTTTTTACCGACGACGAGATCGCCCAATTACCGATTGTTCGGGAGTGTTATGCCGAGGTGGATCGCAAGTATCCCGGGTTGGATTTCTACCGGCGTCGTCACGAGGCGCTGAGGCGGGTGTTCGGCGTGATGGTTTCGGATGTAATCGACACCTCGCGCGAGGTTCTGGAGAGATCAGGAGCGCAAACAGTCGAGGATGTTCGTCACCTCGGTGCGCCTGTCATCCGCTTCTCGGATGATCTTTGGGCGCGGCTCAACGATATCCGGGCGTTTCTTTTTACCCACATGTACCGGGCGCCCAGCGTCATGGAGGTGCGCGCCAAGGTCAGTCGCGTAGTCGAGGAGCTGTTCCCGATCTATCTGAGCGACCCGCGCCAGATGCCTCGGCATTGGCATTCGGATATCGAAGCGGCGCCGGACGAGACCGCGCTGGCCCGGATCGTTTCGGACTATATTGCGGGCATGACCGATCGGTTTGCCTTGCAGGATCATGCCCGCCTGACCGGCACGCAGCCCCCGCAGGTTTAGGGCTGCATGTTGCGAAAGCTGGCTTGGACCGCTCGCCTGCATTGACCTTGCCGCCTTGCGTGGTAAACCGCTGCGCAAGCAAAAGGACATCCGAAATGAACCTGTTCTCCGAGATCCGCGGCCTTGTTCTGGACGCGCTGATGCAGATGCAGTCCGAAGGCGCGCTGCCCGACGGGCTGAGCTTTGACAACGTTGCGGTCGAACCCCCGCGCGACGCCGCCCATGGAGACATGGCGACCAATGCCGCGATGGTGTTGGCCAAGCCGGCCAAGATGAAGCCGCGTGACATTGCCGATGCGCTGGCCGCGAAACTGGCCGCCGATGAGCGGATCACGAGTGCCGAGGTTGCAGGTCCGGGCTTTCTCAACCTGCGGCTTGCTCCGTCGGTCTGGCAGGGCGTTCTGGGTGCAGTGTTGGAACAGGGCACGGATTATGGTCGCTCGACCATGGGGCAGGGGCTGAAGGTGAACGTGGAATACGTCTCGGCCAACCCCACGGGACCGCTGCATGTGGGCCACACACGTGGCGCAGTGTTCGGCGACGCGCTGGCCAGCCTGTTGGCCTATTCCGGCCACGACGTGACCCGTGAATACTACATCAACGATGGCGGTGCGCAGGTGGATGTATTGGCCCGGTCCGCGTTCGAGCGGTACCGCGAGGCCAACGGCCTGAGCCCGGAGATCGCCGAAGGCCTTTACCCGGGCGACTACCTGATCCCGATCGGTGAGGCGCTGAAGGAAAAATACGGTGACAGCTTGCTGGACAAACCTGAAAGCGAGTGGCTGGCCGAGGTCCGCGTTTTTGCAACCGACGCGATGATGGATCTGATCCGCGCCGATCTGAAGGCGCTGGGCGTCGAGATGGACGTATTCTTCTCGGAGAAGTCGCTGTACGGAACCGGCAAGATCGAGGCCGCATTGAAGTCGCTCAGCGACAAGGGTCTTATCTATGAAGGCGTTCTTGAGCCGCCCAAGGGCAAAACCCCCGAAGACTGGGAGCCCCGCGAGCAGACCCTGTTCAAGTCCACCGCGCATGGCGACGATGTGGACCGCCCTGTCAAGAAATCCGACGGCAGCTGGACCTATTTTGCCCCGGACATCGCTTATCACTACGACAAGGTGAGCCGCGGATTCGATGCGCTGATCGACGTGTTCGGCGCAGATCACGGTGGTTACGTCAAGCGGATGAAGGCCGCCGTTTCGGCCCTGTCAGACGGCAAGGTGCCGCTGGACATCAAGCTGACCCAGTTGGTGAAACTGTGGAAAAACGGTGAGCCGTTCAAGATGTCCAAGCGGGCCGGCAATTTCGTCACGCTGCGTGATGTGGTCGACCAGGTTGGTCCGGACGTAACCCGGTTCGTGATGCTGACCCGCAAGAACGATGCGCCGCTGGACTTCGATTTCGACAAGGTGCTTGAGCAGAGCCGCGAGAACCCCGTGTTCTACGTGCAATACGCCCATGCCCGGGTCATGAGCGTGCTGCGCCGGGCCGCCGAAGCGGGCATTGCCGCGGACGATGCAACCCTCAAAGCTGCCGATCTGAGCAAGATCGACCACGCGGCCGAGTTGGTTGTTGCCAAAAAGCTGGCCGAATGGCCACGGCTGGTCGAGATCGCTGCGCGTACCAACGAACCGCATCGCGTTGCCTTCTATCTGTATGAACTTGCAGGGGATTTTCATGCGTTGTGGAACAAGGGCAACGAAGAAATGTCGCTGCGCTTCCTGCAAGATGGTGACGCGGCAACAAGCCAGGCAAAAATCGCGCTGGCCCGGGCCGTTTCTGTTGTGATTTCAGCAGGCTTGGGTATTCTTGGTGTCACGCCGGCGCAGGAGATGCGGTAACCAACACTGCCCGAACCGCCGGCCCGAGGTAGGCAAGAAATGACCCGCGCGCCCCAATTTCAGGCGCGAAACGGGCAGTGAGGCGGATATGACCAGTTACGATTTCTCGGGGCAGACCAGCCCCGAGCACGCGCATTACTCGAATCAGTTCCAGCCCGAAGATGGGTATGAATTTCCAGACGACATGATGGACCAGGCTGAGGGTGTGCCGGCGGGCGCGGCCCTCGGGCGGGTCGTCAACCTGCTGGGTGCTGCCGCGTCTCTGGCGCTTGTCGCTGGCGTCGCGATCTGGGGGTACAAGCTGGTCATGCGCGATGTGAGCGGCGTACCGGTCGTACGCGCGGCCGAGGGGCCGATGCGGGTGCAGCCGGAAACTCCCGGGGGCACACCCGCCGATCACCAGGGTCTTGCGGTCAATGCAGTTGCGGCGGTTGGGACCGCAGCGCCTCCGGCCGACCGGCTGATCCTTGCGCCGCGCCCCGTTTCCTTGACGGATGAAGACGTGGCGATGGGTGAGCTGAAGCCGACCCCCGCCGTGCATGTCGTCGAACAGGAAATCTCGAACCAGGAAGCCGCCGAACTGCGCCAAGGCGCGGTTGACGCCGTGGTGGCCGAACTGTCCGGCGCGCCTGCCGCTGAGGCACCGCAGACCGAAGAGGGCGTGCAGCTTGCATCCCTGAACTTGGACGATGACGAGCCAGCCATTGATCCGGCCGATCTTGCCGCTCAGCTGCCCGATCCCGAAATCGCGGCCCTGCCGGGCGTGCGCCGGTCTCTGCGTCCGCTCCGCCGCCCGGCGCGCGCAGCTTCGGCTGTACAGCCTGCAGTCAGTGAAGACGCGATCAACGCCGCGGTCAAAGCTGCTGTAGGGTTGGATGTCGACCCGAACACCTTGACCAAAGGTACCCGGCTGGCGCAGCTGGGTGCGTTTGAAAGCCCCGAGGTCGCGCAGGCCGAATGGGACAGGCTGTATCGTCGGTTTGGTGAATATATGGATGGCAAGCAGAGGGTTATCCAGAAAACCTCAAGCGGAGGCCGCACGTTTTACCGTCTGCGGGTCCTGGGGTTCGATGACCTGAGCGACTCGCGCCAGTTCTGCGCCGCCTTGGTCGCACAGGACGCTGACTGTATCCCGGTTGCCGTGCGGTGAGGTTTGGCGCCACGATCACGGATGCGGCCGGGCTGCGATTGACACCCGAAGAAAAGGCGTTGTTTCGCCAGATGAACCCGTTTGGGTTCATTCTGTTTGCCCGCAATATCGAAACTGCGGATCAGGTCCGTGCCTTGTGTGACGACTTTCGCGAGGCCGTCGGTCGAAACTGTCCGATCACCATCGACCAAGAGGGCGGACGGGTCCAACGTTTGCGCGCGCCACTTGCGCGGCAATGGATGCCCCCATTGGATCATGCGGAGCGTGCCGGCGAACATGCCGAGCGGGCCATGTACCTTCGGTATCGCCTGATCGCGCATGAACTGTATTCCATGGGGATCGATAGCAACTGCGCACCGATGGTGGATCTGGCGCGTCCGGACACCCACGCCTTTTTGCGCAACCGGTGCTACGGTAGCGATGCTGCTACGGTCGCGAAAATCGGCCGGGCTGTTGCGCAGGGTCATCTGCACGGTGGCGTGTTGCCCATCGTCAAGCATATTCCCGGCCACGGGCGGGCGACTTTGGACAGCCATTTCGATCTGCCGCATGTCGATGCGCCGTTGGACGATCTGTTGCAGACCGATTTTGCCCCGTTTCGCGCCTTGAACGATCTGCCGATGGGCATGACGGCCCATTTGGTCTTTGAGCAGCTTGATGAACGACCGGCAACGATCTCTGCGCAGATGATGGCTGTGATCCGAGATCAGATCGGGTTTGAGGGCCTGATCATGACCGACGACATCTCGATGAAGGCGCTCAGCGGGTCTTTGGCCGACCTGTCACGTCAGGCGCTGGCCGCAGGATGCGATGTTGTGCTGCACTGCAACGGCTCGCTTGCCGACAGGGCGGCGGTCATGGAAGCTGCGGGCGAGATGTCCGAGGCGGCACAAGCCCGCGCAGACAAGGCGCTGGCACAGCGCCAATCGCCCGAGGAACTTGACATCCGTGCCGCCGAGACGGAACTATCCCGTCTGATGGGCGGGCAGGTATATGACGGATAACCTTTTCAGCGAAGACCCGGTTTCGGTCGCCGATCGGTTGGCCGCCGAGGCGCTGATCGTGGACGTCGACGGGTTTGAAGGCCCGCTGGACGTGCTGCTGACCCTGTCGCGGACGCAAAAGGTCGATCTGCGCAAGATCTCGGTTCTGGCGCTGGCGCAGCAATATCTGGCCTTTGTCGAACGGGCCCGCGCCCTGCGGATCGAACTGGCCGCCGATTACTTGGTGATGGCGGCGTGGCTGGCCTTTCTGAAATCCCGGCTGCTGCTGCCGCCTGACCCCGATGAAGAGGGGCCGACGGGCGAAGAACTGGCCGCGCACCTGGCCTTTCAGTTGGAACGCCTGCAGGCGATGCGCGACGCGGCCGCCCGCCTGATGGCGCGCGACCAGTTGGGGCGCGATTTCTTCAGGCGCGGGCAGGGCGAGGACGTGACCCGCATCCGCACGGTCACCTATTCCGCCACCTTGCTGGACCTGATGCAGGGCTATGCCCGCATCCGCACCCGAGACGAGTTCCGGCCCTTCGTGATGGACCGCGACGCCGTTTTCACGATGGAACAGGCACTGGAACGGATGCGCCCGCTGATCGGATTTGCCGGAACCTGGACCGACATGGAAACCTACCTGCCCGACGGCTGGGACGTTGACCCGGTGCGGCGGCGCTCGGCCACGGCGGCGACGTTTGCGGCCTCGCTGGAACTGGTCAAGGAAGGACATATGGAGATCAAGCAAAGCGAGACCTTTGCTCCGATCCAACTGCGCAGAAGGACTGACAAACGTGACTGACGCCCCCGAAGACGACGGCACCGGCACCCTGTTCGAAGCGCCTCCGCTGGCTGAGCAGGAGCGTATGGTCGAGGCGGTACTGTTCGCCAGCGCCGAACCGGTGACAGTGGCCGATCTTGAGGCGCGGATGCCGCATGGCTGCGACGCCGCGCAAGCGCTGGAACTGCTGCAGAAACGTTATGAAGGGCGCGGGGTCCGCGTGGTCAAAGTGGGCGAGGCGTGGGCCATCCGCACGGCCCCCGATCTGGGCTTCCTGATGCAGAAGGAAACGGTCGAGACCCGCAAGCTGAGCCGTGCCGCCATCGAGACCCTGGCGATCGTGGCCTATCATCAACCCTGCACCCGCGCCGAGATCGAAGAAATCCGCGGCGTGTCCGTGTCGCGGGGAACCATCGACCAGCTGCTGGAGATGGAGTGGATCCGGCTGGGCCGTCGCCGCATGACGCCGGGCCGTCCGGTGACCTTTGTCGTAACGCCTCAATTCCTGGATCATTTCGGTCTGGAAAGCGCGCGTGACTTGCCGGGCCTTAAGGAACTGCGCGCTGCTGGCTTGCTGGAAAACCGGCCACCGCCGGGGGCGATGCCGATCGGCGAGGCTAACGAAGATGAAACGGGTGACGATGATCAGTCCGAACTGTTCGAGGAAGATTGATTGCGTCGCCCATTTGTCGGCGCATATCGCCGTTAGGTTCGGCGCAGAGGAACGGAGACCGAAATGAACGCAAACCGCATCATCGACATGATCGTTCGGCAAGTCATGCGCAGGCTGGTCACGCGCGGTGTCGACAAAGGTTTTGACCTTGCCGATCGTGCGACCCGCAAGCCGGGCCAACAGAGCCAGGCGCGCGATCCTCAGACCGACCGGCGCATGGCGCAAAGTGCAGGCGGACAGAGCCCGAGCATGAAACAGGCCAAGCAGCTGACCCGCCAGATGCGGCGGTTCATGCGGTTCTGAGGTTTACTGTGCGGACTTGAAATGCTTCGATAATTTCAGGCCTTGGCCCTGATAGTTCGAAGCAATTCCTGCGCCGTACAGCTGTGTCGGCATCTCGGCCATACGCTCATAGACCAGCCGCCCTACGACCTGTCCATGCTCCAGTACGAAGGGCGCTTCGTGACAGCGAACTTCCAGAACTCCACGTGACCCGGCGCCTCCGGCTTCGGCATGACCGAAGCCCGGATCGAAAAAGCCCGCGTAGTGCACCCGGAATTCGCCCACCATCGCCAGATAGGGCGCCATTTCGGCCGCGTACATCGGTGGGATGTGAACCGCCTCTCGGCTGACCAGGATATAGAATGCGCCCGGATCCAGAATGATCCGCCCGTCCTTGGTACGCACCTCTTCCCAGTATTCCTGTGGGTCGTATTCGCCGATCCGGTCAAGGTCGATCACGCCGGTATGCGGTTTCGCGCGATAGCCAACAAGGTCAGTGTTGGGCAGGCGCAGGTCGACCGAAAACCCCAGACCGTCCTGAATGACGGCCGGACCATCGACCAATGGTGATTCCGCATGCAGAGCGGTCAGGTCTGCATCGGACAAAACCGCCTGGCCTTGCCGGAAACGGATCTGGTTCAGCCGCATGCCCGGACGCACCAGAACAGAAAAGGACCGCGGGCAGATTTCGGCGTAGAGGGGCCCCGAATAGCCTGCGGGCACCCGGTCGAACTCGGTTCCGCCGTCGGTGATGGTACGGGTCAGAAGGTCCAGACGCCCGGTCGAGCTTTTGGCGTTGGCGACAGCGGTCACGTCACCGGGCAGGGACAACGCTTCCATCAGGGGCACAAGGTAGACGCAACCTTTTTCGAGAACGGCGCCGTCGGTGATGTCGATCCGGTGCATTTCGAACTCGGCCAGCCGTTCGGACACCGAACGGCTTTCGCCCGCCAGAAATGACGCACGGACGCGGTAAGCAACTGTTCCCAAACGAAGATCAAGGCTGGCGGGCTGGATCTGAGCGGGCAGAATGGCCGGCTCGGCGGAGATCTCACCGCGCGCGATCATCGCCTCGATTTGCTGGTTCGGGCATACACCTGTCATTCCGATCCCCCCTGGTGCCAGAGCGGGATCTGGCCTGTCTGCCATAAACGTCGGTGTGATTTGGTCGGGCTAGCAGGACTCGAACCTGCGACCTTCCGTCCCCCAGACGGACGCGCTACCAGGCTGCGCCATAGCCCGACGTTGGGCTGTTCATAATGATTTTCCCGGCAGGGGCAAGAGGAAAACATTGCCTTTCTTCTTATCCCGCCTTTTGACCTTCGACCCGGCTGAGCCATGCCCTGAGGTCCCTCGCGATCGGGGCGATCTGGCGCAGCGCCTCAGCGTCAAAATCCGTAGTCTGCCAAGCTTTGGAGGCGATGCCGCCGAACAGCGGGGCAGGGCTGATGCCATCGTCCCCGTTGACCGCAGTGGGCGCGGGCGCCGGCTCGGGGTCTGGGGAACTGGGTGTTTCCTGAGGCTCTGGCGATCCGGGACCATCAGTGCCGGCCTGCAGATCGAGGTCGATTTGCTGACCGGTCGATTTGGGCGGAAAGGACACCACCACGTCCTGTGGCGTCTGTGGTGATTCTGCGCTGACATCGATGTCGGGTGACAGCGCCGCCACATGGGCCACGCCCTGTTCCCTCAGGATGCGTTGAACGCCTTTTATCGTGATGCCGTCCTCGTGCAGCAGCTTCTTGATGCCGCCCAGCAGGCGCATGTCGTTGGGGCGGTAGTAACGGCGACCGCCAGCCCGTTTAACCGGTTTGACCTGTGCAAACCGGCTTTCCCAGAATCGCAGGACATGGGCCTGAACACCGAGCCAATCCGCAACTTCACTGATGGTGCGAAACGCGTCGGGTGACTTGCTCATATCCTCCTGGCCCCGGGTTTACTTGCGATTCCCGGCGGCGACGCGATCCTTCATCAGATGCGACGGGCGGAAAGTCAGCACGCGGCGCGGCTGGATCGGAACCTCTTCACCGGTTTTCGGGTTGCGTCCAATACGGGCTGATTTGTCACGAACGCTGAAAGTGCCGAAGGACGAAATCTTGACCTGTTCGCCACGCACCAGCGCGTCCGACATGTGGTTCAGAATGCTTTCGACAAGCTGTGCACTTTCGTTGCGTGACAGCCCAACTTCGCGAAACACGGCTTCGCTCAGATCCATTCGCGTCAGTGTATTATCGCCCATGACATTTCCCCTATTGATTTTCGAGCATAGGGGTAGCGCAAATTCGCTGTCAATATCAATGAATTGCGGGCGGCTGTGTAAGCCGGAATGCGCCGGTTACCAGCGCAGGACCACCGAGCCCCATGCCAATCCGCCGCCAATCGCCTCGGTCACGATCAAATCACCTTGCTTGATCTGGCCCCGTTCCTTGCCCACCGACAGGGCCAGGGGAATCGAGGCGGCCGATGTGTTTCCGTGGTCCTGAACGGTCACTACGACGTGATCCATGGGCAGGCCCATCTTCTTTGCGGTGCCCTGAATGATGCGGATATTGGCCTGATGCGGCACGATCCAGTCGACGTCCTGGCTGTTCAGTCCGGCGCGCTCCAGGGCGGTTTCGGCCGTAGCGGTGAGCTTTTCGACCGCATGGCGGAACACCTGGTTGCCCTGCATCCGAAGATGGCCTGTCGATTGCGTCGACACCCCGCCGTCCACGTACAGAAGGTCCTTGTAACGTCCGTCCGAATGCAGATCCGTGGACAAGATACCCCGATCATCGCTTGTTCCGGCACCGTCCTGCGCCTCGAGCACGAGAGCACCGGCCCCATCCCCGAACAACACGCAAGTCGATCTGTCGGTCCAGTCCATGATCCGCGAAAAAGTTTCAGCGCCGATCACCAGCACCCGCTTGGCCTGACCCGAAAGGATCAGGGCGTTGGCGTTGCTCAGCGCAAACACGAAACCGGCGCAGACGGCCTGAACATCAAAGGCAAACCCTCGGGTCATGCCCAGATTGGCTTGAACCATTGTGGCGGCCGACGGGAACGTCAGATCCGCGGTCGAGGTCGCCAAAACGATTGCGTCAATGTCATCGCCTGTCAGACCGGCGTCCTGCAGAGCGGCTTTGGCCGCATAGGTTGCCAGATCGGACGTGGTTTCGTCTTCGGCCGCAAAGTGCCGACGCTCGATACCGGAACGGGTGCGAATCCATTCATCGGTCGTATCAAGTGTCTTTTCGAATTCGGAGTTCGGAACCACCCGCTTGGGCAGGTAATGCCCGACACCTACAACGACTGAACGGCCTGCCATCTGGGGTACTGCCTTCTTTGTTCTTATTTGCTCTGCAGCGCAGATTGCGCCGCATCTTGTTCAAGCTCAGCCGTGGATGCAACCCGTGCTGCCAATTTTTCCGCAAAGCCGGACTTGGCCAGGGTGAAAGCCAGCTTGATCGCGGCCGACACGCCGGTGGCGTCGGCGCCTCCGTGGGATTTGATGACAGTGCCATTCAGGCCCAGAAAGACCCCGCCGTTGACGCGGCGCGGGTCGATGCGTTTCTTCAATCGCTGCAGCGAGGTGATGGCCAGAACCGAGGCCAGGCGCGATAGGGGCGAATACTTGAAGGCCTCGCGCAGCAGGTCACCGATCAGGCTGGCCGTGCCTTCTCCGGTCTTGATGGCGACGTTTCCGGTAAACCCATCCGTAACAATGACATCCGCTTTGTCGCCTGGAATGTCGCTGCCTTCCACGAAGCCCACGAAATCAAAGTTTGCCTGATCCGCGAATTCGGTGATCAGGGCATGGGCTTCCTTGAGTTCGGCGCGGCCTTTGTGCTCTTCGGTGCCGACGTTCAGCAGCCCGATACGCGGGCGGGTCAGTTCCATGCCGTTGCGCGCATAAGAAGCGCCCATCAGCGCAAACTGCAGCAGATCCTTGGCGTCGGCCCGCACATCCGCGCCCACGTCCAGCATGACGTTGAAGCCCTGAGGGTTGCGGGATGGCCACAGAATCGCGATGGCGGGGCGGTTCACACCGGGCAGTTTGCGCAGCCGCATCATCGACAGCGCCATCAACGCGCCGGTATTGCCGCAGGACACGGCACCATGGGCCTCGCCCTGACGCACCGATTCCAGCGCCGACCACATCGAGGTGTTCTTGCCGCTGCGCACCACTTGGCTGGGCTTGTCCTGCATCGTGACCACGTCAGGGCAATCACGAAAAACGACGCGTCCGTCGAGGACACGCCGTTTCGATACAAGCTTGCTCAGCACATCTTCCGGGCCGTGCAGAAGAAATCCGATCTCGGGGTTCTTCTTTGCTGACTTCGCGATTCCAGCCACGACCACGCCGGGACCTGAATCCCCGCCCATTGCGTCAACCGAGATGATGATCTTTCCGGTCTGCGTGGGCTGCGCTGTCATGCCAGAACCTGCGTTCAATCAGGCTTAGGCCGCGTCTTCGTCCAGGTCGATGTCGTCGGCCTGAGCGACGACTTCACGGTCGTCATAGTGGCCGCAGGCTGCACAAACGTGGTGCGGGCGCTTCAGCTCGCCGCAGTTCGCGCATTCGTTCGGGTTTGCAGCAACCAGAGCGTCGTGTGCGCGGCGATTGTTGCGACGCGACTTGGAAACTTTGTTCTGTTGGACGGCCATGGTCTCAACCTTTGTCTACTAAGGGCCAGCAGATTCGCTGCAGGCCGGGTTTCATTCTTCGTTTTCTCGTGGTGTGACGTGCGTTTAGGGAACAAGCCCCGCGATGTCCAACCCAAATTCCGATGAGCGCGCGAAAATACTGCGATTCTCGACATGTTCAAGCGATTTTTCTGAGCGCCTGCTATGACAGGAAATCGATCCTCTGTCACTCGTCTTTTTTCAGTGCGTCACGCAGGGATGCCAGCC
The DNA here is from genome assembly GCF_056536885.1 of Ruegeria sp. CI5. NCBI lineage: Bacteria > Pseudomonadati > Pseudomonadota > Alphaproteobacteria > Rhodobacterales > Roseobacteraceae > Ruegeria > Ruegeria sp. CI5. The sequence goes on from NZ_JBQFQN010000001.1 coordinate 405,867, forward strand.
CGGCAAAGGGTTTGGCTTCCTCGTCGGTCATCGCCTGTTTGCCCGGTTCGGTATAGTTCGCGCCGCCCAAATGTGCACCGTCTTTCCGGGGGTATTGGGGCAACGCAAGGGACAATGCCTCGCGCATCACCTGGTCCAGATCGATTTCCGGGCCCAAGGCTTCGGTCTCGTCATCTTCGGGCATTTCGAATTCGGGTTCGTCGGGTTCGGTCCAATTGGCCAAGAAAACGCGCCGCACCGGGGCCTCGATCCGGGTCGTGACCGGGTCCAGCGACACCACGCAGGGCTGAATGACGGTTGCGCCCAGCTTGGCGGTCAACACCCAATCACGCTTGCCCTTCGCGCGCAGCTCGCCGACAAAACTCAGCTTGCGCAGCCCGAGCAGGCCCAACGCATCACGAATTTCCTCGAGTTGCCGGGCAGGGGGGCGCAATTCGAACGCGGTCGGGCTGTTTTGCGGCAGATCGGCGACGCGCAATGTTGAGAGGTCGGACATTGTGACCCTTTCCTGTGTTGAACCGGGGCATGGGTTTCTGTAATCGGATAGAAGCCGCAAGGGACCAAGGCAAGAGGGTGAACATGTTGAAAGTACTGAACAGGCTGAAACCGGCGTCCAGGGCGGTTGCCTGCACGCTTGTTCTGGCCACCGCTGTTGCCTGTACCCCGGTCTACAAGAAACACGGCTATATCCCCACCCCGGAAGAGCTGGCCGAGATCAAGGTTGGCGTCGATACCCGCGACACGGTTCTGGAAAAGGCTGGCGCGCCCAGCTCGTCAGGTGTGTTGAAGGATTCGGGTTTCTATTATGTGGCGTCGCGCGTTCGCCACTATGGCCCCAAACGCCCCGAGGTCGTCTCGCGCGAATTGGTGGCGATCAGCTTTGACCAGCGTGGCGTCGTCCGCAATATCGAGAAATTCGGTCTCGAAGACGGCTATGTCATCGTGCTGGATCGCCGTGTGACGGACTCCAGTGTTCAGGACAAAGGCTTCCTGCGGCAGCTGCTGGGCAACATCGGCCAATTCAGCCCGTCGAACATCCCGGGGGCCAGCTAATTTCCGGCCGCAGGTTGAAAGCTTCACACGGCGGTCACACTATTGGTGCATGGGATCAGGCAGATCGCAATCGGTGAGAAACCGTGGAGGATGCGACCATGGCCGATGATATTTTGCTGGACAAGGGCCGCTACCGCGCGCGCCTGGCGCGGTGTCCCGAGGACGTGCGGGCGGCCCAGAATCTTCGTACTCTTGCATTCCGAACAGCCGAGACGGATCAGGACGACTTCGATGTTGCCTGCGCCCATGTTCTGGTCGAGGATTCGCAGGCAGGCGGCCAGTTAGTCTGCTGTTTCCGGATGCTGGTCATGGACAGCGGCAGCGAAATCAGCCGGAGTTATTCGGCCCAGTTCTATGACCTTTCCGCGTTGCAGAGCTTTGATGGGCGCATGGTGGAAATGGGGCGGTTCTGCATCCATCCCGATTGGACAGACCCCGATATCCTGAGGGTGGCCTGGGGCGCGATGACGGCCTTCGTCGACCGCAACGGCGTCCAGTTGCTGTTTGGATGCTCGTCCTTCGCAGGGACTGAGACTGCGGAATACCTGGATGCCTTCGCGATGCTCAAACATCGCCACCTTGCGCCCAAACGCTGGTTGCCGCGGGTCAAGGCGCCGGACGTGTTTCGCTTTGCCGCGCGGCTGCGGCGACGCCCGGATGCCAAAAAGGCCATGCTGCGAATGCCGCCGCTGCTGCGCACCTATCTGATGATGGGCGGTTGGGTCAGCGACCATGCGGTGGTGGATCGCCAGTTGAACACGCTGCATGTGTTCACCGGCGTCGAGATCGGTGCGATTCCCGCGGCGCGGAAACGCCTCTTGCGGATGATCGCGGGCTGAAGCCGCGCTGCTGTCAAAAGGTGAGGCTGGGGCGTTGACGCCCAATGTCTGCCGGTTTAGCTGGCGCTTATGGCACGTATTCCTTTGTTGCAGATGTCCGGTATCTCGCTGACCTTCGGGGGAGAGCCGGTGTTTTCCGACCTGGACCTGGTGGTTCAGCCCGGCGACCGCGTTGCGCTGGTCGGGCGGAACGGCTCGGGTAAATCCACCCTGATGAAGGTTATGGCCGGTCTGGTCGAACCGGACCGGGGCGAGATCGTGGTGCCGCCCGGCAAATCCGTCGGCTACATGGAGCAGGACCCGACGATGGAGGGTTTTGCCACGCTGGGCGACTATGCGGCCAGCGGGCTTGAACCCGGCGAGCTGTACAAGGTGGAACGGGCCGGGGAAGGGTTGAAATTCGACCCCTCGCGCGCGGTTCAGACCGCCTCGGGCGGTGAAAGGCGGCGCGCGGCGCTGGCCAAGCTGATGGCCGAGGCCCCCGACCTGATGCTGCTGGACGAGCCGACCAACCATCTGGACATCGAGGCCATCGGCTGGCTTGAACGTGAACTGGGCGCGACACGGGCGGCCTTTGTCCTGATCTCGCATGACCGCGCGTTCCTGCGGGCGCTGACCCGGGCAACACTGTGGATCGACCGCGGTGAGGTGCGCCGGCAGGAGCAGGGGTTCGAGGCCTTCGAGGCCTGGCGCGACAAGATCTGGGAAGAGGAAGATCAGCAACGCCACAAGCTGGACCGGCTGATCAAGTCCGAATCCCGCTGGGCTGTCGAAGGGATCAGCGCCCGCCGCAAGCGCAACCAGGGCCGGGTGCGGGCGCTGCAGGCCTTGCGGGCCGAACGCGCCGCGCAGATCAAGCGTCAGGGGTCGGCGGCCATGTCCTTGGACTCCGGTCCGAAATCGGGGCGCAAGGTGATCGAGGCACGCGGTCTCAGCAAGGCATTCGACGGCAAGCCCATCGTGCGCAACCTGGACCTGCTGGTACAGCGCGGCGACCGGGTGGCCTTTGTCGGTCCGAACGGCGTTGGCAAGACTACCGTTCTGAAGATGCTGCTGGGCGAGGTCGCGCCGGATGAAGGCACCGTGAGCCTGGGCACCAATCTGGAAATCGCGGTCTTCGACCAGACCCGCGCGCAGCTGGACCACGAGATGACCCTGTGGGACAGCCTGACCGGCGACCCCGAGATGCGCGTCTCGGGCAAGGCCGATCAGGTGATGGTGCGCGGCCAGCCCAAGCATGTCGTGGGTTACCTCAAGGAATTCCTGTTCGACGAGCGGCAGGCACGAGCGGCCGTCAAGTCCTTGTCGGGCGGGGAAAAAGCGCGGTTGCTGCTGGCGAAGCTGATGGCGAAACCGTCGAACCTGCTGTTGCTGGACGAACCGACCAACGACCTGGATGTCGAGACGCTGGACCTGTTGCAGGAGTTGCTGGACGACTATGACGGCACCGTGCTGCTGGTCAGCCACGACCGCGATTTCCTGGATCGTGTGGCGACCACGACCATCGCCATGGAGGGCAACGGCCGCGCGACGGTCTATGCAGGCGGCTGGTCGGACTATGTCGCGCAGCGCGGCGATATGGTCGAGAAAAAGACTGAGAAACCAAAAGAGAACAAGCCGAAGGTCAAGCAGGAAGCCAAGCCGAAAGCCGGCCTGTCCTTTTCCGAAAAGCACCGGCTCGAGAAGCTGCCCGCCGAGATCGCGCGGCTGGAAGCCGAGATCGCCAAGCTGGAGGAGCTGATGTCGGACCCCGAGCTGTTCACCCGCGAGCCGGTGAAGTTCCAGAAGGCGACTGAGGCCCTTGTCGAGCGGCAGGAGAAGCTGGCCGCCGCCGAGGAGGAATGGCTGGAACTGGAAGAAAAGGCCGAGGCCGGGGCCTAGCCAGGCTCGACCCAAGGCGCGGGCAGATCGGCTCTGCCCACGCCATGCGGTCATGTCAGCGCATCCGCAGGGCGCCGTCGATGCGGATGACTTCGCCGTTCAGATAGCCCATCTCGACGATGAACCCGGCCAGCCGGCCGTATTCGCGCGGGTCGCCCAAGCGGGCGGGGTTGGGCACGTCGGCGGCCAGCTGTTGCTGCACCTCTTCGGGCAGGCCGGCCAGCATCGGCGTCATGAAGATGCCGGGCGCGATGGTCATGACCCGGATCCCGGTCGAGGCCAGATCGCGCGCCATTGGCAGGGTCATGCCCACGACACCGCCCTTGGACGCCGCATAGGCCGCCTGACCTTTCTGTCCGTCAAACGCGGCAATCGAGGCGGTGTTGATGATCACGCCACGCGCGCCATATGACTCGGGCGCGTTCTTGGCCATCTCGGCGGCGGCCAGACGCGACACGTTGAAGGTGCCCACCAGGTTGATGTCGATGGTGCGCTGAAAGGCGTCCAGCGGATGCGGGCCGTCCTTGCCGACGGTTTTGATGCCATAGGCGATGCCGGCACAGTTCACGCAGGCGGTGATCTTGCCCATCTTGTCCATCGCCAGCGCAATGGCCGCGGCCACCGAGTTCTCGTCCGTCACGTCGGTCTGGGCAAAATGTCCGCCGATCTCGGCCGCGACCTGCGCGCCACGCTCGGCATCGCGGTCGAGGATGGTGATCTGCGCACCGTTCTCGGCAAAGTAACGGACGGTGGCCTCTCCGAGGCCCGAGGCGCCGCCGGTGATGACGGCAGCGGTGGTGGACAATTGCATGGCGGGCTCCTCCCCAGTGATCTGAACGTTCGTTCAAATAATCCGAGATGGCCCGTCCTGTCCAGTCGGCAGTGACTCAGTCCAGCCGGCTGCGCTGCTGCATCGGGGTGACGCCAAAGGCGGCGCGGTACACGCGTGAAAAATGGCCCGGGCTTTCAAAGCCGCAGGCAAAGGCCACGTCGGTGACCGAGGATTCGGTTTGCAACAACAGGTTGCGCGCGCGGTCCAGCCGCAGTTCCATGAAGTATTTCTTGGGCGAGGCGTTGAGGTATTTGCCGAAGAGCCGTTCCAGCTGGCGGGTCGAGATGCCGATCTGTTCGGCGATCACCGCCGGCGAGATCGGGTCGTTGATGCGGTCGGCCATGATCTGGATCGCCTTGGCCAGATGCGCGTTGCGCATGCCGTTGCGCGATTGCAGCGACACACGCTGATCGGCGGTCGCGTTGCGCACGGCGTTATAGACCATCTGGTCGGCCACCGCGATCGACAGGTCCTGCCCGTGGTCGCGCTCGATCAGGTGCAGCATCAGGTCGGCCGTTGCGGTGCCGCCCGAGGCGGTCATGTGCTTTTCATCGGCCACGAAGACGCTGCGCACCAGATTCACGTCCGGGAAAGCTTCCATGAAGGCGTCGTGATATTCCCAATGGATCGCCGCCTGCATCCCGTTCAGGAACCCGGCCTCGGCCAGCAGCCATGCGCCCGAACACAGCGCCCCGATGGCCGTTCCGCGCGCCCGTTCGCGGCGCAGCGCGGCCAGCAGGGGGCGGCTGACGTGATCGCGCATGTGGATGCCTGACAGAACGAAAATCTGGTCGCATTTCGGCAGGTCCGTCAGCCCACCATGCACCAGCGTCACGGACCCGTTCGAACACACCGCCTGCGCGCCGTCCTCCGAGGCGAAGGACCAGCGGTACAGTTCCTCGCCGCTGACCCAGTTGGCGATCCGCAGCGGCTCGACCGCGCAGGAGAAGGCCAGGTGCGAGAACTCGGGAACGAGGATGAAACAGAAATGTTGCGGGCGGGTCATGCGCTCAGTCTATCACGGGCGGTCAGGCTGATTGTGTACAAGGTGCATTTTATCGGGCAAGAGCAGGGGCGACATCCTGGGTGTCGCGATTCGACCAAAGCGAAGGTTGGGGATGAAAGACGACACGAAAAGCCGCAAGGCGGCGCTGGCCGCGCATCTGAAGGCGGCGGTGATGACGCTGAATCTGCGCCCCGGCGATGACCTGGACGAGGCGCAGCTGTCCGAAGCGTTCGGCCTGTCGCGAACGCCCCTGCGCGAAGTGTTCCGGCATCTGGCCGGGCAGGGCTATCTTGAACTGCGTGAAAACCGGGGCGCGCGGGTGTCGCAGATGTCCTATGCCACGCTGCGCGATTTCTTCCTGGTGGCGCCGATGATCTATGGCGCGGTGCTGCGGCTGGCGGCGCAGAACGCCACGGGCGACCAGATCGACGGGTTGAAGGCGGCGCAGGCGGCTTTTCGGAAAACGTTGCGGGCGGGCTCGGCCGAAGATCGCGCGCTGGCCAATAACCAGTTCCACGAGATCACCGGCGAGATGGCGGCGAATGTCTACCTGCTGCCGTCGTTTCAGCGGCTGCTGATCGACCATGCGCGTATCGGCATGACCTTCTACCGCCCCGATCAGGACGGGATGGGTGAAAGCCTGGCTCTGGCCTGCGCCCAGCATGACGCCATCATCGCCGCGATCGAGGCGCGTGACGAGGCGGCGGCGGGGCAGCTGGCGGCCGATCATTGGGCGCTGTCGCGCGATCAGATCGAATTGTTTGTGACGCCGGCCGGTCTGGACCTGCCGCTGGGCTCGGTCGAGCGCGGATAGAAAAACGGCCGCCTAAGGGCGGCCGTCGTGTGTCGTGTTCGGGGTCAGGCGGTTCAGCCCAGCTGCACCAGCGCGTGCCGTTTCTTGCCGGCGCTCAGCTTGATGGGCGAGGACAAGGCCGCCGCGTCGATCATCAGCCCCGCATCGGTCAGCGGTGCGTCGTCCAGACGGGCGCCGTTTTCCGAAATCAGGCGCTTGGCCTCCTTGCCCGATTTCGCCAGGCCCGACTTCACGATCAGCTGCACGACCGAGATGCCGTCGCCCAGATCCTCGGCGGTCAGGGTCAGGGTGGGCAGGTCGCCGCCCACACCGCCCTTTTCGAACACTTCGCGCGCGGTGGCCTCGGCCTTGGCCGCGGCCTCGGCCCCGTGCAGCAGGGTCGTCACCTCGTTGGCCAGACGGATCTTGGCCTCGTTGATCTCGGACCCCTGCAGCGCGCCCATTCGGTCGCATTCGTCCACCGGAAGCTCGGTGAAGATCTTCAAGAAGCGGCCCACGTCGGCGTCGGTGGTGTTGCGCCAGAACTGCCAGAACTCGTAAGGCGACAGCATGTCGCCGTTCAGCCAGATGGCGCCGCCCTGGCTTTTGCCCATCTTGCGCCCGTCGCTGGTGGTCAGCAGGGGCGTGGTCAGGCCATAGATCTCATGATCCAGCACGCGTCGGGTCAGGTCGATGCCGTTGACGATGTTGCCCCACTGGTCCGATCCACCCATCTGCAGGATGCAGCTGTAACGACGGTTCAGCTCCAGAAAGTCATAGGCCTGCAGGATCATGTAGTTGAACTCGAGGAACGACAGGGATTGTTCCCGGTCCAGCCGCGATTTCACCGATTCAAAGGACAGCATCCGGTTGACCGAGAAATGCCGCCCGATGTCCCGCAGGAAATCGAGGTAGTTCAGGTCGTCCAGCCATTCGGCGTTGTTCAGCATCAGCGCGCCGGTGTCGCTGTCATCATAGGACAGGTACTTGTCGAACACCTTCTGCATGCCGGCGATGTTGGCGTCGATCTGCTCGGGGCCCAGCAGGGGGCGTTCGTCCGAGCGGAAAGAGGGATCGCCCACCTTGGTGGTGCCGCCGCCCATCAGGGTGATCGGCTTGTGCCCCAGCTTCTGGAACCAGCGCAGAACCATGATGTTCATCAGGTGCCCGACATGAAGGGATTGGGCGGTGGCGTCATACCCGATATAGGCTGTCTGCACCCCGCTTGTCAGAGCATCGTCAAGGCCCTGATAATCGGTGCAATCGGCCAGAAAGCCGCGCTCGATCATCGTGGCGATGAAATCCGATTTGGGGTGATACGTCATGTCTTGCCTCGGGGTTGAATTGCGGGGCACGTTATAGGCGGCGAACGAGGGAAGGAAAAGGCCATGAATAAGGCCCGAGGCAAAGTTGGGGCAGTGCGGGCACTGGGGGCCATGTCGGGCACCTCACTCGATGGGGTCGATGCGGCGGTGGTGGAAACCGACGGGCGGCAGATCCTGCGGTTCGGCGACAGTGCCTACCGGCCCTATACCGAGGACGAGCGCAAGCTGCTGCGCGCCGCGCTGGGAAAATGGAGCGGCCCCGAGGTGCACGCGGCCGAAGATCTGGTGACCCGCGCCCATGCCGAACTGCTGTCGGAATTCGAGGACGTGGACCTGATCGGCTTTCACGGCCAGACCCTTGCGCATGAGCCGCGCGGCAAGGGCACGTTGCAGGTGGGCGATGGCGAGGGGCTGGCGGTCGCGCTGGGTGTGCCCGTGGTCTGGGATTTCCGGAGCGATGACGTGGCCATGGGTGGCGAGGGCGCGCCGCTGGCGCCGTTCTTCCACTTTGCCTGCGCAAAATATGTCGGGGCCACGACGCCCTTGTGCTTTCTTAACCTCGGCGGTGTCGGCAACCTGACCTATGTGGACCCGTCCTTTGACGGACCCGAGGCGCCGGGTGCGCTGTTGGCCTTTGACACCGGCCCGGCCAATGCGCCGATCGACGACCTGGTGCAGGCGCGTCTGGGCCTGCCGATGGACCGCGACGGCGCGCTGGCCCGGCAGGGCACAGTCGAGACCGGAGCGCTGGAGCTGTTCCTGGCCGAGCCCTATTTCAACCGTCTGCCGCCCAAATCTCTGGACCGCAACGATTTCGCCGAGATGATCGGACTGGTGAAGGAATTGAGCGACGCTGACGCCGTCGCCACCCTGACAGGCATGAGCGCCGCCGGGGTAGTGCAGGGGATGGAGCATTGTCCCAAACCGCCCGCCCGGGTGCTGGTCACCGGCGGCGGGCGCAAGAACCCGGTTTTGATGGAGATGCTGCGCGTGGCGCTGGACTGCCCGGTTGATCCGGTCGAGGCCGTGGGGCTGGATGGCGACATGCTCGAGGCGCAGGCTTTTGCCTATCTGGCGGTGCGTGTGGCGCGGGGAATGCCGACCTCTTGCCCGGGCACCACCGGGGTCAAGGCGTTGGTCGGCGGGGGCACGGTCAGCCGGGTGTCGCAGGGCGCACCGCGCTGAAACGCGGCGAAAAATGATCCTGCCAAGGCGCTCGGGCGTAATCGTAGCAGTAGCCACAACAACGCCGGAGATGAAGATGATCGGTTCCCTTGTCAAAAATGCGGCCGGTTGTGCCGTCGCGTTCATGCTCGCAGTGCCCGCCATGGCTGATGTGCAGGTTGAGTTCGTCGAGGGAGCGCCAAAGGACCGCTTCGTTCTTCGCAACGCCAGCGATTGCAGCCTGTCTGCTGCAACGGTGCGTCTGGATTTGTCCTCGTCGCAGGGCGGGCTGATCTTTGATATCACTGGCGCGGGGGCAGGGGTCGAAGTGTTTCAGCCGTTTGAGATGGTTTCGGGGTCCGAGTATCTGAACGGGTTGCCTCAGGTTCAGGACGGACAGTCGATGGTCGATCTGGACATCCGGGCCATGCCGCCCGGTGCGGAAATCGCCTTTACGATCGACGTGGATGACACGGGCGGCGGACGCGAGATCACCGTGTCGGGGGCCGAGATTCAGGGCGCGACGGTCTCTCTGGAAGGCGCGAAGAACCCGCAGCGTGGTGTCTTTTCGTCGGCGGCCCGCGCGGCTATACCGGTCGGGACCTGCTGAGCGGCAGTGCACCTGCGGATGGAACCGGCATGACCAAGACACTGACACGTATCGCATTTCTGGTTCTGGTACTGGGTGGCGGCATACTGATCGGCACTCTGACGGGGCCGGGTGAGTGGTACGCGAACCTGAACAAACCGGTCTTCAACCCGCCGGGCTGGGTGTTCGGCCCGGTCTGGACGGTTCTGTACGTGCTGATTGCGATGGCGGGATGGCGGCAGTTCGAACGCGACCGGGGATCGCCCGCAATGCGCCTGTGGTGGGCGCAGCTGGGCCTGAACTTCCTGTGGTCGCCCGCATTCTTCGTGCTGCACCAGCCTTGGCTGGCATTGGCTGTAATTCTGTCGCTTCTGGTGGTGATTGTTCTGTTCATCAAACACGTCCGCCCGGTGGATCGCGTTTCGGCATGGGCGTTCGTGCCCTATCTGGCATGGGTGGCGTTTGCGACTGTTCTGAACCTGTCGACCGCGGTCCTGAACTGACGCCGGCGGTGGTCAGAGCATCCACTCGACCGGCAGCCACCTGACGACGGCGGCAAGGCCGCGCTGGAACCGAGAGGTGTTCGGGTCGGTCTCAAAGGTCGTGGTCGTCCCGTCCTTGGTCTGCTGAACCCAGACCAGCCCACCGTCATCATCCATCTCGACGCGATAGGCAAATTCCGGCGTGTCCAGTTGCCGGGCCAGATCTGTCGCGATCGTGGGGCTCTCGATCAGCAGCCCCATCTCGGTGTTCAGCCGGGCCGAACGCGGGTCCAGATTGTATGAGCCGATGAAGATCCGTTTGCCATCCGAGCCAAAAACCTTTGCATGCAGGCCCGAGGCGGAGCCTGCAAGAATTTCGGGCAGGCTGCGTTCCTTGTGCTCGTCGCGCAACGCGCGCAGCTCCAGCAACTGAACCCCGCTTGCCAGCAGGTCGTCGCGATAGGCCATGTAGGCGGCATGAACCGGCATCACATCGGTCGCATCCAGTGAATTGGTCAGGACCCGGACTTTGACCCCGGATGACGCCAACCGTTCGAGCAGCTCGGCCCCGCGGGGACCGGGAATGAAATAGGCCGAGACCAGATCCAGCGAAGTCTCGGAGTTTTCGGCTAAGGCGATGAGACGCTCGACCATGAGGTTCTCGTCCTCGACCTCTCCAAGCCCCTTGGCCGGGTCATCGACAAAAAGTTCGACCGCGCTCCATTCGAACGGTAGATCGCGGGCGGCGATGCGGTCGGCCAGTTCATTGTCGCGGATCGCCTTTTGGTATCCGGCCCCGGCCGCGGTCTGGCGCGCGGCCTCGGCCAGTGCTTTCAGGCTTGGGGCGGTCGCAGCGGGCAGGAACAACGCGGCATCATAGGCCGAGCCGCTGTTCCAGTAGGCATCGAACGACTCGGCCACCTCGTCCACGATCGGACCGATCGCGATGGTATCGACATCCAGATAATGCGTCCCGGCCCCGTAGTCGAAATAGATGTCGCCGATGTTTCGGCCCCCGACAATCGTGGCCACACCGTCCACCGTCATGGACTTATTGTGCATGCGGCGGTTCAACCGGCCGAAATCGAACACATAGGACAGCAGCTTGGGATTGCGCAGCGTGAACGGGTTGAAGATGCGGACATGGGCCGTTGGCATGGCATCCAGTTCAGCCAGAAGCGGGTCCAGCCCCGAGATGCCGTTGTCATCGACCAGAAGGCGCACGCGCACGCCCCGTTCCGCCGCCGCACGCAATTCGTCCAGCAACATCAGGCCGGTCACGTCATCCTGCCAGATATAGTATTGGGCATCTATGGACGAGACCGCCTCACGCGCGAGAATGGCGCGGGCGGCAAATGCGGTATGCCCCTGACCAAGAGGGCGGACGCCGTCCAGTCCGGGGTTGCGCTGCATCGCCGGCTCGATGGCTTGGCCCAGCGGACCAGTCCAATCCGCCGGCTGGCGGTATGTCTGCTCCGAGAAATTGGTCTCGGGCAGAGGAAAGGCCAACCGCAGCCCAAGCACGCCCAGGCCGAGGATCACGGCCACGGTCACCAAAGTCTTGATCAGCCGCATCGCGCCCTCGTCCTTGCTCAATCATACACAAGCGAACCTTGCCGCATCGGGCAGGGCAAGTTCAAGCATGGTTCGGCAGGGCTTGAGGTTTAACCCCGGGGAATGTCGAACTCCGGCGGCGCCAATTCGAACCCGTCGAACTGGAACCCGGGCGAGACGACGCAGCTGACCAGCGTGTGGTCCCCGGTGCTGCGGGCGGCCTGCCAATGCCCGGCGGGTACGATGACCTGTGGCGCGCCCTCGCTCAGGTCAGGGGACAGCATGTGATCGCTTGCAGGACCGGTATCGGTTTCGCTGATCGACAGGATCAGCGGCGCGCCGGCGTGAAACAGCCAGATCTCGGTCGCATCGACCCGGTGCCAGTGGCTGGCCTCGCCCTGTTTCAGCAGGAAATGGATGCAGGTCGCAGTGGGGCGGCCGCTGTTGTCCGCGCGCCATGTCTCGGCATACCAGCCGCCTTCGGGGTGGGGCTGCAGTTGCAGGTGGTCGATGATCTGGTCGGCGGTCATGGCGGGCCTTTCACGGCGATGGGATTTGGTGCTGGCAATACTGCGCACAGATCATATGTTTGCGCCATGACCCTGACGATCCCCTTCGACAATTCCTATGCCCGGCTGCCCGGCGCCTTTTATGCGCGCCAGTCGCCCGAACCCGTGCGCGCGCCGCGACTGGTGGCTTTCAATGACGATCTGGCGCAGGTGCTGGGCATTTCGCCCGGTGACGCGCAGGACATGGCCCAAGTGTTTGCGGGCAATGCCCTGCCGGACGGGGCCGAGCCGCTGGCGCAGCTGTATTCCGGCCACCAGTTCGGCAACTACAACCCGCAGCTGGGCGACGGGCGCGCGGTGCTGTTGGGCGAGGTGGTGGGCACGGACGGGATCCGCCGCGACATTCAGCTCAAGGGCTCGGGGCGCACGCCGTTTTCGCGACAGGGGGACGGGCGGGCCTGGCTGGGGCCGGTTCTGCGCGAATATGTCGTGTCCGAGGCGATGCATGCGCTGGGCATTCCCACCACGCGCGCCTTGGCGGCGGTAGAAACTGGCGAGGTCGTGCTGCGCGAGGGCCCGATGCCCGGCGCGGTGCTGACGCGCGTTGCGCAAAGCCATCTGCGGGTGGGCACGTTCCAGGTGTTCGCCGCACGCGGCCAGATCGCCGACCTGCAGCGGCTGACCGACTATGCCATCGCGCGCCACTACCCGGACGCCGTCGGGCCGATGGGCCTGCTGCGCGCCGTGCGTGACGCGCAGGCCGCGCTGATCGCGCAGTGGATGGCGGTGGGCTTCATCCACGGGGTGATGAACACCGACAACTGCGCCATCTCGGGCGAAACCATCGACTATGGCCCCTGCGCCTTCATGGACAGCTATCATCCGAACACCGTCTACAGTTCGATCGACCGGATGGGGCGCTATGCCTATTCCAACCAGCCCGAGATTGCGGTGTGGAACCTTGCACAGCTTGCGACGGCGCTGATCCAGCAGATCGAGGACAAGCAGGCCGCCGTGGAAGAGGCGACCGAGATCGTACATGCCATGCCCGAATTGATGCAGCAGCACTGGCTGCGCCGGTTCCGGGCCAAGATCGGCCTGACCACCGAGGAGGACGGCGACCTTGCGCTGATCTCGCACCTGCTGACGCGGATGGCGCAGAGTCAGGCCGATTTCACCAATACCTTCCGCGCGCTGGGCGGCGATGCGGCGCGGGACCAGTTCACCGATCCAGCGGCTTTCGACAGCTGGGCCGAGGGGTGGCGCGCGCGACTGACGCGCGAGGCGGACCCGGCCGCGGTGATGCACGCGGCCAACCCCGCCTTCATCCCGCGCAACCACCGGGTCGAACAGATGATCCAGGCCGCCGTTCAGGGCGACTATGCCCCGTTCCACCGGCTGAATGCAGTGCTGGCCCGGCCCTATGGCGACCAGCCCGACGCCGCCGACCTGATACGCCCGCCCACGCAGGACGAGGTGGTGCATGCCACCTTTTGCGGGACCTGAGCGGGTTTTGGCATCTGTGCTGAACTATCGGCTTGCGTCCAGGCGCGATCCTGCGAATCCTGACGGGGTACAACCGTAGAAAACCGATGACCACTTTGCCCAAGCTGCGCCTTGCCAGCTACAACATCCAGAAATGCGTCGGACTGGACCTGCGACGCCAGCCGCAGCGCATCCTGCAGGTGCTGGACCGGCTGGGCGCCGATATCGTGGTGCTTCAAGAGGCCGACAAACGCCTGCCGCCGCGCCCGGCGGCGCTGCCGCATTTCATGCTGGACGAGGCCGGGTGGAAGATCGTCGATCTGGGCGGTGCGGGCAGTCTGGGCTGGCATGGCAACGCGGTGATCTGGCGGGGAGACCACATCCGGGTGCGCTGCGCCGCGCATCACGATCTGCCGGGGCTGGAGCCGCGCGGGGCGGTCCGGGTCGAGTTCGACACCCATATCGGGCCTTTGCGGGTGATGGGGATGCATCTGGGGCTGTTCTCGGCGTGGCGCCGTCAGCAGATCATCCACCTGCGGCAGGACGGCCGCGCGCTGGACCGGATGCCCACCGTCTGGGCAGGGGATTTCAACGAATGGTCACGCCAACCGATTCTTGACCGTCTGGCTCCCGACATGCGGTTCCTGCCGCCTGTGCCCAGCTTTCCCGCCGCGCAGCCTCTGGGCGCGCTGGACCGGATCGCGCTGGGCGGTGGGCTCGAGGCGCTGGCCCACGGCGTGCACGGGGAACGGCCCGCGCATATCGCCTCGGACCACCTGCCGGTCTGGGCCGATCTGCGGCTGGCGGGCTAAGGCGCAGCGGGCGCAAATCACAGTGGCGAAATCTGCGCGGACGTACTAAGACAGAAACCCGAACGGATTCTGGGGGATGACATGGCGGACACGATCATCGCGCGTTGCGAAGCCAAAGGCCTGCGCATGACCGGCCAGCGTCGAACCATCGCGCAGGTACTGCAGGACAGTGATGATCATCCCGATGTCGAGGAACTGTACGCACGCGCCTCGGCGCTGGATGCGGGCATTTCGATCGCAACCGTCTATCGTACCGTCAAACTTTTCGAAGAGGCCGGCATTCTCGAACGGCTGGAATTCGGCGACGGGCGTGCGCGCTATGAGGACGCCGAGCGCGACCACCACGATCACCTGATCGACATGAACTCGGGCGAGGTGATTGAATTCGTGGACCCCGAGATCGAAGCCCTGCAGGAAAAGATCGCCTCGAAGCTGGGCTATCGCCTGAAAGGTCATCGGCTGGAGTTGTACGGAGTTCCGCTGGACAAGGACTGATCCGGCCGGGACACATCACCAAAAGCGATTGGTCATCTAAAATCTATTCATGATTCCAAGCCCTCTTCGCGCTTGCCACGGGGGCGCGATCCGGGTCTTCTGCGTTGCGACGCGGCAATTAAGCCGTCCGAATTCAATAGGCAATGACATGAACAACGCGAACGGCATCCTGCTGGTCATCGGCGCTATGGCCGCCTTCACGCTTGAGGACATGTTCATCAAGCATTTGTCGGTCACCGTGCCGACCGGTCAGGTCATGATCGTGTTGGGGCTGTTCTGCGCGCTAGTCTTTGCCGCCATGGCCATCGTGACACGCAAGCCGATCTTTGACTCGGCCGCCTGGCAACCGCTGTTCGTGATCCGCGCGTGCACCGAGGCGGTCGGGGCGCTGAGTTTTGTCACGGCCTTGTCCATGGTCGACCTGTCAACCGTTGCGGCCGTGTTCCAGGCGATGCCGCTGGTGGTCACGATGGGGGCCGCACTCTTCCTGCGCGAGCAGGTCGGCTGGCGCCGTTGGAGCGCAATCGGTGTCGGGTTCATCGGTGTATTGATGATCATCCGCCCCGGTCTGGACGGGTTTCGGCCCGAGGCTCTGTTCGTGGTGGCCAGCGTCATCGCCATTGCCGCGCGGGACCTGATCACCCGTCGGCTGGACGCGCGGGTGGCCTCGGCCGTGGTGGCGCTGCAGGCCTATGCGGCAGTCGCGATTGCCGGCGGCGTGCTGATGCTGACCTCGGCGCAGCCTCTGGCGCCGCTGCAGATGGGGCAGATCGGACCCTATCTCGGTGCCGTTGGATTCGGTGTTCTAGGCTATCTGGGGATCGTGACCGCAATGCGCGTGGGCGAGGCCTCGGCCCTGACCCCGTTCCGCTATACGCGTCTGCTGTTCTCGATCCTGGCAGGGATGTGGATGTTCGGCGAACGGCCGGACCTGATGACCATGATCGGCGCGTCGCTGATCATCGGGTCGGGCATGTACACGTTCATCCGCGAACGGCGCATTGCGCGGGCCATGGCTCCGGCGGTCTGCTGACCTGTTGGCGCAAACACGCCGCTGTTGGCGCTAAAGGCCGGAAAATATGCGTGTTAGCGATAACGGACCCGGTTTACTTTTCCCCGCGTGCTGGTATGAGGCATGCAACCGAACGCATTTTCAGGGACCGGTATCATGAGCACCATCATCGACATCCACGCACGCGAAATCTTGGACAGCCGGGGCAACCCCACCGTCGAGGTGGACGTGGTTCTGGAAGACGGCACCATGGGCCGGGCCGCCGTGCCTTCGGGCGCATCGACCGGCGCCTATGAGGCGGTGGAAAAGCGCGATGGCGACAAGTCCCGCTACATGGGCAAGGGCGTGCTCGAAGCCGTGGCCGCCGTGAACGGCGAGATCGCCGAAGAGCTGGTGGGCTTTGACGCGACCGAGCAGGTGGCGATCGACGCCGCCATGATCGAGCTGGACGGCACCCCGAACAAGGGCCGCCTGGGCGCCAACGCCATTCTGGGCGTGTCGCTGGCCGTGGCCAAGGCGGCGGCGGATTTCACCACCCAGCCGCTCTATCGCTACGTGGGGGGCACCTCGGCGCGGGTTCTGCCGGTGCCGATGATGAACATCATCAATGGCGGCGAACATGCCGACAACCCGATCGACATCCAGGAATTCATGATCATGCCCGTGGCCGCCAGCAACATCCGCGAAGCGGTGCGCATGGGTTCGGAAGTGTTCCACACTCTGAAAAAGGAACTTTCGGCCGCCGGGCTGGCCACCGGTGTCGGCGACGAGGGCGGGTTTGCCCCCAACATCGCCTCGACCCGCGAGGCACTGGATTTCATCCTCAAGTCGATCGAGAAGGCGGGCTACAAGCCGGGTGACGAGATCTACCTGGCGCTGGATTGCGCCGCCACCGAGTATTACAAGGACGGCAAATACGTCCTGTCGGGCGAGGGCAAGACCCTCAGCAGCGACGAGAACGTGGCCTATCTGGCAGCCCTGGTGAACGACTATCCGATCATCTCGATCGAGGATGGCATGTCCGAGGATGACTGGGACGGCTGGAAGGCGCTGACCGACGAGCTGGACGGCAAGGTGCAGCTGGTAGGTGACGACTTGTTCGTGACCAACCC
Organism: Ruegeria sp. CI5; assembly: GCF_056536885.1. Taxonomy (NCBI): domain Bacteria; kingdom Pseudomonadati; phylum Pseudomonadota; class Alphaproteobacteria; order Rhodobacterales; family Roseobacteraceae; genus Ruegeria; species Ruegeria sp. CI5. The sequence continues at coordinate 422,810 of NZ_JBQFQN010000001.1, forward strand.
CGCGCGTCTGGCCGAAGGGATCGAGAAGGGCTGCGCCAACTCGATGCTGGTCAAGGTGAACCAGATCGGTTCGCTGACCGAGACCCTGCGCGCCGTGGATATGGCGCACCGCGCCCGCTATACCAACGTGATGTCGCACCGCTCGGGCGAGACCGAGGACGCCACCATCGCCGATCTGGCCGTGGCCACCAACTGCGGTCAGATCAAAACCGGCTCGCTGGCGCGGTCGGACCGGCTGGCCAAGTACAACCAGCTGATCCGCATCGAGGAAACGCTGGGCGAGGTCGCCGAATACGCGGGGCGTTCGATCCTTCGCAAGTAAGGCACAAGCTGCTAGGCTGACCCCCGACATTGGCCGGGGGTCCGTCATGCTAAGTATCGTTGAACCTAAAACGCCGGACCAGTTCGATGCTGTCCGGCGTTTGTGTTGGGATTATCACGCCTACCTGCTGACGCTGGATGAACGGTCGCGACAGGTCGTGAACACGTTCTATCCACCCGAGAAATATGCAGCTGTTCTGTCCGCCATCGAAATCGAGCATATGCCTCCCAAGGGCGGGACCCGGCTGGCGATGCTGGACGGGCTGGCGGTCGGCTGCGGGATGTTTCAGACGATCGGTCCGGGTATCGCCGAGATCAAGCGCGTGTTCGTGACCGATGACGCTCGGGGCACTGGTGCGGGGTGTGCGATCATGCAGGCGCTGATTGCCCAGTGCCGCAAAGACGGGTTTGAGATGATCCGGATGGACACCGGAAAACCGCTGGAAGCGGCGACTCGGCTGTATCTGTCGCTGGGGTTCAAGCTGCGCGATGCCTATTCGGATATACCCAAGATCGCCCAAGGCCAGCTGTTGTTCTTCGAAATGTCACTGGCGGACGACTCTGCCGAACCCGATGGAATTGCAGGGTAATCTCCCTTTACGCCCGAGTTTGATTCAGGCAGGAAGAAAAAATGCAAGCATAAATGTGATTATGTGTGAACTTGTTCCTACAAGTGCGACGTTGTCGGGCGTAGCTTGACGGTACAGCAGAAAAGGAGAACGTGATGTCCGCTTCAAGAATCCTTCTCGTTATTTCCGTGCTTTCCGTCGGGGTTCTGGCGGCCTGCGCAGGGCCTGACACCTACCCGATCACCGGCGAGCCGGTGTCGCAGAACGATCCGGTGCAAGAGATGTACTACAATCCCGGGCTGATCTTCCGCGGTGAGTCACGCTAGAGCTTTTTGCTCATCAACATGTAGCGGTCGCGCGGTTTGAAACCGGTCCGAAGGTAGAGTTTCTGCGCGGCCTCGTTGGTTCGATCCACTTCCAGATGCAGGGCCGTCAGGCCGGCCCCGGCCAGTGCTTTGGGCAAGTCCAATAGAACCTCAGTGGCAATGCCGCGGCCGCGAATGGCGGGCCGGATGTAGATTTCATCGACGAACCCGTCCATCCCCCCGAACTCGACCGACCAACCGAAGGTCAGGATGATGTAGCCCAACGGCGCGCGCGACGGGCCGATCAGATAGATACAGCCATGCGGGATGCCTTCCAGCAGCGGCGTCAGTGCATCGCGCCTTTGGTCGGGGTCCTGTTCGATCCCGGCCTCGGCGTGAAAGGCGGCGACCAGGCCCATCAGCCGATCAAGGTCCTCGGGGCGGGCAAGGCGCAGGGCGGCGCTCATAGCCGCGCCAGCCGTTCGGTCAGAAGGGCAAAGAACCCGTCGGCATCCACGTCTCCGACGAACAGCGCGTTGGGCTTGCGGTCGGTGACGCCCCACCAGTCGGCGACGGTCATGCCGAGCGTGAGGTCCGACTGGGTTTCGATCTCGACGTTCACATGGCGGCCCGAGAACAGCTCGGGCCGAATCAGGTAGGCGGTCACGCAGGGATCGTGCAGGGGCGCGCCGTCGCTGCCGTATTTTTCCTTGTCGAAACGTTCAAAGAATTCAGTCATTTCGGCGACAGCAATGCCAACCTTGGTGCCAAGGGCACGGAAGGCGTCGTTGCGCGGTTTGGTGACCAGCGCCTTGTGCGTCACGTCCAGCGGCATCACCACGATGTCCACGCCGGATTTGAACACGATATCAGCGGCCTCGGGGTCGACATGAATGTTGAATTCGGCAGCCGGGGTGATGTTGCCCACCTGGAAATAGGCGCCGCCCATCAGCACGATCTGCTGCACCCGTTCGATGATGTCGGGGGCCTTCTGGAAGGCCGTGGCGATGTTCGTCAGCGGCCCCAGCGGGCAGAGGGTGACGGTGCCGGGGTCCTGCGCGCGCAGCGTGTCGATGATGAAATCGACGCCATGACCCTCGGCCAACGGCATCTGAGGGTCGGGCAGTACCGGGCCGTCCAGCCCGGTCTTTCCATGCACATGCTCGGCGGTGACCAGCTTGCGTTTCAGCGGCGCGTCGCATCCCGCATAGACCGGCACGTCGGTCCGGCCCGCCAGTTCACAGACGATGCGGGCGTTTCTCGCGGTCAGGGGCAGGGGCACGTTGCCCGCGACGGCGGTGATGCCCAGCACCTCGATCTCTTCGGGGCTGGCCAGGGCCAGCAGGATGGCGACGGCGTCGTCCTGTCCGGGGTCGGTGTCGATGATGATCTTGCGCGCGGTCATGGGGTCTCCGGGGTCTTGAAGGGCGGACACTGGCAAGCGCGGCCCGGCTTGTCCAGCCGTTTCAGGCGTCGCTTGCGGCCTTGAGCGGCGGGAGTTTGCCGTTGGCGCGGTGTTCTTCGGTTTTCACCGCGTCCCACAGGGCGTCCATCTCTTCCAGCGTGCTGTCTGACGGCGTCTTGCCACGAGCGGCCAGCCGGGCTTCGACCTGTTCGAACCGGCGGGTGAACTTGGCGTTGGTGCGGCGCAGCGCGGCCTCGGGCTCGACGCCCAGATGGCGGCCGAGATTGACCATCACGAAGAGCAGGTCGCCGAATTCGTCCTCGAGCGCGTCGGCGTCCATGCTATCGCGCGCCTCGGCCAGTTCGGCGGCCTCTTCGGTGATCTTGTCCAGCACATGGCTGACATCGGGCCAGTCGAAACCCACCCGCGCGGCGCGTTTCTGCAGCTTGTAGGCGCGCAGCAAGGCGGGCAGGTTGGCGGCCACGCCGTCCAGCGCGCCCTTTTGTTCCTTGCCCGCGCGCTCGGCGGCCTTGATCGCCTCCCAGTCGCGGGTCTGCTGTTCGGCGGACTTGTCGCGGCTCTCGTCGCCGAACACATGCGGGTGGCGGTCGACCATCTTGTCCGACATGGTGCGCACCACGTCTTGAAAGGTGAAATGCCCAGCCTCTTCGGCCATCTGCGCGTGAAAGACCGACTGGAACAGCAGGTCTCCCAGCTCGCCCTTGAGCTCGTCCCAGGCTTGGCGTTCGATGGCGTCGGCGACCTCGTAGGCCTCTTCGATCGTGTAGGGGGCGATGGTGGCGAAATCCTGTTCGATGTCCCACGGGCAGCCGGTTTCGGGGTCACGCAGGCGGCGCATGATTTCCAGCAGCCGCTCGATTCCGGCGTCAGTATCGTGGATCAGTGGATTTTCAGCCATTGCGAAGCCCCTTGTTCCGGTGTCAGATGCATCCATCCCGCAGCTTGGATCAGGAGTCCACCCCCGATGCCCGTCGTCAACCGAATTGCCGATTACGCCGCCGACATGGCCGAATGGCGCCAGCACCTGCACACGATCCCGGAACTGGAGTTCGACTGCCATCAGACCGCCGCCTTTGTGGCCGAACGGCTGCGCGAATTCGGCGTGGACGAGCTGCACGAAGGGATCGCCCAGACCGGGATCGTTGCGATCATCAACGGGCAGGGCGATGGCCCCACGATCGGGCTGCGCGCCGATATGGATGCGCTGCCGATCGCTGAAGAAACGGGTGTGGACTATGCCTCGAAGAATCCCGGCAAGATGCATGCCTGCGGGCATGACGGGCACACCACAATGCTGCTGGGCGCGGCGCGGTACCTGGCCGAGACGCGGAATTTCCGGGGCCGCGTGGCTTTGCTGTTCCAACCCGCCGAAGAAGAGGGAGGCGGCGCCGATATCATGGTCAAAGAGGGCGTGATGGACCGGTTCGACATCGCCGAGGTCTATGCGCTGCACAATGCGCCGGGCTTTGCCGAGGGCGCATTCTATACCACGCCCGGGCCGATCATGGCGGCGGTCGATACGTTCGACATCCACATTCAGGGCGTGGGTGGCCACGGTGCCATGCCGCACGACACGCGCGACCCAGTCATGGCCGCCTGCGGAATCGCGCAGGCGATCCAGACCATCGTCAGCCGCAACCACTATGCGCTGGACGATCTGGTGATCTCGGTCACCCAGATCCACACCGGGACCGTGAACAACGTGATCCCCGACACCGCCTATCTGAACGGCACCGTCCGGACCTTCGATCCGGCGGTGCAGCAGATGGTGATGACCCGACTTGAGGAAATCGTGCAGGGGCAGGCGGCGTCCTACGGCGTTACGGCGACGCTGGATTATGTCGTGGGCTATCCGGCCACGGTCAACGATTCAGACAAGACCGGTTTCGCCGCCGAGGTGGCGCGCGAAGTGGCAGGTGCTGATCGGGTGATTGCTAACTCCGGGCGCGAGATGGGGGCCGAGGACTTCTCGTACATGCTGCAGGAACGTCCGGGCGCCTATCTGTTCCTGGGGCAGGGCGACGGGCCGGGGCTGCATCACCCCAAGTACAATTTCAACGACGAGATCGCACAGGTGGGTGCCTCGTTCTTTGCGCGCATCGTCGAAAAGGCGCAGCCGTTGACCTGACGGTCCGGTCAATATCAGGAAGGAAACGGGCCACAATGGCATTGGAAGACGCAAAAAATCAGGTCGATGAGGCCTTTACCAACCCCGACCTGAAGGGGTTGAGTTATGAAAACACCTTTGGCGGGGCCACATCCTTTCTACGGCGGCTCTACACCAAGAACCTGAAAGGCGTGGATATCGCCGTGACCGGCGTGCCGTTTGATCAGGCGGTGACCAATCGCCCCGGCACCCGTCTGGGCCCGCGCGCGATCCGCGAGGCCAGCGCCCTGCAATCGCCCGATGCGCCCTATGGCTGGCCCTTCGATGCGCTCAGCGAGCTGGCGATCATCGACTATGGTGACATGGCCTATGATTATGCCAACATTCCCGCCTTTCCCGACACGCTGACCAACCATATCCGCACCATTCTGGCGGCGGATGTGGCCTCGGTCACGCTGGGGGGCGACCACTATATCAGCTTTCCGATCCTCAAGGCCTATGCCGAGAAATACGGGCCGATGTCGCTGTTGCAGTTCGACGCCCATACCGACACCTGGGCCGATGACGACATGAGCCGGGTGGACCACGGCACCATGTTCTACAAGGCGGTGAAGTCGGGAATCGTGGACCCGAAACGCTCGGTCCAGGTCGGGATCCGCACCACCAACGAGGACACGCTGGGCGTCAACATCATCGACGCGCGCGAGGTCTATGAATCCGGCCCAGCCGCCGTGGCGCAGAAGATCAAGGGCATCCTGGGCGACAGCCCGGTCTATCTGAGCTTTGACATCGACGGGCTGGACCCGGCCTTTGCCCCTGGCACCGGCACGCCAGTCTGGGGCGGGCTCAGCTCGATCCAGGCGCAGATCATCCTGCGCGACATTGCCGGGATCAACATCAAGGGCGGCGACGTGGTCGAGGTGTCTCCGCCGTTCGATACATCCGGCGCCACGGCGATCGCGGGGGCGCATGTGGCGACCCAGATCATCTGCCTGCTGGGATGGACCAAACTGGCGAAAGACGGGCGGCTTTAACCATTGGTTAGCCATGGTTTTGCTATGGCCGGTATCAGGTGAACCAACGGGACAGGGGGCGCGCACGCCATGAGCCAATTCAACCAACCCATCAGCGGCAATGATCTGGCGCGGTTTTCGGGGCCGAACACCTTCATGCGGTTGCCCGCGGCCGATACGCTGGCGGGGCTGGACGTGGCGGTGCTGGGCGTGCCGATGGATATCGGAACCTCGTGGCGGTCGGGCACCCGGTTCGGCCCCAAGCAGATCCGCGCCGAAAGCGCGATGATCCGGCCCTACAACATGGCCACCTTCGCCGCGCCTTTCGACAGCCTCCAGATCGCCGATATCGGAGATCTGGCGATCAACACCTTCTCGCTGGCCGACAGCCTTCGGATCATCAAGGAAAGCTATGACGCGATCCTTGCGCAGGGCGTGATCCCGGTGGCGATGGGGGGCGATCATTCGATCACATTGCCAATTCTGCGGGCCGTTGCCGCAAAACATGGGCCTGTTGCCCTGGTGCATGTGGACGCCCATGCCGACGTCAATGACGAGATGTTCGGTGAGCGTGAGACCCACGGAACCGTCTTCCGCCGCGCGTATGAAGAGGGGCTGATCGTGCCCGACAGGACCTTTCAGGTCGGTATCCGCGGCTCGGGCTATGCGGCCAGCGATTTCACCGAGGCAAAGGGCTGGGGGTTCCGGCAGTTTCCTGCGTGGGAGTTGTGGCAACAAAACCTGACTCAAATCGGAGCGTTGATCCGCAAGGAAATCGGCGAACATCCGGTTTATGTCACCTACGACATCGACAGCCTGGACCCAGCCTACGCCCCCGGCACCGGCACGCCCGAGATCGGCGGACTGACCACGCCGCAGGCGCTGCAGCTGATCCACGCGCTGGGGGGCATGAACGTGGTCGGCTGCGACCTGGTCGAGGTCTCACCGCCCTATGATCCGTCGGGCAACACTGCGCTGACGGCGGCCAACCTGCTGTTCGAGCTGCTGTGCATCCTGCCCGGTGTGACGTCACGGTAAGCGGGGCCGGCAGGTCTTGCCAGGTACCGGCGGGCGGCTAGGGTTCTGCCGGAAGGTCTGATTGGAATGAAACGCATGGTTCTTTGGTTGATCGTCGCCGCGGTTGTCGGGCTTGGCCTCTATGTGCGGCTGGCACCGGCCGATCCCGCGCGCTGGCATGTGCCAGTCGTGGCCGAGGCAGATCGTGACCTGCCCGGAGGCGTGATCCGCGTGGTGCAGACCGGGCCGGACGGCCTCGCGCGGCTGGACAAGATGGCGCGGTCGACGCCGCGTACGACGGTGCTGGCCGGATCGGTGGATGAGGACCTGATCACCTATGTGTCCCGCAGCCGGGTGTTCGGCTTTCCCGACTACACTACCGCCCAGCAGGACGGCGACACGTTGCGCATCTATGGACGGTTACGATTTGGCCGACGGGATTTCGACGTCAACCGCACCCGGGTCGACGGTTGGCTGGCGGCTCTGCAGTCCTGAAGACAGGCACCCCTCGGACACCTCGCGCCACATCGGCACGTTCAGCGACATCTGGCACTGAGCCATGAACATGCGGCCATCGACCTGCAGGCAGACCATCTCACCCAGTTCCACCCGCGCGCCGGAGGTGTCGGTGCAATAGCAATCCTGCACCTTGCCACCGGGGCCGATGACATCGGCCAGACCGGGCGTTGCGCAGACGATCAGCAGGGCCATGATCCGTTTCATGGGCATAGCTTAGCACAAGCCGGGGCCTTGACCAAAGCCGTCGGATGATAGACACCGCCCCAATGATCCCCGAAGAACGTCTTGAACAGATCACCCAGCGATTCCAGTACCTCGAAGCGGCCATGTCCGATGGCGCCTCGGGCGGGGATATCGCGGCTTTGGCCAAGGAATATTCCGAACTCAAACCGGTGGTCGAACAGATCGCAGCATGGCGCCAGCTGCGGGCCGATCTGGCCGAGGCCGAGGCGATGCTGGGCGACCCCGAAATGAAAGAGCTGGCCGAGGAGGAGATCCCGCAGCTCAAGGCGCGCATCCCCGAGGTCGAGCATGCGCTGCAACTGGCGCTGCTGCCCAAGGACGCGGCCGATGCGCGGCCGGCGATGCTGGAGATCCGCCCCGGCACCGGCGGCGACGAGGCGGCTTTGTTCGCGGGCGACCTGCTGCGGATGTATCAGCGCTATGCAGAGGCGCGCGGCTGGCAGCTAGAGATCATCGAAGAACAGCAGACCGAACTGGGTGGCATCAAAGAAGTGGTGGCCCATATCAAGGGCGACAACGTCTTTGCTCGGCTGAAATACGAATCCGGGGTGCACCGCGTGCAACGCGTGCCCGAAACCGAAAGCGGTGGGCGCATCCACACCTCGGCGGCGACCGTGGCGGTTCTGCCCGAGGCCGAGGACGTGGACATCCAGATCGACCCCAATGACCTGCGTATCGACACGATGCGAAGCTCGGGCGCAGGCGGGCAGCATGTGAACACCACCGACTCGGCCGTGCGGATCACGCACCTGCCGACAGGGATCGTGGTGACCAGTTCCGAGAAGTCACAGCACCGCAACCGCGAGATCGCGATGCAGGTGCTCAAGACGCGTCTCTATGACCTCGAACGTCAACGGATCGACAGTGAACGCTCGGCCGACCGGGCCAGCCAGGTTGGGTCGGGCGACCGCTCCGAGCGCATCCGTACCTATAATTTCCCGCAGGGCCGGATGACAGATCACCGGATCAACCTGACGCTCTACAAGCTCGACCAGATCATGCAGGGCGATCTGGACGAGGTGATCGACGCGCTGACCGCCGATGATCAGGCGCGCCTGTTGGCGGAGATGGCGCAATGATCGCGGCGCTGACAGCGGCACAGGCCATGGTGGCCGCCACCGCGCGCCTGCGGGCCGCAGGTGTGGACGACCCGGCGCGGGACGCCCGGGTTCTGCTGGCCCATGCCGCCCGGATCGAGGCCAGCCGCGTGACCCTGATTGCGCCCGAAGAGCTCTCGCCCGAGATCGCCGAACGGTATGAGCAACTGGTGTCGCTGCGCGCGATCCGGGTGCCGGTTTCCCATCTTCTGGGCGAGCGCGAATTCTACGGCCGACGGTTCCGCGTCAGCCGCGACGTGCTGGACCCGCGCCCCGAAACTGAAGCGCTGATCGAAGCGGCCCTCAGCCAGCCGTTCGACCGCGTGCTGGACCTGGGCGTCGGCTCGGGCTGCATCCTGATCACCCTGCTGGCAGAACGCACCAGCGCAACCGGGCTGGGCGTCGATCTGAGCGAGGCCGCCTGTCTGCAGGCAAGTGCGAATGCAGTGGCCCATGGGGTGCAGGACCGGGCGGAAATCCAGCGCTCGGACTGGTTCGAAAACATTGGTGGCCATTTCGACCTGATCGTTTCCAATCCGCCCTATATCGCCCTGGATGAGATGGACGGCCTGTCGCCCGAAGTGCGCGAGCACGAGCCGCGCCTGGCCTTGACGGATGAAGCGGACGGGCTGGACGCCTATCGCCGGATTGCGGCCGGCGCCCCTGATCACCTTGTGCCCGGCGGACGGCTTCTGGTGGAAATCGGCCCGACACAGGCGCAGGCGGTCGGCGCGTTGTTCGACGCGGCGGGGCTGGCGGATATCCGTGTGGTTCCTGATCTGGACGGGCGGGACCGGGTGGTGGGCGCCAGAATGCCGGGCTAGCCGCGGATTCTGAGGCCGATTTACGCCGGTCGGGGTAAAAAACCCGGCATTTGGTGTATTAACCCCTTGTCTGCGCCTTCAGGACATGCTTACTCAGAGTAGTCAGCGCGGTTGACGCCCCTTCGGCGCACCCCTGACGCCAAGCCCAAAAAAGTCGACATCCCGTGACGGCACAGGCCACAGAGCAGCGCAGAATACGGGTGGATCGACAGTGCAAGACAAGGCTGACGTACAGTAAGATGAGATCCTCCAAATCCCGCTCGCGGGCAAAGAACAACCGCAATCGTCCCTCTGGTGGAAACGTCGTTAACCGGGTTTTCGACAGCTCGGGGCCCGAGGGCAAGGTGCGCGGCACGCCGCAGCAGATCATTGACAAGTACAACCAGCTGGCGCGCGATGCACAGCTGGCCAATGACCGCGTCGCTGCCGAAAACTTTCAGCAACATGCCGAGCATTACCTGCGCCTGCTGAGCGAGGCGCAACGCGAAATGGAAGCGCGTCGGGAAGAGCAGGAACGCCAGAACCGCGAGCGTCAGGCCGAGCGCGATCGGGAGCGGGCGGAACGGCAGGAACGTGAAGCCGCACGCCAGGCGGACCCGGCCGAGGCTCCGCAGCCGGACATCGTTGATCTGAACGCCGATTCGGATACTCCTGAATCCGGGCTTGTCGAGACGCCCGAAAGCGCGGGCGCCAAGGCCGAAGCGGCCGAGCGCAAGGACAAACCTGCCCGGAGACCGCGCGCACGCAAGCCTAAGGCCGTAGAAGAGCAGGCCCCCCAAGGCGGCGGTGATGCACCAGAGGCTGCCGAATAAGCCATAGCGGTTGCGCACAGAGTTCAAAGGCCCCGGTCAGAGATGTCCGGGGCCGTTTTCGTTCGGGATCAGGTTTTTTGTATCTCACGCGCCAGCGCGCAGAACGCTTCGAGTGATATCTGCTCGGCACGGTCGGTGGGCTTGATGCCGGCGGCGTTCAGGCGGTCCTCGATATCGGGGGCCATCCCCTTGAGCGACGCGCGCAGCATCTTGCGGCGTTGATTGAACGCAGCGGCCACGACACGTGACAGAATACCGGCATCGGCCGGAAAGCGGGGTTCGGGCAGGGCGGTCAGGTGGACCACGGCGCTGCTGACCTTGGGCGGCGGCGTGAACGCACCGGGGGGCAGGGACATGGCGATGCGCGCCTCGGCCCGCCACTGGGCCAGGATCGCCAGCCGCCCATAAGCCTTGGTGCCGGGCTGCGCCACGATGCGCTCGGCCACCTCGCGCTGGAACATCAGGGTCAGGCTCTGCCAGAAGGGTGGCCATTCCGGCGGGGTCAGCCAGCGCACCAGCAGTTCCGTGCCCACATTGTAGGGCAGATTGGCCGCCACGCGGATGGGCGGGGTCAGATGTTCAAGCGGATCGATTTCAAGAGCGTCGCCATTGATGACCTCGAGCCGCCCGGGATAGGCAGCGGCGATTTCCCGAAGCGCGGCGATGCAGCGGATATCTTTTTCCACCGCCACCACCTTGCGCGCACCTTCGGCCAGCAAACCGCGGGTCAGGCCTCCGGGGCCGGGGCCGATCTCCAGCACGTCGCATTGGCTCAGGTCGCCGGCCTGCCGGGCGATCTTGGCCGTCAGGTTGAGATCGAGCAGGAAGTTCTGACCCAGCGACTTGCGCGCCGAGAGCTGGTGCTTGGCGATGACCTCGCGCAGCGGGGGGAGGGTGTCGATTGCGCTCATGATCCGGTTACCGTGGCGCGAGGGGCAGGCGGTGCGCCAGAGAATTTTTGCCTCCGGCGGGGATATTTGGCGCCAGATGAAGGATCAAGTGCTTTGTGCCATGCGTTGGGCGAGTTTCAGCGCCTCGATCAGGCTGGTGGGGTTTGCGATGCCCTGTCCGGCGATGTCGAGCGCGGTGCCATGGTCGGGCGAGGTGCGGATGAAGGGCAGGCCCAGGGTCACGTTCACGCCACGGTCGAAGTCGAGGGTCTTGATCGGGATCAGCGCCTGATCGTGATACATGGCGATGGCGGCGTCATAGCGGGCGCGTGCGGCGGCGTGGAACATCGTGTCTGCCGGGTGCGGGCCGGTGACGGTGTAGCCCTCGGGGGTGAGATCGGCCAGCAGAGGGGCGATCCAGTCCAGTTCCTCGCGGCCCATCTTGCCACCCTCGCCGGCATGGGGGTTGAGCCCGGCCACCGCGATGCGAGGATGCGGGATGCCGAATTGGCGGCGCAGGCCGTCGGCGGTGATTGCGATCGTGTCGCGCAGCAGGTCGGGCGTGAGACGCGAGGGCACCTGCGACAGTGGGATGTGGATCGTGGCGGGTACCACGCGGAGTTGCTCGCTGGCTAGCATCATCACCACGCGGGAACGGCCTGCCAGCGCCGCCAGAAATTCGGTATGGCCAGGATAGGCGAAATCGGCGCCGTCGATCAGGGCCTTCTTGTGGATCGGTGCCGTGCAGAGGGCCGAGGCCGCGCCCGATTGCACCAGTGACACGCCGGTTTCGATAGCGTCTATCACCGAAGGCGCATTGGCTGGATCGGGGTGGCCGGGCAGGTTCGGGGCCGGAAAGGTCAGCGGCAACACCGGCAGCGCGTCTGCGCAGATGTCAGCCACCTGGGCGGGGTCTACGATCTCGGTCGTGGGGATGTCGTCGGGCAGGTGACCGGCGTCGCCGATGTAAAAGAATGGGCAGCTGTCGCGCAATGCGGCCCAGGCCTTGGCGGCGATCTCCGGACCGATGCCCGAAGGTTCTCCGCAGCTGAGCGCGATGGGCGCGGTCATTGCTCGATGATGGTGGCGTCGGCGCGCAGCTGTTCGACGAGGCTGTTGGCGAATGCCTGCAGGCGTTGCTGCGTCAGCGCGTTGGCCACGTCCTCGCGCGACGTGTCCTCACCCAGATCGCGCGTCCGATTGCACAGCATGAGGAACACCAGCGTCTGGCCGTTGTTTCGGGTCAGAGAGGTCGACACCTCGTTTGGGTCCAGCTTGGCGAGTTCCAGCGCGATGTCGCGCGGGATTTCGGACGGACTTGCCGAGACCCGGTCGAGTACCTCGGGCGGTTGCCCCTTGGCGATGCCGTACAGGTCGTCGCAGGTATCCACCGTTTCCTTCAGTTCGGCGGCTCTTTGCAGTGTTTCGGGGCTGAGTCCGCCAGGCAGGTAATAGGCCGCATAGTCGATCTTGGAGAACCGCGGCGTGCTGGCGGCCACTTCTCGCAGGCCGCGCATCTGGAACAGGGCTACGGCGTTGGGCAGGCTCAGCGGGGCCGTGACCTCGCCATTCTTCAGGCCAAGGATAACCGGTTGCAGCGCCGGAGGCAGGTTGCTGACGTTCAACCAGTCCAGGCGTCCGCCATTTTCGCGTGTCGGCGCTGCCGAGTACTGCGTGGCGGCGGCCGAAAATGCATCGATGGTTTCGACACGGGCGATCTCGTCGGCCAAGGCTTCGGCCTGTGCCAAGGTTTGCGCATTCACGGGGATGATGATTTCGGACAGCAAAACCTGAAGACCGCCACCGCCGGTCTGACCCATTGCACGGTCAATTTCGTCGTCCGTCGGACGGGCCTGAGAGATAAAGCGGGCGCTGACATAGTCGCGCCATGCCAGCTGACTGGATACGTAATCCCGCACGGTTTCGCGGTCGATGCCCGCATCAGCCAGTGCCTTCAGGAACTGATCCGGGGTCAGCTGACCACGCGAGGCGAATTCGTCGATCGCAACCTGAATGTCTTCGGGTGTGGGCTGGATGCCGGCTTCGCGCATGGCCTGTTTGCGCAGGCGCTCGTCGATCAGCGCCTTGCGGACTTCGGCCTCCGAGCTGCCCGGGATACCCAGAATTTCGAGAAACCGCTGGCGCTGATCCAGTTCGTACCAGGTGACGATATCCTGATTCACGCGGATAGCCGGTGAAAACAAGCTTTGCGCGGGGGCTTGCTGAGGCGCAACTGTCAGCATGGCGACCGCGAGGCCGGGCGCAAATACCGTCAGCCAACGGGAACGAAAGAACCTGGAAAAACCTGAAATCAGCTGCATTTTCTTCTATACTTCTTGCCCCCGCCTTCAACGGCGTATCCTGTCAGTGCAACGGTAAAGCCGAATTCCGTCGAAGGCTCAATACTTGATGTCGAAGTATATCGCCGGCTGACGGACATGTTAACCTGCACACATTCATTTTCATACGTCACACCCAAGCCCAGCCGCAGCGGTTCGGATTCTGCCAGATCATAGCGGGCCAGAGCGTTGGCTCTCCAGTTTTCATCCAGTCGTTGACCTGCGGTCAACCGTATCTCGGATGTCTCCATGTCAAGGTTTTCGGCCGGGTCCGGCTGCTGCCAGATATAGCTTCCGCCCAGTTGGGTCCCCTCGTTGGCCCAGGTTCCGCGCAATTCAGCCTTGGTAAAGCTGAAATCGCCATCCATCAATCCACGTGCGGCCAGCGTCAGGCCATTGTTCGTCTTGATCTGCCCTGCCAGCAGCAGGTCGGACGAAGTTCCCTGCAGGCCGGACGTAGCGGTGAAGTTCGGATCGGCGGTCGAGCGGAAGACCTGGCCGACCGTGGCCAATGCCCGCCAACCGCCCGGGGCATACCGAGCCCAGTTCACGCCCACGACCGCCGTCGTGCCGTCTTCGCGTCGATCCTCGGCCGGAAAGCGCGACAGGGACAACAGGTTGCCCTGGTCAAATTCCTGGAAGGTGCTTTCGTCATCGGGCACATCGGTGTCCGAAACATGAGTCCAGCCAAACTGCGCGATCGGCTCAAGAAACTGGGTCGCGCCAGAGGCTTCGCGCCGGGTCATCGGATAGCGCAGTGTCAGAGCCGCACGCGGGGTCGACCGGGTGATCTGGTCGGGGTAGGCGCTGTCGTTGCGAATGTCGAACGTGTCGACCGAAGCCCCCAGTTCAGCATCCGCGCGCAGCCCGGAGGCAAAGGTCCAGCTGCGCAGCCACTGGGCGTCGAATGTCGCGCGCGCCACATCGCGCCCGATGATATCCTCATCGCTGGTCCGGGTGTGGGTGTGGGTGACGAAGCCCAACCGCACCTCGCCGCCGACAGCGGACGCTGGGAAATAGCGTTTCTGGTAGAACAGATCGAAGACCTGCGACGGGATCTCATCCTGTTCCTCGCTGTCGCGCAGGGTCTTGTAGTGAATGAAGCTGGTCCGAAACGCCGTGTCTCGTTTGATGCGCTCAAGCGCGATCTCGCTGCGCAGACGGTCATAGTCAGGCAGCCCGTAGTCCGCCAGGTATGAGTCGTCCGATGCGGTCTGGACGTCAAAGGTGAGCCGGAAGTCGTTCGGAAGATTGAACCAGCCATTCGCAAAGAAATAGCCCCGATCCTGCTCCTGCTGGACATCGTCGCGGGTATAGGCCCCTTCAAACTGGATGCGGCCGTTCTTGAAGGCCTGCCGGTAGCGATAGCCAAGCGTCGTGGTCTTGGACGACAGGTAGGGGGTCAGCGTCAGATCCCTGTGATCGCCCAGTTTGAAGAAATACGGCGTCTTGACGCCGGTACCCAACTGCGAGGTCGTGCGGATTGACGGCACAAGAAATCCGGTTGCCCGGTCCAGTGTCGGGTCCGGCAGCCGCAGGGTTGGAAAGTAGAAAACCGGCACATCCAGAATGCGGAACTGGGCGCCCTCGAAATACAACTGCCGTTCGAGCTGATCATGCGTGACCTTGCGGGCCCGGATTTGCCAGAGGGGCGGCCGACCGTCGGCGCAGACATGGCAGGACGTGGCCGAGACCTTGCTGAACTGCGTGTATCGTCCTGCCGCGCGGGTCGCCTGAACCGACGCGATCTGCACCTGCTGGTCGAACACCAGCCGTGCGCCGGTCAGCAACCCGTTCTGGATGCCGTCATCCAGTTGCGCTGAGTCCGCAAGGACGGTCGAGCGTCCGCCCTGATCGATCCGGATCGGACCTTCCAGCGTCAGCTCGCCCGACTCGCGGTCGAACACCACGCGCTGTGCGGACAGTTTGACGTCGCCCTGAAAGGCTTCGACATTGCCCTCGGCCACCAGTTTGCGATCCGGGGTGATGAAGATCCTGTCAGCCACCAGCAAGGCAGGCTGATCCTGTTGTTGTGCCGTGTCAGACGCGGGCGTACTGGTCTCCGAGGTTTGGGCCAATGCCAGCCCCGGACCGGAAAAGAACGCAGCACTGGACAAAAGAAGGGGCAGAAGGCGCCGCATCAGCCGTCCTCCGCGTGCAGCAGAAGGCCGAGCGACAGCAATATGGCCGCAAACGGCGGTGCCCAGGCCGCAATCACAATTGGCAATTGGCCGTTCTCTCCCAAAATCTGAGCGAAATTGCGCACGAAGTATACGCCGAACCCCAGAAGAACAGCCGTCAGCACGGCGACGCCGGTGCCGCCGAACCGCACGTGCCGCATGGTGAAAGCCGCGCCGATCAACACCATCGAAATCAGGAAGAATGGGCGCGCCAGCTGCACCTGCAGCCAAACCTCGTATTGCTTGGTTGAAAAGCCCGCCTCGCGCAGGTCGCGGATCAGTTGGGGCAGGTCATAGACCGAGACGCTGTCCTGTTGGCCCAAGGTTTCAAGGATGCGCTGACGGGTCAGCGAAGTGGGCAGCCGCAGGGTCTCATGCGTGACGGCGTGGGTCTCGGGGTTGGTGTCGCTGGACAGGGGCCATTCCTTGGTGTT
The DNA here is from genome assembly GCF_056536885.1 of Ruegeria sp. CI5. Classification (NCBI taxonomy): domain Bacteria; kingdom Pseudomonadati; phylum Pseudomonadota; class Alphaproteobacteria; order Rhodobacterales; family Roseobacteraceae; genus Ruegeria; species Ruegeria sp. CI5. The sequence continues at coordinate 438,906 of NZ_JBQFQN010000001.1, forward strand.
GCGCAGGATCCAGGCCCCGTCGTCGAGGCGAGCGCCGTCGGCGATGATCTGACGGGTCGGAAGACCTTCGGGCGAAAACGTGATGATGGACACGTCGATCAATTCAAGCTCGGCGTCGTTGGTCGATGCGCGGGCATGGATCACCGATTGGCCCTGCGGCGAGCCCTGACGCAGCCAAAGCCCATCGCGGCTGATCGAGAGAGCGGAACTGCCACCGTTTTTGTATAGATCCGAGAAATGCCGGTACTGCTCGGACGTGGCCGCCGCAATCGGGTTCAGCAGGGCCACCGCCAGAGTTCCGATTATCAGCGCCAGAAGGACCGGTGCCACCAGCGCGCGGATACCCGAGCGGCCGATCGCTCGGGTCACCACCAACTCCGAGCTGCGGGCGAGGCCGACAAACAGGGCAATGGTCGACAGGATCATCAACAGCGGCAGCATCTCGCTGATCGCAGCGGGTGTGTTCAAAAGCGTCAACTGCAGAACCTGGCCAAATGACAGGTCGGCGTCATTGAACCGACGGGCCTGTTCGATCAGGTCGATCAGGATCATCAGTGTCAGGAAGATGGCCCCAATCACCAGAAAGCTCTGCAAAAAGCGGCGGGCGAAGTACCGGTCCAGAATCACGGCCGCATCCCCGGCACGTGGCGTCCAGCAGGCCTGTTGCCAGAATCGCCAAGGCACAAAAACATGCGCGACGGCCTATGCCTGCCGAATGATGCCAAGTTTTCTCCCCCGAGCCTGCCGGTCATTTTGGCGCGACCTTAATGCAATTGGCGGGCGGGGAAAACTGCTATCTGGTCAATGGCGGCGGCGCGGGCTAGGTCTGTGGGCAGAGTTTTTCAGGAGCAAGAAATGAGCAGTCTGGTACCGATCCGTTTTCAAGCCTTCGAACTGGACCTGATGGCGCAGGCCCAAGGCCGGGTGGCCATTCTCATACCCGCCGATGGCAAGATGAACCCCGCCGCGCGCCGCGCAAACCGACTGACCCGTGGTGCCGTGGCCCGGCTGGTGGAAAGCGACCGTTTCGCCAAGGTCAAGACTGGCGACGTGATCTCGTTGGCTTGGCCCGGCGGGATGGAGGCAGAGGCATTGGACATTCTCGTCCTGCCACGCCGCCCCGAACCGGACGAAGCCCGCAAGGGCGGAGCCGCGCTGGCCAAGCTGGCAGGCGGCAAGGACCTGCTGGTCATGGCGGGCAACCAGGTGCGGACCGAGGAACTGGCCCTGGGCATTGCCTTGCGCAGCTATGATTTCGACGCGCACAAAACCAAGGACGATGACGCAAAGGGCGCGGTGACCATCTGCCACGCCAAGCCCGACGCCGCCGAGGCCGCCTTCGCACCGCTCTATGCGGTTGCTGATGGTGTGCGCATGACCCGCGACCTGACGAACGAACCGGCCAACATCCTGACAACGAGCGAATTTGCCAACCGTCTGAAAGAGATGGAGGAGTTGGGTCTGAAGGTCGAGGTGCTGGACGAAGACAAACTGGCCGAGTTGGGCATGAGGACCCTGCTGAGCGTCGGGCAAGGGTCGGACAGCCCCTCGAAAGTCGTCGTGATGCAGTGGAATGGCGGCGATGCTGATGACGCGCCGCTGGCTCTGGTCGGCAAGGGGGTCGTTTTCGACACCGGCGGTATTTCGATCAAACCGGCCGCTGGTATGGAAGACATGACCATGGACATGGGCGGCGCAGGTGTCGTCGCAGGCACCATGCGTGCATTGGCCAAGCGTAAGGCCAAGGCCAATGTCGTGGGCCTGGTCGGGCTGGTCGAGAACATGCCCTCGGGCAGTGCCACGCGGCCGGGCGACGTCGTGAAGTCGATGAAGGGCGACACGGTCGAGATCATCAACACCGACGCCGAGGGGCGTTTGGTGCTGTGTGACGTCATGTGGTACGCGCAGGAGCGGTTCAATCCGGTCGGCATGATCGATCTGGCTACCTTGACCGGCGCGATCATCATCGGGCTGGGGCATGAAAACGCAGGCGTGTTTTCCAACAACGACACCTTCTGCGACGCGTTCCTGAAGGCGGCCCGGGCCGAGGATGAAGGCGCGTGGCGTATGCCGCTGGGGCAGGCTTATGACGATCTGCTGAAGTCGCGCATCGCGGACATGAAGAACGTGGGCGGCCGGCCGGCCGGTTCGATCACCGCAGCGCAGTTTCTGCAGCGTTTCGTCAAGGAAGAAACACCCTGGATCCATTTGGATATCGCGGGCGTGGCCTCGGTCGCGGCGGAAACGTCCTATGCGCCCAAGGGCGCCACGGGTTGGGGCGTCCGTGCGCTCAGCCGTTTCGTGCAGGACAATTTCGAGTAGGTCGATGGGCGCCGTCTACTTCTACCACCTGACCCGCCATCCACTTGAGCAGACATTGCCGGTGTTGCTGGACAAGGCACGGCAGGCCGGGTGGCGGATTGCGGTGCGAGGCACTGACCCTGCGCGGATGGACTGGCTGGACGAAAGGCTTTGGCTGGGCCCCGAAGACGCGTTTCTGCCGCATGGGCAGGCAGGTGGGCCGCATGACGCGGTTCAGCCGATTCTGCTGACCACCGAGGCTGACGCTGCCAACAACCCGTCTTGCCTGATGGCGGTGGACGGGGCCGAGGTGACGCCGGATGAGGTGACCGCCTCGGAGCGGGTTTGCATCCTGTTCGATGGCAACGATCCAAGCGCGGTGGATCATGCGCGCGGTCAATGGAAGACGCTGACCGCGGCGGGTTGCGCGGCGCAGTATTGGTCGGAGGAATCCGGCCGTTGGGAGAAAAAGGCCGAATCCGGCTGACTCGGGACCGAAATCAGATTGCAGGCGTGGCGATCCGCGCGACAGGAGATTGATTGATGAAAATGAAACCGTTGGGCCGCACGGGCATCCAGGTCTCGGACCTATGCCTCGGAACCATGACATTCGGCACGCAGACCCCCGAGGCGGATGCGCATCGTCAGATCGACACGGCGCTCGCGGCCGGGATCAATTTCCTTGATGCCGCCGAGATGTATCCGGTCAACCCGATCACCAAGGAGACCGTGGGCAAGACCGAGCAGATCATCGGCAACTGGAATGCGGCACATCCGGCCCGCCGCGGCAGTTATGTACTGGCGACCAAGCATTCGGGCGCCGGCTTCGCGCATGCGCGGGACGGAGCACCGATCTCGGCCAGCACGATCCCCGGGGCCATCGAGGGATCGTTGCGGCGTCTACAGACCGACTACATCGACCTGTACCAATTCCATTGGCCCAACCGCGGCAGTTACATGTTCCGGCAGAACTGGGACTATGACCCCTCGGGCGGCGACAGGCAGGCGGTTCTGGACAATATGCGCGAATGCCTCGAGGCGCTGCAGGCGCAGGTGGACAAGGGCAATATCCGCGCCTTCGGCCTGTCGAACGAAAGCTCCTGGGGCACCGCCCAGTGGCTGCGCCTGTCGGACGAGATGCGGGCTCCACGGGTGGCGTCGGTCCAGAACGAGTATTCGCTGCTGTGCCGCCTGTATGACACCGACATGGCCGAGTTGAGCGCCTATGAGGATGTGGGTCTGTTGGCCTTCTCGCCGCTGGCCGTTGGATTTCTGACCGGCAAGTATCAGGGCGGGGCGGTGCCCGAGGGATCGCGCATGTCGATCGTGCCGCAGATGGGCGGGCGCAAAGGCGACCGGGTTTTCGACGCGGTCGAAGCCTATCTGGCGATTGCCGCTAAACACGGGCTGGACCCGGTGCACATGGCGCTGGCCTGGTGCCAGGCGCGGCCATTCATGACCTCGGTCATCTTCGGCGCGACCACGCAGGCGCAGCTGGAGCGGATCCTGGAGGGGCGGGATGTCGTGCTGTCCGATGAGGTTATGGCCGAGATCAACGCGGCCCATCGCGCGCATCCGATGCCGTATTGAGGGATGGGGGCGCTGCGCCCGTCGCCGTGGCCAACTCCCCCCAAATCTATGACCAGATGAAGCTCGCCCGTCAGTGATGGGTGGGCTGGGTGCGGTCCTGCCTGAGGTCGCGGGCGGATAGTCCATGCGCCGTGCGGAAAGCGCGCGCAAAGCTGGATTGTGACGTGAACCCCGTGGCCAGTGCCACATCCATCAGCGGCATGTCGGTATCGGTGACCAGGCGGCGGGCCTCGGCCAGGCGCAGTTGCAAATAGTGGTCCTGTGGCGTGGTGTTCAGCCGCAGGCGGAATTGCTGCTGCAGGGTGCGCGGGCTGGTTCCCAGGGCCTTTGCGATCTCGGCCAGGGGCAGCGGGTCGTCCAGCGCGGCCTGCATGATCGCGTTGGCGCGGGCGGTCAGGGCACTGTGGCGGTGTGGTGCCCCAGTACGGCTCTGTGGTCTGCCGGGTTCGGGGGCGCCTTCGTAGAGGAACAGGCCCGAGACACGGGCCGCGAAGCCGGCGCCGTGGCGTGCGGCGATGATATGCAGCATCATCTCGACCGCGGGGATCGCGCCGCCCGAGGTCAGCCGGTTGCCGGACACGGTGAACCGGTCGGGGCGCACGTCGACTTCGGGGAAGCGGCTGGCGAAGGTCTCGAGATCTTCCCAATGGGTGGTGGCGGCGTGACCGTCAAGCAGCCCCGCTTCGGCCAACAGCCAGGGGCCTCCGTCGATGCCCGCCATCGTGGCGCCGGTATTGGCGATGCGGCGCAGCCCGGCCAGAAGGCTGGGGGTGGCGTGGCGCACCAGGTTGAACCCCGCGATCACGATCATCAGGTCGCAGTGGTCGAGACGCGCCAGCGGGATGCCCGGCACTTGCAACGCGCTGGTCAGCATCGCCGGCTCGGGCGTGGCGGTCACGTAGTCCCAGTCGAAGGCCGGGCGGTCGGCCAGCCGGTTGGCGGCGCGCATCGGGTCCACCGCCGAGGCGAAGCTGAGCGTGTTGCACTCGTCCAGCACCAGAACGGCGGTTTTCAGCGCGCGGTGCTCGGGCTGGAGGATGTTTTTTGCGGATTTCATCAAGTCTGATTCGCATTCTGGCAAGTTGTCTGGTCAAGGCTGCGCCAGAGTCGGGGCCAGACGCAAATCGGAATCCGGGGAGAAGCCTGGGGAAAACCCATGGCGAAGCCGTGTATAACTTGGGGATAACACCATGCCTTTGGAAATGAACCGCGAAGTATTCATCACTTGTGCCGTGACCGGCTCGGGTGGGACGCAGGATCGCAGCCCGCATGTGCCGCGTTCGCCCAAGCAGATCGCCGACAGTGCGATCGCGGCCGCCAAGGCCGGGGCGGCGGTGGTTCATTGCCATGTGCGCGACCCCGAAACCGGCGCGCCCAGCCGCCGTCTTGACCTGTATCGCGAGGTGACGGACCGCATCCGCGACGCCGAGGTGGACGTGGTTCTGAACCTGACCGCCGGCATGGGCGGTGACATCGTGTTCGGCGGAGTCGAAGCCCCTTTTCCCGTGGCCGAGGGGACCGACATGATCGGTGCCTCGGAACGCGTGGCCCATGTGGCCGAATGTCTGCCCGAGATCTGCACGCTGGATTGCGGCACCATGAACTTTGCCGAGGCCGACTATGTGATGACCAACACGCCGGGCGCGTTGCGGGCGATGGGGCAGATGATGACCGATCTGGGCGTGAAGCCCGAGATCGAGGCCTTTGACACCGGCCATCTGTGGTTCGCCAAGCAACTGGTGAAAGAGGGCGTTCTGGCCCCGAACGCGCTGGTGCAGCTGTGCATGGGCGTGCCGTGGGGCGCGCCGGATGACCTGAACACCTTCATGGCGATGGTGAACAACGTGCCCAACGACTGGACATTCAGCGCGTTCTCGCTGGGGCGGCATCAGATGGCCTATGTGGCGGCTTCGGTTCTGGCCGGCGGCAACGTGCGCGTGGGGCTCGAGGACAACCTGTGGCTGGACAAGGGGGTGCTGGCCGAAAACTGGCAACTGGTCGAGCGCGCAGGCACTATCATCGAGAACATGGGCGCGCGGGTGATCGGGCCGCAGGAAGTGCGTGAGAAGCTGGGATTGGTCAAACGGGCGCCTGTGGCGTCCTGACGGGCGGGGCGACCCTCGCAAAACCTGTCGAATAACGATGGCCCCCGGTGCGGCCTGGACGTTCGGGGCGAAGGAGAGAAGATGAAGACGGCAGCGATCATCGGTGGTGGCGTGATCGGCGGCGGATGGGCCGCGCGGTTTCTGCTGAATGGCTGGAACGTGCGGGTGTTCGACCCGGACCCCGAGGCCGAGCGAAAGATCGGCGAGGTCCTGGACAACGCGCGGCGGTCGCTGCCCGGGCTGAGCGATGTGCCGCTGCCGCCCGAAGGCGCGCTGAGCTTTCATGGCGACATGGCCGACGCGGTGCAGGGGGCCACTTGGATACAGGAGAGCGTGCCCGAGCGTCTGGATCTGAAGCGGAAGGTCTACAAGGGGCTACAGGAGGCCTGTGATCCGGGGGCGATCATCGGGTCCTCGACCAGCGGGTTCAAACCATCCGAGCTGCAGGAAGGCGCGCTGCGGCCCGAACAGATCGTGGTGACGCACCCGTTCAACCCGGTCTATCTGCTGCCGCTGGTCGAATTGGTGCCCTCGGCCGTCAACCCGCCTGAACAGGTCGGGCAGGCCAAGGACGTGTTGCGCTCGGTCGGTTTTTTCCCGCTGCAGGTCCGCAAGGAGATCGACGCGCATATCGCCGACCGGTTCCTCGAGGCCGTCTGGCGCGAGGCGCTGTGGCTGGTCAAGGACGGCGTGGCCACGACCGAGGAGGTGGACGAGGCGATCCGGATGGGCTTTGGCATCCGCTGGGCGCAGATGGGCCTGTTCGAGACCTATCGCGTGGCCGGGGGCGAGGCCGGGATGCGGCACTTCATGGCCCAGTTCGGCCCGGCGCTGAAATGGCCCTGGACCAAGCTGATGGATGTGCCCGAGTTCACCGATGATTTGGTCGATATGATCGCCGACCAGTCGGACGCGCAATCGGGGATGCACTCGATCCGCGAGTTGGAGCGCATTCGTGACAACAATCTGGTGGGCATGATGCGGGCGCTGAAGGCGCGCGACTGGGGCGCGGGGGCAGTGCTGAACCAGCATGACGCGCTGCTGAAGCCGGGTGCCCTGCCGACGCTGGATCAGGCGGATCTGAGCCAGCCGATCCTGACTCTGGCCCGCGCGGTGCCGCTCGACTGGACCGACTACAACGGCCACATGAACGAGGCGCGGTATCTCGAGGCCTTTGCCGCCGCGACCGACCGCTTCATGGAGATCATCGGCTGCGATGCCGACTACATCGCCTCGGGCGGCAGCTATTTCACCGCTGAAAATCACATCCGGTATCTGGACGAGGCCCATGCCGGGGCGAAAATCGAGGTGCGCACCCAGATGCTGTTGGGGCAGGGCAAGAAGCTGCACCTGTTCCACAGCATGTACGAGGGCGACAAACTGCTCGCCACGGGCGAGAGCTTTCTGCTGCATGTCAGCCTGGAAACCCGTCGGCCCTGTGCGCCGTCGCCGCAGATCGAAGCCGCAATGGCCCGCATCGCCGAAGCGCAGGCCGGATTGCCCTATCCCGAGGGCGCAGGGGCGGCGATCCGCAAACCGTCATGACCGGTCGGGTTCTGATCACCGCCGGGGCCTCGGGCGTGGGGCGCGCGATGGCCGAAGCGTTCGACGCCGCCGGCGCGCAGGTCTGGGTGGCGGATGTGGACGCCGAGGCGTTACGGGCCTGCCCGGATCACTGGGGGTGGTCGCAGGTAGATGTATCGGATGAGGCTGCCGTCGCAGAGCTGTTCGGCGAGATCGCGGTGCAGTGGGGCGGTTTGGACGTTCTGTGCGCGAATGCGGGGGTCGCGGGGCCGACCGCATTGGTCGAAGATGTGGCGCTAAGCGATTGGAAAAAATGTATTTCCGTCAATCTGGACGGGGCGTTTCTGTGCGCAAAATACGCGGCGCCGATGCTCAAACGGCAGGGGCGCGGCGTGGTGCTGATCACATCCTCGACCGCCGGGCAGTACGGCTATCCCAACCGCGCGCCCTATGCGGCGGCGAAATGGGCGGTGATCGGGTTGGGCAAGACCCTGGCGATGGAGCTGGGGCCGCACGGCGTGCGCTGCAACGTCATCTGCCCCGGCGCGGTGGAAGGCCCTCGGATGGAGGGCGTGCTGCAGCGCGAAGCGGCCGCCAAGGGCATGACCCGCGATCAGGTCTATCGGGGCTATGCGGCGGGTACTTCGATGGGCCGCTTCGTCGAAGCGCATGACATTGCCGCCATGGCGGTGTTCCTGGCCTCGGATGCGGCACGGTTGGTGTCGGGGCAGGTCATCGCCGTCGATGGGCATACCGTGAACCCCGACCCCAAGCTTTAGCCCTGGTTTGGGCCGCGCATCTGGCGGATCGAGGCGCGGACGGCCTGCCAGTTCTGTGCCTCTTCCACGTTTCCGGCGGCTTCGAATTCGCGGGCTTTCTGGGCGGCTTCGGCCTCGGCCTTGTCGCCATGCGCCGAATACAGGGCGCGCGCGTATTGAGCGGTTTTGAGAGCGTCCATTCCTGATATCCTCCTTTGGGTCGGATCGTTCGGATTTTCGCGCACCTCAATATAGGGGATCAGGTGGGAAATTGCACCCGTGGACTGGCGTTACCCGGCCGAAATGGCCGCGCGCAGCTGGCGAAGATGGGTCGGAAAATGCCGGGCAGTAAGATCAGATTCGCGGACCAAGGTATCGAAATGGCGCGTAAAAACCTCGATCCGGTCCCGGTCGCGGAAGGCCATGTAATGGCTGCCTGCATAGAAAACGCAGAGCAGCGGACCAAAGATGGTGACCGGCGCGGAATAGAGTCGCTTGGCATCGAACAGGTAGATGCGCATGCGCGGATACAGCTGCTCGCACAGCTCCAGCATGTGATCGATCTGGTCCAGCCGCTCATTCAGGGGCAGCCCGTCATAATAGCCGGTGCCATGCGCAAAGCTGTGAATCTCGTACAGCGGCATGGCGATTTCATAGTCAGACTGGGCACCGCGCATCCAGGTCAGGCGGTCCTCGGAAGCGCCGATGGCCTGGTCAGCGGTTCGGCCCAGATGCGGCGCGTATTCCCATTCCAGCACGGCGCGGGTTTTCAGCATGTCGGGCAGGGTGGCCGGAACATAGCGGATCTTGTAGCCCGCGGCCTGCTGGTGCCATTCAAATATGCGTTCGTCCACCAGCGCGCGGGGGGCCTCGGTCATGGTCAGCGAACTGGCCAGCAACTCGGCCGCGCTCTCGGGTCGGTCCGACAGGCTGAGCAGCCAATCCGCCGACACCCCCAGAGCCGAGGCGCAGCTGCCCACCACATGGGCGTTGGGCAGGCGCGCGCCCGTATCGGTCAGCAACTGGGACACGGTCGAGCGATCGACCCCGATGGTGCGCGCCAGTGCGCTTTGGCTCATCTTCCGCTGGTCCATCGCGCGGGCCAGGCGCAGGCGGAACTGCGCGGCGCGGTCTCGTTTGTCGAAATTTTCCTGCATGTGATGATAAATATCACGGTCGCTGAGATTTGTTAATCATATTCGGAATTCTCGACAGGGCCGGCGGCAGGTAACGCTTATGTGAAAACCAAAAAAAGACTGGGGACCGGAATGGAAACGCGGCGAAGATCTGTCGTGAAGGCAATCATTTGGAATGCGATGGGCCTTGCGGTCATGACCGTGGTGGGGCTGATCGCCACCGGCTCGGCCGCCGTCGGAGGCGTATTGGCGGTGGTGAACACGGCCATCGGGCTGACGCTCTACGTGATTTACGAACGCATCTGGGCCGGAATTTCTTGGGGGCGGCATGGCTGAGGCGACCACCCCAAAATCCCCCGAATGGCCGACCTTTGCCCTGATCGTAGCCTGCTATGCCCTTTGGCTGATTGCGATTTTCGGCGTGGCGGCGTGGTCGCTGTGGCTGGCGGTGCCGATGATGGGTGTCGTCGCGGCGCTGCATTCTTCGCTGACGCATGAAGCGCTGCACGGCCACCCGTTCCGTGCAAAGTGGTTGAACGAGGCGCTGATGGCGCTGCCGCTGACCCTGTTCATCCCCTACAACCGCTTCCGCGATCTGCATCTGGCGCACCATCAGGATGCCAACCTGACCGACCCCTATGACGATCCGGAGTCCAACTATCTGGACCCGGCGGTCTGGATCAGGCTGCCGCGGTGGCAGCGGTGGGTCTATCAGGCGAACAACACGCTGTCGGGGCGCATGGCGCTGGGTCCGATCATCGGCCAGTTGGCTTTTCTGCGCGACGACTGGCGCGGTGCGGTGCGCGGGGACCGCGACATCTGGCTAGCCTGGGCTTTCCATCTGCTCGGCGTGGCGGTGGTTCTGTGGGTCGTGGCGCAATCAGCGATGCCGGTCTGGGCCTTTGTCCTTTCGGCCTATCTGGGACTTTCGCTGGTCAAGATCCGCACCTTTCTGGAACACCGCGCGCACGAAAAGTCGCGCGCCCGCACGGTGATTGTCGAAGACCGAGGGCCGCTTGCCTTTCTGTTTCTGAACAACAACTTGCACGTCGTTCATCACATGAACCCGGCGGCGCCATGGTATCGGTTGCCCGCGCTCTATCGCCGAGGGAAAGAGCGCTATCTGGCCTGCAACGAGGCCTATGTCTATCGTTCCTACGGGCAGGTTTTCCGGCAGTATATCTGGCGCGCCAAGGATCCGGTGGCGCATCCGCTCTGGCCAAAACCTTGATTTGACGACAGAAGGGAAGTCATGAGTTTGTGGATTCCCGTAACCTTGGCCGCCGCCACCTTTCAGACGGTGCGCTTCATGCTGCAGAAATCGCTGAGCAGCGTGAAGCTGTCGGCGACCGGCGCGACCTTTGCGCGCTTTGCCTACTCGATGCCTCTGGTGCTGCTGGGTCTGGCAGGAGCGATCCGGCTCAGCGGTCTGCCGCTGCCGGCGCTGCCGCCTCTGTTCTGGCTTTATGCCGCCATCGGCGGGCTGTCCCAGATCCTTGCCACGATCTGCGTCGTGGCGCTGTTCAAACAGCGCAACTTTGCCGTCGGCATCACCTTCAAGAAAACCGAGGTGATCCAGACCGCAATCGTCGGTTTCGTCGTGCTGGGCGACCGGGTTTCAACCGGTGCGTTCGGGGCCATCCTGCTGGGGCTGCTGGCGGTTCTCCTGTTGTCGAAAACACCGGGCGGCAGTGGGGCGTGGTGGCGTCACCTAACCAACCGCGCCTCGCAACTGGGGTTGGGATCGGGCGTCTTGTTCGCCTTTTCTGCGGTCAGCTATCGCGGCGCGTCGCTGCAACTGGGCGATGGCGAGGCCTGGTTTCGGGCGCTGGTGACGCTGGCGGTCGTGGTCTCGATCCAGTTCCTGTCTATGGCGCTGTGGCTGGTTTGGCGCGACCGGGCCGAGCTGCGCGCGGTGTGGGACACGCGGCGCACCGGTATCTTTGTCGGGCTGACCAGCCTGGGCGGGTCGTTCTGCTGGTTCTGGGCCTTCAGCCTGCAGAACGCAGCCTACGTCAAAGCGCTGGGGCAGGTGGAGCTGATTTTCAGCCTCATGGCCTCGGTTCTGGTGTTCCGCGAGACGGTGACCCAGCGCGAGATTGCGGGGATGGTCCTGCTGGGCCTTTCGATCCTGATCCTGGTCGCCGCGATCTGAGATGCAAAAAAAGGCGCGCGGAGGTCCGTGCGCCTTCTGAACTTTTTGCCATGCAGGCGGGTCAGCCCGCGCGGCGTTCGTCAAAGCTGAGTGCGATGAAGCTGGGCAAGTGATCGCCCATGCCGACGACGGCCGGACCGCCATCGTCGCGACGTCCACGGCCTTTGCCACGCTTTTCCTTGGCAGGTTTGTCGTTCGACGCGGCGTCCTTGGCGGGCTTGTCCTTCTTGACCTCGTCCTTGCGGGTCGAGGCGCGCGATTTCTTTTCGGGCTTTTTGTCCTCGGCCTCGGCCCGTTCGGCCTGAACCGGGTTGTCCAGACGCGGGATTTCCTTCTGGATCAGTTTCTCGATCGCATCCAGCGCCTTTTCATCGCGGGCCGAGCAGATGGTGATCGCCTTGCCCTCGCGCCCGGCGCGGCCGGTGCGGCCGATGCGGTGCACATAGTCCTCGGGGTGGCTGGGCACGTCGAAGTTGAACACATGGCTGACCGACGGAATGTCGAGCCCGCGCGCGGCCACGTCAGACGCCACCAGCAGACGTACCGAGCCGTCGCGGAACCCGTCCAGCGTCTTCATCCGCTGCGACTGGTCCAGATCGCCGTGGATCGGCGCGGCGTTATAGCCGTATTTCTTGAGCGATTTCGCGGTGATGTCCACATCGGTCTTGCGGTTGCAGAAGATGATGGCGTTGGTGCATTTGTCACCTTCGGCATCGATCAGCGCGCGCAGGACCTTGCGCTTGGTGCTGCCCTCACGGTCGCGGCGGCCGCCTTTGACCATCACGACACCCTGTTCGATGGTCTCGGACGCGGTGGCCTGACGGGCCACTTCGATCCGGGCCGGGGCGGACAGGAACGTGTCGGTGATCCGCTCGATCTCGGGCGCCATGGTAGCCGAGAAAAACAGCGTTTGCCGGGTAAAGGGCGTCAGCGAGAAGATGCGTTCGATATCGGGAATGAACCCCATGTCCAGCATCCGGTCAGCCTCGTCCACGACCATGATCTGCACGCCGGTCAGCAGCAGCTTGCCACGTTCGAAATGGTCCAGCAGACGGCCGGGCGTGGCGATCAGCACGTCGACGCCGCGGTCGATCAGGGCCTCTTGTTCCTTGAAGCTGACGCCGCCGATCAGCAGCGCTTTGGTCAGCTTCAGATGCTTAGTGTAGGTGTCGAAGTTTTCCGCCACCTGCGCCGCCAGTTCCCGCGTCGGGCACAACACCAGCGAACGCGGCATCCGCGCCCGGGCGCGGCCGCGCGCCAGCAGAGTGATCATCGGCAGGGTAAAGCTGGCGGTCTTGCCAGTGCCGGTCTGGGCGATGCCCAGAACGTCTCGCCCTTCCAGCGCCGGTGGGATGGCGCCTTCCTGGATCGGGGTCGGGGTTTCGTAGCCGGCTTCCTCAATAGCTTTGAGGACCTTGGGGTTCAGGTTCAGATCGTTGAATTTCGTCATGTATGTCCGGTTCATGCGGACACTGACCTGGCCCGCGCGTATGAAAAATGCCGGGCCCGGATGGCCATGCGCACCATGCGCGTTTCGGCTTGGATGCGGACATAACAAAAAGGTGTGGCAGGGTCAAATGAAGACAGTTTCATCTATACCGCTACATCGCGTCACTGGCGATTTCGTGCAACAATTCAGCAGCTTCCGGGAAAGTGTTTCTGCAGCTTTTCCTCAAGATCAAGCGGTCGGTGCTTGATGAGGCCCCGTTCCTGCAGGCGCGCGCGAACCTGCGGGTCGGTGGCGCTGAGTTCGTCAAAGAACTTGCGCAGACCTTGCTCGCCTTCTTCGGCCTCGATCCAACTGAGCAGTTCGTTCATGTTCAACCCGCCCCGATCGCGATGTACGTTCGGAGCCATGCCGGGCTGGTACGAGCCGCGTTCCAGTCGAAACCGATAGTGTGACCACCAATGCTCCCAATCCGGGGCGTGGCGGTGGCACAGGTCGATCTGCGGCATCTCGGTCTTGCAGGGCAAGATGACCTTGTTCTGAAACAGATTGTGGATGCGATAATTGAGGTTCTCCATCCCCGTGCGCACGAACAGCTTGCCCTGTACGTGGCTAAGAAAGCCGCCCAGAACGAAAGCGCCGTAGTTTGGATAGATCGTCTCGACAAGCGCTTCGCGTTCGGGGCCCTGGGGGATGAACGCTTTGTAGAGATCGTTGCCGCAGGCCAGGGCCTCGATCGGACGAACCCGAACCGCGTGCACCGTTTCGGGCACTTCGCCCAGCAAGTCCGCGATGGGGGCCGTGGGCCACAGGAACTCGTCCACATCTATATGCGCTAGCCAATCGAGATCGGTGTGGCGATAGGTAAAGGTCGCATGAACGGTCTGGCGGACCTGGTGGCGCTCGGGCTTGTCTCGTTTGCGCGCTGCCCAGAACGCATCGTCGCAGATGCGGACGGTCACCTTGGGGTGGCGGCGCAGGGGGCGAAAAGCCCGCCGGTTGGGCTCATCAAGGTAGAGGTAGAGGTGATCCGCGCCCAGATCCAGGTGGTAGGCCGCAAAACTCAGAATGTCGCGGGCCGATCCACGCACCGTCGAGACGATGCCCCAGCTCGGCCCGGCTGCGGTCATGCGATGACGGCCTCTGTCGCTTTGGCGGGGGGCGGGGTCAGCATCAGGTCATCATTTCCTTGGTCGCGGTAAGCGTCAGTTTGGGATAATCGCGCACCACGCGGTCGATGTCCCATTGCAGGCGGGTGAGATAGACGATGTCGCCATCGTGATCGAGAGCAATGTGCTGCTTGTTCGCATTTACGAACTTCTCGACCTCAGCCTTGTCGCCCGACACCCAGCGCGCACTAGTGAATTGCGAGGCCTCGAACCGCACCGGCAGGCCGTATTCCAGCTCGATCCGGCTGGCCAGCACCTCGAACTGCAGCGCGCCCACCACGCCGACGATAAAGCCCGAGCCGATCGAGGGTTTGAACACCTTGGCCGCGCCTTCCTCGGCAAACTGCATCAGCGCCTTTTCCAGGTGCTTGGCCTTCATCGGATCGCCCGCGCGCACGCCCTGCAACAGCTCGGGCGCGAAGGATGGAATTCCGGTAACGCGGATCGCCTCGCCCTCGGTCAGAGTGTCACCGATGCGCAGCTGGCCGTGGTTGGGGATGCCGATGATATCGCCGGCCCATGCCTCGTCGGCCAGTTCCCGGTCAGAGGCCAGAAACAGAACCGGGTTCGTGATCGCCATGGGCTTCTTGCTGCGCACATGGGTCAGCTTCATGCCGCGCTTGAAGTGGCCGCTGGCCATGCGGACAAAGGCCACCCGGTCGCGGTGCTTGGGGTCCATGTTGGCCTGCACCTTGAAGACAAAGCCCGCCACCTTTTTCTCGTCCGGCGAAATCTGGCGCGGTTCGGCCGATTGCACCTGCGGCTGCGGTCCATAGGCACCGATGCCTTCCATCAGTTCCTTGACGCCGAACGAGTTGATGGCCGAGCCGAACCAGATCGGGGTCATGTGGCCTTCAAGCACCGCCTGCGGGTCCAGCGCAGGCAGCAATTCGCGCGCCATCTCGACCTCTTCCAGAAGCTTGTCCAGCAGTTCTGCGGGCACATGCTCGGCCAGTTTGGGGTCGTCCAGCCCGTTGATCTCGATGCTTTCGGCCACCTTGTTGCGGTCGGCGCGGTCCATGAGTTCCAACCGGTCACGCAGCATGTCGTAGCAGCCGATGAAATCGCGCCCCACGCCGATGGGCCAGCTGGCCGGGGTCACGTCGATGGCCAGCATTTCCTGGATCTCGTCGATGATTTCGAACGTATCGCGGCTCTCACGGTCCATCTTGTTGCAGAAGGTCAGGATCGGCAGATCGCGCAGGCGGCAGACCTCGAACAGCTTCTGCGTCTGGCTTTCCACGCCTTTGGCCCCGTCAATCACCATGACCGCGGCGTCAACGGCGGTCAGCGTGCGATAGGTGTCCTCGGAAAAGTCCGAGTGACCGGGTGTGTCCACCAGGTTGAACCGGTAGGGGCCATAGTCAAACGACATGGCCGAGGCCGAGACCGATATACCCCGGTCCTTTTCCATTTGCATGAAGTCCGACCGCGTACGCCGTGCCTCGCCCTTGGCGCGCACCTGTCCGGCCATCTGGATAGCACCCCCATACAGAAGGAACTTTTCGGTCAGGGTCGTCTTGCCCGCATCCGGGTGCGAGATGATGGCAAAGGTCCGGCGCCGCGCGATCTCGGGCGGCAGGGTGGGTTGGTTCGAGGCGGTATCAAGCATGAAGGCGCGTATAGGCGGGGAATCCTGCCGAGGCAAGACAAAGGGGGTGGTTCGAATCAGGTGGATATGCCAATAAGAACATATAGTGAACAAATAATGGAGTGGATCAATGAATTTGAAAGAAATCGCCCAGGAACTGGTGGCGGGTTGCCGCGAAAACCGCGCCAAGGAGAATCTGGACAAGTTGTATGCAGCCGATGCCGTCTCGGTCGAGGCGATGGACATGCAGGGCATGGGCCGCGAGACCCACGGCATCGAGGGCATCCGCGGCAAGCATGATTGGTGGGAAAGCGCGCACGAGGTCTCGGGCGCGTCGGTCAGCGACCCGTTCCTGCATGGTGAAAACAGCTTTGCCGTGATTTTTGAAGTGCAGGGCAAGGTGAAGGAAAGCGGTGAAGCTTTCGACATGCGCGAGGTCGGCGTCTATCACGTGGTCAACGGCAAGATCGTGCGGGAAGAGTTCTTCTACTGATTTGCCGACGCCAATCTGGTCATCCCTGTCTGGCCGGTGCTAGACATGCGGGTAACAAATGACAGGGGGGATCACATGGATCTGGGACTACAAGGAAAACGCGCGCTGGTCTGTGCCAGCAGCAAGGGCTTGGGGCTGGGCTGCGCCGAGGCGCTGGCCGCCGAGGGTGTCGATTTGGTGATGAACGCACGTGGGCCTGACGCGCTGGAGGCGCAGGCCGACCGGTTGCGCGCCGATTACGGTGTCGAGGTGCAGACGGTCGCCTGCGACGTGACCACGCCCGAAGGCCAGGCGCAGGTGATCGAGGCCGCGCAGGGCGTTGATATCCTTGTGACAAACGCCGGTGGTCCGCCGCCGGGCCTGTGGTCCGACTGGGATCGCGACGATTTCATCAAGGCGCTGGATGCCAACATGCTGACGCCGATCGCCTTCATGAAGGCGCTGTTGCCGTCAATGATGGACAAGGGTTGGGGCCGGGTGGTGAACATCACCTCGCAATCTGTGCGGGCGCCCATCGCGGTGCTGGGCCTGTCGAACGCTGCGCGCACGGGGCTGACCGGCTATGTGGCCGGAACCGCGCGGCAGGTTGCGCCCTACGGCGTGACCATCAACAACCTGTTGCCCGGCATTCATGCCACCGACCGGGCGGACTCGCTGGATGCCGGGGTTTCGGCGCAGAAGGGCATCTCGCTGGACGAGGCACGGGCCGAGCGCGCGGCCACGATCCCGGCGCGGCGCTATGGTACGCGGCAGGAATTCGGCGCGACTTGCGCGTTTCTGTGCTCGCAACATGCCGGGTTCATCGTGGGGCAGAACATCCTGCTGGATGGTGGCGCGACCAACCTGACGATGTGACCGTGGCGCAGGGGTTTTCGCTGAAGGATCAGCTGTTCAACGCGGAAAAGGCCCGTTACCTGGCCGGCCTGTTCACGCAGGCCGACCCCGGTTTTGACGGTGAGTCGTTCGAGGCTCGGGTCATGTCGCGCCTACCGGAGCTGGAGCTGAAGCAGCGGATCGCGTGGATTGCCGATTGTTTGCAGACGGCCTTTCCCGGCGCAGTGCCCGACGTGGCCCCGGTGATCCTTCGGGCGTTGCCACCGCCTCTGGACCCGTCCCTGAGTGATGACGATTTCGGTGACTTCATCTTTGCCCCATTGGGCGAGTGGGTGGCGCAGGTCGGCGCGGACCATCCCGACGTGGCGCTGGATGTGCTTGCAGAGATCACTCAGCGATTTTCGATGGAATGGGCGATCCGGCCATTCTTGAACGGCCATCCCGATCTGGTGCTGGACCGGATGCAGGACTGGTGCGGGCATTCCAGCTATCACGTCCGGCGGCTGGTCTCCGAAGGCACGCGCCCGCGGCTGCCCTGGGGGCAGGCGGTCGGGCTGGACCTGTCGGACCCGCTGCCACTGCTGGATCGGTTGCACTCGGATCCGACGCGTTATGTCACGCGGTCGGTGGCGAACCATCTCAACGACATCACCAAGAAAGACCCCGACTTGGCATCGAACCGCCTGAAGGCGTGGCATGCCTCGGGCGCGCAGGAGGCCGGCGAGATGCGGTGGATCACCGCACACGCGCTGCGCGGGCTGGTCAAGTCCGGCCATGACGGGGCGATGGCGCTGCTGGGCTACGATCCCGACGCACCTTTGGAGGTGGATGTTGCGGTGAATGGCGAGGCCCGCATCGGCGGGGTTCTGGAGTTCACCGTCTCGGTTTCAGGGCCTGATGATCAACCGGTCTTGATTGACTATATCGTGCATTTTCAGCGACCTGGCGGGAAAATCTCACCTAAGGTTCACAAGCTCAAGCAGGCCAATCTGTCAGATGGCCGCCTGCGGCTGAGCAAGCGTCACAAACTCAAGGGCGACGCCACCACGTTTCGGCTGGTTCCGGGGCCGCACAGGCTTGAGATTCAGGTCAACGGCAAGGTCCGCGCGGGCGTGCCGTTCGAGCTGCTGACCTAGCGCCTCTCTTGCGCCCGATGGGCGGGGTTGTTATCCCGGCGCAAGCCCGATGAATTTGATCGGGAAAAGGCAATTGGGGTCCGTCGGTGGCAATCAACACAGCTCCTCCGCGATTGGAAATCCGCAATCTGGTCTGTCGGTTCGGCGGGCGCACGGTGGTGGATGATGTCTCGCTGACTGTTCAGGCGGGGCAGGTGACCTGTCTGCTGGGCCCGTCGGGCTGCGGCAAATCCACTACGTTGCGGATGATTGCCGGCGTCGAAATGCAGGACTCGGGCGAAATCTACGTCGATGGCAAGTTGGTCTGTGACACGGTGTTCAGGGTGCCGCCGGAACGTCGCGAGATCGGACTGATGTTCCAGGATTTCGCTTTGTTTCCGCACCTCAGCGTGGCCGACAACGTGGCTTTTGGCCTGAAGGGGGCCAAAGAGCAAAAACGGGAACGTGTCGAAGAGTTGCTGAGAAAGGTCGACCTGATCCGCCATATCGACGGGTTTCCGCATCAACTGTCAGGGGGCGAGCAGCAGCGGGTCGCGCTGGCCCGAGCGTTGGCGCCGCGTCCGCGGATCATGCTGATGGACGAGCCGTTTTCTGGCCTCGACAACCGTCTGCGCGACGGCATCCGCGACGAGACCCTCGCCATCCTCAAGGAAGAGGACGCCGCCGTGCTGCTGGTCACGCACGAGCCCGAAGAAGCGATGCGCATGGCCGACGAGATTGCACTGATGCGCCGCGGCAAGATCGTGCAGCAGGGTGCGCCCTACAATGTCTACACCCGACCCGTAGACAAGGCTGCCGTGGCATTTTTTAGTGATGTCAATGTGTTGCAGTCCCAGGTGAATGGAGCATTGGCGCAAACGCCATTTGGTCAATTCCTGGCACCGGGTGTTCCTGATGGCACTGACGTCGAAATCGTTTTCCGCCCTCAGCATGTGCGGCTGGACTTTGATCGCAATGGCAAGGGACCGCTGCCGACGGCGACCGATGGCGTTGCAGCCCGCGGCGTGGTCGAGCGCGCTCGCTTTCTGGGCAACGAAAGCCTGATCGAGTTTCGGATGGACTATGACGGCTCGATCCTCAAGGCGACCGTCCCGAACGTGTTCGTGCCCAATCCGGGCCGGGTGATGTGGTTGACCATCCGGCGGGATCGCTGCTTCGTTTTTCCAGCCTAGACGCCGCAACCGGTCGATTTCCCGGCGAGTGGTGCGCGAATGCCGCAGAATGCGCCGGGGCATCGCTTGCCGCATCCTTTGGGGCCGTCTATCAAGGGCGAAACGCGGGGGCACAGGCAGGCAATGCGCATACTTCTGACAAATGACGACGGGATCAACGCCCCGGGCCTGATCGCGCTCGAGGCGATTGCTGCGGATGTCGCCGGCCCGGATGGTGAGGTCTGGATCGTGGCTCCGGCTTTCGAACAGTCAGGGGTCGGGCATTGCATCAGCTATACCCATCCCATGATGGTGGCCAAACTGGGCGAGCGTCGTTACGCGGCCGAAGGGTCGCCGGCCGACTGCGTACTGGCCGGGCTTCATGACGTGATGAAGGACGCGCGACCTGATCTGGTTCTTTCAGGCGTGAACCGGGGCAACAATTCGGCCGAGAACACTTTGTATTCCGGCACGATCGGCGGCGCGATGGAGGCAGCACTCCAGGGCATTCCGGCGATCGCCTTGTCGCAGTATTTTGGTCCGCGCAATCTTGGGTTGGACGACCCGTTCGAGGCCGCCACGCGGTTCGGAGCGGACCTGGTACGACGCATTCTTGAGGCTGATCCGCCCGCGCAGGAAGACTACCGCCTGTTTTACAACGTGAATTTCCCTCCGGTGCCTGCCGATGAAGTTCTTGGTACCCGCGTCGCGCGTCAGGGATTCCGACGCGACACGCATTTTGGGGTGGAACCGCACAGCTCGCCCTCGGGCCGCCGTTTCCTGTGGATCAAGGGGGGCTATCAGCACAACCCGACGGCTCCGGGAACGGATGCTGCGGCGAACCTGGACGGCTATATCTCGGTCACGCCGATGCGGGCCGACCTGACCGCCGATGATGCGCTGGAGGCGTTGAAGACGATCGAATGACCGGACTGGACCCTGAAACCAAGATGCAGTTCCTGTTCGCCCTGCGGTCTCGCGGGGTGACGGATGCGCGTGTTCTGGACGCGATGGAGCAGATCGACCGCGGCAAGTTCGTGCGGGGCCTGTTCGCCGAGCGTGCCTACGAGGACACGCCGCTGCCGATTGCATGCGGCCAGACGATCAGCCAGCCCTCGGTCGTGGGCCTGATGACGCAGGCGCTGCAGGTCACGCCGCGCGACAAGGTGCTCGAGGTGGGGACGGGGTCGGGGTATCAGGCTGCAGTGCTGTCCAAGCTGGCGCGGCGGGTCTACACCGTGGAACGCCACAAGCGTCTGGTACGCGAAACCGGTGAGCTGTTTCGCGAGTTGGGTCTGACGAATATCACGGCGATGCTGTCAGATGGATCTTTTGGGTTGCCCGAACAGGCTCCTTTTGACCGCATCATTGTCACCGCCGCAGCCGAGGACCCGCCGGGCCCGCTCTTGGCGCAGCTCAAAATCGGCGGTATCATGGTGTTGCCCGTTGGGCAGTCGGATGCGGTTCAGACCCTGATACGGGTCACCAGAACCGAGACCGGGCTGGAATATGACGAACTGTTGCCTGTTCGGTTCGTGCCCTTGCTGGAAGGGCTTGGAAAGGACGAGGCGTAACGTAGGTTTAGGAATTGGGCGCCAGAACCCCGGCAAACAGGGGCAGGTGTTGAGGACAGTGATATGAGAGCAGTTTCCAAGTCAGTCTTGGGTCGTGGAACAACGGCGATGGTGGCCGCGCTGGTGCTTGCCGGTTGCGAAGGCCCGCTGGATTACGACCTGCGCGGTCAGGTCGGCGGTTTTTCGACCACTCCGGCCGCACAATCAGCCACCAAGAACCGACCGGCGCCGGACAGCCGTGGCGTGATCACCTATCCGACATATCAGGTTGCCGTCGCGCAACGGGGTGACAACGTCGCCGCCGTGGCTGCGCGGGTCGGTCTGCCCGAGGCCGAGCTGGCCCGGTTCAACGGTCTCAAGCCCACCGACCAGCTGCGCGAGGGCGAGGTGCTGGCCTTGCCACGGTCCGTCGGCGCCGGAGCGGGGAACGTCGATATCGCCTCGATTGCCACGACCGCGATTGATCAGGCGCCGGACACGGGCGGCGTGCGGGTCACGAACCTTGAGCCGGCCAAACCGGCACCCGTCACCTCGACGGACGAGCCGATCCGGCATAAGGTCAAGCGGGGTGAGACGGCCTATACCATTTCGCGCCTGTATCAGGTTCCGGTCGATGCGCTGGCTGAATGGAACGGTTTGGGTTCGGACTTCGCCGTGCGCGAAGGGCAGTTTCTGCTGATCCCCGTCAAGAATCAGGCTGCACCGCGCCAAGCTGCCGCCGCAGCGCCCACGGCGACCACCGAACCGGGGCAGGGATCGCCCACCCCGACGCCGCCCAGTGCAACGCAGCCGCTGCCGGACGAAAAAGTCGCGCCGTTGACGCCCGCTCCGGACGTGACGGCCGAGGCCCCGACGAATTCCAGCTCGTCAGCCTTGGCTCTGCCGGTAACTGGCAAGATCATTCGCCCGTATGCCAAGGGCAAGAACGAAGGGATCGACATCGCCGGTTCGCCCGGTGCATCGGTCAAGGCGGCCGAAGCCGGTACCGTGGCGGCCATTACGGCGGATGCGGATCAGATCCCGATCATCGTCGTCAAGCACACCAACGATTTGCTGACGGTCTACGCGAATGTCGAGAACATCTCGGTCAAGAAGGGCGACCGGGTCAGCCGCGGCCAGAGCATTGCCAAGCTGCGCGGGGGTGAGAACGCCTATGTGCACTTCGAGGTACGCAAAGGGTTCGAGTCCGTCGACCCCGAAACCTATCTGCGCTGAGGGTCTGAGCGCCGTTCCAAGTAGCCTTGCGCGAAAAACGGGATCAGGCGGTCGGGTTGTAGTCAGCCAGCCGCTTTCCCGGCTCGTCCGCAAATATCTCGGGCAGCGGTGTGACGCTTTCGATCAGGTCGATGCGGAACACGCGGAAGGCGTCGCGCAGCTCGCACCAGGCGGTCAGGGTCCAGACCCGGCCCCAGTATTCCATGTGCAGGGGGCGGATCGTGCGTTCGGTCAGGGTTCCGTCGATTCGCCGGTAGGTCAGCCGCAGCTTCTGGCGCGATTTGATGGCCGCCCGGATCGGAGCCATATGCGCCAGCCCGCGCGCGGCATCGGCAAAGGGGTAGACGGCGAATTTCCACGCATCCGCCTCGGCCACCACCTGGGTGGGCAGTACCGCGTCGATCTTGGCGGCCAGCGACTCGGCGGCGGCCTTCAGGTCGAGGTCGGCGGCCTCGGCCACGATCGCCATGCCGAGGTTCAGGGCCTCAAGCTCGGCCGGGGTGAGGTTCAGCGGGGGCAGGGTGATCTGCTCGCGCACCATGTATCCCACGCCGCGTTCACCCTCGACCGGGACGCCCGACGCCACCAGCGTGTCCATGTCGCGATAGATGGTGCGGACCGAAACCTCGAGCCGGTCCGCGATGTCCTGCGCGCGGTGCAGTTTGCCGTCGCGCAGGATCTGGATGATGTCGAACAGGCGGTCAGTGCGGCGCATGACACGCCGTCCGGACCGCGATCAGGCGGTCATGTTCCATAGCACTTTCTCGTGACGCATCTGGATGCTGGCGGGGTCGATGGCCGCCATCAGACCGGCGGCAAAATCCTGCTGCGGGAACTGCGCGGCGGCGTCCTGCGCGGCCTTCATGTCGGTCCAGATGACATAATCGGTCCAGCGGCCATCCTCGCCCTGGCTCAGCTGTCGGTGGGCAAAGCCCGGGGCCGCGCGCACGAAGGCCTCGGTCGTCTGGCTGAGCCTGACGAACTCCTCCGGCGTGGTGCCATCGGCGAGGGTGAAGGTGACGATTTCAGCAACATGGGTCATGTGAGTCTCCGTTGACCAGGTTTCGATGCCCTGTTCCTAGTCGCCTGCAACTGACATAAACCTGTCAGTAGAGAATTGCCAGCCCGCAAAAAGCGCCCGAGCGGCCCGGATTTGAACGCGGATTTGACTTGCGTCACTTTTTTCGGCGGCCCGGTGGGCGTAGACAGGCTTCCAGATCACATTCCCGGCGCGGCGCGCCGACGTAGAAGGAGAAGAGACATGCTCAACAATATCGGCCTTCCCGGCCTGCTGCTGATCGCCGTCGTGGTGCTGGTGCTGTTCGGCCGCGGCAAGATCAGCTCGTTGATGGGTGAAGTGGGCAAGGGCATCACCGCATTCAAGAAAGGCGTCAAGGACGGTACCGAAGAGATCGAACAGGACGCGTCCGAGCTGGCCAAGGATGTCACGCCCGAGTCCGACAAAGACAAGGTCTAATCGCCCATGTTTGATCTGGGCTGGACCGAGCTTCTGGTCATCGGCATCGTTGCCCTGATCGTCGTGGGGCCCAAGGACCTGCCGGTTCTGTTCCGCAATGTCGGACGGTTCGTCGGCAAGGCCCGCGGCATGGCGCGCGAGTTCTCAAGCGCCATGAACGAGGCGGCCGACCAGGCGGGCGTGAATGACATAAAGAAAGGACTGGACGCGGCCACCAACCCGGTGGGCAGTGCGATGGACGGCGTCAAGCAGGCGGCCCAGGACATGGCCAAGAGCATGGACCCGACCAAGTTCGACCCCGACAGCGAAACCGGCAAACTTGCTGCTGAGCGCGCCGAGCAGGCCAAGAAGATCCAGGCCTCAACCGCCCGTGCGGCTGCCGAGCGCAAAGCGAAAGAAGCCGCCGAGGCCCTGGCCAAGGCTGAAGAGGCCGAAGCCGCGCTGAGAACCGAAGGCAAGACATGAGCAAGACCGACGAGATCGAAGATACCTCGGCCCCCCTGATCGAGCATCTGGCCGAGCTGCGCACGCGGCTGATCCACAGCGTCGTGGCATTTTTGATCGGTATGATCATCTGTTTCACGGTAGCCACGCCGATCTTCAACTTTCTGACCCAGCCCCTGTGCGATGTTCTGTCCGAGCGGGGACAGGACTGCGACCTGATCTTCATTTCGCCGCAGGAGGGCTTCTTCGTGGCGATCAAGGTCTCGCTCTTGGGTGGGTTCATTCTGGCCTTTCCGTATATCGGTATGCAGATGTGGCGGTTCGTGGCGCCGGGGCTCTATCGATCCGAGAAGAACGCCTTCCTGCCGTTCCTGCTGGCCTCGCCCTTCATGTTCCTGCTGGGCGCGAGCTTTGCCTTTTACGTGGTCACGCCGCTGGCCTATGACTTCTTCCTTGGGTTCCAGCAATTCGGGGCCGAGGGTGAGGCCTTAGCGGATGGTGCCACTGCGCCGCTGAGCGTGGTTTTCCAGGGTTCGGCACAGGAATACCTGAACCTGACGATCAAGTTCATCGTGGCCTTTGGCCTGTGTTTCCAGCTGCCGGTTCTGTTGACCCTGATGGGCAAGGCCGGGCTGGTCAGCGCCGAAGGCTTGGGCGCGGTGCGCAAATATGCCGTGGTGGGCATTCTGGTTCTGGCCGCCATCGTGACCCCGCCGGACGTGATCACCCAGATCATCCTGTTCGTCGTGGTCTATGGCCTGTACGAGATCTCGATCTTCCTGGTGGCCCGGGTCGAGAGAAAGCGTGAAGAACAGCTGCGGGCCGAAGGCTACTATGACGATGAAGAAGCCGCCGATGATGCGATGATGGACGAGTTTGACGCAGAAGACGGCAAATAAACCCGAGCAGTAAATGGGGAAGGGCGTGCCTTGGCGGGTGCGCCCTTTCTTCATCCGGGTCTTGTTGGCGGCCCGTGAACGTGGTTGAAATCGGCCGCAAGACTTCGGAGGACCCATGGACGACCAAGCCCTGAACCGCATCACCGACGCCTTGGAGCGCATGGCCCCGGCGCCGTTGGCCGCGCCCGATTTCTCGGCCGCGCCCGCCTTTGTCTGGCACATCGGGCCCGACCGGCTTGAGCCGGTGCACAATGTCAACCGCGTCGATCTGGATCTGCTGGTGGGCATCAACCGGTCGCGCGATACGCTGCTGGACAACACGCGCCGCTTCGCTGCCGGGTACAAGGCCAACAACGCGCTGTTGTGGGGTGCCCGCGGCATGGGCAAGTCCAGCTTGGTCAAGGCGGTGCATGGGACCCTTCAGCCCGAGTTTCCCGACCTGAAGCTGGTCGAACTTCAGCGCGAGGACATGGGCTCGGTCGCGCGGTTGCTGAACCACCTGCGCGCCGCACCTTACCGGTTCATCCTGTTCTGCGATGACCTGTCGTTCAGCCATGACGACCAGCACTACAAATCGCTGAAGGCCGTGCTGGACGGCGGGATCGAGGGCCGGCCCGAAAACGTGGTGTTCTATGCCACGTCAAACCGCCGCCACCTGATGCCGCGTGACATGATCGAGAACGAGCGCTCGAGCGCGATCAACCCGTCCGAGGCGGTCGAGGAAAAGGTTTCGCTGTCCGACCGGTTCGGCCTGTGGCTGGGGTTCCACCCCTGCGATCAGGACGAATACCTTGCGATGATCGACCGGTATTGCGCGGCCTATGGCGTCAGCGTCGATGCCGACGTACTGCGGGCAGAGGCGATCGAATGGCAGGCCACGCGCGGCGCGCGTTCGGGCCGGGTGGCGTGGCAGTTCTTTGTCGATCTGGCGGGCCGGCAGGGCGTTCACATCGAATGAAAACGGCGCCCGCTTGGGGCGCCGCAACATCTTTCCCGTCGATCTGACCGAAAGGTCTCAGCCCAGCATGGACAGCAGGCGCGCTGCCTCGTCCGAGGGGCTGGCCAGCTTCGACCGGTCCTCACCGGGGAAGAAACGCGCGCGCAGGGCTGTGGCCATCGGCCTGGGCTGCAACACATGAACCTTCGGCCCGGTGCGCACGGTTTCGGCGGCCCAGCTGCGCGCCATGGCGATCTGCGCGGCCTTGGTTGCGCCGTAGGTGGCGCAGAACTTCTCGCCGGCACGCGGGTCGTCAAAGAATACGGCCTGTCCAGCCTCACCCAGCAAGGGCGCGACATAGGGGATCAGCACCGAAGTTGCCGAGGCGTTCACGTCCACGGACTTTTGCCAATCCTTGGGGTCGATGAAATTTGCGGGCGTCAGCGGTGCGGTGTGGATGGCCGTATGCAGCCACAGGTCCAGCTTGCCCCAGCGGTCATGGATGCCCCGGCACAGCGTAGCCATGGCATTGGGGTCGGCGATGTCCATCGGCGCCAGGGTGGCCGCGCCCCCTTTGGCCTTGATGCGGTCATCCAGGTCTTCCAGCCCGCCGGTGGTACGGGCAACGGCGACGATGTGATACTCGGGCGCCAGCGCCTCCGCCAGAGCGGCACCAAGGCCGCGCGACGCGCCGGTAATAAGTGCGGTTTTGGTCTGATCGGTCATGCGCGGGGTTTGAACCCAAGCGCGCAGCCCGTCAAGCCCGGATCAGCTTCCGGGGATGGCGATGCGCTGGGTCCGGCCGCTTTGTCGCAGCATGATGCCGTCTTTGTCGATGGCCACGATCGTGCCCGAACCAAAGCGGCTGCCTGTCTTGACCTCTTTCACCCGTCCAGACGATGAGCGCATCAGGGCGCGCATGTCGTTCTGCGGGCCAAAGACGCCCAGGACGGTCGTACCATTCTTGCTGAGCGCGCCCTTTTGGGTGGCCGCGCTGTCGACTCTGGGATTTGCCATTTAAACTGGCCGGCCCGGTGGCCCGGCCTCCGTGTGATTGCGTGAGTGAGCAGCCGGTTGGCTAGCAGAGCCAAAGGGGAAGGAAAAGCCGGTGCAGCAGGTTTCGGCCATGTTTCGCCACGCCGATCCGGCCCATGAAAAAAGGGGCCCTGCGGCCCCTTGGAGAAGTCTCTGAATTTCGGCCTTATTCGGCCGCCGGTTGCATCTTGAACCCTTGTTCAACCATGTCCGCCGGAGTGACGGGATACTCGCCCGAGAAGCATGCATCGCAGTATTGCGGGCAGTCCTTGCTGCGGCCCTGCGATTCGCCGACCGCCCGGTACAGCCCGTCCAGCGAGATGAACTTGAGGCTGTCGACCGCCAGATGCTTGGTCATTTCTTCCTCGGTCATCGTGGCGGCCAGCAGCTTTTCGCGCTGTGGGGTGTCCACGCCGTAGAAACAGGGCCAGGCCGTGGGCGGCGAGGCGATGCGGAAATGCACCTCTTTCGCGCCGGCATCCAGGATCATTTCCTTGATCTTGCGGCTGGTCGTGCCGCGCACGACCGAGTCGTCGACCAGTATCACCCGCTTGCCCTCGATCAGGGCGCGGTTCACGTTCAGCTTGAGCCGCACGCCCATGTTGCGGATCTGTTCGGTGGGTTCGATGAAGGTGCGGCCCATGTATTGGTTGCGGATGATCCCCATCGCATAGGGGATGCCCGACTCCAGCGAGTAGCCAATGGCCGCGGGCGTGCCGCTGTCGGGCACGGGGCAGACCAGATCCGCCTCGACGGGGCTTTCCTTGGCCAGCTCGCGCCCGATGGCTTCGCGTGTCTCATAGACCGAGCGTCCACCCAGAATCGAGTCTGGGCGCGAGAAGTAGACATGCTCGAAGATACAGAACTTGCTGGGTTGCCGGCGGAACGGGAAGTGGCTCTCAACACCGTTCTGGGCATTGATCACAACCATTTCGCCGGGTTCGATCTCGCGCAGGAATTCGGCACCGATGATGTCCAGGGCACAAGTTTCCGAGGCCAGGCACCAGCCATCGCCGATTTTGCCCAATACCAGCGGGCGCACACCCAGAGGATCGCGGACGCCGATCAGCTTCGTGCGGGTCATGGCGACCACCGAGAAGGCACCCTCGACCCGGCGCAGCGCGTCCTCCATCCGTTCGGGGATGTTGCGCTGTAGCGAGCGGGCCATCAGGTGGATGATGCATTCGCTGTCGGACGAGCTTTGGAAAATCGAGCCGCGCTCGATCAGCTCGCGTCGCAGGGCGTTGGCGTTCGTGATGTTGCCATTGTGCGCAATCGCGGCGCCGCCCATCGAAAACTCGCCGAAGAATGGCTGTACGTCACGGATGGCGGTCTGGCCCTTGGACCCGGCCGTGGAATAGCGCACATGGCCGATCCCGATCGGCCCGGGCAGGCTTTCCATCACGTCGGACGAAGTAAAATTGTCGCGCACATAGCCAAATCGACGGGCCGAGTTGAAGCCGAGTTCAGGATCATGGGTGACGATCCCGCCGGCTTCCTGCCCGCGGTGCTGCAGGGCATGCAGACCAAGAGCAACGAAATTGGCGGCATCCTTGACGCCGACGACCCCGAAAATCCCGCATTCCTCGCGGAGCTTGTCATCATCGAACGGGTGGGCGGGGGGCATCTGCGGGCTATGCAAGACAGGCAGCTCCGATTCCATGGCGAGTTGGCCCTCACATAATGCCTAATGCCCCCCATGTCACCAAAGGATCATAATTCGTTTTGCCGCAGGCCGGGTTTCTGGTTTGATGGGGCCGCGAACATGAGTGTTTCCCGTGTTTTGAACGCGCTGCGTGGCATGACGCCGGCAGCATTTGACCGAGGACAAAACAGGTATGTGGCAGGGACGACCGAGCCAGAAAAAGGACGAGCACGTCAAACGCCGGTGCCATCGGTGCCGCGGAATGGGACGTGCCCCTTGCCAGATATGCAATGGCAAGGGCGAAGTCCTGAAGGGTCGAGATCACTTGGGCAAGCCCCAGTTCAGCCGGTGCGACGGATGCTTTGGCCTGAAAACCAACCGCTGCTCGGTTTGTGGGGGCGAAGGGTTCGTCTGACCCTCTGACAAAAGAAAAGCCCGGCTGGCCGCCGGGCTGCTTCGTTTTGCTTGGCTGGTAGCTGTTACTGCCCCTGAGAATCCGCTGTGCAGGATGCAACAAGCTCTTCGTACTGGGTGGTCACCCAACCCAGGGCGGCCTCGGGGTTCTGCTCTTCGATCCTGTCGCTGAACTGCTCGAATACCTTGGCCGAGCGGCTTTCATCGACGATCGTGTAGGACTGGCCGGTCATCACGGTGTCGTAGACAAAGAAGGCGATGGCAACCAGCAGAATGCCGCGGGCGATGCCGAAGAAGAACCCCAGCGCCTGATCCAGCCCACCCAGCGCCGAGCGCTGTACCAGGGACGAGAACAACGGGGTGAAGATGCTGACCACGATCAGCGCAATGGCAAACACCGCGGCAAAGCCCGTAATCACCGACAATTCGCAGCTGTCACGCAAGAAGTCTCCGACCACCGGGATTTCCTTGACCAGCGGCACGGCTTGCGGTGCAAAGATGAAGGCCAGAACTGCGGCGGCGACCCAACCTGCAATGGCCATGACCTCGCGCATGAAGCCGCGCGAATAGGCCAGAATCCCCGACAGCACGATGATCAGGGCAACGAGCCCGTCAATTATTGTAAAACCTTCCATGGCCCTCGCCTGTTCTTTTTCTGCCCCTCGAGGCGCGACTTTAACCTGCTCCGAAGGTTTCGCCAACAAACCCAACTAAATCAGAGGGTCGGGTGAGTGTCAGACCTGCCACAGTACCGGTTTTGCCGCCTGCCGGAGCAATTGCTGCTGTGAAACCAAGTTTTTGCGCTTCTTTCAACCTGTTTTCGGTCTGCGGCGCTGGTCTAAGTGCCCCGGATAGCGAGATTTCTCCGAAAACCACGGTGTCGGCGGGCAGGGCGGTGTCCTCGCGCGCGCTCAGCAGGGCGGCAGCCACGGCAAGGTCGGCCGCGGGCTCGCTGATCTTCAGGCCCCCGGCCACGTTCAGATAGACGTCGAGCCCCGCAAAGGGGATGCCGCAGCGCGCTTCGAGCACGGCGAGGATCATCGCAAGCCGTCCGCTGTCCCAGCCGACGACCGTGCGGCGAGGTTGTGAATGGGGCGAGGGCGCGACCAGCGCCTGCAGTTCGACCAGAACCGGCCGGGTGCCCTCGATGCCTGCGAAAACGGCCGAGCCGGGGGTGGGTGTGCCGCGTTCCGACAGAAACAGGGCCGAGGGGTTGGTGACCTGTGCCAGACCCTTGCCCGTCATCTCGAACACGCCGATCTCGTCGGCGGGGCCAAAGCGGTTCTTGACCGCGCGCAGGATGCGGAACTGGTGGCCGCGCTCGCCCTCGAAATAGAGGACGGTATCGACCATGTGTTCGACCACGCGGGGGCCGGCGATCTGGCCTTCTTTGGTGACATGGCCGACCATGATGATGGACACGCCGTGGCGCTTGGCAAAGCTGGTCAGCTCGTGCGCGGCGGCGCGGACCTGACTGACTGATCCCGGTGCGCTGTCGACATTGTCCGCCCACATGGTCTGGATCGAGTCGATGATGGCAAGGCCGGGTTTCTCGGCCTCGAGCGTGGTGAGAATGTCGCGAAGGTTGGTCTCGGCCGCCAGTTGAACCGGCGCGTCCTCGAGCCCCAGACGGCGCGCGCGCATGCGAACCTGGGCGCTGGCTTCCTCGCCCGAGACATAGATGGTTTTCAGGCCCGACCGGGCAAAGCGCGCGGCGGCCTGCAACAGCAGGGTGGATTTGCCGATGCCCGGATCGCCGCCCACCAGCAGGGCCGAGGCAGGGACCAGCCCGCCGCCCAGGACACGGTCCAGTTCTTCGACACCGCAGACTGTGCGGGGCGGCGGGGCCTCCTCGGTGGAGAGGTCCGTCAGGGTGACGGCCTGGCCGCGTTTGCCGCCCAGCGATTTCTTGGCCGGGCCTGCCGACAATGGGGCCTCTTGAACTATGGTGTTCCACTCGCCACAGCCGTCGCAGCGGCCGGACCAGCGGGAATGCGAGGCGCCACAGGCCGAGCAGGTGAAAGTCGTCGTCTTTGCCATGGCGCAATTCGTGCCCGAGCTTGCGCGGCTCTTCAAGCCCTTCCGGTGTTCAATCCGGACTGACGGGCCGCGGCGTCAGGCCCGGGAGGGCCATCCTTCGCGGCGGGTGCTGCCGCATCTGGTGAGTGAGTGGCTATTCGGCGGCGCGGGGCGGGGGCATGGCGATGACGCTCGATGCGGTCGGGTCGCTGTCGTCCGGCGGTGTCTGCAACTGGGCTGACAGCTCGGGCAAAAGCTCGAACAATTCCTCGCGCAGGCGGGCCAGTTGCGCCTTGGCGATGGACTCCTCGATCTCGATGTCGCGGGTCCATTGGCGCAATTCATGCTGTATGGTCTGGGCGTCTTCGATCCTTTGCTGGAACAGTTCGACCTCTTCCTGCCGCTGTTGCAGGAACGCCCGCGCTCGGGCGACTTTGGCCGCGCCGTAGGTTTCG
This sequence comes from Ruegeria sp. CI5, assembly GCF_056536885.1. Classification (NCBI taxonomy): domain Bacteria; kingdom Pseudomonadati; phylum Pseudomonadota; class Alphaproteobacteria; order Rhodobacterales; family Roseobacteraceae; genus Ruegeria; species Ruegeria sp. CI5. The sequence goes on from NZ_JBQFQN010000001.1 coordinate 470,410, forward strand.
GCCAGTTCGTGGCTGACCTGGCTCATCTGCGCGGCCAGTTCAAGGATCTCGGGCTCCAGCGATTGCAGGTCGGGGTGATCGCGCAGGAAGGCCATGCGCTCCTTGACCGCGTCAAATTCCGAGGCCAGCGCGAACACGCCGCTGCGGTCAGCCGCATGGGCGATCTGGTAGGCATCGACCACGTCCTGCATTTGCAGCGAGAACTTCCGATGCGCGTTTTCCAACGCCATCATGCGCGCGCTGGAGGGCAGGTAGAAGGCGAGCATCAGAACCAGAGCGGTCAGGCCGATCTGGATGTAGACGCCGGCGTTCGGAATGTCCTGACTGCCCAATCCAGCCTGCATCGTCAGCCAAGGCCAGACATTCACGGCGGCAAGCAGGGTGGCGGATACGGCAAACAGAGCGGCGGCGCAGATCAGGAAAAAAGTCAGTCGCAGGAATACGTTCTGGAAATGAATTGAAATCGAATGGAGGGCGGCCATGGCAGTCCTACTCCTTTGGAAACCGGCAAAACCGGGCCCGGGCGGAGTATCCATCAAACGTGCAAGACGGTCCGCGTCGGACCCTGAAACAAAAATGACTTGGCTGCTCGAATACTGGCCATCATAGCCAGAAATGCGTTTTCAATCAATCAGGTCCGGAGGTTTCGTGAACCAAGTTTCACTTCGGTAACGTATCCCAGCGCGATCGACGCAAGGATGCAGCCGGTGAAAAGGTACAGGCCCCACGCTGTTTCGATCGTTGCGTATGAGATGCCCTTGGCCAACGTGATGTAGAGCGCGATGAGGAAGATATCGGCCATGGCGAGCTTGCCCATGATGTTCAGCGCGGGTTGGACACGCGGGTCCAGCAGGTCCCATTGGACCAGCGCGGTGCCGATGGTTTTGATGTACGGGGCGAACAGGGCAAAGACGGTGACGACCAGCGCGAGGAAGATGTCGGATTTCCACAAGGACTGGAGGCCGGTGATGACGCTGATCTCGCTGAGGCCGAAGATCGGCAGCAGGCCCGCGCGCATCAGCGGGGCGAACCACGCGATGGGGTAGAGGATCAGCAGCGAGAGGGTAGCGACTTTTAGGATTCTGCTTCTCCGGATTTATCTTCAATTTGCTTTGGAGGCGCTGGAAGGCCAAGTGGCTCGTCTGTCTCGCCTTCTGCGATTGTGAAGATTTTTTTGAACAGATCTACAACGGGGTTCAGGTTCTTCGCGCTCTGACCAGCTACCGCGGTGACTTCGGTCACCCCTGCAAGCATTACGTCCAAATCGCTAATCTTTTTGTTTATTTCTGCTTGAAGCTTTTCAAGTCGGTTCAAAAGTCTGCGCTTGTGTTTTTCTTCAAAAGCATCAGAGGAGCGTATTTTTTGCCGAGCCTCATTAATATGTTCCTCGATTTCTTCAACCTGATCTTTCGATAACCTGACCAAATGGTTCTCATGCTCAATAGCAATGCTAGTTGCACCTTTTCTTAACCGAAACGCTAGTTCCATGCGTTGAATTTGGTTCAAAACTATATTGCAAGCTCTCTCTAGGTCTTCAGCATGAGAGGGGTCCAGGGTCTGGACCGGTTGTCCGCATAACTTGGCCAGTTGCACAATCTGCCCATAATATTCGAACAAGTCTCCTGCGATTGCTTGCGCGTATTCGTAGTTGTTTGTGGGGGATAAATCGCCATCGTTGAGCTGTTTGACGTCTTTGATGGCAATTTCTAGTTGCTCAAACGGGTCCATCGCTTCTCCAGTAAACTATCGCACCGCCTCAATCGGCCCTTCCGCACTCCCACTGATGAACTGCTCGACATAGGGATCACCCGAGGAATCCATCTGGCTGACGGGCCCGGTCCACTGGATCACCCCGTCATGCAGCATCGCCACGTTGTCGGCAATCGCACGGACCGAGCTCATGTCGTGGGTAATGGTCATCGCGGTGGCGCCCATTTCGGTCACGATTTCGCGGATCAGGTCGTTGATGACGCCCGACATGATCGGGTCCAGCCCCGTGGTGGGTTCGTCGAAAAAGATGATTTCGGGCTCGGCGGCGATGGCGCGGGCCAGACCTACACGTTTCTGCATGCCGCCCGACAGTTCGGACGGGTAGAGATCTGCCACCTTGGCGCGCAGGCCCACGCGGCGCAGTTTTTCTATCGCGATTTCACGTGCCTCGTCCGTCGGTCGTTTCAACGAGCCGCGCAGCAGGCGGAAGGCCACGTTCTGCCAGACGGGCAACGAGTCAAACAGGGCCGCGCCTTGAAACAGCATCCCGAACCTGGCCAGAAAGGCGTCTCGGTCACCGGTCTGGGCGTCCTGCCCATCGACAAAAATCTTGCCGCTGTCGGGTTTGATCAGACCAAGGATGCATTTCAGCGCCACGGATTTTCCGGTGCCCGAGCCACCGATGATCACCATGGACGTGCCTTTGGCAATCTCGAGGTTCATGCCCCTGAGCACTTGGTTGTCGCCGAAGGCCTTGTGTACGTTCTCCATCCGGATCATAGCGAGAAGAACACCCCCGTGAGAACGAAGTTGGCGGCAAGGATCAGGACAGCGGCGGCCTCGACCGAGCCCTTGGTTGCGCGGCCCACGCCTTGCGCGCCGCGTCCCGAATGCATGCCAAAATAGCAGCCCATGATCGCTGCGATCATGCCGAACGCCGCCCCTTTGACCAGCGAGGACAGGATGTCGAGCGGCTCGAGGAAATCGACCGTGTTTTTCAGGTAGGCCGCCGGGTTGAAGCCGAGGTTCTGCGTCGCCACGGCGTATCCGCCTGCGATGCCGATGATGTCGCCCACGGCAACCAGAACAGGCACGGTGATCAATGCGGCCAGAACGCGTGGGGCCGCCAGGTATTTCATCGGGTGGGTCGACAGGGTGACCAGGGCGTCGATCTGCTCGGTCACCTTCATTGTGGCGATCTCGGCGGCGATCGACGAGGTGACGCGCGCGGCAATCATCAGGCCGACCATGACAGGGCCCAACTCGCGGACCATACCGATGGCGACGATCTGGGGCACTACGGCCTCGGCGTTGAAACGCGCGCCGCCGGCGTAGATCTGAAGCGCCAGCGCGCCGCCGGTGAAAATGGTCGTCAGGCCGACGACCGGCAGCGACAGCCAGCCGATGTTCAGCAGGGCCATGCCCAGTTCACGCGGGTAGAACGGCGGGCGAAAGATGTGTGACAGAGCATCCAATGCAAACAGCGCCACGCGGCCGAACGCCGCCAGCAGGTTCAGGACCGCGCGGCCCAGTTCGCCAAGCCATGCGAGTGGATTCATTCGACATAGCCCCGCGAATAGCGGCTGCCGAGTGAGGTCAGGATCTCGTACCCGATGGTGCCCGCGGCCTCGGCTAGGTCGTCCACCGTCTGATGGCCGTTCAGAATGCGCAGACGTTCGGGCGTGTGCGGCAGGTCGGTCACGTCGACGGTGATCAGATCCATCGAGATTCGTCCGACGACGGGGCAGGGCAGGTCGCCGGCAAACGTGTCGATGCCGCCACCGATGGCGCGGTGCAGCCCGTCGGCATAGCCCGCGGCCACGGTTGCGATCCGCGAGGGGCGCCGGGCTTTCCACGTGTTGCCGTAGCCGACGGTTTCTCCGACCGCCAGGTCGCGCACCTGTATCACCGGCAGATCGACGGTGACCACAGGTTTGGCGCCCGCAAAGGGCAAGCCGCCATACAGGCCGATGCCGGGCCGACAGAAATCAAAGTGGAATTCCGGCCCCAGCAGAAGGCCACCGGTGGCCGCCAACGAACGCGGAGCCGATTCGCCATCGGTCATCTCGCGGAAGGTTTTCAGCTGTTGCCGGTTCATGGGATGGTCCGGTTCGTCCGAACAGGCCAAGTGCGACATGACCACGACAGGGTTCAGCGCCTCGGCCCGGCTGCGCAGAGCGGCCCAGTCGGAAGGCTCCAGCCCGAGGCGGTTCATGCCACTGTCCAACTGAATCCCGAACGGATGGACCGGTAGCGCCTGCAGGTGGCGTTGGAATTGCTCGGGCGAGTTGATCAGCGGCACAAGGTCGTGATCGCGCAACAGGTCGGCGTCGCCCTCCATATGGCCTGAAAAGACGCAGATCAGGGGGCCGGGGCCAATCGCTTGGCGGACGGCGGCTCCTTCCTCGGCAACGGCGACAAAGAACTTGCGGACGCCTTCTTCGGCCAGCGTGTTGGCCACAGGTCCGGCGCCCAGACCATAGGCGTCGGCCTTGACCACGGCTCCGGTCTCGACATCGGTTTTTGCGTCCAGCGCCCGCCAGTTACTGGCCAGCGCATGAAGGTTGATCGTCAAACGTGCAGTACTCATGACCCGTTCATGACATTGCGCCGCACGAGGTCAAGGGGGAATGCGCTGCAAACGCGCGTAAAGTCCTTGCCATGGGCGGCTTGTAGCCGGGTTGCGCAGGTCCGGGCGGGCTTGAACGCGGGCAAGACAGCCTGCCAGCATTGTCCGCCTATCCGGGCCAAAACCGTTGGCTGATCCAGATCGTTCATCCGGCGCATTGGGCCGCGGCACATGGATTCGGGCCTGATGGGCTTAGTAGCCTTCGATCTGGCCACCCTGCTGCCAGGGTTTGACAAGGTTGCCAAATCGGGTGAACTGCGCCTCGAAGGACAGCTCGACCGTGCCGATGGGGCCGTGGCGCTGCTTGCCGACGATGACTTCGGCCTTGCCGTGCAGGCGCTCCATCGCCTGCTTCCACTCTTCCATCTTCTCCAGCTCGTGATCGCCGGGCTTTTCGCGCTCTTTGTAGTATTCCTCGCGGAACACGAACATCACCACGTCGGCGTCCTGCTCGATCGAGCCGGATTCGCGCAGGTCGGACAGCTGCGGGCGCTTATCGTCGCGGTTTTCCACCTGACGCGACAACTGCGACAGGGCGATGACGGGAATATTCAGCTCTTTCGCGATGGCCTTCATGCCCATCGAGATCTCGGCGATCTCGTTCACGCGGTTGTCGGACATGCCGCGGCACAGCTGCAGATAGTCGATGACCAGCAGGTCCAGCCCATGCGTCCGCTTGAGCCGCCGCGCCCGGGCCGCCAATTGTGAGATCGGTAGAGCCGGTGTGTCGTCGATGTAAAGCGGACAGGCTTCCAGCGCTTTGGCCGCATCGACGAAACGGCGGAACTCGTCCTCGGTCATGTCGCCTTGACGGATCTTGTGGCTGGAAATTTCGGACGCCTCGGCCAGAACCCGTCCGGCCAGCTGCTCGGCGCTCATTTCCAGCGAGAAGAATCCGACGACGCCGCCGTCCACCGCACCCTCGGTGCCATCGGCGCGCTGACCCCGCTTATAGGCTTTGGCCACGTTGAACGCGATGTTGGTCGCCAGCGAGGTCTTACCCATCGACGGACGCCCGGCAAGGATGATCAGGTCCGACGGGTGCAACCCGCCCAGCTGTTTGTCCAGATCGACCAGCCCGGTCGAAATCCCGGCCATGCCGCCGCCGCGCTGATAGGCCTCGTTGGTGACATTCACCGCCTCGGTCACGGCCTTGAGGAAGGATTTGAACCCCTGTTCGGTCTGGCCCTGTTCGGACAGCTTGTAGAGCTTTTGCTCGGCCTCGACGATCTGTTCCTTGGGCTCACTGGCCACTTCGACCCGCGCGGCCTTGTCCGAGATGTCGCGACCAAGCCGGATCAGTTCGCGCCGGATCGCCAGATCATAGATCATCTGGGCATAGTCATGCACGGCGAAGGCGCTGATCGAGGCCCCGGCCAGCTTGACCAGATAGGCCGGGCCGCCGAGTTCCTTCAAACCCTCGTCCTCGGCCATGAAGGATTTCAGCGTCACCGGCGATGCCAGCGCGTTCTTGGCGATGCGCGCGGCGGCGACCTCATAGATGCGGGCATGGACCGGGTCATAGAAATGCTCGGGCCCGATGATCGAGGCGACCCGGTCATACAGGTCGTTGTTGGTCAGGATCGCGCCCAGAAGCTGCTGTTCGGCCTCGATGGAATGCGGCATGGTCTCGGCGTTCTGAATCTGCGCCGCTGCCTGCTCGATACTGCTGATCTCGTTCATTGCTGCTCTCGCTGTCCCCATGGGACAAAGGTCATATCGCGGCCCCGTGAGTCGGGGCAAATTGTATGTTTTCTGGGGATATGCTGTGCATATCTTCCGCTCCTGCATCTTGCCGCAGGGATCGGTCATTCGTCAACATCTTGTGGATAGGTAGCAAGGCTGACGGCCAGTGTTTCCTGGCCGGCAACAATGGCTCGACAGTCAGCTCTTGTTGGCGTCCTGCCAGCCGCGCGGGTCGTTCAGGAAGGCCTCGACCCCGTCCAGCGTTTCGGCGTCGAACGTGCCCTGTGCCTTGGCCTCGGCCAGAACGTCCCACCAGGTGCACAGGTGGTGCAGTTGCACGCCATGATCGCCCAGCGTCTTTTCGGTTTCGGGGAAGATGCCATAATAGAAGATCACCGCCGTATGCCCACAGGTGGCGCCCGTTTCGCGGATCGCGTCCACGAAGGACAGTTTTGAGCCGCCGTCGGTGGTCAGGTCCTCGACCAGCAGCACGCGCTGGCCTTCGGTCATGGCCCCTTCGATCCGGGCGTTGCGGCCATAGCCCTTGGGCTTCTTGCGCACATAGGTCATCGGCAGGGCCATGCGCTCGGCCACCATCGCGGCGAAGGGGATGCCCGCGGTTTCACCGCCGGCGATGTTGTCGAAGGCTTCGAACCCGGCATTCCGCATGACGGTGACCGTCAGGAAGTCCATAAGGGTCGACCGGATGCGCGGGTACGAGATCAGCTTGCGGCAGTCGATATAGGTGGGGCTGGGCAGGCCACTGGCCAGTGTGAACGGCTCGCGCGCGTTGAAATGCACCGCCTTGATCTCCAGCAGCATCCGCGCGGTCAGGCGGGCGATTTCCGTGCTGTCGGGAAAGGAACTGGGGATCATGGCGGGACCTCGGTGCTGAAATGACGTTGCGGGCTGATAGCCTGCCGACCGGCCCGATGTCGAGAGGGGTTGGCGCAAAAGAAAAGCGGACCTCCCAAGAGGTCCGCTTGATGCCCGGATGGGCAGTCGAGTCAGCCAAGGTGGGCTTAGCTGCTCATGTCATAGGCCCGTTCGCCGTGGACCGACAGGTCGAGCCCGTTCGTTTCGGTCTCGGCGTCTACGCGAAGCGGGGTGACAAGCGCAACCACCTTGATCAGCACAAATGTGACAACTGACGTAAAGACACCCACGATCACCAGCCCGCCCAGCTGCGCGGTCCAGGCGCCCAGGCCGAAGACGGCGATCATGATGGTGCCGAAAATGCCGCCCACGCCATGCACGGCGAACACGTCCAGCGTATCGTCGATGTTCAACACGTTGCGGACCACGTTTACCGCCTCCTGGCACAGGATGCCGGCGACCGCGCCGATGATCAGCGCCTGAACCGGATCGACATAGCCCGAGGCCGGAGTGATCGAGGCCAGACCCGCGATAGTCCCGGTGACCAGACCGACCAGCGAGGCCTTGCCGTATTTGATGCGCTCCCACAGCGCCCAGCTGAGCGATGCGGTGGCGGCCGAGATATGCGTGACCGTCAGCGCCATGGCCGCGCCGCCATCCGCGGCCAGCTGCGAGCCGCCGTTGAAGCCGAACCAGCCGACCCACAGCATCGCGGCCCCGATCATGACGTATCCGGGGTTGTGCGGCGGGGTTGTGCGGTTCCTGCGCGGCCCCAGGACCCACGCGATGATCAGAGCGGCCAGACCGGCGGTTTCGTGCACCACGATGCCACCGGCAAAGTCGCGCACGCCGATTTCACCCAGAATGCCGCCATCGGTCAGGATGCCGCCCCCCCAGATCCAATGCACCACCGGCGCGTAGCACATCAGCATCCAAAGGCCCGAGAAGACCAGCACGAAGCCAAAGCCCACGCGCTCCACATAGGCGCCGACGATCAGGGCCGGAGTGATGATGGCAAAGGTCATCTGGAAGGCAAAGAACAGCACCTCGGGCAGGGTGCCCGACAGGCTGTCGGCATCGACGCCGTTCAGAAACGCCTTTCCCAGCCCGCCCCACAGCCCTGAACCGCCGTCACCGAAGGCGATTGAATACCCGGCGACCAGCCACAGGATGCTCATCAGACAGGCGATCGCGAAGCAGTGCATGAAAACGCTCAGCACGTTGCGGGCGCGCACCAGTCCGCCATAGAACAGGGCCAGGCCCGGCAAAGTCATGAACAGGACCAGCGCCGTCGCGACGATGATCCAGGCGGTATCGGCTCCGTTCATTGGGCCGTTCTCCTCTTTCCTGAAGCTGCGCCAAGGGGCGCGGTGTGAGTGACGTGCCGTGGGTTCAACCGAACGGGCGCCGAGGAAAAAAGAGGCAGGGTGCGAAAAAGGTGCCTGTTTTGGCGTCCTTTTTCCAAGTGGTGACAAAAAGTGCGCCTTATCCGGGCAAGTGCTAAAAATTTAGGCTAGTTCGGAAAGGCCGTTTTCCAGCAGTTTCAGCGCATGATCCCGCGCCGCGCGTCGGACATTGGCGCGGCCCACGGCGCCGAACTCGACGGTTTCGGTCAGGGTGGGGCGGCCTGTGACTGCAAGGCCGAAACAGACCCGGCCCTCGGGCTTGAACTCGGACCCGCCGGGCCCCGCGATGCCGGTGATCGAGACCGCAAGCTGCGCTTGGGAATGCGCCAGCGCACCCTCGGCCATCTCGCGGGCGACCTCTTCAGAAACGGCACCATGGGCCTCCAGCGTCTCGGCACGCACGCCCAGCATGTCCTGCTTGGCGGCGTTGGTATAGGTGACGAAGCCTCGGTCAACCACGGCCGAGCTGCCGGGTATGTCGGTCAGCGCGGCGGCGACCATGCCGCCCGTGCAACTTTCTGCTGTGGCGATCATGACGTTCAGCGCCTTGGCGCGGTCGAGCAGTTCGGCGACGGTCATAAGCCCAGTACTCCATGTGAGATCCCGGCCAGGATCAGAACGCCCACGGCCGCGAACACGCCCGCGATCACGTCATCGAGCATCACGCCCAAGGGGTCGCCACGACGGTCGGCCCAGCCGACGGGGCCTGGCTTGGTGATGTCGAACAAGCGGAACAGCAAAAACCCGGCGATCCAGCCCGGCCACAGGGCGGTGACCGCGATGTCATGCGCCCAGGCCGGATAAGACACGGCCCAGATAGCGATGAATTGGCCCGCGACCTCGTCGATGACGATCTCTGAAGGGTCGTGATCGTCCTGCCCGGCAGTCATGACGCCCGTGGCCCACGTGCCGGCCGCAAAAACGGCGACGGTTGCGACGGCCAGCAGCGGGAAGCCGCCCAGCACGTGCAGCGCCAAGGCCAGCGGCAGTGCGGCCAGCGAGCCCCAAGTACCGGGGGCAGGGCGCAGGTACCCGACCCCGCCCACGGTTCCGATCAGGCGCGCCAGGGTCATGTCTTCACCAGACAGGCGGTCGCGATAGCGGCGATGCCTTCCTTGCGCCCGGTAAAGCCCAGACGCTCGGACGTGGTAGCCTTGATCGACACGCGGTCGGCGTCCAGCCCCATGATTTCGCTTATTTTCTGCCGCATCGCCGCAGCGTGCGGGCCGATCTTGGGGTATTCGCAGACCAGCGTGCAGTCGACGTTCGAGATGCGAAAGCCCATGCGCGCGGCCAGATCCACCGCATGGTGCAGAAAGATCTCGCTGGCGGCGCCTTTCCATTGCGGGTCGGAAGGGGGGAAGTGCTGGCCGATATCGCCCTGCGCCAGCGCGCCATAGATCGCGTCGGTGACGGCGTGCATGCCCACATCCGCGTCGGAATGGCCCTGCAGCCCCCGCTCATGCGGGACCTCGACGCCGCACAGGATCACGTGATCGCCCGGCCCGAACCGGTGCACATCATATCCGTTGCCCAGCCTTACATCCATGTCTGACCTCAATATGCGTTCGGCCCGGGTAAAATCCTCGGGCCGTGTGATTTTCAGATTGTCCGCGTCGCCCGGCACGATGGCCACGTCGATCCCGGCGGCGCGGGCAACCTCGACATCATCGGCGGCCCCGCCGGGATGCGCCGCATGCGCGGACACGATGGCGTCATAGCGGAACCCCTGCGGCGTCTGCGCGGCAAACAGGCCCGCGCGATCTCGGGTGCCGGTTACCTGGTCGTTCTCTCCGGTCCACAGCGCATCGGTGACGGGCAGCCCCGGCGCCGCGGCGGCGTGGGTGTCGAGGGCCGCCAGCACGTCACCAATGACCCGCGCGCTGACACAGGGCCGAGCTACGTCATGAATCAGAACCTTGCTGACGCCGCGATCGGCCAGCGCCTGCAGCCCGTTGCGCACGGATTCGGCCCGGTCTGCGCCGCCGGGCGCAAGAATCAGGCCGCTGTCGGCGAAGTCCGCCCAAGCCTCGGGGTCATCGGGGGACAGGACCAGCACGACCAGTGGCACCTGCGCCCTGATCCGCTCGATCGTCCAGTCGGCCACACGCCGCTCGGCCAAGGGGCGCCACTGCTTGGGCTGGCCCCCTCCGGCGCGCAGGCCGCGCCCGGCGGCGACGATGATTGCGGCGGTTGTCATGTCTGAATTTCCGACCTTCGTTTGGCTTCCGTGTTTAGGCGGCGGTGAAAGCAGAGGCAATCACTCGCGGTAAGTCGATTAAAAATTAGGCACATGATGATTTTGCGGGCTTGTTGGTCGCGGATTTGTTGTTCATATGCCCCGGATTCGATATGAAAACCGCAAATGCTCAAGGATTAGGCACGTTGACGCTGCGAATTGCCGAGAAAACTTTGACCCCGCCGGTTCTGCTGGCGCCGATGGCCGGAATCACCGACCGGCCGTTTCGCGACCTCGTCATGCGGTTCGGCGCCGGGATGGTGGTCAGCGAGATGGTCGCCAGCCAGGAAATGGTGCAGGCCAAGCCCGGCGTGCGCGAACGGGCCGAACTGTCAGCGGATGTGGAAAACACCGCCGTACAACTGGCCGGGCGCGACGCCTATTGGATGGCCGAGGCCGCGCGGCAGGTTGCCGACCGGGGCGCGCGGGTGATCGACATCAACATGGGCTGCCCGGCCAAGAAGGTGACGAACGGCTATTCCGGCTCGGCCCTGTTGAAGACGCCCGACCACGCCCTGACCTTGATCGAGGCGGTCGTGGGCGCGGTGGACGTTCCGGTGACGCTCAAGACCCGACTGGGCTGGGACGACACGCTACTGAACGCGCCGGACGTGGCGCGGCGGGCGCAGGAGGCCGGCGTTCAGATGGTGACGATCCACGGGCGCACGCGCTGTCAGTTCTACAAGGGTGAGGCGGATTGGGCCGCGATCCGGGCGGTCAAAGAGGCCGTCAGCATTCCGGTCGTGGCCAATGGCGACATCACCAGCCCTGAGCGTTCGCAGGCGGCGCTGGAACAGTCGGGCGCGGATGGCGTCATGGTGGGCCGTGGCGCGCAGGGCAAACCTTGGCTGCTGGCGCAGATCGCGCACGAGTTGTGGGGGACGCCGGCGCCAGAGGTTCCCGAGGGCGACGATCTGGCCGACATAGTGCGGGCGCATTATGAAGCGATGCTGGGGTTCTATGGCACCGATCTGGGGCTGCGTGTCGCACGCAAGCATCTGGGCTGGTACATGGACGAGGCCGGAACGCCGGCGTCGCTGCGCCGCGCTGTCCTGACCTCGCGCGATCCGGCCGAAGTTCTGCGGCTGATCGGCGACGCGTTGACGGAAAATGCCGAGGTGGCAGCATGATTTCGGATCAGGTCATCTGGGCATCGCTGCCGGTTCCCGCCTTCATCATCGACCCCGAGGATCGCATCGCCGACGTCAATTCCTCGGGTGAGGGGTTCCTGAACGCTTCGCGCAAATCGGTGGTCGGGCATCCGGTCTGGGACCAGATCGCCGTGGACGCGCCGTTGGAAGAGGCGTTCACGCGCGCCCGCGAACAGGGCACGCCATTGTTCGTGAATGACGTGGACGTGGGTTCGGGCAATCGCGCGCCGCTGCAATGCGCGCTGCAGATCGCGCCTCTGCTGGGGCATCCGGGGTCGATGATCATGATCGTCTCGCCGCGCGAACTGGCCAGCCGAATGACCCGCGGCAACACGGTCAAATCGGCGGCGCAGTCGGCGATCGGCATGGCCGAGATGCTGGCCCATGAAATCAAGAACCCGCTGGCCGGGATCACCGGTGCCGCACAGTTGCTGAGCATGAATATCGGCCCGCAAGACCTTGAACTTACAGATCTTATAGTTGCCGAAAGCCGCCGGATCGTGAAGTTGCTTGAGCAGGTCGAGCAGTTCGGAAACCTCTCGCGGCCCGAGTTCAAGCCGGTCAACATCCACGATGTTTTGGACCGCGCGCGCCGCTCGGCGCTGCTGGGCTTTGGCGCGGACATGACCATAATCGAGGACTACGACCCGTCGCTGCCACTGGCCTATGGTGATCCGGATCAGCTGTTACAGGTGGTTCTGAACCTGCTCAAGAACGCGTCCGAGGCCGCCGGCCCCGAGGGCGGGACGATCCGCCTGCACACCTATTTCGAACATTCCTTCCGCCTGCGGCGCAGTGATGGCTCGGGCCACTCGTTACCGCTGCAGATCGAGATCATCGATGATGGCCCGGGCCTGCCCGAGGACATCCGCGGCGACATTTTCGACCCGTTCGTTTCCGGCAAGGAAAACGGCACCGGCCTTGGCTTGGCACTGGTCAGCAAGATCGTATCCGACCACGACGGTTGGATCACGGCCGAGTCGGTGCCGGGGCGGACAGTCTTCCGGCTGTCACTGCGCCGCGCGCCGCGCGAGGCAGGGCAGGACAAAGAATAATCAAGGAGAACACCAGATGGATGGCACGGTACTGGTTGCAGATGATGACAGAACGATCCGGACGGTTCTGACCCAGGCCCTGACGCGGGCGGGCTGCAAGGTGCATGCGACCTCGTCCCTGACGACGCTGATGCGTTGGGTCGGCGAGGGCAAGGGCGACGTGGTGATCTCGGACGTGGTCATGCCCGATGGCAACGGGTTGGAAATGCTGCCCAAAATCGCGCAGGACCGGCCGGGCTTGCCGGTGATCGTGATCTCGGCCCAGAACACGATCATGACGGCGATCCAGGCGGCCGAGGCGGATGCCTATGACTATCTGCCCAAGCCGTTCGACCTGCCGGATCTGATGAAGCGCACCGCCCGGGCGTTGGACCGCAAGCAGCGGGTTCAGATCGAACCCGCGGACACATCCGAAGACCGCCCCGACGAGCTGCCATTGGTTGGCCGGACGCCGGTGATGCAAGCCCTGTACAGGTTGGTTGCCCGGGTCATGAACACCGATCTCTCGGTCATGATTTCCGGTGAAAGTGGCACGGGCAAATCTTCGATTGCGCGGGCAATTCACGATTTCTCAGACCGGCGGACACTGCCCTTTGTGACTGCTACTGCAGCAGACCTGCGCGACCTGGAGGGTCCGGCCCGGGTCATGGCCCGAGTGCGCGGCGGTACCTTGCTGATCGACGAAATTGCAGACCTGGACGATGAAATCCAGGCCCGGATCGTGCGGATGATGGATACGCCCGGCGACCACGTTCCGCGCTTCATGGCGACCAGCCAGTCGGACCTGACCGAGGCGATGGAAAGCGGGCGGGTGCGGCAGGACCTTTACTACCGCCTCTGCGGTGCCACCATCCATGTGCCAGCCCTGCGCGAGCGGGTCGACGACATCCTGTTGCTGGCCGAGCATTTTCTGGCCCGTGAAGAACGCGAAAACGGCACAAAGCGGCGGTTGGGCCCTGACGCGATCGAACTTGTGCGCCGGTATTCCTGGCCCGGCAACGTGCGGCAATTGGAAAACGCGATCCGACGGCTGAGCCTGACCAGCCGATCCGACGAAATCACCAAGTCCGAGGTCGAGGCCGTCTTGGGCAGTCAGCCCGAGGCCGAACCACTGCTGAGCGGGAGCGAACGAGAGAAGCTGTCGTCGTCGGTTGCGCGGCATCTGCGGCGTTACTTCGACCTTCATGGAAACATGCTGCCGCCACCGGGTCTGTACCAGCGCATTCTGCGCGAGGTCGAGGCACCGTTGATCGAAATCGCTCTGGATGCGACCGGAGGAAATCAGGCAAAATGTGCTGATTTGCTGGGGATCAACCGGAATACGCTGCGCAAAAAAATTACTGATCTCGATATTCAGGTGACACGTCGACGCAAACTGATGTAATCTCGCCACACAAACCGTGGCATCCGGGCACGATCCCGGAAAAGACCACGACATATGGCGGTACGCCGCGAAAGCGGCACATCAGGATGAGGGCAGACGGTGGTATCCCGGGCACAGAAACGGCCGGCATTATCCCTGAATCGGTGGCGTAAGTCCCGGAAACTGCGCAATTTCGGCACCTTGGGGCTGGTTGTGTTGGGGCCGGTCCTGACACTTGCGACCTACCTTGTAATCGGGCCGTTTGACCTGGGTGCGAATGCCCCCACGCTTCGGCTGATTCTGCTGGCAGACCTTGTCTACATTCTGGTCGTGGCGGCCCTGGTTCTGGGGCAGTTGGGCAATCTTATTGCGGCGCGCCGGGCCAAATCGGCGGGCTCTCGCCTACACCTGAGGCTGATCGGGGCGTTCACGCTGTTGGCGCTGGTGCCCACGGTGACGGTTGCGATTTTTGCCGGTCTGACCGTGAATATCGGGCTTGAGGGATGGTTCTCGGACAGGGTCAGGCAGGTGGTCGGATCTTCGCTGACGGCCGCCGAGGCCTATGAACAAGAGCACGAACAGGGTCTGACGCAGGATGCCACGGTTCTTGCGCGGTTTCTGGACAATGCACGCAAGCTGGACTTCTACATCTCGGATGCCGAGCTGCGCGAGGTGCTGGCCCAGGGGCAGGCACAGATTCAGCGCGGACTGCGCGAAGCCTACGTGATTGACGGCAGTGGTGAAATCCGGGCCCGCGGAGACAGGTCTTATCTGTTCAACTACGAACCGCCGACACCCGAGCAGTTGGAGCAGGCCCGAGACGAGGGTCTGTTGATCATCGCGGACTGGCCCAACAACGAATTCCGGGCTCTGGTGCCGCTGCGCGCCTATCTGGACCGATACCTGTATGTCAGCCGCGCCGTAGATGGCCAGTTGTTGACCCTTTTGGACGACACCAAGGAAACCGCGCAGTTCTATCAACAGTTGGAAAACGAACGGGGCAGGGTGCTGTTCGAGTTCGGGCTGCTGTATCTGGGGTTCGCGGTAATCCTTATTTTGGCGGCCGTTTCGCTGGGTATGTGGTTCGCCGAGCGGCTCTCGCGCCCGGTTGGTCGCCTGACCACCGCCGCGCAGCGGGTAGGGGCCGGTGATCTGGACGTGCAGGTCATCGAGGAGGCCAGCGACGACGAAATCGCCATGCTGGGGCGCTATTTCAACCAGATGACCCGGCAATTGAAGGCGCAGCGGGGTACGCTGCTGGAAAACACCCGCCAGATCGAAAGCCGCCGCCGACTGTTCGACTCGGTGCTCAGCTCGGTGACTTCTGGCGTTGTCGGGGTGGATCCGGATGGTCAGGTGACATTCGTCAACCGCTCGGCCGAGCGCTTGCTTGACTGGAAAGGCCATGAGCAACAACTGGCTATTGGCATCGCCGTGCCCGAGTTCCTGCCTTTGTTCGAAGCGCTGAAAGAAGGCAACCAGGAAGCAATTCAGGACGAAATCAAGGTCACCCGCAAGGGACAGTTGGAAAACCTGCTGGTCCGGATGGCGACCCGACGCGGCGAGGACGGCAGGCTGGAAGGTTACGTGGTCGCCTTTGACGACGTGACCGATCTGGTCAGCGCCCAGCGTATGGCGGCCTGGGGTGATGTTGCACGCCGCATCGCGCATGAGATCAAGAACCCGCTGACCCCCATTCAGCTGAGCGCCGAACGCATCCGGCGGAAGTTTGCGCGGAAGCTGGATGAAGAGGACAGCGCCAGCCTGGAATCCATGACTGACGTGATCGTCCGTCAGACCAACGATCTGCGCCGGATCGTCGACGAATTCTCGAAGTTCGCGCGCATGCCCGAGCCCGACCGGCACGAGGAAGACATCGCGGGCTTGGTGCGTGAGGCGGTTCTGCTGCAGCAGGCCGGTCAGCCAGACGTTCAGATCGATGCGGAGATCCCGGACAAGCCAGTATTGGCTGATGTGGACGCGACGATGTTGAACCAAGCGCTCACGAATCTGATCAAGAACGCCGGCGAAGCGATCGAAACCCTGAAAAAGAAGGGCCCGCCCGACAACCTCAGCCCGCAGATCAAGGTGCGCCTGTCCACGGATGACGACGGAACACTGATCACCATCGCGGACAACGGCATCGGGCTGCCGGAAGACCGGGCGCGGCTGTTCGAGCCCTATGTGACGACGCGCGACGAAGGGACTGGCCTGGGCCTTCCCATCGTCAAGAAAATTATTGAAGAACACGGCGGCACGCTGACCCTTGAGGATGCGCCCGTGTTCGACGGACAGGACCATTTTGGCGCAATGGCCGTGATCCGGTTGCCGAAGGCCAACACGGCCCCGGTCGCAGCGCCGCAAAAGCAGGCAATTAAATCCAAGACACTGAAAGCAGGCCAAAGATGAGCGACATTCTGATCGTAGATGACGAGCGCGATATTCGCGAACTGGTGTCCGACATTCTGGAGGACGAAGGATATTCCACCCGGCTGGCCGGCAACTCGGACGAGTGCATGGCTGCGATCAACGCGGAACCACCCGGGCTGTTGATCCTGGACATCTGGCTCAAGGACAGCCGCATGGATGGGATCGACATTCTGAAGGCGGTCAAACGCGACAATCCGGATGTTCCGGTGGTGATCATATCGGGGCACGGAAATATCGAAATCGCCGTCGCTGCGATCAAGCAGGGGGCATATGATTTCATCGAAAAACCCTTCAACATCGATCAGTTGATGGTGGTGATCCGCCGCGCGATGGAAACGTCGCGCCTTCGTCGCGAGAATGCCTCGCTCAAGCGCAAGGAAGTCAGCAATTCCGATATGATCGGCAAGTCGGCTGCGTTCCGCGCGATGCTGAGCCAGTTGGACAAGGTGACCAAATCCAACGGTCGGGTCATGCTGCGCGGTCCCGCCGGATCGGGCAAGGAAATCGCCGCGCGCTACATTCACGCCCACTCGAACCGGGCGAACGCGCCCTTTGTCACGGTCAACTGCGCCGGGGTCGAGCCCGAGCGCATGGAAGAAGTTCTGTTCGGCCGTGAATCCGCCGAGCGTGGCGTTGAATCCGGTCTGCTCGAACAGGCCCATGGCGGTGTGGTCTATTTCGACGAGGTTGCCGACATGCCGTTGGGCACGCAGTCCAAGATCTTGCGCGTTCTCGTTGATCAGCAGTTTCAGCGGGTGGGTGGCTCGGACAACGTCCGTGTCGATCTGCGTGTGATCTCTTCCACTAACCGCGACCTTGAAACCGAGATTGCCGCGGACCGGTTCCGCGAAGAGCTGTATCACCGCCTCAACGTCGTCCCGATCGCGGTGCCGTCTTTGGAAGAACGGCGCGAGGATATTCCTGTCCTCGCCAAGCATTTCATCGAGATGTGCAACGAAACCCAGGGCCTCCCCGTGCGCGAGTTGTCGGAAGAGGCCGTCGCTCTGCTGCAGACCATGAGTTGGCCCGGCAACGTGCGCCAGTTGAAGAACCTGGTCGAGCGGGTCTTGATCCTTGGTGATGGCACCGGACCGATCGAAGCGCGGGAATTGCCGAATGAGGAGGAAAAGGCCGACGATTCCGGCCGGGTCGTGCTGTCGGGCGCTCTGGCAACGCTGCCACTGCGCGAGGCACGAGAGGCGTTCGAGCGTGAGTATCTGCTGACCCAGATCAATCGCTTTGGCGGCAATATCAGCCGCACGGCCAGTTTCGTTGGAATGGAACGCAGCGCCTTGCACCGCAAGCTGAAATCGTTGGGTGTAGTCACGTCGAACAAGTCGGGCGCGCGGGTGGCGCAACTAGACGAGCCTGAACCGGCGGAATAGGGGCCGGCCATACCGGCAGGACAACGGGAGGCGCCCGGCCATGACGCTATCGATGATCCAGAAGGGATTTCCCGCCTTTGGTCGTCGTCTCAAACGGCTTCGGCGGGCCACCGGGATGAAGCAGGCGGCGCTTGCACATGTGATGCGGGTCGATCAGGCCACGGTGTCGCGCTGGGAAAACGGGGTCCAGACCCCAAGCCCTGAACAACAGGCCGCGGTTTTCGCGGCGCTTTCGGATCACCGCGCCGACGATGCAGCACTGAAGCGGCTTGTCGGCACTTCGCAAGCCTGTCTGCATCTGGTGGACGAAGCGAGCCATGTTTGTCTGGCCTATTCACCCAGCCGCGCACGGGATTGGTCAGCGAGCCAGCACTCGTTGTTGGGGGTGTCGCTGTGGCAGTTTGCGACCGACGAGATCCGCCAGGCCGAAATGGAGCTGACGGACGAGGGTTGGTGGGACCTTCAGGTGCCAAATCCCAAAGCTTTCATCACTTCTCAGGCCATGCACGACCAGATCACCATCAGCGCAGGCCAAATCGTATGGGAGCGGCTGTATCTGGCCGATGGAACCCCAGTGCGCCTTGTCAGCGGCACGCGCGTACGCGCCGCATAATATATGCGTTCACCTCGCCGGGGGGCGAGGGTAGAACTCGGGTGTGACACAATCTTTTCGCATATTCCTGCAGGTGATCCTGTTATGGGTGGCCGGACTGGGCGCGGCCACGCAATTCGCCAAGATCGCCGTTGCCTTCGACGCGGTCGGTGCATTGTACCCAGGCTATGGGGATTCGATCGGCTGGTTGTTGTCGATCATCAGTTTGATGGGCGCCGTGCTGGGGGCCATGTCAGGCGCCATTACCGCGCAGTTAGGACCGGTCCGCCTGCTGGTGTTCGGTTTGCTTCTGGGCGGCGTTGTATCGGTGTTCCAGTCCACCATTCCCGGTTTTCACGTGATGCTGGGCAGCCGGATCATCGAGGGCGTTTCGCATCTGGCGATCGTGGTTGCTGCTCCGACGCTGATCGCACAGATCACACGCGGAGCCGCGCGCAATGCCGCCATGGTGTTGTGGAGTTCTTTCTTTGGAGTTGCCTTTGCGCTGAACGCTTGGTTCGGCCTTCCGTTGATCCAGCGTTTTGGATTGGCGGATTTCTTCATGGGCCACGGGTTCCTGATGGCGCTGATTGCAGGACTGGTCGCCCTGTTTCCGCCAAAGGTTCCGCCCATCGCGACGGAACGGCATGGGTGGGGGCTGGGGTCCATCCTGCAGACGCATCTAGAAACCTACCGCTCGCCTCGCATGGCAGCACCGGCGATCGGATGGTTCTTCTATACACTGACCTTCGTGTCGTTGCTGGCGATCCTGCCCGGCCGTATGCCCGAAGATCAGTCGGTTCTTGTAGCCAGTCTGATGCCGCTGGCAGGTATCGTGCTGTCGTGGATCGCGGTACCCGTGCTCTTGACGTTCCTGACCGCGGTCACGGTTGTAAATCTTGGTTTTGCGGCCGGGATGGCTGCCCTTGCCCTGCTGTTTTTCGGAGCGCCTCTGCCCATTGTCGGCATTGCACTGTTTGCGGTGTTGGGCCTGGTGCAGGGCGGCAGTTTCGCGGCGGTTCCTCAACTGAATGGCTCGGCCCGGGATCAGGCGCTGAGTTATGGGGCGATGGCGCAGATGGGAAATGCGGGAAACCTGCTGGGCACACCTGTTCTGCTTGCAATCCTTTGGCGCGCCGGAGAAGGCTCGATGTTTGTGGCAGTACTTGTATTCTATGCGGCCGCCATCGCAGCACATTTGTTCCTGTCACTCCGCCGGCGATCGTCACCCGACGATCTGGACTGAGGTCAGTCGATCAGCCCGGCAACCCCGGCGTGATGATCTGGAATGACCCGTCGTCGAATTTGACGAAACAAGAGGCCGTGCCCAATGGCGGCAGGACGGTTGTTCGGGTCGGCGGAACGCCCGATTTGACCGACTGTTTGCAGGGCGGCAGGCTGACGGGGCGGTATCCCTTCTTGGCCATGCACTGCGCCTCGACCGTGTTTCGCAGCCCCTGATTTACATCTACGGTGTAAACGCGGCCCGGCTCCCACCATCCTCCGGTGCGGTAGCATCGCCCGCGCCCGTCGCAATAGGTGCGGCCCGGCCAATAGGTGGGCGGGCTTTGGCGCACCTGGTTTGCAACCGGTGCATCCTTCAGCGCCTGCACTTGGCATTCGGTCGTTTCGGCCTGCATCCGCGAGACGCTTTCGCCTTCGCGATAATACATCGACAACGGCCCGCATCCGGCCAGCAGGGCAAGGGGAACAAGCAATCGAAGCACTGTTTTCATTCGCTTATCTTGCATCACACAGGCCGTCATGACAATTCGATTGACCGCTCTGTGGGCATCTGTCATTCAAAACGCTCAGGCAGAAAGGCCAAAGGCATGAAGGTCATCATTTGTGGCGCCGGCCAGGTGGGCTGGCAGATTGCTCGGCACCTTTCGGGCGAATTGAATGACGTCACCGTTGTGGACAACAACCCTGACCTGGTACGCCGGGCGACCGAGACTCTGGACGTTCAGGGCATCGCCGGCTTCGCCAGCTATCCCGACGTGCTCGAGCGGGCCGGAGCCCGTGACGCCGACATGATCATCGCCGCGACCCATTCGGACGAGGTGAACATGGTCACCTGCCAGATGGCGCACTCGGTGTTCTCGATCCAGCGCAAGATCGCGCGGTTGCGGTCGAAATCCTACCTCGAAGCGATCCATCGCGACTTGTACCGCCGCGACCATCTTCCGATCGACGTGGTGATCAGCCCCGAACGTGAAGTGGCCGCAGCAGCCATGCGCCGCCTGTCGGCGCCTGCGGCTTTTGACACGGAACTGTTCATGGATGGCAAGGCGCAGCTTCTGGGTATTCGGATCGCCGAGGATTGCCCGATCGTCAACACGCCCCTGCGCCAACTGACAGACCTGTTTTCAACGCTTAGCGCCATCGTGGTGGGTATTCGCCGCGACGGAACGCTGTTTGCGCCGGAATCCGAGGACCAATTGTTCGTCGGTGACGAATGCTATGTCTTTACCAGCGTCCAAGACGTTGATCGTACGATGGAAGTATTCGGTAAATCACAGAAAAAACAGGATCGCGTGGTCATCGTGGGCGGCGGGAACGTCGGCCTCGAAGTCGCCCGGACGCTGGAAGAGCGCGAGGGACGCATCCGTGCAAAGGTTATCGAACGTGACCGGCGCTGTGCGGAACTGGCCGCCGAGTCGCTGGAGCGTACGATCGTTCTGAACGGCGACGGTCTGGATTCCGCGCTGTTGAGCGAAGCGGGGATCGAGCGCGCGGACGCGATGCTGGCCGTCACCGATGATGACCGGACCAACATGCTGGCTGCGGTACGGGCCAAGGCCGAAGGTTGTCCGCTGGCGATTGCGCTGATCAACGACCCCAGCATGGTGGCCTTGATGGGGCCATTGGGGATTGACGCCTATATCAACCCGCGGGCCACGACCGTCAGTTCGATCCTTCGCCATATCCGGCATGGCCGGGTGCGACAGGTCTATTCGATCGGCGATGCCGAGGCCGAAGTGATCGAGGCCGAAGTGCTGTCGACCTCGCCAATGGCCGGGCAGAAACTGCGCGACATCGACTTTCCCGAAGGCGTCCTGGTCGGCGCGGTGCGCAAGGGCGACGAGGTCCTGCGGCCCACTGGCAGTCTGCGGATTGACGAAAAGGACGTGGTTGCGATTTTTGCAATGGCCAATGATGTACCCGAGGTCGAACGCCTGATGCAGGTTTCGATCGACTTTTTCTGATGGCTGTCGCCCGCGCACCCAAAATCAGCGTTATTCGGCGGCTACCGCTGTTTCTGTTGATCTCGGCGGTTGTGTCCCTGGCGATGTGGATCCCGGCGATCTACGCCCTTGCCTTGGATGACCATCCAACGTCGCGGTCGTTCTTCTATTCGGGTTTGGTTGGGCTGTTCCTGGTCACGATCGTAGGCCTGGCGACGGCCAGCCGGCAGCCGCGGCGCGGAACCTTGGGGCAGTTGGCGGTCCTGCTGGGCTCGTTGACGGTATTGCCGTTGTTTCTGGCCGTTCCGGTCCATGACGCGTTGGGGAACACGACCTTTCTGAACGCCTATTTTGACATGGTCAGCGCCATCACCACCACCGGAGCGGACCTGTTTCCCGACCCCGAGCGCCTGTCGGCGCCGGTTCACCTGTGGCGGGCACTCGTCGGCTGGATGGGTGGGTTGCTGATGTGGATCTCGGCGGCTGCGATCCTGGCGCCTCTGTCCTTGGGCGGGTTCGAGATTACCGCGCGCGGACAGCCGGGCCGCCCGGTTTCCGGCGTAGCCCAGAGCGAAAGGGTTGACCCGCGGGGGCGACTGCTCCGTGTGACGGCGACATTGACCCCGGTTTATGCCAGCCTCACAGCGGTAATCTGGGTCTTGCTGTTGATCGCCGGAGAAAAGGGCCTGACGGCCATCTGCCACGCAATGTCGGTGATGGCCACGTCCGGCATATCGCCAGTGGGCGGGTTGGAAGGGTCCACCGCCGGGATCACCGGCGAGGCCATCCTGTTTCTGTTCCTGTTCTTTGCCTTGTCCCGCCTGACCTTCTCAAAGGACACCGCAACAACCGGCTATTCCCGGCTGGACCACGATCCGGAATTCCGGATCGGCCTGATGATCGTTGTCGGCGTGGCGGCATTGTTGGTCTTCCGGGTGCTGGCCGGGGTTGCCGAGATCGGCGGGCAGGTGACGGGCCTGCAAACGCTGAACGTCATCTGGGGCATGTTGTTCACGGTGATGTCGTTCCTGACGACGGCCGGGTTCGAAAGCGCTTATTGGAACGACGCGCAACAGTTGTCCGGTCTGGGAACACCGGGGCTTGTGCTGATGGGGCTTGCGCTTATCGGGGGCGGAGTCGCCACCACCGCCGGCGGGGTCAAGCTGTTGCGGGTTTATGCTTTGTACCTGAATGGCGCGCGTGAACTGGACAGGCTGATCCACCCGTCATCGGTAAGCGGGGCAGGCGGTGGCAACCGCCGCATCCAAAGTCAGGGTGCGTTCATCGCCTGGGTCTTTCTGATGATGTTCGCGCTGACGCTTGCGTTGCTTGATGTCGTTCTGGCCGCCGAGGGGGTTGGGTTTGAGCGAGCCATGGTGCTGAGCGTCGCGGTGCTGAGCACGACCGGTCCGTTGATCGAACTGGCCACCGATCTGCCGATCCGTCTGATCGATCTGTCGGCCGGGTCCAAGCTGACCATGTGCGCCGGGATGGTGATCGGCCGGCTGGAGACTCTGGCGATCATCGCGTTGATCACTCCGGCCCTGTGGCGGGATTGAACCGCCAATTCGGGCCTTCACGTTACTGCCTGATTTTTCATCTGGAATATCTCTGCGCGTCACTCCATACTCGCGCGGAGGGAGCGCGTTGGTCCGCAGCGCGTAAGCAAGAACAACGGCGAGATAACAAAATATGGCTTCGGACAGACAGAATCTTCAGGATGCCTTCCTGAACAATGTACGGAAAGCAAAGGTTCCCGTTACAATTTTCCTGATCAACGGCGTGAAATTGCAGGGTGTCATCACCTGGTTCGACAATTTCTGCGTATTGTTGCGCCGCGACGGACAGTCGCAGCTTGTCTACAAGCACGCGATCTCGACCATCATGCCGTCGCAGCCGATCAACCTGTATGAGGGCGAAGACGCCTCTTGATGGAACATGACCGGAGGCGCACCCGGGCTTGGGTGCTGCATCCCGATATCAAGTCAGATGACCAGCGCCGCGACCCGGTTCCGGCGCTGGAAGAGGCGGTGGCGCTGGCTGCCGCCTTGCCCGATCTGGATGTGATCGGGTCCGAGATCGTGCGCCTGCCACGCGCGCAGCCCGGCCTGCTGTTCGGCAGCGGCAAGATCGAGGAACTGGGCGCGCGTTTTGCGGAAAACGAGATCGAGCTGGTTCTGATCGACGGGCCGGTCACCCCGGTTCAGCAGCGCAACTTGGAAAAGGCCTGGAAGGTCAAGATCCTCGACCGGACGGGGCTGATTCTGGAAATCTTCTCGGACCGCGCCCGCACGCGCGAGGGGGTGCTGCAGGTCGAGATGGCCGCGCTCAGCTATCAGCGCACGCGCCTGGTGCGGGCCTGGACCCACCTTGAACGTCAGCGCGGTGGGCTGGGCTTTGTCGGCGGGCCGGGGGAAACCCAGATCGAGGCCGACCGGCGTGCGATCGACGATCAATTGGTCCGCTTGCGCCGCCAGTTGCAGAAGGTCGTGAAAACCCGAAGCCTGCACCGCGCCGCGCGGGCCAAGGTGCCCTATCCGATCGTGGCGCTGGTGGGCTACACCAACGCGGGCAAATCGACGCTGTTCAACCGCCTGACCGGGGCCGAAGTCATGGCCAAGGACATGCTGTTTGCCACGCTGGATCCGACCATGCGCCGGATTGAACTGCCCGACGGCCCCGAGGTGATCCTGTCGGACACCGTGGGTTTCATCTCGAACCTGCCGACCGAACTGGTCGCGGCCTTCCGCGCCACGCTCGAGGAGGTTCTGGCCGCCGATCTGATCGTGCATGTCCGCGACATCAGCCATGCCGAGACCGAAGAGCAGGCCGAGGATGTGCGCACGATCATGGCCTCGCTGGGTGTGGACGATACCCGCCCACAGCTTGAAGTCTGGAACAAGATCGACCTTCTGTCCGACGAAGACCGGCAGGCCGTGCAGGCCCGGGCCGAGCGCGATCCGGCGGTGTTCCCGATCTCGGCCGTGACCGGTGAGGGCATCGACCCGCTGCTGTCCGAGATCGCCACAATCCTGCAGGGCGTGCGCCGGGAAGAGGTTCTGAAACTGGGGTTCGCCGACGGCAACAAACGCGCCTGGCTGTTCCGACAGGACGTGGTGCGCGGCGAAAAACAGACCGAGGACGGGTTCGAGATCACCGTTCTTTGGACCGACAAGCAGGCCAACCAGTTTGCGGGCCTCTGACGGTCAGGTCCCGTCGATCTGGCGCTGATGGTCGTCGGCATCGAACCAGCCCAACGACGACTGGATTTTGTACTCCGCATCCAGCTCCCATTCTTCCCAGCCGCGCGTGATCACCGCATTGCCGGTCTGGGCATGGTGCCCTTCAAGGGTCCAGACGAAAATGGCGTGGGGACCGGCCCATCGCAGCATATCGCAGCGCACTTCAAGATCGGGAAAGTCAGTCTGAAACCCGCGCGCCATTTCCGCGATGGCCGCCCGGCCGACGATAGGGTCGCCGCGATTGATCGTGATCTGCCCATCCGACGTAAAGAATTGGGCCACGGCATCGGCGTCACCCGAGCTCCAGGCGATGGCATAGTCGCGGGCTAGATTGTTCAGGGTATCGCGCAAACTGGCCATGATTTTCCCCCTCGCGCTGCGGTCCGGGCGCTCCGGAATGGTAGGCCAAGCCACGGGGCCACGTCCACGGGGCGACAAAAAAGGGGCGGGGGTCCGCCGAAACCCCGCCTATTGCGGCATCAGACGGGTGGTCCCGACGGCGGCGGCGCGGGCCAGATCCAGATCCAGCGACATTGGAATGTACTCACCCCTGCGCCAAAGTTGCGCCTGATCGTCATAGTAGCGCGACAGGAAGTGGCCCGATTGCCCGGTGGCCGTGATGAAGACCGAGCTGTCGGGGTCGGCAAAGTCATAGACCCCGCGATAGCCCGCGCCGTGCACGTTCTGGAACGGGTCAGGCCCTTCGCCCGAGGTGCGCCCGCGCAGCAGGGTGTTGTCGCCGCCGCTGGTCGATTGGCGGATGTTAACAAAATAGCGCAGCACCGGAACCTCGCCCAGCACCGGGTGGTCATGGGTGGCCTGGTGGGCATCGCCCCAGCGCAAGGATTCCAGTTGGCTGCCATAACGTTCGGAGATCCAGACCAGCGCATCGTCCAGGGCCAGCCGGGCCATGTCGGTGCAGGTTTCCACCGGCGCGCTCTGCCGGACGTCGCACCAGGCCGAGGCCCCGTCGATGTCGCGGTAGACGCGTTCGATGAACAGGGGCTCGACATGCTTGAATTCCTTGGCCAGCGGCCCGAGGTCATCGGCGATCAGGCGTTTTTGCAGCGCGCGGACCCAGGCCGCGTAGATTAGCGGCTCGGGCAGGTGCTCGTTCATCTCGCCGTTCCATTCGGCCAGCAGGGTCAGGGCGATCTGGCGCTGGCGTTCGAGGGTGCCTTCGGGCGCGGCATCGCCGGTGAACCAAAGGTCGGCCCCAATTAGCGGCAGCAGCGACCGCGCGGTGAAGCTGACCGTGTCCAGCTGCGCCTCGATGAAGCTGTCGCGGGTGTGCACCTCGCGGGATTGCATCAGGAATTCCCAGCGGTGGACGCGCTGCGTATCGCCCCATTCATAGGACACGTGCAGGGGGAAGGGCCGGTCCATGATCTTGTTGTTGGTGTTGCCCAGTACGCCGCCGGCCGGAGCCACGAATTCGGGGTTGTCGGAATAGGGCAGACGCCCCTGCCAGCGGTTTGCCGCGATCCAGCCCGGCGTCGGGATGCGGCCGCGGCTTTGGTTGTTGAGGTCGCGGCTGGGCATTGCGCCGATGAGTTTCATGCCGACGGTCGTCTTGTCGACTACCGACAGGTTTTGCGACGGTGCGATGAACAGCTCAGCGGCTTCAATCGCTTCACGCACGGTATCCGCGCTCATCAGCGCCATTGAGGCGCTGATCGAGGTGTCGCGCGGGCTGAGCGCCGTCCAAGACAGCGAGGCGACATGCCCCGGCGGTGTGATGGTTTCCAAGTTGTAATGGGTGCCGGGCAGGACGGGGCCGTTCTCGGTCCAGCGCAGGGTCAGAGTGATCGGGGGGGCGTCCTTGATCTCGATGATTGAAGGGCGCGACTTGAAGGGTTTGAATCCCTCGGGCGTCAGGTATTCCTCGGGGTTGTCGGGATTCACTCTTTCGATATGCACGTCCTGATCGTCCAGATAGGACGAGGTCAAGCCCCATCCCAGCCGGTCACTGCGGCCGGACATAACCGCCGGAATGCCGGGGATGGTGGCGCCGATCACGCCGCCCTTGGCCAGTTCAAGACGCGCCAGATACCAGATCCCCGGCGCAGTCAGGCCCAGATGGGGATCGTTGGCCAACAGGGTTCCACCGGTGGCCGAGCGCGACGGAGCCGCAGACCATGCATTCGAGGCACCCGCCAACCCGCGCTGCGGGACCGGGTTCAGCCATGAGGGCGCCGGTTCAGAATTGGCGGCATAGCGGGGCAGGTTGGGAAACAGCGCCGCATATTCGGGCAGCGCTGCAATGCCCGCGCCAGGCACGTCCGGCAGAATATCTGACAGCCGCTGCGGATCGTTCAGCATCAACGAGGTGCGCGCCCGCAGCACTTCGTCCTGCAAATGCCCGGATAGCTGAACCGCCATCAGCTTGATCATGGCTATGCTGTCACCCGGTTGCCAAGGAGCAACCGGTGCGTTGAACAAGAACATTTCGGGCGCGCCGCGGCCCAGGGCGTTTTCGTTGATTTCGTCCAGCCGCGCATTGACACCGGCGGCATAGGCGCGAAGAGCGGCCTTGGTGTAATCGTCCTGAACCTCGAAGGACTGATGCGCCAGCCCGTATAGATCCAGCCGACGCATGAGTTTGTCGATATGCACGGTCCGCTGGCCAAAAACCTCGGACAGGCGTCCCTGCACGGTCCGGCGCATGACCGTCATCTGCCACAACCGGTCCTGGGCATGCGCATAGCCCAGACCGAAGAACACGTCGGGGTCGGTCTGCCCCAGGATGTGAGGCACGTTGGCTGTGTCGCGCACGATCTCGACCGGGGCATTCAGGCCTTTGACCTGCAGCGTTTGGTCGTAGTCAGGCAGCGACTGGCTGGCCAGGAAATACACCAGACCGATCGCCGCGAGGGTCAGCAGGACCAGACCCGAGGCGATACGCATCAACCAGCGAAAGACGACACCCATCAGCAGCGCACCATTTGAATTTGCAGATCAGGCGAAGGTTAATTCATGGCTCTGGCGACCGAAAGAGGCCGCGCCGCGGAATCTGCGCCTGAAACGAAAAACTCCGCCACGGCATTGGCCAGTGACGGAGTTTTCTTGAGGGGGGTCAGGGGGTCAGGGAATAATGCGCGTGTATTTGATGCCTTCGACCGTCGCGCCCAATTGCAGCCCAGCCTGACCGAAGACCGCCGCCAGCACGGGTTTGCGCAGGGTGGTCAGGTCGGTCGACAACTGGTCCGCCTGGTCGCTGACGACATATCCAATGTCCGCGCCGGCGGTCCATCCGCTTGAGCGGCGGAAATCGTTCAGGGCGTCTTCGGTCATGAAGAACAGGACATGGGCGTATTGCTGGGCGCCAATCTGCAGCCCCGCAGTGCCTTTGACAGCCGAGTAGTAGTCGACCGTGGCGCCATTGATGCGCAGTGCGCCTTTTCCGTAGCCGCCTCCAAAGACGAAGCCCGCCTCGGTGATCAGCGGCATGACCAGCATCCCGTTGGCCTTGTTGGCGATTTCCTGGGTGTTCGGGTAGCGGGTATACATCTCGGTCAGCGTGGCATCGACGCGGGCATCGATCGTTGCCGCGTTCGAGTTTCCGACGCCGTTGCCGCAAGCGGCGGTCAGGGTCAGTCCGGCCATGCCAAAGGCAAAGCCGCGACGGCTCAGTCGTGGTGTGTTGGAGCTGCTCATGTTTCTTTTTCTCTGTCGATGTGCCTGAAAAGCCGGGTGGTCCCGGTCTTGTGTGCAAGAATACGCCGAACGGCGTCGGGTGTCACGGGAAAACCGGCAGACCAAGGCCGGCCGATCGGCGAAAAATCGCGGAGTCCCGTGGGATTAGCCTTGCAGCAGCCGGGCGACCTGCGGCGCGAAATAGGTCAGGATGCCGTCACAGCCCGCGCGTTTGAAGGCCAGCAGGCTTTCCAGCATCACCTTTTCGCCGTCGATCCAACCGTTCTGCGCTGCGGCCTGGATCATCGCGTATTCACCCGACACCTGATAGGCATAGGTGGGTGCGCCGAACGTGTCCTTGACCCGCCGGCAGATGTCCAGATAGGGCATGCCGGGCTTGATCATCACCATGTCGGCGCCCTCGGTCAGGTCACGCTGGATCAGGCGCAGCGCTTCGTTCGAGTTGGCCGGGTCCATCTGATAGGTCTTCTTGTCGCCGGTCAGCGCGCCCGATGCCCCCACCGCATCGCGGAAGGGTCCGTAGAAGGCGCTGGCATATTTCGCGGCATAGCTGAGGATCATGACGTCGTGATGGCCGGCGGCCTCAAGCGCCTGGCGCATCGCGCCGATCCGGCCGTCCATCATGTCGGACGGGCCGATGATGTCGGCTCCGGCCTCGGCCTGAGCCAGCGTCATCTTGACCAGCGCCTCGACCGTTTCGTCATTCACGATCTTGCCGTCCACCACGTAACCGTCATGGCCGTTGATGTTGTAGGGGTCCAGCGCGACGTCGGTCATCACCGCGATTTCAGGTGCGGCCTGCTTGATCGCGCGGATGGCGCGGTTCGACAGGTTGTCGGGGTTCCACGCCTCGGCGCAATCCTGCGTCTTGAGGCTGGGATCGGTGTAGGGAAACAGGCAGATCGCCGGGATGCCCATGGCTTGCGCCTCGGCCGCCGCCTTGGCGATCAGATCGACCGAGCGGCGCACCACGCCGGGCATCGAGGGCACGGGCTCTTCGATGCCCTCGCCATCACGCACGAACACCGGCCAGATCAGGTCATCAACGGTCAGGGTGTTCTCGCGTACCAGGCCCCGGATCGCCTCGGACTGGCGGGCGCGACGAAAGCGGCCGTAGGGGTAGGGGGCGATTGTCGGTTTCATGGCGCGTTCTCCTTGAACATTCGCGCATTGGGTGGCATGAATTTGCACAGGTCTCAAGGGTACCAATAGCCGCGCCGTTGCGATAGAACCGCCTGAGAATTTTGAATTAAAGGACCGAGTTTGGACTGGTACTCCTCGATTTTCGAACTCATCGACATGCGCAGCTTTTCGAATCTGTGGTACTGGATCGCGCTTGCGGTGCTGTGGTCGACAGCCAGCCATTGGGTGATGGGCGTTCCCTATGATCTGGTCGTGCGCGCCCGCCGCGTCGGAGGCCAGGCCGAGACCGACCTGCTAGACATCGTGCGGATCAACACCAATCGCATCCTCTACATTGCCGATGTTTCGGGGGTCGTGATCTTGGCGCTGTGTTGTTTCCTGTTCGCGGGGCTGGCGACACTGGGGTTTTACTATCAGGTCGAGTTCGCCCAGGCGGTGTTCCTGCTGTTGTTCCCGATGGTTCTTGTCGGCGCAAACAGCCTGCGGGTGGCCCGAAACCTGCGGCGGCAGGAGTTGACGATTGAAGCTGTGTCCAAGGCGCTGCATCGATGCCGGCTGGCGACGCAGGTCATCGGCATGTTTGCGATACTGGTCACTTCGATGTGGGGCATGTATCAGAACCTTTCGATAGGCGTTCTGGGATAGCAGATTCAGAAAGGCAGCGTGATGAAGGCTCCGAACCACGTGACAGTCGGCGGCGCCCCCGAGGGGTTTGACGCGCAGCTGGTGCTGAACGAGGTTGCCCGCTCGGGCGGGCCGGTTCTGCATGTGGCACGCGACGACAAACGTGCCGAGGCAATGCGCGCGGCGCTGCGTTTCTTTGCGCCCGACATGCCGGTGATCCTGTTTCCCGGCTGGGATTGCCTGCCCTATGACCGGGTGTCGCCCAACCCCGACATCGCGGCGGCGCGGGTGGCGACCCTGGCGGCGCTGGTGCACCAGATGCCTGAGCGCTTTGTCCTACTAACCACGCTGAACGCGGCCACCCAGCGCGTGCCGGCGCGCGACGTGCTGCGGCAGGCGGCGTTCACCGCTCGGGTCGGCCAGCGCATCGACGAGGCCGCGCTGCGCGATTTTCTGGTGCGCATGGGGTTCAGCCAAAGCCCCACGGTGATGGAGCCCGGCGACTATGCGGTGCGCGGCGGAATCATCGACATCTTCCCGCCGGGCGAAGCAGGGCCGGTGCGGCTGGACCTGTTCGGTGACGTGCTGGACGGCGCGCGCCGCTTCGATCCGGCCACCCAGCGCACCACGGAAAAGCTCGATCTGGTCGAGCTGGCTCCGGTCTCCGAGGTGATACTGGACGA
Organism: Ruegeria sp. CI5; assembly: GCF_056536885.1. Lineage (NCBI taxonomy): Bacteria > Pseudomonadati > Pseudomonadota > Alphaproteobacteria > Rhodobacterales > Roseobacteraceae > Ruegeria > Ruegeria sp. CI5. The sequence goes on from NZ_JBQFQN010000001.1 coordinate 501,469, forward strand.
GGCCGCCATCACCCGGTTCCGTCAGAACTATCGCATCGAATTCGGTGCGGCCGGCACGGATGATCCGCTGTACGAGGCGGTCAGCGCCGGGCGCAAGCATCAGGGCATGGAACACTGGCTGCCCCTGTTCCACGAAAAGCTGGAAACGCTGTTCGACTATCTGCCGGATGCGACGATCACGCTGGACGATCAGGTCACGCCCGCGCGTCTGGCCCGGTGGGACAGCATCGCCGATCAATACGAAACCCGACGCCTGGCGCTCGAGAATCGCTCGCGGATGGATTCGGTCTATAAACCCACGCCGCCGGGCCTGCTGTATCTGGACGACGCTGCTTGGACCAAGGCGGTGGCGCAGCGGCGGGTGCTGCAGTTCGGCCCTCTGCCACAGGCCAGCGGCCCGGGGGTGATCGACGCGGGCGGTCGGATCGGGCGCAATTTTGCCCCCGAGCGCCAGCAGGAAAGCATCAGCCTGTTCGGCGCGCTGGCCAGCCACATCAAAAACAAGCTTGAGAAGGGGCCGGTTCTGGTCGCGTCCTATTCCGAAGGCGCGCGCGAACGCCTGACCGGGTTGATCGAGGATGAGGGCCTGGCCGAGGCAATCCCGGTGCCCGACGGTTCGCGGATCGGCAAGCGCGGCCTGCACTTGGCGGTCTGGGCGCTGGAGCACGGGTTCGAGACGCCCGACATGACCGTGATCTCGGAGCAGGACGTGCTGGGCGACCGGCTGATCCGCCAGCCCAAGAAACGCCGCAAGGCCGAGAACTTCCTGACCGAGACCCAGTCGCTCAGCCCCGGCGATCTGGTGGTGCATGTCGATCACGGCATCGGCCGGTACATGGGCATGGAGGTCGTGACCGCCCTTGGCGCCGCGCATGAATGCCTGCTGCTGGAATATGCCGAAGGCGCCAAGCTGTACCTACCGGTCGAAAACATCGAGCTGCTGTCGAAATACGGGCACGAGGAAGGCCTGCTCGACAAGCTGGGCGGTGGCGCGTGGCAGGCCAAGAAGGCGCGGCTCAAGGAACGCATCCGCGAGATGGCCGACCGGCTGATCCGCATCGCGGCCGAACGCGCCTTGCGCAAGGCCCCGATCATGGACCCGCCGCCCCACGCGTGGGAGGAGTTCAGCGCCCGCTTCCCTTATCAGGAAACCGAGGACCAGCTGCGCGCCATCGCCGACGTGATGGAGGACCTGCACTCGGGAACGCCGATGGATCGCCTGATCTGCGGCGACGTGGGCTTTGGCAAGACCGAGGTCGCCATGCGTGCGGCCTTTGTTGCGGCCATGTCCGGACTGCAGGTGGCGGTGATCGCTCCCACCACGCTGCTGGCGCGCCAGCACGCCGCCAGTTTCAAGGACCGGTTCCGGGGCTTCCCGCTGGAAGTCCGGCAATTGTCACGTTTCGTCTCGGCCAAAGAGGCGCAGCAGACCCGCGAGGGGCTGGCCAAGGGCACGGTCGATATCGTGATCGGCACCCATGCGCTGCTAGCCAAGGGCATCCGGTTCCAGAATCTCGGCCTGCTGATCATCGACGAAGAGCAGCATTTTGGCGTGGCCCACAAGGAGCGGCTCAAGCAGTTGCGCTCGGACGTGCATGTGCTGACACTGACCGCAACGCCGATCCCGCGCACCCTGCAACTGAGCCTGACCGGCGTGCGCGACCTGTCGATCATCGGCACGCCGCCCGTCGATCGTCTGGCGATCCGCACCTATGTCAGCGAGTTCGATGCCGTCACCATCCGCGAGGCACTGCTGCGTGAGCACTATCGTGGCGGGCAGAGTTTCTATGTGGTGCCGCGCATCTCGGACCTCCCCGAGATCGAGGAATTCCTGAAGGAACAGCTGCCGGAACTGACCTATGTGGTGGCCCATGGCCAGATGGCCGCGGGCGAGTTGGACGACCGGATGAACGCCTTCTATGACGGCAAGTATGACATCCTGCTGGCCACCACGATCGTGGAAAGCGGGCTGGACATTCCCACCGCGAACACAATGGTCGTGCACCGGGCCGACATGTTCGGGCTGGCGCAGCTCTATCAGATCCGGGGCCGGGTGGGGCGGTCCAAGACCCGCGCCTACGCCTATCTGACCACCAAGCCGCGCGCGCGGTTGACGCCGGCCGCCGAAAAGCGGCTGCGGGTTCTGGGGTCGCTCGATACGCTGGGGGCGGGGTTCACGCTGGCCAGCCAGGACCTGGACATTCGCGGCGCGGGCAACTTGCTGGGCGAGGAACAGTCGGGCCAGATGCGCGACGTGGGCTATGAACTCTACCAGTCGATGCTGGAAGAGGCGATCGCCAAGATCAAGGCCGGTGAGATGGAGGGGCTGAGCGAGGCCGACGACCAGTGGGCGCCGCAGATCAACCTGAGCGTTCCGGTACTGATCCCCGAAGACTATGTGCCCGATCTGGACGTGCGGCTGGGCCTCTATCGCCGCCTGTCGTCGCTGTCGACCAAGGTCGAGCTGGAGGGTTTTGCCGCCGAGCTGATCGACCGGTTCGGCCCGCTGCCGAAAGAGGTGAACACCCTGCTTCTGGTGGTGCGGATCAAGGCCATGTGCAAACGCGCCGGCATTGCCAAGCTGGACGGCGGACCGAAGGGGGCCACGATCCAGTTCCACAATGACAAGTTCGCCTCGCCGGAAGGTTTGGTCGAGTTCATCCAGAACCAGCGCGGGCTGGCCAAGGTCAAGGACAACAAGATCGTGGTGCGGCGCGACTGGAAAAAGGACAGCGACAAGATCAAGGGCGCCTTTGCCATTGCCCGCGATCTGGCCGAGAAGGTCGCCGCCGAGAAAAAGAAGAAGGCCAGCGCCTGAGGGCGCGGCCTAGTCCCCGGCCACGAACGTACACAGCTGCCAGTCACCGCTGTCCGACTTCACGAAGGCCGCGCGATAGCCGACCATCGACCACAGGAATTCGGAATAGATATAGCCGCGCGTTCCGTCGGTCAGGATGACGCCCTGATATTCGGCCTCTTCCAGATAGTCCGGCACGATCACCACCTCGTGGCTGATCAGGTCCAGAATGGGCGCGCCGCGGTTTGGGGCCTGGCGCAGGGTGACATCCTGACCGGTCACGAAATAGGCGGTGAACGGATCCAGCTTCGCTGGCAGGGTAAGCCGCCACTGGTGCGGCATCCAGAATTCGCCATCCTCGTCGAAATAGCCGGGCTGGGCCAGCGTGGTCTCGAGGTCGCGCCAGTAGTCCTCGCGGATGGTGGCGGCATGACGGCGGTCGGACTCGGGTAGGCTCTCGGGATCGACCGTCAGATTGGCGCGGAACGTCTCGGGGCCGTCCTCGTCGCCGTGGCTGGTGTAGATCTCGGGGCAGGTGGCGGCCATCACGCCCTCGAGGTCGCGGGCGGCGACCTTTGCGCGCAGGTCCGCACGAAAGGCTTCCAGTGCCGGGCCTTGGCTGGCCTCGTCCACAGGCGGAAAGGTCTGACGGTCGGCCCAAGCGGGACCGCAGCACAGCGCGATCAGCGCAGCGTTCAACAGTTTCATTCAGCGGCTCTCATCGCGGCCTGGGCGCAGAAGCACGAGGCGCCGACGCTGCGGTCGGCCCGCGCCAGGGCCAGGTCAAGTCGTTGTCGGATCAGCTGCAATTCCTCTACCGCGCCACGCGCCTTGAGGCAATCGTGCAAGCCCTTGAGGCTCCAGACATTGTCGGGATGGATAGAGGCGCGGCTGAGGATGCCGCCCAGACCCAGATCCTCGCGATAGACGGCTTCGGCCTCGGCCACGTGGCCCTGTTCGAACAGCAGCGCCCCCAGCGCGTGGCGAGTGGGCTGCATCCAGCCCCAGGGCTCGTCATAGGGCAGATTGTCGTCCAGTTCGACCGAACGGCGCAGATGGGCGAAGGCCGTGTCGAAATTGCCTTTGCGGTACTCGATCTCGCCCCGCAGCATCTCGCGCGCGATCTCCAGCAGGTCGATGACGCGGTTGTTGTGCAGCAGGCGGGTTTCGGGCACGCGGTCTTTGGCGGCGAGGAATATCTGCTCTTCGGCCTCGGCCTCGGCCACGTCGCCGGTGGCGGCATGGGCGATGGCGCGGGCGTAATGCGTGGTGGCCGTCACCGTCAGATATAGGTCGGGATCGGGGGGCAGGGGCAGGGCCTTGGCTTCCTCCCACCGGCCGAAACGGATCAGAATATGTGGCCCCATGGCCATGTAGCTTTCGAAGTAATCCGCCATCGGCGGGCTTTCGATGCGCAGCATTTCCTCGGGCGTGGTGTCCCACAGGCCCTTGTTGGCGCGCAGGGCGGGCTCCATCTGGCCCAGGAACAACGCGCCATAGATGACGAAATGGTAATTGTGCTGGCGATAGCCGGTGTAGATGTTGAACGCGCCTTCGCGCTGGTAATATTTCAGATCGGCGATGACCGCCTGTTCGTTCCAGTGGACGACGTTCTGGTAGTGGCCGCACAGCACGTCGATATGGGTGGGCATGTGCACCAGATGTCCGGCATCGGGCACCAGCGTGCGCAGCACGTCACCGGCCTTCAGCGCCTTTTCCGGCGTGGGCGACATCTCCATCAGATGCACATAGAGGTGCAGCAGACCCGGATGCGACATCGCCGCCGGATCGTTGGCCATGGCCCATTCCAGCGCTTCCTTCGCTTCAAGCGTCGCGGCACCCTCGGCAGGCTGGCCTGTCCTGAGGTCCCACATCTGCCAAGGGGTCAGATTCAGCAGCGACTCGACATAGATGGTGCGCAGGTCCAGATGGTTGGGCTGGGCCACGAAGGCGGCGCGCATGGCGTCGGCGAAGTCGTGGTCCCAGCGGTGCATGTCGGGCGCCGGATCCCGCTGGGGATAGCGGGCGGGCAGAGCGCGGATCAGTTCGCGTTCGACCGGCGTGCAGCGATCCAGCAGGGCCAGTGCGCACTGGGTTGCGTCATAGGCGCAGTTAAGGGCCTTGGCCTTACCGCGGTCGTCCAGCAGATCCCAGGGCAGGTTGTAGTTGGGCCCGGCGGCATAGGCCACGCCCCAATGGGCCATGGCGCAGTCGGGGTCATGCTCCAGCGCGCGCTGGAAACACACGACCGCCTCTTCATGGTTGTAGCCGTAGGTCCAGACAAGGCCCCGGTCGAACCAAAGCTGCGCCTGATCCGAGGACGTGGTGACGGGGCAGCTATGCGTGCCCAGATCGTAATAGTCGCTCATGCCGAATTCCCCCTGACTGGGGCGAGTCTAGCGCAGTTCGGGCGCGCGGGACAGGTCAGGCGGGAACGCGTTCTTCGATCCGGCCCATATGGACCATCAGCCCGAAGGCCAGCACACACATGGTCAGGATGCCGAAGGTCAGCGGCCCCAGCGTACCGTCAAACAGCAGCCCCACAGGCGCGGCGATCGCGGCGGCCAGCACGGTCGAGATCGACCCGATGACCGAGGCCGCCATGCCGGCGATATGGCCCATCGGCTCCATCGCGATGGCATTCAGGTTGCCCATGGTGACGCCGGCCATGAAAAAGACCGTGGTCTGCCAGAACACGAACAGCGCAAACGAGGCCTGCGGCGACAGGTTCGACATGTTCAGGGCAATCACCAACGAGGTGATCAGGATCTGACCGGCCAGCGCCCAGGTCACCATGCGGCGCATGCCCACGCGCACCACGACGGCCGCGTTCAGCAGGCTGGCCGAGCCGGACATCAGCGCCACGAATCCGAACCAGAAAGGGAAGCTGTCGGCGCGGTCGTGGATCACGTCATAGACCGGCTGCACCATGGTCAGCATGGTGAACAGCATGCCCATGCACAGGGTCTGGACAAAGATCGACAGGCGCACGGTGGGGTGGGCAAACATCTCTTTCACGGCACCGACCATCAGTGGCAGGCGGAACGGGCGGCGGTTTTTCGGCGCGAGGGACTCCGGCAGACGGAACCCCATCCAGACAATGATGACCAACGCAAACAGGATAAACGACATGAACACGCCGCGCCAACCGGCAAAGGCGATCACGGCGGCACCGGCCATGGGCGCGATGGCGGGCACCAGGGTGAAGATCATCATCGCGATGGACACGATCCGCGCCATTTCCCGGCCCGAGAACAGATCGCGGATGATCGCCATCGCGACTACGCGGGGCCCGGCGGCCCCCAGTCCCTGAACCACCCGGGCAGCCAGAACCAACTCCAGCGACGAACTGGCCCAAGCCACGGCCGATGCCAGAATATAGACTGCTGCTCCGGCAAAGATCACCGGCCTGCGTCCGACCGCATCCGAGATCGGGCCGGTGAAGAACGTGCCGATTCCCATGCCAAGAACAAAGCTGGTCAGGATCAACTGCGCCCGGTTCACGTCATCAGGGCTGAGCTGCGCACCGATCTCAGGTAGAGCAGGCAGCATTGAATCAATCGAAAATGCGATCGTGGCAAACATCATCGCGATCAGCGCGATGAATTCGGCCTTGGAAATACGGTCAGCCATGCGGGGACTCCTTGCCCCAACGCGCTAACACGACAGGGCAAGGTGGGCTAGGTGCAATCGCGCACAGAACTCTGTGCTATTCTGCAGAGGAAGGCTCAAGCTGAGACATGATTTCGCCGATCACTTGCGCCCACAATTCCGGTGGTTGCGCCCCAGGGACCGCGTGCTGGTTGGCGACGATGAAGGTGGGGACCGAGTTTACGCCCATCTCACGCGAGTGCGTATCCCGCTGACGAATGTCGTCCCGGTCGGCGTCGGATTTCAGCAGCTTCAGAACAACTGCGGCGTCCATGCCCACGCTGTCGGCGATGTCGGCTAAAACCTCGTGGTCGCCGATGTCGCGGCCCTGTACGAAATACGCAGTGAACAGCGCATCCACCACCTGGTTCTGCTTGCCCTCGATCCCGGCCCAATGGATCAGGCGATGGGCGTCCAGCGTGTTCGGGGTGCGTTTCATGGCCTCGAAATCGATGTTCAGGCCGGCCTTTTCGGCATGCTCCACCACCGGCGCATAGGATTTGACCGCACCTTCCTTGCCACCGAACTTGCGTTCCAGGTATTCGCGCCTGTCCATGCCGCCTTCGGGCATGTCGGGGTTCAGCTGGAACGGATGCCATTCGATCACGAACGGATGGTCCGGGACCGAGGCCAGCGCCTTGTCCAGGTTGGTCTTGCCGATATAGCACCACGGGCAGATCGGGTCGGACAAGATATCAAGCTTGACGGTCTGGGTCATTCTTCGGGTGCCTTGAAATAGGCCGGCAATGCGCGGCGCAGGAGTTTTCCGTTGCCCCCGGTGGGCAGTTCGGGAAGGTGGATGAAGGCGCGGGGTTGTTTGTAGCGCGCCAGGTTGGCCTCGACATAAGCGCGCAGGTCGGTTTCGTCCAGTTTTTCCGGCCCGGAATAGAAGGCGGCGATCACGAAAGTGTCCGGTTTGACCTCGACCGCCGCCGCGCCGACCTGAGCGATTCCGGGAAACCGCGACAGGACGGATTCGACCTCGACCGGGGACACCCGGTAGCCGCCGGCGTTCATCATGTCGTCGTCGCGCCCCAGATAGGTGATCTGCCCATCCACGGCCATCGCCCCCTGATCGCCGGTCAGGAACCAGTCGCCCTGCATGCGCGCGCGGGCCTCGTCCGGGGCGTTGAGGTAGGTCAGCATCAGCCCCGGGTCCGAGCGGTGAATGGCGATGGTGCCTTCCTGCCCCTGCAGAACCGGCCCGTCAGGCCCCAGGATCGCCACGCGGCGCCCCGTTTGAGGCTGGCCCAGCGCATCGCCGCGCGCGGGGTGGGACGGGCTGGATGAGATGAAGGTCGAGCATTCCGACATGCCGTAGGCCTCGTACAGCTCGGTCCCGGTGGCCTGAACCCAGCGTTCGTGCAAGGCGCGCGACAGCTTCTCGCCGGCGCTCAGGCCGTGGCGCAGATCGGGCAGAGGCAGCGTGTCCGCCGCGTTCAGCATCTTTCGGTACACGCCGGGGGCGGCCGCAAAGATCGAGGCGCGGTGGCGGCGCAGCAACCCGGGCAGGGCGGTCGGGTCGGTTCCGGGTTCGGGGATCAGCGCGGTGGCGCCGATGGTCCACGGGTCCATCAGGCCGGTGCCCAGCGTGTAGGTCCAGTTGAACGCGCCCGCGTGGCACAGGCGGTCGGCCTCACGCAGGCCGTACCAGCCATCGACCATCATCTGCCGCGCCCAGATCGCGCGATGCGCATGGGCCACGGCGCGTGGCTTGCCCGAGGTGCCCGAGGTATAGACGACATAGGCCATGCGTTCCGGATCGCCCATGTCGAACGACGCGGGCGGCAGGTCGCGCATGGCGGCAAGGTCGGCCAGGCCGATCTGGTTGGGGTGCGCGGCACAGGCCACGGACGGATCGCGCAGAATGGCGGCTGGAGACAGTTCCCGGATCATCCGCTCCGTTTCCGGCTCGGTCAGTTGCGAGGAGGTCGGTACCGGGATCAGCCCGACGGCGATCGCCCCCAGATAGGCTATGGGAAAATCGACCGTATTGCCCAGACGCATCAGCACGATGTCGCCGGGCACCAGGCCCGCACGCAGCAGCCCGGTTCCGGTGCCCAGAACCGCGGATTTCAACTTCGCAAAGGTCCAGTCGTCCGAACCGTCAGGGCGCAGCACGGACAGGGCCACCTTGTCGGGCGTGGCATCGGCGCGGCGCAGCACATGGGCGGCCAGGTTGAACAGCGCGGGGCAGGGCGTCGGCGGCCCCTGATCGAAGATCGACAACATGCGCCTTGGCTATTGCCCTTTGTCACGCGTTGCAAGCGCGCGGCGCTGGCCCTATAGAATGACGCATGACGAGCAAAGACCACAAATCCATCGTACGCATCGCCCGCGACAACGGTTCCCGCACCGAGCTGGAGCCGGTAGATCTGGGTGCCCGCGTGCGTGAACTGCGCAAGGCGCGGAAATGGACCCTCGAGCAGGCGGCGAACCAGGCCGGGTTGGCCCGGTCCACGCTCAGCAAGATCGAAAATGGCCAAATGTCGCCGACCTATGATGCGCTCAAGAAGCTGGCGATCGGTCTCGAAATCTCTGTACCGCAGCTGTTCACCCCGCCCGAGCGGGATCAAGTGATCGGTCGCATGGCGGTGACCAAGATGGGTGAAGGCACCGCGCACGCCACTACGACCTACGAGCACGAGTTGCTGGCCGAAACGCTGACCAAGAAGCAGATGCTGCCCTATCGGGCCCGCGTGCGCGCCCGGTCAATGGACGAGTTCGACGGCTGGGTGCGTCACGATGGCGAAGAATTCCTGTATGTGCTGACCGGCGTGATCCGCCTGTACACCGAGTTTTATGAACCGGTTGAGATGCGTCGGGGCGACAGCGCCTATTACGACGGCAGCATGGGGCACAACGTGATCTCGGTAAGCGATGAGGATGCAACCATCCTGTGGGTCACGTCGCTGGCCTAACGCCGGGCAAGCTCGCGGTTCAGGCCTTCGGTGTAAAGGAAATCCTCGACCTCTTCATGGGCCTCGTTCACCGTCAGGTGGTGCCGCTCGGCCAGATAGGCCTCAAAGCGTTTCCTGTCCGTCCTCACGCGCGCCATATCCTGATCGCGCAGGTTCGGAAAACGGCGCTTGGCACGTGCGTAGGACGCGCTCCAGTCTTGTGTCAAATCAGTCCAGTTCAACATCTGCGAGCCTTCCGTGGTTCGGGTTTCAGGACTGCTCTTCCCCAGACCAGCGTACGGAGCGCGCAGCCCGCGCGAAGACATGACAAAATGTCGCAGGTCGGGGTGCTGGAAAATCAAAGCGGTTTTTCACGCCGTGCTCGGCCCGTTTTCCCACTCACTGTCGGTTTTGGCGATCGTTCAAATGCTCGCACTCTGGACTGCGCCGAATACAGGGCTTTGTTCTATCTAAGAAATCTGTTTTCGGTGCAGGTGTCCGTTGCGTCGATCCTCACTTGGATTGCGAGATATCGTGGTAACAAGCGTTCCACCCGCAAAAAGTAGTCAAATGCTCTAGAAATAGCGGCCGGCGGATTTGTTCGATCGCCTTTTGGTGTTTGGTCACATGTGCCGAAAATTGCCGACGCCCGCGCGGCGTCCGATCCGAGCTAAGTGCATCACTTGAAATGGGCAGGGGCACAAGCCCCTACCGGTTGCCTGCTACTCCTCGTACCACCAGACATCGGGCATGAACTGCGGTCCGTCGCCGTAGATTGGCAAGATCTGAGGATGCTTCATTTCCTTCACATGGGCGATGCGGCCAACATCAAAGCTCCAGATTGGAATGACATACCGTCCGGCGGTCAGAACCCTGTCAAGCGCGCGGGTGGCGGCCACGAAATCCTCACGGCTTTCCGAGGCCAGCATCGCATCGATCAGCCCATCCACCGCCGGAGAGGTGACCCCCATCAGGTTGCGTGTCCCCGAGGCATCCGCGCCTTCGCTGCCCCAGTAGAGGCGTTGTTCGTTGCCCGGCGACAGCGACAGAGCGCGGCGGAACGGGGTCATGTCGAAATCCAGCTCGGACACCCGCTGGGTGTATTGTGCGTCATCCACCTTGTCGACGGTCAGCTCGATCCCCAGCCGTTCCAGCGCGCGGGCATACATCTCGGCGATCGCATCCACATTCTGAACCACATTCAAGCTTCCCTGACTGATGACCAGGGTTATCTTGAGCGGCTCGCCCGCTGCGTTCTTCAGCACGCCGTCCTGGATAGTCCACCCGGCTTGCTCCAGCAGATCAGCGGCCTTGCGGATGTCCTTTCGGTTGCGAACCGAGTCGTCGCCCTCGGGCAGAACATACCCTTCCAGAGTTCCCGGAGGCAGATCAGCCGCGTAGGGTTGCAACATCTCAGCCACCCGGCCGGTTGCCGGTCCGGGCTGCATCGCCAGTTCAGACCCCGAGAAATACGAGGTGATCCGAGGCTGAGCACCGCCAGTGATCGTGCCGTTGATGAATTCAAAATTGAACGCAAGGGTCAGCGCCTCGCGCACGCGCCAATCGTCAAAGGGCGCTTTGCGCGTGTTCATGACCAGACCTGTCATGCCCGAGGGCTTTTTATGCGGAATCTCGGTTTTGATGACATCGCCGCGCTGAACGGCCGGGAAATCGTATTGCGTGGCCCATTTGTCGGCGTTGAACTCGCGGACGGCCGACAGCGCGCCGGCCTTGAAGGCCTCGAACAGAACCGTCTGGTCGCCGTAGAACTCCAACCGCATCTCGTCGAAATTCATGGTACCCCGGCGGAACGGGACATCGTTGCCCCAATAATCCGGATTGCGTTCGAGGTTCACGAAACGCCCGGCCTCGTAGTCATCGATGACATAGGGGCCGGTGCCAATCGGGACATCTTGCAGGGATGCCTCGGCGAAATCCTTGCCCTCCCATTGGGCCTTCTTGAGGATCGGCCGCAGCCCTGCGATCAGGGCCAGCTCGCGGTCTGGCTCGTTGAAGATGATCCGGACCGAGCGTGGTCCGGTTTGCTGAATGCTGTCGATCTTGGCCCACAGACCGCGATAGCGCAGATGCCCCTGCGTTCCGAGGGTCTCGTAAGACCAGATCACATCGTCAACCGTGACCGGCGATCCGTCAGAGAATCGGGCAGTCTCACGCAGGGTGAATTCGACCCAGGATCGGTCCGGCGCGGTGTCGATTGATTCGGCCAAAAGCCCGTAAAGAGTGAAAGGTTCGTCCCACGAACGGCCCATCAACCCCTCGTGGGTCCAAAATCTCAGCTGCCAAGGGGCGGTGCCTTTTTGCACAAACGGGTTGAGACTGTTATAGCCGCCGGTATTGCCGAACACGACCTTGCCGCCCTTGGGCGCGTCGGGGTTGGCATAAGGCAGCGACACAAAATCCGGTGGTAGGGCCGGGTCTCCATACATAGCTATGCCATGGGTCGATTCTGCTTGCGCTAACGTGGCGACAAGCGAGGCAGCGATTCCCGCGATCAACGGGCGGATGGGACGGAGAATATCGGGGCTCATTTTGGAAACAATCCTGCTCTGGCCTTATTTTGTTGGGATTCACCGTACCGATGATTTTTCTTATTATCAAACTTTTAGCTTGGATGACGGCGCGGAATTGCTTATAAAGGTTCCACTGCTCGATAGGTTTCTTGCCTGTATGAAACCTGCCTCAATAACTTAACGCCCGCTTCGTGCGGGCGTTTTTTTCTGCCTCGAGCTCCGAACTTCCCGCCCATAAATTGACCGTATCCGCAACCGGGTCTTTCCCCGTTTATTTTGCAGGTGCAGCATGGCACTGTGTCTCCAAATCATGAGTCTGTGGGAGACCCAAAATGAACCTGTCGGGAAAAACAGCAATCATCACCGGATCGAATTCGGGCATCGGGTTGGGCATCGCGTGCGCATTGGCCAAGGCGGGGGCCGATGTGGTTCTGAACTCGTTCACCGACCGCGATGAAGATCACGCGCTGGCAGCCGAGATCAGCAAGGAAACCGGAACCAACGCGCGCTACATCAAGGCCGACATGTCCAAGGGCGAGGAATGCCGGGCGCTGATCGAACAGGCCGGAGCCTGCGATATCCTGGTCAACAATGCAGGCATTCAGCACGTCGCGCCGATCGACCAGTTCCCGGTCGATAAATGGGACGCGATCATCGCGATCAACATGAACTCGGCCTTTCACACGATGGCGGCGGCGCTGCCGATGATGCGCAAGGCCGGGTGGGGGCGGATCGTCAATATCGCCTCGGCGCATGGGCTGACTGCATCGCCCTACAAGGCGGCTTATGTGGCGGCCAAGCACGGGGTCGTCGGCATGACCAAGACCGCTGCGCTGGAAACCGCGCAGGAGCCGATCACCTGCAACGCCATCTGTCCGGGCTATGTGCTGACGCCGCTGGTCGAGGCGCAGATCCCCGACACGATGAAGGAATACAACATGAGCCGCGAGGACGTAATCAAGAATGTCATGCTCGAACGGCAGCCTTCGAAAGAGTTCGCGACCGTCGAACAGCTGGGCGGAACCACCGTGTTCCTGTGCTCGGACGCCGCGGCCCAGATCACCGGCACCACGATCTCGGTCGACGGCGGGTGGACCGCGTTGTGATCGGCGGCGCGCGCTGGGGCTGACCGATATGGTAAAGCGCATCAATCTTGCCCTGCAGGGCGGCGGCGCGCATGGCGCCTTTACTTGGGGCGTGCTGGATCGCCTGCTGGACGACGAAGACATCGAGGTCGCAGCGATCACCGGAACCTCGGCCGGGGCGTTGAACGGGGCCGCGTTCAAGGCCGGCATGGTCCATGCCGGTCGCGATGGCGCGCGCGAGACTCTGAACGCCCTGTGGGAGAGGATGGGCGCGGTGGGCGACATGCGCATCGCCAACTGGCTGGCCGGAATGGAGCCCGCCCAGATCGCGCAGGCGATGGAGTATTCTTTGCCGTTCTCGGTGGCTGATACCTGGTCGCGGATGGTGTCGCCCTATGCCTATGGGCCGTTCTACCGCAATCCGCTGGCCCCGGTGGTCGAGGCCTTTGACTTTGGCGAGGTCTGCGCCGATCAGGGGCCGCGCCTGTTCGTTTGCGCCACCTGTGTGCGCAGCGGCAAGATCCGGGTGTTCACGGGCGATGAGGTGACGACTGATGCGATCCTCGCCTCGGCCTGCCTGCCGAACCTGTTCCAGGCGGTTGAAATCCACGACCCCGAAACCGACCGGATCGAAGCCTATTGGGATGGCGGCTATACCGGCAACCCGGCGCTGTTTCCGCTGTTCAACGCGGGCCTGCCCGAGGATGTGGTGATCGTGAACATCAACCCGCTGGAGCGCGACGAGGTTCCCAAGACCCCGCAGCAGATTCAGAACCGGATCAACGAGATCAGCTTCAACTCGTCCCTTCTGCGCGAGCTGCGGGCGATCAACTTCGTGCAGCGCCTGCTGGCCGAGGGCAAACTGCAGGCGGGCGAGATGAGCCGGGTCTTCGTGCACATGATTGCGGATGACGCCCTGATGAACAGCCTGTCGGTTGCGACCAAAACGGTGCCCAACCCGGTGGTTCTGCACAGCCTGAAACAGGCGGGACGGGCCGCCGCCGACCGGTTTCTGGCCGATCACAAACCCGATCTGGGTGCGCGCAGCACCGTTGATCTGCCCGCGATGTTCGGCTGATCACTCGGGCGGCTGCGTGGGGTCTTTCTGGTTCGGATAGACCAGCCCGGCCGAGATCACCAGTTTGGCGGCATCCTCGATCGTCATGTCCAGCAGGATCACGTCTTCCTCGGGGAAGAACAGCAGAAAACCCGAGGTCGGGTTCGGCGTGGTTGGAATGAACACGCTCAGCAGGCCGCCGCCGGTCTCGGCGCGTTTGTTGATCTCGCCCTTGGCCTCGGTCGAGACGAAGCCGATGGCCCAGATGCCCCGGCGGGGATACTGCACCAGGCAGGCCTTCTCGAATGACCGCTCGGTCTGGGCAAAGACGGTTTCCGAGATCTGCTTGATCCCGGAATAGATCGACCGGACGACGGGCATCCGGTTGACCAGGCTTTCGGCAAAATGGATCAGAGACCGGCCCAGGATACCTTTGGCGATCCAGCCGACCAGAACCGTGAAGATCAGGAAGAACAGGACGCCCACGCCGCGCAGGTTGATACCCACATATTGTTCGGGCCGGAACTGGTGCGGGATCAGGGGCAGGACCGCGCTGTCGATCCAGCCGACTACCGACAGGATCAGCCACAGCGTCAGCCAGACCGGTGCGATGACGACGATACCCGTCAGAAACGACGCGCGTAGCCGCGACAGCAGGCCGGGGCGGCGGTGGGGTTCTTCATCAAACGGTGTGTTCATCGCGGTTCCGAGCGGTTTGCCGGACTAGTTAATCAGTCCGGCGCCTTGGTACAATAGGTCCGTTTGACGCTTAGTCAGCCTGAGCCTTCAAAGACTTGGCTATACCAGCCGCAAGGCGCGCATTGTTGCGCACCAGGGCGATATTGGCGATCAGGGATCGGCCCTCGGTCCGCTCGTAGATGCGCTGCAGCAGATAGGGCGTGACGGCCTTGCCGGTAATGCGATGCGCTTCGGCGTCCTGCTGGGCCGAGGCGATGATCGGGTCAAGTTCCTCGGACGGGATCTGATCGGCCAGCGGGATCGGGTTGGCCACCAGCTGCCCGCCTGGCAGACCCAGAGCGCGGCGCGTCGCATGGGCCTTGGCGATCTGCTCGGCTGTGTCCATCCGCAGGGGCGCGGCAAAGGGCGACTTGGCCGACCAGAAGGCTGGGAATTCATCCTGCCCATGGGCGATGACCGGCACGCCCAGTGTCTCAAGCACTTCGAGCGTTTTTGCGAGATCAAGGATCGCCTTGGCCCCGGCGGCCACGACTGTGACCGGGGTCTGCGCCAGTTCGTGCAGGTCGGCCGAGATGTCAAAGCTGGTTTCCGCGCCGCGATGCACCCCGCCGATGCCGCCGGTGGCAAAGACCTGGATCCCCGCGAAATGGGCGGCGATCATCGTGGCGGCAACGGTGGTGGCCCCGGTTCCGCCCGAAGCGATGCAGGCTGCCATATCCGCGCGCGAAATCTTGGCCACGCCCTGCGCCTGTCCCAAATCCTTCAACTGATCGGGTTCCAGCCCCACATGCAGCCGGCCGTCGATCACCGCGATCGTGGCCGGAACGGCGCCCGCGTCGCGGATGTCCTGCTCGACCTGGGCCGCCACCTCGATGTTCTGCGGGTAGGGCATGCCGTGGGTGATGATGGTGCTTTCCAAGGCAACGATGGGGGTTCCATCGTCCTTGGCCGCGCGCACTTCGGCGGAATACTGGATGTCGATCACAGGGGGGTCTCTCCGGATACATAGGTTGCGGCGGCATGCAGGGCGCGGGTCAGCGCCTCGTCGATGCTGGCGCCATTGGCTTCGGCGGCGATATGGGCCGCCATGAACGTGTCGCCCGCGCCGGTCACGCGCGTGACCAGAACCGACGGGGGTTTCTGGGTGATTACCGCTTCGGCACTGGCCACGGTGGCCGAGTTGCCCCCGTCGGTCACCAGCGCACGCAGCGCGCCCCGGTCCAGCAGAGCGCGGGCGGCGGTTTCGGAATCGGCGAACTCGCGCTGGCACAGCAGCCCGGCTTCTTCGAGGTTCACATACAACGTGGCCCGGCCGTGCTTGAGGAAAGGCAGCAGCCGCTCGGCCTTGCCGGGCGAGGCCGGGGCTACGCGCAGGTCGGCACGGGCGAAGGCCGGGCTGACGGCGATTTCTTCCAGAAGGTCCAGCGTCAGGTTGCCGTCCAGCGCGATCTGCCCTTCGAACGGGGTGTTTTCATAGCCCAGCGGGCCATGAATCAGCGGGCGCAGGATCTTGGCACCGGCGGCCTCCAGCGAATGGGCGTCGGCGATGGCGGCGATCAGTCCGTTTGCGCCTTCGACCGCCATGTACCGGTCGGTGGGCAGGTCCTGCGAGCGATAGATATGGGTCGTGTCCATGCCCAGCCGCTTGCAGGCGTGAACCAGCTCGTCGCCCTCGGGGTCGCTGCCGATGGCGGTCAGCAGGGTTGGGGTCATGCCAAAGCGCACAAGGGTCATGGCGATGTTCATCGCCACGCCACCGGGCAGGCGCGTAATGCGGCCGGGCACGTCCGACCCTTGCCGCATGTGGCTGGCGGATCGTCCGATCACGTCCCACAGGACGGATCCGATGCACAGGATGTCGCTGTTCTGAGTCATTTCCTCGTCATGCCGCAGGCGCAGGGCGCGCGCAAGCCGGAAGCTGCGCGGGCTGGGTCCACGTCGGCGATTTGGCTTGCCCTTTGTTTGGAAGGAAGAAACACTCAGACACAGTTTTTTGGTTCTTTTGGATATTTTCGGATGGGTCTCAATATCCGTTTGCTGACCTTCCTGCGGTTTCGCGCCTGGATAATTGCGCCATTGCTGGCATGTATTTTTTTGGCAATGCCTGCATGGGCGCAACAAAGCGGACGGACAATCGTTGACTTTCAGGTCCGGGACGGTCGCCTTCTGGTCGAAATCGCCATGAACGCCGAGGCCGTTCTGGCCGGGGTCGATCCGCAAGAGGTCGCGAAGGGGGGCGACGGCGGGAGCGCGCGATACGCGCAGTTGCGCCGGCTTGTCTCGTCCGAGCTTGAGGAACACGTCCACGATTTTGTAACGGATTGGAAGCAATCCCTGCAGATCGACGTGAACGGGCCGGTTGCGTTGTCCTATGAAGGCGCAAGTATTCCGGTGGTCGGCAACCCTGACGTGCCGCGGATTTCCGGAGTGCTGTTGGCCGGTCCTCTGCCACCCGATGCAAGCAGCCTGCGCCTGACCTGGCCTGAAGGAATCGGCCCCGTGGTCTTGCGCCAGCAAGGGGTCGAGGCGCCTTATACCGGGTTTCTGAGCGGCGGCGAGGTCAGTCCTCGCATTCCCTTGGCAGGCGGGGCCGGGCTGGGGGCGCAGCAAGCGGCCGAGGCTTTTTTCCGGGCCGGGCTGCTGCATGTCGCGGGCGCGGGGGCACAGCTTCTGGCGCTGGCCTCGGTGCTGGTTTTCTTGTCACTGAAGTTGCGCCCGGTCCTTGTTCAACTTGCCGCGCTGGGGCTGGGCGTTCTGGTGACGCTGCCGCTTGGGATGTTCGACGTGTTGAGTGCGAGGCCGTTCCTGCCGTGGCCGGTCGTGCCGGCTGCCATCGCCTTGTTGGCGCTTTGGAACCTCGTCACCGACCGGTTGGGGGTCTGGCGCGTGCTGTTCCTTTTGGCGGCCGGTGCAGTCCTTGGCCTGACACTGTCAGACGCATCGTCGCGCCTTGGTGTGCCGCCGCACCATGTCGCGCCGGCGGTGCTGGGTTTTGCCGCTGGCATCCTGTTGGCGCTGAGCGGAGTCGCGATCCTGATCCTCGCCACCCTGACCGTGCTCTTGCCGGATTCGCCCAGGCTGCGCGGCCGTATTTCCACAGTAGCCTCGCTGTTGTTGGCGGGCTTGGGTCTGTACTGGGCGGTTATGTCCTAACCGCCGGTATTCATCGGCGCGATCAGCGTGTTCAGGGCGCTTAGCGGGTCCTCTGCGGCCCAGATCTCGTCTCCGATACCGAAGAAGTCGGTACATTCAGCCAGTTCGGCAACCAGTTCGGGTGTCAGGCCGCCTTCGGCGACAACCGGAACCTCGATCATCTCGGACCACCATTGGAACAGATCACGCTCGGCGCGGGTCCCTTTGCCCAACGACACGTCCCCCACGGGCCCAAAGGCCACATAGTCGGCCCCGGCTTCGCCCGCGGTCATCCCGTCATGGCGCGAGGTTCCGCAGAAACTGCCGACGATGGCATCCGCCCCCAGCTCTTTGCGCGCGGCCCGGACCGAGCGGGCCGCATCCTCCAGATGCACCCCGTCCAGCCCCAGCCGTTGCGCCAGCAGGACATGGTTCGAGATCACCAGCGCCACGTCGCGCGCATGGGCCACCTCGCGGCAGGCGTCGGCCGCGCGGGCGATGGCGTCCTCGTCGCTGCCGGCCAGCGCCAGCCGGATGCAGGCGATCTCGGTCCCGTCCAGAACGCGGGCCAGCCGGTCGGGAAAGGTGGCCGGGTCGATGGTCGGCGGGGTGATCAGATAGATCTGAGGCTGCTCGGGGGTGTCCATTGGCGGATCCTTCGCGGTTGGTCTTTGGCGCGGTTTAGCCGATTGCGGCGGCGAAGCAAACTTTATTGCCCGCAGACCGGGTGATTTGCAATCGGGCAGGGCGGCCGGGCTTGCCCTGTGCCAGCGGCGGCATTATGGCAGGCGCAACTTTCGGAGATCAGGATGCTCAGCGACAGACCCCAGCCCTCATTCGTGCTTGTCCGCCCGCAGATGGGCGAAAACATCGGCGCCGCGGCGCGGGCGATGTGGAATTTCGGTCTGGACCGGATGCGCATCGTCGCCCCGCGCGACGGCTGGCCCAACCCCAAGGCCGTGGCCATGTCGAGCGGTGCCGGGCGGCTGCTGGACGAGGCGCAGCTGTTCGACGATCTGGGCGGCGCGTTGGGCGACCGCACATATGTGTTCGCCACCACCGCCCGTCAGCGCGGACTGACCAAACCCGTCTACAGCCCCGAACGGGCCATGCAGATCGCGGCCCAGAAGGTGGCGGCGGGCGAAAAGGTGGCCGTGCTGTTCGGGCCCGAGCGGGCCGGGTTGGAGAATGAAGACATCGCCAAGGCCAATGCGATCATCTCGGTGCCGGTGAACCCCGAATACGCCTCGCTGAACCTGGGGCAGTGCGTGTTGCTGACCGCCTATGAGTGGATGCGCCAGACCGGCGACGTGGTGCACGAGGCCACCGATCTGGGCAAAGGCGACTGGGCCACCGGCATCGAGGTCGAGAAACTGGTAGAACACTACGAACAGCGGCTGGAGGAGGCCGGGTTCTTCTACCCGCCGGAAAAGGCCGAAGGGATGAAGGTGAACCTGCGCAACCTGTGGTCGCGCATGCGCATGACGCGGGCCGATGTGCAGATGCTGCACGGGATCATGCGTCAGATGGTCCGCTGGAAGGACAAGGGCTGAGGCTGGACCTTCCCGGGCACTGGCCCTAGCTTGCGGGAAAATCAAGGACATGAGGACGGCATGAGCGGCAAGCGCAGCATCTTCGAAGAAGTCTCGGGTGAACAAAAGCAGGAAACGGTCCAGCCCGGCATGATCGACCGCGGCCGGGGTGGTGCACGCAAGGCCATCCGTATCTGGCTGATGATCTTGTTCGCGCTTGTCGTCGTGATGATCGCGGTGGGTGGGCTGACCCGCCTGACCGACAGCGGCCTGTCGATCACCGAATGGCGACCGGTCACCGGAGCGATCCCGCCGATGTCCGAGGCGGACTGGCAGGCCGAGTTCGACAAGTACAAACAGATCGACCAGTGGCGCATCATGAACCAGTGGATGGAGTTGGATGACTTCAAGACCATCTACTGGTGGGAATGGGGTCATCGGCAGCTGGGCCGTGTGATCGGCCTGGTCTGGGCGCTTGGGTTCTTTGGCTTTCTGGTGTTGCGCAAGATCCCCGCAGGCTGGACCGGGCGCCTTGCGATCCCCGGACTGTTGGGCGGCGTTCAAGGCGCCGTCGGTTGGTGGATGGTGGCCTCGGGCGTGACGCAGGGCGAGGGGATGACCGCAGTTGCCAGTTATCGCCTGGCCACCCATCTTGGCCTTGCGTTCGTGATCCTGGGCTTTCTGGCCTGGTACATCTTCATGCTGGGGCGCGAGGAACGCGACCTGATGCAGGCCCGTCGCGCCAAAGAGGCGCGGCTGTTTTCGCTGTCGACCGGGCTGCTGCACTTTGCCTTTCTGCAGATCCTGATCGGCGCATTGGTGGCGGGCATCGACGCCGGCCGGTCCTATACCGACTGGCCGCTGATCGGCGGGCAACTGCTGCCGCCGGACGCTACCGCGCTTGACCCGATGTGGCGCAACTTTTTCGAAAGTCCGGGGCTGGTGCAGTTCATCCACCGCTGCGTGGGCTATGTGCTGTTCGCCTTCGCGCTCTTCGTCTGGCGGCGCGGCAGCAGCAGCGCCCACCCGCAGACCCGGTTCGCCTTCAACGCCATGTTCGCGGCGCTGTCGCTGCAGGTGGTCGTGGGCATCCTCACCGTGGTCTACGGCGCGCCCTGGCAGATCGCCATTTTCCACCAGTTCATGGCCGTGGTCGTCTGGACCCTTATCCTGCGCGCCCGGTTCCTGACCGCTTATCCCATCGCAACCTCGCTGCGCGGAGCTTGACCCAATGACTGCATTCAATGACCTGATGGCCTTTCAGCGCGAAACCTCGGCACTGGCACAGATCGCCGGGCGCCTGGGCTGGGACCAGGAGACTGTCATGCCGCGCGGGGCCACCAACCAGCGCGCCGAGGAGATGGCCGCAATCGAAGCCGTGTTGCATGCGCGCCGTTCGGATCCGCGCGTGGCCGAGTGGCTGGAAAACGCCCATGCCGACACCGAGGTTGGTCAGGCGCAACTGCGCGAAATCCGCCGCACATACGAGCGCACGGTCAAGGTGCCCGCTGATCTGGCCACGGCCATCGCCCGCGTGACATCGGCCGCGCAGGGCAAGTGGGCACAGGCCCGCGCCGACGAGGATGTTGCCGCGTTTCTTCCGGTTCTGGAGGAAGTCGTGGCGCTGCGGCGCGAGGAAGGGGTGGCTCTGGCGCAAGGCGGCGATGTCTATGACGCGCTGGTCGAGGATTACGAGCCCTACACGACCGCTGCCCAGATCGCCGACATCTTCGACGCCCTGCGCCCGCGTCTGGTTGCGCTGCGCGCCGCGGTTCTTGACCGGCCGTCCCCCGCGGGCGTGACCGGAACGTTCGACGAAGCGGCCCAGATGAAGCTGACGCAAAAGCTGGCGGAGACTTTCGGGTACGACTTGAACCGGGGGCGGGTGGACAAGGCCGTACACCCGTTCTGTTCGGGCAGCGGCGACGACGTGCGCGTCACCACCCGGACCAGCGAAACCGACCCGTTCAACTGTTTCTATTCGACCATCCATGAGGTCGGGCACGCCTGCTATGAGCAGGGCATCGACCCGGCCTACGCGCTGACACCGCTGGGCCAGGGCGTGTCAATGGGCATTCATGAAAGCCAGAGCCGCATCTATGAAAATCAGCTGGGCCGCTCGCGCGCCTTCACGGGCTGGCTGTTCCGGCAGATGATGGACACCTTCGGTGATTTCGGCATAGCAGATGAATATGCCTTCTATGCCGCCGTAAACCGGGTGCACAACGGATACATCCGAACCGAAGCGGACGAGGTTCAGTACAATCTGCACGTAATGCTGCGGTTCGATCTGGAGCGCGCACTTATGTCGGGCGAACTGCAGGTGAAGGACCTCGAGGCCGCGTGGAACGACCGCTTCCATGCCGATTTCGGCTATGCGGTCGACAAGCCTTCGAACGGGTGTCTGCAGGACGTGCATTGGTCGGTCGGTCTGTTTGGCTACTTCCCGACCTATTCGCTGGGCAATGTGTACGCAGGCTGTCTGTATCAGGCTCTCCGAGCGGCAGTTCCAAGCTTGGACGATCAACTGGCGCAGGGCGATACCGCCACTGCAACCGGCTGGCTGCGCGAGCATGTTCAGCAGCATGGC
This sequence comes from Ruegeria sp. CI5, assembly GCF_056536885.1. Taxonomy (NCBI): domain Bacteria; kingdom Pseudomonadati; phylum Pseudomonadota; class Alphaproteobacteria; order Rhodobacterales; family Roseobacteraceae; genus Ruegeria; species Ruegeria sp. CI5. Next base: position 523,443 of record NZ_JBQFQN010000001.1, read on the forward strand.
GGTCTGTATGCCCCACGCGACGTCATCCGCCGCGCCAGCGGCATGGAGCCCGGACCCGAGCCGTTGTTGGCTTATCTCGAAGACAAATTCGGCACGCTCTACGGTCTATGACCTGGAAAGATGACCGCTATGGGTATGATAGGGGTCATCTAGCTGCGGTGTGCATCAGGCACCCAGTCTTCCAGAGGCCGGTTCCAGAACCGGTTCGGGTTGTCTTCGTCCTGCCCGCGGATGTGCAGCGTTCGAAAACACGGGTGCAGAAGGATCACCGGTTCTTCATAGGGATGGGCCGCGTAGATTGCGCGCAGCACCTTCGAACGCACGCCGTCCGACACATCCAGAAAGAACGAGACTTCGACGCAGGGAACATCCACCGTGTCGCAGGTGACGGCATTGCGTCCGGTCCCGAGTGACCGAAAGCTCTGCGTTCCGGGCGTCGACCGGAAGGTGACGCGATCATAATCGCCGTAAACAAGGTTGGCTTCGGCCAGAACAGCATCAATCACCGCCTGCGCGCGGTCCTCGGGAACCTGAACGATCACGCGCCAACCTTCGTCTGTCAGATATCGTTCGGTGTCCTGTGGTTTTTGGGTCATTCCAGTCTCCTAACCAAGCAACGTCAGAATGACCGGGTTTGCATCTTGAGTGTGACTTATCGCTTCGCCATCGACCGAACCGACGACCCGAGGCAATCAAGCGCGGAGTCCGACAAGCCGAAATGGCGAGTCAGTGCGATCTTGCCTTCCGGCGTGATGGTCAGGGCGCGACTGGACCTTTGGCGCGTCAGCCATTTGTCTTTCAGAGCTTTTTCCAGAATCGCGATTCCCAAGGAACCTGAGATGTGATTTCGGCGTTCCGTCCAGTCCAGACAGAATTTGGCGACCGGCCGGTGGGCGCTGACCCGCGGTGGGTCCAGGTCGAGATCGGTCAAAAACGCGTGATATCGCGGACCCGGCGCCAGTGCCCCATGTGCCAGTTGCAGAACGCCCGTATCCAGCAGGTTGTCCGTGATCCACACACCGAGACGCCCGGCAAGATGGTTATAGCAGCAACGGGCCAACAGGACGCCCGAGTCCGGTTTCGCGGCCCGCCGGACATGGTCGCTGGGAGTTAGCGTGGACAGCTTTTCCAAAGCCGATGCGACCTGTGCGCTTGCGATCCGGTGAAAGACATGCCTGCCGCTGCGTATCGAAGTGGTCAGGCCGGCCCGCTCCAACTGCTTGAGATGGGCCGTTGCAGTTGGTGGCGTTATGTTGGCTGCGCAGGACAACTCTTTGTTGGTGAACGCCCGCCCGTCCATCAGTTTGCACAGGATGCGTGCGCGGGTTGGGTCGGCGAGGGCGGCGCCGATGATGTCCAGTCTGGGTTCGGGTCTCATTGGATGAGCCTACCGCAAAACCCGGCTTGACCCCAGAAAGAACGCTTCGACATTCGCCGAAACGAAAAGGAGCGGCTGCTGTTGCAGAGCCGCTCCGTCGTCGTTGAAATGAGGGCCGCCGATCAGAGGCGGCCATCCTTACGTTTCGCTATCGTCTTCCTCGTCACCCTGGTCTGCGATCCAAGCGACACTGACGACTTCCTCGCCTTTGCCGGTGTTGAACACCTTGACCCCGCCCGCACTGCGGGACCGGAACGATATACCGTCGACCGGAACCCGGATCGACTGCCCCTTGGACGTGGCCAGCATGATCTGGTCGTCGATTTCGACGGGGAACGAGGCCACCAGCGGGCCGCCCCGCATCGCCTTGTCCATCGCCATCACGCCCATTCCACCGCGGCCGCGCACCGGGTAGTCATGCGACGAGCTGAGCTTGCCCGACCCGCCGGCCGTGATAGTCAGGATAAGGTTTTCCGCCGCAGACATCTCGGCATAGCGCTCCTGAGGCAGGATGCTGTCTGCGTTGCCTTCGTCTTCGTCGGTTTCGGTCTCTTCGGTGACGCCTGCCATCAGGCGGCGCATCTTCAGGTAGGCGGCGCGCTCGTCTGCCGTGGCCTCGAAGTGGCGAATGACGGACATCGAGACGACTCGATCGCCATTCGTCAGTTTGATGCCGCGCACACCGGTCGATTTGCGGCCCTTGAACACGCGCACGGCAGTGGTCGGGAAGCGGATTGCCCGGCCGGAATTGGTGACCAGCATCACGTCGTCATCCTCGGAACAGATGCGCGCGTTGACCAGTTCCACACCCTCGGGCAGATCCATCGCGATCTTGCCGTTGCGCTTGACGTTGGTGAAATCGCTCAGCGCGTTTCGGCGCACGTCACCGGCACTGGTGGCGAAGACGATCTGCAGGTTTTCCCATTCTTCATCCGGCACATCGACCGGCATGATCGCCGCAATCGAAACACCCGTGGGAATCGGCAGGATGTTGACGATGGCCTTGCCCTTGCCGGTGCGCCCAGATTGAGGCAAGCGCCATGTCTTGAGCTTGTAGACCATCCCATCGGTGGTGAAGAACAGCAGTTGCGTATGCGTGTTCGCCACGAACAGATTGGTTACGACGTCCTCTTCCTTGGTCTGCATCCCCGACAGACCCTTGCCGCCGCGCTTCTGCGCGCGGAAGTCGGCCAGCGGCGTACGCTTGATGTAGCCGCCCGAGGTCACGGTGACGACCATGTCCTCGCGTTCGATCAGGTCCTCGTCTTCCATATCGCCGGACCAGTCGACGATTTCAGTGCGGCGCGGCACTGCGAACTGCTCTCGAACCTCGCGCAGCTCGTCGGCGATGATGCTCATGATGCGCTCGCGCGAGGACAGTATGTCCAGGTATTCCTTGATCTTGGCGGCCAGGCCTTCCAGCTCGTCCGTGACCTCTTTGACACCAATCTGGGTCAGGCGTTGCAGGCGCAGATCAAGGATCGCGCGGGCCTGAACCTCGGTCAGGTTGTAGGTGCCGTCGTCGTTCATCTTTGACAGCGGATCGTCGATCAGCCGCAGATAGCTCTCGATCTCGGCTGCGGGCCAGCGGCGGGTCATCAGCTTATCGCGCGCCTCTGCCGCGTCGGCCGAGGACCGGATCGTGGCAACGACCTCGTCCACGTTCGAGACCGCTACGGCCAGACCGCACAGGATATGGCTGCGTTCCCGTGCCTTGCGCAGGTCGTATGCAGTGCGGCGGGCAACGACATCTTCGCGGAAGTCGATGAAGCTGGTCAGGAACCGGCGCAGGGTCAGCTGCTCGGGGCGACCGCCATTCAGCGCCAGCATGTTGCAGCCGAATGAGGTCTGCATCGGCGTGAACCGGTAAAGTTGGTTCAGCACCACCTCGGGCGTTGCGTCGCGCTTCAGCTCGACCACCACCCGCACGCCGTTGCGGTCAGATTCGTCCTGAACGTGGCTGACGCCTTCGATGCGCTTTTCACGCACGGCTTCGGCGATCTTCTCGATCATCGAGGCCTTGTTCACCTGATAGGGGATCTCGTCCACGATGATGGCATAGCGGTCCTTGCGCAACTCCTCGACGCGGGTTTTGGCGCGGATGATGACGCTGCCACGGCCCTCCAGATAGGCCTTGCGCGCACCGGACCGGCCCAGCATCACGCCGCCGGTGGGGAAATCGGGGCCGGGGATGTACTCGATCAGCTGTTCGCTGGTCAGGTCCGGATCGTCGATCAGCGCCAGCGTCGCGTCGACCACTTCGCCCAGGTTGTGCGGCGGGATGTTGGTGGCCATACCCACCGCGATGCCGCCGGCGCCGTTGACCAGCATGTTCGGGAACCGCGCGGGGAGGACGGTGGGTTCCTTGTCCTTGCCGTCGTAGTTGTCCTGGAAATCTACCGTCTCTTTCTCGATATCCGCCAGCAGAGCGGCGGCGGGCTTGTCCATGCGGACCTCGGTGTAGCGCATGGCCGCCGGGTTGTCGCCGTCCATCGAGCCGAAGTTGCCCTGACCATCCAGCAGCGGCAGCGACATCGAGAAATCCTGGGCCATCCGCACCAGCGCGTCATAGATCGCGCTGTCACCGTGCGGATGGTATTTACCCATCACATCGCCCACGGGACGGGCCGATTTGCGGTAAGCTTTGTCGTGGGTGTTCCCGGTCTCGTGCATCGCATAGAGGATGCGCCGATGCACCGGTTTCAAGCCGTCGCGCAGATCGGGGATCGCACGGGACACGATGACCGACATCGCATAGTCCAGATAGGACGTCCGCATCTCGGATTCGATGGATACCGTCGGGCCGTCGTAAACCGGGCGCTCGGGCGGGGTTTCATCCATGTTTTCGGGGATTTCTGGCGTATCGCTCACGTAAACTGCCCGTTTTTTGTGCTGGGTCTATATCTTGTGGATGCATCTTATCAGACCCGGCACATAGGGTGCAAGCAAGCAACCCGGAAGTGGCCTGAAACCGCGGTGTTTTTCGGGTAACACATTGTTTTAATACGGATTGAAAAGGAATCATGTTACCCTGAAGGGACCTTTGAGGAAATCTGGAGGTCTGAATGGAGAAAAACGAAACCGAATTGATGCTGAAGGGGTATGGCCTGACAACGGCTGAAATCTTCTATCGCATGCCGGATTACATCCATGTTCTGAACACGTTCATCTGGCAGGATTACGACTTGGCGCCGGATCATCCCAAGCTGTTCAATTTCATCGAGTTCTGGCAGCGCGAAATCGAGGGTCCGCTGCATTCGGTGCGCTTTACCCACCGCAAGATGATCGCACCCGGAGAATGGCGGAACGTCGTCGGAGAATACCGGCTGAACTAGCGTTTCGGCTAGGTTCCGCTCAAGGCCAATGCGCCTTGATCCGGCCGATGGATCATCGAATGAATGCCGACCTGCGTTTCGGCGCAGGTTACTCACTCTCACAATTTCTGAACACAACCAGATCTTGGCAATCCGTTGACGGCGGACGCGTTGAGCGGTTGAATATTCTTGTGTGTTTCGGTGGCGGTCCGGTGCGGCGCACACGATTGGTACAGATTGGAAACCAGAGAAAGTCCAGGATATGATTGCGCTAACATTGGACATGCCGGCGATGGCGCGATAAGGACGGCTCATGGTTTCTCGCGTTATACCCGTCGACCCATTTGATCTGGTCATTTTTGGTGGCACCGGGGATCTGGCGCAGCGCAAGATTTTGCCTGCCTTGTTTCGTCGTTATTGCGCGGGACAGTGGAATGACGATGTTTGGATAATCGCCGCAGCAAGGTCCGCACATGATCAGGCGGGCTATCGTGCGATCGTCGCCGAGTCGCTGGCCCAGCACGCACCTCGTCAAGCGGGAGATCCCGGCAACCTTGATGGGTTCCTGAACCGGCTGCAGTATCTGCGGTTGGATGCCAGCTCTGATGATGGGTGGGAAAACCTTTCAGGTCTGTTGACGGATTCGCGGATCCGCGCCTTCTATTTCTCGGTCGGACCCGGATTGTTCGCCCCGTTGGCGGAAAAAATCCGCCAACACGGTCTGGCAAACGAGCAGACGAGGATCGTCGTCGAAAAGCCGTTCGGTCACGACCTGGACAGCGCGCGGGCGTTGAATGCCACGCTGGCCTCATATTTCAGCGAAAACCAAATCTACCGGATCGATCATTATCTGGGCAAGGAAACCGTCCAGAACCTGATGGCAGTCCGGTTCGGCAACATGCTGTTCGAGCCGCTGTGGAACAGTCAGTATGTCGACCATATCCAGATCACCGTCGCCGAGACCGTCGGCGTGGATGGTCGCGAAGAGTATTACGAGCGCGCTGGGGCAATGCGCGACATGGTGCAAAACCACCTGATGCAGCTTCTGTGCCTGATCGCGATGGAGCCGCCTGCCAAGTTCGATTCGGACGCCGTGCGCGATGAAAAGCTCAAGGTAATCCGCGCGCTGGACCCGGTGCAGCCGCACCACATCGTGCGTGGGCAGTATTCGGGTGGTCCCGACGGGCCGGGCTACCGCGAAGCGGTGGGCAATCCGCGCTCGACCACCGAAAGTTATGTGGCGCTGCGGGCGCATGTCAGCAATTGGCGGTGGGCGGGGACTCCGTTTTACTTGCGCACCGGCAAGCGGCTGGTGGCGCGGTCCTCGGTGATCAACGTCATCTTCAAGGATGCGCCGCATTCGATCTTCGGGGCCGAGGCCGGGCGGCATGCCAACACGCTGTCGATCCGGCTGCAGCCGAACGAAGGCATCACGCTGAAAGTCACGATCAAAGAGCCGGGGCAGGGCGGAATGCGTTTGATCGACGTCCCGTTGGATATGAGTTTTGCCGAAGCGCTCGGGCCCGAAAACCAGGAAGCGCCGGATGCTTATGAGCGTTTGGTGATGGACGTGATCCGGGGCAATCAAACCCTGTTCATGCGCGGAGACGAGGTCGAGGCCGCTTGGGCCTGGACCGACCCGATCATTGCGGGGTGGCAGGCACGCGGCGACGTGCCAAAACCCTATGACAGCGGCAGTACCGGTCCCGGCGACGCCGAACTGCTGATGAAACGCGACGGTCGCCATTGGCAAGGGATCAAGCCATGAAGATTCAGGAATATGCCGACAGGGACATGCTGGCCATTGATGTTGCCAACGTTCTGGCCGGAGAGTTGGAGGCCGCACTGCTGCACAACGATGTCGTGGCTTTTGCAGTTCCCGGCGGCACCACGCCCGGACCGATCTTCGACAGCCTGTGCGCCGCGGATCTTGAGTGGGAGCGTGTCCGTGTGCTGCCCACCGACGAACGCTGCGTCCCGGCAGACAGTGACCGGTCGAACGAACGCTTGATCCGCGACCGTCTTCTGACCAACCGGGCGGCGGCGGCGGACTATGTCCCGCTCTATATTCCCGGCAAGGCGCCCGAAGAGGTTCTGCCCCAAATCGAAGCTCTGATCGAGCCGCTGCGCCCGTTGGCGGTGCTGGTTCTTGGAATGGGCGACGACATGCATACGGCCTCGTTGTTTCCGGGGATGGAGGGGCTGGCGCAGGCATTGGCAAGCAACGCACCGGCATTGGCCGTTGCTCGGCCCCAGACACAGCCCGAGACGCGCATCACTCTGACGGGTCCGGTTCTGGATGGGGCCCTGTCCAAACACCTGGTCATCTATGGTGAAAAAAAGCGCGCAGCGCTTGAGCGTGCCATGAGCCTGCCGCCCGAGGAGGCGCCAATTGCGGCAGTCTTGGATGGAATGACGGTACACTGGGCGAATTGATCTCATGCAACTGGACACTCTCAGAACCCTTGCCGCGCAGGCGGCGGATACCCGCATCCTCGACCTGTTCGCGCAGGATCCCGACCGGGCGCAGAGATTCTCGGCCTCGACCGGGGATTTGCTGTTCGACTATTCGAAGACCCTGATCGACACGGACATCCGCGCGGCGCTGATCGACCTGTGCGATCAGGCCGGTCTAGCCGAGCGGCGCGACGCGATGTTCCGGGGCGACAAGATCAACGAGACCGAAGGCCGCGCTGTGCTGCATACGGCGCTACGCAATCTGGATGGCGGCCCAATCGAGGTTGATGGCCAGGACGTCATGCCCGAGGTGTTGGACACCCTGCAGCGCATGCGCGTGTTCGCCGAAGAGGTCCGGGGCGGAACGGCCCAGGGGGCCGGGGGCAGCTTTACCGACGTCGTGAATATCGGCATCGGCGGTTCGGACCTTGGGCCGGTGATGGCGACGCTGGCGCTGGCGCCCTATCACGACGGGCCGCGCCTGCACTATGTCTCGAACGTGGATGGCGCGCATATCGCCGACACGCTGCGCGAACTGGACCCGACGCGAACGCTGGTGATCGTGGCGTCCAAGACCTTTACCACCATCGAAACCATGACCAACGCGCGGACGGCGCGGGCCTGGATGCTGGACGGCGGCGGCGACCCGGGGCGGCAGTTCGCGGCCGTGTCCAGCGCCGTGGACAAGACGGCAGACTTCGGCATCCCGTCGGACCGCGTGTTCGGCTTTGCCGATTGGGTCGGCGGGCGCTATTCGGTCTGGGGTCCGGTCGGGCTGCCGGTGATGATCGCGGTGGGCTCGAACGCCTTCGACGCGTTCCTGCGCGGCGGGCAGGCGATGGACGTGCATTTCCGCGCCGCGGACTGGGCCGAGAACATGCCGGTGATGCTGGCTCTGGTGGGCATCTGGCACCGTCAGGTGCTGGGTCATGCCAGCCGCGCGGTGCTGCCCTATGATCAACGGTTGCTGCGGTTGCCGGCCTATTTCCAACAGCTCGAGATGGAATCGAACGGGAAATCGGTGGCCATGGACGGCTCGGCGCTGAGCGTGCCTTCGGGACCGGTGGTCTGGGGCGAGCCCGGCACCAACGGGCAGCACGCGTTTTACCAACTGATCCATCAGGGCACCGACGTGATCCCCTGCGAATTCATGGTGGCCGCCGAAGGCCACGAGCCTGAACTGGCCCATCATCACCGTCTGCTGCTGGCCAACTGCCTGGCTCAGTCCGAGGCGTTGATGCGTGGCCGGTCGCTTGAGGAAGCGCGAGCGCGCATGGCCGAGATGGGCCTGCATGGCGACGAGTTGGAGCGTCAGGCCCGGCATCGCGTGTTCCCGGGCAACCGGCCCTCGACCACGCTGATCTATCCGCAGCTGACGCCCTTCGTTCTGGGCCAGATCATTGCGCTGTATGAACACCGGGTGTTCGTCGAAGGCGTGCTGTTGGGCATCAACTCGTTCGACCAGTGGGGGGTGGAACTGGGCAAGGAGTTAGCCACCTCGCTGGGGCCGATCGTCGATGGCGATGCGGGCACCGAGGGCAAGGACGGCTCGACCGCCGCACTTGTGGCTTATGCGCTGAGGCACCGGGGCTGAAGCCCTGCAAATCTGACGGCCTGCCGCCACGGCAGGCCGCATTCTTTTATTGTCAGACAATTAAATGATTGGCAGGATCGGCCCCGAGGAGAAGCCCCGGGGCCGGCCACGCCGCCGTGCCGCCGGGCCGCAACAGACGCCGCATCAAGCCGGCGCGATGAATGGGAGGATGTCCATGCTGGGACAGATGATGACGCAGCCGCTGTTGATTTCGTCACTGATCGATCATGCTGCGCGCTATCATGGTCAGACCGAGATCGTTTCGGTCGAAACCGACGGAACCGTCACCCAGACGACCTGGGGCGAGATCGCTGCCAATGCCCGGCGCATGGGGTCGGCGCTGACCAAGCTTGGCCTGCATCCGCAGGACCGGATCGGCACACTGGCCTGGAACAACCGCCGGCATCTGGAAATCTACTATGCGGCCTCGGGTGCGGGTTTCGTCTGCCACACGATCAACCCGCGCCTGTTCCCCGAACAGTTGGTTTACATCATCAACCATGCGCAGGACCGGGTGCTGTTCTTCGACGCCACCTTCATCCCGCTGGTTGCCGCGATCCGCGATCAACTGACCGAGGTGAAGCATTTCGTCCTGATGGGACCGCGCAGCGAGGACGCACTGCAGCAGATCCCCGGACTGGAATTCTATGACGACTTGATCGAGACCGGCGACGCCGATTTCGAATGGCCGGTCTTCGATGAAAACACCGCCTCGAGCCTGTGCTACACCTCGGGCACGACCGGCCACCCCAAAGGCGTGCTGTATTCGCACCGTTCGACCGTTCTGCACAGCTTTGCCTCGAACACCCGCGACGTGATCGGGTATTCGGCGATGGATGTGGTGATGCCGGTGGTGCCCATGTTCCACGTCAATGCCTGGGGGTCGCCCTATGGCTGCGCCATGTCCGGTTCGCAGATGGTGTTGCCCGGGCCGGACCTGTATGGCGAGGCGCTGGTGAACCTGATCGACACCTATGGCGTGACTCTGGCGATGGGGGTTCCCACGATCTGGCAGGGTTTGCTGGCCCATGCCGCCAAATGCGGCACCAAGCTGGAAAGCCTCGAACGTACGGTGATCGGCGGCGCGGCGTGCCCGCCCTCGATGATCGCGACCTTCCGGGAAAAATACGGCGTCGACACCGTGCATGCCTGGGGGATGAGCGAGATGAGCCCGCTGGGCACCGCCAACATTCCGCTGGCCAAGCATCGCAAGCTGCCGATCGAGGAGCAGCACAAACTGCGCGAGAATCAGGGTCGTCCGCCCTTTGGGGTCGAGCTGACGATCGTCGATGACGACGGCAACGACCTGCCGCATGACGGAGTCACGCAGGGCGACCTGATGGTGCGCGGCCACTGGGTGCTGGACAGCTATTTCCAGCTGCAGGATCAAGAACTTCTGCAGGATGGCTGGTTCGCCACCGGCGATGTGGCCACGCTGGACCCCGACGGCTACATGACCATCCGCGACCGTTCTAAGGACATCATCAAGTCGGGCGGTGAATGGATCAGCTCGGTCGAGCTGGAAAACATCGCCGTAGCGCACCCGAGATTGGCCACCGCGGCCGTGATCGGCGTGCCGCATCCCAAATGGGACGAACGCCCGCTGCTAGTGGCCGTCAAGGCCGAGGGCGAAGACCCGTCCGAGGCCGAACTGCTGGAGTTTTTCGACGGCAAGATCGCCAAGTGGCAGGTGCCGGACAAAGTGGTCTTCGTCGATGCGCTGCCACTCAATGCGACGGGCAAGGTCCTGAAACGCAAACTGCGGGATGAGTTCAAGGACGCCTTGGCAGGTTAACGCTTGATTTCGTGGTTTTTTTGGCTCCGGCGGTAGGGATCGAACCTACGACCAATTGATTAACAGTCAACTGCTCTACCGCTGAGCTACGCCGGAACTGAGGGGCGTGTACCAATCTGCAAAGTCGAGGTCCAGACGAAAATTGCTTTCTCCGGACGAATTGCGCGCTCCAGGTTTCCGTTTCGGATTTCAATCGGGCTGCACAGGTTTGTTGTTTCCTGCGGCAGTGAATCGTTGCGTTGATCTACGCGCCGGCCGCGACGCGATCGTTTCATCCGGATCAGAAAGAGACTAGCCTCTCGATAATGCACCATTCTTCGGTGAACCTGTTGAAATCGGAAAGGAACCCAAGATGCGGACAGCTTGCAGGATTGCAGCGAAGCTTTTCTTCTTTGTTCTCGCCGCGCCGGGGATCGCCCAAGAGGCCGGAACCCTGATCACCGGCGCTCGGATTTTCGACGGTGTCCGTTCCGACCTGATCGAGGGTCAGGACGTTTTGATCCAAGACGGCGTGATCACGGCCATTGGCCCTGATCTGGATGCGCCGGAGGGGGCGACGGTGATCGATGCGCAGGGTCGGTTCCTGATGCCCGGATTTGCCGACATGCATGCGCATCTGATGTTTCAGATGCCGTTCGGTATCGCATTCAATGCCGATCGCGAATACTGGGCCTATGTTGCCGCAACCGTCGCCGAACAATACCTGATGCAGGGGTTCACGACGGTCCGCGATGTCGGCGGGAACTCGTTTTCACTGAAACGCGCCATAGACGAGGGCATCCTGAGGGGGCCTCGGGTCTATCCTTCGGGTCCCATGATCTCGCAGAGCTCGGGCCACTCGGATCATCGGACGGACGCAAACGAGCCCGGTTCATTGGTGTTCGAGCCCAGCATTCCGATGAAATACTTCCATGTCGCAGTTGCCGATGGGCGTGACGAGGTTCTGAAGACCGTACGCGAGGTGTTGCGCCGCAGGGCCTCGCAGATCAAGATTTCGGTCGGTGGCGGTACCGGGTCATTTGCTGATCCACTGGACACCACGCAGTACACGGCAGACGAAATCCGAGCAGCCGTCGAGGCGGCCGAAGACTGGAACACCTACGTAACCGCCCATGTCTACAACTCGGATGGCATCATCCGCGCCGTCGAGAATGGGGTGAAGTCCATCGAGCATGGCAATCTGATGAGCGAAGAGGCCATGCGCGTGATGATGGAGCATGATGCCTGGCTGTCGCCGCAGGTCATCGTCTACACATTCCATCCGGCAGGCTACAACGACGAACAAAAAGCCAAGCATGACGAAGCCTATGACGGCATCAACCAGATGTTCACCATGGCCAAGGAGCTTGGATTCGAGAATATCGTCTTCGGCACGGACGTGATCACTTCTCCTGAGATGATCAAGCGCGCAAACGAGGAGTTCGTTCTGAGAACGGAATGGTTCGACAATGCCGAGATTCTTCGTCAGGCAACGTCGAAATCAGCCGAGTTGCTTGCCTTGTCGGGGCCGCGCAATCCTTATCCCGGGGCGCTGGGCGTCATTGCGGAAGGTGCTCATGCGGATATCCTTCTGATTGACGGGAACCCTCTGGAGGACATGTCTGTCATGACCGAATACGAAGAGCGCTTCGATCTGATCATGAAAGGCGGGGTGATCTACAAAAACGAACTGTAGCGGACGGTCTGCTGTGCAAATGCATGGCGGACCAAACTTGCGTCACAGGCGCTGGAAAATCCTCTGATGTTTCCCGGGTGTGGATGACAGGATTGGGCTGATCGAAAGACCAAACCCGATCTAACGGCGCAGGTCCTTGGAAGCAGTCTGATCGCATGCGTTGAACCCGCTGAAAACTCCGCGTGTCGGATCGGCAACCGACTACACACGGGACGTGAGCGGTTGGGTGCGCCACAAACTTCTGAAATCAGAGGATTTTGGCTCCGGCGGTAGGGATCGAACCTACGACCAATTGATTAACAGTCAACTGCTCTACCGCTGAGCTACGCCGGAACTGAGGCGCATATAGCAATCCGGTTTTTCGGCGTCCAGAGGGGAAAAGCACCGAGAGCGAATTTTTTGCGCGTTCAGGAGATGCGATGAAAACTGGTTTGCACCGACAGTGCGCCCCGGGGGGCGACGCGGTCTTTTCCGGTCAGATCCACCAGATGGGCAAACACGTTGCGCTCGGCCGCTGGAAGCAGGGCAGGCGGGGTTTCGACATAGATCCGCTGGGCCAGATCCCGGGCTGTGCCCGGGCGCTCGGCCAGCGCGTCGAGGATTTGTGCCTCGCGTTCGAGCCGATGGCGGATCAACCATTCAAGCCGACCCGAAGGGTCTGTGATCGGCGCGCCGTGTCCGGCATGGAAGACGGACCAGTCGCGGGCGCGTAGCCGGTGGCAGGCTTTCATGAAGTCTGTCAGATCGCCATCCGGAGGCGAAACCAGTGAACTGGCCCAGCCCATTACGTGATCGGCGGTGAAACACACGTCTCCCCAGGCCAGCGCGATGTGATTGCCCAGATGACCCGGCGTGTGAATGACCTCAAGACCCCATCCGTCCCCCTCGATCCTGTCGCCGTCCGCCAACTCGATGTCCGGGCGGAATTCCGTGTCGATTCCCTCGCCGCCGCCGGCGAGGCCTTGCTCGGCCAGTTGGGACATGATCGCGCTGCGCCCTGCCTGTGGCCCGCCAAAGGCGTAGATCGGGGCACCTGTCCGTTCTGACAGCGGAGCAGCAAGCGGCGAATGGTCCAGGTGGCTGTGGGTGACCACGATATGGCTGATCTTTTGCCCGGGCTGCAGCGCATCCAGAATGGCCTGCATGTGACTGTCGCTCAACGGTCCGGGGTCGATTACGGCAAGGTCGCTGGTGCCCAGGAGGTATGTATTTGTCCCCAGATAGGTCATCGGCGACGGGTTCGGGGCCAGCAAGAGCCTGAGGCCCGGCTGCAGGGCGACAGGGATCCCCGGTTTCGGGTTGAAATCGTCTGCTGGCAGCATCTTGGCCTCTTTCTCTTGGCGGGGCAGCCCGCTAGGTTTAGCGCATGTCCTCGCGCTGGCTCAAACCCTATTTGCCCCGCAGCTTGTATGCCCGGGCGGCCCTGATTCTGGTGCTGCCGGTGATCGTGGTTCTGTTGGTGGTGTCTGTGGCATTCGTGCGTGAACACCTCGAGGATGTGACCGGTCAGATGACCCGCGCGGCGTCGCGCGAAGTGCGGCTGGTTCTGGAAGATATTCAGGGTGCCGAAACCCAACAGCAGGCGCTGGCCGCGGTGCGCCCGGATCTGAGGGTGCTGGACATGCAGGCCCGCTTCTTGGGGATCAACGAAACGCCGACGATTGAACCGCGGCGCTGGTATGATTTCATCGCGCCGCAGATCGAGGCTGATCTTCGAGAGCTGCTGCCGAACCTCGTAGCGGTATCGTTGCCGGACAGTCAGGTCGCGACTTTGTTCTTGAACACCCATCTGGGTGTTTTGGAGCTTGGCTTTGATCGCCGGCGTCTGTCGACGGTCGCCCCGCACCAGTTGATCGTCACGATGCTGTTCTTTGCGGTGATCATGACCTCGATTTCGTTCTTGTACATGCGCAATCAGTTGCGGCCGATCACTCGGCTGGCCGATGCGGCGCAGGCTTTTGGTCGCGGTCGGGTCGTGCCGTTCACCCCCGGAGGGGCCGTCGAGGTGCGGGCCGCTGGCAGCGCGTTTCTTGACATGCGAGCCCGGATCGAGCGGCAGATCGAGCAGCGGACCCTGATGCTGTCGGGTGTCAGCCATGACCTGCGAACGCCTCTGACCCGGCTCAAGCTTGGCCTGTCGATGCTGCCCGAGGACGATGCCAAGCCGCTGCTTCAGGACGTGAACGAAATGCAGTCACTCTTGGATGCCTTCCTTGATTTCTCGCGCGGCGCGTCCGAGGGCGAGCAGGTCGAGGTTCGTCCGGATGAGCTTTTGCGCTCGATCGTGGATGATGCGCAACGGGCCGGACAAAGCGTCGAGTTGCTGCCGCCCGAAGGGCAGGGCTCAGTGATGCTGCGTCCGACTGCGATCCGCCGCGCCGTGGAAAACCTGATCGGCAATGCGGTGCGCTACGGGTCGCACGCGATGGTCAGCATGACCCTGACTGACAAATCGCTGCGCATTCGGGTTGAGGATGATGGCCCCGGCATCCCGCCCGAACAGCGGACCGATGCGGTTAAGCCGTTCAGCCGGTTGGACCCGTCGCGGAACCAGAATCAGGGCAGCGGGGTGGGCCTCGGGCTGGCGATCGTTGCAGATATCGCTCGTGTCCACGGCGGTGTTTTGCGCTTGAGCCAAAGCGAACGCTTGGGCGGTTTGTGCGCAGACATCATCATCGGGCGGTGATTTCGGCCGTATTTGGTAGGCCCGGAGGGACTCGAACCCCCAACCAAAGCGTTATGAGCGCTCTGCTCTAACCAATTGAGCTACAGGCCCGCCTGAGCGCTTGGGTACCACGCAGAACAGCCGCGTCAAGCCTGACCGTTGCAACGCGGCGCACAATCGACTAACCCGCGCTGAAAGCATTCATGAGGGAACGGCCATGACAGCGGGCAAGAACGGCATCACCTATGCAGATGCAGGCGTGGATATTGATGCGGGCAACGCGCTGGTCGACCGGATCAAGCCCGCCGCCAAGCGGACGAACCGCCCCGGCGTCATGAGCAGTCTTGGCGGGTTCGGCGCGCTGTTCGATCTGAAAGGTGCAGGGTATTCCGACCCGATCCTGGTGGGGGCAACCGATGGCGTGGGCACAAAGCTGCGGATTGCGATTGACACCGGCGTGGTCGATGGCGTGGGGATCGACCTGGTGGCCATGTGCGTGAACGACCTGATCTGCCAGGGGGCCGAGCCGCTGTTCTTCCTCGATTATTTCGCAACAGGCAAGCTGGACACCGACACCGCAGCGCGGATCATCGAGGGCATCGCCGAGGGCTGCGTCCGCTCGGGCTGTGCCTTGATCGGGGGTGAAACCGCCGAGATGCCGGGGATGTACCCCGATGGCGACTTCGACCTGGCAGGCTTTGCTGTCGGCGCGATGGAGCGCGGCAGCGATCTGCCCGCCGGTGTGCAGGCCGGGGATGTTCTGCTGGGGCTGGCGTCGGACGGGGTGCATTCCAACGGCTATTCGCTGGTGCGCAAACTGGTCGAGATCTCGGGCCTGGGATGGGATGCGGATTCGCCCTTCTGCGACGGGCCATTGGGAGACGCGTTGCTGACGCCCACGCGGCTCTACGTCAAACCCGCCTTGTCCGCGATCCGGGCTGGTGGCGTTCATGCACTGGCGCATATCACCGGCGGTGGGCTGACCGAGAACCTGCCGCGCGTGCTGCCCGACGACCTGGGTGCGCAAATCGACCTGAACGCCTGGGATCTGCCGCCGGTGTTCCGTTGGCTGGCGGAAACCGGGGGCATCGCCGAGGCGGAAATGCTCAAGACCTTCAACTGCGGGATCGGCATGATCGTCGTCTGTGCCGCCGACCGCGCAGATGACCTGGCCGCCCTGCTGACGGATGCCGGCGAGAGCGTCGCGCGCATCGGATCGGTCACCGAAGGGGCGGGCGTCAGCTACGCAGGCAAGCTGCTGTGAGCCACAAGCGCGTCGCCATCCTGATTTCCGGGGGCGGGTCGAACATGGTGTCGCTGGTCGACAGCATGACAGGCGACCACCCGGCGCGCCCCTGTCTGGTTCTGTCGAACAATGCAGATGCTGGCGGCTTGGCCAAGGCGGCGGATCGCGGGATTGCCACAGCCGTGGTCGATCACCGGCCGTTCGGCGGTGACCGCGCCGCGTTTGAGGCCGAGTTGTGCAAGCCGCTGCACGAGGCGCAGCCAGACATCGTCTGCCTGGCGGGGTTCATGCGCGTGCTGACGGGCGATTTCGTGTCCCGCTTTCAGGGACGGATGCTGAATATCCACCCCTCGCTGCTGCCCAAGTACAAAGGGCTCAACACCCACGCCCGCGCCATCGCCGCCGGGGATGCCGAACACGGCTGCACCGTGCACGAGGTCACCGCGGCGCTGGATGACGGTCCGATCCTGGGGCAGGCCCGGGTTCCGGTCGAACCCGGCGACACCCCGGATTCGCTTGCTCGGAAGGTGCTGGCCTGGGAACACAAGCTGTATCCGGCGGTTCTGGAGCGCTTTGCCCGTGGCGATCGCGCACCGGTGTTACTCCCCTGATCTTGCGCCAGAGATTTACATGAGCGGCCAATTCGGCCTATGGTCTGGCCAAGCGCTCGGGGCAGAAGAAACCAACGGGCAATGACCAGAGCAAGAGCAAGAATAGCAAGCGCATGAAGACCCTCAAAACCACGCGAGAGTTGGCTGACTTCTGCAAGGCTGCCGCCCAACACCCCTATGTGACCGTCGATACCGAATTCCTGCGCGAGCGGACCTACTACTCCAAGTTATGTCTGGTCCAGTTGGCCGTGCCCTCTGAAGACGAGGACAGCGCGGTATTGGTCGATCCGCTGGCAGAAGGACTGTTGCTTGAGCCGCTTTACGAATTGTTCCAGAACGAAAACGTCGTCAAAGTTTTCCATGCCGCCCGCCAGGACCTTGAGATTTTCTGGGTGGAAGCCGGTATTTTCCCCAAGCCGCTATTCGACACGCAGGTCGCTGCAATGGTTTGTGGTTTCGGGGAACAGGTTGGCTATGAAACGCTGGTTCGCAAAATCTGCAAACAGGGTCTGGACAAGACCTCGCGGTTTACTGATTGGTCGCGGCGCCCGCTGAGCGAGGCCCAGCAGACCTATGCGCTGGCGGACGTGACGCATTTGCGCAAAATCTATGAACATCTGGCCGCCGAGCTGGAGAAGTCCAAGCGCAGCCATTGGGTAGCGGAGGAGTTGCGCGTTCTGACCGATCCGGCAACCTATGACATCCGCCCCGAAGAGGCATGGCGGCGGGTCAAGACCCGAACCAACTCGGCCAAGTTCCTTGCGGTGGTGCGGGAGCTTGCCCGGTTCCGTGAGGAATATGCCCAGCAGAACAACGTGCCACGCAGCCGTGTATTCAAGGATGATGCGCTGGTCGAACTGGCGTCGACCAAACCACGCACGCATGCTGATCTGGGCAGCTCGCGTTTGCTGCTGCGCGAAGCGCGCAAAGGTGCCATCGCCGACGGTATTCTGGCCGCCGTTCAGGCCGGTGTGAATTGCCCGCCTGAGGATCTTCCGCGGGTGGACAACAGCCGGGACAAGATCAAGGTGAACCCCGCGCTGGCTGACCTGCTGCGGGTATTGCTGAAGTCAAAGACGGAAACCGCAGGGGTCGCGGCCAAGCTCATCGCGACCAGCTCGGAGCTGGATCAGATCGCGGCTGGGGACCGTGACGTTGCTGCAATGTCCGGCTGGCGGTTCGAGGTTTTTGGCGAGGACGCGCTCAAACTCTGCAGAGGCGAGATCGCCTTGGCAGCGAAGGGACAAACTGTTCAGGTCGTCCCCCTGTAAGATCGATTTCAGCGCCGACGCGATTCCAGGGCGTTCTGCTGACCAACCACGCGGATCAGACGAATGCCTTCAAGGTCCTGACGGCTGACATTGACCGCATCGGTCACTTCACGCGTACGTTCGGGCCCCTGCGCAGTGGCATAGGTCGGGTAGTTCACGCGGAAAACGAACTCCATAACGCCGTTCTTCCGGTTTTCCTCGGATTCGACGAAGGTGAGCTTTGCGTCATAGGCGCCCTGGCGGAAGGCGGTGCCTTGCGCGACAACGATTGCCCCCGAGGCGTTCGGTTCGATCCGCAGCTCGGTGATGGTGGTGATCGGTACGCTGGTATCTTCGGGTTCAGGGCGCGCGAACAGTCCCCGGCCCGAGCTTTGCTTCGGCACCAGCGCATCTGCGTCGCTGGCCGATGTCTCGACCGGGGCAGGGGTGCTGTTCCCGAACCAGTTCGACGGGTTTGCCCGGGAATCGCGCCAGCTGCTGCAGGCGGACAGGGTCAACAGGGCGACAAGAAGGACGGAAACAGTTTTTTGCATGGACCCAAAGCTTTGCAAGGTATTACCCGCACTGGGTTAGCCTACTTTCGGTCGTTTGAAAAGCCGCCCATGGGGGTGGACACCGGACATCGAGCGACTTAGGTCAGAACCAGAACCGCAACCAGAGGACCCACGTTCATGGCCACGCCTGCCTTTGAGGAGATTGTCGAGGATTTCGAGTTCCTTGAGGACTGGGAGGACCGGTACCGCCACGTGATCGAGCAGGGCAAGGCGATGGAGCCGCTGGATGACGCCTTGAAGGTGCCGGCAACCAAAGTCCATGGCTGCGCTAGTCAGGTCTGGCTTCATCCGGTGATCGAAGATGGTGTTTTTCGGTTTGACGGCGACAGCGATGCGCTGATCGTGCGTGGTCTGATTGCTGTATTGCGCTCGCTTTACAACGGTTTGCCCGTTGCCGAAGTGGAGAAGGTCGACGCCGCGGCCGAGCTTGCCCGATTGGAATTGAATGAACATCTGTCGGCCCAGCGGTCGAACGGTGTGCGTGCGATGATCGACCGAATCCGAGACGTAGCGCGCGAAAACGCCTGAGACAGTTTCACCACTCGGGGGCCAATCAGGAAGATTTGGGGCGTGCGCCGGCCCAGTCTGTCAGCGTGGTCTGGAGATCGCCATATCCGGTGAAACGGCGTTCGAACTCCAGCCCCATCCGATCCGCGCATTCCTGTGCCCGACGGGTCAGTTCGGGGTCATCTGTCTGCGCCTGGTAGATCAGCTTGGTGTAATTTCCGAAATACATGTCGCGCAGTTCCGGGTGCCGATCCAGCCCCAGCGGCTTCCAGACGAACGCATCAAATTGTCTGGCCAGAAAGTCAGTCAGGTAAAAGGCCGTAGTCTCATCGTCGCCGCGTTCGGCGAATTTGTCGTTTCCCTCGAAGAAGGAATAACAGTGCGGCCCCCGCACCATTTCGACACCCAGCCGTTTACACGCCTGCTCCAACAGTCCGCCGGTCCCGCAATCGGCATAGACAACAAAAATCCGGTCATACTGGTCGCGATGCTTGGCGACGGCATCCTCGACGGCCTGAGTGATCCGTTCGGGATAGACATGCAGGATGGCAGGCAGGCACGTCAGTGCAAGGTGGTCCCAGCCGTTGCGTGTCTTCAGGTCCAGAATCTCGCGCGCCAACGCACCGCAGGCGATCAACAGGATGCTTTGCTGTGCATCCATTTCGTCAAACCCCTGTTCCGTCAGGCGTTTGTCGTCAGGTATGTCATGCTGCGGCATGTGTCGCCTCCGCAAGGTTCCAATGTCAAATGACTGCGAAAAAGCCCCGGATGCAAGTTCGCGGCCTTTGGGATCACACACTCGGCACCCGAGTTTCAATCTCGTTGTGTTGGCCTGGCGCGGAAATGAAAAAGCCGCCCGGACAGGCGGCTTTGACAAAACAAGGCGTGCAGGATCAACCCGCCAGTTGGTTGTGCTTGCGCGAGACGAACTCCTTGGCGGTTTCGACCGCAACTGCCGCGTCCCGGCAATAGGCGTCAGCGCCGATCGCCTTGCCGAACTCTTCGTTCAGCGGGGCGCCGCCGACCAGCACGATGTAATCGTCACGCTTGCCCTGTTCGACCAACGTGTCGATGACCACTTTCATATACGGCATGGTCGTCGTCAGCAGAGCCGACATACCCAAGATATCAGGCTGCTCGGTTTCCAACGCTTCCAGGTAGTTTTCGACCGGATTGTTGATGCCGATATCGACAACCTCGAAGCCGGCGCCTTCCATCATCATCGAGACGAGGTTCTTGCCGATGTCGTGGATGTCGCCCTTGACGGTACCGATCACCATCTTGCCGACGCGCGGAGCGCCGGTTTCCGCCAGCAGAGGCTTGAGGATGGCCATACCGCCCTTCATCGCGTTGGCGGCCAGCAGAACTTCGGGCACGAACAGGATGCCGTCGCGGAAATCCTGTCCGACGATGGTCATACCGCCGACCAGCGCCTTGGTCAGAATGTCATACGGTGCCCATCCACGTTCCAGCAGGATGTTCACGCCTTCTTCGATCTCTTCCTTCAGACCATCGTAGAGGTCATCAAACATCTGTTCGACGAGTTCGTCGTCGTTGAGTTCCGACAGGACGATGTCTTCTTCATCGGACATGGGTCATTTCCCTGAGCTGGCGGGCCTTGTGCCCTTGGTGGCTGTTTTTCCCGTTTTGGCCATTTCGTCGCAGTTAGACTGTGACGATTGCGACCTCGGCGGCTCCGAGACCGACCTATAGGTGAAAATCTTGCCGCGCTCGACGCCAAATTTCACATGATCTTTCTGAGCGGTATTCATGGGTTCTGTGCATGAGACAAGACCGGCAACTGTGATGGCGGACTTGCCGCGGAAACCTGCAGATGCTAGGAATATCGAGAACAAAGAAGGAACAAATATGCCATTGCGCCACACTATTTCCGGGCGAGGTGCCGTATCGAACGACGCTGGTCGGTACGAGGCGTATGCGCACGAAGCGGTCGATGACGGCTGGGAGGATCCCGAGCCTCTGCCTCCCTTGCGAACCACGGTTCGGGACGAGGTCGCGAAGTCTCTGATCACCTACAACAAGTCACCGGATCTGCCATTTGACCGGTCGATCAACCCGTATCGCGGGTGCGAACACGGTTGCGTCTACTGCTTTGCCCGACCCACCCATGCATATCTCGGTCTATCTGCCGGGTTGGATTTCGAAACGCGTCTGATCGCACGTCCGAACGCTCCGGATGTGCTTGCGCGCGAGCTTTCGTCCGCGCGGTACAAGGTGGCGCCGATTGCGCTGGGTACAAATACGGACCCGTATCAGCCGATTGAAAAAACACGTTCGATCACAAGGGCATGCCTGGAGGTTCTGAGAGATTTCAACCACCCGGTTGCGATCGTGACCAAGGGCGCTTTGATCGAACGAGACATCGATATTCTAGCTCCGATGGCCGCCCTTGGGCTGGTCCGGGTCGGCATCTCGCTGACTACGTTGGATGATGGTCTGTCGCGGCGGATGGAACCGCGTGCCCCTGCACCAAGACGCCGGCTGCGCACGATCCGAAAGTTGACCCAGGCCGGGATTCCCGTGCGCGTCATGACGTCCCCGATCATTCCGGGACTGACCGATCACGAGCTTGAAGCGCTGTTGGAGGCGGGCTGCGACGCAGGCGCGGATGCGGCCAGTTGGATCATGCTACGGTTGCCCCGCGAAGTCTCTCAACTGTGGCAGGAGTGGTTGTCCGAGCACGAGCCTGGTCGCGCCGAAAAGGTCATGGCGCGGTTGCGCGAAATGCACGGGGGCAGGGACTATGACCCGCGGTGGGGGCATCGGATGCGCGGCGAGGGGGTCTTCGCCGAAATGGTCGCCAAGCGGTTCAAGGCTGCGATTGCGCGACTTGGCTTGGCGACCACAACTCCCAAACTGCGTTGCGACCTCTTTGCCCGGCCTGCGCGGGCCGGGGATCAATTGTCACTGTTCCAATAAGAAAAGGCCCCGCTCGATGGCGGGGCCTTTTGTCTGTCTTAGCGGTTTTCGATGTCGACGTAGTCGCGCAGAGTTTCGCCCAGGTACAGCTGGCGCGGGCGGCCAATCTTGTTCTGAGGATCGGCGATCATTTCTTTCCACTGGCTGACCCAGCCAACGGTGCGCGACAGCGCGAAGATCGGGGTGAACATCGAGGTCGGGAAACCCATCGCCTCGAGGATGATGCCCGAGTAGAAATCGACATTCGGGAACAGCTTCTTGTCGACGAAATACGGATCTTCCAGTGCCTGTTTCTCAAGCGCCTTGGCGACCTGCAGTTTCGGGTTGTTCTCGATGCCCAGCAAGTCCAGAACCTCGTCGGCCGACTGCTTCATCACTTTGGCGCGCGGGTCAAAGTTCTTGTACACGCGGTGACCAAAGCCCATCAGGCGGAACGGATCGTTCTTGTCTTTGGCGCGTTCGATGAACTCGGGGATGCGGTCGACGCTGCCGATTTCTTCCAGCATCTCCAGGCAGGCCTGGTTGGCGCCGCCGTGTGCAGGGCCCCAGAGGCAGGCGATACCGGCTGCAACACAAGCGAACGGGTTTGCGCCTGAAGACGAGGCCAGACGCACCGTCGAAGTCGAGGCGTTCTGTTCGTGATCGGCGTGCAGGGTGAAAATCCGGTCCATGGCGCGGCTGAGGATCGGGTTCACCTCGTAATCCTCGGCCGGAACCGCGAAACACATGCGCAGGAAGTTCGACGCATAGTCCAGATCGTTGCGCGGATACACGAAGGGCTGGCCGATATGGTATTTGTAGGCCCAGGCCGCGATGGTGGGCATCTTGGCGATCAGGCGGTGCGACGCGATCTCGCGCTGGCGCGGATCCGAGATGTCGGTCGAGTCATGGTAGAAGGCAGACATCGCGCCCACGACACCCACCATGATCGCCATCGGGTGCGCGTCACGACGGAACCCGCGATAGAAATACTGCATCTGCTCGTGCAGCATCGTGTGGTGGGTGATGGTGGATTCGAACTGTTCCAGCTCGTCGGCCTTGGGCAGATATCCGTACAGCAGCAGGAAGCAAACTTCGAGGAAGTGCGATTTCTCGGCCAGTTGGTCGATCGGATAGCCACGGTGCAACAACTCACCCTTTTCACCGTCGATATAGGTGATGGTGCTGTCGCAGCTTGCGGTCGAAGTGAAGCCCGGGTCGTAGGTGAACACGCCGGCCTGACCATAGAGCTTGCGGATGTCGACTACATCGGGTCCTGCCGTTGGCGAATGAACCGGCAACTCATAGGTTTTTCCGTGGACGGTCAGAGTCGCTGTCTTATTGCTCTCGGTCATGTTTTCCCTTCCTCAATCATACGAATGCCGGCTCGCTGACCGACAAAACGGGCGGTGATCGCGCAAGGTTGCGCGAGTCAAGTCGTAGCGGAGCAGCATTACCCGAATGTGAAGTCAGGACTGTGCCGCTGCATCAGAAATCCGTGCAATGGTCTCATCCCGACCCAGCACGAGCATCATGTCAAAAACCGAAGGTGTGACGGCCCGACCCGCTAACGCAGCCCTGAGGGGGCCAGCCAGCTTGCCGAACTTCAACCCGTTTGCCTCGGCAAACGAATTGAGGGTCTCCTCCAGTTCGTTCCGGGTCCAGCTAGCATTTTGCAGCTGCGGCGTCAATTGATCCAGTATACCGTCGGATACAGAACTCAGCGCCTTTTCTGCTTTCTCATCGCGCTCGATCGGTCGCGAGGTCAGTGCAAAATGCGCCTTTTCAAGGAGTTCCGGAAATGTACGCGCCCGATCCTTGAGGCAATACATCGCACGTTCCAAATCACCCGATTGTGTTTCTGTCAGCGCAGGCAGGCCAGCGGCGTCCAGATATTCTTCGATTTCTTGCCGCAATGCAGCATCATCGGATATGGCGATGTGCTGTCCGCACAAGTTCTCGAGCTTTTTCAGATCGAACCGCGCCGGGCTTTTCCCGATTCCGTCCAGGTCGAACCATTCCTTGGCCTGTTCATCGGTAAAGAACTCGTCGTCCCCGTGGCTCCAGCCCAGGCGCGCCAGATAGTTTCGCATACCGGCGGCAGGATAGCCCATGGCCTGATACTCCTGCGCGCCCAATGCGCCGTGCCGCTTGCTGAGTTTCTTTCCGTCAGGGCCGTGGATCAGCGGGATGTGCGCCCAGACCGGAACTTTCCAGCCCATGGCTTCATAGATCATCATCTGCCGCGCCGCGTTGTTCAGGTGGTCGTCGCCGCGAATGACATGCGTCACACCCATGTCGTGGTCATCAACGACCACCGCCAGCATATAGACCGGTGTGCCGTCCGAACGCAGGAGGACCATGTCGTCCAGCTGATCGTTTCGGATGGTTACGTCACCTTGGACCTTGTCGCGGATGACGGTTGTGCCATCCTGCGGAGCCTTGATCCGCACAACGAAGGGGCGGTCGGGGTGTGTGGTGGGGTCGGCGTCGCGCCACGGGCTGCGGAACAGGGTCGACTTGCCCTCGGCCCGGGCCTGTTCACGAAAGGCCGCGATTTCTTCCTGGGTCGCAAAGCACTTGTATGCTTTGCCTTCTGCCAGCAGCTGATGCGCGACTTCGGCGTGACGAGCTGCGCCCTCGAACTGGCTGATGACATCTCCGTCGTGGTCGAGCCCGAGCCAGCTCATGCCCTTGAGGATAGCCTCGGTCGCTTCGGGCGTTGACCGTTCG
Source organism: Ruegeria sp. CI5 (assembly GCF_056536885.1). Lineage (NCBI taxonomy): Bacteria > Pseudomonadati > Pseudomonadota > Alphaproteobacteria > Rhodobacterales > Roseobacteraceae > Ruegeria > Ruegeria sp. CI5. Next base: position 548,162 of record NZ_JBQFQN010000001.1, read on the forward strand.
CGGTCCGTGTCTTCGATCCGCAGTAGGAACTTTCCGCCTCGACCACGGGCGTAAAGCCAATTGAACAGCGCAGTACGGGCTCCGCCAATGTGCAGATAGCCGGTGGGCGAGGGTGCAAATCGGGTGACGACCTGATCGGACATTATAGTGATTAACCTTTTGGTAACCGCGTTGAGCGTAGAGTCGAGCCTGTCTAACGAGCCTCAAGGACGGGGGCAACCATGCGTGTTGTGGCGTGGGTCGAAGGTGCGTTGCTAAACCAGCGAGGGCACCTTTTGCCTTGGTCTCCGGTTTGTCTGGCCATCGGCATAGGCCTGTATTTCGCAATCCGGTTCGAGCCGGATGCGCGGATTTATTCGGGCCTGTCCGGGTTGGCCCTGCTTGCCATTTGGGCCAGCCGCCGGATGTCGTCTGCCTGGGCTCCGTTGGCAATAGGGGGGGCGCTGGTCGCCGTCGGGTTCATCTTGGCGGGTGCTCGCGCTCACATGGTTGCAGAGCCGGTTTTGAAATGGCGCTATTACGGCCCGGTTGAGGGGAGGGTCGTGGCGTTGGATCGCTCTGCTTCGGATGCGCTGCGGGTTACGCTGGACCAGGTACGGATCGGGGACGTGCCACCGGACCAAGCCCCGCGGCGCATCCGACTTTCGTTGCATGGCGACCATGTACCGATTGTGCCAGGGCAACGCGTTATGACGACGGCCCATCTGTCACCGCCGCAAGGCCCCGTCGAGCCTGGCGGCTTTGATTTTCGCAGACACGCCTGGTTTCAGCGCTTGGGCGCAGTCGGATACGCGCGCACGCCGGTGGTCACCGCTGCTCCGGCCCGCTTTGAGGCCGGGGTGCGTGTCGCTGCCGTGCGCATGGCCATTTCCGACAGAGTGAGAGAAGTGCTGCCAGGTGATGTCGGCGGCTTTGCCGCAGCTGTTTCGACCGGGGATCGCAGCGGCATCAGCGCCGCCGCTTTGGACAATTTGCGTGCGTCGAACCTTGCCCATCTGCTTGCAATCTCCGGCCTGCATATGGGGTTGTTGACGGGGTTCGTCTTTGTGACTTGCCGGGTACTGCTTGCGGCCTTGCCCGCCTTGGCGTTGCGGTGGCCGGTTCGCAAGGTTGCCGCGGTCTGCGCGCTGATCGCTGCAACGCTCTATCTGTTGCTTTCTGGGGGCAATGTCGCGACCGAGCGCGCCTTTGTGATGGTATCGGTTCTGTTTGGGGCGGTTTTGATCGATCGGCGTGCCATATCTTTGCGGGCCGTCGCGGTTGCGGCGCTGTTGGTGCTGTTTCTTCGCCCCGAATCATTGTTCAGCCCCGGTTTTCAGATGTCCTTTGCCGCCACGACAGCACTGGTCGCGGTTTTCGGTGCCCTTCGCGACGTCGAGGTTCCAAGAGTGCCCAAATGGTTGCGCCCGGTGGGTGGGCTTCTGTGCTCCTCGGCGGTCGCTGGTTTGGCGACGGCCCCAATTGGTGCGGCGCATTTCAACATGGTTTCGCACTACGGTTTGCTGGCCAACACCCTGTCCGTGCCGGTTATGGGATCCGTCGTGGTTCCCTCGGCAGTTCTGGCAGCGATCCTCGCGCCTTTCGGGCTCGAGGCCGTGGCGATCCATGTGATGGGTATCGGGCTGGCGTGGATCCTGGCCGTCTCGGACTGGGTGTCCGGCCTGGATGGTGCACAGGGCTTCGTTACCAGCTCGCCCGGTTTTGTCCTGCCGCTGTTTTCCTTGGGTGCGCTGTGGGTCATTTTGTGGCAGGGACGCAGCCGCTGGGTCGGAGTTTTTCCGATGGCGTTCGCCGCAGTGTTCTGGGGACAAGGCCAGCGGCCCGAGGTGCTGATCGCCGATTCAGGTGGTTTGGTTGGGGTGATGACCGAGCAAGGCCGCGCGTTGAGCAAGGAAAAAGGCGCTGGGTTCGTCGCTTCGGTCTGGCTTGAAAACGATGGAGACGGAGCAACCCAGCCGGAGGCTGCAGGCCGGTGGCCATCGACCCCAGATCTTGTTCAGCGATATCCTTCAGAGGATTTCCAGCTGGTCCACATCACGGGAAAGCGCGCGGCGCAGCAGGTCACCGTTTGCCGACGGGGCGAACTCGTGGTCTCTGCCGTGCCGATCAAACTGACTGGTGACTGCGCCGTTTTTGATCCTGACCGACTGCGAAAGACCGGGAGCCTTGCGATCCGCCAAGGAAAGCTGTTCAGCAGCGCTGATGCGACGGGGCCGCGCCTTTGGTCACAAGCTCGGCCCGACGGCTTCAGTAAGTCCGAATAAGTCCGACCAGACGCCCTTGAACCTTAACCTTGTCCTCGGGCAATACCCGCGTTTCGTAAGCGGGGTTGGCGGCCTCGAGCGCGATCGCCTGGCCGCGCCGGAAAAACCTTTTCAGGGTTGCCTCCTGATCTTCGACCAAAGCCACGACGATGTCGCCATTGTCTGCCGAAGACGTTTCGCGGATCACGACCACGTCCCCGTCATTGATACCGGCATCGATCATGGAGTCTCCCCGCACCTCAAGGGCATAGTGTTCGCCACGGCCCGATACCATCGTGCTCGGTACCGCAACATGATGGGAAATGTGGCTGATCGCCTCGATAGGAACACCGGCGGCAATTCTGCCCATCACCGGAAGTTCGAGAGCGTCCACCGACACAGGATCGACATTGGCGGGGCGGGGCACGCTGGGCTTGTCACCTTCGATCACGCGGGGCGTGAAGCCGGCGGTCGGCTCGCCTCCAAGACTCTCGGGCAGTTTTACGATCTCGATCGCGCGCGCCCTGTGGGCGAGACGCCGGATGAACCCACGCTCTTCCAGTGCAGTAATCAACCGATGGATGCCGGATTTGGATCTCAGGTCCAACGCCGTTTTCATTTCGTCAAAGCTGGGTGGAACACCGTCCGCCTGAACGCGTTTGTGGATGAATTCCAGCAAATCCAATTGCTTCTTGGTCAGCATCGCTCACACCTCGTTGCCCATGCGTTTTCTTTTGTTCTACGCATGTTCACGTTTTGTGTCAATGGATTTGCCGGCTGAACCTAGATGGGCAGGTAGGACACCGTTTCCCCCGCAGCCCGCGTGGGATCATTTGGAGGGCGCATCAGCAAGGCGTTCGACCGCGCCAGAACGCTGAGCAGCGAACTGTCCTGATCCTCGAATGCGCGTATCCCATCGCTTTCCAATCGAGCGCGCATATAGTGCTCGCGCGGGCCGTTCGGTGGCAGGGCCTCCGACAGGATGGCCTGATGGAGAATCGGATCAACAGTCTGGATGCCCAGCATCTTTTTGACCAAGGGGACCAGGAAGAGATATCCGCAAACCATCGCGCTGACTGGGTTGCCGGGCAACCCGATCATCGCCGCATCACCCAGCCGCCCCGCCATCAGTGGTTTGCCGGGGCGCATCAGGACCTTGTAGAAGGATTGTTCGAGCCCCAGCCGTTGCGATGCTTCGGCCACAAGGTCGTAGTCACCCACCGACGCTCCGCCAATTGTCACGACCAGATCGGAGCCTTCGGCCAAGCCAAATGCGGTTTCCAGCGATGACAGTGTGTCCTGTGCCACTGGCAACATGCGAACATTTGCGCCAGCTTTCTCGAGCAACGCTTTGATGCCAAACGAGTTCGAGGCAATGATCTGGTCAGGTCCCGGAGTTTCGCCCGGCATGACCAGCTCGTTTCCCGTGGCGATCAGCGCGATCTGAGGTTTGCTGGCCACGGAGACGGTTGGAACATTCATCGCCGCCAGCAATGCAAGATCTTCGGGCGAGAGGACTCGCGGCGCACTAACTACATCGCCGATGGTGAAGTCCACGCCTGCCGGTCGGATGTTGGTTTTTTGGCCGGGTTCTTCCGTGATCGTCAACAGATCGCCGCGCAGGTCGGTATCTTCCTGGATGACGACGAAATCTGCCCCGTCGGGGACCGGAGCCCCGGTGAAGATTCGAACCGCCTGGCCCGGGCCAACCTTGCCGGTGAAACGCTGGCCAGCGGCGGCCTCACCGATGACCTTGAACATCGCGTGACGTTCCACTTCGGCTGACTTCAGCGCATATCCATCCATTGAAGAGGCGGCAAACGGGGGTTGGTCCCGCTCGGCTTTTACATCCCGCATCAGCACTCGACCGGCCGCGTCAGCAAGCGCAATCTTCTCTTCGGGCATGGTGGCTACCAGGCCGAACAGCAGCTGTCGGGCTTCTTCAACCGTTATCATTTCGCCTCGTAACGACCTGATTTGCCGCCATCTTTCAGCAGAACGCGGATGCCGCCGATTTCCATTGCCTTGTCAACGGCTTTGGCCATGTCATAGACGGTCAGTGCTGCGGTAGACACGGCTGTCAGGGCCTCCATCTCGACGCCAGTCTGTCCAGTGGTCTTGACCGTCGCTTCGATCTGCACGCCCGGCAGGTCCGGGTCCAATGTCAGGTCAACCGACACCTTGGTGACAGGCAAGGGATGGCACAGCGGAATCAGGTCCGGTGTCTTCTTTGCCCCCATGATCCCGGCCAACCGGGCAACCCCCAGAACATCGCCCTTCTTCGCGCGGCCTTCGGAAATAATTTCAAAGGTTTGTTGCGCCATTTTCACGTAACCCGCGGCAACGGCGACGCGGTTTGTCGTGTCCTTGTCCGATACATCGACCATATGGGCCTGGCCGTCGCTGTCAAAATGCGTCAAGGGCATCACATGACCCCCGGCACCAGCGGGTTCGACAGGATGTGACGGGTCGCGGCGGCGACGTCCTGCTGCCGCATGAGGCTTTCTCCGATCAGGAAACACCGGGCACCATAGCGGGCGATATCCGCAAGGTCTTCCGGGGTGTTCAACCCGCTTTCGCACACGATCATGCGGTCAGCAGGAACAAGCTTGGACAAGCGACGAGTGGTATCAAGCGAGGTCTCGAAGGTCTTGAGATTGCGGTTGTTTATCCCGATGAGGGGGCTTTTGAGATCGGCCGCGCGCTCAAGCTCGGCCTCGTCATGTACCTCGATCAGGACATCCATCTCCCAGTCAAACGCGGTCTGTTCCAGTTCGGCGGCTTGCTGATCGTCGACTGATGCCATGATGATCAGGATACAGTCGGCACCCAGTGCCCGCGCTTCGACCACTTGATAGGGATCATACATGAAGTCCTTGCGCAGTGCCGGAAGCGAGCATGCAGCCCGGGCAGCGGTCAAGAATTCCTTGGCACCCTGAAAGCTGGGCGTATCGGTCAAAACCGAAAGGCAGGCGGCGCCGCCTTCTTCATAGGCTTTTGCCAGCGCGGGCGGATCAAAATCCTCACGGATCAACCCTTTGGACGGGCTTGCCTTCTTGATTTCGGCGATCAGACCATAACCGCGGCGACTTGCCGTGCGCAGAGCATCCACAAATCCGCGCGTTTCAGACGCTTCGCGGGCTTGTTGCTCGACCTCGTCCATAGGAACTTGGGCTTTGTCGGCGGCGACTTCTTCCAGCTTGTAGGCCTTGATCTTGTCCAGAACGGTTTCGGTCATGCGGCTTCCTGTGTGAGTTGTGCCAGAGCAGCAATCTTGTCTTTCGCCTTGCCGCTGTCGATGCTTTCGGCGGCCATTTCGACGCCTTGCTTCAGGTCCGGTGCAGCTTCGGCGACCACAAGGGCCGCAGCCGCGTTCAACAGGACCGCATCCCGGTAGGCCGACGGCGCGCCATCCAGCAATGCGCGGAACGCGACGGCGTTTTCCTCGGGTGTTCCGCCCAGTATTTCTTCAAACGGATGAACCGGCAGGCCCGCATCTTCGGGATGCAGTTCGACCTCTTTCACCCGTCCGTCCTCAAGCGACGCGACCCAACTGATGCCAGTAATCGTCAACTCGTCGGTCCCGTCCGAGCCATGTACCAGCCAGGCGTGCTCGGCCCCGAGCAAGCCAAGAGTCTCGGCCATCGGTCGGATCAGGTCACGGCTGAAGGCTCCGGTCAGCTGCCGCTTGACTCCGGCGGGGTTGGTCAGGGGGCCAAGGATGTTGAAGATGGTTCGGGTACCAAGCTCTTGCCGGGTGGGCATGACATGGGCGATGGCCGGGTGATGCATGGGCGCCATCATGAACCCGATGCCGACGGACTGCAAAGCCTTTTCAACGACTTGCGGACCGACCATCACGTTGATTCCCATCTGTCCCAATGCATCGGCGGCCCCGGATTTCGAGCTGAGATTCCGGTTGCCGTGCTTGGCCACGGTAACACCCGCGCCAGCCACGACAAAGGCCGTCGCGGTCGAGATATTGAGCGTGCCTTTCCCGTCACCGCCGGTTCCCACGATGTCGATCGCGCCAGATGGCGCTTTGACCGCGTTGCATTTCGCGCGCATCACGGCGGCAGCGGCGGCATATTCCTCGACCGTTTCGCCGCGCGTCCGCATGGCCATCAACAGACCGCCGATCTGGCTGGGCGTGGCGCGGCCTTCAAACAGGATCTCAAAGGCCTGTTCGGCTTCGGCACGGGTAAGGGCGCGATCGGCCGCAGCTCCGATCAGCGGTTTCAGCGCGTCACTCATGCGGGGACTTTCATTTCGTTCAGGAAATTCTTCAGCAGAGCGTGGCCGTGCTCCGAGGCGATCGACTCCGGGTGGAATTGAACACCGTGGATCGGTAGCTCTTTGTGTTGCAGGCCCATGATGGTGCCGTCTTCCAACTCTGCCGTGATTTCGAGGCAATCGGGCAGGGTCTCCCGATCGACGACCAGTGAGTGGTAGCGGGTCGCCTCAAACGGTGACGGCAGGCCGGCGAACAGGCCTTTGCCAGTGTGATGCATGGTTCCCATTTTGCCGTGCACGATTTCGTGGCACCGCACGACCTTGCCGCCAAAGGCCTGACCGATGGTCTGGTGACCCAGACAAACACCCATCAAAGGCGTGCGCGTTTCCGCAGCTGCCTCGGTCAGGGCGAGGCAGATCCCTGCCTGGTCAGGATCACAAGGGCCGGGACTCAGCAAGATGCCGGCAGGGTTCATGGCCATCGCTTCCTGCACATCCAGCGCATCATTGCGGCGCACGACCATTTCCGCGCCCAATTCGCCCAAATAGTGGACAAGGTTGTAGGTAAACGAGTCGTAGTTGTCGATCAGCAGCAGCATTTGGCACTTGTCTTGTGTTTGGGCAATTCGGACTGGCGATACAGCCCCGCGCCACGGTATAGTGTCGGGACATACATGCTCAGGCTTGTGCGGCAGCGTCAAGGGGACAACCCCAACAAGGCGACCGGACGGGTGAGTGCCGCAGAGACGGTGCACGGGCTGCCGAGGCAGGATGAAAGACGAGAGGCAAGAACAGATGGGCGGATTTATCGGTGGAATGATCGCCGGCGCGGTCGTTGTGTTGGTTCTGGGCGCAGTGCTTTCCCTGAACACGCCACTTGGCAGCAAACCGGATATTCAGACAGCGGCGCCAGCCGCGGTGGAAGCCGATCTGCCCAAGGCGGATACGGACGTGCAGGGCGCTGGTCCGGATTCCGATCTTGTCGAAATCGCACCACGAGCGTTGGAGGCGCTGGACGATACGGCGGATGGGGCCACTGGACTGGATGGCATTCAGGCCGAGCCGGATGATCGTCCGCAGGTCGGTGACACCGTGGCAGGCCTGAACGACCCGGGTGCGGGAGACGCCGCGTCGGTCAATGTGACGACCGACGCGCCAGCCGCGCCCCCGGCGCCCGGACCGGTTCCGTCGAGCCCGAACGAGGAGGTCCAGCCCGTTACCGTGGACGCGACACCGCCGGCCGCACCACAGCCCCCGGCGCAAGAGGTCACGACCGTCGAGCCAGAGACCGCCGAACCAGAGACTGCGGCAAATGCGGAACCCGAGGCGACCCCGGCGCCGGAAACAGCCGCGCTGCCGTCGACACCTGAGCCGGATCAACCGACCGGAACCGGCGACAGCCCGATCGCGGTCGAGGGGGACGAAGACACGCAGCCCCGCAAACGGGCCCGGATCGCGGCCTTGCCCCAGATCGGCGGCGAACAGGCAACGGCCTCATCTTCGATTGCCGGCAAACGCGTGATCCCGCTGACCGAACGCGATGATTCCCCGGCCGATCAGCCGGCAGAGGGTGAGGGCATGCCCGGTAAGCCGATCGATGCTTATGCCGCCGCCTTTGACAACCCGGATGCCAAACCTCTGATGTCGATCATCCTGATCGATGACGAAGGTGCGTTCGGGGCCGAGGCGCTGAAGGATTTTCCGTATCCGCTGAGCTTTGCGGTCAGCCCTTCGGATCCGCAAGCGGCGGAGAAGATGAAGCGCTATCGCGAGGCTGGGTTCGAGGTTCTGGCCTTGACCGACCTGCCAAAGGCGGCCAGCGCGCAGGATGCCGAAGTTTCGCTGGCGGTCTGGCTTGAAACCTTGCCTGAAACCGTTGGCCTGCTCGAGGGCGTGAACACCGGGATACAGGGCAACCGCAAGTTGGCCGATCAGGTGGCTGCCATCGCGGCAGGAACGGGCCGTGGGCTGGTCGTGCAGGACAACGGGTTGAACACCGTCCAAAAGCTGGCCGCGCGGAATGGCATTCCATCCAGTGTGGTGTTCCGCGACATCGACGGTGCGCGTCAGGATCCAACGGTCATGCGCCGGTTCCTGGACCAGGCAGCTTTTCGTGCCGGGCAGGAAGGCGCAGTTGTGATGCTGGGCCGATTGCGGCCCGAGACAATTTCGGCGTTGTTGCTCTGGGGGCTTGAGGATCGCGGCAACCGAGTTGCCCTGGCCCCGATCTCGGCGGTGATGAAAAGCCAGATACAGTAATCAGTGTAGAAAAAGAAGAAAAGGCGGCCAGTTTGGCCGCCTTTTTTTATGAATTCCCGGATACGGTGAACCGCGCCGCATCCGCGGCGGCCCGCCTGATCGCATTCGATTTGTGCACGGTTTCCATATATTCGGCCTCGGGGTCGCTGTCATAGACGACACCACCGCCGGCCTGGATATAAAGTTTCTGGTCCTTCACGATGGCTGTACGCAGCGCAATGCACATGTCCATGTCGCCACCGGCGCTGAAATAGCCGACACCGCCGCCGTAGACACCGCGCTTTTCGGGTTCCAACTCGTCGATGATCTGCATCGCCCGGACCTTCGGTGCACCCGAAACCGTGCCCGCAGGCATCCCGGCAAAGAAGGCGTCCAGGGCATCCTTGTCGTCGGCCAACTCGCCCACAACGTTCGACACGATGTGCATCACGTGGCTGTAGCGCTCGATGATGAATTCCTCGGTCGGGCGGACGGTGCCGATTTTGGACACGCGACCTGTGTCGTTGCGGCCCAGGTCCAGCAGCATGAGGTGCTCGGCCAGTTCCTTTTTGTCGGCCAGCAAATCCAGCTCGTTGGCCTTGTCCTCTTCGGGGGTCGCACCACGGGGACGTGTTCCGGCGATCGGCCGGATGGTCACTTCGTTGCCGAACACGCGTACAAGTATCTCGGGGCTGGCGCCGATCACCTGAAAGCCACCGAAGTTGAAATAGAACATGAACGGCGACGGATTCGTGCGGCGCAAGGAACGATACAGTGCAAAGGGCGGCAGCGGGAAATCCTGCGTCCAGCGTTGTGCCGGAACCACCTGGAAGATGTCACCAGCCTGGATGTACTCCTTGGCCTTTTCTACGGCTTCCATGTAGCCCGATTTGGTGAAGTTGGATACCGGCGGCGCGATCTCGTGCGCTTCGCCCAAATCCCGCGATTCCGAGGGCATCGCGCGTTCCAGGTCGCGCACCGCGTCCATCACACGCTCGGCCGCTTGTGCGTAGGCGGCCTTGGCTGACTGCCCGTCGCTGGCCCAGGCCGGAGACACAATGGTGACTTCGCCTTTCACACCGTCCAGGACCGCAACCACCGACGGGCGCAGCAGTATCGCATCCGGCAGCCCCAGAGGATCGGGGTTCACATCCGGCAGGTGTTCGACAAGGCGCACCATGTCGTATCCCAGATAACCGAACAGGCCGGCCGCAGCCTGGGGCAGGTCATCGGGCAGGTCGATGCCGCTTTCGGCGAGCAGCGCGCGCAGGTTGTCCATCGGGTTGCCATCTTGCGCGTCGAACGCATCCGCATCAAACCGCGCCGAACGGTTCAATTCCGAGGTTTCGCCCCGACAGCGCCAGATCAGATCCGGCTTCATCCCGATGATCGAATACCGCCCGCGAACTTCGCCTCCGGTCACCGATTCAAGGACGAAGGCGTCCTTCTGGGCGCCCGTCAGCTTGAGCATCAGCGAAACCGGTGTGTCCAGATCCGCGGCCAGACGGGTATAAACGACTTGGTTCTTTCCGGCCTCGTAGGCGCGGGCAAAGCTGTCGAAATCGGGTGTCAGAGCCATTTTCGTTCCGGTCAGAAGTTGGCCTGAACCGCGTTCAGCGCGCGCTGGTCCAGGGTCGGCCGCGCGCGTGTCTGAGCGTCGCGCACATAGATGTCGAAGATGTTTTGGGCCAGTGCCTGGTTCAGCTGAGCGGCAGCGGCTTCCTGCATCAGGCGCTGTTCGTCGGTTTCCGCAGGCGGAAGAACCTCGTCCAGCCGAACGATGAATGCCGCATCCGGTCCCGCGATCACGCGCAGCTCATTGGGCTCCATCTCAAAGATCTGGGTCATGAAGTCGGCCGGTACGTTATCCAGAAACGCGGTACGGGTCAGCGCGTTTTCGACACGGAATGGCAGACCGGTCGCCGTGAAATCACCGTCGACGGCCAATTGAGTCACGATGCCGTTGGCCTGTTCCTCAAGCGCCTTGGCCGTCTGTTCCTGTACCCATGCGGCGGCGACGCGGTCGCGAGCGGACTCCAGCGGCTCGGGGCGCGGCGGCAGAACCTCATCCAGCCGCAGGGCAAAGATCGAACCATCCTCGAGGAATCCGATTTCCGGGAAATCATCTTCGCGGACGGCCTGAGCGGCCTGGCGGAAGCCGTCATACGCGGCGATGCCGTCGTCGCTTTGGCGGGTCCAGTCAATCTTGCCAAGCTCCATTTCGGTTTCGTTGGCCAACTCTTCCAGCGTGGCGCCGCCGGCCAGCATGTCGTTGATATCTTCGGCCTGGCTTTCGATCAGGCGCCGGGCGCGTTCGCCGGCCAGCTCTGCGCGCAGTTCCGGTTCGGCGTCCTCAAAGCTCACGTTCTGTTCGGCCAGCGATCCGTTGACCCGGAACAGGGCCGGACCAAAGACCGAGGGCAGGGGACCCACGACCTGATCAATCTCTGCGGCAAAAACGGCATCCGCGGCCTCGCCCAAATCTTCGCGGGTCACATCACCCAGATCGACGCTGCTCAGTTCAAGTTCGCGTTCGCGTACCAGCTGCTCAAAATCCGCCCCGCCGACTTCCAGCTGCGCCATCGCCGCAGTCGCCTCTTCTTCCGAGGGGTAGACCAGCCGCTCAACCAGACGACGTTCGGGTTGCTGATACTGGTCCTTGCGCTGCTCATACAGACGCTTGAGCGCGTCTTCGTCGATTTCGACCGTATCCTGCAGCATCTCCGGCGACAGAACGGCGTAGGTGATCTTTTTGGTGCGCGGCAGAGTGAACCGATCGGTATTCGCGCCGTAATACGCTTGAATCTCGGCGTCTGTCGGCTCGGGGATCGGGGTCGTCAGAGCGTCCGGCGACAGAGTTGCGACGGTAAAGCTGCGGCGAGCGAGAACATAGTCGGCCAAGGCTTTGGTCATGATTGCGGGCATTTCAACACCGTCCATCATCGCGCCTTGGACAATTGTCCGTGCTGTTTCCTTTCGCAGGTCTTCCTCGAACTCGGTTTCGGTCATGCCGATCTGTTCCAGCTGGAAGCGGTAGGCTTCGCGGTCAAAAGATCCGTCAGGGCCCTGAAAGGCCTGAATGCCGACGATTTCCTTCTGCAGGTTGGCATCACCGATCGAAACACCCAGCTGTGCGACCTCGTTGTTCAGGGCTGCCAGCGAAACCAGACGCGCCAAGGCCCGCTGATCCAGCCCCAGCTCGCGGGCTTGTGACATCTGCATCGGTTGACCGGTCTGCGCCTCGACCGCGCGGATTTCGCGCTGCAGCTCGCGGACATAGGCATCGACCGAAACGTCCTCATCCCCGACCTGGGCGACTGTGCGTACCGTTCCGCTGAGGTTGACGGCGCCAAAACCGGCAAGACCCAGCATCAGCATGCCCATGAGAATCCAGACGAAGGTTTTGGAGAGTTTATTAATGCCTGCGGCCATAGTGCCCTCTTGGATCTTGCGGCAGGGTTCTGCCGTGACTGTTGCGGCCCTGAATACGACGCAGGATGCCGGGGGGCAAGCTCAGAAGGACAGAGCCTGCAAGCGGTCGAACAATAGCCCGATTCCGGCACGGTCCAGATTGGCAAAAGCAATGCGCACCTGGCGTTTCCCGGCGGGGTCGTGATCGGGCATGAACATCGTACCCGGCAACAGCAGAATACCGGCCTGGGAGACCAATCTGCGCGCCAGTTCGTCCGACGGCATGTCGAACGGATGTTCGAGATAGGCGAAGTAGGCCCCCAGACCCAGCAGCCGCCAGCCCTTGTCGGTCAGGCGGGGCATGTTCTCGGTGATCGCGGCGCGGCGATCCAGAATCTCGGCGCGTTCGCCCGCCAGCCACTGTGACAGGTTCTGCATCCCCCACAGCGCCGCGAACTGGCCCATTTGTCCGGGGCAGATGGCGACGGTGTCGAGGAATTTCTCGACCTCGGACAGCAGCGGCGCACCTGTGGCGATCGCGCCCACGCGGTGGCCGGTTAGGCGGTAGGCCTTCGAGAAGGAATATAGATGCACCAGCGTCCGGTCCCAGTCGGGCTGCTGAAACAGCGCGTGCGGCGGGCCACTGCGGCTGTCGAAATCACGATAGGTTTCATCGACCAGCAGGCGCAGGCCATGCTGTTGCGCAAGGTCATAGAAGGCACGGACCAGATCGGCCGGGTATTCGACCCCACCCGGATTGTTGGGCGTGACCAGCGCGATCGCGCGCGTGCGCTTGGTGATCAGCGCGCGCGCCTGTTCCGGATCGGGCAGCAGGTCCGACCCGGTCGGCAGATCAACCGCCCGCACACCGGCCATATCCAGCCACATTTTATGGTTGAAATACCAAGGTGTTGGCAGGATGACTTCATCGCCTTGATCCGTGATCGCCGGGATGACCGAGGCAAAGGCCTGATTGCAACCCGAGGTGATGGCTGTCTGCTCCGGCCGAACCTCGGCAGCGTAGTGATCGCCGATCTCACGCGCGAGCTCCGCGCGCAGATCGGGGTTGCCCAGTACCGGGCCGTAGAGATGTGCGGCGTCCTGATTGATCGCGAAATCGGCCATCGCCTGCCGCAGCGCCAAAGGCGGCGGATCGACCGGCGCCGCCTGGCTGACATTGATCAGCGGGCGGTCTTCCGAGAACGTGACCCCTTCGAGCCAACGCCGCGCCTCCATCACCGGAGGGGCGAAGGTGGCGGCGGTGCGGGTCAATGTCATCGGGTGTCCGGTCTTGTTGATTTGTGGTGGATAAGTGGGATCAGTCGGTGCCGCGATAGGGCTCGACATATTGCAGGGCCATATCCCAAGGGAAGAAGATCCAGGTGTCTTGGCTGACCTCGGTGATGAAGGTATCGACCATCGGGCGGCCCTTGGGCTTGGCATAGACCGTGGCGAAATGGGCCTTGGGGTACATCTTGCGCACCAGTTCCAGCGTCTTGCCGCTGTCGACCAGATCATCGATGATCAGCACGCCCTCACCATCCCCCATCAGATCGGCATCGGGGGCCTTGAGCACCTCTGCCTCGCCACGTTCCTGATGGTGATAGGACTTGACGCTGATCGTATCTACGGTGCGGATGTCCAGCTCTCGGCTGACGATCATCGCCGGTGCCATGCCGCCGCGCGTGATCGCGACGACGGCGCGCCATGCGCCCTCATCCGGTCCCTGACCATCCAAACGCCAGGCCAACGCGCGCGAGTCGCGGTGAATCTGGTCCCAGCTGATATGAAAGCCTTTTTCGTGGGGCAGGCGGTCCTTTGCGCTCATGGTCTTATCCCTTTTCCACATCCGGCGCGTCGACGGCCTTCATGCCGACGATGTGATAACCCGAGTCAACGTGCAGGTTTTCACCGGTTACGCCGCTGCTGAGGTCGGACAGAAGATAAAGGGCCGATTTGCCCACGTCGTCGATGGTCACGTTGCGGCGCAGGGGCGAGTTGTACTCGTTCCACTTCATGATGTAGCGGAAGTCGCCGATGCCGCTGGCGGCGAGGGTCTTGATCGGCCCGGCCGAGATCGCATTGATGCGGATGTTGTCCTTGCCCAAGTCCTCGGCCAGGTATTTCACCGACGCCTCGAGCGCGGCCTTGGCAACACCCATGACATTGTAGTGCGGCATGACCTGCTCAGAACCATAATAGGTCAGGGTGATGGCGCTGCCGCCGTCGGTCATCAGCTTCTCGGCGCGTTGCATCACCGCGGTGAAAGAGTAGACCGACACGTCCATCGTCAGCTTGAAGTTCGCGCGCGACGTGTCGACATAACGGCCGCGAAGTTCGTTCTTGTCGGAGAAACCAATGGCGTGGACGACGAAATCCAGCTTGCCCCATTTCTCTTTCAGCGCTGCGAACAGTTCATCGATCGACTCTTCGTTGCTGACGTCACACGGCAGGACGATTTCGCTCCCCAGTTGAGCCGCCAACGGGTCGACCCGTTTTTTCAGTGCATCCCCCTGATAAGAGAAAGCCAGTTCGGCTCCGGCTTCGGACAAGGCGCGGGCGATTCCCCATGCGATTGATTTGTCATTGGCCAGTCCCATGATGAGGCCGCGCTTGCCGGCCATCAACTGATTTGACATGTTCGGTTCTCCGCCTGTCGTCGCGATGTGTTGCGTTGGTTTATGCCATTGATTGCGCTGCATCAAGGCCATGCACTCTTGCCCGGGGCGGGTTCTCGCCGTAGGGTCATGTTCAATTCGTTCCAGGGGATGGACATGAGTGAGCGAAACGGCATCTTTGCCGGTGACGATCCGTTCGTGATCGCGGCCCGTTGGTTGGCCGAGGCCGAAAAGACGGAACCGAACGATCCGAACGCGATTGCCCTGGCGACCGTGGACCCCGATGGTATGCCGAACGCACGGATGGTGTTGCTGAAGGATATCGAGGCGGACTCCTTCGTTTTCTATACCAACTATCACAGTGCCAAGGCCCAAGAGCTGGATGCGGCCGGCAAAGCCGCCTTTGTGATGCACTGGAAATCACTGCGGCGTCAGATCCGGGTTCGTGGTACAATCACCAAAGAAGACGGTCCCTTGGCCGACGAATATTATGCGTCACGCTCGCTGAAAAGCCGGCTGGGTGCTTGGGCATCGCGACAGTCGGAACCTCTGAGCAGCCGGGCTGCTTTGATGGCCGAAGTTGCAAAGGTGACGGCAAAGCTGGGATCCAACCCGCCTAGGCCCGAATTCTGGGGTGGCTACAGGCTGACGCCGGTTGAAATCGAGTTTTGGGCGGATGGTGCCTTTCGGCTGCACGACAGGTTCCGCTGGCGGCGCGACCCGTCCGAGCAAAAGTGGAACGTACAGAGGTTGAATCCATGACGTTCGCGTATCGTGAAATGCAACACCCGGAAATGTCTGAATTTTTTCAGCTTGAATTTGCCCGACGTTTCCATACACATCAGACCCCTAACGACCCTTTGAATCTCGTGATGGGAACACCGTGCCAGAAGACCTGAACAGCATGTACCGCGTTCGTGGACACGTAAAATGGTTTGACCCTGCAAAGGGGTATGGCTTTGTCGTGTCCGACGATGGCGGTCCTGATATCCTGCTGCACGTGAACGTTCTGAGGAACTTCGGGCAAAGCTCGGTCGCGGATGGCGCGGGCATTGAGATCATGACTCACCGCACCGATCGTGGCGTTCAAGCGGTTGAGGTCGTGAGCATTGATCCGCCCGAGCGCGCCGACTCGGTGATGCTGGCGGATTTCGCCGAAATGGATCCCAATGAGATCGCGCATGCCCCGCTCGAGGCCGCGCGGGTCAAGTGGTTCGACAAGAGCAAGGGTTTCGGCTTTGCCAATGTCTTTGGTCGCAGCGAGGACGTGTTTCTGCATATCGAAGTTCTGCGCCGGTCCGGGTTGGCGGATCTCCAACCGGGCGAGGCGCTGGCGATGCGGGTCATCGACGGCAAGCGGGGCCGCATGGCCGCACAAGTGCTTGCGTGGGAATCCGCGCTCAATGACTGAGCGCTGCGCGTGATGCGGATTCTGGCCGGTCTTCTTCTGAGTATTTTTCTGTCACAAGGCGCCTTTGCTGAATGCCGGTCTGACCGGGTGGACCTTCGCAATGACAAGGCACAGGTCCGGTTTCTGGTCGAATTGGCAGTTTCCCCGCAGGAGCGGGCAAAGGGTTTGATGTTCCGCGAAAGCATGCCTCAGGGCGAAGGGATGCTGTTCGTGTTCGAACCGCCCCAGCCGGTCGCATTCTGGATGAAGAACACCTTGATCCCGCTGGACATGATCTTTCTGGATCGCACTGGTATGGTGACCCGTGTTCATTCCGATGCCGTACCGGGGGATCTGACCCCAATCGAGGGCGGCGATTCGGTCTTTGCGGTTCTTGAGGTGAATGCGGGGCTTGCCGCGCGCTACTCGATCGCGCCAGGTACGGTCATGCGGCACGAAATTTTTTCGCAAGGCCCTGCAATCTGGCCCTGTTAGGGCTTTTCAAATCCGAATGGCGCCGTTAGGAAGGCGCACGGTCCGGGGCGTGGCGCAGTCTGGTAGCGCACCTGTTTTGGGTACAGGGGGTCGTGAGTTCGAATCTCGCCGCCCCGACCACTTTCCTTACAACGGAGTTCCACCGAAATACCGGTAGAGCCGTGTCAATTCATCATCCAGAACCGAGCTTTCGACGGGAACCTTGATCGTCGCTCCGTCCTTCTGGGGGACCAGGAAAAACAACTCGGCATCGACCCGGTAACCGGCCTGATTGCGGGTCGAAGACATGCGGCGCACCCCTTTGGGCAAGTCCTGCGGGTAACCGTCATAGTTGAGGATCAAGAACGCGGTGGTTTCCGGAGGCAGAGAGGAACGGCACTCGAAACTGCTGCGCTCGGGGCGTGTGAACCGTTCCTCCGGACCTTCGCAGCTGATCTCGAACGTGCTGAATAACTGATCGGGGTATTCGGCGAACTGAGCGCTGCGTGAAGATTGTTCCGGCTCGGGCGTCGCACAAGCGGCCAGCAAGGTAAGGACCGGAAACAAACGGATAATCGAGGTTTTCACGGCGCACTCCGTCATTTGTGTGTCGTGATGCGTCGCGTTGCGCTGCCACGAAGATTGGTGATTCTCCTCACAGTATGGGGCACGGGCGGGCAGGTGACCATTTTCTCGTAACCGGGCCGGGAAAAAAGAAAATCCGATTTGACCGATCTGCACGGTTTTGTGGACAGCGTTGTGGAGGAATCGGCGCGTTGTGCCTTGGCCCATCCTGCGGTTTTGCGGTCAACAGAAAAGTTTTGGTTAGAAGCCAAAAAATGCCGTTGACCAACTATGGGTAGATACGCCAGATTGTATGGGCCGAGTGAGTTGCCACTAAATCTGGTAGGAATAGCCGGAATTGGCATAGGGCGAGGGTCGGAAAGCACTCCAAACTGACGTGCAACCGTGCAAACGGGTTTGCGCTGCCAAAGGCAGCGCCCGGTCCTCTGCGTCCCTGATCGGCGGTCAAGGCGGGCGGCACCCCGCCAGAAAACGGAATTGGTGCCGGACAACCGAATTTGGGCTGATTGATCTAGGGCGGCGGACATGAAGATTGAAAGAACATTTACCAAGGCAGGGCACGACGCATACGCAGAATTGGAATTCGTGTCCGTCACGTCCGAGATCCGCAATCCGGATGGAACGATCGTGTTCCGCCTTGATAACATCGAGGTCCCCTCTCGGTGGAGCCAGGTCGCCAGCGACGTGATCGCTCAGAAGTATTTCCGCAAGGCCGGCGTTCCCAGCAAACTGAAAAAAGTCCGTGAGAAGGACGTGCCCGAGTTTCTGTGGCGCTCGGTTCCGGGCGACGATGCCGAATTTGGTGGCGAAACGTCTTCGAAGCAGGTGTTTGACCGCCTCGCGGGTGCCTGGGCCTATTGGGGCTGGAAGGGCGGTTACTTCTCGACCGAGGAGGACGCGCGCGCCTATTTCGACGAGATGCGCTATATGCTGGCGACACAGCGTGCCGCGCCGAACAGCCCGCAATGGTTCAACACCGGTCTGCACTGGGCCTATGGGATCGACGGCCCGGCCCAAGGTCACCACTATGTGGACTACAAGACCGGCAAACTGACCAAGTCGAAATCGGCCTATGAACATCCGCAGCCGCATGCGTGCTTCATCCAGTCGGTCGACGATGACCTGGTGAACGAAGGCGGCATCATGGATCTGTGGGTGCGCGAGGCGCGCCTGTTCAAATACGGCTCGGGTACCGGGACCAACTTCAGCCATCTGCGCGCGGAAGGCGAAGCGCTGTCGGGTGGCGGCAAGTCCTCGGGCCTCATGGGCTTTCTCAAGATCGGCGACCGCGCCGCTGGCGCGATCAAATCAGGCGGGACAACCCGTCGAGCAGCAAAGATGGTGATCGTCGATGCAGATCACCCTGACATCGAGCAATTCATCGAATGGAAGGTGATCGAAGAGCAGAAGGTGGCCTCGATCGTTGCCGGATCGAAGATGCACGAGAAGATGCTGAACGGCATTTTCGAGGCCATCCGCGCCTGGGACGGCGCGCAAGCGGATGCCTATGATCCCAAGAAGAATGACGCGCTGAAAACGGCGATCCGCGAGGCGAAAAAGGTCGCGATACCCGAGACTTACATCAAGCGCGTGCTGGATTACGCCAAGCAGGGCCACGACAGCATCGAGTTCCCGACCTATGACACCGACTGGGACTCTGAGGCCTACAGCTCGGTCTCGGGGCAGAACTCGAACAACTCGATCCGTGTGACCAACGCTTTCCTGAAGGCGGTAGAAAAAGATGCCGATTGGGAGCTGATCAACCGTACCGACGGCAAGGTTGCCCGGACGGTCAAGGCACGCGATCTGTGGGAAAAAGTCGGCCACGCGGCCTGGGCCTGCGCCGATCCGGGCATTCAATTCCACGACACGGTCAATGAATGGCACACTTGCCCTGAAGACGGCGAGATTCGTGGCTCGAACCCGTGCTCAGAGTACATGTTTCTGGATGACACGGCCTGCAACCTTGCTTCGATGAACCTGTTGACCTTCCTTAAGGATGGCGAGTTCCAGGCGGCCGACTACATGCACGCGGCCCGTCTCTGGACGCTGACGCTGGAAATCTCGGTGACGATGGCGCAGTTCCCGTCGAAAGAGATCGCGCAGTTGTCTTATGACTTCCGTACGCTGGGTCTGGGTTATGCCAATATCGGCGGACTGCTGATGAACATGGGCTACGGCTACGACTCGGACGAGGGTCGGGCGATCTGTGGCGCACTTACCGCAATCATGACCGGCGTTGCCTACGCCACCTCGGCCGAGATCGCCGGAGAGCTGGGGCCGTTCGCTGGCTACAAGCGCAATGCCGAGCACATGCTGCGTGTCATCCGCAACCACCGTCGCGCTGCCCAGGGTGTGACCGAG
The DNA here is from genome assembly GCF_056536885.1 of Ruegeria sp. CI5. Classification (NCBI taxonomy): domain Bacteria; kingdom Pseudomonadati; phylum Pseudomonadota; class Alphaproteobacteria; order Rhodobacterales; family Roseobacteraceae; genus Ruegeria; species Ruegeria sp. CI5. The sequence continues at coordinate 567,718 of NZ_JBQFQN010000001.1, forward strand.
GGCTATGAGAAGCTGTCGGTCAAGCCGGTGCCGCTGGATCACGCCAACTGTCCGGACAAACGCCTGATCGATCTGGCGATGAGCGCCTGGGACGAAGCGTTGAGCCTGGGCGAGAAGAACGGCTACCGCAACGCGCAGGCCACGGTGATCGCGCCGACCGGCACGATCGGACTGGTGATGGACTGCGACACCACCGGGATCGAGCCCGACTTTGCGCTGGTCAAGTTCAAGAAGCTGGCCGGGGGCGGCTACTTCAAGATCATCAACCGCTCGGTGCCGTCGGCGCTGGAAAAGCTTGGCTATTCCTCGGCACAGATCGAGGAGATCGTGTCCTACGCAGTCGGGCATGGCACCATCGGCAACGCGCCGGGGATCAACCACACCTCGCTGACCGGTCACGGGTTCGGCCCGAACGAGCTGGCCAAGATCGACGCAGCGCTGGAAAGCGCGTTCGACATCCGGTTTGTCTTCAACCAGTGGACGCTGGGCGAGGATTTCTGCACCGGCGTCCTGGGCATCCCGGCCAGCAAGCTGAACGATCCGACCTTTGACATGCTGCGCCATCTGGGTTTCAGCAAGTCGGATATCGACGCGGCCAACGACCATGTCTGCGGCACCATGACCCTGGAAGGGGCCCCGCATCTGAAGCCCGAGCACTATGCAATCTTCGACTGCGCCAACCCGTGTGGAAAGAAGGGCAAGCGGTTCCTGGGTGTTGACAGCCACATCACCATGATGGCTGCGGCGCAAAGCTTCATCTCGGGCGCGATCAGCAAGACGATCAACATGCCCAATGACGCTACGATCGAAGATTGCCAGAAGGCGTACGAGCTGTCCTGGAGCCTGGGCGTCAAGGCCAACGCGCTGTATCGCGACGGGTCCAAGCTCAGCCAGCCGCTGGCAGCGGCGCTGGTCGAGGATGACGACGAAGCGGCTGAAATCCTCGAAAGCGGCTCGATCCAGGAAAAGGCCGTGACCCTGGCCGAGAAGGTCGTCGAAAAGGTGGTGGTCAAAGAGATCATCCGCAGTCACCGCGAAAAACTGCCGCATCGTCGCAAGGGGTATACCCAAAAGGCGATCGTGGGCGGGCACAAGGTCTATCTGCGCACCGGCGAATTCGAAGATGGGCAGCTGGGCGAGATCTTCATCGACATGCACAAGGAAGGCGCTGGCTTCCGTGCGATGATGAACAACTTCGCCATCGCCGTCTCGGTCGGTCTGCAATATGGCGTGCCGCTGGAAGAGTTTGTCGACGCCTTCACCTTCACCAAGTTCGAACCCGCCGGGATGGTTCAGGGCAACGACTCGATCAAAAACGCCACGTCGATCCTCGACTACATCTTCCGCGAACTGGCCGTGTCGTACCTGGATCGCACCGACCTGGCGCATGTGAAGCCCGAAGGTGCAACATTCGACGACCTGGGTCGTGGCGAAGAAGAGGGTGTATCGAACGTCTCGGAGATCAGCGACAGCGCGGCTTCGAAATCCTTGGAGGTGCTGAAACAGATCAGTTCGACCGGTTATTTGCGCAAGCGTTTGCCGCAGGACCTGATGATGTTCAACGGTGCCGCCGAAGCGACCGGGCTGTCCGAAGCGGCCGTGACCTTTGAAACCAAGAGTGAAACCACCGTCGTCACCGAAACGGCCACCGGGATGGATGCCCGGACCAAAGCCAAAATGCAGGGATACGAGGGTGATCCTTGTGGCGAATGCGGAAACTACACGCTGGTGCGCAACGGCACCTGCATGAAATGCAACACCTGCGGGGCAACCAGCGGGTGTAGCTAAGGCAAACGCCCCGCCAGGCGGGGTGTAGGGACCTGGATTTCCCCCCGGACTTCCGGTCCCGACGAATTCGGAGCAGGGCAAAACCTGAGACTTACCCTAGGTCGCCCTGGTCCACTCGGCCGGCATGCCCGTGCTGGCCGGGAACAGGGTGGGGCGGAATATCGGTCCTTCCCACTCTCTCACGGGGCGGGTGCGCTCGTCCCATGTGCAGTCCAGGCCGCAGGCAAAAAAACACCGGGCGGTCAACGAATTGAGCCTGGACGGCAAAACTGACAGGGGGCTTCGGCCCCCTTTCTTTTTTCGACTCAGTCGGGCTGAGCGACAGTTTGCCGGGAACAGGGGTACGGATGAGGGAAGTTGTGCCGATAGGCCGGCAAGCGGCTTGGCGCAGCGAAAGCTTGCGACTCCAAATGGCCCAAACGGGCAGGGATTGGCGCGAATTGCGGGAAAATCTCTGCGGCCGATGACAGTGCGGCTGAGCAGGTGTTTTGTGTGCCTGTCCGGACAGACTACCACAAACCCCCTATCAGGAGACTGACAATGAACTCTCAGAAACTGGCCGTTCTGGCCGCAGTTGCCCTCGGGTTCCCTGCGCTTGCATTCGCGCAGAGCTCGGCTGACGCAAATGGCGACGGCGTTCTGACCATCGAAGAGGTTCAGGCCGTTGTGCCCGACATGGATGCCGATGCGTTCTCGCTTTTGGACGCGAATGGTGACGGCGCTCTGGATGAGGCCGAAATCGCAGCCGCGCAAGAAGCCGGTCTGCTGCCGCCCAGCAACGGTTAACAGCTTGAAGTACGAGGCAGCCCAGAGCGATCTGGGCTGCTTTTCAATTGGTTATGCAGGCAAGTGAATGTTGAACCTGCTTCTGAGTTCCGCATCCAGCGCCGGATCGAAACGCGCCGGAGACGGAGCGCCAAGGATCTCTTCTTTTCGCGCGGTGGCCTTTTCGACCAAGTCCGGCTTGCCCAGCTCGGCCCATTCCTTGGGCGAGGTCCGGTCGCCAAGCGCTGGATAGACATAGTCGGCCTGCATCCGGCTGAGTGTTGCGTCGGTTCCCAGGTAGTGACCCGGGCCACCGAGACAGACCGACGCGATCTGGTCCAGCGCCAGCGTGTCCTCCGTGACCTCGATCCCACGAACGCATCGCAGGGCCTGACCGATCAGATCGTCACCAAGGATCAGGCTTTCGAAGCAGAAACCCAGCAGCGAAGCGTGCATGCCGGCTGCTTCGTAGACCATGTTCAGGCCGGACAGCCCGGCCATGACGTTGGAACACATCTGCTCCCATCCGGCTTGCATGTCGGGCAGTTTGGAGTCCGAAGCACCGGCTGCAGCGCCGCCGGGCAGGTCGTAGAATTTGTGCATCTGGGCGCAACCTGCCGTCAACAGGGCCTGCTCGCCAGACCCGACGCTCATCGCACCGGTCCTGAGGTCAAGACCAAAGGGCCAAGTGCCAAAAACCGCCGGAGCGCCTGGGCTTACGGCGTTTACATAAACCAGACCTGCCAGGCATTCCGCCGTAGCCTGGACAATCGCACCGGCCACCGTTGACGGGGCCGTGGCACCCGCCATCCCAGCGGATAGCAACAGGACCGGCATCCCCGCCTTGATGCATTCTTCCATCACCTGGCAGCTCTCGGTCGCGAATTTCATCGGAGGCACGACAAAGCAGTTCGAGTTCGAGACGAAGGGCCGTTCACGCCATTTATCCTCGCCGCCAGCGATCATATGCAGCATTTCCATGGCCGGAGCTACATAGCTGGGGTCTGTGAAGGATGTTCCGACATGCTTGTAAGTCCCAGAACAACAAGCATAAATCGTGTTCAGGTCCATCTCGCGGTTGTCGGTGATGTCACGGCAGACCATGGGGCGCTGCACGAAATGGATATTGTCCAGTTGTTCGCAAATCCGCGCGGCATCGTGCAAGTCCTGCACGGTTGAGTCGCGGTAGTTGCGGCCTTGGGCGTCGACCATGCTGACGGCTGCACCGGCGGTTCCATAATGAACGCGTCCGCCGGACAGTTCGAGATCGGTTTTGCCGTCGCGGCTGTACAGCGTCACCGACCGGTTGGCGCGGGCGATCGTGTCCTCGACCAGCGCCCGGGGAAAACGGATGCGTCCGTCATCGCCCAGCGTACAGCCGGCATTGACCAGGTAATCGATCCCGCTGGGTGGCGCGTCGGCCAGACCGATGGTTTCGAGCGCATCGAGCGCGGCGGAGTGAATACGCTCCATGTCCTGTTGGCTGAGCGGTTTGTAGGTGCCGCCCTCAAGCCCCGGGCGGACGGGGCGAAGATGTTCGGGCAGGGCCGCGGCACGGGCGGCCCGTCGGGCGGCGCGGCCGCCACTGCGGGACGTTGAGCGGGATTGGTCGTTCATGGTGAGGATTCCAAATTGAAAGTCAGGTCAAAAGGGGGAAGCTTCAACCCGTCCCGGCCGTCCTCGTGCCGCACGCCCCCGATCGGCACCGATGGTGCGGCTGATCAGGCAAATCTTCCAGATATCGTTTGGCATGTGGTCCTCAACTCCTGCGACGAATGGTGTCAGGGTCCGCGCAAGCAATCTGTCCTGTTTGCGACCGATGTCGCTTTTGGCCCCGAAAATTTGGAACGTCGATGAACGCCGCAGGAAATCCTCACGCAAAGGGCGAAATATGTTATGCTTCCATTACTTATTGTTAAGATTTGCGTGACTTGAATTGATCTGACGGCACCAAAGCACATGTGTAATTGAGGTGCACATCACCGCATCTGTTGCAATCGCAAAGGGTGCTGAACAAAAACCGGAGGTCTGCATGAAACTGATCCGCGCCTTGCTGTCGGTCCTGCTGATTCCAGCGGCGCAGGTGGCATTGGCCGAGGATTGGACCGGGCCTTATGCCGGGTTCACCTTCGGTTATACCGACGCGGACGGCCCCGGCGGCAGTGGGGGCAACTCGGGCAGCATCGGCGCGAATATCGGATACGATCTGGATCTGGGCAGCTTCGTCGTCGGGGGTGAGTTGGAATATGACCGGCTGAACCTCGACCTGGGCGCTTCGGAGGGCAGTTTGGACAGCGTATCCCGCGTGAAACTGCGCGGCGGGTACGAGTTCGGGCGCGCTTTGGGCTACGTCGTGGTGGGTGCCGCGCGGGCGAATACTTCGGGCGACAGCGACACGGCGGCCGTCTACGGGATCGGCGTAGCCTATCCTCTGGGCGACCGGCTGATCATCAGTGGCGAAGCCTTGCGGCAGAATTTCAACGATGTCACGCGGTCGCGCGGCGATCTGGATACCAACACCTTCAATCTGCGCACGACCTTCCGGTTCTGAACAAAACCCGTCTCGGTCACTCGGCCGCCGTCTGACCCGCCAACCGGGCGGCGAAATCGCATAGGGTCTGAAGGGCGGCGGCGAACCGGTCATCGTCAATGGTCATGGCCACGCGCACATGTCCAGCGGCGGCTTGGCCGAAGCTTTCTCCGGGCATGACCGCGATGGCGTGGGTGTCCAGCAGCGCATTGGCGAAGTCTTCGCCGCTTTGCCCCGTCGCGCGGATGTCCAGCATCAGATACATCGCGCCTTGAGCCGGGATCAGGCCCACCGTGTTCTGTCGGGCCAGAACCTGCATCGCCACGGCGCGGCGGCGGCGGAAGGGGGCCGCGACCTCTTCCTCCAGTTCGTCCCCGGCGGTCAGCGCAAAGCTGGAAGCGTCCTGAATGAATCCCGGAACCCCGTAAGTGGTGTGCGTGGCAAGGTTGATCAGATGTTCGATGGCTTCTTCGGGGCCAACGATCCAGCCACAGCGCGACCCGGTCATGGCGTGGGATTTCGACATCGAGCCCACGACCAGGGTGCGGTCGGCCATACCGGGCAGGGCGCGGGGCGACAGGTGTGCGCCGTCCCAGACCTGCGTGTCATAGACCTCGTCCGAAATCAGCCAGATGTCGCGTTCGCGGCACAGATCGGCGATCTCGGTCAGGGTCTCGCGGGAATAAACGACCCCGGTCGGGTTGTTCGGCGTGTTGATCAGCAATGATGCGGCACCCTCGGCCCGTTCCGCGATCCGGGCCGCGTCGGGTTGAAAGGCGTCCTCGGCCCGGGTCTGAACCGCGCGCGCGATCGCGCCCGCCCCTCGGATCGTGCCGGGATAGGTGGCGTAGAAGGGATCGAGATAGAGGCCCACATCGCCCGGGTCGCACGCTGCCATATGTGCGGCGAACAGTGCGGCTTGTCCGCCCGGGGTGATCAGCACGTTGTGGCGCGTGGTGGGAACGCCCGTGCGGGTCTGCACCCGCGCGGCTACGGTATCGCGCAGCAGATCCGTGCCCGGCACCATGGCGTATCCGGTATGGCCCGCGCGCGCCGACCGGTCCATCTCGGCCAGGATCGAGGGGTGGGTGCGGATGTCATGCTCGCCGATGGTCAGTTCGGTCACGGCTTGGCCTTCGGCAATCATGCGGCGCGCGCGATAGAACACGTCCCACCCGTCCGAACCGCCTCCGGTCAGATGCGTGATGCGGTGCGAAAGTTTCATGGCGCGCCTCCGTTGCAGCAAGTCCGCCGAATGGGTCAGAGCCGCGATGATTTGTCAATCAGCTTCCCCCGCCGGCAATAGAAGTCTTGGCGCGCGGGACCGGGCGTGCTATGCGATGGTCCATGAACCGGAAGACCTGCATCATTATCTGCTGCATTCCCTGCTGAACTTTCACGCGGGCCGGTTTCTTTCGTTTTCTTCCCTGAGACAAGTTGCTAAGCCCGCGTCAACGCGCACGCTATTGCTGTATCCAGGAGCCAGACGCATGACGACGATCAAACTGCACAACACGCGGACCCGGACGAAGGAAGAGTTCGTTCCGATCGATCCCGACAACGTGCGGATGTATGTCTGCGGACCCACCGTGTATGACCGGGCGCATCTGGGTAATGCGCGGCCCGTGGTGGTGTTTGACGTGCTGTACCGCCTGCTGCGCCATGTCTACGGGCCCGCGCATGTGACCTATGTGCGCAACTTCACCGACGTCGATGACAAGATCAACGCGACGGCCCTGGCGCGCAAGCAGGCCGGGGCCGAAGGAACGCTCGAGCAGTTGGTCCAGGAGCGGTCGGACGAGACGATCGGCTGGTACCTGCATGACATGGGCGCGCTGGGGGCGCTGGAGCCCGACCAGATGCCGCGGGCCACGCGGTATATCGACCAGATGATCGCGATGATCGAGGACCTGATCGCCAAGGGTCACGCCTATGAGGCCGAGGGGCATGTTCTGTTCGCGGTGGACAGCTGGCGCGACGAGTATGGCAGGCTGTCGGGCCGGTCGGTCGACGACATGATCGCAGGCGCGCGGGTCGAGGTGGCGCCCTACAAGAAGAATCCGATGGATTTCGTGCTGTGGAAGCCCTCGGACGATGAACTGCCCGGTTGGGAGTCGCCTTGGGGCCGGGGGCGTCCGGGCTGGCATATCGAGTGCTCGGCCATGAGCTATGAGTTGCTGGGCGAGAGTTTCGACATCCATGGCGGCGGCAATGACCTGATGTTCCCGCACCACGAAAACGAGATCGCCCAGAGCAAATGCGCCCATCCGCACGGCGAATTCGCGCGCTATTGGCTGCACAACGAGATGCTGCAGGTCGAGGGAAAGAAGATGTCCAAATCGCTGGGCAATTTCTTCACGGTGCATGACCTGCTGGATCAGGGCGTGCCGGGCGAGGTGATCCGGTTCGTCTTCCTGCAGACCCACTATCGCAAGCCGATGGACTGGACCGAGAAGAAGGCGCGCGAAGCCGAGAAGACTCTTCGCAAAATTGCGCGGTTCTTGGGTGAACCAATGCTTTCAAAGCCGTGGACAGGTAATACCCAGATAAACCCTCCTCAGGAGTTTTTAGACGCTCTTGCGAATGACCTAAATACGTCGCTCGCACTGTCGCTAGTAAATAAGTATCTGAAAAATAAACTAGAAGCGGAACTTGCATCAGCCTTGAATTTGCTGGGTTTCGATACAGAGGCGTTGGTAAAAAGGTTTGCTAGTTTTCGTGTGGACACTTTTGCCAACGAATACGTTTCAGGTGCGACAATTGAATCGCGAGGCGAAGCCATGCCAGATTCGGACCTTCAAATTTTACAGGAATTTGGTCTACGTCTTCAAAGGGTGCGCGAAAACGCGAAGAAAACTAAAAACTTCTCTGAGTTGGATCAGTTAAAGTCTGACTTGCTAGAAGCGGGGGCTGAGGTGCGAATGAGCAAAGAAGGCATTGAGTTGTTGCCCGGTCCGAACTTTGATCGCGCCAAACTGGAGGCCATGAAATGATCAACAAGGGGTTCGAAAATTTCAGGGCGGCGGCATGACCAAAGAGCGCCTGTACCTCTATGACACCACGCTGCGCGACGGGCAGCAGACGCAGGGCGTTCAGTTCTCGACCGCCGAAAAGGTCCAGATCGCGCAGGCGCTGGATGCTTTGGGGGTGGACTATATCGAAGGCGGCTGGCCCGGCGCGAACCCCACCGACAGCGCGTTTTTTGACGCCGCGCCCAAGACGCGCGCCTGCCTGACCGCCTTTGGCATGACCAAGCGGGCCGGGCGCTCGGCCGAGAATGACGACGTGCTGGCCGCCGTCATGAACGCCGGCACGCGGGCGGTCTGTCTGGTCGGAAAGTCGCATGACTATCACGTGACCGACGCGCTGGGGATCTCGCTGGAGGAAAATGTCGAGAACGTCCGCGCCTCGGTCGCGCATATCGTGGCGCAGGGGCGCGAGGCGTTGTTCGACGCCGAGCATTTCTTTGACGGCTACAAGGACAACTCCGCCTATGCCATGCGGGTCTGCCAGGCTGCGCTGGAGGCCGGTGCCCGTTGGGTGGTGTTGTGCGACACCAATGGCGGCGCGCTGCCGGCCGAAGTGGGGCGGATCGTGTCCGAGCTGATCGCGGCGGGTTTTCCCGGCGACCGGCTGGGCATCCACACCCACAACGACACCGAAAATGCCGTGGCCTGTTCTCTGGCGGCCGTGGATGCCGGCGCACGCCAGATCCAAGGCACATTGAACGGGCTGGGTGAGCGGTGCGGCAACGCCAACCTGACCGCCCTGATCCCGACGCTTCTGTTGAAGGAACCCTATGCCTCGGCCTTCGAGATCGGGGTCAGCCGCGATGCGCTGACCGGTCTGACCCGCATCAGCCGCATGCTGGACGACATCCTGAACCGGGTGCCCAGCAAACAGGCGGCCTATGTCGGGGCGTCGGCCTTTGCGCACAAGGCGGGGCTGCATGCCAGTGCGATCCTCAAGGACCCTTCGACCTATGAACATGTCGATCCGGCCACCGTGGGCAATGCGCGGATCATTCCGATGTCGAACCAGGCCGGCCAGTCGAACCTGCGCAAACGCCTGACCGAGGCCGGGTTGCAGGTCGAGTCGGGCGACCCGGCGCTGGGGCGCATCCTGGAACGGATCAAGGCGCGCGAGGCCGAGGGGTATTCCTATGACACCGCGCAGGCCAGTTTCGAGCTACTGGCCCGCGATGAACTGGGCCAGCTGCCGCAATTCTTCGAGGTCAAGCGCTATAAGGTCACGGTCGAGCGGCGCAAGAACAAGTACAACCAGATGGTCAGCCTGTCCGAGGCGGTCGTCGTGGTGAAGGTGGATGGCGAAAAGAAGCTGTCGGTCAGCGAGTCGATGGACGAAAACGGCAGCGACCGTGGCCCGGTGAACGCGCTGGCCAAAGCTTTGGCCAAGGATCTGGGGCAGTACTCGCCCATCCTGGACGATATGCATCTGGTGGACTTCAAGGTCCGTATCACCCAGGGCGGGACCGAGGCGGTGACCCGCGTCATCATCGACAGCGAAGACGGGCAGGGGCGGCGCTGGTCCACGGTGGGGGTCAGCGCGAACATCGTTGATGCCTCGTTCGAGGCGCTGCTGGAGGCGATCCAGTGGAAGCTGGTGCGCGATTGCAGTCCGCAATCGGCGGTGGCCGAGTGAGCGTGCGCTTCGACGACGACGTCAAGGCCTGCGCGGCGCTGGTCCACCGCGCCGACCCCGATCGGTTCATGGCCGCGATGGCGGCGCCGGTGCCGGCGCGGGCCGTGCTGTTTCCGATCTATGCGATGAATATCGAGGTCGCCCGCGCGCCTTGGGTCACCCAAGAGCCGATGATCGCGGAAATGCGCCTGCAATGGTGGCGCGACGCGCTGCAGGAGATCGCCGAAGGGCCCACCGTGCGGCGGCACGAGGTGGTCACGCCCCTGTCGCGCGTCCTGTCCCCGCATCTGGCGGCGATGCTGGATGAATTCGTGGCCGTAAGGCGTTGGGATATCTACCGGGATCCGTTCGAGGATAAGGAACACTTCGAGGCCTACCTCACCCACAGCGCAGGGTCGCTCATGGTCGCCTCGGCGCAAGCCCTGGGTGCCGCCGACGAAACGGTCCTGCGCGATTTTGGCTATGCGGTCGGTGTGGCGAACTGGTTCCGCGCCATCCCCGAGCTTGAAGCCCGCGGGCGCATTCCCCTGTTGGACGGGACGCCGAACGGTGTGCGCCAGTTGGCCGAGCGCGCGCTGGACAGGATGTCCGCGGCCCGAGCACGGCGGGCCGATGTTTCGGATCAGGCGCGCCCTGCGCTTTTTGTCGGCTGGCAGGCAGACCGCGTCCTGCGTCATGTGCTGGCTGAGCCCGGTCGGGTCGCTGCTGGTGCGCTGAACGTGGGCGAAATCCGACGACGCGTGTCACTGATCTGGACGGCTTCGACCGGTCGGTGGTGATCAGGAGAGTTTGGCCTCGCGGGGTCTGAGCACCAGCCACAGCAGCGCGCCGCCCGCCAAGGTCAGCAGCGGCACCATCGCCAGGTTGACGGCGGTCCATCCCTCGACCGGGGATCCGCCCGAACAGTTCATCAATCCGCCCGAGGCCAACGACGCAATCGTCACGCCTCCGAACACCAGCAGGTCGTTCAGGCCCTGCACTCGGCCGCGTTCATGCACATCGTGCTCGGCCGCCAGCATGCTGGTGGCGCCGATGAAGCCGAAGTTCCAGCCAATGCCAAGCAGCACGAGGGCCAGAAAGAAGTTCCCGATCTCAACGCCTTGCAGGGCCACAACGCCCGCACCGCCCAAAACCGCCAAACCGATTGCGACCATCTTCTCGGCCCCGAACCGGGCGATCAGATGGCCGGTGAAGAAACTGGGAACATACATCGCCAGAACGTGGCTGGTGACCACATCCGCCGCATCACCTTCGGAGAAGCCGCAGCCGACGACCGCCAGCGGTGTCGAGGTCATCACCAGGTTCATCAGCGCGTATGAGACCATAGCACAGATGATGGCCACGGCGATGCGCGGGGTTTTCAGCAGCTCGAGCCGCGACCGGCCTTTGGGTGCATCCTGTGACGGACGGTCGGGGGTCGGAATGTCCAGAAACAGGAACAGGACCGAACCGATGACGTTCACTGCGATCACCGCGAAATAGGTGCCCAAGAACGGAATGACATAGGCCTGCGAGGTCAGTTTGACGATCTGCGGCCCGATGATGGCCGCAGCCAGACCGCCGGCCATGACGTACGAGATCGCCTTGGGCCGGAACGCGTCCGACGCGGTATCGGCGGCGGCAAAGCGATAGAAGCCATGTGCGCTCATGTAGATGCCGGTCAGCAGGCTGCCCAACAGGAACACGGGAAACGACCCCAGGTACAGGCCATAGGCGCCCACGGCGCCGCCCACCGCTCCGGCGGTGGCGCCGACGAGGAACCCAGCGCGGCGGCCCCAGCGCTGCATGATGGCCGAGACCGGCGTGGCCGCCAGCATCGAACCCAGAACGATCAACGAAATCGGCAGCGTGGCCAGGCAAGCGTTGCTGGCCAGCGACTGGCCCGCCAATCCACCGACGATGAAGATCATCGGCATCTGCGCGCCCAGAATCGCCTGCGCCGCCACCAGAACGGCAACGTTGCGCTTGGCGCGGGTATCGTCGGGGGCGGTGCTGGTCATCGTCATGCGCAAATGGGTATCGGCGAACCGACAGACATACAAGCGGGTTGCATATGCGACAAAGCAGCCTAACCTGCGCCCCGAACCGCCACCCGGAGCCGCCATGACCGTTGGTCGAATTATCGAGACACCAGAATGCGTTGCGGAAGGGGCCGAGTGGCTGTCTAACGCCTGTCCGCGCATGGCGCACGCGATCGAACTGACCCGCCCATTGCCCCTGCGCCGCCGGCCTGACGGCTTCGCGCAACTGCTCAGCGCCATCGTCAGCCAGCAGGTCAGCGTGGCCTCGGCCAACGCGATCTGGAGGCGGATGCAGCAGGCGGGCCTGACCGGGCCACGCAAGATCAAATGGGCCACCGACGACGATCTGCGCGCAGTGGGGCTGAGCCGTCAGAAAATCCGGTATGCCCGGGCGCTGGCCGAGGCGCGGATCGACTACAAGAGCCTGCGCGAGGCGCCCGATGACGTGGTCATTGCGACCCTGACACAGGTGCCGGGCATCGGGGTTTGGACGGCCGAGATCTATGCGATGTTCTCGCTGGGGCGGGCGGATGTGATCGCGCCGGGCGATCTGGCCCTGCAGGAGGCCGCACGGATGCTGTACGGCCTGCCGGATCGGCCGACCGACAAGGCGCTGCGGCAGATGGCCGAGGCGTGGTCGCCGTGGCGGTCGGTTGCAGCCCGGGTTCTGTGGGCCTATTACCGCGTGGCCAAGGATAGGGAAGGGATCAGATGACACGGGTTTTGAACGCGCTCCGCAAAGAGCCGGTTTCGGGCGACACGCGCTCGGTCGTGGTGTTCGTGCACGGCTATGGCGCCAACGGGGCCGATCTGCTGGGGCTTGCGGATGTTCTGGGCGAACACCTGCCCGACACGCTGTTCGTGGCCCCCGACGCGCCCGAGCAGATCCCCGGCATGCCCAACGGGTATCAGTGGTTTCCGATCCCGTGGATCGACGGCTCGTCCGAGGAAGGGGCTCGGCGCGGCATGGAAATGGCGGTCGAGGATTTCAACGCCTTTCTCGATGCCCTGATGGTGGACGAGGACGTGCTGCCCGAGCAGGTGGTGCTGTTCGGCTTTTCCCAGGGCAGCATGATGAGCCTGCACGTGGCCCCGCGCCGCGAAGACCCGGTGGCCGGCGTGATCGCGTTTTCGGGCCGCCTGCTGGAGCCGGACCTGCTGGCCGACGAGGTGGTCAGCCGGATGCCTGTACTGCTGGTTCATGGAGATGCCGATGACGTGGTGCCGCCGCAATCGCTGCCCGAGGCCGCCGAGGCCCTGCAGCGCGCAGGCTTCAAGGAGGTCTTTGCTCATGTCATGAAGGGCACCGGCCACGGTATCGCGCCCGACGGGCTGGGCGTCGCCTTGGCCTTCATGCGCGACAAGCTGAGCCTGTGACGCGGCAGGGTCACCCCCACAGGTGACCCTCGGCAAACTCCACCGAATTTCCGGCCGGGTCGCGCACATAGAGCGATCGTGCCCCGTTGGGCCAGTCAAACTCGGCCTCGACCGGGACGTTCCAGTTCAGCAGATGCTTGCGCATCGACGCGATCTGGTCGCGCGTCAGGATCAGGCACACATGCCCCGGACCGCGTGCGCCATGCGGCGGCACCGGCAGGTCAGGGTTGGTCGTGGGCTGTTTCGTCTGGTCCGGGTTGAACAACAGCAACACCGAGGCGCCGACCCGAAAGAACACATGCCGACCTTTGACGCGCTGAATGCGTTCCAAGCCCAGAACCTCGCCATAGAACCGTTCGGCGGCGTCCAGATCATCGACATACAGCGCGGCCTCGAGAATGCCCGAAGGCGACGGGATTCCGGCTGCTACTTTCATGGAGATATGATAGCGGAAATCGCCGAAAAAGTCACCGCCGCGGTCGCCGGTCCCGCTTGCGTTGGGGGGCGGTTTCCAGAACGGGCATCGGCAAGCTGTCCCAGCTGCCGGGTGCGAGATCGTCCAGTGTCCAGTCTCCGATCTGGGCGCGGATCAGGCGCAGGGTGGGGTGGCCCACGGCGGCCGTCATGCGGCGCACCTGCCGGTTGCGCCCCTCGCGCAGGGTCAGTTCCAGCCAGCAATCCGACACCGTCTTGCGTTCGCGGATTGGGGGCGTGCGTGGCCACAGACCCTCGGGTTCGTCGATCAGCCGCGCCTTGGCTGGGCGGGTCATGCCGTCATTCAACTCGATTCCGTCGCGCAGGGCCCGAATGGCAGCCGCATCCGGGATGCCCTCGACCTGGACCCAATAGGTTTTGGGCATTTTGTGCTTGGGATCCGAGATCTGGGATTGCAGCCGCCCATTGTCGGTCAACAGCATCAGCCCCTCACTGTCACGGTCCAGCCGCCCGGCCGGATAGACCCTCGGCAGGTCGATGAAATCCGACAGGGTGCTGCGGGGCGAGTCGGCATTTTGCCGGTCGGTGAACTGCGGCAGCACGTCAAAGGGTTTGTTGAAGCGGATGAACCATGACATGAGCTCCGCCATACTCTCAGTTCCGGACCTGCGCAAGCTGTGGATAACTGTCACGTGATTGTTACGGATTCAGAATAGTCCGTTACCGAGATGTTGTGGAAAAACAGGACTTGTCAGAGTTTTAACACGATATATAGTTAAGTTAAGACCGGGGCGGGTGCTCCCCGCTCTGGTGTCCCATACAGGCAGCCGAGAGCGAGGAGCGATTCAGCCATGGACGGAGATTTCAGGACCGAATTTGTCAGGGAGCCAGGTGCCCTCAAGCACCATCCGGCATTGGTTTTGAACGCCGATTATCGCCCGCTTTCCTACTATCCGCTGTCGCTGTGGCCCTGGCAGGAGGCGATAAAGGCCGCCTGGCTGGACCGGGTCGATATCGTCGCCGAGTATGACGAAGTGGTCCGCAGCCCGAGTACGGTGATCCGAATACCGTCGGTGGTTGTCCTGAAAGACTATGTGAAACCCAGAAAGCGCGTGGCCTTCACGCGCTTTAATTTATTTCTGAGGGATGAGTTCCGCTGCCAGTACTGCGGCAGCCGGGGCGAACTGACTTTCGACCACGTCGTGCCGCGTGCAGCAGGGGGTGTCACCAGTTGGCAGAACGTGGTGGCCGCCTGCAGTCCATGCAATCTGCGCAAGGGGTCGAAATCGCTGCGTCAGGCCGGGATGAGCCTGCGCAAACCGCCTCGGCAGCCTGACGCCAGCATGCTGCAGAATATCGGACGGAAGTTTCCGCCGAACCACCTGCACGAAAGCTGGATTGACTTCCTGTATTGGGACGCAGAACTGGACGCCCAGTAGGTTCAACGCGCGCGCCAAGCGGCCAGCCACACCAGAACCAAACCTGCGGACAGCAGGGCGTTCCACCCAGCCATGGACAACCCGAACATTTCCCACGGGATATCATCGCACCGTACCAACGGGGCGGCCATGATCTGCTCCATCAGTTCCTCGGCGGACAGGCCGCTGATACTGCCCGATGTGCAACTGGACGGACCTTCCCAAAGACCACGCTCGACCCCGGCGTGATAGACGCCGATGCCAGACGTGGCGGCGGCAGCGGCTGCGCCGAGGAGAGGCAGCAGGCGAACGCCCGGAAAAGCAAAGGCCAGCGCGCCGAGCAACACAGCCGCACCATGCGGGTAGCGTTGCCAGATGCACAATTTACACGGGGCCATGCCGCCCAGATACTGGAACCCCCAAGCCGCAAGCAGCAAAGCTGCAGACCCACCCGCAGCCAGCAAAATGAGTGTCCGTTTCCGCGTCATATGTATTTCACCACCAGAAATCCGCCGATCAGAAGAATGATGAACAAGGTGAACATCAACCCAAGCCGTTTTTCGATGAAGTCCCGGATAGGCTCGCCAAAGCCCCAAAGCAACCCGGCGACGATGTAGAACCGCAAAGCGCGGGCGAGAATCGAAGTGGCGATGAACGTCCCCAGCGGCATTCCCGTCCAACCGGACATGATCGTGATGACTTTGTACGGGAAAGGCGTGACACCGGCGGTCAGAACAGCCCAGAACCCGAAATCGTTGAACCGCTGGTTGAATTCCTGCATCGCGTGACCCTTGCCCATCGCTTCGAGGATGGGTTGTCCGATGCTGTCGTAGAAGAACGCGCCGATTGCGTATCCCAAAAGGCCGCCCAGGACCGAGAATACAAGCGCAACGGTGGCAATCAGCCATGCCCGCGATGGGCGCGCCAGAATCATCGGGATCATCAGCACGTCGGGTGGAATCGGAAAGACCGAGCTTTCGATGAATGCCACAAATGCCAACACCCACAGTGCGTGTGGGTGGTCGGCCAGTCGGATCGTCCGATCATAAAGCGATTGCAGCATCAGCGCGTGTTCCCAAGCTTTGTCATGACGAGGCAAACCACGCGTCCGACGGGGCGTCAACCGATCTGTCCCGGGCTGATCGTAGATTGACCGATTTTTGCCTCTGGACCTTCGGCAAGATGGGCGGTAATTCAATGCGCGTGGCCCAAGTGGCGGAATGGTAGACGCAGGGGATTCAAAATCCCCCGCCTTCACGGGCGTGAGAGTTCGAGTCTCTCCTTGGGCACCACCACCGCACCCGTTTTGGTATAGTGTTCAGGGCATTTGCTCTGTCAATTGTGGCGTGTGCGGTTGACTGCGACTCGGGCATCCAGCCTCGAATTGGGCGATGAAACTGTACGCGGACTAGCGGGATCTGGACCGTCTTCGATGCAATATCGGGCGCGGCGGTAGAGTTTCCAGATCGTCAACTATAGCTACAACAAGGGTCGTCTGTGTCTCCGCTGCACGGTGTCTCTGGCAGCGTATCCGCGCGTGTCTGGGCGCTGAAGTGGGCGCATTCCAGAGTGACGTGATCCTTTAAGCTCGCGCAATATGAATACGGCCGCTTTGGGTGCAGAGCCGTCAAACACTTGAAAGAACGCGATTATGGTACAGCGTCACCGGGACAGGCCGTGACGCCATCATTTGGCCATAGAAATTGGTGAAACAAAGAGCCGTGACAGGCACTGACGTGATATCGAAGCAGGCTATGACGAGAAGGGTTGGCTGGCACGGCTGTGCAGTTGCCATGCCTTTTGAGCTTTGCAATAACGGACCTCATAGTTCCCCGTCCCGGGTAATGATTATAGTTGGTTGATTTATGTGCAAAATCCTTGTGGTAGATCTGGATGGCACTCTTTTGAAGAGTGACATGCTGTACGAAAGCTTTTGGTCGGCTTTCGGACGAAACTGGCGTAGCCCGTTTCACTCCGCCGCGGCTCTGTTGGGGGGACGCGCTTCATTGAAACGTTACCTGGCCGAAGAGGCCGAAATTGACGTCACCGCGTTGCCCTATGATCCCAAGGTGCTGGAATATGTCGAGAAATGGCGCGCAGACGGCGGCAAGACCGCCCTTGTGACGGCCTCGGATGAGGGCATCGCCCAAAGCATCGGAGCCCATTTGGGTATTTTTGACGAGGTTTATGGTTCCGACGGGTCGCTGAACCTGAAAGGTGAAAACAAGGCCGAGTTTCTGGACGAACGCTTTGGTCCGGGCGGATACGCCTATATGGGCGATTCCCACGCCGACCTTGCGGTGTGGCGAAGGGCCAATCTGGCGGTTTCCGTGAACGCGGGGCCGGGACTGGCGAAACAAGCGGAAGCGGTCGCACCCAAGGTCGAGCATCTGCACACACACGAAGTGACCGCCAAGGCCTATCTCAAGGCGTTGCGTCCGCATCAATGGATGAAAAACCTTCTGGTCTTTTTGCCGATGCTGGCGGCCCATCAACTGACGGGGCAGGTGTTTTGGTTGTCGTTGCTGGCTTTCATATCGTTCAGCCTGATCGCATCCAGTGTCTATGTCCTGAATGACTTGCTGGACCTTGCAGCAGATCGGGCGCATCCGCGCAAACGCGCGCGGCCGTTTGCTTCGGGCAGCATTCCGATTTCGTCTGGAACGTGGATGGCTGCCGGTCTGCTGATTTCAGGCTCGGTCATTGCAGCCATGGTCGGGCTGGATTTTTTCCTGGTGATGGTGGCGTATTATGCGCTGACGACCGGGTATTCATTGTATCTAAAGCGCCAGTTGGTCATCGACATCTGTGTCTTGGCCGGCCTTTACACGACCCGGATCGTGGCGGGTGGAGCGGCAACAGGGTTGGAGCTTTCAGTCTGGCTCCTTGCATTTTCGATGTTTCTGTTCCTGTCGCTTGCGGCGGTCAAAAGGCAGGCCGAGTTGGTGGACTATGCGGCGCGCGGTAAATTGTCGGCAACCGGGCGCGGCTATCACGTGGATGACCTTCCGATTATCTCCATGATCGCCGTCAGCGCGGGTTATGTCGCCGTTTTGGTGATGGCACTCTACGTCAGCTCGCCGGCGGTGGTGCAGCTCTACTCCTACCCGCAAGCCCTATGGGGCGTGTGTGCGGTCCTGCTGTTCTGGATCACCCGGACCGTCATGATTACGCATCGTGGCAACATGCACGATGATCCCGTGATCTACGCGGCCAAGGACCCTGTCAGCCTGCTTTGCTTTGCCATAATTCTGCTGTTCGTTGTCGCGGGGTCAATGCTGTGACGGTTCAGGGGTTGATTCTGCGCTATTCCGCCTTTGCCATCGTGGCGATGACCTTGAACCTCGCTGCGCAGCGCGCAGTCCTGTCGCTTGGCGAGGGTGGCTGGTACTTCGCGGCTGCAGTGTTTGCGGGTACACTTGTCGGACTTGTGGTCAAATATACCCTCGACAAGCACTGGATTTTCTATGACCGGCAGACGGGACTGAAGGCCCACGGTCAGAAATTTTCGCTGTATACGGCGATGGGTGTGGTCACCACCGCAATTTTTTGGGGCACCGAGACGGCCTTTTGGGTGGTTTGGAAAACCGATCTAATGCGCGAGGTTGGCGCGGTTATCGGGCTGACGGTGGGTTACGTGATCAAGTACCATCTGGATAAGCGCTTCGTATTCAACACCGGCTCGGCGGAGGCGCGGGCATGAGGCTTTCCGGCTGGGGCAGGTACCCCGTTCTTGAGACCAGAGTGATCGCGCCGCGCAGCGTCGAAAGCCTTCGATCGGTCGTGCGGGAGGGACCCGATGTGATCGCGCGCGGCAATGGGCGCGCCTATGGGGACAGCGCAATTGGCCTCACGACAACCGTACACACCCGGCATCTGAACAGGATGGTGTCCTTCGACAACCAGACCGGAGTGCTGGTTGCAGAGGCGGGGGTTCTGCTGGGCGACGTGATCGCAGCGTTTCTGCCTCGGGGTTGGTTTCCGATCGTTACACCGGGCACCAAATTCGTCACGATCGGCGGTGCCATCGCCGCAGATGTTCATGGCAAGAACCACCACCGTGTCGGTAGTTTCCGCCATTGCGTCGAATGGGTTGAGGTCATGGGCGATGACGGGGAGATCACCCGATGCAGCCGCGCGTCGAACAGCGCATTGTTCGATCACACCTTGGGCGGCATGGGCCTTACCGGGATCATCGTGCGGGCGGCGGTTCGGTTGCAGCCGGTCGAGTCAGGTTGGATCAAGCAAAAGACCATAGCCGCACCCAGCCTTCAGGATGCGATGAATGCATTCGAGGCCGCACAGGATGCAACATACTCGGTCGCGTGGATCGACTGCTTGTCCACAGGCCGAAACCTGGGGCGGTCTCTGGTGATGCTGGGAGAACACGCTGCGGTCTCGGACCTGCCGGGGCGGTATGCCCGGCAACCCCTGATCTGCCCGACCAAGCGCAAAAAATCCGTTCCGATGGATCTGCCGTCGTTTGCCTTGAATCGCCATACGGTTCGGGCATTCAACGCCGGTTACTACTGGATGGGAGTTCGAAACGGCGACACCAAGCTGGTGAACTGGGATACGTTCTTTTATCCGCTGGACGCCATATTGGGATGGAACCGTATCTACGGTCGCAGCGGCTTTGCCCAGTTTCAATGCGCGTTGCCTATACATCGTTCACGCGCCGGCCTGACCGAGCTTTTGCAAGCCATCGCTGGCAAGGGCATGGGTTCGTTTTTGTCCGTGCTGAAACGGTTCGGCCCGCAGGACAGTCCGTTTTCCTTCCCCATGGAGGGATACACGCTGGCGCTAGATTTCCCGATTTCCGACAAAACTCTCATTCTCATGGACAAGCTGGATCGGATAACTCTGGAACATGGTGGACGGTTCTACCTGGCCAAAGACAGCAGGATGTCGGCCAATACTTTGAACAGATCAGACGATCGCGTGACCCGATTCCGCGAGGCGCGCAACGTCAATGGTTGGCGGGACCGGTTCCGCTCGGCCCAGTCAGAAAGGCTTGAAATATGACAATGGAACCCGTTCTCGTTCTTGGTGCCCGGTCGGATATCGGCAAGGCCATCGCTCATGAGTTTGCCGAGCGGGGGCACCCGGTCCAGCTGGCCGCCCGGAATGCTGAGACGCTCGAGGCCGACAAGGCCGATATCGAACTGCGCTATGGTATAGGGGCAACCTTGCACGAGTTCGACGTTCTGGAAGCCAACAGCTTCGATGGGTTCATCGATGCGTTGCCTGAATTGCCGGGCATCGTCGTTTGCGTTGTCGGGTACATGGGCGAGCAGGCCGAGAACGAAAGGGACGCCGCCGCGGCTTCTCTGGTGATGCGCAGCAACTTCGAAGGGCCGGCTCAGATCCTCGGAGCCTTTGCCAACCGGTTCGAAGAGCGCGGATCGGGCACGATCGTGGGTGTCAGTTCCGTGGCTGGTGATCGGGGCCGGGCGACCAACTATGTATACGGATCAGCCAAGGCCGGCCTGACCGCATTTCTGTCAGGGTTGCGCAACCGGCTCGCCAAGAAAGGTGTGCATGTCGTGACGGTTCTTCCGGGGTTCGTCGACACGCAGATGACCGAAGGAATGGACTTGCCCGAGCGTCTGACCGCGCAGCCGTCCGAGGTTGCAGCCGCAACGGCCCGGGCGGTCGAGCGCGGTCGGAACGTAATCTACGTCAAGCCGATTTGGCAATTGATCATGGCGATCATCCGAAACATCCCCGAGCCGGTGTTCAAGAAGCTCAGCATCTGACCTCGCGTTGCCGGGTGAACCGGTCACCCATTACCGTCTCTGGGCGTAGTCGCGCGCTGGCTGTCGCTGGCTGCGAGGGCCTGAATGCAGCCCACGACAAAAAACGGCATGAAATACGTGACCAGACGACCGATATTGAACTGTACGTTCAACATGGCGATGAGCGAGAAAAACGCCAGCAGCGCCAAAACGTCCGTCCGGCGCAGGACCTGATTTGCAGCCTGACCGGTTACGGCAATCCACCAGCAGGCGGTCAGAACCAACAACGGCCAGACATTCAGATACAGTCCTTTGACGCTTGTGCTGCCTTTCAGCGTGGACAGCGCGCTGGTGATGAATTGCCCAACCTGTCTCTGATTGTCGTTCACGCCCGGAAACGGAAATGCCGTAATGACAACCAGAAATCCAACGAACAGGCAGAACAGGGCGGCTGTGACTTTGGCCTCGTCGCTGCGCAAGGACATCATTGCCAATGCGCGCAGACCAAAGATCAGCAGCGTCACGATGATGATCTTTTCATTGATGAACGCGCCAAGAAACACGGTAAGAACAAACCACTTCCATTTCTTCTCGGCAGCCAACAAAAGGGCCACCGTCAATGGAAAGACCGATATGCCGTCATTGCCTTCCAGCGCCAGAAACTGCCCCAGAAACAGAACTGACGCGGCGCCGATGAATGCCCATTGCGCAGTGGTTCCAACACGCCGCAGCAAATAGGCGTAAACCAGAAGCGCCGTCAGGACCAGGTAGAAGACGTTGGCGGCACACATCGCGGCCAGAGCCTTGGCGTCGGCAACGCTGTCAGGAAGAAAGACTTCTCCTGACCCGGTAGACAGTGACACGAACGGCAGATTGTAGAACGGCAGCGCAAGTATGACCGAGCCTATGCGGTAAACATGCGGCGAAGGGGGAACGCGGCCACGCTCTTCATCCAGAAGATACAGCAGGTAGTGGGAATAGTCGTCGAAAGAGACGGCGCCGAAGTAAACGACGCGATATGTGTCGAAAAACATCTCTCCGGCGGCGACCGTAAAGACCAGCGCCAGAAACAAATGCCAGCGGAATTCGCTGATTGATGACGATTTGCTTTGCAATGAAGAATAACCAATCACGCTGTGAACTCACACGAACAGGAAAAAAACAAATAACCGATTGTCAGAAAACAAGAAATCTTCGAACTCAGCGACCTGGGAGATCATACTTGACGCGCCGCGGACCGGTCAACACGGTGCGACACCCATAGTTGCGGGGTCAAGCCGGGGAAATTTTCGGGTTCTACGTCATATGTGCGTCCCGGCGCCGGGGTCGGGCGCTTAACGCTTGACAACAGCGGTACGGGCAACAAACCATCGTGACTGTTGGGAGAATTCGGGAAAATTTGAGCTCATCCGTTGCCTGCTCATGCGGATTGTCATAATGGCTCGTCCCCCGGACAAGGGGCCTTTGGCCTGTCTTCCGTCCACAATAAGAATCTTGGGAGTTCCTAAATGATCAAGAAAAGCAAGCTCAGCCTCGGTGCGGTCGTGACCGCTGCCCTCATGGCTCCGGCGGCTTATGCCGAAGAATTCATCACCATCGGCACCGGCGGTGTGACCGGTGTGTACTATCCCACCGGTGGCGCGATCTGCCGCCTCGTGAACAAGGGCCGCAAAGAACATGGCGTGCGTTGCTCGGTCGAATCGACGGGTGGATCGGTCTACAACATCAACACCATTCGCGAAGGCGAGCTGGAATTCGGTGTGGCCCAGTCCGACTGGCAGTACCATGCCTACAACGGCACGTCGAAATTCGAGGAAAACGGCCCGTTCGAAGAGCTGCGCGCCGTATTCTCTGTTCACCCCGAGCCGTTTACCGTGGTGGCCCGTGCCGATTCCGGCATCAAGAACTTCGAAGACCTGAAGGGCAAGCGCGTCAACATCGGCAACCCCGGTTCGGGTCAGCGCGGCACCATGGAAGTTCTGATGGAAGCCTTGGGCTGGACCACGGATGACTTCGAACTGGCAACCGAGCTGAAGGCCGCGGAACAGTCGGCCGCGCTGTGTGACAACCAGATCGATGCGATGGTCTACACCGTCGGCCACCCGTCCGGTTCGATCCAGGAAGCCACCACTGCGTGCGACTCGGTTCTGGTGAACGTCAGCGGCGAAGCCGTTGACAAGCTGGTTGCCGACAACTCGTTCTACCGTACGGCCACCATCCCCGGCGGCATGTATCGCGGTTCGGACGCTGACACCCAGACCTTCGGTGTGGGCGCGACCTTCGTGACTTCGGCAAACGTGTCTGACGATGCGGTGTACGCGGTTGTCAGCTCGGTCTTCGAGAACTTCGACGACTTCAAAAAGCTGCACCCGGCCTTCGCCAACCTCAAGCCTGAGGAAATGATCAAGGACGGTCTGTCGGCTCCGCTGCATCCGGGCGCCGAGAAGTACTACAAAGAGAAAGGCTGGATCCAGTAATCCACCTTCAAGTCCAGAAACGAGGCGCTGTTCGCGCCTCGTTTTCACCGGTGAGAGGCCGGTAATACCAAAACTGCGCCGGAAACCGGCCGTTGGACGGGGAGACATTTGATGAGCGCTGATCAACAGGGCAATCGTCCGTTATCCGAAGAAGAACTACAGGAACTGGTCGCATCCTCGGATGCGGGGGCGCGGGACCCGGCTGGCAATGTCGGCTTGTTCCTGGCGATCGTGGCCGCGATCTGGTCGATCTTTCAAGTCGTTCTGGCGTCACCGATTGCCAACTATGTGCTGCCCGGCAGCGTTGTGAACAACGCGCGTCAGTTTCATTTGGCCTTCGCGATGTTCCTGGCCTTCGCGGCTTATCCAGCGCTTAAATCCAGTCCGCGAAACTACATTCCGATCCAGGATTGGATCATGGGTGTACTGGGGGCCGGTGTCGCCCTTTACGGCTATTTCTTCTATGACAAGATCGTCAATGCGGGCGGTCTGGCGGATGATGTCGACAAGTGGATCGCCCTCG
Organism: Ruegeria sp. CI5; assembly: GCF_056536885.1. Lineage (NCBI taxonomy): Bacteria > Pseudomonadati > Pseudomonadota > Alphaproteobacteria > Rhodobacterales > Roseobacteraceae > Ruegeria > Ruegeria sp. CI5. The sequence continues at coordinate 591,452 of NZ_JBQFQN010000001.1, forward strand.
GTGGCTTGATCCTGCTGTTCGAAGCCGCGCGGCGCGCGCTTGGTCCCGCCATGGCGATCATTGCGACGATCTTCCTGGCCTATGTGTTCTTCGGCTCGTCCGAGTGGGTGCCCGAAGTGATCCGCTGGAAAGGCGCCAGCCTGAAAAAGGCGATGAGCCACATGTGGATCACGTCCGAGGGCGTGTTCGGCATCGCCTTGGGTGTTTCGACGAAATTCGTGTTCCTCTTCGTTCTGTTCGGCGCTTTGCTGGATAAGGCCGGGGCAGGGAATTACTTCATCAAGATGGCCTTCGGCGCGCTGGGTCACCTGCGCGGCGGTCCGGCCAAGGCCGCCGTTGTCGGTTCGGCCGCAACCGGCCTGATTTCGGGCTCGTCCATCGCCAACGTCGTCACCACCGGCACCTTCACCATACCGCTGATGAAGCGCGTAGGCTTTACCAGCGAGCAGGCCGGCTCGGTCGAGGTTGCAAGTTCGGTCAACGGCCAGATCATGCCGCCCGTGATGGGCGCCGCCGCCTTCCTGATGGTGGAGTACGTGGGCATCTCGTATGTCGAGGTCATCACCCACGCCTTCCTTCCGGCGGCGATTTCCTACATTGCGCTGGTCTACATCGTCCATCTTGAGGCTGTGAAGCGGAACATGCCCACTCTGGGCGACCGCGACGTGCATCTGGCGCGTACGGTCGTGGGGATGCTGATGTTCTTCCTGGTGTTCGCGGGGCTCTGCTATGGTTCGCAGTTCCCGGTGGATGCTGTCACAAGCTGGGCGCCGTCCAGCGCTGGTCTGATCCTGAGCCTGGCGGTGTGCGCCGTCTATGTTGCTCTGCTGTACCTGGCGGCTCAGGTTCCGGATCTTGAACCCGATGACCCGAACGCGACCGAAGTGAAGCTGCCGGTGATCTCCGAGATCTACAAGGCCGGCCTGCATTATCTGCTGCCGATCATTGTTCTGGTCTACTTCCTGATGATTGAACAGAAGTCGCCGGGTCTGTCGGCCTTCTGGGCAACCGCGCTGCTGTTCGTGATCCTGCTGACGCAGAAACCGCTCAAGGCGATCTTCCGGGGGCAGAGTGATCTGGCAAACTCCTTTGTCGATGGGGTTGCCGATCTGTGGCAGGGCCTGATCGACGGCGCGCGCAACATGATCGGCATTGCGCTGGCCACGGCCACGGCCGGCGTGATCGTCGGTACCGTGACCCTGACCGGTGTGGGGCAGGTGATGGCCGATCTGGTCGAGTTCCTGTCCGGCGGCAATCTGATCCTGATGCTGGTGATGGTCGGGCTGCTCAGCCTGATCCTGGGCATGGGTCTGCCGACCACGGCAAACTATATCGTCGTCAGCTCGCTGATGGCGGGCGTTGTGGTCGAACTGGGCGCGCAAAGCGGCCTGATCGTGCCGCTGATCGCGGTGCACCTGTTCGTGTTCTACTTCGGCATCATGGCCGACGTGACGCCTCCTGTGGGTCTGGCCAGCTTTGCTGCGGCCGCCGTATCGGGCGGTGACGCGATCAAGACCGGCTTCACTGCGTTCTTCTACAGCCTGCGTACCGTGGCGCTGCCTTTCGTGTTCATCTTCAACACCGACCTGCTGCTGATCGATGTCACCTGGGTTGAGGGGATCATAGTGGCCATATTCGCCACGATTGCGATCCTCGTGTTCACGGCCGGAACGATGGGCTACTTCCTGACCCACAGCCGCATCTACGAAAGCGTTGCGCTGATTGCGATCGCCTTCGCGCTGTTCCGGCCGGACTATTTCATGGATCGCATCTCACCCTCGCACCTCGAGGTTGAGCCGGCCGGATTCGTGCAGGCCATTGGTGAGGCTGAACCCGGCACCGACGTGCGGGTGGTGGTCAGTGGTCCGGATTTCGACACCGGCAACATGACCGAGACCACGGTCGTCGTCACGGTGGGGTCCGAACCTGATGGAGCGGCGCGTGTTGATGCCATGGGCTTTTTGCTGATCGAGGAAGATGGCCTGGTGAAAATGGACGAACCTATGTTCGGCTCGCCCATCGCCGATGACCTGGCCAATTTCGACTATTACGCGGACGAGCCGGTGCGTATCGCATCCGCCGATCTTCCGGTCAGCCAGCCGCCAAAACAGTTGATCTATATCCCGGCCATGCTGCTGCTGGGGTTGATCGCCTTCCTGCAACGCGGCCGTGCCGCCAGACAAGAGGTGCCCGCATGACAAAGTCCGTCCTGTGCGCCGTTGATATCAGCAACGGCAATATCGATGCTCCTGTCCTGAAAATTGCCGCGAAACTGGCCGATCTCGACGGGGCGCAGCTGGACGTGGTGACCGTACTGCCGGATTTCGGTGAAAGCTGGGTGTCCGGTTTTTTCCGGCCCGACTTCCACGACAAGGCGCAGCACGAAGCGCATGACAAGCTGGTTGAGTTGTGTGTCGATGCGGTCGGGTCGGAGCGCAACGCCACGATCCGCCATGTCGTTGCAACCGGCACGGCCTATCAGGAGATCCTGAAGACCGCCGAAAGTGCCGGCAGCGATCTGATCGTGATTGGCGCACACAAGCCGGATTTCAAGGATTACCTGTTGGGGCCGAACGCGGCGCGAGTGGTGCGCCACTCGAACGTTTCGGTCTACGTGGTCCGCTAAGTCGCGCTAATACCCGGTCATCTCAAGGTAGCCGCGCCCCTTGTGGCTGCCTGACACAGTGACCGGGCCCTCCCAGTACTGAAAGCGCGTCCCCATCCAGGCTAGGGTGTTCTGAGCCTGAACGCGAATGTCCAGATCCTCGCCCGGGATGATCACGCGCCAATCCGTCGGAACATCGCGGTCCGCGACCCGGCTGGTTTCCAGTGGCGTGAAGGTCACTGACCCGTCCGGCAGGCTGCGGCTGGAACCGTCCGCGTTGATCCAGGTGGCCGAGGTATAGTCCCCACGTCCGCCGCGCAGGCGAAACGCCATCAACTTGTCGCCGTCCTCGAAACTGAGTGAGAACCAGTCCCACCCGGATTGATCGGCGGACAGAGGCTGGGAAGACCACTCTCGGTCCAGCCATCCGTTCCCGGTGACCGCTACATCGCCGTCGGGCAGATGCAGCGTGCCCTGGACGGCGTAGCCCGGCTGCGAATAATAGTAGCTGGCCTGCCCATCAGCGGATTTTACGGAAAAGCCATTCTCACCATGAAAAACCAGCGGCCCCGAGGCAGACAGGTTCAGGTCGTACCCGAAATCGGCTCCGTTTGCAGTCAGGGTCAGGGTCTGGAGCGTTGGTCCTGCCATGCGCCATTCGTCGATCCATGCTTCGAACGGGTCGGCCGTGACACCGGCCTGACCAATTCCACCACGAGACAGGCGCTCGGCAAAAAAGTGGCGTTCCGGAGTTGTCAGCGCGGCATGGCCCATCCAGATCTGTGGGCTTTGCCAGCCGGCGGTTTCAAATGGCTTCAAGGCAGAGCGAAACAGAGTCCACTGTATGCCGTAGTCCCGACCGTCCTCCCCGGTCAGGTTGGCCGTCAGGTACCACCATTCGATCCGATAGGACGGATGCGGGCCGTGGTCGGCGGGGAATTCGAACTGGTACTCTGGTTGTGGTACGTCAAACCCGTCGGCTGAACCGCCCAAACCGGCAAACCCCTGCGCCATTGCCGCAAGGGGCCAGAACAGCGCGCACACGAGTAGTTTAGCGTTCATTGGCAAAGACCCTCAGCAGATCGGCCGGCGGCATCCGCCGAAGCCGCCAGGCAGGCAGCGCCGCGGCAAGGGCGGCGGCCACAAGTGTCCACAGCATGAGCTGCACCCATGACGACGGGAAAAGGTGCATGGGTAGCCGCCATCCAAACGCCTCGACATTGATGACGGCCAGCAGAATCCAAGCCAGTGCCAGACCCAGCGGCAAGGCGAGGCAGGCGGTAAGGAAAGCCAGAACCATGCTCCGCGCCAGTTCCAGTTTGGACAAATGCGACAGCGTCAGCCCCATTGCCCAGACCGGAGCGATCTGAGGCAGCCGCTGGGTCCAGAGCGTAAGCAAGCTGGTCAGAATGGCGAAGCCGGCCACGCCAAGCGTCAGGATGTTCAGCGCGGATGTCACGACAAATGTCTTTTCGAAGATCGCCATGGACTGCGCCTTCAGCGCGGCCTGCCGGATGATCGCGCTGGGATCCAGATCAAACCTGTTCTGCAGATCCGCCGCCAGCTCATCTGCGCGCTCCGGAGCGATGCGAATACCAAACCGTCGGTTTTCGGCATTTGGTGCGATCCTGCCGAACAGGTCCATTGAGACGATCGCTTGCCCGGTCGGATTGCCGTAGTCGGAATAAACGCCAGCGATTGCCAGAGTGTGATCGGCGGTGAGCGCAATCGAATCCCCTGGCCACAGATCAGCACGGCGGGCCAGCTGTTCGTTAATCAGGATGGCGCCGTCGGACAGAACCTTGGTCCATACGTCCGGGGCAGCGGCGACAAGGGGCCAGTTGTCCCGGTAGGTCGCATGATCGACCACTCCGTACAGAAACAGTGGGCCTGTGGGATGATCCAGCTCCACATTCCGTATCGGCAGGACTGCGTCAACGCGCGGGGTCAGCCATGTCTCGATCTCGTGACCTTGATCCGAGTCCTTTGCCGTGATGTAAAGCTCGGCCATCAGGCGCTGGTCCAGCCAGCCGACGAAGGTAAGCCGGAAGCTGGACACCATGGTTCCGACACCGATATTGGCGGCCAGGGCCAGCAGCAGAGCCATCAGCGCAAGCGACAGGCCCGGCAGCTGGGCCTGCATGTCGGCCAGTACCCACTGCCGCACTGGTTCACGGACGCGCCCTGCACACAGGTGCAATATGCTGGAAAGAACCAGAGGCAGCAAAAGGGCGCTGCCGGTCAGAATGCCTGCCATCAGAGCGAAACCAGCGACCAATCCGTCAAAGAGAAGAAAGATCACGACCCCGCCAAGAGCGAGCCCCACACCCGCCAGTCCGGTCACGACGGCTCGTGTGCTGCGGCCACGCCATGCCTGCAAGCCTGGGCCGGACAATATCGGCATTCGGCTCAGACGCCACAGGGCGTATCCGCTGGCCGCTAGGGTTCCTGCGATGGACATACCCAGTCCGGTCAGCACCCAACCGCTCCTCAGTTGCAACTGACCATCCACCGGAGCCCCATAGAGCCCGCGCAGGGTTGCGGCGACATCGGGCAACAACGCTCCGGCCAGGAAAAAACCCAGCAGCAGGCCCATGGATCCACCGATCAAAGCCAGACTTACAAGTTCGGCCAGAATGATGCGGGAAAGCGTCCCCATCGGGACTCCCATCGCACGCAGACTGCGGACCATTCCACGACGCTGCGCAGAGGCCAGCCCAACCGTTCCATGCACGATGAACAGCCCGACGGCGAAGGACAGCAGACCGAAAGCGGAAAGGTTCAGGTGAAAGCTGTCGGTCAGGCGGGCAGTGTCGACGCTGTTTCCGGGGGGCTGCCGGTTCAGCTCTGGCGCAACCTGAGACAGGGGCGCAACTCCGCGAGGCTGATCGGGCAGCATGGCAAGTCGCGAAATCTCACCCGGTTTGTTCAGCAACGTTTCAGCCACGCCGATATCGGTCAGAACCACATTGGGGGGAAGCGCAGTGCTGGCGATCACCGGTGGAAGATCGGGCCGATCCTCCAGAAATGGCACCAAGTCTGGTGGCGCCAGCAGTCGGCCGGGTGCGGTAAGCATGGCCGACGGGTCGGGTTGGTCTTCTTCCTGTTCCAGTTGCGTTACCGCCGGGAGCGGCGGGTAGGAGACAAGGTCCACTCCGGTCAAAAAAACCGATCGGTCCCCGACCCTGTACCGACCTTCCAGAACGGCTGCGACCTGCCATCCGGCGCGACGCAGATTTACGTATGTTTCCAAAGGAATGTGGCCGGATGGATGCCGCAGCATCTCCATCTGCCCAAGCGCCAATTGTTGGTTGGCACGCGCATAGCTGGCCCGGGCTTCGGCATTGATGGCCTGGACCGCCGACCAAAGGCCTGTCGCAAGCGCGATTCCGATCAGCAGCGTGGCCAGTTGGATACGGTGCCAACGCCAATGCGACCAGAGGGCCTGGATCACGGTGCGAGTCATGCGATCCGCCCGTTTGCCAAGTGCGCCGTTCGGTCAAGCCGGGCTGCGATCACGGGCGAATGCGTCACCAACAGCAGGGCTGCCCCGGTATCTGCAACCAAGGACAGCATCAGCTCCAGAACCGCCGCGCTTGCAGTCTCGTCCAGGTTTCCCGTCGGCTCGTCCGCCAGCAACAGTTTGGGCCTGACGGCAAGGGCCCGGCCAATCGCGACCCGCTGTTGCTGGCCGCCCGACAGATGTTCGGGATAGCGTTGGGTCAAATCGGCGAGACCGAGCGTCGCGGTCAGATGCGCGAGCCACTCGGGGTCAACGCGATTTGCCAGCCGGGCATGAAATGACAGGTTCTGCGCAACCGTCAGCGACGGGATCAGATTGAATTGCTGGAACACCAGGGACACGCCTTCGCGCCTTAACAAGGCGCGGCCGCGATCGTCCAGTCGCGACAATGCCGTGCCATCCAGAACAATCTCACCGCTGTCAAAACTGTCCAGCGCGCCGGCAAGGTTCAGCAACGTGCTTTTGCCGCTGCCACTTTCGCCGGTGATGGCAAGCGTCTGACCGCGTTCCAGCGACAACGATACGTCGTTCAGGACAGGCCGCCCGCGCGGGTAGGTTTTGTGGATATTCTGTATTTCCAACAACATGATCAGTCTCACCTAGTGCGCTCTACAATGTGCGGCGCGCCGATCCGCTGTCCAGCCTTCAAAAAGTTTCGGTTCTTTTCGTCGCACGACTGCCCGCCGTCCGGCCTTGTGCCTTGAGGGCAGAGCCGCCATTGTGCAGTTTCAGTTTCCGGGCCGATGCAGGGTATTACCATGACATTGTCGCAGCAGATCCTTTGGGGCAGCTTCTATCTGGGGCTGTGTTTCCTGATCGAGATCGGGCTGCTCACATGGTGCACCATCATGGTGCGCAAGGTGATCGACAGATGGGAAGGGCAGGGAACCTTTCTGCCCACGGCAGGCCCGATCGCCTTGGCGCTGGCCGTCATCGTGGCGACGCATACGATTCAGGTGTGGATCTGGGCGATCGTCTGGGTGATGGGAGATGTCCTGCCGGACTGGAACTCGGCCTTGTATTTTTCGCTCGTGACCTTCACGACGCTGGGCTATGGCGACATTGTATTGGGCGAGGGGTTGCGGATTTTCGGGGCCTTCGCCTCGGTCACCGGATTGTTGGCCTTCGGTCTTTCCACGGCATTCATGGTCGCGCTGATGACGCGCGTGTTCCAGGAACGGTTCCTGACCTAGAGGATCGGCGAGAACAACCGCGCCAAAGGCGCGCCATAGCGGATATGCGGCGGTTGCTGGGCGAGGCTTCTGGTCATTTCGTAGCTGGCTTCGAAATCGGTCTTCAGCATGTCCTCGGTGGCGGCGGCTGCCCGGCTGTCAAAAAACAGCGCCATCGCTTCGAAATTCAGACGGAACGAGCGGTTGTCCAAGTTGGTGGTGCCAACTGCGGCCAACGTATCGTCCACCAGAATGACCTTTTGGTGCATGAACCCGTCGGTGTAGCGGAACACACGTACGCCGGAATCCCGGATTTCATCGAAATAGGCAAAGGCGGCCAACCAGGGCAGGCGGTGGTCGATCATGTCCGGCACCAGAATGCGGACATCGACGCCGCGCAGCGCGGCATGTTCCAGTGCCGTCATCACGTCGATATCCGGCACGAAATAGGGTGATGCGATCCACAGCCGCTCCTGTGCCGCAGCGATCGTGGAAAAGAACATCAACGACCCCGTTTCAGTCGCGTCGCCCGGTCCGGTGGCGACCAGCAGCGCGTTCATGTCCTGATCGGATTCCGATCCGGCCCAGTCCAGCACGTCAATCAGGTCTTCTCCGCGGGCCCAGTGCCAGTCCTCGGTGAAAATCAGCTGCAACTGACGAACGATATGGCCGGTCATCTTGATGTGGGTGTCCCGCCAGCGGCCAAAATACGGATCCTGCCCCAGGTATTCGACGCCCACATTGTGCCCGCCGATAAACCCGGTTTCGCCGTCGATGATCACGGTCTTGCGGTGGTTGCGGTAATTCAGCTGAAACCGGAACTTCGGCCCGCGCTGGTCCCGTGGATCAGCGACATCCACACCGGCCGAGCGCAGCTCCTCCAGGTATGAGGACGGCAGGCCATAGCTGCCCACCGCGTCAGTCATGAACCGGACGCTGACCCCGCGTTTGGCCGCATCGATCAGCCTGTCTTGCAGCTCCAGCCCCAGCGCGTCATCGCGCACGATGTAGAACTGAATGAGGACATAGTTCTTGGCCGCATCGATCGCGCGGAAGATGGATTGGAACGTCGCCTCTCCGTCGATCAATAGTTCGGCCCCGTTGCCGCGGGACAGGGGCAGGTGAGCCAGCGCCTCAAACGGGCGCGGATTGACGGTCAGCGTCGCGGGATCGGGTTTTGAGTGATCGGCAAAGCTGCGGATCCCTTCGACCACGCGCTCGCTTTCCTTGCGGGCGATACGATACCCTTTGAACCGGTGATGTCCCAGAAACAGGTATAGCGGCACCGCCAGAAACGGTGCCGAAAGCAGAAACACCACCCATCCCACGGCGCCCTGCGGGGTGCGCGCCGTCTGAGCGGCCCGTACTGCGAAAAACACCGCGACACAGTAGATGGCAAAGACGGACAGCGAGGCGATGAATGTCCACATTTGTGTGCCGACCTTTCCGCGCTTTAGTTCGAGCCGGTGAAAACCCGAGACCAGTCCTTGGCCATATCCACGATAACCCAGCCCATTTCAGGGCCTTTGTCCAGCCCGTCGACAAGCCGCCCGATGTGGCTGTCGCGATCATAGGCCCATTCCCGTTCGGCATCTGTGTGGTGGATTAGAACGCCCATCCGCAGCCCGTCGCCGGCGGTGGTCCATTCCAGCATGGCAAAATCACCGTCCGAGTTCCCGACCGCCAGGATCGGGCGTTTCCCGATCGTACGCTCGATGTTGATTGGCTTGCCCTCCTTGTCGTCGATGAACGCCAGCGCGGGCGCCTTCATGATCGTGGGCGTGCCGTCGACAAGTTCGTAGGTGCTGTCCGCATAGGTACCCAAGATCTGGTTGGGCGGTATCCCATAGGCGTCCTCGGCGAACACGCGCATGAAATGCAGGCCTCCGCCCGAAACTATGTAGGTTGTGAACCCCTCGTCACGCAGATACCGGAGCAGTTCGACCATGGGCTGATACGTCATCTGGTCATAGGCCAGCCCCGTATCGGGATGGCGTTCCGTCTGGAGCCATTCGGCGACGGAAGCCTGGAAGGCATCGACGCTGAGCCCTGAATGCGTGGCGCTGACGACTTCGATCAAGGCATCTTCACCGCCCTTCAGCACGGTTTCGGCGTCGCCCTTGGCCGCTGCCTCCAAGGTCGGCGTGGTCAGTATCGAGGCGTCGTCCTGCGCCATCTCGGCCAATTCATCCATGGCGTAGATGAACTGGAAATAGACCGGCTGCTCGGCCCAGAGCGTTCCGTCATTGTCAAACACCGCCACCCTGTCTGCAGGGGTGACATAGTCGTCCGAGTTCGGCGTCGTCACCGTATCGACAAAGGCGATGATCCGTTCCTTGGCCGGACTGTCGGTCCAACTGGGCAGAGGGTCCGCCGCAAGGCCCGCAGGCAACGCGAAAATGGCGGCTAAGAAGATCAGGCGGAACATGAAATATCCTTTCGCAACAAAGAAATGAGGGTCGCCGATCAAGCCGGCGACCCTCGAGAGTAGAGCCGACTTTTATCAGTTGTTGGTCGGCGTCAGCATCTTTTCCATCACCTGATCCAGGCTGAAGCTCGCCGCCTTCTGGCGCGGCGGGAACTCCTGGAAGGTTGCGAGGAAATTCGCCACGTATTGCTGCGCGGGAACCAGGAAATACACGCGGTCGATCATCCAGTCGTAGTAGGTGTTGGACGTGCGATATCCGCGCTCATAGGGATCGCGGCGCAGGTTCACGATGATCGGAACGCGCAGTTCGGTCCAAGGCTCCATCCAGGCGCGCAGGGTGGCCCAGGCCTTCTGCTCCAGGAAGATCAGCTTCCAATCTCCGAAGCGCAGCGCTGTCATGTCGCCGTCATCCGAGAAATAGAAGATCTCCTTGCGCGGGCTTTCTGTGGTTTCACCCGTCAAGAGCGGCAGGATGTTGTAGCCGTCCAGATGCACCTTGTAGTCGCGACCCATCCCCGAGGACGAATAGCCTGCCTTCAGCTTGTCCTTGATCTCGGGATCTCCGGCCGCCGCCAGATAGGTCGGAAGCCAGTCCATGTGATGCACGATCTCGTTTGTGACCGAGCCGGGTTCGATCTTGCCGGGCCAACGCACCATCGAGGGCACGCGCCAACCGCCTTCCCAATTGGTGTTCTTTTCGCCCCAGAACGGTGTGGACGCAGCATCAGGCCACGTATTGTAGTGCGGTCCGTTGTCTGTCGAGTAATGGACGATCGTGTTGTCGGCGATGCCCAGCTCGTCCAGCAGATCGAGCAGCTGGCCCACATGCATGTCATGTTCGATCATGCCGGCCGAGTATTCGTCCATCACACGTCCGGTCATGTCATTGGCCTGCTGGCGCATCTCGTCTTTGACATGAGTGCGGAAGTGCATGCGCGTTCCGTTCCACCAGACATAGAAGGGCTGGCCTTGCTCGTGGGCCCGCTTGATGAAGTCGATCGCCGCAGCCACCGTTTCCTCATCCACGGTCTCCATCCGCTTCTTGGTCAGCGGTCCGGTATCTTCGATGGTTCCGTCGGCCTTGGACTTGATGACGCCACGGGGACCAAAGGCTTCGCGGAAAGTCCGGCCATCGGGCAAAACGGTGTCACCCGGATAGTCTTCGTTCTCGGGCTCCTCTTCCGCGTTCAGGTGGTAGAGATTTCCGAAAAACTCGTCAAATCCGTGGTTTGTCGGAAGATGTTCATCCTTGTCACCCAGGTGGTTCTTGCCGAATTGACCGGTGGCATAGCCGTGGTCCTTCAACAGACCGGCAATGGTCGGATCTTCGACCTGCATACCAAGATCCGCGCCCGGCAGGCCGACCTTCGACAGCCCTGTGCGGAACACCGACTGACCCATGATGTAAGACGACCGCCCCGCGGTACAGGACTGCTCACCGTAATAGTCGGTGAAGATCATGCCTTCATTCGCGACCCGGTCGATATTGGGCGTACGGTATCCCATCATGCCTTTGGTGTAGGCCGAGATGTTCGACTGACCGATGTCGTCGCCCCAGATGACCAGAATGTTGGGCTTCTGATCTTGCGCCCAGGCCGGCGCGGCCAGCGCGACAGAAACCGTAGCAACGGCCAATCGTCGCAACCCTCTGCGCCATAGATGTGTTAAATTTCCCTGTGATGACATCTTTTTCTCCTTATGTGATCAGGCAAAAACGGCCTTGCAGGAAAGTCAAAAGGGGAAAATGCGTCCCCCGATCCGTCAATCATTCAACACGCCCTTCCCAAGTCAGGCGTTTCGGCAAAAAGGGGGAATCAAGACAAGCCCCTCTAGGCAATTGATAACTATCACAAGGACCAATCTAATAATACTTATGTTTGAAGACAGCGCCCTGGGATTTGGCTCAGATTGGGTTGACGTTAGGTAAGAAATTGGCAGCCGCGTCAGGGATTGAGCTGGGGCAAGGCGGATTTAGAGTGGCCTAGGGGGCGGGCGATACGGTCAAGGCAATCTCGGACCTTGCTCCAGTTTTCCGCTTGTTGATCGCCGCCGCCATATCTGGACGCGCCGATTTTGGCCAGAGAAGCCTCGAATTCAGCGGTGTCTGGCGGGTCGGCCAGTCGCCGTTTCCAGACTTCCAACTTTTGATAAACACGGGCCAAGTCTTGTTGGCGCACAGCCTGCTTGAGTTCCGAAAAGGCATGCGCTGCCGAGGCCAGCCTGCGTTGCCTGGCCGCTGCCCAGCGTGCCAAAAGAACCGGATGTAGTTTGCGAAAAACAAACCATAATATCACGACCCCAATGAAGAAATAGCCGACCAGCTGCAGAACGGTTTCCCGGTCCGGAGGCTGCCAAGGCGGCGGCGCAAGAACGAGGTCGACGGAATCGGCGCGCGCAGTTTCAACCTTGTTGGTCTTGAGGTTGAACCAATCGATCTCGACAGCCGGCAATTGGGTCTGTCCGCCGTCCTGAGCCACATAGGTCACGCGGTCGGTTCGTTGGCCGGACAGAACGCCCCGGTCTTCGGTTTCCGTCAATCGGGGCTCATTGGGATAGGCCCGCAACAACGGGTCCTCGATCTGGGGCAACAAAGGCGGGATCATGATCGGGGTCGTTCCGGTGATCTTTGCCGTCAGGGTGCGGGTCAGTGCGTCTCCGGTTTGAAGGCTGGTATCGCCCTCAATCTCCTGCGACAGTTCGAACCCGTCAGCGATTATCAGGGGATCCAATCCTCGGGCTGCGTCAGGAATCCCGACTGTCAGGCGAACGGCAGGCAGGGGAACCGAGACCTGAACGGGATCGTTGGTTTCGGGATCGGCAAATGTCACCTGCACCTCGGCAGCGGCGAAATCATACGTGCCGGGGGCCAGCGGATACAGCCGATAGCTGCGCTGAACCCCTGACCATGTTTCGCCCTCAACGCTCTCGCTGACCGGCCCAGAAGCGCGATCGGGCAAGCGCACCAGAAGATTTTCCTGTTCAAGCGATGGAAAGACCGGCGGATTTGGCATGTAGGTCGGCACCAGCACCTTCAGGCGAACGATGGCGGGCTGGCCGACGATTGTCGGATCCTCAGGCACTTCGATCGTGACGCGGGGCTGGATGTCCTTTGCTTGCCCCAAAACCTGGGCGGGGCTCAGAAGCAGCATCAGGAGCACAAGGTACCTCATTGGGACCGCTCCTGATTTTCAAGAACGAACCGGCTGCGCAGGAAGTCCTGCATATCGGTGTCGATGGCGCTGATCCACTGGTCGGCTGACAGGGGCGCGGCGTCCCCGGTCTCGGCCTGTTGCGTGGTGTCCGCGCCCAGACCGGCTTCGTTGTCGAACACCACGTCATCAGCCCCGATGCCCGCTTCCTCGCCGGTATCGGATTGCTCGCGGGTGGATTCGACTTCGGCCAGAATGGCTTTGGCGACGGCCAGGTTGTACGCGGCCTCCGGCCAATCCGGGCGGCGCTCCAGCGCGGTTTCAAAGGCTGCGATGGCCGGACGATACTCTCGATTTCGGATGCGGGCCATGCCTTCGGCAAACGCCGCTTCGGGCGTTGAAAGCTGAGCAAAGGTCTCGGAGGCTTCCGCATATTGCCCGGCTTTTAGCTGCGCATACCCTCGGTGATACGGATCCTGAAACAGGGTGCTGGCGGCGGCGTAGTCCTTTTGGTTCATGGCGATCTGGCCCTGCTGGTCCGGGGTCAGGAACCAGTCCCGCCAACCGTCTGCACGCGCGCCGGTCGGCGGCAGAAACAGCAATGCCACCAATCCCCAGCGAATGACCCAGCCACGTCGGAACCACAGAAGCGCGATCAAGGCGACGGGCCAGGCCAAAATCCAGGCGCGGTCCTGCCAGTCGACGCGATCATCCTCGCCCAGGGCTGCGGAAAAACTGCGGGTGATCCCGCGGTTCAGCCGGGCGATGTCGCGGTCGTCGCCCGAGAAGGGAACGATCGTGGCGCTGCGCAGGCCGTCCAGTTGGGGAATCTGGCGGCCATTCGGAAGCATTGTCAGAAAAAACAACGGGGTATCAGATTGTCCCAACGCGGCAACCTGTTGCGGATCGATATCGTCGAGTACGAAGAGAACCGCGCCTGTGCCCATCTGATCGCCCAGAATGTCCTGCGCCAGCGTCAGCGCGTCACCGGCGGCATCGCCCGCAACCGGCATGACCGCCGGGGTTAACCCTTCCAGCAAGGGGCGCAGAATGTTGGCGTCTTCGGTCAGCGGCGCGACGCGGTGTGCGGATCCGGCATAGGCGATCAGTGCGGTGGGAGCACCTGCGCGGGTGTTGATCAGATCGGTGATTTTCAACTTGGCACGGTCCAACCGTGACGGCGCAAGGTCTGCCTCCTCCATGCTGTCGGTGACCTTCAGCGCGATCACCAGCGGCGCGGTGTCCGCGATCAGAGGGTTCGGCGCCCGTGACCATGTCGGCCCTGCCACCGCAAGAGTCAGAAGGCCGCCGGCGAGCGCGGCGAGGTCCAACGGACCGACCCGCCTTTGATTTTCGGCCCCCAGACGCAGTGCCTGCGCCAGGTGAGGCGCGATGCCCGCCGGCAGGTCCGAGCTGCCGGATCTGCGCGGCCGGGTCAGCCACCAGACAGCGGCAATAGGCAGCAACAGCAGCAACCAGTAGGGGCGCAGGAAATGAAACTGGGCAAGAGCGTCGATCATGCCGCGCGCCTCCGTCCCTGTGAGAGGCGAAGGCCTAGCGTGCTGGCGAGGATGAGGAGCAGCGCCGCCGCCAGCGGATAGTGCGCAAGGCTGACCCTCGGGCGGTAGCTTTGGGTTTCCACCACGCGAGGGTTCTGGGCGTCGATCTGCTGGTAGACCTCTGTCAGGGCGGCCTCATCATCGGCAAAGAAATACTGGCCTTGGGTTTTGTTGGCGATGTCCTTCAGCGCGTCCAGATCGACTCGGTCTTCGCCCGTGGCATCCGGGTCGCCGACGCCGATCGTGTAGATCACGACACCCTTGTCCGCGGCAATCGACGAGGCATTGACCGGCGTCATGCGGCTTGAGGTGTCGGCACCGTCCGACAGTACGATCATCAGGCGTTTGTCCACCTCGCTCGACTCGAAGGTGCGGATGCCCAGCCCGATCGCATCGCCCAGCGCCGTGTTCGGACCCGCCATGCCGACGGCGGTCTGGTCAAGAAAGCCGTTGAGGCTTTGCAAGTCCTCGGTGAACGGGGCCTGAACGAAAGCGCGGGTGCCGAAGATGATCAGCGCCATCCGGTCACCGTCGCGCGCGGCGATGAAGGCGCGCAGAACGTCCTTGACGGCCTCCAGCCGCTGCTTGGGCGTGCCATCTGCGGCCTTGAAATCGCGCTGGTCCATCGAACCCGAGATGTCCACGGCCAGCACCACATCGCGGGCGGATTTTTCGATGACGATCGGGTCGCCGAGCCGTTCGGGCCGGGCCATTGCCAGAACCAGAAGCACCCAGATCACGATCGCCAACCCGGTTTGCATGCGCGTCCGTCTCAGGGTTACCGAGCCGGATTGCGGCTCGGCCCCGGCCGCGTGGGCGACGTGGCGAAAGAACGGGATGCGAATGGCATCGACCCGCTGCCGGTGTGGTGGAGCAAAGAAATAGACCAGTGCCGGCAGCGGCAGCAGAAGAAACACCCAAGGCGCGGCGAAACTGAACATCAGACCGCCCCCTTGGCCCGATGCGACTTGATCCAGTGCCGCGCCAGTTCGGTGGCATCCGGATCGGTGCCCCCCTTGCGGTAGGGAGCGGCCGCCAGATTGCCGAGGGCAGAGGCGGAAAACCCGGACAGATCAGCGGTTTGAACCAGAAAATTCGTCCAGTCGTCACCGGTCAAACTGGCCACCTGAGACCGGTGAAAGGCGGCAAGGGCGGCACGGCGCACGATCTCGGCGACTTTGGCCGGGTCATTCTGGCATCGGTCCAATTCCTTCAGGGCAAGGCGCCGATAGGCATTTGCCTGCCGGTGCCGCCAGATCGTCACGAGGATCAGACCAAGCACGAGCAACAGCGCCACCGCCAGAACAACCCAGCCCCAGGTCTGCGGCACCATGGAAATCGGAGCCGGCTCGGGCGTCGGTTTCAGCATGTCCAGAAGCTCGACCAGTGATTTGCCTTCGGTGTCCGGGGTCATAACCGCCCCCCTTGATGGCCGAACAGCCTCAGGATCTGGGCCAATGCGGGCTCGCCGGTGGTCAGCGGGACGACGGGAAACCCGTATCGGCGCGACCAGGATTGCAGCTGCGCCAGTCTTTGTTCCATCGCTTGGGTCACGCGGTCCGACATTTGACGGTCTGACGCGTCCAGTTCGATCTGCTGGTCGCCGTCCGAAACCGTCAGCCGAAGCTCGGGCGGCAAGTGGTGCGAGATCGGGTCGGAAATGTCGAACAGGATCAGGTCATTGGAATGGGCCAGGCGGCGCAGCAGCCGTTCGGACCCGTCGGTCAGGCCGTCAAAATCCGAGAATACACAGACCAAGGCATTGGTATGTGCGACGCGCGCAGCCTGTTGCAGCACTTGGTTCAGCGAGACCATGGTTTGCGGGCGCAACCCAGCATGCAAGCTGCAATTGAGCGCGCCGAGCGAGGACAGAAACCGCCGCAAGGCCGCCGGGCGGCGTTGTGGTCGATGTTCGGCCAGGTCGGTATCGCCGAACACGATACCGCCGACGCGGTCGCCCTGTGCCAAGACCCGATGGGCGGCGATGGCCGCGGCCTCGGCCGCCACCACCGATTTCATGTAAACTTGGGTACCGAAGAACATCGAAACCCGCTGATCCACCAGCAGCAGCGCCGGGCGGTCACGCTCTTCGGTATAGACGCGCACATGCGGCTCGCCCGTTCGGGCCGTCACTTTCCAGTCGATCGTGCGGATGTCGTCGCCGGGCAGATAGGTGCGCAGTTCCTCGAAATTCAGGCCGCGCCCGCGCAGGCGCGAGGCATGGCGGCCGTTCAGCACCGAACGGGCAGGCTGCCGGGGCAGCAGGCTGAGCGCGCCGCTGCGCCCGCCGAGGCTCAGCAGGTGGCGGGCATCGACGTGGATGCGTGGGTCGCGGGATGTCGCTGCGGTCGGGGACACGCGGCTCTCCTTTGTTGCGATCAGGGCAGGGCGACGAGTTTCAGAATTTCGTCGATCACGTCATCGGCTGTCTTGGCGTCGCCCTGCGCTTCGAAACTCAGCGTGATACGGTGGCGGAACACGTCATGGGCAATGGCACGGATGTCGGCCGGGTCGACATAATCGCGCCCGTTCATCCAGGCATGGGCCCGGCCGCATTTGTCCAGCGCCAGCGATGCCCGCGGACTGGCGCCGATCTCGATCCACGCGGCGAGGTCATCGCTGAGCGCGGACGGCGTCCGGGTGGCTTGAACCAGATCGGCCATGTACCGATCCATCGCATCCGAGACATGGATCTGCCCGATCTCCTGCCGGGCGGCAAAAACGGCGTCCTGCGGGATCGGTGAGGGTTTCTCGGCGGTGGTTCCGGAATTGGCGGCGGTGTCCTCGCCTCGGACCAGACGGATCACCAGCACCTCGTCCTCTACCGGGGGGTAGGTGATCTGCACATGCATCAGGAACCGGTCCATCTGCGCCTCGGGCAGCGGATACGTACCTTCCTGCTCGATCGGGTTCTGAGTGGCCATCACGATGAACAGCGGCTCCATCTTGTGGGTGGTGCCGGATACGGTGACCTGCCGTTCCTCCATCGCCTCAAGCAGCGCGGCCTGAACTTTGGCCGGCGCGCGGTTGATCTCGTCCGCCAGGACGATGTTGGCGAAGATCGGGCCGGGCTCGAACCGAAAGGTGCCGCCCGCGTCGGTCTGGGTATAGACCTCGGTCCCGGTCACGTCGGACGGCAGCAGGTCGGGCGTAAACTGGATGCGGCTGAATTCGGCATCAAGATTGCGCGCCATCGCCTTGACGGCGCGGGTTTTGGCCAGGCCGGGCAAACCTTCGATCAGCAGGTTCCCGTTGGCCAGCAGCCCGATCAGAAGGCGGTCGATGACCTGTGTCTGTCCAATGATCGATTGGGCCATCCGGGCTTTCAGATCGTTGATTTGGTCAAGCGGTGTCATGGCGGTCCAATCATCAGAAACGGTCAATCATGCGTTTGCGCCGGACCCGCTGGATCTTTTCGGTCAATCCATTGCAATATTTGAAAGTTAGCAGCGCACCTCGGGCCGATCCACCCCCGATTTCAGGGCGTTTAGCCCCGATCAGGACCGTGCGACTTGACGTCGTCGGCCAGACGTCCATCCAGCGACATCAGGACGGCGATAGGGCGCAGGGCCGGAATGTGGCTGAAGATGATCAGAATGCACACGGTCAACGGAACGCTGAGAAACGCGCCGATCAGGCCCCAGACCGTGGTCCAGAAGGTCAGCGCCAAAATCACAAGAAAGGTCGACATGTTCAGCGAGCGGCCCAGCAGGGCCGGATCAAGGAAGTTGCCGATCAGGAATTGGATGGTACCGCACCCGAAGACGATGATCAGGAACGGGCCGATCGTCTCGAACTGAACAAGGGCGATCATCGCGGGAAAGATCACGGCGATGATCGACCCGATTGATGGGATGAAGTTCAGGGCAAACGTCAGAACGGCCCAGGTTTCCGCGTATTCCAGACCCAACACGCGAAAAACCGAATAGCTGATTCCAGCGGTAACGAGGCTGATGAAGGTCTTGACCCCGACATAGCGCTGCAAGCTGAAGGTAATCGCATCCAGTACCGAGGAAAGCTCGGCTCCGGTGACGGGGTTGCCGGCCGCAATCCGCAGCTTTTTGCGGAAGGCCAGCCGTTCGGCCATCAGGAAGGCCACATAAAGGCTGATCAGGAAGAACTGGTTTAGCATCGAGGTGGCGCTGCCCAGCAAAATCCGCGCGACCGAGGTCATGTCGATGCTGATCAGGTTGTCCCTGACAAAAGCGGTGACATCATTCCCGACCAGACCGGTGACG
Source organism: Ruegeria sp. CI5 (assembly GCF_056536885.1). Taxonomy (NCBI): domain Bacteria; kingdom Pseudomonadati; phylum Pseudomonadota; class Alphaproteobacteria; order Rhodobacterales; family Roseobacteraceae; genus Ruegeria; species Ruegeria sp. CI5. Next base: position 610,126 of record NZ_JBQFQN010000001.1, read on the forward strand.
CGGTTGATCACGCCGTCGAACTGGCTTTCATAGGTGCCCGCGGTTCGCGCGAACTGCGTGGCCTGACTGCCGAGGATGTAGGTGATCATGAACAGGCCTGCCAGAACCACTGTGACTGCGGCCAGGTTGGCAAGCCAGACCGGAGCGCGGGTCAGTGCGATCACCCGATCGCTGAGTGCGATGATCAGCACGTTGATCAGCAAGGCCATGGTCAGCGGAACCAGAAAGCTGGCGCCTGCGTAAAGCCCCAGAACCACAAGCGTCAGCACGATGGTGACGTCGCGAACGACACTCAACCTCAGCGGTGTGCGGGTGGGGGGCTCTGATGGCGTCATGCGGGGCCTCGGCAATACCGGTGCAAGCCGGCAGCGATTGGAGTTTTGTGGGGCAATCCTGCACAGGCAGCGGGCTTTATGCAATCGGGCCAGACAGTTATTCGGTAGAATCTCGTGCAATTGGCACATTGGCCGGTTCTTCCAACGCGGATTGCAGGCTAGAGTTTCCCAATGACACGTCTTTCGATTCCCGTTTTTGGCCGGTTTGGCCGGGCGCTGTGGCTGGCGGTCCAACGCTTTGGCGACAAAAACGGTTTCGTCATGAGCAGCCATGTGGCGATGTCGCTGATGCTGGCGCTGTTTCCGTTTGTTCTTTTCACCGTCGCTTTGGCCGGGTCGTTGTCGCAGGGATATGTGACGGACGAACTGATCGAGTTGATATTCGGTGCGTGGCCACAAGACGTGGCCCAACCCATCGTGGCCGAACTGCGCGCGGTTCTGGACGGGTCGGGTTCGGGTGTGATCACGCTGGGCGGTCTGCTGGCCGTCTACTTTGCCTCGAACGGAGTGGCGGCCGTACGTGCCGCCATGAATCAGGCCTATCATGACAATGACAGTTGGCCATTCTGGAAGACGCGCCTGCTGTGCCTCGGGTTGGTCATTTTGGGCGGAGCCGCGATCCTGCTGATCGCGGCGGTTGAGCTGGTGCTGCCGGTCTACACACGTCTGGTGTCCGAGAATACGGCTGTGGACGTGGGCGAGTGGCTGTCGGTAGACCGTTTGCGGTGGACCTTCACGGTGGCGGTGCCGGCGGGAACGGTCTTACTGGCCCATCTGATCCTGCCGACCAAGCGTCACCGCATCATGCAAATCCTGCCCGGTGTGGCGTTGACCCTTCTGTTGTGGGCGGCCGGAGGGTGGGGGTTCTCGGTCTATATCGCGCAATTCGCGACCTACAGCGCCACCTATGCTGGCCTGGCGGGGGCCATGGCCGCGTTGATTTTCATGTATCTGTGCGCTGCCATCCTAATTTTCGGCGCAGAGTTCAACGGCGCGCTGATGGACATCAACAACCAGGGCGAGGTCGGAGCTTCATGAGAAATTGGCACCGCATCGCCTGGGGCATTGCGTTTTCCGGATGCGCCCTTTTGCAAAACGTCGGTTGGGCTTGGGCGCAGGACTATGTCGGCTCGGACGCTTGTCGCGATTGTCATGACGAACAGGTGCAAGCCTGGGCGGGATCCCACCACGGCTTGGCCTGGACAGAGCCCACGCCTGACACCGTTGTGGCCGATTTCGATGATACGACCTTTTCTCATGACGGCATGACCGTCACGTTTCGACGGGAGGGGTCGGACTATCTTGCCGACGTGACCGAGAAAGACGGCCAAAGCCAGCAATACAGGGTTCATTCCGTGGCGGGGATTGAGCCGTTGCAGCAATACCTGTTTGAAACCGAGCCCGGCCGATTGCAGAGCTTTGATGTGGTCTGGGACACGCAGGCCGGGCGCTGGTACCACCTGTATCCGGATCAGGACTTGCCGCCAGACGATGGGTTGCACTGGACCGGCCCCTACAAGAATTGGAACGGCCGCTGCGCGGAGTGCCACGCGACAGGGTTCGAAAAGAACTTTCAGCCGCAGACCCAGTCCTTTGCTTCCGAGCAGGTCGAGATCGGCGTGGGCTGTGAGGCCTGCCATGGCCCCGGCTCGGCCCATCTGGATTGGACAAAAGGTCAGCCCGCACCTGCCGGGCTGAACGAGTTTGGATTTCCGATCATCTGGGGTACGGGCGACGCCGAGGTCGAAATTCAGCAGTGCGCCGGCTGTCATTCCCGCCGTGAAGCGCTGGAGGACGGAAACCCGCTACCGGGCACGCCATTTCACGATGCCTACAATCTGGCGCTTCTGCGTCCGGGTCTGTACCAGCCCGACGGCCAGATACTGGACGAGGTCTATGTCTATGGATCTTTTCTGCAGTCCAAAATGTATGCGCAAGGCGTCGGCTGCCTGAATTGCCATGAGGCGCACAGAGCAACCTTGAAGGCCGAGGGCAATGCGGTCTGTACGCAGTGCCATTCTCCGGCCGGCAATCCCGATTTTCCATCACTGCGAAAGGCGCAATACGACGATCCCTCACACCATCACCACCCGGAGGGAGGCGAGGGGGCGCAGTGCAAAAGCTGCCACATGATCGAACGTCTCTATATGGGCGTCGATGGCCGGCGCGATCACAGTTTCCGTGTTCCGCGCCCCGATCTGGGCTTGGGAGAGGATGCCTGCACTGATTGCCACACGGATCAGGATCAGCCCTGGGCCGCCGCCGCCATCAATGACTGGTTCCCGGACTCGGATCATCGTACGCCCCATTTCGGCACGGCATTCGCCCCCGCATTTGCCGGAGAGGTCGAGGACCCGGCCGCGTTGCTGGCTGTTGCTCAGGACGGTGCGCAACCCGGCATCGTGCGGGCGACGGCCGCCTATCTGCTGCAACCCTTCGCGACCCCCGAAATGGCCGAGCAAACAGCAGCGATGCTGACGGACGAAGACCCATTGGTTCGCGCCAACGCGGCGGTGTTGCAGTGGGCGGCAGGGCTGGACGACAGGGTGGCCCGGTTGTCGCCGCTGTTGTCCGACCCAGTGCGAAGTGTGCGCCTTGCCGCTGCCAAGGAGTTCCTGCCCATTCCCGCCGCGGCTTTGACGCCTCTGCAGCGCAACAACGCGCGTGAGAACATGGCGGATTGGCAGCGCTCGTTGTCCAACCGTCTGGATTTCCCGGAAACCCACCTGGTCCTTGGGGGGATGGCGCTGACGCTGAGAAACCCTGTCGCCGCCGAACAAGCCTTTCGTCAGGTGGTATCCATGGATCCCCAGCGCGAGGATGCTTGGCCAATGCTGATCCAGCTGGCCCAAATCAACCGCGGCACGGATGCAGCCCGTCAGGTGTTGGATGAGGGTCTTCGGACTCTGCCCGACAGCCCAGCGCTTCAGGATCTTGCGCGGCAACTGGGCCGGTAAACCGGCATCGAAGCGACGCAGTTGCGCCATTTTGCAGTCCCATTTGCCGGCCAACATCCATGGTCAAGTCATTGACCAGTTCAGGATGTGGTTATCCATGTTGTATTTGAAACGCCCGTCGACAAAGCTCGACCAACCTGTGGCAACGCGCCGGGTCTCGCTGGATCAGCGGATCGACGAGTTGCGCAACAAGCCGGCCACGTATCTCAACCATGGCGAGGCGTTGCTGCTGCAGGGGATCGCGGCGGCGTCGTTGCGGCCGCAGCGGATTGTAGCCGACAAGATCGCGCTCGACGACGATTGATCAGCCCCGAAAACCGGTTGCCACCACGAATTTTTCCGAACTGTCCGACCGTGAAGCTGGCGGTTTGACATTTGCCACTTTCTCGAACTTCTGCTTCAGCAGTTTCTGCAGATCGCCCTCGGCGCCACCGGCCAGAACTTTTGCGACAAAGGTTCCTCCGACCTCCAGCACGTCAAAGGCGAAGTAGGCGGCGGTTTCGCACAGCGCCATGATCCGCAGGTGGTCGGTCTGCTTGTGCCCGGAGGACGCAGCGGCCATGTCCGACATGACAACGTCGGCCTTGCCGCCAAGCCACTGTTTTACCTTCTCGTCGGCATCGTCTTCCATGAAGTCCAAAACGTGGGTTTCGGCACCCGCCACGGGCTCGACCTCTTGCAGGTCGACGCCCAGAACCGTCCCGATCCGTTTGCCCGATTTCTCGCCCAGCGCATTCACGCGTTTGACCGCGACCTGGCACCAGCCACCGGGCGCGCAGCCAAGGTCGACCACGCGTGCGCCCGGAACCAGAAAGCGGAACTTGTCGTCCAACTCCAGAATCTTGTAGGCCGCGCGACCCCGATACCCTTCGGCCTGCGCACGCTTGACATACGGATCATTCAGCTGCCGCTCGAGCCAGCGGGTCGAACTGAGCTTGCGTCCGCGCGCGGTCTTGACCTTGACCTTCAGGTCACGCTGCCCGCGTCCCGAAGTGTTTTTGCCGCTGGGTTTCTTGGCCATTGAAAAGGTCTCCTGAAGACTGCGAGGCCTTTACCCGCTTGTTCATGTGGCATCAAGCCGATGATATCGACCGCTCCATCAATAGCAGATCGGGCCAGGGCGTAGAAACACCAAATGCCGCCCATCCCAGACCGTTCAAGACCTTCCCGCCGAGGGTGCCGGATGTCGGCGGTGACGCCGAAAAACTGTGCAGCAGTTCTAGTGCCTCTGCCGAGTCGACAGCTGGCACGGCGATCCCAATGCCGCCAATCGCCAAAGCATAATGCGGAACGGTGTTGGCGACATGAAAACCCGGGCCGAATACCTTGAACCCGGCAGCCTCAAGCGCACAGATCGTGGTTGCGGCCGTCGAAACCCGGTAGGCGATCGCTATGGTCGCAAGCGGCATTCAGCGCAGAGCTTTCTCAAAACGGCCCGTCTTCCAGGACGCCATCGGCGCTCATCTGTGCATAAAGCAAACCCTCGCGCAGCCCGCGGTCCGCCACCGAGAGGCGGTCGGTCGGCCAGCAGCGCAACAGCGCCTGCAAGATGGCAGATCCGGACATGATCAGGGCCTGCCGGTCCTCGCCGATGCGCGGATCGCGACGGCGGCCTTGAGGGCCAAGCTCCAGATAGCCGCGAATGACCTTGTCGATCTGATCGCTGGTCATGCGCAGGCCGTCCACCTTGGTCCGGTCATAGCGTTTCAGGCCCAGATGAGAGGCAGCGACCGTTGTGACGGTGCCGCTGGTGCCAACGATCTGAAACCCCTCGCGGGCCTGTTCGTCCTTATAGGGCGCAAAATCGGCGAGGTTTTCTTCAAAAAACCAACTCATCAGGGCAAAGCGGGCAGCATCGTCTTCGACATCGTGGAACTGATCGCGCAGTGTGGCGACGCCTAGTGGAACGCTGATCCAGTCCACCACCTTGGCGGCGGGAAAAGGACTGTCGACCGTGTGAAACCCGTTGTGCAGCCGCATGATCGCCGTTGAACGGTCGCGTCGCGGAACCGAGGACAGGTCGATCCAGACCAGCTCGGTCGAGCCGCCGCCGATATCCACGACCAGCAACTGCTCGGTCTTGGTGCTGACCAGCGGAGCACAGGAAATGACCGCCAGACGGGCTTCTTCCTCGGGTTGGATGATTTCAAGGGTCAGGCCGGTCTCACGCTTTACCTGACGTATGAAGTCGCGTGAGTTTCGGGCGCGGCGGCAGGCTTCGGTCGCCACCAGCCGCATGCGCTTGACCTTGTTGCGTTTCAGCTTTTGCTGGCAAATCCGAAGGGCTTGAATGGTACGCGCCATGGAGGACCGCGACAGCCGTCCGGTCCTTTCAAGCCCCGAGCCCAGTTGCACGGACTTCGAGAAGCTGTCCACCACATGGAACCCGCTGCCCTTAGGCTGGGCGATCAACATGCGGCAGCTATTTGTTCCCAGATCCAGCGCAGCATACAGGGCGTCTGGATCGGGTCTTGCCGGCGCGGGGCTTTCGACCACCTTCGGGAACGCGCCCGCACCTTTGGGACGCTTGGGCGCCATCGTCACGCCCTCCGATTTTCGAGTTACCCCGACCTTAGGTCGCGGGCGCGCGTCGTGCAAGACGCTCATTAAAGTCATGAGGATTTTGATGGACCCCGACACTGGAGAAACCGGTGCAGGGCCTGTATCCCGAATTGCAAAACGTCGCTGGAAAAGCCCCGGGTGTCGAAATCCGACCGACCCGGCCCCACATAGCCGTTTAGAACCGGACCATCTGGTTAGGAGGAATCAAGACCAATGCCTGACGTCACCATCGTTTACTGGCGCGACATCCCCGCTCAGGTCATCGTGGGCAAGGGCCGCCGTGGCGCAAAACGACAGTTGGATGTGCGGTTCGAGCAAGCCATCGACCGCGCCGCCATGAAGGTGAACGCCAAGGACAGTGATGCCTATCTGGCCGAGTGGCGCAAAGCCGAGCCGTTCGAGGTTGAGGGTGACCCGACCGAGATCGCTGAGGCTGAAGCGCTACGCCTGGAAACGGAATACGATCAGGACCGCATCAAGGCCCTGATCGCAAATGACGGTTGGGCATGAGCCCCAGATCTTTATGGGAGGCCGCAATGGCTTTGCTGAACTTCAAGAAACGTGATGCGGCCGATAAGGCCCCGGTGAACCCGACCGTCGAAGCCTTTTTGCAGGGTTATTCGATCGAAGTCATGCCGCGCACAGCCGAGAAGGTCGAGGATTTCCGCGACCTGCTGCCCGAAGGCACGCGCGTCTACATCGCCCATATCGAGGGCACGCCCATCGAGGACATGGTCAAGACCGCCAAGCGGATCGCGGCCGAGGGCTATCCTGTCATGCCGCATTTCCCGGCCCGCATCATCAAGGACGCGGCGACGCTGGAAAACTGGATCGCTATGTATCAGGGCGAGGCCGGCGTCGAGCAGGCGTTGCTGCTGGCCGGGGGCGTTGCCAAGCCCCATGGCCAGTTCGACAGCTCGATGCAGTTGCTGGAAACGGGTCTGTTCGACAAGGCGGGCTTCAAGCGTCTGCACGTCGCAGGCCACCCCGAGGGCAACAAGGATATCGACCCGGACGGTTCGACCAAAAACGTGGACGAGGCATTGCGCTGGAAGCAGAAATTCAGCGAAACCACCGACGCCGAAATGGCGCTGGCCACCCAATTCGCCTTTGATGCAAAACCGATCATCGCATGGGCCGACGGCCTGAAGGCGGCCGGGATCGACCTGCCGATCCACATCGGCATCGCCGGCCCAGCCAAGCTGCAGACGCTGATCAAATTCGCGATCGCCTGCGGGGTGGGCCCCTCGCTGAAGGTGCTGCAAAAACGCGCCATGGACGTGTCCAAGCTGCTGCTGCCCTACGAGCCGACCGACGTGATTACCGAGTTGGCCCAGCACAAGGCGGCCAACCCCGACTTCAACATCACCAACGTACACTTCTTCCCGCTTGGCGGCATCAAGACCAATGCCAACTGGGCCATCGAAAACGGCGGCGCCTCGGCGAAGCCTGCAAACTCCTAAGGACCGGACATGACCCGTACAGTCGTAGAATCAAAGACCAAAACCGCGATCATCGGCTTCGATCAGCCGTTCTGCGTGATCGGCGAGCGGATCAATCCGACCGGCCGCAAGAAGCTGGCCGCCGAGCTGGAAGCGGGCGATTTCTCGACCGTCGAGCAGGACGCGCTGGCGCAGGTCGCGGCCGGAGCGACCGTGCTCGATATCAACGCGGGTGTGGTCTACAACTCGAACCCCAACCCGAACGAGACCGAACCGCCGCTGATGCGACAGATCGTCGAGCTGGTGCAGGGTCTGGTCGACGTGCCGCTGTGCATCGACAGCTCGGTTCCGGGTGCGTTGGAGGCCGGGCTGGAGGCCGCCGAAGGCCGCCCGCTGCTGAACTCGGTCACCGGTGAGGAGGACCGCCTGGAACTGGTTCTGCCGCTGGTCAAGAAATACAACGTGCCGGTCGTTGCTATTTCGAACGACGACACGGGCATTTCGGAAGACCCCGACGTGCGCTTTGAGGTGGCCAAGAAGATCGTTCAGCGCGCCGCCGACTATGGCATTCCGGCACACGACATCGTTGTGGACCCGTTGGTAATGCCGATTGGCGCGATGGCTACCGCCGGCCAGCAGGTCTTTGCCCTGGTACGCCGCCTGCGCGAGGAGCTGGGCGTGAACACCACCTGCGGTGCGTCCAACATCTCGTTCGGTCTGCCGAACCGTCACGGCATCAACAACGCCTTCCTGCCGATGGCGATGGGCGCGGGCATGACCTCGGCCATCATGAACCCGGTGGCGTTGCCGGTGACGCAGAAGAAGATCGCCGAGAAAAAGGCCGAGGTTGCGGCGGCGGGCATCATCCTGCCCGAGGGAATGGACGACGAAACCTTCGTTCAGATGTTCGGGCTTGGCTCGACCAAGCCGCGCGCCGGCAAAGAGATGGAGGCCATTCGGGCCGCCAACCTGCTGACCAACAACGACCCGCATGGCGGCGAGTGGATCAAGTACAACAAACCTGCCGATGCTGCAGGCACCGAAGGCGAGAGCGCACGTGGCCGCCGGGGCGGTGCTCGACGTCGTCGGGCCTGAGCAGGCTGCTTTGTCAACGGGCCGGGCAATCTGCCCGGCCTTTTTGTTTGCCGCGCTGATCGAAGCATCTTGAACTCTGCAAAGGACGGGTGATATTCAGCACCGAACGGCGGGTATGATGTAATGGTAGCCTGTCAGCTTCCCAAGCTGAACGCGCGGGTTCGATTCCCGCTACCCGCTCCAAGCACTTTGATATTGGCCCGCTTGAAGCTCAAAAGCTGAGCTGGACTCGGACTATTTCGCGCCAAAATCCCGCCACAAAAAAGCCAAAATGAACGAATTCTCGCGTTAAACGGGAAATCCTTTTCGTTTGTGGGGAGGTTTGCCAGATACGGGCTCGATACGATTTGAACTGACGGGGGAACCCTCGTTCCTGTGCGAAATTCGCACATTAATGAGTACAAACTGGAGTTCAAATCATGTCGAAGGCAATTCGTAGTCTTTTCATTCGTCTGCGCCGTGACGAGCGTGGCGCCACTCTTGTCGAATACGGTATCGCACTGTTCATCGCGATCGCTGTTGGCGGGACCCTGCTGACCGGTCTGGGCGGCACAACCAACACCAACTTCAATGACGCCAACACGGCTGCAACACGGCCGTAATCCTGCTGTTTTGGCCTGAGAAGCAACTGGTTTTCCGCCGCGAGGACGGCGGGAAGCCAGAACCAGCCCAGTCTCGGCATACAGCGTCCCGCGTGACGCAGTTTGGGCCTAGGACTGGCCCCACGTTTTCAGAATGACCGGCCCGGCTATTTGGAGGGACCTATGCGATTGAAATCCTTGATGATGACTATTCTTGGCGTGGGTCTGGCGGGTGGCGCCGTGATGATCGCGCAGGAGCAGCTGAGACGCAGCCAGGCCGCCGCTGATCCGACGATCGTTCGCGTGGTCGCAGCAGCAGAAGAGATCCCGTTCGGATCTCCGATTGAAGGTCACAAGTTGACCGCCATCGACTGGCCGGCGGATTCCGTGCCGGCAGGTGTGTTTACAAGTTTCGAAGATGTTCTGCCCACAGCAGGTGTCGATCCGCGACGCGCCAAGCGCGCGTTGGCGCAGGGTGAAATCCTTTTGGCATCAAAGGTTTCTGACTTCGGTGAGAAGGTCACCATCGTTCAGACCTTGGGCGAGAACAATCGTGCAATGGCTATCAATGTGGATGCGCAGACCGGTGTTGGCGGGTTCGTCACACCAGGTGACTTTGTTGATATCGTGCTGACGCAGGGCAAGAACGAGTCGCTGCGGGCGGTGACGATCCTGCAAAACATCCGTGTCATTGGGGTTGATCAGACGGCTGATGAAGATGTCGACCAGCCCGGGATTGCCCGAACGGTGACTGTCGAAGTCACGCCGGACCAGGGACAGCGGTTGGCATTGGCTCAGAAGGCCGGGCAACTCAGCCTGTCGCTGCGGTCCCTGCAAATCCAGGAAGACAAGCCATTGGAGGCCATCCGCCTCAGCGACATTCTGCTTGAAAAGTCGCCGGTTGCAGAGGGCGCGCCCAAGCCGATCGTGAAGGTGCGTCGGGGTACCACGGACGTCCAGGAAGTTCCTGTTGCCGGCAACCCCACGAATGCAACCGTGTCCAACTGATCGCTCGCGAGGTCTGTTCATGCCCACGTTGCGCAACATAAAGGACGACGAACAGGGGACCATTCTGGTTTTCGTCGGAATTTGCATGACCGTGATCGTTGGCATGGCGGCGTTGACCTTTGATCTTGGGCGACTGGCTTCTACGCAGACCGACCTGCAGGCTTATACCGATCACGTGGCTCTGGCCGCCGCCGGAGAACTGGATGGCGGCAGTGACGCGATCACACGCGCCACGGCTGCAGCAGCCGGAATGATCGAAGACTCCCAGTTCTTTGCCGAGGGCAGCCAAGATCTGGGGACGGCCGCAGATTATTCGCTGCGGTTTCTGTCGGGACTGCCCGATCCTGCCGCCGATCCGGATGACAATGATCCAGTCGATGGGTTTGTTACGACCGATCCCGCTCTTGCCGTTCTGGTTGAGGTGACCGCGACCCCTAGAACCGTTTTCCTTCCTTTCGGTCGGGCCCTCGCGGATCTGTTGGGGGTGACGCGCCCGGATGAGGATGTCGAGGCCGTCGCGATTGCGGGTTACACCCAATATGCCTGTGATGTGACGCCGTTGATGTTCTGCATCCCTCCCGGCTGGACAGCGAATGCAAACAAAGGGTCAACCATCAAGTTGCGCACTGGAGGTAACGGTGCCGCTTGGGGTCCGGGGAATTTTGGTTTCCTCGACCCGACGGACATCGGCATAAACCCCAACGGTCCTTGCGCGGGGCAGACCGGATCAAAACTCTATATCTGCCTGATCGCGGCGCATGGAAACCTGACGCAATGCGTGTCTCAGCGCGGTGTTGATACCGAGCCCGGTCAGCGCAATGGCATTGGCAGCGCAATCTACAATTCACGGTTCGATATTTTTCACTCGACGATGAGCAAGCTCAAGAATGATGAAGACTATGCGCCCGGACCGCAGGTCATCGCGGGCTGGGAAAACTCTGGCGGAAGCTGCCTGAAGAACAATCCCGAGGTTTCGACCGACTCGATGCCGTTTCCGCCCGACGATTGCTTCGCCGCCGGCACCTGCGCGCATGGGGGCCGTTTTGGGAACGGTGTCTGGACCTCCGGTAGAGCAGCTTATCTGGACATGAACTATGGCGACGGCCCCGCCAACGATCTGACGCCACACCCGCTGGGCAACCCGACTGGAAACACGCGATACGAAATGTATCTCGACGAGATCGCCAGGGCTGGCACGGGTGATGTGCTGTTCGGGCGCAGCGAGTCCGGTCGCCCGCAATGCGCGAGCACAACGCTGGACGACCCTGACCGCCGCACATTTATCGCAGCCGCCATAAACTGCGCTGCCAATCCGGTCGCGGGACGCGCGGAGAACGTTCCGGTGCAGGAGTTTGTAAAGGTTTTCCTGATCCAGCCGCTCGAAGAATCCTCGGGGACTGATTTTGACATCTATGTCGAGGTGGTCGAGCAGGTCGGCGGTGGAGTCGGTGGCAGCAGCGATGATGGAATCTTTCGCGATGTCGTGAGGTTGTATCGATGACTCGGCTCGTTCGGCATATCCGACGGTTGCGGTCGTGCGAGGCCGGCGCCCCGATGGTCGAGTTCGGGATCGTACTTCCGTTGATCCTGCTGTTCTTTGCCGTGATCATCGAAGGTGGGCGTATCACCTGGATTCATCAGGCAACGTCGGCCGGGGTGCGCGATGCCTCGCGTATGATCGCGCGGATCGCACCGTTGGACTTGTGCGCAGCGGGCGGAGTCGGCAGCTATGACGCTCTGGCCACGGACATCGTCCAAAACCAGTTGGGCGGTTCGTCGATCATGCCGCATGGCACAACCGTTATCGACGTCACGCCGCGCTGTATCTCGCGGGCTGGCGTGTACCGGATCAATCCGACTTCGGTGGTCGAGGTCACGGCTCAGATCCGGATCGAGTACCTTTTTGGAAACGTTTTCAGCCTTTTTGGGGCGGCGCTGGGGCCTCTCGACACCGAGATTTCGGACCAGAGCCGAGTGTTTGGGGTATGACGGGTAACCTGCATATGCTGCGCGCTTTTTGGCGACGTGAAAACGGATCGGCCCTGGTCGAGCTTGGCATGGTCGTTCCGTTGTTCCTGGTGCTCGTGTTTGGAATTCTCGAGTACGGACGGCTCTACTGGTCCACGACGATGGCGCAGAAAGCGATGCAAAAGGCCTCTCGGCTTGCCACGGTCGGGCCGCCACTGTGTGGCGCGATGCCAAACACGCACACGCTGGCCGGTGGCGCCCCCGCAACAACCAAGTTCGGCGCGCTGTGCCGCAGCGGCAGCATCTGCGCCACTCCGAACCTGCCGGCGCCGTGTCAGCTTGACGCATCAAGCGCCTATGGCAGCCGGATCTGGGACGAGATCGAAATGCTGCTGCCACCCGGGGCCACCGCGGCAAATGTGCAAATTACCTATTCGCACGATCCTCGTCTTGGTTTTCTTGGTGGACCCTATACACCGGTGGTTACAGCCGAACTGGTAAACCTGGACTACGATTTCGCGCTGCCAATTGGGCCGTTGGTCGCCCTTGCTGCTGGCAACCCTGCCATATCCGCCAGCAGCCCCAACACCATTTCAATCCCAACGATGAGCACATCCGTCCCGGCCGAGGATCTTGCCATCGGTGCCGTTGAGTAAGGAGAAGAGTCATGAGTGCCAAGCAGATTTCAGTGCTGTTGATTTCACCGGACGAAGAGATTTTCGCGGCAATCGAAACGTCGTTGGAGGGGCTGAGCAATTGCCGCTTTACGGGCCGCAAGGACACTGTCGCGCGGGTCAACGGGACGGCCGTTGCCTTGTCAGCGCGTCATGACGTGGTTCTGTTCGATGTGGATGACAGTTCGCCAGAGCTGTTGCAGACCGCAAAGCAGATTTGTGATGCGCGCATGCCCAATGCGATCATTATCGCCCTGGCGTCTGAAGATCTGCCGCTTGAGAAGGCCCGACAGCTCAAAAAGCTTGGAGTTGATGACGTGCTGCCGCGCAATGCAATCCATGAGGAGATCATTCCGCAGGTGGATGCGATCCGTGCCCGACGGCAGGCGCAGCTTCCCGCCGTTTGGGGTGGACAAGCCACACTTGGCAAGTTGATCGCGGTTGGCAAATCTCGCGGTGGCGTCGGATCGTCCTTGGTTGCCGCCAATATGGCGAACGAGCTTCAATCCAAGGCCGGCTTCCTGAAAAAGACGGCGTCGAACTCGGTTGCGCTGGTGGATCTGGACTTTCAGTTCGGCTCGATTGCTGCCTTGATGGATGTCGCCGAAAGCGACGCGATGTGGCGCATGGCCATGGAAGGCAGCATTCCCGACAGTGCCTTTTTGGAACAGGCGATGGTCAAGTCGCCCTGCGGGGTCGATATCCTGGCGGCTCCGTCGCGCTATGGTCCGTTGACTGCAATCAAGGAAGAGCAGATTTCGGCCATTCTGGATTCCCTCAAACGTACCCATGACTACGTCGTGGTAGATTTGCCGCGGGCGCTGGTGGAATGGATTACGCCCGTCCTGACGCAAGCTGACCGCCTATATTTGGTGACGGACGTTGCCGTTCCGTCCGTTCGCTCGGCCCGCAAGCTGATGGATTTCTACCAAGCGGAAAACCCAGCACTGGAAATTCAACTGGTCGCCAACCTTGAAAAGAAACCCATCATTCCGGCGGCGCACCACAGAGCGGCGGCAAAACTCCTTGAAAAGGACTTTGCATTTTGGGTGCCTCGCGACGAGCGCACAGTACGCGAGTCGGTCGATCGGGGCGTGCCGTTGGAAGATGTTTCATCCCGCGCACCGATGACACGCGCAATCCGAAAGCTGGCACACGAGACATGCCTGTCTTTGCCGCCTCGGGTCGGCCAGCACTGAGGCAGAGTGTTTCGGAATAGTTAAATATTTGCAGAAGGTTAAGTAGATGTTTCGAGAATTCGACCGACCAGGCCAGGAAAAACCGGACGCTTCGAAAGTTGTGCCGTTGGACACCAGGCAGTTTGCTCAGATCGGCAAGCCGGTTCATGGCTCCGGCGATGACCTCGTATTGATGCATGACATCCAGAACGATCGGATAGATCTCAAGGCACGACTGCATAACTCGTTGCTGGACAAGCTGAACCTCGCCGTTATCGAAAAGGTCGAGGAAGAAACACTGCGGGGTGAAATTGGGCGACATGTCACCGAACTGCTGCGCGCCGAAGGCCGTGCGATGCGCAGCGAGGAGGTCAAGCAGCTTGTCGAAGAGCTGATGCACGAGGTGCTTGGCCTGGGCCCGCTGGAACCGTTGTTGGCCGACCCCACGATCAACGATATCCTCGTGAACGGCCACACGCAGATTTTTGTCGAGCGCTCGGGCATCCTCGAAAAGACATCGGCACGTTTCCGTGACGAACGTCATCTGCTGCGGATCATCGACAAGATCGTCAGCCGGATCGGTCGCCGTATTGATGAACGGCAACCGTGGGTGGATGCGCGGTTGGAAGATGGCAGCCGCGTCAACGCGATCATTCGGCCCTGCGCACTGGACGGGCCGGCGCTTTCCATTCGAAAATTCTCGCGGGTTCCGCTGACGATGGAACGCCTGATCAAGAATGAGGCCTTGAACGAAAGCGCGGCCAAACTGCTGCGGGGATTGGTTGAAGCCAAGATGAACGTGCTGATCTCGGGCGGAACCGGATCGGGCAAGACCACGATGCTGAATGCATTGTCGTCGTATATCAGCCCTCGGGAGCGGATCGTCACGATTGAAGACGCGGCCGAACTTCAGCTTCAGCAGGAACATGTCTTGCGCATGGAAACGCGGCCTGCTGGCCTCGACGGTACTGGCGCCGTTGCCCAACGAGACCTTGTGCGAAACGCGCTGCGGATGCGTCCGGATCGGATCATCATCGGCGAGGTGCGCGGCTCCGAAGCATTCGATATGTTGCAGGCGATGAATACCGGCCATGACGGGTCGATGACGACGGTACACGCCAACAGCCCACGCGATGCACTTTCCCGGGTCGAGCAGATGGTGCAAATGGGCGGGCTGGAGCTGCCGCATGCAGCAATCCGCGCGACTATCGCTTCGGCAATTCACTTTGTTCTGCAATTGAACCGCCTGTCTGATGGTACCCGCCGTGTCACCTCGATTGCCGAGATCACCGGCATGGAGGGCGATATCGTGACCATGCAGGACATCTTCGTCTTCAAACGTGAAGGCAAGGACGAGGCCGGCAACATCCTCGGGCGCTTCATGCCGACCGGTATCCGACCGAAATCCAGCGATGCGCTGGCGGCGGCGGGTGTCGACCTTTTATCGATCAAGTTCAACTGAGGGACCCGGCCATGTTGGAAGATCTCAGATCCTTCTTTTCGACGCACAGCATAGACTCGTTGATCGGACCAGAGATGGAAGTGGGCGGTTACGATGTCCGCTTTGTTCTGTCACTCTTGATATTTCTCGGCGCCCTGATTGCCTTCGAAGGGGTCCGTCAGCTTTTGAAGCGCGGAGAAAACCGGGAAGAGGCGATAAACCGGCGCATCCAGATGCTGAACCAGGGAAAGACTGGCGAGGACGTTCTGGAATTGCTCAAACCGCGGGAGAGCAAACCTCTCATGAAGTCGTTTCCGCTGGTCGGCGACTTGCCGGGTGCCCTTGCGGCATCGGGCCTGCAAATGGTGCCGGAAATGTTCCTGTTGGGATGTGGCGGTGCTTTTCTGGTTTCGGCAATCGGAGGCTCACTGGTGGCCAACCCACTGACGGTCATACCTGTGAGCGCTGTGTGCTTCCTGTTGGCCCCGTTGGTCTACCTTGGCGCCAACCTCAGACGGCGCAAGGCCGCGCTGATCAAGCAATTGCCGGATGCGTTGGACCTGATGTCGCGTGGGTTGAAGGTCGGACATCCGTTGAACACGACCTTGCAGAGCGTGGCAAACGAAATGCCCGATCCGATCGGAACTGAATTCGGTCTGGTCGTGGACCAAGTCGCTTATGGGGAAGAGTTGACGACCGCCATTCGCAACATGGCAGACCGGGTAGATGAAGAGGATATCCAGTACCTCTCGGTCGCGCTGACGATGCAGCATGGCACTGGTGGCGATCTGGCCGGCATTCTGCGGACATTGGCGCGCGTCATCCGTGCCCGCATGTCTCTGCGGCGCAAGATCAAGGCCATTTCTGCCGAGGGTCGGATGACCGCCTATATCCTGTCGTTCATTCCTGTCGGGATTGCCCTCGTGATGACGGTCATGACGCCGGACTATTACGGAAGCGTGGTGCAATACCCGATTTTCTGGCCCGTCATGAGCGTCATTTCAGCGGCCATCGTTCTGAACGCCATCGTTTTGTTCAAGCTTGTCAATTTCCGGATCTGAGGGAGGGTTGTCGAAATGGAAATCGTGAACTCGCTACTCGACACTGGTCTTTTTTCCCAACTCATGATCCTGGGCGTTGTTGCCGCCGGCGCGATCGTTGCATTCTTTGGGATATCATCGTCGCTCGGCGATCGATCCACAGCGGCCGAACGTATGCTGCCCAAACGAACAAGGGGCCAGAGCCTTGCACGTCTTGTGCCGGAAAAGGTGGAGGGCGATACACCGACCGGGCTGAGCGCCGCACTTATCCCCAGCGATGCAAGTGTCAGGTTTGAAGTTGGCCAAGTGCTTGCGCGCTCAGGGTTTCGCGGCCGGAATGCAATCGCCAATTTCTATCTGATCCGTTTGGGCTTGGCGACGTTTCTGCCGCTTGTCTTTCTTGTCCTCATGTCTTGGCAGCCTGCGTCCAGTATCGGCGCCACGATCAACGATTATGTGTCTGGTCTGAATTCATTTCAGATCTTGCGGAACCTTGGCATCCTCTGCGGCATCGGGTTCTTCATCCCCCAGCTTTGGATGAGCGCTCGGATCAAGGAGCGTAAACGTCGGATGGAGAATGCGTTCCCGAACATGCTGGACTTGCTCCAGATTGGGATCGAGGCGGGAATGGGCTTTGACCAGGCGCTTCTCAAAGTTGCAGTGGAAATGCAGACTGTATCGCCCGAAATGTCCGAGGAAATTCTGATTGCACTGAGCGAGATTCAGGCCGGGCGCGACCGTGAAGTTGCGTTGATGAGAATGGCGCGCCGAACGGGGATCGACGAAATGAGTTCGTTCGTGAGCGTCGTCCTCCAGTCGTCCCGGTTCGGCGTCCCGTTGTCGGCCGCCTTGACTACGTATTCCGAAGAAATGCGCGAACTGAGAGAGCTTCGCGCGCAGGAGAAAGCCAACAAGTTGCCGGTGCAGATGTCCGCGGTCATGGCGAGCCTGATGTTGCCCTCGATCGCGGGGCTGATCCTTGCACCGATCATCATTCGATACGTCGAAACCTTCGTGAAATGACGTTGTTTTTGTGGGTGCGGCGCTCCCGGGTCCACACGAGGTCAACTGTGCGTCCCCGACTTGGGTCGCGTTCTTTCAGGCGCTGTAAAGCAGCATCGACCAGCCGGCCAGGATCAGGCCCGAAAGGCCTATGGCAATCCCAAGAGGAAACTCGCGTCCGCTGAGCGTTGCTGCAAGCTTTCCTGTCGGTTGTCGGACGAACAGGCGCAGCAGGGTCAAGCTGGTCAGTCCAAACGCCATCGCGGCAGAAAGCAGCAGCATATATGTCGAAAGGGCTTGGGTCGGTATCGCCAGGAAGACCACCGGTAGCATTTTGGCGTCTCCGCCCCCCAGCCAACCGGCGGCGAAAAGGGCAAAACAGATCCCAAAGCAAAGCCCGGCGGCAATCAATCGCAATCCAATTTCATGCAAACCGAGGGCAGGGGACCCGACCAGAAACAGGGCAACCCCTATCAGGCAGTACAGGTTCGGTATCCGGTATTCGGTTAGGTCCGTCCACGCCACCGCTACAAACAGCGGCACCATCAACCACAGAGGTACCCAGATATGCCAAGGCAGATCAATCATCATGCGCGTGCCTGATTGTGTCTGCCGTGCAAGGCTTCGCGTTCTTCGATCGAAACCAGCCGTCTGGCCAACATGTGGAAGTTCTCCATTCCTGTCTTGCCGTAGATATGCTTGAGATGCGTTCTCACAGTCGCGGGACCAATCTCGAGCTCGGATCCAATAGACTGTTGCGACAGTCCCCGGGAAATCAGAACGCAGACCCGCCATTCGGCCCGTGTCAGGCCCGCTGGGTTTTCGAGGCTCATCAGCGGCGCGTCATTCACCGCCCTTTGGATGGTCGTTACGGATTGGCGGGAAATTGCTTCCGTAATCAGACCGGCGCGTCTGTTGCGGTAGATTTCGGAAATTTCGGGTGCGACTGTCTCTATCGCTTCGCGCCAGCCGGGTTCGAGACCTTTGGCGAAATGCAGCTCCAGAAAATCGATTTCGCAGCCTTGGTTGTCGAGACAGACGAACAGGATATCGTGCAGCTTGCGGTGCGAGATCCAGTCCAGAACAACGGCAGAAAACTCGTTTACGGGTTTCCCGTGATCCTTGAGGCTGAAGACGACACCTTTCTTTGGCTTGCTTGCAAACGGACCAATCACGTCATTCGTGAAGGAAAGAAAAAGCGGCCGACTTATTGTCGTGTCACGGGTATCTGCGCGCGCAGCTACTCGGCTGCCAACTTTATTGAGCCAGACACGGCTGAGGGTACCGCAATCGGCTCCAAACGCGTTGACAACTTCGGTCAACGCAGCGTCCAGAACCACTCCGCCCTGGCTCCATTGAATGAAATTGATCAATGCGCGTGTGTGTTGCGTGTTCGGTAGCCACGCACCTGCACGGCCCATCCCCCTGTCCATGTAGCACCAACTGGTAAACGTCTTACTCACTAAAGCGAGCCGGTTCAGCGGCTTCTGTAGATTTGAATTACTCTGCCCAATACATTCATATTTTACGATTTTTACGCAAAAATCACCAAGAATCTTATTAAGTTTCCGGATGGGGAGAAAAACACACGAAAAAAAGCAGACAATTAGGCTCAAAAGGCTGAAAAGAGTTGACAATCAGAAACAATAACAGTCAGCGGGTGTGATTGGCCAAGGGCGACACGCTCTGGTATTTCAGGAGGGCTTACGGGCCTGAAAGACGTTGATGACTGCCGGGATGCCAAACCCATCTGCCGTTTGAAAACTCGAAAACTCCTGGGCCACGGCGCTCTGGATTTTTCGTTCGTCGGCCTCATCGCTTTCAAAATGCGCTATCACGCGCGCAGCCGGCCCGACCCGGGTGCAAAGCTCGGCGGTGGCCTCCACCGATACAAGCCCCGGCAGTCGGAGGCTTACAGGGTTGGCGTAGATGTCATCCAAACCCGCCATTGCCATCATCCCGGTCACATGGTCGATGTCATGAAAGGCCAGTGGGCCGGGTGCGTACCGACCATATTTTGGCGGGTGGCCCAGATGCGATGTGGCGGCCATGTGGGGAATCCTGAACCAGGGATTGTCAGCCAGAGGTCCCCATGCGGCAAAAGTCATTTGTCCGCCGGGGGCCAGAGCCTTGGCGATGTTGGCGAACGCCGCAACCGAATCCTGAAAGAACATGACACCGAACCGCGATATCGCAGCGTCGAACGCGCCCTCGGGGAACCGGGCGACCTGAGCGTCGACGCATTGGAAATCGACGTTTTCAACACCCGCGGAAAAGGCCCTTTCCTGCGCTCGGCTTAGGAACGGCTCAGAAATGTCGCCGCCAAGAACATGGCCCTGCGGTCCGACACGCTGGGCGGCCGCGATGGTGCTGGCGCCGGTCCCGCAGCCGATGTCCAGCACGCGCATTCCGGGTTCCAGTTCGGCCTGATCCAGAACGAGGTCCAGAACCGGGGCCAGCATGTGGTCCAGTTTGTCCTCAAAAGTCAGCCACTTGGTGCCGGATTCGGAGTTGCCCCAGTATTCAGCCTGATCTTCGTTTGCTGTTTGCATGGGGGTCCTCCGCAGTTTTTCGGACTATGCCTTTCTGCGGCGACGGCGGCCAGTTTTTTCCGCATCGCCTCCGGTGTTGAAGGACGGAGCGGGCAGGGTGACGATCTTAACCAGTTCCGGGAACGGGTCGGTCTTGTGCGGAATCGCGTTGGCGGCGACGAAATGCTCCTGGAATTTCGGCTCGATCGCGGTTTCGACCTTGGTGATCTCGCGCACCACGCGTTCGATCTCGGCCCGGGCGGCGATGTTGCACAGCGCGATGCGTGCGCCGGTGCCGGCGGCGTTGCCCGCGCTTTGGACCTTGTCCAGCGGCGCGTCGGGGATCATGCCCAGAACCATCGCGTGTTTGGTCGAGATATGGGCGCCGAACGCCCCGGCCAGCACTACGCGATCCACACGGTCCACGCCCATCTCGTCCATCAGCAGCCGCGCCCCGGCATAGAGCGCGGATTTCGCCAGCTGGATCGCCCGGATGTCGCCCTGTGTCACGGTGATGCGCGGGCCGCCCTCGGCGCTGGCATCATGGATCAGGTAGGAATGGGTGCGCCCCTCGGGGATGCAGCGGCTGGTTCCGGTCTGCTCGGCCGAGCCGATCAGGCCGCTCTCGTCCAGCAGGCCGGCCATGCGCAGTTCGGCCACCGCCTCGATGATGCCCGACCCGCAGATGCCGGTGATGCCGGTGGTGGCGATGTCGGCGTCGAAACCCTCTTCGTCCGACCACTTGTCCGAGCCGATCACCCGGAACCGGGGTTCCTTGGTCACCGGGTCGATCTGAATGCGCTCGATCGCGCCGGGCGCGGCACGCTGGCCCGAGCTTATCTGCGCACCTTCGAAGGCCGGTCCGGTAGGCGAGGAACAGGCCAGCACGCGGGTCGTGTTGCCCAGCAGAATCTCGGCGTTGGTGCCGACGTCCACGATCAGGACCAGATCCTGCGACTTGCCCGGCTCTTCGCTCAGCGCCACGGCGGCGCAGTCGGCCCCCACATGGCCCGCGATGCATGGCAGGATGTAGACCTGCGCACGGGGGTTCATCGTGGTCAGTTCCATCTCGCGCGCGGGCAGCGAGACGCTTTCCGATGTGGCCAGCGCAAACGGCGCCTGGCCCAGTTCAACTGGATCCAGGCCCAACAGCAGGTGGTGCATGACCGGGTTGCACACGAAAACGGTTTCCACGATCAGGGCCGGGTCGATCCCGGCCTCGTCGGCGATCGAGGTGACCAGATCGTTGATCGCCTCACGCACGGCTCGGGTCATTTCCTGATCACCACCGGGGTTCATCATCGCGTACGAGACGCGGCTCATGAGGTCCTCGCCGAACCGGATCTGCGGGTTCATCAGGCCCGACGAGGCCTTCACCTCGCCGGTTTCCAAGTCGGTCAGATGCGCGGCGATGGTGGTCGAGCCCAAATCGATGGCCAGCCCGTACAACCCGCCTTCATGCAGGCCGGGCCAGATTTCAACGATGCGCGCCACGCTGTCCTTGTGGCCCTTGTGCAGGGCGACCGTGACCTCCCACTTGCCCTTGCGCAGGGTCGGCTGCAGTTTGGACAGAAGCGACAGGTCGGCGGTGACGGCGTCGATCTGCCACTGCTCGCGCAGCGCACGCTCCAGCCGTTCAAGATCGCCGGTGGGCGAGTGCATGTCGGGTTCTTCGACCACCACGAAATACAGGCGCGTGGCCGGGTCCATGGTAATGGCCCGCGCGGCGGCGGCCTTGCGCACCACCTGGCGGTGCACCTGGCTTTCGGGCGGAACGTCGATCACCACGTCACCCTGAACGGTGGCCTGACAGCCCAGCCGCCGGCCCGGTTTCAGCCCGCGCTTGTCGTCATAGCGCTGCTCGACCGCGTTCCATTCGCTCAGCGCGTTTTCGCGGACCGTGACGCCGTGTTTGGGAAACTCGCCATAGCTGGGCGTGATCTGGCATTTCGAGCAGATCCCGCGCCCACCGCAGACCGAATCCAGATCGACCCCCAGTTGCCGGGCCGCCGTCAGGATCGGAGTGCCAACGGGGAAATGTCCGCGTTTGCCCGAAGGGGTAAAGACGACAAGGGGATCGGTGGTCATGACGGATGCCTTTTTGGTGTTCGCGCGTATGGCGGCAAGATATGGGTTTCGCGGCAAAGGGAAAGGCCAATCCGCGGCAGGTTTTGCGCGGCTTGCGTCGTTTTCCGCGCCATCACGGCGGTTTGTGGGCGAACAAGTTGGGGCAGGGGCTTTTCCTTTGGTCGAAACCATGCAATAGGGTCACCGCCAAACGGGGTTTTGCATGGGGTTAGCAGATGCAGATTCGTGAGGCACTCACCTTTGATGACGTTCTTTTGGTTCCGGCGGCCTCGTCGGTGCTGCCGGCAACGGCGGACACGTCCACGCGCGTGACGCGCGAGATCACCATGAACATACCGCTGCTCAGCTCGGCCATGGACACGGTGACCGAGGCGCGGATGGCCATCGCCATGGCGCAGGCCGGGGGCATCGGGGTGATCCACAAGAACCTGACCGTCGAGGAGCAATCGCGTGAGGTGCGCCGGGTCAAACGCTTCGAATCCGGCATCGTCTACAACCCCGTCACCCTGCGCGCCAATCAAACGCTGGCCGATGCCAAGGCCCTGGTCGAGCGCTATAACTTCACTGGATTCCCGGTGGTGGATGACGACGGGCGCGTCGTAGGCATCGTGACCAACCGCGACATGCGTTTTGCCACGTCGGACGACCAGCCGATCCGCGCGATGATGACCACGGACAATCTGGCGATGCTGCAGGAACCGGCCGACCTGGAAGAGGCAAAAAGCCTGATGAAGGCTCGCCGGATCGAAAAGCTGCTGGTCGTCGATGGATCGGGCAAACTGACCGGTCTGCTGACCTTGAAGGATACGGAACAAGCGGTGCTGAACCCCACGGCATGCAAAGACCATCTGGGTCGGCTGCGGGTTGCGGCGGCCACGTCGGTTGGCGATGCTGGCTTTGAACGGTCCGAGCAGCTTGTCGACTCTGGTGTCGACATCATCGTGGTCGACACGGCGCACGGCCATTCCCAAGGGGTGCTGGACGCGGTGAAGCGGATCAAGTCCCTGTCGAACGAAGTGCAGATCATCGCGGGCAACGTGGCAACGGGCGACGCGACCAAGGCCCTGATCGATGCCGGTGCCGACGCGGTGAAGGTCGGGATCGGGCCGGGCTCGATCTGCACCACGCGCATGGTGGCCGGTGTCGGCGTGCCCCAGTTGACGGCAATCATGGATTGCTCGGCTGCGGCTGGTGACGTGCCGGTCATCGCCGATGGCGGCATCAAGTTCTCGGGCGATTTCGCCAAGGCCATCGCGGCGGGCGCGTCCTGTGCCATGGTCGGCTCGATGATCGCCGGCACCGATGAAAGCCCGGGCGAGGTGATCCTGTATCAGGGGCGCTCGTTCAAATCCTATCGCGGCATGGGCAGCCTGGGCGCGATGGCGCGCGGCTCGGCCGATCGTTATTTCCAGAAAGACGCCGCGAATGACAAGTTGGTGCCCGAGGGGATCGAGGGACAGGTGCCCTACAAGGGCTCGGCCAGCGCCGTCGTTCATCAACTGGTCGGCGGTCTGCGTGCGGCCATGGGCTATACCGGCTGCGCGACTGTTGATGAAATGCGCCGCAATTGTCAGTTCGTGAAGATCACCGGAGCGGGTCTGAAGGAAAGCCACGTGCATGACGTGCAGATCACACGCGAAAGCCCCAACTACCGCGTGATGTGACGGTTTCCGTCGGACTCAGGACCTCGACATGACCCCAGGCGCGCGCGTTCAGGCCGCTATCGAAATCCTAGACGATTTTCTGGGCGGAACTCCCGCCGAGAAAGCGTTGACGGGCTGGGCGCGGCGCAGCCGTTTTGCGGGATCGAAAGACAGGGCGGCGATCCGCGACCATGTCTTTGACGCGCTTCGGCATCTTCGTTCTTACGCTGCGATCGGCGGTGCAAGGACCGGGCGAGGCCTGATGTTGGGCGCTCTGCGGTCCCGGGGCCAGGACCCGGTCGATCTGTTCAACGGAGTTGGTCACGCCCCAGACCCCGTCACGGCGGACGAGGTCGGACGTCCAATCGATACGGAAGCCGAGCAGTTTGACATACCCGAGTGGCTTTGGCCGGTCTTCGAGCGGTCGCTTGGTGAAAATGCCAGAGAGGCCGCCGCCGCGCTGCAATCACGCGCTCCGGTTCACCTGCGGGTCAATCTGGCCCGCACGAGCATGCAAGAGGCGGTGGATGCACTGGCGCGGGAAGGGATTTCCACTGCGCCGCACCCGGCCTGCGAGACGGCGCTTGAAGTCGTCGATGGTGCCCGGAAGGTTTCGCAATCCCAAAGCTATCGTGACGGCTTGGTCGAGTTGCAGGATGCGGCGAGCCAGGCTGTCGTTGCTGCATTGAACCTAAGACCCGGCATGAGGGTTCTGGACTATTGTGCCGGGGGTGGCGGCAAGGCGTTGGCCATGGCCGCCTCTGGCGGTGTCGAAGTCTTCGCCCATGACGCCAACCCCGGGCGCATGCGTGACCTTCCTGACCGAGCACGACGGGCGGGAGCGCGCATTTCCATCCTGTCTACGGATGACTTGGAAGAACACGGCCCGTTTGACCTGGTGCTGACTGACGCCCCCTGTTCCGGGAGCGGCTCGTGGCGGCGCGCACCTGGGGGCAAATGGGCATTGACGCCCGAGCAATTGACCCAGTTGCCTCAGACACAATTGTCCATTCTGGACGCGGCCGCACCCCTCGTCTGTGATGACGGTGTATTGGCCTACGCCACCTGTTCGATGCTGGATGTCGAAAACAGAGGCGTCATAGACACGTTCCTGTCGGCGCATCCGGAATGGCAATGCACGTTCAGCCGATTGTGGCAGGTTGTACACGGCACCGACGGCTTCTATTCCGCCCACTTGACGCGACGCTGATATGCTGAAAACAACTTAAAGGAGAATATCCGCTGGATTTCTTAAGCGGATATTAACTCTTTGTGCCACGATATGCCGTGGATTGATTTTGAATCGAGTTGTTGATGACCGAGGTCGCTCAATTTACGCCAAGCTTGACCGGACGACATTTTCCGAGTTGGTCGCGGGCCATTTCTCTGGTCGGTGTCGCGCTTTTGTTGGTCATTCTCGCCCAACTCTTTCCGATCTCACCCCAGTTGGTTTCGGGCCTGCTGGCGGTTGGAGGGTCTTTTCTGGCCGTTGGCGCGTTTGTTCTGTTGCGCGGATGGTTCTCGTACCGCGTTGACAAACAGGCGCAGACCATACTCGCGTCGTTTCTGGAAAAAGAGCCCGCTCCGGGTTTCATCACGGATGCCAACGGGCGGGTGCTGATCGTGAACTCCGCAGCGCGGGACAAGTTCAACGCCTCGACAGGCGCAAGGCTGGACATGTGTTTGCAGTCCGTTTTCGCCAATCCTGCGGCGATACTGGTTCGGATGCAGTCATTGGCGCAAGTCGAAGGGCGCGCGGCAGAAGACATCGTGACAAAGGGCACGACAATTCCAGTTCTGGCGATCGACCTTGGCGATGATCTGTACCTGTGGCGGATCAAGGCCTCGGGTCGGCAACCCTGGGCGTCTGCTTCGCTTCCAATCGTGACGCTCGGGCGAAACGACGTGGTCCTGAACATGAATGCCGCCGCCGAGGCGATGCTCCGAGGCAGCGAGGTTGGCGCGGCCGAGGCTCTGACGCCGGAGGTCATATCAGGTGAAACGGTTCTGCGCGTGCCTGCTCAAGAAGGTTCGCGGCGGGTACTCTTGTGCGAGGTTCAAAAAACCAGTGCGGGCCGGGATATAGCGCTGGTCGTGCTTGACGACGCGCCTGCAGATCAGTGGACCACGACTTTCGCCGACGTGCCGGTGCCCATGATGCACCTCGCTCCAGACGGAGAGATTCTGGATGCCAATCGATTGGCACGCAAGCTGATCGGTGATGTTGAACTTGGTCAGACCAATATCGACACAATTCTGAGCGGGTTGGGGCATCCCTTGCGGGACTGGCTGCTTCAGGTTGCCGCGTGCGATGGGCCACCACGTTCCGAATTCCTGCGGCTGGGTGGAAAGGACCGAGAGGTCTTCGTGCAACTGACCCTGACCCGCATCGTCAAGAACGGTGAGGTGCGCCTTGTTGCCGTGCTGAACGACGCGACCGAACTCAAGACGCTGGAGGCTCAGTTCGTCCAGGGGCAAAAGATGCAGGCAGTCGGGCAGCTGGCGGGCGGTGTGGCGCATGATTTCAACAACCTGCTGACCGCCATTTCCGGACATTGCGACCTGCTGCTGCTGCGCCATGATCAAAGTGATCCGAACTACGGCGATCTCGTCCAGATAAACCAGAATGCCAACCGGGCCGCTGCGTTGGTCAGCCAGTTGCTGGCCTTTTCCCGAAAACAGACTCTGCGACCCGAAGTACTGGATCTGCGCGATACCATTTCCGACCTGATCCACTTGTTGAACCGCCTGGTGGGCGAGAAGGTTAAGCTGATCCTCAGTCATGATCCGGTTCTCAAGCCCGTTCGCGCAGACAAGAGGCAGTTGGAACAGGTCATCATGAACCTGGTGGTGAACGCGCGCGATGCGATGCCCGACGGCGGAGAAATCCGTATCGAAACCGAGGTGTTTTCTTTGACCGAGCCGCTGATGCGGGACAGGGCGACCGTTCCGGTGGGTGAATATGTTTCGGTCAAGGTCATCGACAGTGGCGTCGGTATTCCGTCAGACAAGCTGCAGAAGATTTTCGAACCCTTCTATACGACGAAACGGACAGGCGAGGGGACCGGGCTGGGTTTGTCGACGGTCTATGGCATCGTCAAGCAAACCGGCGGCTTCATCTTCGTGGACAGCACCGAAGGGCGTGGGACCGAGTTCAACGTCATGCTGCCGGTCTGCTTGGCACGGGACCCCGAGGTTGCGATTGAACCGCCGGCACAACCCGAGCCGAATGCGCATCAAGGCGAAGGTGTCGTTTTGCTGGTCGAGGATGAGGCACCGGTACGCGCCTTTGCCACCCGTGCCTTGCGCCTCAAGGGCTATACCGTCTTTGAGGCGGGCTCGGCCGAGGACGCGTTGCGCATTCTCGAGGATCAGAACCTGCACGTCGACGTCTTCGTCACGGACGTGGTCATGCCCGGAATGGATGGTCCAACCTGGGTTGCCAAGGCGCTGGAAAGCCGGCCCGATGTGCGGGTGGTCTTCATGTCGGGCTATACCGAAGGCGCGTTTGGGGATGCTGGGCCCGAGATCAGACACTCGACCTTCCTGCCCAAGCCTTTTTCACTGACACAATTGACCGAGGCGGTGTTTCAGCACCTCAATTAACGCGCCTGCTGATGCAGACGAAACTCGGCGGCATGAGCCTTGCGGAATGTATCCAAGGTCTGGTCCGAAAGTATCAGTTCCCGCTTGGGCGATACATTTTCGCGGGTCAGATCGATCCGGGCGTTCAGTCGATCTTGAAGGAAGTTCAGAATCCCGTCCTGGTGTTCGTAGCGAAAGATATGCGAAGCACCGGCGCCGTTGCTGCGGGTCCGAAAGAACTCAGTTTGACTGCCGACATCGGCAAACGCGGGACGGGGCGACTGCATATAAGCTTGGACAAACTTGTCGAAAGACATGCCGTCGGTCGAATGCGGGTGGCCCGTCAATTCGGTACGCGTCCTGTACCGATACCAGCTGCCCAGCCAATCGACGGGTTCGCGCACGACGGCCATGATTTCCATTTCCGTGTCGTACATCTTGCGGAAAATGTTCTGGAAGAAACGGTCGTAGCGACGCACCGGCGCATGTTTCAGATCCGGTGGGCCCGACACCACGATATCCGCCCGGTCCCGCAACGCGACCTGATAGGCGGTGCTTCCGGTTTTGGGCAGAGACAGAAGCGCAAGGCGTTCCTTGAAGAAGATCAGCATTTTATGTCTTTCCTGCGCCGAAGGCTGTCGTGCCGCATGATTGTCCGCCTCAGCCGCCGAGGTCAATTGCTTCCGCACAAAATCGCCAGCCTGTGCAAGCAAAGTTTCATTGCAAAGACAGAGCCTTGGGCATGATTGAGCAGTTTCGAGATCAGAGTAAACGACTCTTTAACCTCTTCGTCGAATGGTAAGGAATGAAAGTTTTTGTTGAAATGTTCTCTTTTTGATCTCATAAGGAACAAGAGGCGAACAAAGCAGCGATTGCCGCCCGGTGATGGGTGTGACAAAAGGGAAGGCGACAGGACAATGGCGGATCTTCTGACAATGAACGACAAGAAAAACCCCGACAAGCAAAAGGCGCTGGACAGCGCGTTGGCGCAGATCGAGCGGCAGTTCGGCAAGGGCTCGATCATGAAACTGGGCGATGGTGCTCGTCAGGAGATCGAAGCCAGTTCGACTGGTTCACTTGGACTGGATATCGCCCTTGGCATCGGCGGACTTCCGATGGGTCGGATTGTCGAAATTTACGGCCCAGAAAGCTCGGGCAAGACGACCCTGACCCTGCATTGTATCGCCGAGCAGCAGAAACGCGGCGGCGTCTGTGCATTCGTCGATGCGGAACACGCGCTGGACCCGCAATACGCCCGCAAGCTTGGGGTGGATCTGGACGAGCTTCTGATCTCGCAGCCCGATACGGGTGAACAGGCGCTGGAGATTACCGATACGCTGGTGCGTTCCGGGGCGGTCAACATGGTCGTGGTGGACTCGGTGGCGGCGCTGACGCCGAAATCCGAGCTGGAAGGCGACATGGGCGACAGCAATGTGGGTGTGCAGGCCCGGCTGATGAGCCAGGCGATGCGCAAACTGACCGGCTCGATCGCCCGCAGCAACTGCATGGTGATTTTCATCAACCAGATCCGCATGAAGATCGGCGTCATGTTCGGAAGCCCGGAAACTACGACCGGGGGCAACGCCCTGAAATTCTACAGCTCGGTCCGTCTGGACATCCGCCGCATCGGCGCGATCAAAGACCGCGATGAGGTGGTCGGCAACCAGACCCGCGTGAAGGTGGTCAAGAACAAGGTGGCCCCGCCGTTCAAGCAGGTGGAATTCGACATCATGTATGGCGAGGGCATCAGCAAGATGGGCGAACTGCTGGATCTTGGCGTCAAAGCCGGTGTGGTCGAAAAGTCCGGCTCGTGGTTCAGCTATGGGGATGAGCGGATTGGGCAGGGGCGTGAAAATGCCAAGCAATACCTGCGGGACAACAGTCGGGTTGCGCTGGAAATCGAGGATAAGATCCGTGCCGCGCACGGACTTGATTTCGACATGCCGCCTGCGGCGGATGAGGATGATATTCTCGAAGCCTGATCGGAAGATCCGAGAGAACACTGGCAAGGTGATCCTTCGGGTTCACCTTGTTTCGTTTGCGGTGCAGCAATCCTGTGGACTATCGGCGGGCAGGGGGCTAAACCGTCGCGATAGATCATGAATGCGCGCTGAGAGAGCCCAATGCCCACGCTGAACGATATCCGCTCAACCTTTCTGAACTACTTTGCCAAACAAGGGCACGAAGTGGTCGCGTCGAGCCCGCTTGTGCCGCGCAACGACCCGACGCTGATGTTCGTTAACTCGGGCATGGTGCAGTTCAAGAACCTGTTCACCGGCCTTGAGACCCGCGACTACACACGTGCTACCACGGCGCAGAAATGCGTGCGCGCCGGCGGCAAGCACAACGACCTGGACAATGTCGGTTACACGGCCCGCCACCACACGTTCTTCGAGATGCTGGGCAACTTCTCGTTCGGCGATTATTTCAAATCGGAAGCGATTCCGTTCGCTTGGGAGTTGATCACCAAGGAGTTCGGGATCGACAAGAACCGTCTGCTGACGACGGTCTATCATACCGATGACGAGGCGTTTGAAATCTGGAAGAAAGTCGGCGTCCCCGAAGACCGGATCATCCGCATCGCCACCAGCGACAATTTCTGGCAAATGGGCCCGACCGGTCCCTGCGGCCCCTGTACCGAGATCTTCTATGATCACGGCGACCACATCTGGGGCGGACCTCCGGGATCGGCCGAGGAAGACGGTGACCGGTTCATCGAGATCTGGAATATCGTTTTCATGCAGAACGAGCAGTTCGAAGACGGCTCGATGCGTGAACTGGACATGCAGTCGATCGATACCGGCATGGGTCTGGAACGGATCGGCGCGTTGCTGCAGGGCAGCCATGACAACTATGACACCGACCTTTTCAAGACACTGATCGAGGCCTCGGCCGAAGTCACGCATGTGGACCCCTACGGCGATCAGAATGTGCACCATCGGGTAATTGCCGACCACTTGCGGTCGACCTCTTTCCTGATTGCTGACGGGGTCATGCCCTCGAATGATGGTCGCGGTTATGTCCTGCGCCGGATCATGCGCCGGGCCATGCGCCACGCGCATCTTCTGGGCGCCAAGGATCCGGTCATGCACAAACTTGTTCCGACACTGGTTCAATTGATGGGCGCGCAGTATTCCGAGCTGGGTCGTGCTCAGGCTCTGATCGAAGAGACGTTGTTGTTGGAGGAAACCCGGTTCAAGCAGACGTTGGACCGGGGGCTCAAGCTGCTGGATGACGAAGTGGCGGGCCTGCCGGACGGGGCGCCGCTGCCCGGGGATGCCGCCTTCAAGCTGTATGACACCTATGGCTTCCCGCTTGACCTGACCCAGGATGCCCTGCGCGAAAAAGGTCGGACGGTTGATACCGATGGGTTCGACACCGCCATGGCCGAGCAGAAGGCGAAGGCGCGCGCCGCCTGGGCTGGTTCGGGCGAGGCAGCAGATCAGGCGGTCTGGTTCGACATACTGGACGCAAGCGGTGCGACCGATTTTCTGGGCTACGAAACGGAAATGGCTGAGGGCCAGGTTGTGGCCCTGGTGGTCGAAGGTGACCTTGTGGACCGTATCGAGCAGGGCGGATCCGGCTGGGTGGTCGTAAACCAGACACCCTTCTACGGCGAGGCTGGTGGCCAAGTTGGCGATTCCGGCAGCATCCGCCGTCTTGAAGATCGCACCCAGAGCGCGACGGTCGAAGACACCCGGAAGTTCGCGGATGGCAAGGTCTATGCACACAAGATCGTCGTGGACAGCGGTGCGATCGCCAAAGGAGATGCCGTCGAGCTCGAAGTTGATCACAACCGGCGTTCGGCCATCCGAGCGAACCACTCGGCGACCCACCTGCTGCACGAAGCGCTGCGAGAAACCCTTGGCGATCATGTTGCACAGCGCGGATCGTTGAATGCTGCCGACCGTCTGCGGTTTGATTTCAGCCACGCCAAAGCGCTGACACAGGCTGAGTTGCAGACCGTGGAACGCGAGGTGAATGAGTTCATTCGTCAGAACTCGACGGTCGAAACCCGTATCATGACCCCGGACGATGCCCGCGCCTTGGGGGCACAGGCGTTGTTCGGTGAGAAATACGGCGACGAAGTCCGGGTCGTCTCGATGGGCAAGGCCCAGACCGGCAAGGGCCATGACGGCCAAACCTGGTCGATCGAACTGTGTGGCGGTACGCATGTGCGCCAGACAGGAGATATCGGGACCTTTGTCATTCTGGGTGACAGTGCAAGCAGCGCGGGCGTGCGTCGGATCGAAGCTCTGACCGGGGACGCTGCATTGCGGTACTTGACCGAGCAGGATCGGCGCCTCGGTCAGATTGCTGCCGAGTTGAAGGCGCAGCCGGATGATGTCGTGGATCGCATCAAAGCTCTGCTGGACGAGCGCAAGTCGTTGCAGAACGAAGTGGCGCAGCTGCGCCGCGATCTGGCGATGGCCGGTGGAGCCGGTCAAGGCGGCGGCGCGGAGGCCAAAGAGATCAACGGCGTCAAGTTCCTGGCACAGGCTCTGAATGGTGTGTCGGGCAAGGATCTGCCGGCCCTCATTGATGAGCACAAAGCGCGGCTTGGATCGGGCGCCGTTCTTCTGATCGCGGACACAGGCGGCAAGGCTGCAGTCGCCGCCGGTGTCACAAGCGACCTGACGCAGTCGATATCGGCCGTCGATCTGGTCAAGGCCGCCGTGCTGGAACTGGGCGGCAAGGGCGGCGGCGGGCGTCCCGACATGGCGCAGGGCGGTGGTCGCGATGCCGCCAACGCCGCGGCGGCCATCAAGGCCGCGGAAGAGGTTTTGGGAGGATAAGATGCCAGCACTCTGGATTGCACATGTCACGGTTACTGATGCCGAAGCTTATGGCAAATACGCCGAGCTTGCCGGCCCGGCCATTTCCAAACATGGGGGCACGTTCATTGCCCGTGCAGGACGCTATGTCCAACTGGAAGGCAAAGAGCGGCCCCGCAATGTCGTGGCGAAGTTCCCGTCGGTTGAAGCCGCCGTCGCCTGTTACAACTCGGCTGAATACCAAGAAGCCCTGAGCCACGCCCGGGGCGCAAGCGAGCGCGAATTGCTGGTCGTCGAAACGACCGAGTGAGAATCAACCGGATCCGGTCTTGGATTGGCTCCGGAACCCGCTTTGGGTGACGCAACGTCAGCCAAAGTTGCGACGCCGATCCTGTAATTGGGCCGATAGTGTTCCGGTGATCACGTCCCGCAACAAAAATTCCCTAATACTTTCAATGGGTTGAGCTTTTTTGTGGCGGCGAAACCATGACGTTCTACCTCTAATTGTGTCAGGCTTCGCCATTTTCTTGCGCGGAAAAGGTCATATTGAGTTACGAATTTCCGCCGTTTTTTGCCGACAACCTGACCGAGGATTGCCAGAGCCAGTCTGTTAACGGATAGTTTCCAAAAGCAGAATATGGTCCTCAGAAGCGGCAGTCAGTCGAACGTATGGGATCGAGGGACAGGCATGAAACGGGTTTTGGACAGGCTCAACACAGTGGCAAGTCGCGCGGCCAGCAAGGCCACATTGGCTCTGGGTGTGTTGGGAGTGATCGGCGGTGCCGTTCTTGCGACAGGACAAGCCAGCGCTTCAGAGACAGCTTTCATTTCGGGGTTTTCGGCTTCGCCACCGCCGTCGGGCGCACGGACCTTGTGCCGCCAGTATGCTTGGGCTTGTGCGAACAAGAAGTCGGTTTCGCTGCCCAGCCATCAGGAATTGCGACTGGTCAAGCAAATCAATGCCCAGGTCAATGCGACAACGCGTGAGGTCACGGACCAAGTGCAGTACAAGACGCGGGAGCGTTGGGCCCTGCCAACATCGCGCGGCGGTGATTGCGAGGATTTTGCGCTGCTGAAAAAGCGTGACCTGATCAAGGCTGGCATTGATCCCAACAAGCTTTTGCTGGCGACCGTTTTGGACACCCGCCGCGGCCCCCACGCGGTTCTGGTTTACCGCTCCAATCAAGGTGATCTCGTGCTGGACAACCTGACCAATCGGATCAAACCCTGGTCGGCCACACGCTATTTGTTCCTGCGGATGCAGGACCCGAAACAACCCCAGCGTTGGGTGGGGATCTACGGGCGGAGCTGAGAAGCAACAGAGAATTTAAGTTTCTTGGAGCCTCCAGCAAAAAAGGGCGATGAATTCATCGCCCTTTGTCATTTGTATGCCAGATTGCCATTGAAACGTGGCATCACGCCCAAAGGCGGTTAGTCCTCGTCGTTGTTGGCGTTGTTGCCCTGACCAGGGCTTGCGCCTTCCGATCCATTTCCACCGCCATTATTACCGTTAACGCCGCCGCCGTTACCGTTGCCGCCGCCGTTACCGTTGCCGCCGCCGTTACCGTTGCCGCCGCCGTTACCGTTGCCGCCGCCGTTACCGTTGCCGCCGCTTGAGCTGCCACCGTCGCCGCCGCCCGAGCCGCCATCACCCGAGCCGCCGCCGTCACCGCCGTCGCCACCGCCCGAGCCGCCATCGCCGGAGCCGCCGCCGTCACCGCCGTCGCCACCACCAGAGCCGCCGTCACCAGATCCACCGCTGGAGCTACCGCCGCTTGAGCTGCCACCACCATCGCCGGACCCACCGCTGGAGCTACCGCCGCTTGAGCTGCCACCGCCATCGCCGGACCCGCCGCTGGAGCTGCCTCCGCTGGAGCTTCCACCATCGCCAGAACCGCCGCTGGAGCTGCCTCCGCTGGAGCTTCCACCATCGCCAGAACCGCCGCTGGAGCTGCCTCCGCTGGAGCTTCCACCATCGCCAGAACCGCCGCTGGAGCTGCCGCCGCTGGAGCTGCCACCGCCGTCGCCGGACCCACCACTGGAGCTGCCGCCGCTTGAGCTACCACCGCTGGAGCTACCACCGCTGGCGCTACCACCGCTGGAGCTACCACCGCTGGAGCTACCACCGCTGGAGCTGCCACCACTGGAGCTACCGCCTGAACCTCCCGGAGGTGCCGCCGGTGGAGGATTGCCACCACTGGAACCGCCTCCACTGGAGCTACCACCGCTTGAGCTACCGCCGCTTGAGCTACCGCCGCCTGAGCTCCCGCTCTGTTCCGAAGGGCCGTCGCCGGATCTTTGATCAACCGTCCCGATCGACGCGGTAGGGAAATCCGTCAGTACGGCTGCAAAAGCCGGGCAGGTCTGCAAAGTGCGGGCAAGAATGTCTTCAAAATCGGCACGACGCTGGATGTAACGCAGCATCCGTGCATCCACGACCGTACAGGCACACAGGGTTTCTGTGGAAACCGACTGCCGGGCTGTCTGGATCGTACATTTGTCCGCGGCGACAACAGGCCCACCGGACATCAGCGGCAATGAAGCTGAAGCAAATACTATTGTCAGTAGACGGGATTTGATGCGCATATCGCGCCTCCTTAAACTCGTTAAACTCATCACCGAACAACCTGGCGATGACATACTTTGAACACAAATACACCCCTATCACGTCGCATTTTCAAGGGCAACACCGCGATAGCGATGCGGAATTAACTCATCTTATGGACGAAATTGCAGGCAAAACAAAAGGGAAGCCATGATCCATTCATGGCTTCCCTGAGAAAACACCGTTTCAGATGGACGCAAAAATGTCACATTCGCGCCATTGTTTCCGACCCGTCCAAAATCGAACGGACCGGGGGTCAGGCTGACTTGGCCATACGCTTGCGTTCGTGCGGATCAAGGAACCGCTTTCGCAGTCGGATCGCGTTCGGGGTTACTTCGACCAGCTCATCGTCGTCGATGTAAGCAATGGCCTCCTCCAGCGAGAACTGGACATGCGGTGTCAGGCGAACGGCATCGTCCGAACCGCTGGCCCGCACGTTGGTCAGTTTCTTGCCTTTCAGCGGGTTCACCTCAAGGTCATTGTCCCGCGAATGTTCGCCGATAATCATGCCCTGATACACATCGGTCTGGGGGCCGACGAACATCCGCCCACGCTCTTCCAAATTCCACAGCGCGTATGCGACGGCCTGTCCGTTCTCCATCGAGATCAGAACGCCGGCGCGGCGGCCGGGGATCGGGCCCTTGTGCGGTGCCCAGCCGTGGAAGACGCGGTTCAGAACGCCGGTGCCGCGGGTGTCGGTCAGGAATTCACCGTGATAGCCAATCAGACCGCGCGACGGTACATGCGCGATAATGCGGGTTTTGCCAACGCCTGCGGGGCGCATCTCAACCAACTCGCCCTTGCGCGCGCCTGTCACCTTTTCGATGACTGCGCCCGAGAATTCGTCATCCACGTCGATGGTGACTTCCTCGATAGGCTCCAGGCGTTGGCCGTCTTCCTCGCGGAACAGAACCTGCGGACGCGAGATGCTGAGTTCGAACCCTTCGCGACGCATGTTCTCGATCAGAACGCCCATCTGCAATTCACCGCGGCCCGCGACCTCGAAGGCTTCGCCACCGGGGGTGTCCGTGATCTGGATGGCCACGTTCGATTCGGCCTCTTTCATCAGGCGGTCGCGGATGACGCGCGACTGGACCTTCTTGCCGTCCCGACCCGCCAGCGGCGAGTCGTTGATGCCGAAGGTCACCGTGATGGTCGGCGGGTCGATCGGCTGGGCGGGCAGGGCCTCATCCACCTGGGGCGCCACCAGCGAATCCGCCACGGTGGCCTTGCTCATGCCTGCGATGGTTACGATGTCGCCCGCTTCGGCAACGTCGATCGGTTGCTGGCTGAGACCACGGAAGGCCAGGATCTTGGTGGCCCGGAAATTCTCGATCAGCTTGCCGTCACGGCTGAGCGCTTTGAGGCTGTCACCCGCTTTGAGCGTGCCGCTTTCGACGCGGCCGGTCAGGATGCGACCGATGAACGGGTCGCTGCCCAGAGTGGTCGCCAACATGCGGAAGGGTTCATCCTTGCGCTCAGCTTGTTTGGGGGCGGGAACGTGGTCGACTACCAAGTCGAACAGGGCGGACAGGTCCTTGCGCGGGCCGTCCAGTTCCATGTCAGCCCAGCCCGACCGCCCCGAGGCGTACATGGCCGGGAAATCCAGCTGGTCATCGTCCGCGCCGAGGTTGGCGAACAGGTCAAAGCATTCGTCCAGGGCGCGGTCGGGCTCGGCATCGGGCTTGTCGACCTTGTTCAGCACCACGATCGGACGCAGACCCAGCGCCAGCGCCTTCGAGGTCACGAACTTGGTCTGAGGCATCGGGCCTTCGGCGGCATCAACCAGCAGCACAACACCGTCGACCATGCTGAGGATACGCTCGACCTCGCCGCCGAAATCGGCGTGGCCGGGGGTGTCAACGATGTTGATGCGCGTGCCTTTCCACTCGACACTGGTGGCCTTGGCCAGAATGGTGATGCCGCGTTCACGTTCCAGGTCGTTGCTGTCCATGGCGCGCTCGGCCACGGCCTGGTTTTCCCGGAATGCACCGGATTGTTTGAGTAGCTCGTCAACCAGGGTCGTTTTACCGTGGTCCACGTGAGCGATGATTGCGATGTTGCGCAGGTCCATGAGGTCAGCCTTTGAACGGGAAGTTGCCGCGCGCATAACGCGGCACGGCACAAGTTACCAGCCCTAACGCGCGATCAGTGGCCCGCAGTCTGCGAAAAGAGGTGGATGACCAGAATACCGCCCAGAATCATCGCAAGGCCCAGAACCGCCGGCCAGTCCAGCCGTTGGCCGAAAACCACAAAGCCGATCAGCGCAATCAGAACGATGCCAAGCCCGGACCAGATCGCGTAAACGATGCCGACGGGCATTACCTTCAGCGTCAGCGCCATCAGGTAAAAGGCAAAGCCATAGCCCACCACCACCAGCACCGAGGGCCAGAACCGGGTAAATTGCTGGCTGGCCTGCAATGCGGTCGTTCCGATTGTCTCGGCAATAACGGCGAGAAGGAGGATCAGGTAGGCGTGGGGCATGGTTCTTGAACCCTTGATGCATCTGCTGGGACGTTGAGCACAGAATTCAGAAACGGCGCAAGGAAATTCAGGCAGCCGCCCCTTTCGTTGGTTCACCTAGGGTCAGGTAAACCCGACTATGGCAAGGCCGGAAAGCGTGTAAACTACTCCACGTTTTCGATTACTTTTTAACGAGTGTGTTTCATGACGACATTTGCAAAAACGGTCGTGTTTGCTTCGGCAATAATCGTGGCGATTGGGTGGCTTGCTGACGGGGGGTCCGTCGATACTGACGCAGCCAAATTGGTTGATAGGTCAAGCGCAACAACAGTTTGAACGCTACGAATGAAACGAAAAAGGAGCCCGCGGGCTCCTTTTTTGTGCGCCTATTGCTTTTCGATCGCCTTCACCTTGGATCGGTGATCCGACAGCCTCTTGATCAGGAATTGCCGCGCCTTGCGCTCGGCCAACCGGACGCGGATTTCGGTGAGGAAGGCCTCCTCAAGCGATTGGGAGGCTGCGCCAAGCACGTCACCTACTTCGACGTAGAACCGATCTTGGCCGGTTTCGTCCATGACCTTCATCGTATCCTCGGCCAGTTTCGCCGCGAGAATGGTGATGGTGTCGGACATCAGCGCGTGTTCTCGGTCAGGCGGCGTTTGACGTAGTCGGTCACGTTGGTCATCAGCGTATCCATGTGCTCACCCTGGAAGAAGTGGTCGGCTCCTTCAACCTCGGTATGGGTGATGGTGATACCCTTCTGTTCGTGCAGTTTTCCGACCAGTGCGGTGGTGTCCGCCGGCGGTGCTACACGGTCGGCCGTCCCGTTGATGATCAGCCCGGACGAGGGGCAGGGGGCAAGGAACGAAAAATCATACATGTTCGCGGGCGGCGACACGCTGATGAAGCCGGTGATCTCGGGGCGACGCATCAGTAACTGCATGCCGATCCAGGCTCCGAACGAAAAGCCTGCGACCCAGCAGTGTTTCGAGTTGTTGTTCATCGACTGCAGATAGTCCAGCGCCGATGCCGCGTCGCTGAGTTCTCCGACGCCCTGGTCATACTCGCCCTGGCTTCGGCCGACGCCCCGGAAATTGAAGCGCAGGACCGTAAAGCCCATGTTGTAGAACGCGTAGTGCAGGTTGTAGACGACCTTGTTGTTCATGGTCCCGCCGAACTGGGGGTGCGGGTGCAGCACGATGGCGATCGGTGCGTCTTTTTCCTTTTGGGGGTGGTAACGGCCTTCCAGTCGGCCTTCAGGTCCGGGAAAAATCACCTCGGGCATGTGTGCGGTTGTCCTGTCTTTTTCTCGCGGGCGCCGGGATATACTTGACGGTTATCGTCAGGCACCTTAGAACGGTTCTAATTGAGTATCGCAGCGTGAACACGCTGTCAGTCGGAGATACGCACTGACCGCGGCGACGTCAATGTTTTCACGCGGTTCAAGCCACGAGGATCGAAGAATGAAGCTGTCAACAAAGGGCCGTTACGCGATGGTTGCGTTGGCGGACATCGCGCTTCAGCCCGCCGACACGCTGGTGACCCTGGGAGAGATTTCCGAGCGTCAGGACATTTCGCTGCCCTATCTGGAGCAGCTGTTCGTCAAGCTGCGCCGTGCCGATCTGGTTGCATCCGTGCGCGGGCCGGGCGGCGGCTATCGTTTGGCGCGGCCGGCGTCGGAGATCCGCGTGGTCGAGATTCTGTCAGCCGTGGATGAAACAGTTGATGCCATGCACAAGGGGGCCGGGGCGTCGGGGGGATCCTCGGGCAGCCGGGCGCAGTCGCTGACCAACCGCCTGTGGGAAAGTCTCAGCGCGCATGTCTACGTATTCCTGCACCAGACACGCTTGTCCGATGTGATCCAGAACGACCTTGCGCCGTGTCCGGCGGTGCCGGGGCTGTTCTCGGTCGTGGATGATTGACCGGTGAGCGGATTGGGAATCTCGAGGGGCGTGGCCGTGGATGAAAAGGTGAGTCCATGAGACGTGTTTACCTGGATCACAACGCCACGACCCCGCTGCGCCCCGAGGCGCGCGACGTAATGATCGCCGCGATGGAGGTCTGCGGCAACCCCTCCTCGGTACATGCCGAGGGGCGTGCGGCCAAAGCCGTCATCGAAAAGGCGCGTGCTCAGGTGGCCGCGGCCTTTGGCGCGGATGGGGCCGATATCGTATTCACATCCGGGTCCACCGAAGGCGCGGCGTTGGTCTTGGAAGGGCGCGACCTGCATGGCGCGGCGATCGAACATGATGCCGTAAGGGCCTGGACTGTCGAGGATTTGCCGGTTTCGCACCAAGGTGTTGTCACCGTGGCCGACCCGGGCCGATCCACGTTGCAACTCGCCAATTCTGAAACCGGGATCATTCAGGCCTTGCCCAAGGGGCTGGCCGTCACCGATGCCACGCAGGCGTTCGGGAAACTGCCGATCGCCTTCAACTGGCTGGATGTGCAGATGGCGTTGGTCTCGGCGCACAAGCTGGGCGGGCCAAAGGGTGTGGGCGGCGTGGTTATGAAACGCGGCACCGACCTGGACGCCCGGATCAAGGGTGGTGGCCAGGAAATGGGGCGTCGGTCGGGGACGGAAAATGTCATTGGAATCGCGGGGTTCGGCGCTGCGGCTGAAGCGGCGGCGCGAGATCTGGCAAACGGGGTTTGGGAAAAGGTTGCAGAACTTAGAAATATTCTAGAAAAGGCCCTTGAGGCTGGTTCTAAATCTACTATTTTTGTCGGGAAAGATCAGGATCGGTTGCCCAACACCCTGTGCTTTGCGACGCCCGGCTGGAAGGGCGAAACGCAGGTGATGCAGATGGATCTGTCGGGCTTTGCGATCAGCGCCGGTTCGGCCTGCTCCAGCGGCAAGGTGAGGGCAAGCGCGGTACTGACCGCGATGGGATATGACGAGGCCACGGCGGCCAGCGCGGTACGCGTTTCGCTGGGCCCCGAGACGAGTGAAGAAGACGTGCTGCGTTTCGCCGAGACGTGGCTGGAAAAAGAGAAAAAGCATCGCGCGCGGGCCGCGTGATCTGACGGAGGGTGGAACATGGCCGCTTTGGACCAGACCCAGGTAAAAGAAGGTGTCGATCAGGAAACCGTTGACGCGGTGCGCGAGGTCGGGACCTACAAATACGGGTGGGATACGGATATCGAGATGGAGTACGCGCCCAAAGGCGTGAACCCCGATATCGTAAAACTGATCTCGGAAAAGAACGAAGAGCCTGAGTGGATGACCGAATGGCGTCTGAAGGCCTTCGAGCGCTGGACCCAGATGGAAGAGCCCAATTGGGCCATGGTCCACTATCCTGAAATCGACTTTCAGGACCAGTATTACTATGCCCGGCCCAAGTCGATGGAGACCAAGCCCAAGTCGCTGGACGAAGTCGACCCCAAGCTGCTGGCCACTTACGAAAAGCTGGGTATCCCGCTGAAAGAACAGATGATTTTGGCAGGCGTCGAAGGCGCCGAGGATGCCCCGGCCGAGGGCCGCAAGGTCGCCGTGGATGCGGTGTTCGACTCGGTTTCGGTTGGCACGACCTTCCAAGCCGAGCTGAAGAAGGCCGGCGTCATCTTCTGCTCGATCTCCGAGGCGATCAAGGAGCACCCCGAACTAGTCAAGAAATATCTGGGCTCGGTTGTTCCGGTGTCGGACAATTTCTACGCCACGCTGAACTCGGCTGTGTTCTCGGACGGCTCGTTCGTCTATGTGCCGCCCGGCGTGCGCTGCCCGATGGAGTTGAGCACCTATTTCCGCATCAACGCGGAAAACACGGGCCAATTCGAGCGGACTCTGATCATCGCCGACAAGGGCTCGTACGTGTCCTATCTGGAAGGCTGCACCGCGCCGCAGCGTGATACCGCGCAGCTGCACGCCGCAGTGGTCGAGATCATCGTCGAAGAAGACGCCGAGGTGAAATACTCGACCGTCCAGAACTGGTTCCCGGGCGATGAGAACGGCAAGGGCGGCATCTACAACTTCGTGACCAAGCGCGCCGATTGCCGGGGCGACCGGTCCAAAGTGATGTGGACGCAGGTCGAGACCGGCAGTGCCGTGACCTGGAAATACCCGTCCTGCATCCTGCGGGGCGATGACAGCCAAGGTGAGTTCTACTCGATCGCCATCACCAACAATATGCAGCAGGCCGATACCGGCACCAAGATGATCCATTTGGGCAAGAACACCAAGTCGCGCATCGTGTCCAAGGGCATCAGCGCGGGCAAGGCCCAGAACACCTATCGCGGGCTGGTGTCGATGCACCCCAAGGCCAAGAACAGCCGGAACTACACCCAATGCGACAGCCTGCTGATCGGCGACAAATGCGGGGCGCACACCGTTCCGTATATCGAGGTCAAGAACAACAGCAGCCGGGTCGAGCACGAGGCCACAACCTCGAAGGTCGATGACGATCAGCTGTTCTATTGCCGCCAGCGCGGCATGGACGAGGAAGAGGCCGTGGCGCTGGTGGTCAACGGGTTCTGCAAGGACGTGCTGCAGGCGCTGCCGATGGAGTTCGCCATGGAAGCCCAGCAACTGGTCGCGATCTCGCTGGAAGGCTCGGTCGGCTGATGGCTCGCTCGCCGCGCAACCGCAGGGATGATGCGTTGACCGCAGCGTCTTATGCACTGCCGGTTCTGGGCGGCTTGCTGGGCGTGGCCTATGTCAACGTCAACTACACCGATTTCATCAACCCGGTCTGGGCAATCGGCGGCGGGGCGGTCCTGGGATGGATCGCGGCGCGGCTGCTGCGCAGAGTGCTGGGATAGGGATAAACCGGGGCCGGCGCGTCCCGACGATACGCAAAAGGAAAAAACATGCTGGAAATCAATAACCTGCACGTCAAACTTGAGGAAGAGGAAAAGCAGATCCTCAAGGGCGTGGATCTGACGGTCGAGGCCGGCAAGGTACACGCGATCATGGGGCCGAACGGCTCGGGCAAATCGACGCTCAGCTATGTGCTTTCGGGCCGTGACGGGTATGAGGTAACCGAGGGTTCGGCGACTCTGGATGGCGCCGACCTGCTGGAGATGGAGCCGGAAGAGCGTGCCGCCGCCGGCGTGTTCCTCGCGTTCCAATACCCGGTCGAGATCCCGGGCGTGGGCAACATGACATTCCTGCGCACCGCCGTGAACGCCCAGCGCAAGGCGCGCGGCGAGGAAGAACTCTCGGCCGCGGATTTCCTCAAACTGGTGCGCGAAAAGGCCAAGTCGCTGAAGATTGACGCCGACATGCTGAAACGCCCCGTGAACGTTGGTTTCTCGGGCGGTGAGAAGAAGCGCAACGAAATCCTGCAGATGGCCATGCTCGAGCCCAAGATGTGCATCCTGGACGAGACCGACTCGGGCCTCGACGTGGATGCGATGAAGCTGGTGGCCGAGGGCGTGAACGCGCTGCGCGACGAAGGCCGCGGGTTCCTGGTGATCACCCACTATCAGCGTCTGCTGGACCACATCAAACCCGACGTGGTGCACATCATGGCCGATGGCCGGATCGTCAAGACCGGCGGGCCCGAGCTGGCGCTGGAAGTCGAAAACAACGGTTACGCCGACATTCTTGCCGAGGTGAACTGATGGCCTTGCCCGACGTGAAACAATCCGCGACCGAAGCGCGGCTGGCCACGCTGCGCATGCCCGAAGCCGGCTGCACCCGCGACGCACGCGAGGCGGCCCTGGCCCG
Organism: Ruegeria sp. CI5; assembly: GCF_056536885.1. NCBI lineage: Bacteria > Pseudomonadati > Pseudomonadota > Alphaproteobacteria > Rhodobacterales > Roseobacteraceae > Ruegeria > Ruegeria sp. CI5. The sequence goes on from NZ_JBQFQN010000001.1 coordinate 652,767, forward strand.
GCTGCGCGCCATGGGTTTGCCCGGGCGGCGCGACGAGTATTGGAAATACACGCGTCCCGATACGCTTACCTCGCCCGAGGCCCCAACGGCCGAGGTATTCCACACCGACGAACCGATGGTCTTTGACGGGTTCGACCGCCTTAAAATCGTCTTCGTCGATGGCGTGTTCAGCCCCGAGGACAGCGATGACCTGACGCTGGAAGGCGTGAGCATCGACCGGCTCGAGGATATCTGCTGCAAGGACATCCACTGGGCCAAGCAACTGTACGGCGTGCTCGAGGAGCGGGGCCAGACCCCGGTTCAACGCCCGCTGGCGGCGCTGAACACCGCCTTTGCGCAGGACGGCGTGGCGATCCATGTGACCGGCAACCCGTCCAAGCCGATCAGTCTGATCTATCGCCACGACTCCGAGACCTCGGACGCGTTCCTGCACCACGTGATCCGCGTGGAAAGCGGCGCCGAGGTGACGATTCTCGAGAATGGCCCGGCGGCCTCGCGGTTCAACAAGTGCATCGAGATCGACATCGCCGATGGCGGCACGCTGCACCATGTCCGGGCGCAGGGCAGGGACCATCAGCGCCGTGCCGCGACGCATATGTTCACCCGGTTGGGCAAGGACTCCGTCTACAAGTCTTTCACCCTGACCGTGAATGGTGTGCTGACGCGCAATGAACAGGTGGTCGAGCTGACCGGCGACGATGCGGTGGCGCATGTGGCCGGCGCCTGCGTGGGCGATGGCGACTTCCACCATGACGACACGGTGTTCATCACCCATGACGCGGTGAACTGCGAAAGCCGTCAGGTGTTCAAGAAGGTTCTGCGTAACGGCGCGACCGGCGTGTTCCAGGGCAAGATTCTGGTCAAGGAAGGCGCCCAGAAGACCGATGGGTATCAGATCAGCCAGTCTTTGCTTCTGGATGACGACAGTCAGTTCCTGGCCAAGCCCGAGCTTGAGATCTATGCCGACGACGTGGCCTGTTCGCACGGCTCGACCTCGGGCGCGATCGACGAGACCGCGCTGTTCTACCTGCGCTCGCGCGGGGTTCCGGCAAAGGAGGCGACCAACATGCTGACGCTGGCCTTTTTGGCCGAAGCCGTCGAAGAGATCGAAGACGAAGCGCTGGCCGAGGACATCGTCTCGCGGCTGGAAGGCTGGTTGGCGCGGCACAGCTGATGCCGGTGACCACCGATATCGTCGCCTCGTATCGCGGGCCCGGTCGGGTTGTGCGTCGACTGCTGGACATGGGCCCGCGCGAAGACCGCGCGCTGGCCTTTGTCATGGCGTTCTGTGTGATTGGCTTTATCGCGCAGTTGCCGGGCCTTGCGCGCCGTGCCCATCTAGAGGGGCTGGATCTGAACATGTTGATGGGTGGGGCCTTGCTGGGGTCGGTCTTCATTCTACCCTTGCTGCTTTACGTCCTTGCCTGGGGGACTCACCTGATTTCTCGTATGTTCGGCGGTGCAACCACGTCCTATCAGGCGCGGCTTGCGCTGTTCTGGGCTCTGCTCGCCTCATCACCGCTGGTGTTGTTGAACGGGCTGGTGGCTGGTTTCATCGGTCCGGGCCCTGTCCAGACGCTGACCGGGGCCCTGTGGGTTGCGGTATTCGTCTGGTTCTGGTTTTCCGGATTTTCTCAAACACGAAGGGCGCCGGCATGAACGCCGCATTTCTGGGACATCTGGCCGTTCTGACATTGGCAAATCCGGCCGAGGCGGCAAGGCGTCTGTTGGCCGGAGTACCCGGTCGGGATGTGCTTTGGACAGCGCTGGCACTGGTCGTTGTCCTGAACGCTTTGTCTCAATCACTGTCGACCCTTGTGTTTCCGGCGCTTGATCCATCTCTGGATATGGCGTTTGAACCGGTCGTGCAGTCGTTGGCGACTTCGGCCGGGGCCGTTCTCTTGGGCATCTTCGCGTTCCATTTTGTCGGCAGGATGCTTGGCGGCACCGGTAGCCTGGAAGGCATGATGCTGCTAATGGTCTGGCTGCAATTTCTGCAGATTCTGGGCCAATTGATCATCTTCGTCATGGTGATGGTTGCGCCGACGATGTTCCTGATCCTCGTATTGGGGATGAGCCTGTACAGCCTCTACATCAGCCTGCATTTCATCAATCAGGCGCACCAGTTCCACTCGCTGGGCAAATCCTTCGTGGTCATCCTTATCTCGGGGTTGCTGGCGATACCCTTCGTCCTGTTGATGACCCCAAGCGGGCCTGTTTAGGGAATTCGTTCATGTATGACGTCCAGAAAATCCGCGCCGATTTCCCGATCCTCTCGCGTGAGGTGAACGGGAAGCCGTTGACGTATCTCGACAATGGGGCCTCGGCGCAGAAACCTCAGGTGGTGATAGATGCAGTCACCAATGCTTATGCGCACGAGTATTCGAACGTGCATCGCGGATTGCACTACCTGTCGAACCTGGCGACCGAAAAGTACGAATCCGTGCGCGGAACCGTCGCCCGGTTTTTGAATGTCGAGAATGAGGATGAGATCGTCCTGAATTCCGGGACGACCGAGGGGATCAACCTTGTCGCCTATGGGTGGGCCATGCCGCGGATGCAGGCCGGCGACGAAATTGTTCTGAGCGTCATGGAGCATCATGCCAACATCGTACCCTGGCATTTTCTGCGCGAACGCCAGGGCGTCGTTCTGAAATGGGTGGACGTGGATGCAAGTGGTGCGCTGGATCCGCAGGCCGTGATCGACGCCATCGGGCCCAAGACCAAACTGGTGGCGGTGACCCAGTGTTCCAACGTTCTGGGTACCGTGGTTGACGTGAAGGCGATCACCGAAGGCGCCCATGCCAAAGGCGTGCCTGTGCTGGTCGACGGAAGCCAGGGCGCGGTTCACATGCCGGTGGATCTGCAGGATATCGGGTGTGATTTCTATGCTATTACCGGACACAAGCTGTACGGCCCGTCGGGATCCGGCGCGATCTTTATCAAATCGGAACGCATGGCCGAGATGCGCCCCTTCATCGGAGGAGGCGATATGATCAAGGAAGTGTCGAAAGACAGGGTGATCTACAACGATCCGCCGATGAAATTCGAAGCCGGCACTCCGGGTATCGTCCAGACAATCGGCATGGGCGTTGCGCTGGACTACATGATGAGTTTGGGGATGGACAACATCGCGGCCCATGAGGCGGGCTTGCGCGACTATGCAATGCAGCGCCTGACCGGGCTGAACTGGCTGCAGGTTCAGGGGACGACGCCCGACAAGGCCGCTATCTTCAGTTTTACGCTGGACGGTGCGGGCCACGCACACGATGTATCCACCATTCTCGACAAGAAGGGCGTCGCCGTTCGGGCGGGGCACCATTGCGCCGGACCGTTGATGGATTATCTCGGGGTTACGGCCACCTGCCGCGCGAGTTTTGGTCTGTACAACACCACCGATGAGGTCGACACACTGATCGATGCGCTGGAACTGGCGCACGAATTGTTTGCCTGATTGTTCGTCGCTAAACCGAGTTCCGACATGCAAAATCCAGTTGCACCCGGATCGGAACAAGGTTAGCTAACGGCCAACGCACCTGTAGCTCAGCTGGATAGAGCGCTGCCCTCCGAAGGCAGAGGCCAGAGGTTCGAATCCTCTCAGGTGCGCCACTTTCTTCCAGCGTTTCAAGGCGTAGCGCTTCCGCGCCTGTGTCCGTCATTGCCAGATGGGCGCTGCGCAGCAAAAAGCCCCGGGCAGTGATGCGCCGGGGCTTTTTGCGGGGTTGGTGAGTGGTAGTGTATTAGCCGCGCCAGGAGCGAACGTCGCCGCAATCCATGTGCACGAAATTTGATCCATAGTATTGGCCGACACCGCCGGCACGGCACGAAATGGCTGCCTTGGCCATCTGTGAGACCGAGCGGGAGGCAAGCCGCAGGTCCGCAGCCTGACCTTTAACGTGGAGAGAGTTCTTGGCGACACCGCGCGACCGACGGCGCAGCATGGCGTTGGTCTGCGGAGAGCGGTAGCCCGACAACAGCATGTAGGGCTCGTTCACATCCAGCAGGTTGTGGGCCGCGGCCATGATGTCGATCGTGCGCAGATCCATGTCCTTTGACTGATCGGTGCGCCAGTCACGCATGAAGTGGTTGATTTCCTTGACCGCGTCTTTGACGTATTTACCATCGACCCAGTAGATCATGTCCAAGCGCTCGCCGGTACGACCCGAATACATACGGATCCTGCGGATGTCTCCACCCCCGCGAAGGAAGCCTGCTGCGTTTGAGTAGGTTGGTGCTGCAACAACTGCCGTTGCCGCGAATGCGCCCAATAGGGCACGCCGGGTCATCCCCGAGGTACTGCTCTTGGTCATAACGTGTTTCGTCCCGTACAGTTCCTGCCTGCACACGATGTTACGTGCGCTTTCTTAATTCTTTCCCATCCCAGATGCGGATTTTATGCCACAGAGGGATTCTTGCGCCAAGTGATCTTTTGGTCTTGTGCTTTCTTACGGGGAATTTTCGGCGAAAATCTGCGCAAGTGACAAAAAATGTGGCGGACAGGCCTGAATCCCTTTCGTTTTTTTCCAGACGATGCAAACGCGCATCAGGGGGCCAGCGGTGTGATGTGCTGTTGGAAATGTGAGTGGACAATCCCCCGAGGCGTGAAACATAATTGTCGGGCGCGAAAACTAGTGTTCCAAGTTATTGAAAACCAAGGCTATCCCATGAATTCTGTCCGTCGGACCTGTACGATTTTTCTGTTTGCCGCAAGCATCGCCGTGTCGGCCACATCCGTTCAGGCGGCTCCGACCCAGGCTGAGAGTTTCGCGTTTCGGATGGCTGTCGCGGAAAGTGCAGGGACAACCCCGGAAATCGCGTCCTTTTACCGAGAGCAGGAGTTCGCGCCGATTTGGGTCGGTGCTACCTCTGGTCACGCGGCACGCCGATCGGCACTTATCAAAGCATTGTCCCATGCCCAGATGCATGGGCTTCCGGCCGAACGATATGACGTTGATGGCCTGATGGCGAAGATGCAGAGCGCTCGGTCAAACCGCGATCTCGGAGCGCTTGAGGCGGCGCTGAGCGAGGCGTTTGTCCGCTATGCGCAGGATATTCAGTCCGGGCTGCTGCGCCCGGCTCAGATCGACGCCGGCCTCGTGCGTGCGGTCGAACGGAAGCCGGCCTCGGAACATCTTGCGGCGATGATGAATTCCACCGACGGCTCTTATCTCGCGCAGCTTCCGCCGCAGTCCAGTCAGTACCGGGCGCTGCTCAAGCAGAAGATGGCGCTGCAGTCACTGAACGAACATGGTGAATGGGGGCCGACCGTTCCAACCGGAAAATACGAACGCGGCGATACAGGGCCGAGTGTACTAAAGCTGCGTAATCGTCTGGTTGCGATGGGGTTCCTCAAGCCCACGGCCAGCCCGGAATATGACGACTCTATGGTGGCCGCGGTGCAAGCCTTCCAACGCGCCCATGGACTTGAACCAGATGGTGTCGCCGGCCAGGGAACGATTGCCGAAATCAACCGTTCACCTTCTGATCGGCTCAAGGCGGTGATGGTTGCGATGGAACGTGAACGCTGGCTCCCTCGCGAGAGGGGTGCACGGCATGTACTGGTCAATCAGGCCGACTTTTCCGCGAAAATCGTCGACGATGGTCGGGTGACATTTGAAACCCGTGCGGTGATCGGCAAAAACACCAGCGATCGTCAAAGCCCCGAGTTTTCGGACGTGATGGAACACATGGTGATCAATCCCAGCTGGCATGTGCCGCGCTCGATCATCACCAAGGAATACCTGCCGAAGTTGCGGGCCAACCCCAATGCCGTCCGGCATCTTGAGATCACCGATCGGCGCGGGCGGCAGGTGAACCGCAATGCGGTGGACTTCAACCAGTTCACGGCTCGCAGCTTCCCGTTTGCGATGCGCCAGCCTCCAGGGCAGAGCAACGCTTTGGGGCTGGTCAAGTTCATGTTCCCCAACAAGTACAACATCTATCTGCACGACACCCCGCAGAAGAGCCTGTTCGCACGCGAAGTGCGCGCCTTCTCTCACGGGTGCATTCGTTTGGCGCAACCTTTTGATTTCGCCTATGCTTTGCTGGCAAAACAGGAAGAGGACCCCAAGGCCTTTTTCCACAGGGTGCTGCGTACCGGGCGTGAAACCAAGGTTGACCTCAAACAGCCGGTTCCGGTTCATCTGATTTACCGTACCGCATTCGTCGGGCCGAAGGGCGACGTGCAGTATCGGCGCGATGTCTACGGGCGGGATCAGAAGATTTGGGATGCCCTGCAAAAAGCAGGGGTGGCCCTGCCGAACGTTCAGGGGTAAGCACGGGGCGCAAAATCCTGCGACAAGGAAGCCCGCGATGCAGTTCACCTTACAGCAAATCGCCGATGCTCTGGGGGCGCCGGCCGAGGGAAACACCACCCTGACGATTCTGAGGGCGGCCGAGCCCAAGGATGCCGGCCCAACCGATCTGGCTATGGCGATGGCTCCGAAATACGCCGAGGCGCTGGCTGAGGGTCAGGCGCGTTGTGCCGTTCTGTGGGAGGGTGCCGACTGGCGCGCACTGGGTCTGGAGGGCGCCGTGTTCGTTGGCCGCCCCCGTATGGCAATGGCCGGAATTACCACGATGCTGGACCGGGGGCAGGGCGTCGCACCCGGGATCCATCCTTCGGCGGTCGTGGACCCGACGGCCGAGATCGCCGGAGATGTGTCCATCGGGCCTCTGGCCGTTGTCGGCCCCCGGGCCCGCATCGGATCCGGAACGGTGATCGGCGCCCAGTGCCACGTTGGTATGGATGTCGTGTTGGGCCAGAACTGCCTGTTGCGCGAGATGGTCAGCATCGGCGCGCGTGCCATCATTGGCGATCGCTTTATTGCGCAACCCGGAGCCAGGATCGGCGGGGATGGGTTCAGCTTTGTCACGCCCGAGGTGTCGGGTGTGGAAAACGTGCGCAAGACCATGGGCGACGCCGGAGACGCCAAGGCGCAGAGCTGGTTGCGCATCCATTCGCTCGGTGCAGTCCAGATCGGCAATGATGTCGAGGTTGGCGCGAACTGCACCATCGACAACGGAACGATCCGCAACACCGTCATCGGAGACGGTTCCAAGTTGGACAATCTTGTTCATGTCGGGCACAACACCCAGGTCGGCAGAGACTGTCTGCTGTGCGGTCAAACCGGAGTGTCCGGTTCGGTCGAGATCGGCAACAACGTGGTTTTGGGTGGCCAGACCGGAGTCGTCGACAATATCTTCATTGGTGACGGCGTGATCGCGGGCGGCGGAACCAAGATACTTTCGAATGTCCCGGCAGGTCGTGTGATCATGGGCTATCCGGGCGTGAAAATGGAAACGCACACCGAAATCTACAAGGCACAGCGTCGGCTTCCACGCATGGCCCGTGACGTAGAGGCGCTTAAAAAGACGGTTTTCAAACCCTCGTCGAGCGATTAAATCAACCGCAACGCGACAATCAGGGGAACGACATGAGCATCAGCGACCGCGTCATCGCAATCATTGCAGAGCAGGCCGTGCTGGAGCCGTCCGACGTGACGCCCGAAAGCTCTCTGGAAGATCTCGGAATCGATAGCATGGGCCTGGTTGAAAGCATCTTTGCCATCGAGGAAGAATTCGACATCTCGATCCCCTTCAACGCCAACGAACCGACGGCAAGCGATTTCGACATCTCGAATGTTGCAGCGATCATTGCCGGGATCGAAAAACTGGTCGCGGAAAAGGTCTGATCCGCGGTCATGAAACGGGTTGTCATTACCGGCGCTGGCACGATCAATTCGCTGGGCCATTCCGTGCCCGACACCCTGGAGGCGATGCGCGAAGGCCGTTGCGGCATTTCCGAGCTTGAATTTCGTGACGTCGACCGACTGAGCATAAAAATCGGCGGTCAGGTCCGCGGGTTCGAGGCCGAAGGCCGGTTCAATCGCCAACAGATGGCGCTGTATGACCGTTTCACGCAATTCACTCTGACTGCGGCCAAAGAGGCGATCGACCAGTCGGGGCTGGAGTTTCACGGCGAATTGGCCGTTCGGTCGGGGGTCGTTCTGGGAACGGCCGGCGGTGGTGTTTCGACCTGGGATGACAACTATCGCTCGGTCTACGAAGACGGGAAGAACCGGGTCCATCCGTTCGTCGTGCCGAAGCTGATGAACAACGCTGCGGCAAGCCACATTTCGATGGAGCACAATCTCAAAGGCCCCAGCTTCACCGTTTCGACGGCCTGTGCATCGTCGAACCACGCGATGGCGCTGGCGTTCCAGATGGTGCGCAGTGGCGCCGCCCCGGCGATGGTTACCGGTGGGTCGGAATCCATGTTGTGTTTTGGGGGGGTCAAGGCTTGGGAAGGCCTTCGGGTTATGTCCAAGGACGCCTGCCGGCCGTTCAGCGCAAATCGCAATGGCATGGTCCAGGGCGAGGGCGCCGGTGTGTTCGTATTCGAGGAATACCAACATGCGCGTGCTCGCGGCGCTGAAATCCTGTGTGAGGTTGCGGGCTATGCGATGTCATCGGACGCGACGGATATTGTGATGCCCAGCAAACAGGGCGCGGCACGGGCCATGGCCGGGGCGCTGAAGGATGCGGGGCTGAACGCAAGTGACGTGGGCTATGTCAACGCCCACGGCACCGGAACCGCCGCCAATGACAAGACCGAATGCGCAGCAGTCGCGGATGTGTTCGGACGCCATGCCGACGATCTGATGATCTCATCGACCAAATCCATGCACGGCCACCTTATTGGAGGGACCGGCGCGGTTGAACTGCTGGCCTGTATTATGGCTGTCCGTGACGGCGTGATAGCGCCGACCATCGGGTATGAAGAACCCGACCCGGAATGCGCTTTGGACGTCGTACCAAACGAGGCGCGCGAGGCCGCGGTGAATGTGGCATTGAGCAACGCCTTTGCGTTTGGCGGTCTGAACGCGGTCTTAGCCCTCAAGAAGGTATGAAAAAAGCCGCCATCGGGGGATGGCGGCTTTGGTCATTCATCTTGGCGTGATCAGTTGGTGTTGACCTCCAGGCCGTCAAAGGCAGCGGTAAATCCGCTCAGCGACAGATCCATGTTGATAACCTGATCGGGCGCGCGTGCGGGCACCAGTGAAATGGTAGCCTTCGTTCCCGCTTTCATCGCGTCAATGTCGCCCTGGGTCAGACCCAGCTGCGCAACACAACCGACCGGAACACAGTGATGATAGTTGTACAGCTTGCGAGGTGCGCCATCGATCGAGATGGCCAGTTGTGCTTGCAGCAGAGTTTCCAGAGGAACAATGACGTTCGCCCAGGCCGCGGCGGCACCACCGGCGGGCAGCTTGCCAACGGTGATCTCGGCCAGAGGTTCATTCTGCGCACCGTTGAGAATCTGAACCATCGCACAGGGGTCATCGCCGGATTGCGCCTTGATGCAGGAGATCTCCCAGTCGCCCGACTTCTCGCGGACATATTGCTCGCCGACACGCGGGCCGCTTTGACCCAGATCCAGGTCGGAGCCGGTATCCGTGGTCTGACCGGCTTGGGTCAGCTCTTGAGTTTCAGTCGTGGCTTCCTGGGCGAACGCGCCTGAGCCCAGCAATGCAGCCGTTACCAGGGTGGCTGGAACAAGTTTGGTGATCATCATTGCCTCATTGTGCTGATACAGCTTTTTCAAACGTCTCTAGCATTCCTGCTCGGCCATGTCAGTTGCAAAGCGCGCGCTGCACGCGGGATTGGACGGATTTTCGCCGACACATCGGAGGCCACCTGAAGTGACGCCGAGAAGCCTTTGAGTACAAACGACAAAGGGAGCCGTACGTGCGGCTCCCTTCAATCAATGTATCTCCCCGTCGGACTGGCCGACTTAGTTATGCCCGAACGTTACGAGAGGCGAACCCAGTGGTCAACTGCTAACAGCGAAATTTAATGTTTCCACAAGCAGAAACTTGGCAATATCAAAAAAAAAGGGCTGTGCCCGAAAGCACAGCCAGTCGACAGGGAGGAAGTTTGCCCACCACACGAGGGAATTGCGAGGCGGGCAAAATCACTATCGCAGTCAAAGGTTAAGTTTGTATGGTGGTGCCGGGACGCTAAGTTTTGGGACGTATCAATATGACGGAAAACGTTTTTGTTGGCGGTGGCGGTGTTGAATACAAGCAGCCGCAGGGTTTGACGCTGAAATATGCAAACCGGCACGGTCTGATTGCCGGTGCAACGGGGACGGGCAAGACCGTGACCCTGCAAATCCTAGCCGAAGGGTTCTCGCAGCAGGGTGTACCTGTTTTCCTGTCAGACGTCAAAGGTGACCTGTCCGGACTGGCGCGTGCCGGCAGCCCCGATCACAAGTTGCATCAGGCCTTCATGGACCGTGCCCAGCGTATCGGGTTTGCAGACTATTCCTATGCCGCGTGCCCAGTCACGTTCTGGGATCTGTTTGGTGAGCAGGGCCACCCTGTCCGGACAACGGTTACCGAGATGGGGCCGCTGTTGTTTTCCCGGCTTCTGGACCTGAGCGAAGCGCAGGAAGGTGTGCTGAACATCGCCTTCCGGGTTGCGGATGAAGAGGGGATGCCGCTGCTGGATCTCAAGGACCTGCAGGCTCTTCTGGTCTGGATTGGTGAAAACCGGTCACAGCTGTCGCTGCGCTACGGAAATGTCTCGACCGCTTCGATTGGCGCCATACAGCGACGATTGCTTGTGCTGGAGAACCAAGGAGGCGCACGGCTGTTTGGTGAGCCTGCGCTCGAACTGTCGGATTTGATGCGCTCGGATGAAAACGGCCACGGGATGGTCAACATCCTGGCTTCTGACAAGCTGATGGGCGCGCCCGGGCTGTATGCCACGTTCCTTTTGTGGCTGCTGAGCGAACTGTTCGAAGAACTGCCCGAAGTCGGCGATCCCGACAAGCCCAAGCTGGTCTTTTTCTTCGACGAAGCCCATCTGTTGTTCGATGATGCGCCCAAGGTTCTGGTGGACAAGGTCGAGCAGGTCGCGCGATTGATCCGATCCAAGGGCGTTGGGGTTTACTTCATTACTCAGAACCCGGCCGATATTCCCGAAGATATCCTCGGACAGTTGGGCAACCGCGTCCAACATGCTTTGCGCGCCTTCACCGCGCGCGATCGCAAGAATTTGCGGCTGGCCGCGGAAACCTATCGGGAAAACCCGGCCTTCGACACGGAAACCGCGATCCGGGAGGTCGGAGTGGGCGAGGCGTTGACCTCGATGCTCGAACGAAAGGGCGCGCCGGGTATGGTCGAGCGGACATTGATACGTCCGCCGGGTTCACAACTGGGCCCGATTACCGACGCCGAGCGCAAGGCTGTGATTGAGGCGTCTCCGATGGCCGGAAAATACGAAACGCTTCTGGATCGCAAATCGGCATTCGAAATCCTGCAGGCCCGCGCGGCCAAGGCCGCGGCCGAGGCCGAGGAGGCCGAACCAGAGGAGCAAGACGACACCCGGTCGGTGTCCGAGCGGGAGTATTCGGCGGCGCGCAGATACAGCGGCAGCAGAGTAGGGCGATCGTCTGCACGATCGGTCCGAAAGCAAGACAGCTTTGCCTCTGCCATGAGCGAGGCAGTCATCAAAGAGCTGAAAGGAACCACAGGACGCCGCATCGTTCGCGGCATCCTAGGCGGGCTGTTTCGCAACCGTTGAATTTCATCGCCCTGCCAGCCGGAACTGGCGGGGCGTGCCGCGTCAGCGGTTGAGGCGCCGCTGTCCTTCCTGCTGGCAATAGGCGTCAGCTTCGGGAACCGACATCTTGGTGGCCGGGAAATCAATCGCGCGATCCCAGTCAACCCGATCCTGACGATACAGTTGGCAGGTCACGACGCCCTTGGGCGTCTGTACCTGGACGGGTGTGGTTTCCAGTTCACGGGGGCTTGGGATACATCCGGCCACAACAGCCAGGACCGGAACCATAAGGGCAATTTTCTTTGTGGAAGTCTTCATGGTGCAAGAACTTTTCTTCTGGGTCAGAGTTTACTCGTTAAGATCGGCGCATCAGGTGAGTGGTGTTTCGAACAATATGCGCCGATATGGTTCATAGAGTGTGAAGCCGTCTATTGATTTTTCAAGCCGCAATCAAGAAACCGCGCCATTCGCATGGCGCGGCCTGACGGTTTCGTGATGAAAGATGTCTACTTCTCGGGGATCAGGCCCCTTGGGCTGAATCTGAGAACAATCAGCAGGATAAGCCCCATCGTGAACAGGCGCACATGTGCCGTGCTTTCGATCAGGTGGGCCTTCAGCGCGCTGCCGTCCGGCATGCTGGAGGTGATCAGGTTCATAAGCCACAGACCGATGGGTTCGACCTCGACCCACAGGAACCAGATCAGAAAGGCCCCCAGGACCGAGCCGAAATTGTTGCCGGAACCGCCGACGATCACCATCACCCAGACAAGGAAGGTGAACCGGAGCGGTTGGTAGGCGCTGGGTGTCAGCTGGCCGTCCAGCGTCGTCATCATCGCCCCGGCAATGCCACAGATGGCCGAGCCCAGAACGAAGATCTGCAGATGACGGCGGGTGACGTCCTTGCCCATGGCTTCGGCGGCGACCTCGTTGTCGCGGATCGCGCGCATCATGCGGCCCCACGGGCTTTTGAGCGCCATCTGAGCCATCCAGAGCAGGATGAGAAGCACGATCAGGAACAGGAATGCATAACCCAGTTTCACCCACAGGGTCGAAGCGGTCACCGGGTCCAGCCCGAATGAGGCTGCACGTTCGACGAAGGACGGGTCGCTCTGCAGGTCAATCTCATAGCCCACGATAGGTGAGGGGCGGGGGATGCCGTAGACGTTCTTGACCCCTCGGGCCAGCCAGTCCTCGTTTTTCATGATCGCAATGATGATCTCGGCGATGCCCAGCGTAGCAATCGCAAGGTAGTCCGAGCGCAGACCCAACGCCGTCTTGCCAATCAGCCAGGCAGCGCCCGCGGCCAATAGCCCACCCGCCGGCCACGCAAGCAGCACCGGAAGATTCAGCCCGCCGATATTTCCCGCAATGGCTGGGTCGATGGCTTCGACGGCAGCGATGCTCGGGTCGAACACCGCGCGATAGACGAAGAACCCGACGACGAGGATTGCGATGATCGCCAGCGTTCGTGCCCGGCCCTTGGGCATTTTTTGCGCGGCCATCACGGCTGCGACAACGGTCGCCGCCCCCAGCAGAAGCGCCAGCACGATCCCGTATCCGCCCGCGGACCAGGCTCCGGGTGTCGGAGGGGTCGAGACCAGCACAACCGCAAGTCCGCCCAGCGCAACAAAACCCATGACGCCGACATTGAACAGTCCGGCAAAGCCCCATTGCAGGTTCACACCGATCGCCATGATCGCGGAAATCAGACCCATGTTCAGAATCAAGATCGCCGTATTCCAGCTTTGAACGAAACCGGTCAGCAGGATCAGCCCGCCGACAATCACGAAAAGCAGGGTGTTTTTGACTGCTTCGTTCATACCGCTTTCCCCTTGAACAGACCTGTTGGCTTGAACAGAAGCACGATCAGCAGAATGACGAAGCTGACGGCGAATTTGTAATCGGTGGACAGGAACTGCACCAGGCCCGAAGGTTCCAGGCTTTCCGGGGCAAGGTAAGTCAGCACCTTCTTCCAGGCATAAGTGATCGTGACTTCGGAAAAGGCGATAATGAATCCGCCTGCGATAGCCCCAATCGGGTTACCCAATCCGCCCACGATGGCCGAGGCAAAGATCGGCAGAAGCAGCTGGAAATAGACGAATGGCTTGAAGCTCTTGTCCAGCCCATAGAGAACCCCGGCCGTCGTGGCCAGTGCCGCAACGATGATCCAGGTGATCATCACCACACGTTCCGGGTTGATGCCGGACAACAAGGCCAGATCCTCGTTGTCGGAATAAGCGCGCATCGACTTACCGGTGCGGGTCTTGTTGAGGAACCAGAACAGCAAGGCTACGGCAACGACGGCGACGATCACGGTGATACCCTGCGAGGTTTTGATCGCAAGCCCCTCATCCAGCCCGGTCATCTTTTTGAAATCCCTCGCAGAAATCAGGAACCGTGCCCCATCCGAGAACCTTTGGTCATCGGGGCCGATGATGAAGCGCACCAGCCCATTCATGATGAACATCACACCCATGGACACGATCACAAGGATCACAGGTTTGGCCTTTTGCTCGCGGTAGAACCGATAGACCAGCCTGTCGGTGATCAGCACCAGAAGGATGCACCCGAGGATCGCAAACGGAAGCGCCAGAAGCGCCGTCGGCAGGGGCCCGAACCCGATCCCTGCGGCCTGAAGACCCCAGGTGACCAGCACGGCAATCATTGCGCCGAAGGCCATCGTATCCCCGTGGGCAAAGTTGGAAAACCGCAGGATGCCGTAGATCAGGGTGACCCCCAGCGCCCCAAGTGCCAACTGGCTGCCATAGGCAACCGCAGGCACGATCACAAAGTTCGCAAGCGCAACAAGCGCATTCAGTAGGTCCATTATGTTCTTCTCACTGTCCGGGTGCGGCTTTATGGCATGACGCCGACAAAAGACACAACAATTTGGAGCATGATTTTTGCGGCTTTGTGCATGTTTTTATGCGGTTTGGCGGACATTCATCACACGCGCTCCAACCGTCTGCCGATCCCCGAAAGAAAAAGACCGCGCCACCATGTGGGACGCGGCCTGAAATCGCAGATGATTGCGGGACTAGGCTCCGGTTTCCATGCATTGGCCGCGGTCATTCTGAAGGACCGGACGGCGAATGGACAGGTTGTAGGACAGATCAGGGCTTTTGACGAAGAAGGTCATGACATGCTGTTCGGTCGCCAGGATGAACGTCATGTTGTTCAGTCCAGGAAACACCTGAGCATCCCCGGTCGTGTCACCGAATTTGACCGATCCCTTTTGCTCGCCTTCAAGCCGTGTCAGCCGGTACTCGGTTCCATCAATATCCGATATGCACACAAACTCGCGTTGCTGAGCCACAGCGCCAGTTGCCAAGTGTGCGACCAGTGCGGCGATCATCCATTTCTTCATTTTGACTTCCAATTTTTGTGCCCCCCAATTGGGGCGCGTTTCGGGGATTGGTGTAGTGGTTCGGGCGCAGCGATATTTTTGAAATTTGACCTGATTAAAGCAGCAGATTGGCATTCCGGGAAAATCCACAGGCTTTTTGAAGCGGTGCGCTGCCAGGAAATAATTTATATTTTTCAGATGCCTAATAAGGGTTTTAAGGAAGAAGGGTGTGGCCGGAAACACCTATTGCCATCTTCTGGCCTTCAATTTTGCGCAAAGCGATCAAGCAAAAGGGCCAGTCGAGAATCCCGACCGACCCCATGAAAAAACCGAATTCTGAAAACCGTCGGTTAGCCGCCCAAAAACGACTTGCGCACTTCCTCGTCCGCCAGCAGTTCCTTACCGGTTCCCGTGTATGCATTGCGGCCTTGGACCAGCACATAGCCCTTGTCGGCGATCTCAAGTGCCTGGCGGGCATTCTGCTCGACCATCAGGATCGGAAGGCCAGTGCGCGACACTTCGATGATGCGGTCGAACAGTTCGTCCATCACGATCGGCGAAACGCCCGCAGTCGGTTCGTCCAGCATCAGCACTTTGGGCTTGGTCATAAGCGCGCGGCCGACGGCCACTTGTTGGCGCTGTCCGCCCGAGAGTTCACCCGCCGCCTGGTTGCGTTTGTCTCTCAGGATCGGGAACAGCTCGAACACCTGTTCCATCGTGTCCGAGAAATCATCCGTGCGGATGAACGCGCCCATTTCCAGATTTTCCTGAACCGTCATCGAGGTGAAAATGTTCTGCGTTTGGGGCACAAAGCCCATGCCTTTGATCACCCGGTCCTGCGGGCTGAGGTTGGTGATGTCCTCTCCATCCAACCGCACCGATCCGGCGCGCACGTCCAGCATGCCGAAAACGGCCTTCATCGCGGTGGATTTGCCAGCGCCGTTGGGGCCGACGATCACGGCGATTTCGCCCTTGTCCACGGCGATCGTGCAATCGTGCAGAATGTCGGGGCCTTTGCCGTACCCGCCGGTCATGGTGTCACCGATCAGGAATGGACCGCCTTCTACCCGGTGGGTCTTGCCGCTGACCCGATGGGCCGGCGTCATTGTGCCGATGCCATGCGTGTTGGTAATCGAGGCGTCCTTGTTGCCCTTGTCGTCCTGATAGGGATTGTCGCTCATGCCCCGGCCTCCAACTGGTCTTTGTTCTTGAGCCCAGTGCCCAGATAGGCCTCGATGACGTGCTCGTTGGCCTTGATCTCGTCCAGCGTGCCTTGCGCAAGCACCTTGCCCTCGGCCATGCAGATCACCGGATCGCAGATCTTGCCAATGAAATCCATGTCGTGTTCGATCACGACGAAGGTATAGCCGCGTTCCTTGTTCAGACGCAGGATCGTATCGGCGATGGTCATCAGCAGGGTGCGGTTCACGCCTGCGCCGACCTCGTCCAGGAACACGATCTTGGCGTCCACCATCATCGTGCGGCCCAGTTCCAGCAGCTTTTTCTGGCCGCCCGAGACCTGACCCGCCTTGTGGTCGGCCAAGTGTTCGATGGTTAGGAACTCCAGCACCTCGTCGGCCTTGGCGCGCAGGGCGCGTTCCTCATCCGCAATCCGCTTGCGGCCGAACCATGTGTTCCACAGCGATTCACCGGATTGGCCACCGGGGACCATCATCAGGTTTTCGCGGCATGTCATCGACGAGAACTCATGCGCGATCTGGAAGGTGCGCAACAGCCCCTTGTGAAACAGATCATGGGGCGGCAGGCCGGTGATGTCTTCGCCATCCATCCAGACCTTGCCGCTGGTCGGAGGCAGAACACCCGCGATCACATTGAAAAGAGTGGTTTTTCCGGCCCCGTTTGGACCGATCAGGCCAGTAATCGAGCCCTTTTCGATCTCCAGCGATGCCCCGTCCACCGCATGGAAACCGCCGAAATGCTTGTGCACGTCCTCGACGACGATCATGTGTTCCCCTGTCCGCGGCTTTCGCGGTTCTTCGTGTTGCCCCATCCCAAAGATAAGGTGGCGCCTTTTGTCATTGAAACAGCCCGGGCACAAGGCCCGGGCTGCTTGGTATCATGCGGTCAGCTGACGGATCAACGGAACTTGACGGTCTCGTTCTTGCCGTCTTTCACTTCGATCTCGCGGTAGGACCCAGCGCTTTCGCCCGGACCGATCAGTTCGACACCCGAAGCGCCGACATAGTCGATGTCCTGACCAGCGGCCAGCAGTTCCAGACCCTTGGCCAGTTCACCCGGATAGATCTTCTCGCCGGGGGCGTTGGCCACATCCAGGATCTTGCCACCGTACTGGGCCGGATCGGCCGACCCTGCGGCCTGCATGGCCAGCATGAACAGCGCGGCAGCGTCATAGCTTTCGGGCGAGTAGGGCGACGAGCCGTCAAAGCCCGCGGCTTCGGCCATCGCGAAATATTTCTCGGCGCCTTCACCGCCGGAACCGGCGATCTGACCAAACGAGCCGTCCAGATCGGGGCCGACATTCGCAGGCAGCGAGTCACCGATCATGCCGCCCGGCAGACCGAACGTGTCGAACGCGCCGCTGTCCAGAGCGGACTGGATGATGCCCAGACCACCCTGATCCAGGTAACCGGCAACCACGAGGATGTCCCCACCCGCCGAGGCCAGTGCGCCGACTTCGGCCGAATAGTCCGCTTTGCCGTCTTCATGTGCTGCAACGATGGTCACTTCACCGCCCACGGCCTCGAACGACGACTGGATCGCGTCGGCCAGACCTTTGCCGTAGTCGTTGTTGGTATAGGTCAGAGCGATCGAGTTGATGCCGCGGTCTTTCAGAATGTCGGCCATAACCTGACCTTCACGCGCATCCGACGGGGCGGTGCGGAAGAACAGACCGTTGTCTTCCATCGTCGACAGACCGGGCGAGGTCGCCGACGGCGAGATCATGACCATGCCATTCGGAATAGCGACGTTCTGCAGGATTGCGCCAGTCACACCCGAGCAGTCGCCGCCGATGATGCCGGCAACGCCATCGGCGATCATGCGTTCGCCGTTCGAGGTGGCCAGGCCGTTGTCGATGCAGCCGGTATCGGCGCGCGACGGGGTGACGGTGGCGCCGCCCAGCAGCTTGCCGGATTCGGTCACTTCGGCCATCGCCAGTTCAGCGCCCGAACCCATTGCCGGGGCCAGTGATTCAATCGGCCCGGTAAATCCGAACAGAACGCCCAGTTTGACGTCTTCGGCCATTGCGGCACCGGCCAGCAATGCGGTTGCTGCAGTCGCAGTAAGCAGCTTTTTCATTAGGTTACTCCCTTGTTGGAACGTATTCGTTCTGAGCAAGACCCTAGGCAAGCTGTTCAGAAAAGAAAAGTCCAAACAGGAATGTGTCTTTTGGCTGAACAACTCTATTTGTTTTCTAGGGTTTGGTTCCCGGGCGGCTCATTCTTACCGGGATTGGAGCGATAGATATGATCAGGGTTTTCACGAT
The DNA here is from genome assembly GCF_056536885.1 of Ruegeria sp. CI5. Classification (NCBI taxonomy): domain Bacteria; kingdom Pseudomonadati; phylum Pseudomonadota; class Alphaproteobacteria; order Rhodobacterales; family Roseobacteraceae; genus Ruegeria; species Ruegeria sp. CI5. The sequence continues at coordinate 671,150 of NZ_JBQFQN010000001.1, forward strand.
TCTCATTCTGATGATTTGCGGCAGCGTCGCGTCGGGCGAGTCATTGAAGACATCCGCAGGCGAGGTCTCGGTCACGACCATGCTTGCCGGCCTCGATACACCCTGGGCGATCGGCCTGCTGCCGGATGGCAGTTTCTTGGTCACCGAGCGCGACGGCCAGTTGCTTTTGGCGCGTGATGGCAAGGCCACCAAGGTCCGGGGCGTTCCGAAGGTCGCGGCGCAGGGGCAGGGCGGTCTGCTGGACGTAACCATCGCCCGCGAGTTTAACCGCACCAGAGAGGTGTTTCTCACATTCTCGAAGCCGCAGAGCGGCGGGGTCGGTACGGCGGTTGCAGTGGCGCGCCTGTCCGAGAACGGCAAGCGGCTGACCAACCTGAAGGTGATATTCGAAGCCGTTCCCGGGGGCTCGGGCGGCCGGCATTTCGGATCGCGCCTGGTCGAGGCGCAGGACGGGACGCTGTTCATCACTTTGGGGGATCGTGGCGATAGGCCAAGCGCGCAGGACCGCTCGAACCACATGGGGACGGTCATTCGGATCAACCGCGATGGCTCGATCCCGGCGGATAATCCGTTTGTCACGCAAGATGGCATCCGCCCCGAGATCTGGTCCTTTGGTCATCGCAACCCGCAAGGCGCTGATGTTGATACGAGCGGCCGGTTGTGGGTCTCGGAACATGGCGCAAAGGGCGGGGACGAGGTGAACCTTGTGAAACCCGGCGCCAACTACGGTTGGCCGGCCATTTCCTACGGGAAGCATTATTCCGGAGAGAAGATTGGCGAAGGCACCAGCAAGGCCGGAATGGAACAGCCGCGCTTGTATTGGGATCCGTCCATCGCTCCGTCGGGCTTGATGGTCTATTCGGGCGGGATGTTTCCCGAATGGCGCGGTGACATTTTCGTGGGCTCGCTGAAATTCGACTATATTGCACGATTGTCCGGAAACCCGTTGCGCGAGGTCGAGCAGATCAAAGGCGCCGAGACCGAACGGGTCCGTGACATCGTGCAGGCCCCAGACGGTGCGATCTGGTTCATCTCGGTCGGGCAGGGTGCGGTTTACAGGATTTCCCGTTCGTCCTAGGAGTGCAGCGATACACTTCTAAGAGGATTAATATGTTCCGCATTCTCGCAGCGATATTTTTGTCCCTTTCGACACTTCCCGCCGCGGCCGACGAGGTCTTTCCGACCTATGCCGGTTACGAAACTTTCGTCGACACCAAGATCAAGAACCGCGAGTTCTCGAACGTCATCACCCGGTTGGGCGGCGCCGACGATTACACGCCGCAGCAGATGCAAGTCCTGCAAGGGCAGCTACGTGACCTTGTTCCGTACTACCTGACCAATGCCGACGTTGCCAAACGGGTCGAGCTTGAGAACGGGTTCGCGCAGGAAATGCGGATCTATTGGAACGACAAGAACAGCTATCTCTACTATTATGCTCTTTTGCATCAACGCGACGACGGCGTGCTAGTTCTGCAGTTCAGCATCAACACACGCGCCGAGCCCATTCTGGGCATGTTCTAGGCGTCAGACCGACAGCCGCCCGCTCTGTGTCCCACGCTCGCGATAGGGCGTGGTGTTGTAATGCGCGCGGTAGCATTTCGAGAAATGGCTGGGGCTGGCAAAACCGCAGGCCAAGGCCACGTTGATCACGCTCATGTCGGTCTGCATCAGCAGGTTGCGCGCCTTGTGCAACCGCAGTTCCATGTAATAGCGCTTGGGCGAACGGCTCAGATACCGACGGAACAACCGTTCGAGCTGGCGGGTCGACATGCCAACATCCTTGGCGAGGATCGAGGGCGAAATCGGCTCCTCGATGTTCTTCTCCATCATCAGGATGACCTGGCTCAGCTTGGGGTGACGCACGCCGATCCGCGTGGGCGTCGACAGGCGCTGGGTGTCCTGATCGGTGCGGATCGAGGAATAGATCATCTGGTCGGCCACGGCATTGGCCAACTCCTCGCCGTAATCATCGGCAATCAGTTTCAGCATTAGGTCGATTGACGAGGTGCCACCGGCCGTTGTCATCCGGTTGCCGTCGATCAGAAAGACGGATTTCGTCAGTTCGACGTTTTCGAACTCTTCCGCAAAGCTGTCGGCGTTTTCCCAGTGGATGGTGGCCCGCTTGCCGTCCAGCAGGCCGGCCTTGGCAAGGGTATAGGCCGCGGTGCACAAGCCACCGATCTTCAGACCTTTGCGGGCCTCGCGGCGCAGCCAGTTCAAGACCTTTTTGGTGGTCGCCGCCTGAACATCGACGCCGCCACAAACAAGGATCACCTCGTCCCGCTGCAGTTCGTCCAGGTCGCGGTCAAGCTCGAACGTCGTGCCGGCCGAGCAGGTGACGACCTCTCCGCCTTCGCCGGCCAGCGACCAAGTATAGATCTGCTGATCCGCCATACGATTTGCAATCCGAAGGCTGTCCAGTGCCGAGGCAAAAGACAGCAACGAAAACTTGTCGAGCAACACGAATACGAAATTGAGCGGCTTGGCCGCGCGCTTGTCCACAGTGACAACTTGGCGTTGCTCTTGCATGGCGAACTGTCCTTGATTCGGCGGGCCGAGGCCCGAGGCCTGCGGCGAATTTGACCGACACCATGCTCAAAGCTTGTTTCCGACGTCAAGAGGCGCAAATCGGATATGGTCTCTGGTCTATGGATTTTGTATAGAGACCACCTGAATTACCTCAGCGGAGATCAAAGCTATGACCGAGTGGCAAAAAACGAACTGGCGCAGCAAGCCGCGGGTTCAGATGCCAGACTATACCGACGCGGCCGCGCTGGCCAAAGTCGAGGCCAAGCTTTCGCAGTATCCCCCGCTGGTTTTTGCGGGCGAGGCCCGGCGTCTGAAACAGCACTTGGGCGCGGCCGGCCGTGGCGAGGCCTTCCTGCTGCAGGGCGGGGACTGCGCCGAAAGCTTCGACCAGTTCAGCGCCGATGCGATCCGCGACACCTTCAAGGTGATGCTGCAGATGGCGATGGTTCTGACCTATGGTGCCAAGGTTCCGGTGGTCAAGGTGGGCCGTATGGCTGGCCAGTTCGCCAAGCCGCGCAGCGCGCCGACCGAAGTGATCGATGGTGTGGAACTGCCCAGCTACCGTGGTGACATCATCAACGAACTGGCCTTCACGCCCGAAGCACGTATCCCGAACCCGGAAAAGATGCTGCAGGCCTATACCCAGGCTGCGGCCACTCTGAACCTGCTGCGCGCGTTCTCGACCGGCGGTTTCGCGGACATGAGCCGTGTGCATTCCTGGACCTTGGGCTTTACCAACGAACAGGACGTGCAGAAATACTCCGAGATCGCCGACCGCATTCAGGACACGATCGACTTCATGGAGGCCGCCGGTATCACCGCGGATACCACCCATGAATTCTCGACCGTCGAGTTCTACACCAGCCACGAAGGACTGCTGTTGGAGTACGAAGAAGCGCTGACGCGACTGGATTCGACTTCGGGCAAATGGCTGGCCGGCTCGGGCCACATGATCTGGATCGGCGATCGCACCCGTCAGCCCGACGGCGCGCATGTCGAATTCTGCCGGGGCGTGCTCAACCCGATCGGCCTGAAATGCGGCCCGACGACAACGGCCGAAGACCTAAAGGTTCTGATGTCCAAGCTGAACCCGGACAACGAAGAAGGCCGTCTGACCCTGATCGCGCGCTTCGGCGCGGGCAAAGCGGGCGAGCACCTGCCGCGCCTGATCAAGGCCGTCAAGGAAGAGGGTGCCAAGGTGACCTGGGTCTGCGACCCGATGCACGGCAACACGATCAAGTCGGCCACCGGCTACAAGACCCGTCCGTTCGAATCGGTCCTGCGCGAGGTGCGGGATTTCTTCGGCGTGCATCAGGCCGAGGGCACGATCCCCGGCGGCGTGCATTTCGAGATGACCGGTCTGGACGTGACCGAATGCACCGGCGGCGTCCGTGCCGTCAGCGAAGAGGACCTGTCGGACCGCTACCACACCGCCTGCGACCCGCGTTTGAACGCATCGCAGTCGCTGGAGCTGGCGTTCCTGGTGGCTGAAGAGCTGACCAACCTGCGCCGTGACCGAAAGGACCGCGCGGCAAGCTGAGGCATGTCGGATTGAAACGCAAACGGCGGGCCCTCGGGTCCGCCGTTCTGCTTTTCACTCGTCGCGAGAGAATATCAGCCGCAGGTGTTTCGCCGGTCTCTGGAAATCGGTCTGATCCTCGGCAAAGCCCGCCTCAACAGGCCGGCTGTTGTGGGCTTGATCCTGAATGTTCACGAGTGCGCGGATCCGAGTGTCCTCGATTCCGAACCGTCGCGGCGTAGCGCCGATCGTGCCATCGCTGACCATCACACCCAGCACCCGGCTGACATCCCCCAGATCGCTTCTGAGGGGCAACAGGATCATGTGGGCCTGCAGCCGCGTCCGGCCGAGCTTGCCTTTTGAAACAAGGCTGAACTCACCGATCGCCGGAGCGGCGAACACCTCTTCCAGCGCCTCTGACACCTGATCACGGGCGCTGGGATCAAAGAAGGCGGTCAGAGGCATTCCGCGCACCTCCATCCCCGCTATCTTGTTCAGATGACTTCCCGCCAGTCGAAACCGGGCGAGGCCGGGCGCGATGCGTTCCAGAATGAATGTGTATTCCAGAATGTTTTCGAGGCCGCGTGGGTCGATCTGGGAACGCTTGGGAACGCCGTCGCCGCTCAGCAGCGCGGTCCAATACGCCTCAGCCTGACGGATGGGGGACAGACTGCGCCCACTGTCAAAGCGATCCATTGCGATGATCTTTCCAGCTTTCGACCCGGAACCATTCCAGAAGAAGGTTTTCATTACCATGCACCTCGTGTCGATTGGCGGCCATCCGGTCCGTGCGCCATGCAAAGCGATAGCGGCCGACCCATCCTTCGACTGACAGATTGACACGGGTTTATTCAATTTTGGACCAAATCTTTAAGGAATGGTTAACTTCTTGCGATGAATTGCACATCCGGCAAGGTCTTGCCCTATGGGGTACGATAGCTTTAGGTGCAGCAGAACAAGGCTGCGCAGCAGTGGGAAAGGGCAGGCATGATCAAATCCATGACCGGTTTTGCATCCGGAAAGGGCGCATTGGGGCCGCACAGCTGGAGCTGGGAACTGCGCAGTGTCAACGGCAAGGGTCTGGACATGCGGTTGCGGGTGCCGGACTGGCTGACGGGACTTGAGGCTGCGCTGCGCGCGGATATGTCCAAACAGATCAGCCGGGGCAACGTGACGTTGAGCTTGCGCGTCGCCCGCGAAGAAACCGCCGCCGAGCTGAAGCTGAACGAAGGCGCAATGAGCGCCGCGCTGGATGCGTTGGCGCAGGCCGAGGAATTGGCGGTCACTAAGGGCGTCGCGCTTGCACCGTCAAAGGCCAGCGATCTGCTGATGCTCAAAGGGATGCTGGACGCAGCAGCCGAAGACAACGATCCCGCGCCGCTGGTCGAGGCGTTGAAATCCGAATTTGGCAGCCTGCTGGCCGAGTTTGTGACAATGCGCAGGGATGAGGGGCAAGCCCTGGCTTCCATCCTGTCGGCCCAGTTGGATCAGATCCAGACCCTGACCGAGCAGGCCACCGAGCTGGCCGAGCGGCGCAAGGACGCCATGGCCGACACTCTGCGCCAGAACCTTGCGCGGGTCATGGAAAACAGCCAGGGCGCCGATCCCGACCGGGTGGCGCAGGAGTTGGCTCTGATCGCGGTCAAGGCGGACATCACCGAAGAACTGGACCGCCTGGCCGCGCATGTCGTAGCCGCGCGCGCTCTGCTGGAGCAGGAGGCCCCGGTCGGCCGCAAGTTGGATTTCCTGATGCAGGAATTCAACCGCGAGGCCAACACGCTGTGCTCCAAATCCCAGAATTCGGACCTGACAACGATCGGACTGGAGTTGAAGGCGGTGATCGATCAGTTGAGAGAGCAGGTGCAAAATGTTGAATAAGCAAGGAAAAGTGTAATGGCGAATCGCCGCGGTCTACTCATCATCCTTTCGTCGCCCTCGGGTGCCGGAAAATCCACTTTGGCCCGTCGCCTGATGGAGTGGGACACCGATCTCGAGTTTTCGATCTCGGCCACTACCCGCGCCCCGCGCCCGGGCGAGGAACATGGACGCGAATACTATTTTCTCAGCGAAGATGATTTCCGCCAGCAGGTGTCAAATGGTCAGATGCTGGAACATGCCCATGTGTTCGGCAATTTCTATGGCTCACCCGCTGGACCAGTGCGCGAAGCGATCCAGAGCGGGCGGGACGTGCTGTTTGACGTAGACTGGCAGGGTGAAGTGCAGATCCGGAATTCCGAGCTGGGCAAACATGCTTTGTCCATTTTCATTCTACCGCCATCGATCAAAGAGCTGCGCCGCCGGCTTGAAACCCGCGGTCAGGACAGCGCCGACGTCATTTCCAAGCGCATGATGAAAAGCTGGGACGAAATCAGCCATTGGGGATACTACGACTATGTGTTGATCAATGACGATCTGGCCGCAACCGAGGAAAAGCTGAAGACGATCGTCAGCGCCGAGCGGATGCGCCGTATTCAGCAGCCCCGGTTGCAGGATCACGTCCGCGCCCTTCAATACGAATTCGAGAGCATGTCATGACCATTTACGCATTGGGACAGGACGTCCCGCAGATCCACGAAGACAGCTGGGTTGCACCGGACGCGAACCTGATCGGCAAAGTCGTCCTTGAGCAAGGTGCATCCGTCTGGTTCGGGTGCACGATCCGAGCCGATCACGAAGAAATCCGCGTGGGCGAGGGCAGCAACGTGCAGGAGAACTGCGTGATGCATATCGACGCTGGTTTTCCTCTGACGATCGGAAAGAACTGCACCATCGGCCACAAAGTGATGCTGCATGGCTGCACCGTCGGTGACAACAGCCTGATTGGTATGGGAGCCATCGTCCTGAACGGCGCGAAGATCGGCCGGAACTGCCTGATCGGGGCAGGGGCCCTGATCACGGAAGGCAAGGAGATCCCCGACAACTCGCTGGTGATGGGAGCCCCTGGCAAGGTGGTCCGGCAACTGGACGAAGCGGCGGCCCGGCGGATCACGTTCAGCGCGCTCCACTATCAAGAGAACATGCGCAAGTTCCGGGAAACGCTGACGCCCGTTTCGCCCGTCGCATAGGTCCTGTGAACCGGTCATGAGCAACGAACTGCTTGCCGAAGTCGTCTCTGCTTTGCCGATGCCCGCATTGATGGTCGATCAGACCGAGCGGATCATCGCCTCGAACGCGGATGCGCGTGCGCTGTTGGGCCGAAACATCGACGGTCGCCATTTTGCGACGATCCTGCGACAGCCGCAGGTCATCGAAGCGATGGAGAAAAGCTTGCGGAGCAAGGGGCCGGCCAACAGCCGGCATCTGGCGAACGACGGCGCACAGGACACTGCGTTTCAGGTCCACTGTCGGTACATGCAGGGCGTTGGCGCGGTTTCCGGTGGCGCGGTTCTGGCAACGTTCATGGATGTGACCCACCTTGAACAGGCCAGCCAGATGCGCCGTGACTTCGTTGCCAATGTCAGCCACGAACTTCGTACCCCACTGACCGCTCTGATGGGCTTCATCGAGACTTTGCAAGGACCGGCGAAGGATGACGCGGCGGCCCGGGACAGATTCCTGAAGATCATGACAGCCGAGGCCAACCGGATGAACCGTCTGGTCGGTGACCTGCTGTCGTTGAATCGGGTCGAGAGCGAAGAGCGCGTTCGGCCAAGGCAGCAGATTGAACTGATCGAGCTGCTGCGCGTGACGCTCGAGACGTTGCGCCCCTTGGCGGATGACGCGGGCGTTTGCCTGTCTCTGAGCGCCCCGGATAACCCCGTTCGCCTTCCGGGCGACAATGACCAGCTGCGGCAGGTCTTCACCAACCTGATTGAAAACGCGATCAAATATGGCGGCAGCGGTGGCGGTGTCGATGTGCAAGTGACGGTTTCAGATCAGGATACCGCGATCCGGGGACCGGCCGCCCGGGTGAGGGTCATCGACAAGGGCCCTGGCATCGATCCGGTTCATCTGCCTCGACTTACCGAACGGTTTTACCGCGCCGACAGCCACCGCTCGCGCGAGTTGGGGGGGACGGGGCTGGGCCTGGCTATCGTCAAGCACATCATCAACCGCCACCGCGGTCGGTTGCGGGTGGAAAGTGATTTGGGAAAGGGCGCGGTGTTCACCGTCATTTTGCCCATGTAAGACTGGCGCGTGATAGGCTAGGAACGGTCAAGCCGAGTACTCGGACCAAAAAACGAAGGACCCGCCACCCGTGGATAGCGCATTGGAAACCGAAACCCTCAAGGTCTCAGCCAGGAACGTGAACGTGTTCTATGGTGACACGCACGCCATCAAGGACGTGAATGTAGAAATCCAGGACAAGACCGTTACGGCGTTCATCGGGCCCTCGGGGTGCGGCAAGTCTACCTTTTTGCGGTGTCTGAACCGGATGAACGACACCATCGACATCTGTCGGGTCGAGGGTGAAATCCGCCTGGATGGGGAAGACATCTATGACAAGCGGATCGACCCCGTGCAACTGCGCGCCAAGGTCGGCATGGTGTTTCAGAAACCCAACCCTTTTCCAAAGTCGATCTATGACAACATCGCATACGGCCCGCGCATTCATGGTCTGGCCAAGACCAAGGCCGAACTTGACGAGATCGTCGAGAAATCCTTGCGCCGCGGCGCCATCTGGGACGAGGTGAAGGATCGCCTGGATGCCCCTGGTACTGGTTTGTCAGGAGGGCAACAACAGCGCCTGTGTATCGCACGCGCCATCGCCACGGCACCCGAAGTTCTGTTGATGGACGAGCCCTGTTCGGCACTGGACCCGATTGCCACCGCCCAGGTCGAAGAGCTGATCGATGAACTGCGTGAGAGGTTTTCGGTCGTGATCGTCACCCATTCGATGCAACAGGCCGCGCGCGTCAGCCAGAAAACGGCGTTTTTTCACTTGGGCAATCTTGTCGAGTTCGGTGATACCGCCCAAATCTTCACCAACCCCGAAGACCCGCGTACCGAAAGCTACATCACCGGCCGCATCGGCTGAGAACAGGTAAAAGACCATGAGCGAACAACATATTGCATCTGCCTTCGACCGCGATCTTGAGGCGGTTCAGGCCCACATCATGAAAATGGGTGGTCTGGTCGAAGCCGCGATTAAAGGTGCGGCCCGTTCGCTGGAAACGCGGGACGAGGAGCTTGCGCAGCAGGTGCGGCAGGGCGACAAGGCGATTGATGCGCTTGCGGACCTGATCAATGAGGAAACCGCCCGGGTGATCGCTCTGCGGGCGCCCACCGCCGGCGACCTACGGTTGGTGCTGTCCGTTCTCAAGGTTTCGGCCAACCTGGAACGCATCGGCGATTACGCAAAGAACATCGCCAAGCGCACCACCATTTTGGTCGAGGCCAACCAGATCGGCGGCAGCACCGCCGCACTGCGCCGCATGGCGCGTGAGGTTGAGCGGATGCTGCGTGACGCATTGGACGCCTATATTCAACGGGATGCTGAGTTGGCCCGTGACGTCATCGATCGGGACCAGGAAGTGGATCAGATGTACAACGGCCTGTTCCGCGAGTTGCTGACCTTCATGGCAGAAGACCCGCGCAACATCACGGCCTGCATGCATCTGCATTTCATCGCCAAAAACATCGAGCGGATGGGCGACCACGTCACTGCCATCGCCGAACAGGTGATCTATCTGGTGACCGGCGAACGGCCGACCGAAGCCCGCCCGAAAGCAGACAACACCTCGCAATCTCTGTAAGAGGTGGCCGGCATGCCAATGGGCCAGCCGACTATCCTGATCGTCGATGATGAGCCCGCACTGCGCGAGGTGCTGGCGTACAACATGCAGTCCGCCGGGTACGAAGTGGTTCAGGCGGCAAGCGGCGAAGAAGCCCTGGTGCTGGTCCAAGAGGTGGCGCCTGATCTGATCGTTCTTGACTGGATGATGCCCAATCTCAGTGGGATCGAGCTGTGTCGTCAGCTAAAGGCACGCCCGCAGACCCGCGCGATTCCGATTATCATGCTGTCGGCGCGGTCCGATGAGGCGGACAAGGTGCGCGGTTTGGAGACGGGGGCCGATGACTATGTAGCCAAACCGTATTCGATGGCGGAACTGATGGCGCGGATCCGAGCTCAACTGCGTCGGGTACGCCCGGCGGCGGCTGCGGAAACCCTCGAATATCACGACATCGTCGTGGACCTCGAAAGCCACAAGGCCAGTCGGGCGGGCAAGCCGCTCCGGATGGGGCCAACCGAATTCCGGCTGCTTTGCACCTTCATGGAAAAGCCGGGGCGCGTGTTCAGTCGCGATCAGCTATTGGACCGTGCCTGGGGGCGCGACGTCTATGTCGATTCCCGCACCGTGGATGTCCATATTGGTCGATTGCGCAAGGCTTTGACGGCGTTTGGCGGAGCCGACCCCCTCCGAACGGTGCGAGGTGCTGGATACGCGCTGGATTAGCCTATCTGGGCAGAGTTTCGTCGTTTTGGGCCTGAGACGCCAACCAGTGACGGAAGCGCCGAAGTGTCGGATCTTCGGACTTTGAGCTTGGCCAGACCAGGTAATAGGCCCCCATGGTTTCAACCGGATCCTTGCAGGCTGCAACAAACCTGCCGGTCGCCAGGTCTTGCTCGATCAGATAGTTGGGCAGCAGGGCGACGCCCAGCCCATGCAGGGCGGCTTGATTAATGGTCGTGAATTGATCGTGCAACGTACCGGGCAGGGCGCCCGTGTGCGGAACGCCCATTTGCTTGAACCAGTCTTGCCAGGCGCGCGGGCGGGTCTGGATGTGAAGTAGGGGCAGTTTCAGCAATTCGCGCGGATCGTCCGGTGCGCCTCCTGGCAGCAGCGAGGGGGCACATACCGGCAGAACCCTTTCCACCTTCAGCAGCAGACGATCGGTTCCGGGCCAATCCGGTTCCCCGAAATGTAACGCAGCATCAAAGGGTTCCGACGAGAAATTGAAAGGCCTCAGGCGCGTGGACATGTTGATGGTGATGTCAGGATGCAAACGGGCAAAATCCGGCAGCCGTGGCACCAGCCAACGCATTCCGAATGTCGGCAGGATTGCCAGATTCAACGTTCCACCCACTGGCGCGACGTGTAGTTTCAGGGAGGCCTGCGCAATTTGGTTCAGACCTTGCCGTATTTCCGCGACATAGTCCTGCGCCACCGGCGTCAACGCCAATCGCTTCTTGTCACGCAGAATGAGTTGCACGCCCAGTTGGGTCTCGAGCGTCTGCAGTTGCCGGCTGACGGCGCTCTGGGTCAGCGCAAGCTCTTCCGCGGCGGCCGAGGCGGACCCCAGCCTGTCCAATGCTTCGAGCGCGCGAAGCGAAGAAATTGACGGAAAAAGTCGACGAGGCGTATCCATCTATGCGTTTTACTCATGAAAACTTGCAAATGTCTCGCTGTTTTTTGCGTAAATTGCAGGGTAGGGTGCGTATGAACTTCAGTTTGGAGCCAGAAGATGAACGCCCCCGACACCAAACCTGCATTGCGCGCAAAGGATGCGCCCGATCTTGGCCGCTTTACCTGGGACGATCCGTTCCGCCTGTCTGATCAACTGACCGAGGATGAACGCCTGATCGCCGACAGCGCGCGTGCGTATGCGCAGGAAAAGCTGCAGCCTCGGGTAACTCAGGCGTTTCAGAACGAGGAAACCGATCCTGAAATCTTCCGTGAGATGGGCGAAATGGGCCTGCTGGGCACCACCATTCCCGAAGAATACGGCGGGATTGGCGCCGGTTACGTCACCTACGGTCTCGTCGCGCGCGAGGTCGAACGTGTGGATTCCGGCTATCGCTCGATGATGTCGGTGCAAAGCTCGCTGGTGATGTATCCGATCTATGCCTATGGCAGTGAAGAGCAGCGCCGGAAATACCTGCCGAAACTGGCTAGTGGTGAATGGATCGGTTGCTTTGGCCTGACCGAACCGGATGCGGGGTCTGATCCGGCTGGAATGAAAACCCGGGCAGAAAAGATCGACGGCGGCTACCGTCTGACCGGCAGCAAAATGTGGATTTCAAACGCGCCAATCGCCGATGTGTTTGTAGTATGGGCTAAGTCCGAAGCGCATGACGGAAAGATCCGCGGCTTCGTACTGGAAAAAGGCGCCAAAGGTCTGAGCGCGCCCAAGATTCAAAACAAGCTTAGCCTGCGCGCGTCAATCACCGGCGAAATCGTGATGGATGGCGTGGAGGTTGAAGAAAGTGCCTTGCTGCCGCACGTCCAGGGCCTGAAAGGGCCGTTCGGATGTCTGAACCGAGCGCGCTATGGCATCAGTTGGGGTGTCATGGGGGCCGCAGAATGCTGCTGGCACGCGGCTCGTCAGTATGGATTGGATCGCAAGCAGTTCAATCGTCCTTTGGCGCAGACACAGCTGTTCCAAAAGAAACTGGCGGACATGCAGACCGAAATCGCGTTGGGCTTGCAGGCCAGCCTGACAGTCGGACGGTTGATGGACAATGCCGAAGCTGCGCCTGAGATGATCTCGATCATCAAGCGGAACAATTGCGGCAAGGCGTTGGATATCGCGCGGATGGCGCGGGACATGCATGGTGGCAACGGGATCTCGTTGGAGTTCCAAGTCATTCGTCACATGGTCAACCTTGAGACCGTCAATACCTACGAGGGCACGCATGATGTTCATGCGTTGATCCTGGGGCGGGCGCAGACCGGGTTGCAGGCATTCTACTGATCCGCAATCTAAAGTGCGCGTAATCGGTATTATGTAAATAAGACTATGAGACCTGGCACCGCTACGTTCGCGTTGGCGGTGCTATTTCAACCTGTTACGGTCCTGTGTGACCCCAAGACAGGATGCGCTGATGGACCTTCAGGGAAAAATCGTAGTTGTTACCGGTGCAGCCCAAGGCATCGGCAAAGGTATGGCGACGCGCTTCGCGGCGGACGGCGCGCGTGTGATCTGTGCGGATATTGATGAAGCCGGCGCCCTAGCAGTCGCCCAGGACATTGGCGGGCATTCGTTCAAATGCGATGTGGCCGACGAACACGATATCCAGCAAATGATCGAAAGCGTTGAATCCAGGATCGGCCCCATTGATCTGTTCTGTGCCAACGCCGGCATTCTGACGCTTGGCGGTCTCGATGTTCCCGATGCGCATTGGGAAAGGATCTGGAAGATCAACGTCATGTCTCATGTGTGGACGGCACGCCATCTGGTGCCGCGGATGATTGCGCGCGACGGCGGCTACATATTGATCACGGCTTCCGCTGCGGGGCTGCTCAACCAGCCCGGAGCCGCGCCATACGGAGTCACCAAACATGCGGCGGTTGGTTTCGCGGAATGGCTGGCTTTGACCTATGCCGACAAAGGCATCCGGGTCTCGGTCTTGTGTCCTCAGGCCGTCCGATCGGAAATGACCAAAGGGTTTGAAGACTCAGTTGCCGCGATTGATGGCATGCTAGAACCCGAGGACGTGGCACAGGCATGTGTCGAGGCCATTGGCACCGAGACCTTTCTGGTTCTGCCGCACCCGCAGGTTCTGGACTACATGCGCTTGAAAACCGCCGATTACGACCGTTGGATTTCAGGAATGAACAAGTTAAATCAGCAGTTTGCAGGCGATACCTAGACTTTCTTTCGGGCGCGGCGCAGAAGGCCTTCCTGCGCGACGGAGGCGACCAAGGTTCCGTCCTGCGCATAGATTGACCCGCGGTTGAAGCTGCGTCCCTGCCCCGTCCATGGCGACTCCATGGAATAGAGATGCCAATTCTGGAATTGAACCGGTGCATGAAACCAGATCGCGTGATCCAGGCTCGCGCCATTGATTTCGCCCGTGAACCAGCTCAACCCGTGCGGCCGCATGCCGGAACTCAGCAGCGCCATGTCCGAGGCATAGGCCAGCAACAGGTGTTGGGTCACGTGATCAGCCTGTTCCGCTGCTCCCATGCGGAACCACAGATGGTTTCGGTCGTCGCTTTTCTCAGGCTGGAATATGTCCAAGGGATCAATCTCGCGCACCTCGATCGGACGATCGCGCAGCAGTTCGGCGCGCAGCCTATCGGGAACGCGGTTCAGGTATTTCTGCCGCAATTCATCGCGGGACGGTTGCGTTTCGGGCGATGGGACATCAGGCATCGCGTGCTGATGGTTCCAGCCTTCATCCTGAATGTGGAACGAGGCCGACATGTTGAGGATCTGCTTGCCGTGCTGGATTGCAACCACGCGCCGTGTGGTGAACGACCCACCATCCCGCGCGCGATCTACCTGATAGATAACCGGAATTTCCGGATCTCCCGGACGGATAAAATAGGCATGCAGTGAATGGCAAAGGCGGTTTTCGACCGTTCGGTATGCTGCTGCCAAAGCCTGTGCGATGACCTGACCACCAAATATCCGCGTGGGCGTTTCACCGCCGGATCCGGTGCCTCGGAACAAGTCTACCTCAAGGCGTTCAATGTCCAGCAAATCCAACAGGATGCGTTCGGCTTCGGTCATTCGACTCTCTCTGGTTCTGTTCGTGATCGGCCTAGCAGGCCCGCGCGGGTCATTCAATGAGGGCGGCGTGAACCAGGGCTTTGAGTTCTGAGCGTGACGGGTAAGAGCTGGAGGGCGACAACTGAGTAAAGAAAACAGCCGACATGTCGTTCTTTTGGTCGACCCAGAAAAAGGTCGACGCCATTCCGCCCCAACTGAAATCTCCGACCGATCCGGGGGTACGTGCACGGCCCGGGTCCAAAACCAAAGCGCCGCCAAGCCCGAACCCCATGCCGTCCATCGGCTGTTCGGCAAAGCTTTGGGGCCCCATGGACGCGATGTCGCCCGGCAAGTGGTTGCGCATCATGAAATCCACCGTGCTCGGGCCCAGCAGTCGTTGATCACCCACTTTCCCCTTTGCGCGCAGCATCTCGGCGAAACGGGCAAAATCGTCGATCGTGCTGACCAGCCCACCACCGCCGGAAAAAAGCGTGGCCGCTTCGAATGGCGAGTTTCCGGCCTGATCCACCAATCGCAACGTTTCGCCGCCGGACCTGGCCGCGTTCAGGGCCATCGCGTCTCCCTCGAGTGGTGTGTAGAGCGAGGCGAACCGGTCCCCTGCCCCTTTGGGAACCGAAAACCCGGTTTCGGCCATCCCAAGCGGCCCAAAGATCTCATCGGCAAAGAATTGGTCCAAACTCCTGCCGGACACGACTTCGACTACCCGTCCGATAACGTCGATGCCGACCGAATACTCCCAACGGCTGCCCGGTTGAAACGCCAACGGCAATGCAGCCACGGCCCGAACCTGATCGGCCAGCAGACCCTGGTCCGGTTTGAACATCAGGTCCTGAGCATCCATTGCGGCAGGCAGAACGCCCGGATTGAACGGATAGCTTAGCCCGCTGGTGTGGGTCAGCAGTTGATGCAGGGTCGGCGGCTTCGAGTCTTCTGTTTGTTCAATGGATTGCGCGTCTTTCCGCAACGCCTTCATTTCGGCGAATTCCGGCAGAAACTCGGATACCGGCGCCTCAAGGTGCATCAGACCTTGTTCTACCAGCATCATCAGCGCTGTCGTGGTTACCGGCTTGGTCATCGAATAGATGCGAACCAAGGTCTCGCGGTTGAACGGCAAATCACTCTCGAGACTGCGCAATCCGCAATCGTGAAAGAAAACTTCGCGCCCGTGCTGCTTCAACAGAAAGGCGCACCCGGGGTATTTTCGTTCGTCCACATACCTTTGCATCCATGTCTGAATGCGGTCCAGCCTCGTCCGATCAAATTGCATTGGCCGAAATTTCCCCGTTTTTTCTTTCATCTACGCGCAATCCTGCCGCCCCGTGGCAAAGAAAAACAGCCCAAAAACACAGCCGGCGAAAATTGCCGGGCGAGCGGTCTGCAAGTCTGCTCTCGGCCACGACCCGCGACGCTGCTAGACTGACGGCGTTCTGGATTCGTGATTTGCATCCGTTACCCCTGAATTCGCCACCGGCCGGAGGTGCCAGATGACGCAGAACGTGGAATTCGTATACAACTTTTGCAGCCCGAACGCTTACCTCGCTCATAAGGTTTTGCCAGATCTCGCCGAGCGTCATGGGGCTGAGATTCGCTTTGTGCCGGTTCTGCTGAGTACAGTTTTCAAGGCTACCAACAACCAGAGCCCATTTCAGGCGTTCTCGGAAAATCGGAAGAAATCGGCGTATCTGACCCATGACCTGCACCGCTTTGCACGGCGGCGCGGCCTGAACTTTCATATGAGCCCCTATTTTCCGCTGAACACGAAATTCGCCATGCGTGGCGCGGTCGCAGCGATGGGAAAATCATGGGAAGACAGATATGTAGACGCCGTTTTTGACGCAATATGGGTGCACGGACAGAAAATTGACGACCTGAATGTGTTGACCGACATCATTCAAGAACGTGACCTGCCCGTACGAAAAATCCGTGAGGCGATCACCGGCGATCTGGCAAAGCAGACTCTGAAAGATCAGACAAAAGCGGCCGTTCGCCGCGGAGTTTTCGGGGTGCCCTGCCTGTTTGTCGGGTCTGAGATGTTTTTTGGTAAGAACAGCCTGGCCAACGTAGAACTTGAACTCGAGGCGTTGCACTGAGGTTTCATGGACGCAGTCCCAATTGCCGGGCGGCATCTATCAGCTTGTGCGCGTGGTCTCCTTCAAGCTCTTCCGGGGTCACGTAAAAGCTGGGTCCGCCGATATTCAATCCAAATACCCGCCCGTCGCTGGCGGTGGACACCGGAACGGAAATGGCATGGACGTCGTCCCGCCACAGAGAATATCCGGTACAATAGCCTTGTGTATCGTATTCATCCAACGCGGTTTTTATCGAGTCGCGCAGGTGATTTTCGGGCAGGTTCAGATCGCGTCGAGCAGCGTAAATCGCCGTTTCCCTTTGATCCTCGGTCATGCCGACCAGAATGGCCCGCCCCATGGCCGAGGAGAATAACGGCAGCCGGGATCCGACATGCATGGTAAGCGCCACGTTCTGCGTCGACCTGCTGACCGCGACGTATACGACCTCGGCCCGATGCGCTTCGCCCAGGGCGGCCGTCAGGTACGGATTGGCTCCATCGCGCAGTTCCCTCAGCACCTCGACGGCACGCTCGCATATGTCAGCCGCACCCAGAACTCCGTATCCCAGCCGCAGCACTCCGACGCCAAGCCGATACGAACCGCCTGCGTGATCCTGAACAAGGTAACCCAGTTGGCACAGCGTATGGGTCAACCGCGAGATCGTTGGCTTGGGCAGACCCGTGCGTTCCGCAAAATCCGTGTTGGTCAGGGCCGTTTCGCCGTGGCGAAAGCACCGCAGCAGTTCAAGCCCCCGCGCCAGTGCGGTGACGAAGTTCCGATCCTTGCCAGTGTCGGCGCTAGATGATGTCTCGGAAACCACGCCTGCCCCTCTATCCCAGCGCTGCAAGGCCATGTTTGGCGAACATGGGCACATAGGCTCCGAAAGCGCGCGCCCGGGCCGGATCGGAGGCGTTCCCGTCCAGCGCGCGTTTGTAGACGCCCTGTAGAATTCCGGCCATGCGGAAGAAATTGAACGCAAGATAGAAGCCGAAATTGTCGATGCCCGGTAGTCCGCGCCGCTGACAATATGAGGCGATGAACTGCTGATCGCTGGGCAGCCCCAGGCTGCCGCGGTCAACGCCGGCCAGCCCCCGACCCTCTTTGCCCGGCGGCATCTGCCATTGCATGATTACGGCCGCCAGATCGGCATAGGGATGGCCGATGGTGGACAGTTCCCAATCCAGGACCCCGATGCAACGGGTGCCGTCCCGCTCGAACATCAGATTGTCGATGCGATAGTCGCCATGAACCAGCGTTCGTTGACCATCATCCGCCGGGATCGAGCTTTCCAGCGCGTCGATCAGCGCATCCATGTCGGCAACCGTTTCGGTTTCCGAGGCGCGATACTGTTTGGTCCAGCGCGCGATCTGGCGTTCAAAGTAGTTGCCGGTCGGTCCGTAGTCGGACAGGCCCACTGCGTCGATGTCGACCATGTGCAATTCGGCCAGAACCTGGTTCATCTCATCCAGAACGGCGCTACGGGTTTCGTTGGTTTCGCCCTTCATGGTCGGTTCCAGAAAATTCCGACCGTCCAGACGCTCCATGACATAGAAGGCAGAGCCGATGATGCTGTCATCCTCGCACAGCAAGTACATGCGCGGCACCGGCACTTTGCTGTGCGCCAACGCGGTCTGAACACGGAATTCGCGGTCGACCGCGTGGGCAGATTTCAGCAGAACTCCGGGCGGCTTGCGCCGGAGAACATAAGATTTGCCAGGCGTGCGCAGTTCGTAGGTCGGATTGGACTGACCCACTGTGAACTTCGTCGCCTCAAGCGGACCGGCATAGCCTTGCAGGTTGGCGCGCAGATAGTCATCTACGGCGACAAGGTCGAGAGTGTTCGGGTCATCGCTCATGCGATCGGCCTCGCTTGATACTGGACCGGGTTTCACAGGGCATCAGCAAAGATGTTTCCTCCGGTCAGAACGTTGATACCACCCGAGACCGGGATCACGGCGCCGGTCACGTAACTGCCGCCGCGTCCGCTGAGGAACAGCATACAGCCCGCGATGTCCTCGTCGCGCCCGACACGGCCCAGCGGGACCGACTTGCCCACTTTCTCGCGTTTTTCCTCGTCAGCCGTGGCAAAGGCGGTCATGCGCGAAACGAACGGTCCCGGTGCCAGAGCATTCACAGTCACGCGGTAGGGCGACAGCTCCTTTGCCATGATCTTGGTCAGATGGATGACGGCCGCCTTCGACGCGGAATAGCTGTAGGCGCCATCACCCATCGGAACTTCTCCCATCACCGATGCGACGTTGATTACCCGTGCAGGATCATCGTCCGAGCCCGATTGCATCAGCAGAGGAAGCAGCTTCTGGGTCAGATGAAAGATGCCGGCAACATTCACGGACATGACTTTGTCCCAGGCGTCATAGGGAAACTGTCCCATAGGCGCACCCCATGACACGCCGGCATTGTTCATAAGGATATCAAGCCTTTGGGTGCGGTTGCTCACCTCTTCGACCAGCGCGTCAATGCCGGCCTCGCTGCTGACGTCACCTGCAAACCCTTCTGCGGTTCCGGGAGCATCCAGCGCGTTCAGTTCGGCGGCTACAGCTTCGCAAGCTTCGCCCTTGCGCGAGGCGATCAGCACCCGCGCACCCGCGCGCAGCAAAGCCTCGGCTGCCATCCGACCAATGCCGGTCGCGCCGCCCGTGACCAGAGCAGTCTTGCCCGCTAGCGAAAATAAGTTCTCCGGTGTCATCGGCCTCTCCCCATAATTCGTTTTTGTTGCGTCCTGAGTTCTATTTCAGGTCGGATCAGTTTCACTGTGCAGAATTGCATTTCACATCTGCCTTGACAACATGGTGTCAGGACCCGACCTTCGGGCCGACAAATGGCGAGGATCGGAATACGAAATGCAAGCATTACTCAGCGTCGCCCCGGGTGGTCCGGAAACACTGGAACTGACCACCCTGCCCGATCCAACGCCCAAAAAGGGTCAGGTGCTGATCCGGGTACGTGCGGCAGGTGTGAATTATCCTGACACGCTGATCATCCGCGATTTGTACCAGATGAAACCACCGCGCCCGTTCGCGCCCGGAGGGGAAGTGTCAGGCGATGTGATCGCCGTCGGAGATGGTGTTTCCGATCTGAAGATCGGTGACCGCGTTCTGGCCCTGACAGGCCACGGAGGTTTCGCCGAGCAGCTGTGCATTCCGGCCGCCAGCGCCGTTCCGATCCCGGAGTCCATGCCGTACGAGGATGCGGCTTGTTTCATCTTCACCTACGGAACGTCCTACCATGCGCTGAAGGATCGCGCCGGGCTCAAGGGCGGTAAGACCTTGTTGGTTCTTGGGGCCGCCGGTGGTGTCGGCTCGGCCGCGGTTGAGTTGGGCAAAGCGATGGGCGCGCGCGTAATTGCCGCGGTGTCCACGGAAGACAAAGCTCAGTTCTGCAAGGATTTGGGCGCTGATGAAACGATCGTCTACTCCAAGGAGATGACGCGAGAGGCGCAAAAAGCGTTCTCGGCCGAAGTCAAGAAGCTGGCGGGCGGTGATGGCGTTGACGTGGTCTATGATGCGGTCGGCGGCGACTACGCCGAGCCAGCATTGCGCGCGATGGCCTGGAAGGGGCGGTTTCTGGTCGTTGGTTTTCCGGCCGGTATCCCCAACATCCCGTTGAATCTGCCTTTGCTCAAAGGCTGTGAGATCGTCGGCGTGTTCTGGGGCGCGTCCGTATTCCGCGATCCGGCCGGACATGCCGAAAACTTGCGGGAACTGTTTGCCATGTATCATGGCGGCAAGATCAAGCCGCGTATCAGCGCCCGCTTCTCCTTGCCCCGCGCCGCCGAAGCTTTGGAGATGTTGGGCGACCGGTCGGTTCTCGGCAAAGTTGTCGTGTCCATCGACTAGGAACGACATTCACGGTCGTTTCACCGCCTGTCCCCAAGACCTGACCTGCGCCTGCTCGCCTCATGAGAGCAAAGCCGGTAGACGCGTTTTCAATTCGCGGCTATGAAACAGGTATGGGGACAGAAAAATAATGCGTAGTATTCTTGTATTGAACGGACCGAACCTGAACCTTTTGGGCACACGGCAGCCCGAGGTTTACGGTCATACCACCTTGAAGATGATCGAAGACTTGTGCGTTTCGCATGGCGCATCGATCGGGTTGCGTGTCGAGTGCGCCCAATCAAACCATGAAGGTGTGTTGATCGATGCCATCCACGCCGCGCGCGGAACCCATGACGGGATCGTCCTGAATGCCGGCGCGTATACCCACACGTCAATAGCGTTGATGGATGCCATTTCGTCGGCTCAACTGCCGGTGGTCGAGGTTCACCTGTCCAATATCCACGCCCGCGAGGCATTTCGGCACAAGTCCTACATCTCGGCCGTCGCCATCGGGCAGATATGCGGCTTTGGCGCTCAAAGCTATGTTCTAGCGCTGGAAGCGCTGGCCGCGCATCTTCAGGAGGGTGGCGGCGCATGATGACGCTCAAGGAATACCTCAACTTTCTGAGCTATGTAAAAACCCTCGAGGAGCTTTGGGCCGCGCACACCGAACAGATGGCCAAGTATGGTTTTGACCGCCTGTTGTACGGACACACACAATACCGCACCCAAACGTCTTTGGGCGACCCCGAAGACTTCGTGATCCTGACCAATCACTGCAAGGAATACATGGACGGTTTCCTTCGGGATGGTCTCTATTTCCATGCGCCCATGCTGAAATGGGCGCTGGATCACGAAGGGGCCGCAAGCTGGAGCATGATCCGCGAGATGATGTCCAGCGGCACGATGACCAACGAAGAACGCAAGGTGTACGAGTTCAACCGCTCGAAAGGGATCACCGTCGGCTACACGATCAGTTTCACTTCGGTGTCCATGCGGTCGAAGGGGGCAATTTCGCTGGCCGCTCTGAACCGCAGCCAGGACGAGATGGACGAGATGTGGGCTGAGCACGGCGATGATATCCTGCTGATGAACAACATCGCCCACCTCAAAATTCTGACTCTGCCCTACAATCCCCCGAACCGCGCCTTGACCAAGCGGCAGCGAGAGGCTCTGGAATGGGTGGGTGACGGAAAAACGACCCAGGACATTGCCCTGCTGATGGGATTGACTTCGGCAACTGTTGAAAAACACCTCAGGCTGGCGCGCGAGGCTCTCTCTGTCGAGACGACTGCACAGGCGGTTTTGAAGGCTTCGCTGCAGAATCAGATGTTCGTCATGGAGGTCTGAATCCGCTGTCGCGCGGCAGTTGACCTTAGGTAAGGAATACATGACTTCCTAAAACTGCGCAGAAATTGCACATTGATACTGTTCCGTGAGTGGTGGCTTTAGCCAAGGAACATTTGGACGGATCTTTGTATTGCCAAGGCTCTCCGTTCGCTCTGACAAAGGGCGCTTATTCGTCCACGTGCCGATGTCGGAAATTTTGGGGGGCCTCGACCATCCCCATCTTGCGGGGCCCTCCAATTACTCCTCTAATCAATCGGAAATTCGCTAAAAAAAACCGGTCGCGCGTCGCGCAACCGGTTTCGGGCGTTTTATGGATCAGCCCGGAAAACCCGGGCTGAACAGGTGTCAGCCCTGAGCCGCTTTGGCGACTTCGGCAGCAAAGTCTTCTTTTTCGACCACGATGCCTTCGCCAACTTCCAGGCGAATAAAACCGGTGATGGTTGCGCCGGCTTCCTTGGCCGCTGCTTCCACGGTCAGGTCGGGGTTCACAACGAACTGCTGGCTCAGCAGGGTCGATTCCGCTACGAATTTCTTCATGCGGCCCTCGATCATCTTTTCGATGACCTGCTCGGGCTTGCCGGACTCGCGCGCGATGTCCATCTGAACCTGCTTTTCTTTTTCGACAACGGCCGGATCCAGGTCGGCTTCGGACAGAGCGGCCGGGTTCACGGCTGCGATGTGCATCGCGACTTGCTTGCCGATGGCTTCATCGCCGCCCGACAGAGCAACCAGAACACCGATCTTGCCCATGCCGTTGGTTGCGGCGTTGTGGACATACGAGACCACGGTGTCGCCCGACAGTTTAGCCATGCGGCGGACCGACATGTTTTCGCCGATGGTGGCGATTTTGTCGGTCAGCGTGTCGGCAACCGACTTGCCGCCCAGATCAGCGGCCAGCAGTTCCTCAACCGAGTCAACGCCCTGGGCTGCGTAGGTGATCTTGCCGACCATTTCCTGGAACTCGGCGTTCTTCGCGACAAAGTCGGTTTCCGAGTTCACTTCGACAGCAACACCGTTGCCACCTTCGACGTGAACGGCAACAAGGCCTTCTGCTGCGGTACGGCCGGATTTCTTTGCGGCCTTCGCCAGACCTTTGGTGCGCAGCCAGTCAACGGCCTCGTCCATGTTGCCGCCGGTTTCGGTCAGCGCTTTTTTCGCGTCCATCATGCCTGCGCCGGTCGAGTCGCGCAGTTCTTTCACCATTGCTGCAGTGATTGCCATCTCTTGGCTCTCCTCAATTCAAACGGAATTGGGGCAGGTCTACCCTGCCCCATATGTCATTTACGTGACGGGCAGCTTACGCTTCGGCCGACGCTTCGGCTTCGTCTGCAACGGCTTCTTCAACCGGTGCTTCTTCGAACTCACCCAGGTCGACGCCGGCGGCGCCCAGCTGAGCGGTCATGCCGTCCAGCGCAGCGCGTGCGGCCAGGTCGCAATACAGTGCGATTGCACGGGCAGCATCGTCGTTGCCGGGGATGATGTAGTCCACACCATCCGGCGAGCAGTTGGTGTCGACGACAGCCACAACCGGGATACCCAGCTTGTTGGCTTCGGCGATGGCCAGGGCTTCTTTCTTGACGTCGATGACGAACAGCAGGTCAGGAACGCCGCCCATCTCGCGGATGCCGCCCAGCGAAGCCTGCAGCTTGGCCTGGTCACGCTCCATGCCCAGACGCTCTTTCTTGGTCAGGCCTTCAGCGCCCGATTCCATGGCTTCGTCGATCTGGTTCAGACGGTTGATCGATTGGGAAACGGTTTTCCAGTTGGTCAGCGTGCCGCCCAGCCAGCGGTGGTTCATGTAATACTGGGCCGATTTTTCAGCGGCTTCGGCGATCGGCTGTGCAGCCTGACGCTTGGTACCGACGAACAGAACGCGGCCACCTTTGGCGACGGTGTCACGTACCGCCTGCAGCGCCTGATCCAGCATCGGAACGGTCTGGGTCAGGTCCATGATGTGGATGCCGTTGCGCGCGCCATAGATGAACGGCGCCATGCGGGGGTTCCAACGCTGTGTTTGGTGACCAAAGTGAACGCCAGCTTCCAGCAGCTGACGCATGGTGAACTCGGGAAGAGCCATGCTATGTTTTCCTTTTCCGGTTTTCGCCTTGGCGGGGGTGAAAGAAGCGTTTGCTCCAACCGGCGGCCTTGATGAGGATGTCTCCCTCAAAACGACCAAACCCCGCCTGCGGATTTGAATGCCGCGCGTATACGGCAGGTTGACTGATGGTGCAAGGGGCTTTTACCCCTATTTTTCTGGCCGCGCCAAGGCATGCCCGTGGCGGACGGCCTGCTCGCAATGCGCGGCCAAAGCCTTGCGGTTGTCGAAATCGCTGACCCGCGCCGGAGAATGATAAATCAATTCGACCCGCCCCTGCCGCCGCGCGCCCAGCGTCTTCAGAAGATGCGGAGCAAAATCCATGTCGCCCCACCAGCCATAGAACCGGTCCGGCTGCCCATCGGGCGCGTGGTAGACAACCGAAACCGGCTGAACATACATGAAATCACGCAGTTCATCTGCAAAGAATGCCGCAAAAAGCGTTGTTTTGAATGGCAAAACCCGAAGGCCATCTGTCGATGTGCCCTCTGGAAAAAACAACAGCTTGTGCCCGGCCTTCAGACGGTCTTCGAACAACTTGGTCTGCTCGCGCGCTTTTTTTGGATTACGTTCGATGAACACGGTTCCGGTGGCCCGGGCCAGCCAACCGATGCCGGGCCAATTCGCCACCTCGGCCTTGGACACGAAGTACACACGCTTGCGGGCGTTGAGCGCGAAAATGTCCAGCCAGGACGTGTGATTGGCGACAACTGCCCCGCGCTGCTGCATCAACTCACCCGAGCTGGAAAATCCGATCCCAAGAATTCGAAACGCATTGCGACATACGAATTGGGCAATGAACGGCGTTACCGGCCGACGCAGGCCAAAGATGGGTCTTTCGACCAGGCGCACAAGCAACAGAACGATCAGACCACCGAACACCAGCACAGCCAAAGGGAGCCCCCGCAGGATCACCAAAATCCAACCCCATACACCCAACTCAACCGGGTCGGGGTCGTCCGAGCTGTGCCAGACAGCGCCGTTTGGCACGTCACGCTCCGCCATAGATGCGTCTCTGTCTTTCGTTCATCCGTGTGGTGTCGAGGATCAGGCAAACGTCGGTGGTGTTGAATGCATGGTCGATGAATGCCCCCTCGCCCACAAACCCGCCCAATCGAAGATAGGCCTTGATCAAGGCCGGAACCTGCAACATCGCACTCCGTCGATCCAGCGCATCTTTCGGAACCAAGTTCATGTTCTGAAAAACTTCCGGCTGCGCCCGCACCCGCAGTTCGGGTGGAGCCAGGTGGTTGTGATGCAGCATCGACAGAGGCTGGGCAAGGTGCTTGACGTCTGTGCCGTGAAAGCTGGCAACGCCGAACAGAACCTCGATCTCCCGTTCGGACACATATTTCGCGAGGCCATTCCACAAATGATACATTGCGGTTCCGCCGCGATAGTCCGGATGCAGGCAGGACCGGCCGAGTTCCAGCAATTTGCGGCCGCTGTTTTTCAGAACGGTAAGGTCGTATTCATCCTCGGAGTAAAACCGTCCGACTTCAGCTACGCGGTCACCCGGCAACAGCCGGTAGACACCGACCACTTCTCCAGTGGCGTCGTCATAGGCCAGCATGTGATCAAAATACGGGTCGAACTGGTCGCGTTCCAGGCCCTCTGCATGATCGACCATCTCGCCGCCGCCGCCCAGTTCACGCACGAAGACGTCATAACGAAGCCGTTGCGCCGCGCGCAGTTCCTCGTCGGTTTCGGCAAGTTTGACAGTGAATGAAGGGCCCGTATCCGGCATGTGGAATGGTCGTCGTCTTGTTGCGATCCCAGCGCTGATACCGCAGCTGCGCGGCGAATGGCAACACGAACCGGGTGGCGAGCCCCGTTAACCTTTCCTAAACCAGTTTCATGGATCAAGAACCGGCATCAAGGCGATGCGTGTTCCGTCAATCACCACTTTGCCCTGGTCGCGAAAGTTCACGGTGATCTTGCCCCCAATATTGGACTGGACCTGTCCAACGCCCCAGTCGGGGAAATCTGGGTGGCGGACAAACATGCCCGGTGCAAGAATGGCATTCAGATCTGTCATGCGGCGGCTCCGGGTCGGGCATGGGGGATACCACAGGAGGTACGCATGGGCGACACCAACGTCAACCTAGCCGAGTTGATCGGCTCTCGGATCTGCCACGATCTGATCAGCCCGATCGGCGCGATCACGAACGGTCTGGAACTGTTGGAGATGGTTGGCGGCACCCAGGGCCCCGAGATGGAGCTGATTACCGGCAGCGTCGGCAGCGCCGGGGCGCGGATCCGGTTCTTCCGCGTGGCCTTCGGCGCGGCCAGCGATCAGCCGCTGGGCCGCAGCGAAGTGACGGAATTGCTGCGCGATGTTGAGCGTGCGGGCCGTGTCCGGGTGCATTGGAACGTCACGGAGGCGATGCCGCGCAATCAGATCAAACTGGCCTTTCTGGCCATCATGTGCTGCGAAAGCGCCATGCCCATGGGCGGCGAGGTCAAGATTGACAGCGTGGGCGATAAATGGACGGTCACCGGTACGGCCGACCGCATGAATGTCGATCCCGACCTGTGGAAAGGCCTCCCGACCGGCACATTCGCCAAAAAGGTCACGCCGGCGCAGGTGCAATTCGCCCTGCTTCCGCAGACGGCGGCCGCTCAGGGCCGCCGGGTGTCGGCCGAGACGGGCGCGACCCGCGTGGTGCTGCGGTTTTGACGCAGCGCCTCAGGCGCGCGTCGTGCCGTTGCCGCGCACCAGGTATTTGAAGCTGGTCAGCTGCGCCGCCCCCACCGGGCCGCGCGCGTGCATCTTGCCCGTGGCGATCCCGATTTCGGCGCCCATTCCGAACTCACCTCCGTCGGCAAACTGGGTCGAGGCGTTGTGCATCAGGATCGCACTGTCGAGCCGTTCAAAGAAGCGGTCGGCGGCGGACTGATCCTCGGTCATGATGCAATCGGTGTGGTTCGATCCGTATTGCCGGATATGCGCGATTGCATCGTCGATATCGGCCACCGGTTTTGCGGCGATGATGCTGTCCATAAACTCCTTGCCCCAATCGTCATCGCTGGCCGGCAAGGTGCCGTCGATGGCCAGCGCACCTGCGGCATGGACCTCGACGCCCGCGGCCAGCAGCGCGGCGATCACGTCGTGCCCCAGCGTTTCCGCGATATCCTGATGCACCAGCAGGCATTCGGCCGCCCCGCAGATGCCAGTGCGGCGGGTCTTGGCGTTCAGCACCACGTCCAGCGTTTTCTGCGGATCCGCAGCCTTGTCGATGTAGATGTGCACGATCCCTTCAAGATGAGCAAAGACCGGCACCCGCGCCTCGCGCTGGACCAGCCCGACCAGCCCCTTGCCGCCGCGCGGCACGATGACGTCGACATAGTCGGTCATGGTCAGCAATTCCTGCACCGCCGCCCGGTCACGGGTCGGGACCAACTGGATCGCATCCTCGGGCAGGTTTGCGGCCTTCAGCCCCTCGACCAGGCAGGCGTGGATCGCGGTCGAAGAATGAAAGCTTTCGGAACCGCCGCGCAGGATCACGGCATTGCCCGACTTGAGGCACAGCGCCCCGGCATCCGCGGTCACGTTCGGGCGGCTTTCATAGATCACGCCGATCACGCCCAGCGGGGTGCGTACCCTGCGGATGTTCAGCCCCGAGGGCATATCCCATTCGGCCAGAACCTCACCCACCGGATCGGTCTGTTCGGCCACGGTGCGCAACCCGTCGACCATGCCCTGAATGCGCGCCTCGTCCAGCATCAACCGGTCCATCATGGCCGGGCTCAGACCCTTGTCGCGGCCATAGTCCAGGTCTTTCTTGTTGGCCTCGATGATCTGTGCGCGGTTCTTCCACACGGCGTCGGCCGCGGCGATCAACGCGGCGTGTTTGCGCTCGGCCGAGGCGAAAGCCAGATCCCGAGACGCATCCTTGGCGCGCTTGCCAAGATCGGCCATCAGGGCGGGAATGCTGTCAAAGTCCTTCATGTCATCTGCCTTTCCGGTCGTCGGACCAGCCAAATCTATCAGTTTTCGCAGCTACAAAGCCAGATCGTCACGGTGGATCATCACCGCACGGCCGGGATAGCCGAGTGCGTCCTCGATCTCGGAGGATTTGCGCCCCTTGATGGTGTCGGCCTCGTGCGCGGTATAGCGGCTGAGGCCCAATCCCAAACGCCGGCCTTCGTGATCCTTGATGGCCACCGGGTCGCCCCGTCCAAAATCGCCCGTCACTTCGACGATGCCGGCCGGCAACAGGCTTTTGCCATTCTCCAGCGCCTGCGCTGCCCCTGCATCGACCGTGATCTCGCCCCGCGGCTTCATCGCCGAGATCCAGCGTTTGCGCGCCGCATGCGGGTCCAGCTTGGCCTTGAACCAAGTGCTGTTCGCGCCATTGTTCAGCAGTTTCAGCGGGTTCAAAGGCGATCCTTCCGTAATCGCCATGTCACAGCCCGCCGCCGTCGCCATCTGCGCGGCCATCAGCTTGGTCTTCATGCCGCCCTTGGACAGCCCCGAACCGGCGTCACCGGCCATCGCCTCGATCTCGGGCGTGATCGCGTCGATCACGTCAAACCGGGTGGCGGATGGGTCTTCGGCTGGATTGCCGGTGTAGAACCCATCGACATCGGACAGCAGGATCAACTGATCCGCACCGACGGTCACGGCGATCTGCGCGGCCAGGCGATCATTGTCGCCGTAACGGATTTCATCCGTGGCCACCGTGTCATTTTCGTTCACGATGGGCACGACACCCAACCCCAGCAGAGTTTCCAGCGTCGCGCGCGAGTTTAGGTACCGGCGGCGGTTCTCGCTGTCCTCAAGCGTCACCAGAACCTGCGCCGTGGTGATGTCGTGGGGGGCCAACGCCTCTTCATAGGCCCGCGCCAGCCTGATCTGCCCGACGGCGGCGGCGGCCTGGGACTGCTCCAACGAAAGGGTGGTTGCGGGCAAGCCCAGAACACCGCGCCCCAGGGCGATCGACCCGGAGGAGACCAGAACCACATCGGCCCCCTGCCCCTTGAGCCACGCCACGTCCTGCGCCAGCGAATGCAACCAGTCCGAACGCAGCTTGCCGGTCGAACGATCGACCAGCAACGCCGAGCCGATCTTGACCACCAGGCGCTTTGCGTCGGTCAGGGCTGCCACGTCTCGCGCTCCTCGGTGGGTTTCTGGCGCAGGCGGTTTTCGTCGATCTGGGAGCGCAGGGCCCGCAGAACCTCGGTCACGCCCTGTCGGGCCACGCCCGACATGGTCATGACCGGGCCGCCCACGGCCTCTTCCAACTCGGCCTTGGCCAGTTCGAGTTGTTCTTCGTCCAGCGCGTCGATCTTGTTCAACACGGTGATCCGGGGCTTGTCGGCCAGCGCGCCGCCATAGGCCTCAAGCTCGTGGATGATGGTGTGATAGTCCTGCGCGATGGTCTCAGACGTGCCATCGACCAGATGCAGCAACACCGCGCAGCGTTCGACATGGCCCAGAAAACGGTCGCCGATGCCGCGGCCTTCATGCGCGCCTTCGATCAGGCCGGGAATGTCGGCCACCACGAATTCCACATTGTCCACGCCGACGACGCCCAGATTTGGGTGCAGCGTGGTAAAGGGATAGTCGGCGATCTTGGGCCGGGCGTTCGAGGTGGCGGCCAGAAAGGTTGACTTGCCCGCATTCGGCAGGCCGAGCAGGCCCACATCGGCGATCAGCTTCAGGCGCAGCCAAATCGTACGGTCCACGCCCGGCTGTCCCGCATTGGCCCGGCGCGGCGCCTGGTTTGTGGCCGATTTGAAATGCAGGTTGCCGAAACCGCCATTGCCACCCCGCGCCAGCAGGACACGTTGCCCCACTTCGGTCAGGTCGGCGATCACCGTCTCCTGATCCTCGTCCAGGATCTCGGTTCCGACCGGCACGCGCAGGATGATGTCGTCGCCGTCCTTGCCAGTGCGCTGCTGGCCCCGGCCGGGCTGTCCGTTCTTGGCAAAGAAATGCTGCTGATAGCGGAAGTCGATCAGGGTGTTCAGCCCGTCCACGACCTCAGCCCAGACGGACCCGCCTTTGCCGCCGTCCCCGCCATCGGGGCCGCCGTATTCGATGTACTTTTCGCGTCGAAAGCTGACGCACCCGCTACCGCCGGCCCCGGACCGGATGTAGACCTTTGCAAGATCGAGAAATTTCATGTCAGTCCCCTACTGCAAAGGCCCCATCGGCCACAAGTCAGAGTTTTTTGCTGTACGTCCAGGTGGGCACATTTGCGTCGCGCGCCACCGAGAAACTTTCGGCATCGCCAAGGTACTGGAACCCGCAATGAGTCAGGACCCGCGCCGAGGCGGGATTGTCCTGAAACACGCTGGCAAACATCGTGGCGTTTTCCAGCGGGTTCGAATGAACCAGCGTTTCCACCGCCAGCGAGGCGATGCCCGTATTCCAATACAAGGGCGCGACCCAATAGCCCACTTCGGACTGATTGCGATCCAGCCGCTTGAGCGAGATCACCCCGATCAACTCAGGCCCGCCGTCCTTGGTGGCGTCCATCGCCCAGACGTCCTCGTCCCGGTCCTCGGCCATGGCGCGGGTCACGAAAGCTTCGATCGAACCGGGCGGCAAGGGGTGCGGGATCGACGTGGTCATGCGCGCCACGCGCTCGTCCCCTGCGTAGTGCTCGATCAGGCCCATATCCGACCGGCGCAGCGGGCGCAGGTCGAACCGCTCGGTTTCAATGACCGGCTGATTTATGATTGCCTCAAGTTTCATTGGTGTGTTCCTCCTCCGAACAACACGAAAAGTACGGATGCAACAGTCAGACCCGCGAGAGTCCACATCAGATATTTTTCCGCCGGCCGTCCCGCAACCACGCGGGCAATTCTATCGCCCGCAAAGGTCCAGATCGGGTGCAGGACCACCTGGCAGGTCAACAAAACGAGCGCGATCGTGAGCGTCGCACTCAGCACCGATGTTCCCGCCGCGACGAACCCGGTGAATCCCGCGATGATCATCGCCCAGGCCTTGGGGTTCAGCGGATGGACCACCAACCCGGCCCAGAATCCGGGAACCGCCTCGCCCGCGTCCTGATGCGATAGGCGCAGGTTGGCGATTTTCCACGCAAGCCAGCAAATATAGGCCGCCGAAGCATATTTCAGAACCGCGAACGCTGTCGGAGCCTGTTCTGCCAGTTGCAGAAGGCCAAAGCCCAGCGGCCAGATGATCAGCTGCTTGCCCAGAATCACGCCTGCCACGAAAGGCAGCGCCGCGCGGAACCCAAAGCGCGCACCCGTTCCCAACAGGACCATGTTGGCCGGTCCCGGCGTGCCGACCTGGCTGGCGGCAAAGATCAGGAAACTGGTGGTTGCAACGGGCATCGGGGCTTTCGATCAAATCTGTGTCAAAACGAGAAAGGGGACCGGCACTTTGTGCCGGTCCCCCATGAATTTTTCTTAAACCTTCTGGGTTTCGGCTTACTCTGCGGCCTCCGCCACTGGCAGGACCGAAATAAAGGTGCGGTTTTTAAGTCCCTTGTGGAACTTCACGGCGCCATCGACAGTTGCAAAGATGGTGTGATCCTTGCCCATGCCCACGCCTTCGCCCGGCCAGAACTTGGTGCCGCGCTGACGCACGATGATGTTGCCTGCAACGGCGGCCTGGCCACCATACAGTTTCACGCCAAGGCGACGACCCGCTGAGTCGCGGCCGTTACGGGAGGAACCGCCAGCTTTTTTATGTGCCATTCTCTCTCTCCTTAGCCTTTGGCCAGCTCTTTGGCCTGCTCAACCCATTCGGGTTTCACTTTGACCGTCTCGATAGCAGCAATCTGCTCGTCCGACAAGGCGGCCAGAGCGGCAAAGCTGTCGATACCAGCTTCGGCCAGTTTCTTGGCAGCTGCGGGGCCAACACCGGTGATCTGGGTCAGATCGTCAGCGGCAGCAGCAGCGGCCGGAGCCTCTGCCTTGGCAGCGGCTTTCTTGGCGGGTTTCGCTGCTTTCGCAACTTCACCTGCCGGAGCCGAACCGGTAGCGGCCTTGACGCCCGACTTGTCCGCGCCCGAGGGCAGGATGTCGGTGATCTTGACCAGGGTCAGCTTCTGACGGTGGCCAACGGTGCGCTTCGAGCTGTGCTTGCGGCGACGCTTGACGAATTTGATGACCTTGTCACCCTTGATCTGTTCGATCACTTCCGCCTGAACGGCCGCGCCATCGATGAACGGCGCACCGACAACGGGAGCATCGCCACCCAGCATCAGAACGTCGTTGAATTGGACTTTTTCACCTGCGTCGGCAGCCAGTTTTTCAACGCGGAGCACGTCGCCCGCCTGAACCTTGTACTGCTTGCCGCCAGTCTTGAGGACTGCAAACATGCGTCTTTCCTTTTTCTACCGCGTTCTGTGGTCCCCGTCAGACGGGTGTTTCGGCCAAGGCCACCTCGAACAGCGCGCCCTTTTCGGGCGGATGAACGACCGTCAGGGCGCACCCGTCAGGCCAACAATAACGATACCCGGCGCGGAGGTTCCGGCCGGGATGCGCGCTTATCCACGGATCACACGGCAAAGTCAACAGCAAACCGGCCTAAAGATCCGACGCTTGCAGAACCTGCGCCACCGTCACGCCCAGCTGGTATGACAACTCGTTGAACATGGTGTCCAGACCAGCGAACAAGGCGTTGTTCAAGGCTTGCCCTGCCTCGGTACGTGAAAAGGCGATATTCTCGCGCAGCTGGGCCTCGCTGAGCGGTTGGTACGCAAACAGCAGGAACGAGTACAGCCACTCGCGGGTTTGTTGCTCGGACTGCGCTCCCTGCGCCAGCAATTGGGCCAACATTTCCCCGTCGTCGCCCGTGATGCCCTGCCCGTCCGCCAACCCACGGAAGAAATTGTAATCGGCCTGCAACGCCCCGCGCACGTTCCGATCAACAAGGTCGTTGATCTCGACATACTCATCGATCAGACGAAAATAGGCCGCATCACGATCGGCCTCCCGATAGGCGGCCATGGCCATCTCTTCGATGGCTTCGTCGGAAAAAGTTCGACGGGCCGAGTTTTCCAGAGACACGACGGCGCGGCCCAGATCGCTTTCGAAAAACAGCGCAGCCTGCTCCAGTTGCCCTTCGGACATACCGCCAGCCAGCGCGTCATAAATCTTGGCCTGCATCCACGCCTTGTCGTACAAATCTTCAACCTGGGCCTCGAAAAACGATCCGCCTTCACCGTCCAGCAGGCTTTTGTCCAGTTCGCGCCCCTGCGCGACACCCTCATCACGCAGAACCTGCATCACGTCGGACAAATGCATTGCCTTGGTCAGACGGTCGACCTGGTCCGCCGTGACCGCACTGGCCCAACCGGCTAAAACCAGCCACAGAGCCAGAAACAGCCGCATCAGATGTCCTGAGCCGGACGCAGTTCGGCCATGCGCGCCGCCAGCACTTCAAACCGCATGGCCATGATCTCGTACTGGATTGCGTTCAACAGCTCGTAGACTTCCTGCATCAGCGGCTGTTCCAGCGCTTTGGTATAGGCGTCGACATCCGCGTCAGAGAAATCCTGATAGGTGTAGGCCGCGTTGGCCAAGGCGGACAGTTGCAATGACTGCCGCATCTCGGGTTCGTTCAGCTTCATCATCTGGCGCAGCCCGTCCGCGTCCAACTGCAGGTCGATCACTCCGGCGGCGCTGGCGGCCAGCAGGAACCGCAGCTGGATCTCCTGCAGCGCCCGCAATGAGGTTTCGCTGGCATCGATGGCGCTGTTCATCCGCTTCAGGCTTTCGATGCGGCTCGAACCGGACTTGACCAGATCGGATATGATCTCCTGCCCCTCAAGTTGCTTGGCTTCGTCATCCTCGACAAGGTGCGAGGCATTTTCCGCCTCGACAAGCCGTTGTCCCAGATCCGAGGCATAAAACTCGACCGCGTGGTTCAGGGCCTCGTCGCTCAGCGTCTGTTCGAGAATCGCAACCGCTGTTTCATGCATGTCGTCGGTGTCGAACACCTCTTCCGTCAGACGCGTCCATTGCGAGCCAAAACCCTCGGGGTCGATCCCCAGCATCTGAGGCGCCGAAGCCGAGGCCAATGCGATGCTTTCCAGCGCCACGTCAAAACCCGTCGTCGTCAGAAAAGCCTCAATCCGATCCCGGCTGGCGGACAAGGCGTTTTGAGCCGTCAGAGCGAACGCGAACACGGGCAGGATGAGCAGAAGCGAAATGCGGTGCAGAAGATGTCTCATACATGTCAGCCTAGGAGATTTCGTAGGACTGGCAATGGAAAATCCACGGTTTGGCGAATTCGGGAATTTTCTGCTTGCACCCCTCGGCGATCACAACTAAATCCCCCCCTCACAGACCCCCGCGGAGAGGTGCCGGAGTGGTCGAACGGGGCGGTCTCGAAAACCGTTGTGGGTGCAAGCCCACCCAGGGTTCGAATCCCTGTCTCTCCGCCACTACTTCCCAATGAAGCCCCCCCTTTCTTGTTCGCCTGCTGGTTGCAACCGTGTATTTTCATCGGTGGCGTGTTGTTGCCGCCGATCGTCTGACTGATCAGCGCCGAGTGGCCCAAACCCCGAACATGCGCCGAATCTTTGGGATTTCCCCTTTGATCTCAGGTAGTTTCTCCCCACATCAGCGGCACACATCCGAAAAGGAGACCCCAATGTCCCGCATTATCATCCTGATTATCATCGCCGGATTGGGTGCCGGCGCGTATTTCTACCTGAATCAGCCCGAGCCCACCCCGGCCGAGAAACTGCAATCTGCCGCCAAAGAAGCCGGTGAGGCCGTTGGCGAGGCCGCAACCGCAGCCCAGGAAGCTGCCAGCGAGGCGTTGTCGACGGCCACGCAGCAAGCAGGTGACGCAGCCTCGGCCGCCGTCGAACAGGCCGGTGAAGCCGCCGAGCAAGCCGGTCAGACAGCCACGGATCTGGCAAACCAGGCCGGTGATGCTGCGACGGATCTGGCCAACCAGGCAGGCGATCAGGTTGCATCACTCACTGCCCAAGGGCAGGAGTTGCTGAAAACCTGGGTTGACGAAGGCATGCTGTCGGCCGAGCAGTTCGACTATGACGCGATGGTTGAATCCGTGAAAAACAGCCAGCTGAGCCAGGAAATCCAGGACCAGGTGATCAAGATCCTAGATGGCATCAAGGAAGCGCCGGAAACGGCTGCACTCAAGATCCAGGAACTGCGCAACCTGTTGACGCAGTAAGATCATTCGACAAGGCCGGCAATAGTCCGGCCTTGTCACGCCTGCACCGGTTTCCCAATTCCCCAACGTTAACCCTGTGGTCGATTGACCTGTCCGGTGCCATTTGTTTGGCTTGGCTCAACCAGTCGCATCAAGTCGGGACGACCTATTGTCGGCATCGGTGCGCCCTGCCCCGGGGCGCGCACTCGGATCGACCCGTTTGCTTGAAAATGTCGGAAACAAAGGAAAAAGAATGACTGACCTCCCCAAATCCATGTTTGCCGTGATCCAGAAATTTGACGGATACTCGGGTACCGCCACGGGCCCGGCGATCGAGGACGCCGCCGACTGGGTTGAGAATGCCGAGATCCCGGTGCCCACGCCTGGCCCTGGCCAGGTGCTGATCAAATTGCGCACCGCATCGGTGAACCCCTCAGACCTCCATTTCATCAAAGGTGAGTACGGTCAGCCGCGGGTCAAAGGTGCACCGGCCGGTTTCGAAGGGTGCGGGGACGTCGTCGCCACCGGCGCGGGCGCCGAAGCGCTGAAGGGGCAAAGGGTCGCCTTCGTCGCCTCCGGGTCCGGCGCATGGGCCGAGTATGCCCTGACACAGGCGCAGATGTGCATTCCTTTACGGCCCGAGATATCGGACGATGACGGTGCCGCACAGATCGTCAATCCGCTGACCGCGATGGCAATGGTTGAGATCGCGCGTTCCGAAGGAGAGGCCTTTGTCGTTTCCGCGGCCACCAGCCAGTTGGGCAAGCTGATGTGCGGGCTGGGCCGAGACCTTGGCCTGAAGCCGATTGCGATGGTGCGGCGCCCTGAAACGGTCGAACTGCTCAAAAGCCACGGAGCGGCCGAGGTCATCGTAACCACCGAAGATGATGCCGTCTCCAAGTTTGCTTCCATCAGCGCGCAACTCAAGCCGCGGGTGTTTTTGGATGCGGTCTCGGATCAGCTGTCCGAGCAGGTCTTCTGCGCCATGCCCAACGGCGCGCGCTGGGTGTCTTATGGCAAGCTCAGCAGCGAGCCTCCGAAGCTGACCCAAATGGGCCAGTTGATCTTTATGAGCAAACGGATCGAGGGCTTCTGGCTGACCAAATGGATGATGTCCACTCCGCCCGAAGAGCAGATGCGCGCGGTTGCCGAGGTGCAGGCCCGCTTTACGGACGGACGGTGGAAAACGGATGTCTCGGCGCATGTCCCGCTGAACAAAATCGTTTCCGATCTGGCAGTTGCACTGAAAAAGAGTGACGGTAAGGTAATAATCACGCCATAGTAGAACAGGCGCCCCGGTGATTGGAGGAGATCCGGGGCGTCAGGACGCCGGGCAAACCGGCATGGGGAGGAGAATTTGGACAACGCACAGCTGCTGATCAGCGGGCTGGCGAATGGCTGTGTCTACGGCCTGATCGCGCTTGGCTTCGTGTTGATCTACAAGGCGACCGAGGCCGTGAACTTCGCCCAGGGCGATTTCATGATGCTGGGCGCCTTCGTCACCATCGGGCTGACCAATACCGAATATATGGGCCTGCCCTTCTGGCTGGCCCTGCCCATCTCGCTGGGGATCATGGGCGCGCTGGGGTACCTGCTGGACAGGCTGATCATCCGCCGCCTGTTCGGGGAAAGCCAGACCGCCGTGGTCATCCTGACCATCGCCTTGGGCTTCGTGATCCGCTTTGTCGCCGGGCTGATCTGGGGTCACGAGCCGCAGACGCTGGAAAACCCGCTTGCCGGTAAGGAGGTCCGCTTTGGCGGCCTGGTTCTGGGGATGGAGGACGTGGCGGTCATCGTCGTGACCGTGCTGCTGACCTGGGGGCTCTATGTGTTCTTCAGCAAGACCAAGCTGGGGCTGGCGATGCAGGGCGCTTCGCAGAACCAGTTGGCGGCCTATTACATGGGGGTACCGGTTAAGCGTGTTCAGGGTTTCATCTGGGGTCTGGCCGGCGTCGTGGCCGGGATCGCGGGCATCCTGTTCGCCGCCAAGGGTTCGGTCGATCCGACCACCGGGCTGCTGGGAATCAAGGCGTTTGCGGCCGCGGTCATCGGCGGGTTTGGCAGCCTGCCCGGAGCCTTGGCGGGCGGTCTGATCGTCGGCGTGATCGAACCCTTCGCCAGCCGCTACATCGCCGCAGGCTATAGCCAGATCGCGCCCTATGCGCTGTTGCTGGCGGTGCTGATCTTCCGTCCGCACGGCCTGTTCAGCCAGGTCCGGGTCAAGAAGGTCTGAGCGCATGAGGATCGTTTTCAAAACCGACTACATGCAGGACATCCGCCCGTGGAAGGACGGATACCAGTTGTCGCTCTACCTGATCCTGCTGGCGGTGGTCTTTGCCGCGCCGTGGTGGCTGGACGCGTTCTATCTGGGAGAGCTGACGAACGTTCTGATCTGGGCCATCGCCGGGCTGGGTCTGATGATCCTGACCGGGCATACCGGCCAGGCCAGCCTGGGCCACGCGGCGTTTCTGGCCTTTGGCTGCTATGCCAACGTGATCCTGATCGAGTCCGGCGTGCCGTTTCTGGTGGCCTTTCCGCTGGCCGGCATCCTGACCGGTATCGCCGGGGTCACGGTCGCCATCCCTGCCCTGCGGCTACACGGAATCTATCTGGCGATCTTCACCCTGGCCCTGTCGATCCTGATGGACGACCTCATCGTTCTGGCCGAACCGATCACCGGCGGCGTGGCGGGCAAATACATGGGCGGGGTCGAGATATTCGGCCATCTGGTCGATCGCTGGGGCACGCCCGAGCAGTTCTACTGGCTGGTTCTGGCCGTCACGGTTCTGGTCACGCTGGGCTATATCAACCTTCTGCGTACGCCGCTGGGGCGCAGCTTCATCGCGGTGCGCGACTCGGAAGTGTCCGCGCAGGCGATGGGCATCGACATCGCGCGCACCAAGACCGTGTCTTTCGCATTGTCCTGCGCCGTGACTGGATGGGCGGGGGCGCTGATGGGCCTGTATGCCGGGGCCTTCAACAACGAAACCTTCAGCGTTGTGATCTCGATCCAGCTGCTGATGATGATCGTGATCGGCGGACTGGGCTCGATCCACGGCGCGTTTCTGGGCGCCATCGTCATCGGGTTTCTGCCGCAGTTCCTGTCGATCGCCAAGGAATACGCGGGCGCCCTTTTCGGTGGCGGAACCGTCGCCATTCCGGGGCTAGAATTCGGCATCTTCGGCATGATCCTGATCGGGTTCATCCTGTTCGAGCCGATGGGCATCTACGGCCGATGGCTGAAAATCCGCACCTGGTTCGAGCTGTTCCCCTTCTACCGCAAGGACATGTTCAAGCGGCAGAAATCCTATCTCAAGACGGAGCGCCTGAGATGAGCCTGCTGGAATTCGAGAACGTCACCCTGAAATTCGGTGGCCTGACGGCGGTGAACGACCTGTCCTTCTCGGTCGAAGAAGGCGAGGTCTTTGCCATCGTCGGCCCGAACGGGGCCGGCAAATCCACGGTGTTCAACCTGATCTCGCGTTTCTATGACCCGTTCGCGGGCCAGATCCGGTTCGACGGTCACGATCTGCTGCAGGTCAAACCCTCGGGCGTGGCCGCCTATGGCGTTGCGCGCACCTTCCAGAACATCGAGCTGTTCGAACATGCCACCGTGTTGCAGAACCTGCTGGTCGGGCGGCACCGTCACCGGCGGACCAACCTGCTGTCCGAGGTGTTCTTTACCCCCTCGGCCCGCCGGCAAGAGCTGGAGAACCGCGAGAAGGTCGAAGAGATCATCGATTTCCTCGATCTGCAGGCCTATCGCGACAAGATGATCGCCGGGCTTCCCTACGGCGTGCGCAAGGTGGTCGAGGTCGCGCGTGCGCTGGCCACCGACCCCAAGCTGCTGCTGCTGGATGAACCGGCCTCGGGGCTGTCGGTCGAGGAAACAACAGACATGCGCTGGTGGATCGACGACATCCGGCGGCAGATGGGGATCACGGTGTTGATGGTCGAACATGACATGGGGCTGGTTTCGGGCGTGTCCGACCGGGTGCTGGCCATGGCCGACGGGGCGAAACTGGCCCTTGGGACACCGGCGCAGGTGCAATCGCACCCCGCCGTCGTCGAAGCCTATCTGGGGAAAGCCTCATGAGCGCACCGATCCTGAGCATCCGCAACATCGAAAGCTTCTATGGCCCGATTATGGCGATCCGCGGCGTGTCGCTGGACGTGCACCCGGGCCAGATCGTCTCAATCCTGGGCGCCAACGGGGCGGGCAAGACGACGCTGATGAAGACCGTCTCGGGCGTGATGGACCCGGAAAAGGGAACGATCACCTTCGACGGCGAGGAAATCCAAGGGCTGGAGCCGCACAAGATCGTCCAGAAGGGCATCGTGCATGTGCCCGAGGGGCGCGAGGTGTTCCCGCTGCTGACGGTGAACGAAAACCTCAGCCTCGGGGCCTACACCCTGCATGACAAGGCCCAGATCGAGCGCGATCGCGAGTTGGTGTTTTCCTACTTCCCGGTCCTGAAGGAACGTCGCAACCAAGAGGCCGGCACACTGTCTGGTGGGCAGCAGCAGATGCTGGCCATCGGCCGCGGCCTGATGGCCAACCCGCGCATCATGCTGCTGGACGAACCCTCGCTGGGCCTGTCGCCGCTGCTGGTCCAAGAGATCTTCGGCATCCTCAGACGCCTAAATGACGAGCAGAACATGACCATGATGCTGGTCGAGCAGAACGCCAACGCCGCGCTGGAACTGGCCGATCATGGCTATGTCATGGAGGTCGGGCGCATCGTGATGGACGGCCCCGCCGACGTGTTGATGCGGTCCGAGGACATCCAGAACTTCTATCTGGGCGTGCAGGAGGAAGGCGCGCGGGAAAACCGCCGCTGGAAACGCAAGAAGACGTGGAGGTGAGCCGGATGAACATGACCACCCTGCCCCCGCAGACCACCATCAACGGCGTTCAGTTCAACGCCACCCCCGGCCAGCGCCCCGTGCGGGTCGATGGCTGCGTCACCATCCCCGAGCTGTTCCAGAAACGCTGCGCCGCCCTGAGCGACCGCACCGCGCATCGGGAAAAAGATCTGGGCATCTGGAGATCCTACTCCTGGGCCGACTACTGGCAGCACGCCAAGTGGATCGGGCTGGCGCTGCGCAAGCTGGGACTGCAACGCGGCGAGGTCGTCTCGATCCTGTCCGAGGACCGCAAGGAGTGGGCCTGGTTCGATCTGGGCATCCAATGCGTCGGCGGCATCGCCTCGGGCGTCTACACCACCGATTCCGCCAGCCAGTTGAGATACCTGGTCAATGACAGCGACAGCCGCTTTCTGATCGTCGAGGACGAAGAGCAGCTGGACAAATTTCTGGACATCGAAGACGACGTGCCCGGCCTGTTGAAGGTCATCATCCTTGAAGACGAAGGCCTGCACGACCTGGCCCATCCCCGTTGCATGATGATCGAGGATCTCTATGCCCTCGGCCGCGCGGCCGAGCGCGAAGAACCGGGCCGGTTCGAGGCGGAAATCGCGCTGGCCACGCCGCAGGACACGGCGCTGCTGATCTATACCTCGGGCACCACCGGCATGCCCAAGGGTGCGATGCTGAGCAACGAAAACATCATGGCCGCGATCGAATGCGGCGCACGCTGCCTGCCCGCGCTGGAAACGGACGAGCAGCTTTGCTTTTTGCCGCTGTGTCATATCCTTGAGCGCGACGTGTCGATCTATTTCCCGCTGGCCTCGAAATGCACAGTGAATTTCGCCGAAAGCCCCGAGACGGTCTTTGCCAACCTTCAGGAAGTGTCGCCCTCGACCTTTACCGCCGTCCCGCGCGTGTGGGAGAAGATCTATTCGCAGGTGCTGATCATGGCGCAAGAGGCCACCCCGGCCGGGCGCGCCGCCTTTGGCATGGCGCTGAAGGCCGGGATGAAACGGGCCGAGTACATCCTGCAGGGCAAACCGGTGCCGCCGGCGGTGGCCGCGAATTTCTGGCTGTGGGACCGGCTGGTGCTGCGCAACCTGCGCCGGATGCTAGGCATGGACCGGCTGCGGCGCGGCGGGTCCGGTGCGGCCCCGATCTCGCCCGAGTTGCTGAAATGGTACTGGGCCATCGGCGTGCCGCTGGTCGAGGGCTTCGGCATGACCGAGACCTCGGGCATCGCCACGCTGAACACGCCCGAGGCCAACCACATCGGTACCATCGGCAAGCCCGCACCGGGGATCGACCTGCGTATCTCGGACGAGGGCGAAATCCAGATCCGCGGCCTGAACGTGTTCCAGGGCTATTGGCGCAACAATGCCAAAACCGCCGAGACCTTCACCGCCGATGGCTGGCTGCGCACCGGCGATATGGGGCACGTGGACGCGGACGGCTATGTCACCATCACCGGCCGCCTCAAAGACATCATCATCACCGCCGGCGGCAAGAACATCACCCCGGCCGAGATCGAAAGCCGGTTGAAGTTCTCGCATTACATCTCGGACGCGGTGATCATCGGCGACCGCCGCAAGTACCTGACGGCGCTGGTGATGATCGATCAGGAAAACGTCGAGAAGTTCGCGCAGGACCGCAAGGTGCCGTTTTCGAACTTCGCCTCGCTCTGCGCTGCAGCCGAGGTGCGCGAACTGATCGGTGCCGAAGTGGCGGCGGTGAACAAGGAATTCGCGCGGGTCGAGCAGATCAAGGATTTCCGCCTGATCGACGTGCTGCTGACTGCCGAAGATGACGAACTGACCGCGACGATGAAACTGAAACGCAGCTTGGTGGAAAAGAAACACGCGCATCTCATTGAAGACATGTACAAATAGAACAGGGATCAATCCCAAGGGAGGAAGACACATGACCAAAGCAATCAGACGGCTGGCGGCGGCAACCGCCCTGTCCGCCCTGGCCTCGATGGGCTGGGCCGAAACGCAAGGCGTGACCGACGATGAAATCGTCGTCGGCTCGGTCAACGACCTCAGCGGCATTTTCGCCGCCGTCGGGGTTCCGGCCACCAAGGGCGCGAACGTGGTGTTCGACCGGGTCAATGCAAATGGCGGCGTGCATGGCCGCAAGATCCGCTATGTGGTCGAGGACAACGGATACCAAATGCCGCGCGCGATGCAGGGCTACAACAAGCTGCTGAACCGTGACAAGGTGTTTGCCATGCTGCAATCGCTGGGCACGCCGATGAACCTGGCCGGATTCAAACTGCTGGACCCCAAAGGCATTCCCAACGTCGCCCCCTTGTCGGCCGCGCGGCAGATGCTGC
Organism: Ruegeria sp. CI5; assembly: GCF_056536885.1. NCBI lineage: Bacteria > Pseudomonadati > Pseudomonadota > Alphaproteobacteria > Rhodobacterales > Roseobacteraceae > Ruegeria > Ruegeria sp. CI5. The sequence continues at coordinate 713,269 of NZ_JBQFQN010000001.1, forward strand.
AGGAGCCGATGAAGAACAAGTTCACCTCGTTTTCCAGCTACTTTGACCAGGCGCGCGTGGGCGTGAAATATCTGGCTCAGGAATTCGGTGGCGACAAGGTCTGCACGATGTATCTGCCGACTGATTTCGGCAAGGAAATCCTGGAAGGCAGCCAAGAAGGCGCCAAGGAAGCCGGCATTACCTTTGCCGCGGAAACCACTCACAAACCTGACGAAACCGATTTCGTGGGCTCACTGAGCAAGCTGAAGGAAGAAGGCTGCAAAATCGTTACCATCGCGCTGGGCGTGCGGCAGGCCATCACCGTGGTCGGCACCGCCAAGAAGATGGGCCTGACCGACATGAAATTCCTGGGCACCTCGGCCAGCTTCCTGACCGTGGTGGCACAGGTGCCGGGTGGAGTGACCGACGGCTTCTACGCCGCCGCCTCGTGGCAGGACTTGTGGGCCCGCGCGGATGAACCTGCCCCCAAGGCCTTCATCGAGGAATACAAGGCCGCCACCGGCGAAGACCCGGTGGGCTTTTCGATGCTGGGCTATGCCGCGGCCGAAATGATGGTCAAGGCGCTGGAGGCGGCAGGCCCCGACCTGACCCAGGAAAGCTTTATCGCGGCAATGGAGACGCTGGACTATCAGGATGAACTGGTCGGCAACCACATGACATTTGGCCCCGATGACCATCAGGGCGCCGATACGGTCTACGTCAACGTGGTGGAAAACGGCGCGTGGAAAATGGTCTACGAAGAGTAAGGCCTCTACCTATAGCTCAACGGAAAGGGGCCGCAGCCCCTTTCCGGTTTCAAGACTTGAATATCTTTTTCAACTTGTTCCTGAACGAACGCCTCTTTGGAAGAGCGTAGATTTCTCTCGGTTCCAAACCCGCGTATTCGCCATGATCAACCACGCGAAAGCCGGTTGCAGTGTTGACGATCATGAACTGATCAAACGGCAAAGTGTAAATCGGCAAATCATGCGCCTCGCAAAAATAGATGGCGTATGGGAACACTTCGCTGGGGCTGAATTCTTCGGAGTGTTGCCAGATCGACTTGGTAAAATCGTCCCCACCGATGAAACCTCCCGGTCTTATTTTGGGCAGCATCGAATAGAGGTCGATGGTTATCCCGCGCAGCGTATGATCGCCGTCAATATAGGCCATATCCAGGGAGCCATTAGGTATTCGTGATTGAGCGTTTTTCGTCGTATCTCGGATCTCGAACACTTTGGTCTTGAAAGGTGCGACGCGGGTCAGCGCTTCGTTCCGTATGCCTTCGAACTCAATGCTCGACTTGTTCGCAGGCTTGTTCCAATCGGGGAGGTTGCGCCAAGGATCGACTAGGGTGTAGCTCTCGATTGATGGGACGCCGTTCAGCAATACTTCGGCAAATCGCCCTTTCCAGACACCTACTTCACAAATCGTTCGACACTCCAGTCCCGCGACCAGATTGACCCAAAGCTCTTGTCTATTCGAACTCCCAAGGATCGAGTGTTCGACAATTTGGTCAATCGATTTGTCGTCCATTGCTGTCCCGGGGTCAGGTGCTACTTGTTGACGCGCCAGCTAACGATCCGCTGTCCTGAAATCGATGCAGCCCACCGGAAAATGTTCTTACACCGAAGCTGGTTGGCCAAATGCATTGTACCCGAACGCAAATTTCTTTTGTGGCTTGTTGCACAATGCAAATGCAAAAGGGCGCCCGCTTGCGCAGGCGCCCAGATACTTGATTCTCGAGACGCGAGTAGATTAACGCTTCGAGAACTGGAACGAACGGCGGGCTTTGCGCTTGCCGTATTTCTTGCGTTCCACGACGCGGCTGTCGCGGGTCAGGAAGCCCGCGGCTTTCAGGGCACCGCGCAGGCTGGGATCGTACAGCTGCAGCGCTTTCGAGATGCCGTGCTTGACCGCACCGGCCTGACCGGTCAGGCCACCGCCCTTGACGGTTGCCACAACGTCGAATTCACCTTCGACACCGGCAACCTGGAACGGCTGGCGCAGGATCAGCTGCAGAACGGGGCGTGCGAAATACACGTCCTGGTCCTTGCCGTTCACGGTGACCTTGCCGGAACCCGGCTTGATCCAAACGCGGGCAACAGCGTCTTTACGCTTGCCGGTTGCATAGGAGCGACCCAGTTCGTCACGCACGGGCTCGCGCACAACAACTTCTTCGGCCACGGTTTCAACGCCTGCGACGGCGCTCAGCTCTTCGAGAGTATTGATCTGATCAGCCATCGGTCATTAGCTCCGGGTGTTTTTCTTGTTCATGGATTTGACATCCAGAACTTCGGGGGCCTGGGCTTCGTGCGGGTGCTCGGCACCGGCATAGATGCGCAGATTGGTCATCTGCTGACGCGACAGACGGTTGCCCGGCAGCATGCGCTTGACGGCCTGAAAGACCACACGCTCGGGGTGCGCGCCTTCCAGGATCTGTTGCTTGGTGCGCGACTTGATGCCGCCCGGGTGGCCAGTGTGCCAGTAGAAGTGCTCGTCGCGCTTCTTGCCGGTCATCTGGATCTTGTCGGCGTTGATGACGATGACGTTGTCGCCCATGTCCATGTTCGGGGTGAACGACGGCTTGTGCTTGCCACGCAGGCGCATGGCGACGATCGAGGCAAGACGGCCCAGAACAACGCCCTCGGCGTCGATCAGGATCCACTTCTTGTCGATGTCTGCAGGAGTTGCAGAGAAGGTTTTCATGTCAGGACAATCCTGTTTGATGTGAAAGGCCGCCCCAAAGGTGGACCGGCCCGAATTCGATGGATGGGTATTTAGACGGCCCGTAAGTGCACGTCAAGAATGGTAGCGTCCAATTAATTATTATAAAACATTAGCTTATAAAATAGGTATCTATTTACCCCAAATCAAACGCTGATTTGTTCGGGCGGATTGTCCAGTAAGGCGCGCAGACGCAGCATGGCGGATTCGAACTGCTTCAGCGAGACATGCCCGTTCATGGCAATGCGCACGGCATTTGGCGCTCGTCCATCCCTCAGCGCGAATTCATCTGCCGATCGGAGTTGAATGCCCTCCCGCTCGGCGGCTCTGCTGAAGGCTGCAGCACGCCAGCCGGAGGGCAGGCTTAGCCAGACAAAGGGAATGTCGGCGTCCCAGTTCAGATTGAAGCCACCCAGTGCATTGACGGCCACCCGTACATACTCACCCATCTTCGCGCGAACATCCCGCGCCATTTGCCGGGATTGAGGGTGACTGAGGAGCAAGCGGGTCAGTTCGGCCAATGGCTGCGCCAACCCGAAGTACCCGTATTCCGCCGATCGGCGCAGGTCTCCGCTGCGTTCCCGCGGAGCGATGGCGAACCCCACGCGCAACGCCGGCGTAAGGGTCTTGGAAATCGACGACACGTGCCAGCCCCGTTCAGGCGCAAGAGCCCTGTAACTGGGTGCGCGCGCCTCGCCCATACGATAGCAATCGTCCTCGATAATTTGCAGATCGTGGCGGCGGGCGATCTCGATCACCTCGTTGCGGCGTTCAAGAGGAGAATGGCCACCGGTCGGATTCTGAACTTCGGGCGACACGCAGATCGCCTGCGCACGAGTTTGACGAAGGATGTGGTCCAGCGCGTCGGGGCTGATACCCCATTTGTCCATTTTCACACCGACAACTTCGGCGCGCATCAACTCACCGGCGCGACGGAACCCCGCATAAGAAAGGTCTTCGACCAGAACAACGGGTTTCGGATCGCGCAGAACGGTCTGAAACACGACGCACAGTCCGCTTTGTCCGCCATGCGTAAGAACGATGTCATCGGCGTTCAAAGCACCCAGCGGCAAGTCGGAGAGCCAATCAACAACAGCCTGGCGCACCGGCAGGTAAGCGTCACGGGTGGGATAGTTCATGAACATCTTCGGATCCCCCTGCGCCACCTTGGCAAGGCATGACCGTATCAGGGACACCTGCCCGACATCTGGCAGTCGCGGGCTGAACAGGCTGACATTGGCGTCATACTTGTCATCCCGAAGATGAAGCTGCCGTGACCAGACATCGTCCAGCAATGGCATTTTCGGTGGTGCCACGAATGTACCACGCCCGACCTCGGCCTGCAGCAACCCCTCCTCGGTCAGAATGGAATAAGCCCGGGCGACCGTTCCCGGTGTGATTTGCAATCGATACGCCAGCTCCCGCACCGGAGGAAGTTTCACCCCGACTTCCAGCTGCTTGTTTTCGATGGCTTTTCGAATTGTATCTGCGACCAGTGTGTACTTTGGCCCCTTGGATTTTGGCAGGTCTGTCGGCCAAATTGTATCCATTACAATTCTTCCTTTGCGTTCAACACAATCCCGAATGTATCACAACAATGTACCGAACATTTATGCTTTGTGTCAATACAATTTGAAAGGATACTTACCATGACACGCGCAATGCACACCTCCGCCCTCTTGCTGCTGAACGACAGCCCCCGGCTGCCTCTGATCGCTGCGCTGGCCGTGCGTTTTGCGGCGACTGTCACCCAATGGGAACGCCGGCGCCGCAGTCGCGTCAACCTGAGCAGGCTGGACGACCGTCTGCTGAAGGATGTCGGACTGACGCGCTTTGAGGCTGACCGCGAAGCACGCCGCCAATTCTGGCTTGGCTAGAATTTCCCCAGTCCCAATTACGGGACCTCTTCCTGTGCCGGGGCTTGTCCCCGGCATTTTTTTTATCCGAACGCAGCTGCGGCGGACCCGGCAGGTGGCAGCGAGTAGGTCATGCTGGCGCGCGCCACCGGCGCCTCCTGCCCTTCCGAGTACATCAGGACGTCACCAACAGCCAGCGTACGCCCCAGTTTCAGCAACCTGCACTCGGCAATCATGTCGGCCCCACCGGCAGGTTTGCGCAGAAAATCCATGGAACTGCTGGTGGTCACCGCCAGCGATTGCCGGCCCTTTCGCGCTAGAACCATCGAATAGACGCAGACATCGGCCAGGGCGAACATCGAGGGCCCGGACACGGTTCCGCCCGGACGCAGATGCCGATCTTCGACAACGAGGCGCATGCGGATCGAGTCGTCGGTCAGATCCATGACGACGAAATCCTTGTGCACCTGCGGGAAGACCTGCGCCAGATATTCCGTCAGCTCTTCCTTGTTCATTGCCAATGACATGCTTCCCCTCCTCGATTTGCCGACCTAGAGTTGGCCCCACAGCCGGCAGGAGGGCAAGATGGCAATTTTGGAACGTAACGACACGGGCGCGATCGCTCATCTGAAAATGAATACGCCCGAGCGGCTGAATGCGCTGAGCGACGAAATGCTGGAGGCACTGCAATCTGAATTGGATACGCTGCGCGATGATCGCACGATCCGCGCTGTGATACTGTCAGGGGCAGGCAAGGCGTTTTGTGCCGGTCATGACCTCAAGCAGATGACCGCGGGCCGGCAGGCTGAAGATGGAGGCAAGGCCTACTTCACCGAACTGTTCAATCGCTGCGCCCGAATGATGATGTCGATCCAATCCCTGCCCCAACCGGTGATCGCGCAGGTCCATGGCATTGCAACGGCCGCCGGCTGCCAACTGGTGGCGACCTGCGATCTGGCCGTGGCGGCCGAAGGAACGCGATTCGGCGTCAATGGCGTGAACATCGGTCTCTTCTGCTCGACGCCGATGGTGGCGCTGAGCCGCAACATTCCGCGCAAACTAGCGTTTGAGATGCTGACCACCGGTGATTTCATACCAGCGGAGCGGGCCGCCGAGCTGGGCCTGGTCAATCGTGTCGTTCCGGAAGCGCTGTTGGAGCATGAGACCCTGTCGTTGGCCGAGCAGTTGGCCTCCAAACTGGGCGCGGCGGTAAAGATCGGGAAACAGGCGTTTTATCAGCAACTTCAGATGCCTTTGGATCAGGCATATGCCTATACCGGCGGCGTGATGGCCGAAAATATGCTGCACCGGGATACCGAGGAAGGTATTTCCGCATTTATCGAAAAACGTTCACCAAATTGGACCCAATGACGCAATTGTTATGGCTAAAATTATCGACTGTTCGCATTTTTGCACTTTTCAAAAGGGCATCTCTGTGGCAAAGCTGAGACAGGGCTTAGGCCCTCACTATCTTTTGGGTCGCCGTGGGCGGAAGGTCCCTCCAAGCTGGTTTCTCTCACCGGCGCAGACATTCCCGCAGCGGCGACCCCAAGACTTCCCAATAAAATCATAGCGTTGCTGCCTTGTTGGCGGCATTTTTCGTTGGCCGTTGCACGCGCGTGCCACCTGCCCTATTTGGACGCACATGACACAGAAATTGCATATCGTTGGCGGCGGCATGGCCGGATCCGAGGCCGCCTGGCAGGCCGCCGAAATGGGCGTGGACGTCGTGATTCACGAAATGCGCCCCAAAGTGGGCACTTTTGCACATCAAACCGGCAACCTGGGCGAGATGGTCTGTTCCAATTCGTTCCGGTCTGATGATGACGAGCAGAATGCCGTTGGTTTGCTGCATTGGGAAATGCGCGCGGCCAATGGGTTGATCATGACCACCGCTGACGCCCACCGACTTCCTGCGGGCGGCGCTCTTGCCGTGGACCGTGATCCCTTTGCCGAAACGGTGACCGCCAAGTTGAAGGCGCACCCACGCGTCACCGTCACCGGTGAGGAAGTCACCACGCTTCCGGACGATGGACATTGGATATTTGCCACCGGTCCGCTGACCTCGCCAGCGTTGGGCGCAGCGATCCAGCGCGAGACCGGGGCCGAAGCGCTGGCCTTTTTCGACGCGATTGCCCCGATCGTCTACGCTGACACGATCGACATGAGCAAGGCGTGGATGCAGTCGCGCTATGACAAAGGTGAGACCGAGGAAGAGCGTACCGCCTATCTGAACTGCCCGATGGACCGTGACCAGTACGAGGCTTTCATCGACGCGCTGCTGGCCGCTGACAAGACCGAGTTCCACGAAGGTGAAACAGCTGGCTATTTCGATGGCTGCCTGCCGATCGAGGTGATGGCCGAGCGTGGGCGCGAGACTCTCCGTCACGGGCCGATGAAACCGGTGGGCCTGACCAATCCACATCAGCCGGACGTAAAACCTCATGCCGTGGTTCAACTGCGTCGCGACAACGCTTTGGGCACGCTGTTCAACATCGTTGGGTTCCAGACCAAGATGAAATATGGCGCCCAGACCGAGGTGTTCCGGATGATTCCGGGGCTCGAGAATGCCAGTTTTGCCCGTCTGGGCGGCATCCATCGCAACACCTTCATCAACTCGCCCACCTTGCTGGATGCGCAGATGCGCCTGAAATCCAAGCCAAACATCCGATTTGCCGGGCAGATCACCGGGGTTGAGGGATATGTCGAGAGCGCCGCGATGGGTCTGCTGGCGGGTCGTCTCGCAGCGGCAGAGATCCTTGGCCACTCCCTGCCCCCGGTTCCACAGGACAGCGCCATGGGCGCGCTGATTCATCACATCACCGGCGGCGCAGAGGCCAAAACCTTTCAGCCTATGAACGTGAATTTTGGTTTGTTCCGACCGGTCGACGGGTTGAAAGGTGGGCGCCGTGGTCGCAAGGATCGCTACAAAGCCTATACCGATCGCGCCAAGGAGGCATGGCAGCAGTGGCTGACGCAAAGCTGACTGGACGCAGACCGGGCCACGCGCCTAAACTGACGGCATGAGCGAGAAGTTCCTCAAAAACACATATGATCTGAACACGCCGCAGGAAACCCAAGCGCATTACCAGAAATGGGCGGCCTCTTACGAAGATGAGGTGGCCGAGCACGGGTATGCCACGCCCGGCCGCGTGGCCGAGGCGTTGTGGTCCAAGTTGCCGGAACCGGACACGCCTATCCTTGACTATGGCTGCGGGACCGGGTTGTCCGGTGTCGCCTTGCACAAGGCCGGATACCGGGCAATCGACGGCGTCGCTCCGACACCCGAGATGCTGAAAGGTGCTGCTGCCAAGGGCGTCTACCGCAATCTTGCTGCCATCGACATCACCGATCCCAACCCGTTGGAGACGGGGGCATACAAGGCAATCGCCGCGATCGGAGTGATCGGCGCCGGCGCCGCGCCGCCCCAGACATTCGACATGCTTATGAAAGTCTTGCCAAAGAGTGGCCTGCTGGCGTTTTCGTTCAACGACCATACATTGGACGACCCCGGCTATACCGGGCGCCTGAACGAATGGCTGGACATGGGAGCGGCGCGCCTCCTGTTTCGTGAACACGGACCGCACCTGCCAGGTCTGGACTTGAAATCCGACGTATATATCGTTGAAAAGACGTGAAATTCACCACAAGATTTGCCCCATCTCCAACCGGGCCATTGCATCTTGGTCATGCGTATTCTGCATTGCTTGCGTATGGCCTCGCTGACCGAAACTCCGGCACGTTCCTGCTGCGGATCGAGGATATCGATCAGTCCCGGGCGCGTCGGCATTGGGAGGATCAGATCTATGACGATCTGACGTGGTTGGGTTTGACGTGGCCTGGCCCTGTGTTGCGGCAATCCGATCGTATGCCGGTCTACCGGCAGGCCTTGAACCGGCTGTGGTCCCAAGGGCTGCTATATCCGTGCACCTGCAATCGCAAGGATATCGCGGCCGCCGCCAGTGCGCCGCAGGAAGGGTATCCTCTGCACGGACCTGACGGCGTCATATATCCCGGAACATGCCGTGAAAAATGGACATATCAGGTGCAGTCCGCGATCCCGGAAGATGTGGCCCTGCGTCTCAATATGTCCGAAGCGCTGCGCCGGATCGCGAGGGACGCCACCGGGTTGAGGTTTCACGAGAGCGGGTCCGGTCCGGATGGCGCGACTGGCTGGATAGAATTGTCGGGCGAACAGATGCTGCACGGCGTCGGCGATGTCGTCCTCGCCCGGCGGGGTATGGGCACGTCTTATCACCTGTCAGTCGTACTGGATGATGCGGCCCAGAACATCTCACATGTGGTTCGCGGTCAGGATCTGTTTGACGCAACCGGGATTCACGTGGTGCTGCAGCGCTTGTTGGGGTTGGAGACGCCCACCTATCACCATCACCGACTGATCCGGGACGAAACGGGAAAACGGCTGGCCAAGCGAGACGACGCCAGGGCGATTGCGAAATACCGGGCCGAAGGAGCGACGCCCGAAGACGTCCGCGCAATGGTCGGTCTTTAGGCCCGCTAGGCGCCCTCAGGCCATCGGCGACATCAATTCGACCTCTTCCCCGTCCCGGACGGCGGTGTAGAAGCAGCTTCGGCGGTTTGTGTGGCAAGCGGGGCCGCTTTGTCGTACCAGAACCAACAGGCAATCCCGATCGCAATCGACGCGAAAATCCACCAACTCCTGTACGTGTCCCGAGCTTTCTCCCTTGACCCAGAAGGACTGGCGCGAGCGCGACCAATAGGTGACGCGCCCGGTTTCCAGCGTCTTTCGGATCGCCTTGGCGTTCATCCAAGCCATCATGAGAACCTCGCCGGTGCTCTCCTCTTGCGCGATGGCCGGGACCAACCCAGCCTCATTGAATTTGAGCGTCGACGGGTCGAACGTAGCAGAGCGCGACATCGCAAAAACCTTTTGCATCCCAGAACATGGCCACTATGTATGGGGAACATCCACCGAGGGAAACCCATGTCCGGCGAAACCGACCTGATCAAGCTCTACTCCGGGCGCATTCTGGCGCTGGCGGCCGACATTCCGCACCTGCAGCGGTTGGACGATCCGGAAGCGACCGTCAAGAAACGGTCGCCCTTGTGCGGCTCGACGGTTGCCGTGGACATTAAGGTGCGGGACGGCCGGATTGCCGAGTTTGGCCAGGACGTGAAAGCCTGTGCACTGGGTCAGGCCGCAGCGGCAGTGGTCGGTGCATCGGTCATCGGGGCAACCCGCCCCCAAATCGAAACCGCGCGCGACCAGCTGGCGGCCATGCTCAAGAGTGACGGCCCCACCCCGGATGCGCCGTTTGACGAACTGGAAGTTCTGCGGCCCGCCCGCGATTACAAGAACCGGCACGCGTCGATCATGCTTGCCCTGGACGCGATCGCCGAGGCTTTCGAGAAGGCCGAACAAGCCAACTGCGCCTGAACATGGTCTTTTGAATCGAAGGCGGCTAACCTCCTGACCAATTTGACGGAGAAGCCAATTGAACAACCTTCTGGAACATTTTGTAACCTTGTGGGTCGTCATCGACCCGATCGGAACCATCCCGGTTTTCATTGCCGTCACTGCGGGTATCGAAGCCGCCGCGCGCCGGCGCACTGCCCTGCTGGCCGCACTGATCAGCGCCGGCATCCTTCTGTTCTTTCTGGTCTTTGGACAATTGCTGATCGAGGCGCTGGATATCGGCCTCAACTCGTTTCAGGTCGCCGGCGGGATCATCCTGTTCCTGTTCGCGCTGACGATGATTTTTGGTGAAAGCAAACAGGAAATCGAACAGCGCCAGGCCGAAGAAGACATGGAAGACAAGCTGCACAGGCACAACCCGGCGATCTTCCCCTTGGCGGTCCCGTCATTGGCCTCACCCGGTGCTATGCTGGCCATCGTCATTCTGACGGACAACCACCGCTACAGCGTGGCGGATCAGGGCATTACTGCGCTGGTCATGCTGTCCGTGCTGGCCTGCGCCTTTGTGTTGATGCTACTGGCCGAGCCAATCATCCGGCTGATCGGTCATTCGGGGGCGGCAATCATCAGCCGGGTCATGGGAATGATTCTGGCCTCGGTGGCCGTCAACTCGGTCCTGTCAGCCCTGCTTGAGATCTTCAAAACCGGTCAATTGTAAAAAAACCGCCGCTCCTTCCGGGCGGAAAGGGCGGCGGCAGTCAATGCGTTTCTCGCGTGGGGTCCGGATTACCGCGTGGGGCCGAGGCACGGCCCCTTCAAGGGGTTTGGGACAGGCAGGTCACCCTTGACTGAAATGGGGATGACATACGCGGGTTGATCGGCACGAGATCGCAGGCAGAAAGGCTTAGAACCCGACGGGCACGTGAAGCGCCACCATCAGCATGACAACCAGCGAAGCTACGCCGGCTGCATCCTGCAAAAGCGTGGCTTGCGAACGGCTGAAAGCGCTTTTGATCTGGGTCAGCATGTTTCACCTCCGGTCGGGAATTAATCCTTTGTTGACCTTTTGTTCTCATATTTCCGGGGATCAGTAAAGAACTTTATGAGAACATTTGTGAACTTTTTGCGCGCAACCCGCTAACCCACTGAAATCAAACGGATGGCCTGATCCTGTTTCATCAACCAAAGAAGAACACGCGCGGCCTGACCTCGTTCCGAGGTCAATTTCGGGTCCGAAGCCAGCAGCGCACGCGCGTCAGATTGGGCAACAGCCATAAGTCCAGCCTGCCGTTCTAGGTCGGCAATCTGGAACCGGGGAAGACCGGATTGAGCGGTCCCGATCAGGTCCCCTGCCCCGCGCATCTCGAGGTCCGTTTCGGCAATTCTGAATCCATCTTCGGTTTCTCGCAGAACTTCCAGCCGTCTTCGGCCCCCTTCGCTGAGCGGCGCTTGATACATCAACAGACAGGTTGACGCGTCATGCCCGCGTCCGACCCGGCCGCGTAACTGGTGCAACTGGGCCAGCCCGAAGATTTCCGCCCGCTCAATGACCATGATCGTGGCGTTGGGGACGTTTACTCCCACCTCAATGACCGTCGTCGCAACCAAAACCTTGGTCCGCCCGTCCTGAAAGGCGGCCATTGCCGCATCTTTCTCGGCCGGGGGCATCTGTCCGTGCACAAGGCCGACGATTCCGTCACCCAGCTGGGCCCGCAAGTGTTTGAACCGTTCCTCGGCCGCGGTGAGGTCGGAGACCTCGGATTCGTCGACCAGCGGACAGACCCAATAACACTGCTTTCCGTCTTCGATCGCGCGGCGCAGATGATCGACCACCTCCTCCATGCGCGAAGTGCTGACAATCGCAGTTTTGACCGGTTTGCGTCCCGGCGGTTTCTCATCCAGGACCGAGACGTCCATATCCCCATATTGTGCAAGCGCAAGGCTGCGTGGGATCGGTGTGGCTGTCATGACCAGAACATCGGCCCCCTGCCCCTTCTCAGAGAGCTCCATCCGCTGGCGGACACCGAACCTGTGCTGTTCGTCGACAATCGCCAGACGCAAGTCATGGAATGCCACATCGTTCTGGAAAACCGCGTGAGTACCCACCAGAATTTGGATGTCACCCGCCTTGAGCGCGGCCAGCTTCGCCTTGCGCTCGGACCCCTTGTCCCGTCCCGTCAGGATTTCGAGAACCACGCCGGCGTCCTCGGCCAGGGGGCGAAGGCCCTCCAGATGCTGGCGCGCGAGGATCTCGGTCGGAGCCATCATGACACCCTGAGCACCGGCCTCTACCGCAACCAGAAGCGCCATGAACGCAACCAGTGTCTTGCCGGATCCGACGTCCCCCTGCAGCAGGCGGTTCATTCGGGTCGGAGCACCCATGTCCTCGGTTATCTCGCGTATGGCACGCAACTGCGCCCCAGTGGGTTTGTACGGAAGCGCATCCAGTACACGGGTCTGCAACGCCCCGGTCGCGACACTTACGGTTCCACGAGTTTTGCGTTCTCGCAGTCGGGCCAGAGCCAGAGTCAGTTGATGGGCGAACAGTTCGTCATAGGCCAGACGTTCGCGCGCGGGAGCAAACGCTGCCACGTCATCGGCACCTTGCGGTGTGTGAGCCGCCCGGACTGCATCGGCCCAGGTCGGCCAGCTCTGGCGGGCAACCTGTGCAGGATCCGCCCATTCCGCCAAATCTGGCAGGCGTGCCAGCGCGCTTTGCGCCGCCTTGTAGGCCGTCTTTTGGGTGACACCTTGGGTAAGGTGATAGACCGGTTCAAACTCGGGGATGCTGTTCGCCTGTTCGACCGGCAGAATGTGGTCCGGGTGAACCATTTGCGCTGTACCGTCAAACAGTTCGAGCTTGCCGGACACCACCCGTCTCGCCCCCTCAGGCAGGACCTTTTTCAGGTAGTCGGCCCGGGCGTGAAAGAAGACCAGCTGGAAATCGGTCTGACTGTCCTGCACGAAAATCCGATAGGCTCCTCCCCTGTTGTGCGGCGGGCGGTGGGCGCCGACGGTGACTTCCACCGTGAGTGTTTTGGGCAGATCGACGCCCCGGATCGTATCACGCCGCCGCCGGTCAACCACTGCATATGGCAATGCAAACAGCAGATCGCGTGGCGTTTCCAGCCCGGTCTGCGCCAGCAGGCGTGCGGTCTTGGGACCGATACCATCCAGCCTCTCGAGCCCTGCAAAAAGCGGGAACAGTTGCTCTGGTCGGCCGCTCATGCGTCCCCGATCAACTGCAGCCAGCTGTCTTCATCCAAGGTTTCGATCCCCAGCTCTGCCGCCTTCTTGGCCTTGGAACCTGCGCCGGGGCCGGCCACCAGATAGTCCGTTTTTGCGCTGACTGAGCCAGCCACTTTGGCCCCCAAGGCTTCCGCGCGGGCCTTTGCTTCGGCCCGGGTCATTTTTTCGAGCGTACCCGTAAAGACAACCGTTTTCCCCGCGACTGGGCTGCCCGATGTATCCGGCCGTTTGGCCTCTTGTACGTTCAGTTGGGCGACCAGCGCATCGATGCTTTGGCGCTCTGCGTCCTGAGCAAATGTCGAAACCAGGGTCCGGGCCATGACTTCACCGACGCCGTCGATATTCAGCAGTTCATTCCATTCGGGTCCGCTGAATTGGCTGGCAGCCGTGACAGCCTGCTCGAGCGCGTCCCACGTGCCGTAGTGATTGGCGATCAGGTTCGAGGCGGCTTCACCAAGGTGTCGAATACCCAGCGCAAACAGAAGGCGGCCCAGCGGAATTGTCCGCTTTTCCTCGATCGCGGCAAAGAGTTTTGCGGCGCTCTGACTGCCCCAGCCTTTTCGGTTGGCCAGCTTGTTCAGATTTGCAGCGTCCCGCTTTTGCAATGTGAAAATGTCTGCCGGCGTACGGATCGGCAGGTCCGGGTCGTTGTAGAACATTTCGATCTGCTTGGCCCCCAACCCATCGATGTCAAACGCCTTGCGGGAAACGAAGTGCTTCAGTTTCTCGACCGCTTGCGCCGGGCAGATCACCCCTCCGGTACAGCGCCGCACCGAGTCGCCTTCCTCGCGGATCGCGTCGCTGCCGCATTCCGGACATTTCGTCGGAAACTCAAACGGGACAGCTTGTTCCGGCCTTTTGCTCAGGTCGACGTCGGCTATTTTTGGGATCACATCGCCGGCGCGGTACACCTGCACCCAATCGCCAACACGGATATCTTTACCGTCGCGGATCTGCTCGCCTTTCGAATCCCGACCGGCGATGTAGTCTTCGTTGTGCAAGGTTGCATTGGACACCACAACACCGCCAACCGTCACCGGGTGCAGCCGCGCAACCGGGCTAAGCGCGCCGGTACGGCCAACTTGAATGTCGATCGCCTCAAGCCGGGTCCAGGCGAGTTCGGCAGGAAATTTATGAGCGATCGCCCATCTTGGTGTGGTCGAGCGAAACCCAAGACGGGCCTGCAACGACAAATCGTTCACTTTGTAGACGACGCCGTCGATGTCATAGCCAAGCGTAGAGCGCTGCTCTTCGATTGCGCGGTAGTGCTCCAGCATTTGCGCGGTCGAGCTGCAAACGGCAGTCAGGTCGTTGGTGGAAAAGCCAAAGGACTTCAATCGATCCAACGCAGACGACTGGGTGGTTCCCAACGGCTCGGACAGTTCGCCCCAGGCATAGGCGAAGAACCGCAGGGGCCTTGCGCGCGTAACTTCTGGGTCAAGCTGGCGTAGCGAACCGGCGGCCGCATTTCTCGGATTCGCAAACAACTTCGCCCCCGCCTCTGCCTGCTTGGCATTCAGCTTCTCGAAATCGTCATGAGACATATAGACTTCGCCGCGAACCTCCAGGATCCCGGGCGCGTCGGCGATCTTTTGAGGGATATCTGAAACGGTCAACGCATTGGCCGTGACGTTTTCGCCAACTTCCCCATCGCCCCGTGTTGCCGCCTGCACCAGTTCGCCGTCCACATAACGCAAGGACAGCGACAAACCGTCGATCTTTGGTTCGGCCGTGAATTCGAGGGGCGCCTCCTCGCTCAGCCCAAGATAGTTTCGAACGGACCGAACGAAGTCTGCTACGTCCTCATCGTCGAATGCGTTGCCAAGCGACATCATGCGGACCGCATGGGTCACTTTGCCGAAACCGTCCACCGGCCGCGCACCAACCTGATCGCTGGGGCTGTCGGTGCGCTTTAGCTGCGGAAACCGCGACTCGATTTCGAGATTCCGTAGTTTCAGGGCATCGTATTCGGCATCCGAGATCTCGGGCGCGTCCTGACCGTGATACAGGTCGTTGGCCCGCTGCAAGAGTTCCGCAAGACGTGCCAACTCCTCTCGAGCCTGATCCTCGGTCAGATCTTCTACTGCAATCAAATTGCTCATGGCCTCGCCCTGTCACATCGTCTTGGACCCCAGTGATAGGGCGAGGTCATGGTCAGGTCCAGATGTGCTGAGCCGTGAGTGCGAGTGCCACCCTGGACCGCGGTGGCAGATGGGTCAGATTTTCAAGCGCCGACGGCCAAGCGAGTGTTTTCCACCGTGTCCGTCTGCGGATCGCGCAATACATATCCTCGGCCCCACACCGTTTCGATGTAGTTCTCGCCGCCCGTGGCGTTGCTGAGCTTTTTGCGCAGCTTGCAGATGAAAACGTCGATGATCTTGAGTTCCGGCTCGTCCATGCCGCCGTAAAGGTGGTTGAGGAACATCTCCTTGGTCAGGGTCGTGCCCTTGCGCAGGCTCAGAAGCTCAAGCATCTGGTATTCCTTGCCGGTCAGATGCACCGCCTGATTGTCGACCTCGACCGTCTTGGCATCCAGATTGACCGCGATTCTTCCGGTTCGGATAATCGATTGCGAATGACCTTTGGATCGGCGGATGATCGCATGGATCCGCGCCACCAACTCCTCGCGGTGGAACGGTTTGGTCAGGTAGTCGTCGGCCCCGAAACCGAAGCCCTTGATCTTGCTTTCGGTGTCGTCGGCTCCGGACAGGATCAGGATCGGCGTTTCAACCCTTGCAATGCGCAACTGACGCAGGACTTCATGTCCGTTCATATCCGGCAGGTTCAGATCAAGCAGGATCAGATCGTAGTCATACAGCTTGGCCAGATCTATGCCTTCTTCGCCCAGGTCTGTCGCATACACGTTCAGGTTGGCGTGCGTCAGCATCAGCTCGATGCTTTTGGACGTGGTCGGATCATCCTCGACAAGAAGAATTCGCATTGCACTGCTCCAATTCAGGTCAACTATTCCAGTTCGGGTTAACCCTGATCACAAATGGTTAATCTGACGTTACCGTTGAATCAACTATTCGTTTTCGCCTTTAGGTTGTCTATATTTTTTTAGCGCCGTCACTTTCAAAGCCTCGATTCCGTGTTCGGCGACCGCGGACACCCATGTGTTGAACTCTTCGTCACTCAGGCCGTATCGTTTCTTGGCGTCCGACAAGGAGATCAATCCATAAAGCACGCCTCGAACGACAATGGCCTTTCTTGATGCGACCCAGCGTTTCGTATCCGCAGGCGGCAAATCCGCTCGGGACAAAACAGACCCATCCGGCAGGGTAACTGACCTTGGTCCCTCAACTTTGTGCAAATACATCTTTCGACCCTTTTTCTGGTGCCACAAAGCTGACGGCAGTCTACTTAATGCGCGGTGAAACCGCCCCTTGAGAGTGCGTAGAATTTTCCTATATTCTGCCGGTCTTTCTTAACCCGGACTGGAACAGCCCATGGCCCTCGATACCGAGACTCCGCTCAACTCGCTTGGCTTTGCCAAACCCCCGTCGGAAACGCGGGTGGTCGTCGCCATGTCGGGCGGTGTCGACAGCTCGGTCGTGGCGGCGTATCTGGCGGATCAGGGCTATGACGTTGTTGGGGTTACGCTGCAGCTCTATGACCACGGGGCGGCGCTGGCCAAGAAGGGTGCGTGCTGTGCCGGGATCGACATCCACGACGCCCGCCGTGTGGCCGAGGAACGCGGCTTCCCGCACTACGTTCTGGATTATGAAAACATCTTCAAGGACGCCGTGATTGACGAGTTCGCCGACAGCTATCTGGCCGGCGCGACTCCGGTGCCCTGCATCCGCTGCAACGAGCGCGTCAAGTTCAAGGACCTGTTGGAAACCGCCAAGGATCTCGAGGCCGACTGCATGGCGACCGGCCACTACATCCAGCGCAAAATGGGCCCCAATGGCCCCGAATTGCACTGCGCCGAGGATGCCAACCGCGACCAGTCCTATTTCCTGTTCTCAACCACGCCCGAGCAGTTGGAGTTCCTGCGCTTCCCGCTGGGGCATCTGCCGTCCAAGGACGCGACCCGCGAGATGGCCGCGCAATACGGGCTGAGCGTAGCCGATAAGCCCGACAGCCAGGACATCTGCTTCGTCCCCAACGGCAACTATGCCAGCGTGATCGAGAAACTGCGCCCCGGCGCGGCCGAGCCCGGCGAGATCGTTCACGCCGACGGTCGCGTTCTGGGCCAGCATGAGGGCGTGATCCACTACACGATCGGCCAGCGGCGCGGTCTTGGCATCGGGGGGCTCAGCGAGCCGCTCTATGTCGTCAAGCTGGACGTGGATCGCAAGCAGGTCGTCGTCGGCCCAAAGGAACTGTTGGCCACCCGCACCATCCCCGTGCGCGAGATCAACTGGCTGGGAGATGCGCCCTTCACCTCGCAGAAAGAATGGCATGTTTCGGTCAAGGTCCGCTCGACCCGCCCCCCGCGCGAGGCGATCATCCGTCCGCTGACCAACACCACCGCCGAGGTCGAGTTGCTGACGCCCGAAGAAGGTGTCTCGCCCGGGCAGGCCTGCGTGTTCTATGAAACCGAGGGCAGCCGCATCTTCGGCGGCGGCTGGATCTGGCGCGGTTACTGAACCGCGTCGGTCCACGAATTGCTGAGGATATAAAGCCCGGCGCAGATCATGACATAAGGCACGAGGTACTCCAGCCGTTGCGCCAGGCGCCCCGTCATGATCTGGGCGCGCCCACCGATCAGCCCCACGATCGCAAGTGAGAGCGCGGCTAGTCCTGCCCCAAGCACACCTGCCAGCCGGAAATCGGGGGTCGAGTCTGCCAGCAAGGGGGCGAGGACAGCAAACGTGTCCATCGAAAGGCTTGTGAACAACAGCATTGTCACCAGCGCCGAGGCGCTGCCCGGCACAGCGGGTGCGTCTTGGGAATTTGCTCCACGAAGTTGTCGGACGGCCCCTAAAAGCCCCAAGGCCAGAGGGATGCCACCGAGGTAGCCGGCCCAGTGCGGCACAACATCTTCGACCCCCAGCGCCAGCAGGAAAGCCGCGCCGATCACCAGCCCCTGTGCCAGCAGAAACCCGAGAACCGCGCGTTGCGGGCCGGTGATGATCATCAGGGCGACCAGCGCCATGAGGTTGTCGAGATTGGTCAGCACCTGCGCCATGAAGGCCGAGGCCGCAAAAACCACATAGTCCAGCATCACGGCGTCATCCGCTCCAACACCGCGCGCGCGGCCCGAAGACCGGGCGCTTCGCCACCCCGGCCGAGACGTTCCATCGTGACGGCCATGGCCTGTTCCTGCGCGTTCGGCGCGGCCGAGACGGCGGCAAGCGCGGCAGAAATGGCTTCAGGCGTGCAGTCATCCAGCAGGCATTCCGGCACTGTCCGGGTCTCGGACACCAGGTTGACCAGCGTGACCGTATCCAGCTTGACCATGCGCTCGGCGATCTTCTGGGTCAGCCAGGTCAGCTTGTATGCAATCACCATCGGCGTGGACTGGGCCGCCAGTTCCAGCGAGACCGTGCCGGACGCGGCGAGGGCGATCTCGGCGGCCGCAAAGGCCGCGCGCTTGGTGGCCACCGCCTCATCCGTGTCGATGTTGCGCGGATCCACCACGACCGGCTGGCCCGGCCAGGACCGGACATGGGCAGCTACGGTATCGGCCACATGCGCGACCGCCGGAACCACCACCCGCATGTCGGGGCGGTCTTTCAGATACAGGTCAAGCGCCGCTCCGAATACCGGCGCCAGCCGATCGACCTCGCCCCGGCGCGAGCCGGGCAACGCCAGCAGGATCGGCGCGTCGCCCAGCCCGTGATCGGCGCGGAACTGCGCGATCTGCGCGTCGTTTGCAACCGGCTCGCTGGCCACCGGGTGGCCCACGAAATCGCACTCCATTCCGGCTTTTTCCATATAGGGTGGCTCGAACGGCAGCAGGGCCAGAACATGGTCGATGACTTTGGCCATTTTGTCCGCCCTCTTGGGGCGCCAGGCCCAGACGCTGGGCGCGACGTAGTGCACGGTGCGTATATTGCTGCGCGCCTTGACCTGCTTGGCCACGCGTAGCGAAAAGTCGGGGCTGTCGATGGTGATCAGAACGTCGGGCTGGGTATCAAGAACGGCCTGCGCCGTTTCGGCGATGCGACGTTTGAGGTGAAAGAACTTGGGCAGAACCTCGACCAGGCCCATCACGCTGAGCTCGGACATCGGGAAGCGGCTGACCAGACCCTGAGCCTGCATCAGCGGCCCGCCAACCCCGTCGAATTCGATATCCGGAACGAGGGTCTTCAACCCCTCCATCAGCGCACCGCCCAGACGGTCGCCCGACGGTTCACCGGCGACCAGAAAAACGCGCATCAGACGGCCCGCTCGTGCACATGCAGGAACAGGCCCAGGCGGTCGCATTCCGCGATCACTTGGGGCCGGTCCAACACGATCACCCCACCCTTTTCGATGACGATGCCGGACAAACCGGCCGCAACGGCGCTGGATACGGTGTCGGGGCCGATGGCAGGCAGATCGGCACGTCGGTCTTGGCCCGGCTTGGGGCCCTTGAACAGAATACCACCGCCCGCATCAGGGCGAGCGGCCAGAGATTGCAGCATCCAGGCCGTGCCGAAGGCCCCTTCGACAACCAGAACCTGGCCTTTGTGAACAACGCAAGCCTGTCCGATATCCGCTGCCCCCATGGCACGCAGGACACCCACGGCCCGGTTCGCATCGCCCAGCTCCGCCTCGGTCGGCTGTGCCTGGGTCAGACACCCGAGAGGAGGCAACAGGTCCGGAGCGATCTCGTGTGCGGCCCGCACGCGCAGTCCGGCTCCCTCCAAAATGCCGATCACCGCCCGCAAGGCTCCGTCGTCACCCGACACCAGCGCTTGCTGGATGATCGGAACCAAGGGCATGGTCTGCGCGTCAATCCGGGCGGGGTTTATGTCTGGCCTGCGGACCGCACCTGCGAGGCATACATCTGTGACGCCGCGCGCTTTGAGCTCGGCGACAAAGCTGCCCAACTGCTCGAGCGGGAAGGTCACGTCTGGCGTCAGAGTGTCGGGCTGAAATCCCTCCATCGCGCAAACCAAGGGGCGTTCCGGCAGGTGCGCAACCAGTTCGTCCGGCAAAACCCCTGTTCCCGCGATCAGAGCCAGCATGATCCTATTTCCTTGGTGTCAGGAACGAACGATCGCTTTCGCCCGTCACGAATTCCACGATCTGACGCACATAGTCGCTGTCTGTGCTGTCGCCCAGACGCTTGGCGCGGTCCATGAAGGTGCCCTCGCCTTCGGACAGTTCGCGAAAGGCCGCACGCAGGGCCGAAATGTCCGCGCGGGAAACGCCACGGCGTTTAAGGCCAACAAGGTTCAGCCCCTCCAATTCGCCGCGCGAGGCCTGAACCAGGCCGTAAGGGATGACATCGTTGGGCACCATGGTCAGCGCTCCGATGATGGCACCGCGGCCCACGCGCACCCATTGATGCAAGCCGGAAATGCCGCCGATGATCACGTCATCCTCGATGATGCAGTGGCCGGCGGCGCCGGAATGGTTCACCATGATCACCCGGTTGCCGATCTGTACGTCATGGGCCACATGGACCCCGGCCATCAGCAGGCAGTCATCGCCGATGCGAGTGACGCCGCCGCCACCCTCGGTGCCGGTATTGACCGTAACGTGTTCCCGGATGCGGTTTCGCTTGCCAATTTCCAGCCGCGTGTTTTCGCCCCCGAACTTGAGGTCCTGCGGGATTTCACCAATCACCGAAAAGTTGAAGATGACGCAGTCGTCACCGATCGAGGTATCCCCGGTGACAACCACATGCGACTTCAGCTCGACTCGGTCGCCCAAACGCACCTGTGGCCCCACATGGCAGAACGGGCCGATTACGCAGTCCTGGCCGATCTGAGCGCCGTCTTCGATGATCGCGCTGGGATGAATTCGGCTCATGCTGTTTTTTCCATATCCCAATCGACATAGGCCGAGAACTCGGCCTCGGCCGCCACTTCGCCGTCAACGGTCGCGCGGCCGCTGAACTTGAAGATCTTGCCGCCCTTCTTGCCGCGAACGGTTTCGACATGCATTTTCAGCACGTCACCCGGCACCACTTTGCGGCGGAATTTGCACTTGTCGATATTCATGAAATAGATCAGCAGTTCGCTGTCGATGACATCCATGCCGACGCCCAGCATAACACCTGCGGTTTGCGCCATCGCTTCGACGATGGTCACGCCGGGCATGATCGGCGTACCGGGGAAATGGCCCTGGAAATGCGGCTCGTTCATGGTGACGTTCTTGATGCCGACCGCCGACTGATAGCCGTCGATCTCGACAACCTTGTCAACCAGCAGGAACGGATAGCGATGCGGCAGGATCCGCTGGATCAGCTGAATGTCGGCGCTCTTGGTTTCCGTGGTCATTTTCAGGATGTCCTGTTCTCGGGGTCTCGTTCACGCGTGGTTAGCAATACCCGTACCCAAGGGCAAGCCACGCTATGGCTTGTCGCCCTCTTCCAGCTGCGATCCATCGCCGATGGCAGCATCGATCTTGCGGATGGCGATGGCCGTAACATCCGAGGCGTCCGAGCTGAGAAACACGTTGGATCGTTCGATGATCAGCGACGCGCCTGTTTCACGCAGCAGGTCGATGAGCACGGGCTGCGCCAGCTCAAAGAACTGATTGCGCGCCTCGTCACTGCGGCGCGCCAGAGCATCCAGTTTCGCGCGTTGCCCCTCGCGGTGAGACTGGACCTTTCGGTCGAAGGCTTCCGCAAGCGGGCGGAACTCCTCAGGGCTCAGAACTTCGCGCTTTTGCGTCAGCTCTTTTTCCTCGCGGCTCAGCTCGGCAACGATGCGTTCATTTTCAGCGGCCAGCGCAGCACTTTCTTCTTCGATCTCATCAAAAACCCGTCGCCCGAATGCTGACTCGGTAAATATTCGGTCGCTCGAGATGGTCAGCACGCCGGATTGCGGTACACCCAACTGCTGGGCGGCCACTGGGAGCGACACTACCAGGAAGATCAAAACACACAGGGCCCGTGACGGGCCCTGTACAAACTTCGATATCGTCTTGACCATGGACGTCAGAACCGTGCCTGAATGGTAAAGTCGAAGTTCTGCTCTTTGTCGAAGTCTTCCTTCTTCACGGCCTGCGAGAAGTTGAACCGCAGCGGACCGAACGGCGTATCCCACAGCAGCGAGACGCCGATAACCTGACGGATCGAGCCGTCTGCGCCGACGATATTGGCACCCGTCGTATCAACATTGTTAATGTTGTACAGGTTGCCGATGTCATAGAACACACCGCCGCGCAGCCCCAGTTCCTCGGGCAGCCCCAAGGGGAAGTCCGACTCGAACCGGGCGACCCAGTAGTAGTTGCCGCCGATCGCATCATCCTGCCCGTTCGACAGGTCACGAGGGCCGATACCGGCCGGCTCGAAGCCACGGAAAGTGTTTGGACCTAAGACAAAGCGATCAATGGTTCGGCTGAAATCGTTGCCCTGCCAATGAAGCGCGCCGGCCTCGAAGGACGCACGCAGCGTCATCTCCTCGTTCAGCACCTTAGTTTGGGCAATCGCCCGGGTCGAAGTCTTGAAGTACTTGTTGTCTCCACCAAGGCCGGCCGCGTCCACGCCAACCTCGAACAGAACACCGGCATTCGGGTTCAGGCCACCCAGTCGGCTGTCGTAGACGTAAGCGAGCCCGAGAGAACTGGTTGAACGCTCCCCTTGTGCAATCTCCGATGCGATGACGGCCCCGTTGGTTTCATCATCTTGCTGCGTCATTTCTGAGTTGTTCCAGTTGTACCGCAGCCGCAACGAAGACAGCTCGCCGATCGCGTAGCTGAGCTGCGGATTAAAGAACACGCTCTTGGTATCATAGCTGGCAAAGCTGGAATTGGTTCTCGAAAGACCAAAGCCCAGATCAAAACGCAGTTTGCGGCCCAGCAGATACGGTTCGGCAAAGTTGATGACGTACTGCTCAGAATCCTGCGCTGTCGACAGCGTCAGGCCAAATTCTTGACCGCGCCCGAGGAAGTTTCGCTCCTCAAGCCGGATGGCGATCCCGAAACCGTCGGAAACCGAGTAGCTGCCGCCCAACGCCAGTGAACCGGTCGGCTGCTCCTGGACATCCACGTCCACGATCACCTGGCTGGGGCTGGACCCTTCGCGGGTTTCCACATCCGCGACCGAGAAGAAACCCAAGGCCCGGATACGTTCGGCGCTCTGCCGGATTTCGCGCGGGTTGAAGGGGTCACCCTCGACCGTGTCGAACTGGCGCCGGATGACCCGGTCCAGAGTGGTCGTGTTGCCCTCGATGTCGATCCGTTCGACGAAAATGCGCGGGCCTCTGGTCAGCACGAACTGAACATCCAGCGTCAGGTCACGGTCGTTGCGGGTCACGCGCGGCTCAACGCGCAGGAAGTCGACACCCTGCTTCAGGCCAAGACGCTCCTGCCGAGCGATCGAATTCTCAATCAGAGTTGGCGAATACGTAACACCAGGTTTGATCTTGAGGGCCTTCTGATACTCGGCCGCATCAACGCCCGGGATTTCGCTGACCGTCGAGATGTTGCCGAACGAGAATTTCTGACCTTCGGTGATGTTCATCACCAGATAGAAGGCGTCGCGCTCACGCGTGAACTCGACATTGGCGCTGTTGATCCGAAAATCGACATAGCCGCGGGACAGGTAGAAATCACGCAGAACCTGTTTGTCGAATTCGATGCGGTCGGCAATGAACGTGTCACCGCGCAGGAAGGTACGCAGGATGTTGGCCTGCTTGGATTCAAGGACACGGCGCAGACGACGGTCGGAATATGCACGGTTTCCAACAAAGCTGACGCGCTCGATCTCAATCGTGGTGCCTTCGGCGACTTCAAAAACCAGATCCACCCGGTTGTCGCTGCGGCGGATGATCCGCGGAATGACAGTGGCCGACACACGCCCTTGCGCCGAGTAGATTTCGGCGATCTTGTCAGCGTCGGACTCCGCGACCTGCGGGGTGAACACCCGGCGAGGCTGCGACGAGATTGCCTGGATCAACACGTCGTCCTTGACGCGGCGATTGCCCTCGATGCTGATCTTGTTGATCGTCGGATACTCGGCGACCTCGATCACCAGAGTGTTCCCGCGCGGGGTCAATTCGACTGTCTCAAAAACACCACTGTCAAGCAAACGCTGGTAGGCGTCATTCAACTGGCCCGCAGTGACTGACTGGCCGGGTGTGATTCCTGTCCGGGCGATGATGGTGGACGTCTCAATGCGACGGTTGCCCTGAACATCGAACGACGAAATCGTGTAGGTCTGGGCCTGGGCGGCTTGCGGTACCGCCGTAAAACTCATTGCCGCAAAGAGGAAAAAAAACGTTAGTGCTCGCCACAAAATGTTGCCGTGCGGTTGCGCAGTACCGCAGGATGTGCCCGCGCCTCTCCTGTAAGCCATTTTTGTCTCTACCTAGAATTTCGGACTTTAGAAGTTGAGTAGCCGCTCTGGTGGGCCTTGTCAAAAGCACAAACGAAAAACGCGACCGGATCGGTCGCGCTCGGCTCGTTCAGCTGGGTATGGGGAATCACATGCCGGCCAGATATGCGGCACCGGCCAATGCCAGAGCGGTCAGCCCAAAGCTGAGCAACGCGTCCCAGTTCAACACGAACAGGAAACTGAAGCCTCGGTAGGAATTCCGCAATGCCTTGGTCATTGGTCACAGCCCGCTTGATTGCATGTCTCGGCAAAATTACCCCAAACAAACTAGGTTTGAATTGAGGCAATTTTGCGACCGCAACGCGTCAATGCCGCCACAATCAGCAGAACAAGTCGTTGCTTACCGAGAAGATCATGAGGCTGAGAATCAACGTGATCCCCACCGCCATCAACAGTTGCAAAGCTCGGTCGCTGGGCGGTTTCCCTGCGACGGCTTCATAGGCGTAGAAAACAAGGTGCCCCCCGTCCAATGCCGGGATTGGGAACAGGTTCAGCAAGCCTACAGCAGTAGACAGAACCGCGATGAAGAAGATGAAGCTCTGTGCCCCTTGGCTCGCCATCGCGCCTGAGGTTTCCGCGATACCTATGGGTCCGGACATGTTGCAGGTGCTGATCGCACCGGTGACCATGTGCCATATGCCGGACAGCGACCCCTCGATGATGCGGCCGGTTTGGATGACACCGCCATGCAGCGAGTCAACAAAACCCGCAGGTTCGGTCGCCGGCACCAGCATCATGCCGCCGACGATTCCAATCCGCCATTCGGTTTTGAAGCCGCCGTCCGCCTGTGGTTCATCCGTGCGACGCGGCGCCAGCGCAAATTCCAACTCGGCGCCGTCGCGCCAGACGTCCAGCAAAAGCACCTTTCCGTCCGAGCTTTCGACCTTTTCCTTGAGCTGTTCGAAGGCAAAAATCGGGTCGCCATCAACCGAGGTGATGACGTCGCCCGCCTGCAACTGGATATCCATCGCAGCACTGCGCGGAGCGACCTGCTGGATCAAGGGCGGGAATAGCCACGGGGCCGACACGTCGAGAGTCTGGCCGTCGCGGATGACAGTGTATTCGAGAACCGGCTGCACCGGCAGCGCCTCGGTAAACTCGGTCCAGGCCCCCTCCTGATCGAAATCAGGCGTGGGAATGCCGGCGATCGCAACGATTTCGTCCCCCTCCTGAAGCTCCTGCACAGTGCCCGGCAAAGGTTTCAGCGATCCGACCGTCAGTGGCTCACGGGTCACGCCTTGCGACCAGAAGATCAAACCGAAGACAAGGATCGACAGAACGAAATTGAAGACCGGCCCGGCCGCAACCGTGGCAGTCCGCGCCCAAAGCGGTGCGCCATGCATCGTCCGACGCAATTCTTCGGGGCTTTGCGTGGTGATTTCGGCCATCGTCTCGGTATCCTTGCCCGAGGCCGCATTGGCATCGCCCAGGAATTTCACATAACCGCCAAAAGGCAACAGAGCGATCTGCCATTTGGTGCCGCGTTTGTCCATTCGGCTCCAAAGCACCGGACCAAACCCCAACGAGAACACCTCGGCATGGATCCCCGACCAGCGGCCAACGATGTAGTGCCCGTATTCATGCACCGCCACGATGACGGACAACGCCACGACGAATGCGGCAATCGTATAGACCAGCCCACCAAATTGCGGGATCAGCGAGAGTATGTCCAAAATTCTATCCTGCTCTTCGTAGTACGGCGTCATCCACCCATTGACGTGCCAGATGGTCCGTTTTCAGGACGTTATCAAGGGTCAAAGGGGCATCAATAAGGCCTCCTGCATCGTCGAAACGGCCCAGAACGGCGGCCACGGCGTCGGTCATGTCCAGAAAGCCGATGCGTTGACCGATGAAATGATCCAACGCACGCTCCTTGGCGGCGTTGAAGATCGCGCCTGACAGGCCACCGCGTTGCATGACCTCGCGGGCCAGCCGCAGGGCCGGGTAACGCGCCGGGTCCGGATCACGAAAACGCAGCTGGCCCAACTTGGCCAGGTCCAGGCGCGGCACCGGCAGGTCGCGCCTTTCCGGCCAATGCAGCGCATAGCCTATCGCATGCCGCATATCAGGCGCGCCCAAATGCGCCATCACTGCGCCATCGCGAAATCCGACCAGAGCATGCACGATGGATTCCGGGTGAACCACAACCTCGATCCGGTCAGGGTTGATCCCGAAAAACTCTTTGGTCTCGATTACTTCCAGCGCCTTGTTGAACATCGAGGCGCTGTCGATCGTTATCCGCTGACCCATGTCCCAATTGGGGTGGCTCGAAGCTTGCTCGACCGTAGCGCCGGCCAGCTTCTCGACCGGCCAGTCACGAAAGGCGCCGCCGCTGGCAGTGATGATGATGCGCTCGACCGCATCCATGTCTTCACCCACAAGCGCCTGAAAGACCGCCGAATGCTCGCTGTCCACAGGAAGCAGACGCGCGCCATGGCGTTCCGCGGTTTCCAGAACAAGCGGGCCGGCACACACCAGCGTTTCCTTGTTTGCCAAGGCCAGGGTCGCGCCCTGCTTCAACGCCTCAAGTCCCGGCGCCAAACCGGCCGAGCCAACAATGGCGGACATGACCCAGTCTACCGGGCGAGCGGCCGCTTCGATCAGCGCGGTTGCGCCCGCGGCAGCCTCGATCCCTGTGCCGGACAATGCATCACGAAGATCATCCAGATGCTGGTCAAAGGCGGTTACTGCCACTTCAGCGCCCAGCCGGCGGGCGTCCTGCGCCAGTTGCCGGACATTCGCCCCGCCGGTGACGGCGACAACCTTGTAATCCTCCGGGGCCCGCGCAATCAGATCGATCGTATTCTGGCCGATCGATCCGGTCGCGCCGAATATCGAAACCTTTCGCATCAGATTTCCCCGGGCGAATAGACCAGTGACGCGATCAGAACCATCAGCGATGCACCCATCATGCCGTCAAATCGATCCAGAAAACCGCCGTGCCCCGGCACCAGGTTCGAGCTATCCTTGACCCCGAACCGCCGCTTGACGGCGCTTTCCACGATATCGCCGGCCTGGCTGGCCATCGAGGCCAGGACCGAAACCAAAACAAACCGGTAGCCAAATCCGGCATACGCGGCAACGGCTGCGCCCACCAGTGCGGCCGCCACCCAGCCGCCCGCCGTGCCCGACCAGGTCTTCTTGGGGCTGACGCGCGGCCAGAACTTCGGGCCACCGAACGTCTTTCCCACAAAGTAACCAGCTACGTCCGTGGCAACGACGACCAGGATCAACCAAACCATCCAGCCAAACCCCATCGTCTCGCGGATCTGGATGAACCCGTAACCCGCACAGGCAATCCACATGGCAAACAGCACGTAGATCCCGCGCGAGTGCGCGACCTGCCCTGCCCCGACCAGTGCGGGCGCGATCAGAAAGGGCAGTTTGTAGAGCGGCGGAACATGATAGCTAAGCATGACGGCAACGCCGGTCAGGATTCCCAACTGAACTGCGACGCCCATCCGATCGGAATCGATCATGCGAACCAGTTCCCAGGTCATCAGACCGCACGCGGCGGCAACAAATGTCTCAAACCATAGTCCGCCCAGCCAAACCTCGACCGCTCCAATAGCGACCAGTACCAGGGCAGACAACACCCGGGTGGTGAGGTCGGACCATCGGCCGTCCGTCATGCCGGAACTGCTCCGAACCGTCGTTCGCGCGACCCGAAGCTCTTGCACAGCCGTGCCAGCTCGGCCGCGGTGAAGTCGGGCCAGAGCGTGTCGATGAATTCGTATTCCGAGTAAGCGGATTGCCAGAGAAGGAAATTCGATATCCGCGCCTCGCCACTGGTGCGAATGACCAGATCGGGGTCAGGCAGGACGCGCGTGTCCAGATATCTGGGCAGCGTTTCCTCGTCGACATCTTCGGGCCGCAGGTTGCCTGCGGCAACGTCCCGCGCCAGTCGCTTGGTCGCCCGGGCCACTTCGTCCCGACCACCATAGTTGAGAGCGACGGTCAGGTGGACCAGGTCATTGTCGGCCGTCTCGCGCTCCAACGTGTCCATCAACTCGATCAGTTTGGCATCCAGCCGCACCCTGTCGCCGATGAATCGGACACGGATACCGTTTTGGGCCAGGGTTCGGGTTTCCTTGATGATGTAGCGCTTGAACAGGCTCATCAGACCGGCAACCTCGACCTGGGTCCTTTTCCAGTTTTCCGTCGAGAAGGCAAAAATCGTCAGGTACTTGATCCCCAGCCCCGGGCAGGCTTCGACCACTTCGCGCACCCGACGGGCACCGGCGTGATGCCCGTACAGCCGTGGCCGGCCGCGCGCCTGGGCCCACCTACCGTTGCCATCCATGATGATGGCCACGTGACGCGGACCACAGGGGGGCTCGTTTTGGGGATCAGCGGGCATGGCTTGCGCTCAAACCTGCATGATTTCGGCCTGCTTGGCCTCAAGGGCCGCATCCACGGCCTTGATCATCTGGTCGGTCAGTTCCTGAACCTCGGTTTCCCAGAACTTCTGATCGTCTTCCGACAGGCCGTCGGCCTTGGCTTTCTTGATCTGATCCATGCCATCGCGGCGCACGTTGCGAATGGCAACGCGGGCGTGTTCGGCGTACTGCCCGGCCACTTTGCCCAGCTCGCGGCGGCGCTCTTCGTTCAGCTCGGGGATCGGCAGCATGATGATCGTGCCATTCAGCTGCGGGTTGATGCCCAGTCCGCTTTCCCGGATCGCCTTTTCCACTTTGCCGACCAAAGACTTGTCCCAAACATTCACGGTGACCATGCGCGGCTCGGGAACGTTTACAGTGCCGACCTGGTTGATCGGTGTCATCGACCCATAGGCATCCACCATAACCGGTTCGAGCATCGAAGCCGACGCACGCCCGGTGCGCAGCGACGCGAATTCGGTTCTGAGGTTGGCCATCGCGCCATCCATGCGGCGTTTCAGATCATCGGTGTCCAGTTCAAAATCGTCAGACATGCTGCTCACTCCCCGTCTTCAGGTGATGTTGGAATGGCTCTTACGCCATCGCACCTGGGATGTATAGCAATCATGATCGGGAAATGTGGCAATGACCAGAGTTGTTTCCGCGAAAAATCCAATCCCCCGGACAAAAAAGACCGGCCCTGTGGCGGGCCGGTCTGGCACAGAAAAAACCAAGGCTCAGGCGTTCAGGTCAACGACCACGCGCCCCTTGACCTGACCGTTTAGGATGTCGGCACCCAGCTTCGGAAGATCATTCAGAGTGGCCGGCTGAATCATCGCTTCCAGCTTGTCCATCGGCAGATCCGAAGCCACCCGCTGCCAGGCCCGCAGTCGGTTGTCGAACGGCTGCATCACACTGTCGATTCCCAACAGGTTGACCCCACGCAGCAGGAATGGAATGACGGTCGCCGGCAGGCCCGCGCCACCGGCCAGACCGACCGCTGCCACCGACGCGCCATACTTCATCTGACCCAGAACGCGCGCCAGCATTGCGCCTCCGACGGCATCAACGCAGCCCGCCCAGGTTTCGCTTTCCAGCGGACGTTTGGTGGTTTCGTTCAATTCGTCACGCGGCACGATCGACGTCGCACCAAGTGCCTTCAAATAGCCTTCGGTTTCGGGGCGCCCGGTCACAGCCGCAACTTCATATCCCAGATTGGCCAGGATCGCCGTGGCAACCGAGCCGACGCCCCCGGCTGCACCGGTTACCAGAACCGGTCCGCGGTCGGGCGTCAGACCGTGATCTTCCAGCGCCATCACCGCCAGCATCGCGGTAAAACCGGCAGTTCCCACGGCCATGGCCTGGCGCGTGCTCAACCCCTCGGGCAGAGGCACCAGCCAATCGGCCAGCGCGCTGGCCTTCTGGGCGTATCCGCCCCAATGCGCCTCACCCACGCGCCAACCGGTCAGCACGACCTTGTCGCCGGGTTTGTACCGGTCGTCCGAGGATTCTTCGACAGTTCCGGCATAGTCGATCCCGGGCACATGCGGATAATTTCGGACCAGACCGCCGCCCTTGGGCGACATGCACAAACCATCCTTGTAGTTGACGGTCGAGAACTCGACGGCCACACGTACTTCACCATGCGGCAAGTCATCTTCCGAGATCTGCTTGATCACCGGGCTGGCCAGTCCGCTTTCCTCGTCCTTTTCCATCACCAAAGCGTTGAACATATTCCAATTCCTTTCATTGACCGTGGCCCGAGCGATTTCTCATCTGGCCCAAATACTTCCCGGGCGCGTCCCGCGCGCCCTTCCCGGCTCAAATCCAGAACTTGTCCTGCACGATTGCAGTCCGCATTCCAGACGGCGTTTCGACTTCGACCTGCGTTCCCGGATCCCAATGGCTCAGCCGCAGCATACCGATCGACACGTTGGTTTGAAAATCCGGCGACCAGGTAGCCGAGGTCACCTGGCCCACACGCTTGCCGCCGCCATAGACCGGCCACGGCCGATCGCAGTGGGGCACCGCGTCTCCCTCAATCGCGATCGGACGGATTTGCTGAACCGGCCCCTCTTTGGCCACCCGCAACAGCGCATCCCGCCCGATGCAGCCAATGGCCGTATGCGTGTTGCAGAACTTGCCCAACCCGCATTCATGGGGCGTGTTGTCATCGGTCATGTCATTGCCGTAAGACAGCAACCCGCCCTCGACCCGCTCGATCAGGTTGGGGCAGCCCGCCCGAACCTGCAGGTCCTCTCCGGCGGCGAAAAGCGCATTCCACAAGGGCATGCCGACGTCGCCGCCTTCGACATAGATCTCAAACCCGCCCTGTTTGGAATAGCCCGACCGCGCAATCGCCAGATCACGCCCCTCGAACTGGAACATGTCGAACTTGAAGAAGCGGATATCACGCACCCGGTCGCCAAAGACCCGCGCCATCAGGTCATCCGACTTGGGTCCCTGCACCGCCAAAGGCGAAACGTCCGGCTCATCCACCAGAACATCCAGTCGATATCCGTTGGCCAAGCCTTTGACCCACAACAGCAAATCGCTGTCTGCGATCGAAATCCACCAGCGGTCATCCGCCAGTTTCACCGCCACGGGATCGTTCAGCATCCCCCCGGTTTCGTCCACGATCGGCACATAGTAGCACTGGCCCGGCAACATGCCGCGCAGGTCGCGCGGGGTCAGCATCTGCATCAGCCGCGCGGCATCGGGGCCTCGCAGTTCGACCTGCCGCTCGCATGACACGTCCCAGACCTGCACATGGGTCTTGAGATGCCGATAGTCGGCCTCGACACTTTCAAACACCGTCGGCAGCAACATCCGGTTGTACACGGTATAGCCTTTGACACCGGCCGCCTCGACCCCGTCAGAGAACGGCGTGCGCCGCAGACGGCGCGACAAAGAAATCTGTGGCACTTAGACCTCCTCGGGCAAGAAAACGAGATCACTGACCGGAGCCCCAGACCCGGCCTCGGTCAGCATTTTGTGGATTTGTCCCCGGTGATGCGTTTGATGATTAAATAAATGCATCACACACACGGCGTAAGGTAATGTAATGTCTTCTTCTTTTGCTGCGGAATACCAAGTGAACGGTCCCGAGATTGGCTCGTCGCCCAGTGTTTCAACCCATGCATCGATCCGCGCATCGATGGTCTCGCGCAGTGGAAGCCAGTGCGCCAGATCCGAGCACAGGTGGACGCTTTCGTGAATACCGCCGCCCTTGCGGTGCGGATTGCTTTCAGGCCCCGGACCTTTGTCGAACCGCGACATCCAAATCCAGTCGCCCCACAGCAGATGGCTGGCAGTCCCCAGGATCGACCCGAAAAACGCACCGCGTTCCCGGGTCAACTCCTCGGGAGAAAGCTCTTGAAGAAAACCCGCCAACTGGCTGTTCTGCCAGCGGTTATAGCGGGCCATCTGCCGAGCATAGGCGCCGGTGATCATCACTTGGGTCCGTGCCAGTCGATCGGGCAGATTTCGGCCGATTTGCCGCCGAAATCCCAGACACGACCATAGTCGCGCACCTTCGACTTGGTGCCACGCGCCACGATGATGTCCGGACCCATCCAATATTTGGAATTCGAAACCATGACAGGATGTTCGGGGTCTTTGCCTGCCAGCATCTCGATCTCACCCTGGATCTTGCGGCCGATGACGATGCGGCGTTTGTTGCCGTCGCGCTCGATCTGCACCGGAGCACGCTCGGCGCCGATAATTTCACTCACCAGCATCGTGAACAGCCCAGTGGTTCCACCGGCCTGCCCGCTGAAAATCTGCAGCAGACCGTTGTACGCCTTGCCACTTGCGCGCTCATCCACGTAAGCGGCAACCTTCCACTGGCCTTCGCCCATCCGGCCGGGAATATCGACCAGCAGACCGACGTTCAGACCCGACAAGTCCTCACCTTCATAGTGTCCCTCGTCGATGATCACGCCCATCCAGGCATGACAATGCCCTTCGGTCGGAGGATGAGCCCCAAGCGAAACCACGCAGGGGCAGAACACGTCGCAGGAGCAGTTCAGGATAAGCTCACCCTTGATGGCCCAGTCCGTCGGGCTCATCTCTCGGCGCTTGGGATTCGGCATCCGGCTGTCAATTCGCTGACTGACCGGCAGCTTGTCGGCATCGGGTTTTCTGTTTTTTGCCATCGGCTTATCCTCCGTATGCAATTGGGTAGATCAGCAGCCCAAGGCCACCTACAATCAAAGCGAAACCCAGCGGCCGTGTCAGAACATGACCGATCTGGGGCAATTTCTCCAACACCATGAACAGGGTCGCCAAGCCCATCCACAGCAGGCTCATCACGCCTCCGACGAAGCCAAGCGCCATGAACCCCCAGCAGCAGCCGACACAAAAGGCGCCAAGCCCCAGCCCCATGCGCAGACCGCCAGAGAACCCGGTGCGCCAGTGTCCAAGGAAATAGGTCATGGGTGCATGACACACCCCGTGACACACCTCCTTGGCTCGGGTGAACTGAAAGGCGCCGACGGCGATCAGAAGACCGGCAGCAAAGAGCGGAGATTTGGCAATGCCCAGCATGTCGATCACGCCTCCGAACAGCAACGCCAGCTGAAAACCTGTGATCAACGCGGCGAACCCGGCCCAGACCACGAAATAACCCAACAGAACGCCGACCCACCCGAGCCTTGTACCATTGGCGCTTTGGATCAAATCCTCATAGCTTCTCAGTGTTGGAACCAACGTCGGAAGCATCATCGCGGCCATCATGATCGCCCACATCACGAACAGCGGGCCGAACTCGGCCATCGGCATGTGCATGTCCATGCGGGGATCCATCGCACGCATCGCTTCGGCCATCGGCCCGGGTCGGCCAATCCAATCGACGCCCATGTCGCGGCTCATGGTGTACATCACCCACCAGGCCCACAGGATCAGGACGAAAAAGCCCAGCCACAAACCGTTGCGTAGAAGTGCCCGACTCATGTTCCCTCCCGACTCGGTGCTTGCTTTTCAAATGTCAGACTTTTAAATGTCAGACAAATAAATTTTTCACGGCGGCCTGCAGAATATGAAAATCGATCCTCAGAAAAGCACCGACCTGTCTGCACAGATCGCCCAGGCCATCCGCGATGCCATCGTATCAGGAGAGCTGATCGTGGACGAGCGCCTGCCCTCGGAATCCGAGCTGGCGGACCAGTTCCAGGTGTCGCGCCCCACTGTGCGCGAAGCGCTGAAACGGCTGGCGGCGCAATCGCTAATCCGCACCCAGCGCGGCGCGACGGGGGGTGCCTTCGTCAACCGGCTGAGTTTCCAGGACGCCTATTCTCAGCAGATCACGACTTCGACGCTGCTGCTGTCGATGAACGAGGTCAGTTTCGACACCGCTTGCGAGGCCCGCTATGCGTTGGAGCGGGCCTGCGCGCCCCTGTCGGCGCAGCGGCGCACCGCGGATCAACTGGCGACAATGCGCGCGGAAATCTTCCGCCAGGCGCAACCCGGTCTGACGGATGAGGCCTTCTGTGCGTCGGACGTGGCCTTTCACCGGGCGCTGGTCGATGGTGCGGGCAACCCTGTGCTGTCCTATCAACTGGCCGGAGCGGTCGAGGCGATGCAGCCCCTGATGAACATGATCACCTTCACCGCCCGCTCGCGCGAAGAGATCATCCGCCTGCACAGCAAGATTGCCGACGCGCTGGAGGCGCAGGACGCCGAAACAGTCGACGCCGCTCTGGTCGAGCTGGAAACCTACACACGCCGCCTGGCCCATGATGTGGCCGAACGTCGGCGGAAACCGGCCTGAAGACACTCTGAATACTTCTTGACGCATCACATCAACGGAAAGGACACTCGAGCAGGCAGACCATCATCCGGCGGGAAGACCGGCGCTCTCAATAAAATTGATTTTCAATGACTTACGGGAGGACGTTATGAACAAAAGACCGGATCCAACATTTTATCCATCCGCCAAGATGGCCATGGAGGCCCCGCCCGAGACCTTGGCCTTCACCCTGATGCTCAGCCCCGATTTTTCGCAGCCCGATGGCCTGGCCGTCGTGAATGTCGACCCAACTTCGGGCGATTATGGCAAGATCGTTCACAAGGTGATGATGCCCAACAAGGGCGACGAGTTTCACCATTTCGGATGGAACGCCTGTTCCTCGGCCCTCTCTCCGCTGACCGGCCACGCTTTTCTTGAGCGCCGGTACTTGATCATCCCCGGTATCCGTTCCAGCCGGATCTACGTGATTGACGTGAAAGAGCCGCTGAAGGCCAAAATCCACAAGATCATCGAACCCGAAGAAGTCTTTGCAAAGACGGGATATTCCCGCCCCCACACGATCCATTGCGGACCCGAAGGTATCTATGTCAGCACCTTGGGTGGCGGCGGACCAGATGGTACTGACGGCCCTCCGGGCATCTTCATCATGGATTGCGAGACCTTCGACATCATCGGACGTTACGAGATCGAGCGCGGCGTGCAGGACAAGCACTATGATTTCTGGTGGAACTTGCCGCGGGACTACATGGTCAGTTCCGAATGGGGCCTGCCACCGCAATTCGAGAACGGGATCGTGGCCGAGGATCTTCTGTCCAACAAATATGGCCACCGGATCCATTTCTGGAACCTGCGCGACCGCACCAACATCCAGACCATCGACCTGGGCGAGAACCACCAGATGGCGCTTGAAATCCGGCCGGCGCATGACCCGGTCAAGCAATACGGGTTCTGCGGCGTGGTGGTCGATACCACCAATCTTCAGGGCGCGATCTTTACTTGGTGGCGCAACAAGGATGGCAGTTTCGAGGCCAAGAAGACCATCACGATCGACCCGCAACCCGCTGATCCTGATGATCTTCCCGATCTGCTCAAAGGGTTCTCGGCGGTACCGCCGCTGGTGACCGACATCGATCTGAGTCTGGACGACAAATACCTATACGTCGCGTGCTGGGGCACCGGTGAAATGCACCAATACGATGTTTCGGACCCGATGAAGCCCAAGCTGGCCGGCAAGGTCGAGATCGGCGGAATCGTCAAGAAGACCAAGCATCCCAACGGCCAGGACTTTGGCTATGGCCCGCAGATGGTCGAGATCAGCCGTGACGGCAAACGCGTCTATTGGACCAATTCGCTCTATTCCACATGGGATGACCAATTCTATCCCGGCGATCGCGGCGCTGCGATGGTCAAGGCAGATGTAGGCGAAAAAGGCGGCCTGACACTGGACAAGGATTTCTGGGTGGACTTCCCGAAAGGGTATCGCAGCCACCAGATCCGGCTTGAGGGAGGAGACTGCTCCACCGACAGTTTCTGCTACCCTTCGGTCTGAATTGGACGTCTTGATGACATCGACGGCCGGCCTCTGGCTGGCCGTTGTTCTGAGCGGTGCCTATCACGGGTTGAACCCCGGTATGGGCTGGCCGTTGGCCGTGTCGGCGGCATTGATGGAGCAACGCCAATCCGCTCTCTGGCGCGCGTTGGCAGCGCTGGCGGGCGGGCATTTTGTGGCGATGCTGGGTGTTTTGCTGCCCTTTGCGCTGATGACCATCCTTGTAGACTATCAGCGCGAAATCCGGATTGGAGCGGCCCTGATCGTGATCGCTATGGGCCTCTACATCGCGATCACCCGGCGCCACCCACGGTTTCTAGCGCGTGTACCGCCCAGCCGGCTGGCGCTGTGGTCGTTTCTGGTGGCGCTGGCGCATGGTGCGGCGCTGATGCTGGTCCCGATCTATCTGGGCCTGTGCGGGCTGGACGAGCTGGATACCGGCCACAGAGCCGTGTCAGAGATCATGGGCACCAATGGCCTGCTGGTTCTGGCTGTGGCCGCGGTCCATACGGGCGCTATGATGCTGGGCGGCGGTGCGCTGGCCTTCGCGGTCTATCGCTGGCTGGGCCTGCAGTTTCTGTCTCGCAGCTGGTTCAACCTGGAAATGGTCTGGGCGCTCAGCCTGATCCTTGTGGGGGTGCTCGGCCTCTGGGCCGCAATCTGAGGTCTTCCCCCTGCCCCGAAACAGATTAGGTTCGACGGGCAGGCATTTGAAAAGCGAGGCCCCCATGACCGGAACACTCAACATCATCGCAGCCCTTCTGACCATCGGCTTTGGCCTGTTCGGCTTTCTGGCTCCGGCCTGGACGGCGGCCTCGCTGGACCTTGCGCCCACCAACAGCACGATGGGCCTCAGCGAGATGCGGGCCTCGGTCGGCGGGCTGTTTGTCGTGACCGGCATAGCTGTATTGTGGCTGAACCACCCGATGGCCTACGCGATGTTGGGCGTGGTCTATGGCGGCGCGGCGCTGGGTCGGTTCGTGTCCGTACTGCTGGACAATCCACCGTTGGCCAAAGCGTTGACCTTCGGCGGAATCGAGCTGGTGCTGGCGATCTGGCTGATCGCAGCCAACCTCTTCAAGCCCGCGTGAAAGGTTGGAAAAATCGCCATGATCCCGCGCTTTGAGGGTTTGCATCCGCAAATATCCTCACCTATATAAATCCTGTCCTTCGGGACTATGGACATAAACGCGCTCGTAATAAGCGGATCGGACCCGGGGGCGGTACCCGGCGGCTCCACCATACATCCTTCATTTGGGGATCATGGGGCCGAAACAGGATCGACGAACGTCTAAAGGGGTTAGCTTTGTCTCGGCTGTCTGCCACCGTTACCGGCGAAAACAGTACAATTGCAAATGACAATCGTGCTCCGGTTGCAGTTGCTGCGTAAGCAGTAACCAGACCGAAACTTAAGTCCTTGCGCCTAGCCGCGTAAGGCGGGGTTCGCAGGTACCTGGCAACAGAAACCTGCATTTCCCTGGATTTTGTCTGAGTTTTTGCTCCGAATTTGGCCGCCATTCAGAAACTGTTCACTCCTGTCATTCAAAGTAGCGGAATACAGACAGGAGAGTTGGGATGACTCATTCAGAGATACTCAGGGCCTGGTATTCCGAGGTCTGGGAAAAAGGCAATATTGACGCGATCGACCAGTATTTTGCCCCGGAAACGATGGCCGAAGGGCTGATACCCGAAATGCAGGTCGGGGCGGACGACTTTCGCGACCTGGTCATGGCCTTTCGGCACGTTCTGGGCGAAATCCAGGTGGACTTGCCCAAAATTATCGAAAACGGCGATTGGGCGTCGGCCGTTCTGCATGTGCGGACCTCGCGGGCGGACAACGGCGCGCCCTTGGAGGTCACAGGCCAAGTTATGGCGCGCTTCAAAGGTGACAAGATGGTCGAAGCTTACAACCAGTTCGACTTCGTTTCCCTGTTCGAACAGCTCGGCCAGTTCCCGCAGGATACCTTGCCCGTTTGCATGACAGGGCAACGGCTGGACTGGGCCTGAACCGGTTCTTGACCGCGCGTGCTGACCCCGAGTAGCAAGAGCACACGGGGTCAGCATGTGAACGCCCTGCCCGGCGGCAGCCCGGGTTCGCATGTCTCCAAATCCAAAGGGGCACATGCCATGGCTGCGCAATTTCCAATGATCGCTGGTGGTCGGATCGGCACCTATGCTCCGAATATCGGATGGAGCCGCCCGAGGACCGCCGAAACCGGCGCATGCAGGGCGGATCCCCTGTAGTGAACCCCTCACTGTCAGAACTGGTCCTAGTGTTCGGCCGCATCGGCCTCCTCTCATTTGGTGGCCCAGCGGCACAGATCTCATTGATGCACCAGGAATTGGTCGAACGGCGGCCATGGTTGGATGAGCAGAGCTTTCTGCGCGCGCTGTCGTTGTGCATGTTGCTGCCCGGCCCCGAAGCCATGCAACTGGCCACCTATGCCGGTTGGCGGCTGCGGGGGGTGCCGGGCGGGCTGATTGCCGGCGGCCTGTTCGTTCTGCCCGGAGCGCTGGTGATAGCCGTGCTGGTCGGCCTGTATGCTGCCTACGGAGACCTTCCCCTGGTCCAGGCTGCATTTCTCGGGATCAAGGCCACGGTTATCGTGATCGTTCTCCAGGCGGTGCTCAATCTTTCTCGCAAAACTCTATCTGGGGCAGAGCCCGGGATTCTTGCGATACTGGCGTTCCTGGCGATCTTCGCTCTGAATCTACCTTTCCCCCTGATCATTCTGGCCGCGGCTGTCTGGGGCTTTTCACGTAAGCCTTCAGAGCAGCCTTCAGTTTCGCAGAATGTCGATACCGCCTTGGCTCGGCCCGCGCGGACCGCAGCGCTCTGGCTGTTTCTTTGGTTGGCTCCGCTGGTGTTGTTGACCCTTTCCGACCAGACGTTGCTAAGCGATCTGGGCTGGTTCTTTGCACGATTGG
This sequence comes from Ruegeria sp. CI5, assembly GCF_056536885.1. Taxonomy (NCBI): domain Bacteria; kingdom Pseudomonadati; phylum Pseudomonadota; class Alphaproteobacteria; order Rhodobacterales; family Roseobacteraceae; genus Ruegeria; species Ruegeria sp. CI5. Next base: position 752,529 of record NZ_JBQFQN010000001.1, read on the forward strand.
CAGTAGTCACTTTCGGCGGGGCCTATGCGGTGCTGGCCTACATGACCCAGACGGTCGTCGAAAACTATCAATGGATCTCTACCGATCAGATGATCGACGCGCTGGGGCTGGCAGAAACAACCCCCGGCCCATTGATACTGGTCACGCAATTCGTCGCCATGCTCGCCGGGCAATTGGCGGGCGGGATGTCCCTTGCGCTGGCAGCCGGGGTCGTTGCGCTGTGGGCGACCTTCGTTCCGTGCTTCCTGTGGATATTCGTTGCCGCGCCTTACTTGGACGTCATAGCACAAAGACCAAGACTGTCGGGCGCATTGCGCGCAATTACCGCGGCGGTCGTCGGTGTGATTCTCAACCTGTCGGTGTGGTTCGGACTGCATGTCCTGTTTGGAACCATCGGAGAAGTCCAGATTGGTCCGATCTCACTACCCATTCCGTTTTTTTCGACCTTGGACATCGCAGCCGTTGGATTGACGTCCCTTGCCGGACTCTTGATTTTCATAAGAAAAACCGGTCTGGCAATGACGCTGGGCATCATGATAGGAGCAGGCGCAATCCTGCATCTGGTTTGAACAATCAGACGCAACCCGCTCTTTCGTTTCCGATCAAATCCCTTATGCTTGGGATAACCACTTTCGAGGATGACACATGTCGCAAGGCATTGACTACGGCAACTTGATGCACACCGCTATGCGCGGGCTGATCAAGACTGTTCTGAAGCGCGTTTCCGAAACCGGATTGCCCGGCGCGCACCATTTCTTCATCACGTTCGATACCCGTGAGCCCGGCGTCGAAATCGCTGACTGGCTGCGCGAACGCTACCCTGACGAGATGACGATCGTGGTGCAGCACTGGTTCGAAAATCTCGAGGTTGGCGAGGACGGATTTGCCATCACGCTGAATTTCGGTGACGCTCCGGAGCCGCTGTATGTCCCCTATTCGGCCATCCAGACATTTGTCGATCCGTCGGTCGAATTCGGGCTGCGCTTCGAAAGCTCGGACGAAGAGGATGAGGACCCGGCGGAAATCGATGTCGAGTCGATCGAGGTCGAACCCGAAGACGAGCCGCATCATGATGCGGATATCGTATCGCTGGACAGCTTCCGCAAGTAATTCGTATCCATTCGACCAGGCTTCGCTTTTTTGGCGGAGCCTATTGTTTTTCCAGGAATGTTTCGACTGAACGCGACTTCTGTCCATCTCTGAACCGAGAAAAGGATAGGTTCAGCCCACCCTCGGCCAGCGTCCGGTCATACTGCTGCAATTCGTACCCGCCGTCCTCATCTATGAACAGCGAGAAGACGGTCAGCGTTTCCCCTTCGATCCGGCCCCAGACAAAAGGCTCACCCTTCATTGGGTCCAGCGGAACCTCATGACCGAAGACATTCCGCTTCATGGCTGCGGAATAGATGTTGTTCCTATCAGAAGGTCGGAACTCGACCGAAAAGCTTTGTTCTTTCACCCGACCGTCGGCTTTGTAGGTGGTAGTCTTCCATTTGACCACGAACCCTTCGCCGGTCTCTGCGATCGAAACGCTCATGTCGCGCGGGGTCGACGATCCGTCCGCATCCACCAGGTTGGCAGATCCGACATAGTCGCCGACAAAGGGACCGATGTCCTGCGCCCATCCTGGAGACGCCAACAAAATTCCAAACGCCAGTATCGACAGCCATCGGGCCATTTGCGCGAAAAATGAGGTCCGGTCTGAGCGATTCATGGTTCTTTCTCCGCGATTGCCTTCTTTATCTTAGCTCAGCCGGGAACGGGCACAATGGTACGGCCCTGTGACCAACCAAGAAAAGTGACGCACACCGCATGGCTATACCTTTTTTGCCCTTCGGACTAAGGTGCGCGCAACTGGCCGATTGCACCATAGCTTAGCTGCGGTTAAACGGCATGCGACTGCATACCAGACGGAGTGACAGATGTCTCAGACCCGCACCGAATCCGACAGTTTTGGCCCGCTCGAGGTTCCTGCCGACAAGTATTGGGGGGCGCAGACGCAGCGCTCGATTATGAACTTCCCCATCGGATGGGAGAAGCAGCCCGTCGCCATCGTGCGCGCGCTGGGCGTGGTCAAGAAGGCCTGCGCCATGCAGAACAAGGCCACGGGCAAGCTGGACGCACGCATCGCCGACGCCATCATCCAGGCCGCCGGCGAGGTGATCGAGGGCAAGTTCGACGACAATTTCCCTCTGGTCGTCTGGCAGACCGGATCAGGCACCCAGTCGAACATGAACGCCAACGAGGTCATCGCGAACCGCGCGATCGAGATCCTGGGCGGCGTGATCGGCTCCAAGGATCCGGTGCACCCGAACGATCACTGCAACATGGGGCAATCGTCGAACGACACCTTCCCCACCGCAATGCATATCGCCACTGCAATGAGCGTGCGTGACGTGCTGCTGCCGGGGCTGGAGAAGCTGGCCGCCGGGCTCGAGCAGAAGTCCGCGGAATTCAACGACATCATCAAGATCGGTCGCACCCACACGCAGGACGCGACTCCGCTGACCCTGGGCCAGGAATTCAGCGGCTATGCCCATCAGATCCGTCAGGGCATCGCCCGCGTGAGCGCCGCCATGCCCGGCATCTACGAGTTGGCACAAGGCGGCACCGCCGTCGGTACCGGGCTGAACACCCAGAATGGCTGGGCCGAGGCCGTTGCCGCCAACATGGCCGAAATCACCGGCCTGCCCTTCGTCACCGCGCCCAACAAATTCGAGTCGCTGGCCGCTCATGACGCCATGGTGTTCCTGTCGGGCGCCTTGGCCACCGTTGCGGGCAGCTGCTACAAGATCGCCAACGACATCCGCTTCCTCGGCTCGGGTCCGCGCTCGGGTCTGGGTGAACTGATCCTGCCGGAGAACGAGCCCGGCTCGTCGATCATGCCGGGCAAGGTCAACCCGACCCAAGCCGAGGCGCTGACCCAGGTCGCCGCCCACGTGATGGGCAACGACGCTGCGATCAAGTTCGCTGGCAGCCAGGGCCATTTCGAGCTGAACGTCTACAACCCGATGATGGCCTACAACCTGCTGCAGTCGATCCAGCTGCTGGGCGACGCAACGGACAGCTTTACCGAGCGTATGCTGCTGGGCACCAAGGCCAACGAGGCGCGCATCGACAAGCTGATGAAAGAATCGTTGATGCTGGTGACCGCCCTGGCCCCCACCATCGGCTATGACAACGCCACCACGGTCGCCAAGACTGCGCACAAGAACGGCACCACGCTGAAGGAAGAGGCCATCAAGCTGGGCTTCGTCGACGAGGCAACCTTTGACGCCGTCGTGCGCCCCGAGCAGATGATCGGGCCCAAGGACTGATGGGCAAGCCGGTCAATCTGAACCGGTATCGCAAGGAAAAGGCGCGGGCCGAGAAAAAGGCCCGCGCCGACCGGAACGCGGCGGCGTTCGGGCGCAGCAAGGCGGACAAACAGCTGGACAAGGCCCGTGCCAACAAAGCCCGCCGCGATCTGGACAATCACGAGCTGGATGAATGAGCGGCCCGCCCGTCAAACGCTCGCTGACCCTCAAGGGGCACCGCACTTCGGTCTCGCTTGAGGACGAGTTCTGGCAGGCGTTTCGGGACATCGCCAAGGCAAAAGGTCTACCTATCAACGTTTTGGCCTCGGAAATTGATGTCGCGCGCGACCCCGAAACCGGGTTGGCGTCGGCCATTCGCGTCTTTGTTCTGAACTGGTATCGATCACCCGATCGCAGCCCTTGATCTGATCCCCGTCGGTGTCTAGGCTGATGGTGAACAAAAGGGGTACATTCGATGCGCGAACTCGTGACCGGGCCGGATGGCCAACCGCGATGCGGCTGGTGTCAGGCCGCGCCGGAGTTTTTCGACTATCACGACAATGAATGGGGTTATCCGGTAGGTGACGACCAGCGCCTGTTCGAGAAGCTCTGCCTTGAAAGCTTCCAGTCCGGCCTCAGCTGGCGCACCATTCTGGCCAAACGGGAAAACTTTCGAAAAGTCTTTTCCGAGTTTGATTTCAACGTGATGGCCGGTTTTACTGATGCAGACACTGAGCGCCTGCTGCAAGATTCCGGTATCATCCGCCATCGCGGCAAGATCGAGGCGGTGATCAACAACGCCCGCCGCGCACAGGAGCTGGTGGACGAAGCCGGCTCGCTGGCGGCCTATGTCTGGCGGTTCGAGCCCGAGACCCCTCCTGCGCCGCAGACGGCCTCGACTTCGCCCGAGTCGGTCGCCATGTCCAAGGACCTGAAAAAGCGCGGGTGGAAATTTGTCGGCCCCACCACGGTGTTTGCCTTCATGCAGGCGATGGGGCTGGTGAATGACCACGCCACAGGCTGCGCCATGCGCGAAAAAGCGGCGCAGATGCGCCGCTTGTTCATCAAACCGGTCTGACCTCAGACCGAGGCGCAGTAGATCTTGTCGATATTGCTGCCAAGGACCGCGTTGAACTCGGCATCCGACTGCTGTTTCGACAGCCCCTCGGTCAGCGCGCGCGAGAAAGAGGCGATCATCTTGCCGTTCTGCGCCAGCAAGTCACAGGCCTCGTCGGTCGAATAGCCGCCCGACAGCGCCACCACCCGCAGAACACGCGGATGGTCGGCGGCCTCGTCATACAGGTTGGGTGTGCTGGGCAGGGTCAGCTTCAGCATGACATCCTGCCCCTCGCCCAACTCGTCGAGGTTCTTGAGGATCTCGGCCTTGAGGATCTCTTCGGCCTCGGCCTTGGTGTCCGACTTGATGTTCACCTCGGGTTCAATGATCGGAACCATGCCGGCCGCGATCACCTCGCGGGCCACGTCGAATTGCTGTTTCACCACGGCGGCAATGCCCTCGGCATTGGCCTCGTGGATGACCGAGCGTTCCTTGGTGCCGAACACACCTTCGGCCTTGGCCAGCGTCTCGGCCAGGCCCGGGATGGGCTTCATCAGCTGCACGCCGTTGGCGGTGTCCTCCAGCCCCTTGTCGATCTTGAGGAACGGCACGATGCCTTTGACCGACCACAGGTAATCGGCCACCTTGCGACCGTCGATTTCCTCGCTCAGCGTGCGTTCGAACAGGATCGCGCCGATCACTTTGTCGCGGGTGAAGTCATCGGCCAGGATGATCCGGGCGCGCATCTTCTGGATCTCGGCAAACATTTCCTCGTCCGAGCCATAGTCGGACGGCTGCACCCCGTACAACGCCAGCGCCTTGGGCGTCGAGCCGCCGCTCTGATCCAAAGCCGCGATAAAACCCGCACCGTTGATCATCTGTTCGCGCTGTTCAGCCTTGGACATAACACTTTCCCGTTCAGTAATGATTCCGCTTTTCCAACCGCATACAGCATGGCGCGGGGCGATGATAGTTTGTTAGCGCTCAACCACGCGCAGCCAAATTCCGTCGCGGGACCGGACCGTCAGATGCGCCACCGTGACCGGGGAGCGGCCCTCGACAGGTTCGAACCGGTATCGGCGCAGAAGGGTCGACAGGATCAACGGCCCCTCGACCATCGCAAACCCCGCCCCGGTGCAGACGCGCGGCCCAGCCGAAAACGGAATGAAGGTCGCCCGCTGGCAGGCTTTGCCGTTTTCGGTCGCCCAGCGGGCCGGGTCAAAGCTGTCGGGGTCCTCCCACAGCCGTTCATGCCGGTGCAGGTGCCATGGGCTGATCACGATCTGAGCGCCCTTGGGCACGTCGCGGTCGCGGAAGCGTTCAGGGCATGTGGCCTCGCGCACCATCATCGGGACCGGGGGATAGAGGCGCAGCGCCTCGCGGAACACATCGCGGCTGATGCGCAGTCTGGACATGCTGGCAAAACTGATTTCATCCTGCGCGCAGGCCTCCTCGGCCACGCGGTCCTGCCAGTCAGGATAGGCGGCCATCAGGTACAGCGTCCATGCCAGGGCCGAGGCGCTGGTCTCGTGCCCGGCCAGAAAGAAGATGGCCACCTGATCGATCATCTCATCGGTATCGAAACACTGCCCGGTCAGGGGGTCGGACGTGGTCATGATCTTGGTGGCCAGATCGTCGGGCGCGGCGCCGGCGGCGATCTGCGCGGCCCGCTCGCGGGTCAGGCGGGCGATCAAGGCGCGGATTTCAGTCGCCGCACGGCGGGTCTTGCGCGGGTGGAACCGAGGCACCCAGCCTGGCAGCGGCACGAAAGCCGCAAGGTTCAGCAGAGGTTGCTGCCGCTGATAGGCGCGGAATTTCTCGAACACCTGTGCGGCGATTTCGTGCTCGATAGGCACCGAGAACAAGGTGCGAAAGATCACGTCGGCGGCGGCATGGCTGGTGACCTCTTCGATCTCGACCGGCACGCCCGTCCTGTCGCGCAGGCGGTCGGCGCAAGCCTCGGCCGAGGCCAGCATCGCGGGAAAGGTTTGTTTTAGCCGCCCGCCCTCGAAGGCCGGGTCGATGATGCGGCGCTGGCGCTCCCAGGTCGCGCCATTGGTCAGGAATACCGATTGGCCTAGCAGGGGCCGCAGGCCTTCGCTGATCCGGCCGGATTTCGGGAAATCCTGAGGACGGTGTTTCAGAACCCGGTCGATCAGCTCGGGCTGGTTGATCAGGTAGGACCGGAAGAACGGGGTGCGGAACTCGGCCATCCAGGCGCGGTACAGGCGTTGCGGCTGGGCCGACAGGATGTCACGCCGGAACAGGCGCAGGTATTGCCACAGAGATACCTTGTCCGGTCTGGCGGGCGGCTTGGGCGGGGTCATGCGCGCACCGTCCGGTACTTGGACACCGCCCGCTCGATCCGCGATTTCGACGGCGCCCGGCCGGCGAACCGAGCGCCCAGTGTCAGCGGGCCGGCCGTGATGCGGAAATAGTCATAGTCGCTAGGCCGGTCGAACGCGCAAAGATACTGGAAATGCAAACGGAAGAACCGCCAGCGCAACGCGGCCCAGCGTTCGGGCGACAGGGTTTGCGTAAAAGCGGCTGACAGAACCAGCGGCCACCGCTTGCCCGGCCCGGCAACCCCGCTGACCGCAACCGGATCACATAGGGCAAAGGCGCAGCCATCCCCGGGTGCCGAGACATCGACCCATGTCAACTGCTCGGTCTGCGACAGCAATTGCAGGTCGGACCGCAACCGGCCGGCCCGCGGCAGGAATGACACCATCGGCACCACCTGCCCCAATGTCAGGAACGACAGGACCGGGCCATCCGGTGGCACCTCGCCCCGCCGCAGCAGGTCGGCCAGAACCGAAACCCCCAGATGGGCGCCGGAACTGTGGCCCACCACCAGAACCTCATCGACGGGCGACCGTAGCGCTGCCGCAATAGTGGCACGGAATTCGTCCAGCCGAGCCTGCAACTCGGGCGGCGTTTCTCCCCGCAGCCGCGCAGAATAGGCATAGTCGTGCATCAGGTAATAGGCGAACAGGCGGTTGTCGATCTTTCGGAACCAGCGCAAGACCCACCAGCCCGCCAACACGCCAATAGCCAGGCTGAGATACATCCGCGCCGCAAAATAGGGACCGAACAGCGCGGGTCCTTCCACAGCTTCAACCAACCAATGCATCGCGGACTCGGACAACATTGCCACACCGTAGAAGACCAATCCCGCCAGCGCCAACTGCCCCAGCAACATCGCCACCGGATAGAGTGCGGCGATCACCGGTCCTTTGCGCAGCCGCATCAGCCGCCACAGCGTGCCAGTCGAGATGTAGATCGAGGCCGTGCACAGCAGTTGCCAGTAGGTCGCCGGGATCGAGCTGTCCATGCTGTCGCGCACGATGTCGGACCAGAATAAAACCTCGACATCCGTATCTACTTCGGCCCCGTCCTGCTCCGACCGGACGTGCCAGCCATAGGGGCCATCGCCCGTCTTGGCCGAGACCTCCAACCGATACCCGGAAATCGCTGACTGCGCGCGCCCCTCTTTCCGATAGAGTTCGCGATAGCGGCGGGGATGGATCGGATCATAGCCGGGGATATAGAACACCCGGCGTCGTTGTACCCCAGATTGCGGAACCTGACTGCTCATGCCTTTGCCCTTGTTGCGGGCAGGTTAGCGCAGCGATGTGGCCAAGGTAAGGCCCGATCATCGCGACCGGGCGCCGCGTCAGCCCAGAGTGGCCAATGCCGGGAACGTCTCAAGCAGCCACCAGCTGAACTCGGTGAACAGACCCGTCACCAGCATGATGCCGACGACCAGCAACAAGCCACCCATGACTTTTTCGATCGTTCCCATATGCGGTTTCAGCTTGTTCATCACCGCCATTGAACGGTTCAGGAACATCGCAGCCAGCAGGAACGGTATGCCCAGACCCGCCGCGTAGACGCCCAGCAACAGCGTGCCCCGCGCCACCGAGGCCTCGGACGCGGCCAGCGACAGAATCGCGCCAAGCTGGGGGCCGATGCAAGGGGTCCAGCCGAATGCGAAAGCCAACCCCAGGATGTAAGCCCCGAAGACCGAGCCGCCGGAGTCCCCGGTTTCGAGCCGCGCTTCGCGGTCCAGGATCGGAATTCGGAACACGTTCAGGAAATGCAGGCCGAACACGATCACCACCAGACCCGAGGCCTTGGCGAACAGTTCCTGGTTCTGCAGCACGAATGCGCCGAAGGCCGAGGCCGTGAAGCCCAGCAGCAGGAACACCGTCGACAGTCCAAGAACGAAGAACAGCGCTGACAGAGTCGCCTTGCGTCTAGCCTGCGCCTGATCCTGCATCTCGTGAATGGTCACGCCGCTCATGTAGGCCAGATAAGGCGGCACGATCGGCAACACGCAGGGCGACAGAAAACTGATCAACCCGCCGACCAGCGCGATGAACATGGCGGGCAGCAGCCCCGCGTCGATGATATCGATTCCGAACATGCCACTGCACATAGGATATCCAGTGGGGCGCGTCACGGGGCCATTCGGTCACATCCTCGTGGTTGCCGGCTGGACAGCTGTGCGCCATGCAAATATCTGAGAGCCATGACACAAGAAGCCGAAACACTGGATGCATTGGGCCTGCTGTGCCCCCTGCCCGTCCTGAAAGCCCGCAAACGGCTCAAGGCCATGCCTGCGGGCTCCCTTCTCCGGGTCCTTGCCGACGATCCGGCCGCGATCGTCGATGTACCTCATTTCTGCTCGGAGTCCGGGCACGAGCTGATCGGGATGGAAGAAGCTGCGGATCACCACGTCTTTCTCATTCGGAAAAACGGCGGGACCTGAAAGAAAAAAGGCGGACAATACTGTCCGCCTTTTTTTGTCTTATTGGCCCAGTGACCACCAACCGCGCCGTTTGGGCTTGGCCGGAGACGGCTCGGGTTCTTCCGCCACCGTCTCAAGCACCGGCTCTGCGGCGTCCTCGGCTTTTTCTTCTGTTGCCGCTTCCGGCGCTTCCGCCACGGGCTCGGCATCTGGCGTTTCGACTTCTGCCGCTACCTCGGGCTCACTCTCTTCGACCGGCTCCTCGGCTTGCGCTTCGGGGGCGTTGTCCTCAGCACCCGCAGCCTCATCAGCAGGCGTTTCTGCGGCCGCCTGAACCGCTTCTTCGGCCACCTCGGGTTCCGGCGCGGGCGCCTCTTCGACTTCGGCCGTCTTCTTGCGGCGCGGTGCCCGACGTTTTTTGGGCTGGGCCGATTTTTCTTCGGCCTGTTCCGCTTCACCCTCGGTCACGTTTTCGGCGCCAGCTTCTGCGGTCTCAGCCGGAGCGGATTCAGACTCTGCGGTCTTTTCCGTCCCGGACTCCTCGGGTTGCGCCTCGGTGGTCGCCTTGTCTTCCGCAGCTTCGTCAGAACTGGTTGCCTCGGCCTGCTCGCCGTTACCGCCGTTCTTCTTGCGGCGACGCCGGCGGCGCTTGCGCTTCGGCTTAGCTTCCTCTTCCGCCTGTTCCGGCTCGACGGCGCTGTCTTCAACCTCGTCCTCGGAATCCACCAGATCCATCAGCGATGCCGTCGCGGACACCACCGGCGCAGACGCTTCGGGAACGATCCGGCTGGCCGTCTTGAACTTTTCCATCGAGAAGTCAGGGCTGACCAGATGAGTGTCGCCTTCGATCCGAACCGACAGGCCATAGCGGGCTTCGATCTGCGCGATATGCTCGCGCTTCTGGTTCATCAGGAAGTTCGCAATGCTGACCGGACACCGCACCAGCACCTCGCGCGAGCGGCGGCGTGTGCCTTCCTCTTCAATCTGACGCAGGATCGACAGAGCCATGTTGTCGTCCGAGCGGATCAGACCGGTGCCATGGCAGGACGGGCAAGGCTGTGTGGTTGCCTCAAGCATTCCTGGGCGCAGGCGCTGGCGGCTCATCTCCAGCAGGCCAAAGCCCGAGATCCGTCCGACCTGAATACGGGCCCGATCGGTCTTCAGCTTGTCCTTCAGGCGCTTTTCGACCGCCAAGTTGTTCTTGCGCTCGTCCATGTCGATGAAGTCGATGACGATCAGACCGGCCAGGTCGCGCAGGCGCAGCTGGCGTGCAACTTCCTCGGCGGCCTCAAGGTTGGTCTTCAGCGCAGTTTCCTCGATCGAGCCTTCTTTGGTGGCGCGGCCCGAGTTCACGTCGATGGCAACCAACGCCTCGGTCACGCCGATCACGATATACCCGCCCGATTTCAGCTGGACCGTCGGGTTGAACATCCCCGCCAGATAGCTTTCCACCTGATAGCGCGCGAACAGCGGCAGTTGGTCCTCGTACCGCTTCACGTTCTTGGCGTGCGACGGCATGATCATCTTCATAAAGTCTTTGGCGATGCGGTAGCCACCTTCGCCTTCGACCAGAACCTCGTCGATGTCCCGATTGTAAAGATCACGGATCGACCGTTTGATCAGGTCGCCTTCCTCGTAGATCTTTGCAGGAGCGATCGATTTGAGCGTCAGTTCGCGGATCTGCTCCCACAGGCGCTGCAGGTATTCGTAGTCGCGCTTGATCTCGGACTTGGTACGCTTGGCGCCGGCTGTACGGATGATCAGACCGGCGCCCGTAGGCACGTCGATCTCGGATGCGATTTCCTTGAGCTTCTTGCGGTCCGCGGCGTTGGTGATCTTGCGGCTGATGCCGCCCCCGCGTGCGGTGTTCGGCATCAACACACAATACCGGCCGGCCAGCGACAGGTAAGTGGTCAGCGCGGCACCCTTGTTGCCACGTTCTTCCTTGACGACCTGCACCAACAGAACCTGGCGCACTTTGATGACTTCCTGAATCTTGTAGCGGCGCGGGCGTGGTTTGCGCGGAGGACGGATATCCTCGCTGTCATCATCATCCGCAACCGACTCGATCGTGTCATCCTTGGCAGCCGCATCCGGCTTGGCCTCATCAGCTTCGGCGTCAGCGTCGTCCGCTGCATCCGCGTACGGCTCGTCTGTTTCGACCGGTTCAGCGGGTGCGGCGTCAGCTTCGACTTCGACCTTTTCGTCCGCCGGTTCGTCACTCGCGTCTTCACTCGGCTCTTCGACCGGAGTTTCAGCGACCGTCTCCATCGGAGACGTGCCTTCGGGCACATCCTGATCAGCGGCCTCTTCCTCAAGCAGGTCGATGGTTTCCATGCCCGTCGGTTCGGCGGATACGTCCAGCGTTTCGACCGGATCGTCCGTCTTGACCTCTGCCGCTTTCGAGCGCGACCGCGAGCGGCGCTTTTTGGGCTTGGATTCTTCGGCCTCGTCCCGCGCCTTCATTGCCTCGGCATAGGCGCGCTCTTCCTCCATCAGGGCTTCGCGGTCCGCGACCGGAATCTGGTAGTAGTCCGGATGGATTTCCGAGAACGCAAGGAAGCCATGCCGGTTCCCGCCGTAGTCAACAAAGGCCGCCTGCAGCGAAGGTTCGACGCGCGTTACTTTTGCCAGGTAGATGTTGCCAGCAAGCTGGCGTTTGTTTTCGGATTCAAAATCGAACTCCTCGACCTTGTTTCCGTCCACCACCACGACGCGGGTCTCCTCCGCGTGGGTGGCATCGATAAGCATTTTCTTTGCCATGTGTCCTTGGTGCACCGCGCCAAACGCGTTGTCCTAACCTGTCCAGGCGGACAGGCGCATCTGGGGTGGTGTCTTGTCTGGGCGATTACGGACGGCGCGCGGCAGGGATCGGCGCTGTGGCCCCCTGCCCGTATACTCAATCGTAGCGCGCGCGTCATCGCGGTTCTTCTCCGACAGGCGCGAACACGCCGCTGCCTGCCCATTATTCCTTTCGCCCGAAATTCGGGCTCAGGTACTCTACTGCCCCGGAATGGGGCACAATCGGTCTGCTTGGCCGGGCGGGAAAGGTCACCACCTGCAGCAAAGCAGCGAAACTCAATGATTCGGGACATTCAGGCACAAAAATGCGCCCGACCCGTCCCGGTACAATAAAAGCAGTCCTGTGGAAAACACAATGGGCAAACTGCAAAGGAGCCCGATCTACGGACAGGTCGGGCTTCCTCCGGCTTCAAATTTCCCGGGTGTACTTTGGCCAAAAGGCCAAAAAGGGACTGGCCCCCTCGCCTACAGATAGTCCGCCCGTTGCAACCCGTACTTGGCCATTTTTTCATTCAAAGTCCGGCGCGGCAGGCAAAGTTCCTCCATCACCGAGGCGATGGACCCCTTGTGGCGCCGCATGGTGTTGTCGATCAGCATCCGTTCGAACGCCTCAACGTATTCCTTCAGCGGCTTGCCCTCGGTGGTCATCACCGGCTGCATCTCTTCGTGATCGGACATCAACAGCGACGCGATGGTGCCCGAGCCGCGCCGCGACTGCAGAACCGCGCGTTCGGCGATGTTGATCAACTGGCGCACATTGCCCGGCCATGGGGCCTGCAGCAGCTGCGCGGCCTCCTGGGCGCTGACTTGCGGTGCCTCACAGCCATATTCCTCGGCAAACTGCTCGCTCAGCCGGGTGAACAGGGTCAGGATATCCTCGCCGCGCTGCCGCAGCGGCGGCATGGTGATCCGCAGCGCCGCCAGACGATAGAACAGATCGGGCCGCAGCACGTCCTCGCTGGTCTTGCCCGCTTCCTGCAGGTTTGAGATCGCAACGATCCGGGTCTCGGCCGGCGTTCCCTGCTCGTTCATCACGCTCAGCAACCGCGCCTGCAGCGTGTCGCTCAGCGCCTCGATATCCTCCAGCACCAGAGTGCCGCCGCGGGCTTCCTCGATTGCGGGCAGTTGCGTGTCCTCGGGCATCATCGGGCCGAACAGCCGCTTGGCCAGCGCCTCTTCTTCCAGCGCGGCACACGAGACCAGAACGAATTTCTTGCCCGCCCGGCTGCCCACTGCATGCAAGGCGTGCGCCACCAGGGTCTTGCCGGTGCCGGTTTCGCCGTCGATCAGCACATGCCCGTCGGCCTGGCCCAGGTCGAGAATATCTTCACGCAGGCGCTCCATCACCGGGCTGGCGCCGATCAGCTTGTTCATGATCTGCGTGCCGCCCGACAGCTCGCGCCGCAGGGCGCGGTTGTCCAGCGTCAGACGCCGAGCGTTGCTGGCGCGTTTGGCCAGTTCCGACATCCGGTCGGGGTTGAACGGCTTTTCCAGAAAGTCGAACGCCCCCACCCGCATCGCCTCGACCGCCATCGGCACGTCGCCGTGACCGGTAATCATGATCACCGGCAAGGTGCTGTCGGCGCCCATCAGCTTTTTCAAAAGCTGAATACCATCCATGCCGGGCATCTTGATGTCCGAGATCACGATCCCCGGGTAATCCGGCCCCAGAACCTTGAGCGCATCCTCGGCGCTGGCGAAGGTTTCGGTGTCATAGCCGGACAGCGCCAACCATTGGCTGATCGACTGGCGCATGTCCTGTTCATCATCCACGATGGCAATTTTCATGGCCTGTGCCATAGGTACGTCCTCGTTATTCTGCGGCCTCAAGGCCGTCATGTCCCAAAATGGGCAGTTGCATCTCGAATACCGCGCCGCCGTTCTGGCCGTTGCGCGCAGTCAGCCGTCCGCCATGGTCGTTCACGATCCCGGACGAGATGGCAAGACCCAAGCCGACCCCATCTCCGGGCCGCTTGGTGGTGTAGAACGGCTCGAACAGGTTCTCGATATCCTCGATCCCGTGGCCATTGTCGCGCACCGCCAGCACGGCGGTCTCGCCTGCGGCCAGAATGATCTCGACCTCTGGCTCTGCAACAGATTTGGTGGCGTCGAGCGCGTTTCGCAACAGGTTGACCATAACCTGTTCGATCCTCATCCGATCTCCCATCACGATCACCGGCTCTTCGGGAAGAATCTGGGTGATCTTGACCTGCCTCTGGCGCAGCTGCGGTTCCATCATTGACAGGGATGAGGCCAACGCCTCCCCAAGATTTACGGGTGAAAACGCGTCCGCGCCCTTACGGGCATAAGACTTGAGCTGCCGCGTGATCGCGCCCATCCGCTCGATCAGACCGTCGATCCGACCAAAGCTGGCCAGCGCCTCTTCGGGGCGGTTTCGGCGCAGCAACAGCCGCGCGCCCGCCAGATAGGTCTTCATCGCCGCCAACGGCTGGTTCAACTCGTGACTGACGGCCGCCGACATCTCGCCCAGGGCTGCCAACTTCGAGCTTTGCGCCAGCGTCTGTTCCGCCACTTCCAGCGTCTTTTCAACCCGTTCGCGTTCGGCGATTTCGCGCTGCAGCCTTGCGTTCAATGCGCGAAGCTCCGCCGACTCGCGTTGGAACAGCGCCATGCGGAACGTGGCCCTGCGGCTCAGTGCATAGAAGGTCAGCGCCAGGAGAATCGCAAACCCCATGATCTCGAGCGCCAGCACGCTGTTCACCTTTTCGCGGATCGAGGAATAGGTCGTGAACGAGGTCATCTTCCAGCCGCGGAACGGGATGCGGGTCTCCATCCGCATCACGGCCTCGCCCGCAACATAGGCGTCCGGTGGCAAGGCCGTCCAATCGGTAGTCGCCCGAATTGCGCGCTGAATGGCACCCTGCGGATGCTGCCGCAACAACGCCTCTGTCTCGTTCAGGCCGCGCCACTGGGGTTCGGTGGACAGAATGATCGTTCCGGTGCTGTCAGTCACCATGACCGCGTCCGAGATCCCGGCCCATGCGTTCTCGAACTTGCGCAGATCAACCTCGACCACGATCACGCCCAGAATTTCCGACCCGGCCTCGATCCTGCGGGAATAGAGAAAGCCATAACTGCCGGTCTCGCGCGCAATCTCCGAAAAGATCGTTGCGTTCGACCTGACGGCATTCACGAAATACGGGTCACTTCGATGGGACTCGCCCAGTCGATTGCGGTCTGTTGCGGCAACGACCCGACCATCCCGATCCAGCAGCATCAGCGACGCGGCCCCGATTTCCTCAACAAAGGACAAAAGCCGCTGCGTCGACAGGGAAAAATCGGCTGACTGCAAGGCCGAGATCAAGGTCGGGTCCCGGGCCAGCAATTGCGGAACGATCGCATTTCGGCGCAATTCGCTCAGCAAGTTGCCGGAATAAAGGGCCAGACGCAGTTCAGCCCTGTTACGGGTCGATTCCGTGAACCGATTTGTCAGCAGGCTGTTGGTGACCCAGACCGTTGCCGCAGCAGCAACCAGCAACACGAACACGGCCAGCCGCAGGCGCCACCCCAAAGGGGCACCGCGGCCAAATAGATTTGTCCAGCCTGATTGCGCGTCGGAACTCATGCTCCGAAGCTACGCTTCCGCGCCCACGACCTCAAGTCACGCAGGTGTAAGCACACCCGACAATGCGCGGAAGAGCGCCACTCCGTCGGTGCCGCCATGCGCCTCGTCCGCCGCCCGCTCGGGGTGGGGCATCATGCCCAGCACGCGCCGGTTGTGCGACAAGATCCCGGCAATATCCCCGCGCGAGCCGTTGGGGTTGTCGGTATAGCTGAAGGCGATCCGATCCTCGTCCCGCAGGCGGGCAATGGTTTCGTCATCAGCGAAGTAGTTGCCATCGTGATGCGCGATCGGAATCTGAATCACGTCTCCGGCGTTGTAGCCCTGAGTAAAGGCGCTGTCGCTGGTCGCAACCTTCAGCCCGACGGTTCGACAGATGTATTTCAAGCCGGCATTGCGCAGCAGCGCGCCCGGCAGAATGCCGGTCTCGGTCAGGATCTGGAACCCGTTGCAGATGCCGATGGCATAGCCGCCCCGTTCGGTGTGCTCGACCACCGCCTTGCAGATCGGAGACTGCGCAGCAATCGCACCGCAGCGCAGGTAATCGCCGTAGGAAAACCCGCCCGGCACGCCCACGATGTCCACGCCCTGCGGCAGTTGGGCATCCTTGTGCCAGACCATGTCGACCTGAAAACCGGCCTGCTCAAAGGCGACGGCAAGATCCCGGTCACAGTTGGACCCCGGAAAAACGACAACCGCTGCGCGCATGGGAAACCCTCCTTGGGGATGACGGTCAGAGAACTCAGACCAGTTCGATCTCGTAACGCTCGATGACCGTGTTGGCCAACAGTTTCTCGCACATTTCGGCCACATCGGCCTCGGTCGCGCCATCGGCCAGTTCCAGGTCAATCACCTTGCCCTGCCGCACGCCCTGCACCTTGTCGAACCCCAGTGCGCCCAATGCGTGGCGCACAGCCTCGCCTTGAGGGTCCAGAACCCCGTTCTTGAGCATTACGTGCACCCGTGCCTTCATCGTCGCAACTCCACCTGTGGCCCGCCGCGCCGGGGCCTGTTCCGTTGCGCGGGGGATAGCGCGACTGACCGCGCAGAACAAGCCTTTGTGATGCGGTCGAATGACCGCAGGCGCTTCATCTTGAGGAATTCAATTGCCCGCGCTGCCCGTCAGGCCGGGATAATGTGCATCAACCGCGTTGAAGATGCCGGTCAGAACCATCTCGACGGCCACGGCAACCAGCAGGATCGCCATGATCCGGGTCAGCACATTGATCATCGTCTCACCCACAAGACGCGAGATGCTGTCAGCAAACAACAGGCCGAGCCCGACGATGAAACAGGCGATCAGGATCGCCGAGCCAAGGGTCACAAGTTCGGCCCCATCCGACAGTTGATGCGAGAACACGATCGTCACGGCAATTGTCCCCGGGCCGATTGTCAACGGGATCGCCAGCGGAACAACGGCAAAGTTCAATTTGCGCGCGTGACCATCGACCATCGCAGCCTGATCGCCCGGCGCCCGGTCCTGCGCGTTCAGCATCGACATGCCGATGCCAAAGATAATCAGCCCGCCAGCCACGCGAAACGATGGAACGTCGATCCCGAAGACAGCCAACACCTCTTCGCCGATTGCAACTGAGATCAGCGCGATCACCGTCACCGAGGCCATCACGATCATGGCTACCCTGCGCCGTTCGGCAGGTGTGCAGTCGCGCGTCATGCTCAGGAAGATCGGGATGTTGTAGAGCGGGTTGAATATGGCCAGCACGGCCGCCAGAAATTTCAGGAAAACCGCTTGATCGAACAACGCGCTCATTCAGTGTGCCACCTTGGTTAGCGGACCGAGTTGGTCGGTCAACCCGAAGATGCGTGACGGGGGCCTGACCTGTCAAACCCGCAATGAAAAATGCGCCGCTCCGAATAGGAGCAGCGCATCCTTGTTAGGCCCTGCCAGTCGGCGCGATCAGTTGATCAGGGTGGGCTTGCTCACGTTGCTTTTCGGCAGAACGCCCAGGCGGCGGGCGACCTCGGAATAGGCATCGGTCAAGCTGCCCAGATCGCGACGGAATACGTCCTTGTCCAGTTTCTGACCGGTCTCGATATCCCACAGTCGGCAGCTGTCCGGGCTGATCTCATCAGCGATGATCAGGCGCTGGAAGTCACCTTCGTAGACGCGCCCGATCTCGATCTTGAAGTCGACCAGACGAATACCCACGGCCAGCATCACGCCGCTCATGAAGTCGTTCACCCGCAGCGCCAGGCTGAGGACGTCGTCCATATCCTGCTGGCTGGCCCAGCCAAAGGCGGCGATGTGCTCTTCGGTCACAAGCGGATCACCCAGCGAGTCGTCCTTGTAGCAGTATTCCACGATCGGACGCGGCAGCTGCGTACCCTCAGCGATGCCCAGCCGTTTCGACAGCGACCCGGCGGCATAGTTGCGGACGATCACCTCCAGCGGGATGATCTCGCAGCTGCGGACCAGCTGTTCGCGCATGTTCAGGCGGCGGATGAAATGGGTCGGCACGCCAATCTGATTCAGACCCGTCATGAAGAATTCGCTCAGGCGGTTGTTCAGAACACCCTTGCCGTCGATCACGTCTTTCTTTTCCGCGTTGAACGCGGTGGCGTCATCTTTGAAATACTGCACGATCGTGCCCGGTTCCGGGCCTTCGTACAGGATCTTGGCCTTGCCTTCGTAAATCTTCTTGCGACGCGCCATGTGCGACCTTTCCAGGCTGGGGCGAGGGAATGAGTCCCATCGCGTTGGCGCTCTCATAGTGCAAGCCCCCCTTTCCCGCAAGTTCATGCATCCGAGAGGCTTTGACGCAGCGCAAATACCTTGCACCCAGCATCGCGTATGGTCATATCATCAGGAAACACACTTTTACTTGAAGAGGCCCAAAACCCATGACCACGTTCGACGAACGCGAAAACGCCTTTGAAGCAAAATTCGCCCATGACGAAGAAATGCAGTTCAAGGCACAAGCCCGTTGCAACAAGTTGCTGGGCCTGTGGGCTGCGGAAAAAATGGGCAAAAGCGGCGACGAGGCCGCCGAGTATGCAAAATCCGTCGTGATCGCCGATTTCGAAGAGGCCGGCCACGAAGACGTGGTGCGCAAAGTCGCCGCCGATCTGGGCGATCTGTCCAGCCCCGAGGAAATCCGCGCCAAGATGGCGGAACTGCTGCCAGTGGCCAAAGCTCAGGTGATGAGCGAAGCCAACTGAGGCATGCCGCCCACCTCATGATCTTCATGAGTATTATGAATTTGATTTGACGTCCCGGTCATGCGACACGGGGCGTCTAAATTTTTGGCCCTTGGGGCCACAACTCCGGACATCTCCAATGACCAACGCGCTGACCAGACTGCTGGAAACGAAGGACGCCATTCTTGCCGACGGCGCCACCGGAACGAACCTGTTCAACATGGGGCTGCAATCAGGTGACGCGCCCGAGCTGTGGAACACCGACCAGCCCGACAAGATCCGCGCCCTGTATCGGGGGTCGGTGGATGCGGGCAGTGACCTGTTCCTGACCAATACATTCGGGGGAACGGCTGCACGTCTGAAACTGCACGACGCCCATACCCGCGTGGCCGAACTGAACCGCATCGGCGCCGAACTGGCGCGCGAGGTGGCGGATGCCGCCGGACGCCCGGTGGTGGTTGCAGGATCGGTCGGCCCGACCGGGGAAATCCTGGAACCAGTGGGCAGCCTGACCCATGCTGAGGCGGTCGAGATGTTCCACGAACAGGCCGAGGCGCTGAAAGAAGGAGGCGTCGACGTGCTGTGGGTAGAAACGATCAGCGCGCCCGAGGAATTCCGCGCCGCGGCTGAGGCCTTTGCCCTGGCCGAGATGCCTTGGTGCGGTACCATGAGTTTTGACACCGCCGGGCGCACCATGATGGGCGTGACCTCGGCCGACCTGGCGCAGCTTGTCGAAACCCTGCCCAACCCACCGATCGCCTTTGGCGCCAACTGCGGCACTGGCGCGTCTGACATCCTGCGCACGGTTCTGGGTTTTGTGGCTCAGGGAACCGAACGCCCCCTGATCTCCAAGGGCAATGCGGGCATTCCGAAATATGTCGATGGCCACATCCACTATGACGGCACACCCGAACTGATGGGCCGTTACGCCGCTATGGCGCGGGATTCAGGTGCGACCATTATTGGTGGTTGCTGCGGAACGATGCCAGCGCACCTGCGTGAGATGCGCAAGGCACTGGACACTGAACCCCGTGGCGCCCGTCCGTCGCTCGAGCAAATCACTGGAGTCCTTGGGCCTTTCTCGTCGGCCAGTGACGGAACCGGGGACGAGGCGATGCCCGAACGGCGCGCGCGTCGCCGCCGCCGGGCCTGAGGATCAGCGCCCCTCGAACCGGGGGGCGCGTTTTTCCAGAAATGCCACCACGCCTTCGGCGAAGTCACGGGTGCGCCCACATTCTCCCTGCAGGTGCGCCTCGGTCGCCAGTTGTTGCGGCAAGGTGTTTTCGTAGGTGCCTCTCATCGCCTTTTTGATCGCGGCAAAGCCTGCAGTCGGCCCTTTGGCCAGGTATTCGGCGCGCTTGCGCCAATGCGCGGCGAATTCATCGTCGGCAACCGCCTCGTAGATCATGCCCCATTGGTCGGCTTGACGCGCAGAAATCTTGTCGGCGAACAAGGCCGCACCCATGGCTTTGGCCAGACCCATTTGGCGCGGCATGAACCACGTCCCGCCGGCGTCCGGCAAAAGACCGATCCGGGCAAAGGCTTGCAGGAAATAGGCGCTTTCGGTCGCAATAACCACATCGGCACACAGGGCCAGGTTGGCCCCTGCCCCCGCCGCGGGACCGTTCACCGCCGCGATCGTCGGCACCGGACAATCATGAACGGCTTCCAGCATCGGTTCATATTCATCGCGCAGCGCGCGTTCCAGATCGATCTTGCCGGTGCTGGACGCATCGCCCAGATCCTGGCCGGAGCAAAACGCCGGACCCGCGCCCGTCAGGACGATTGCGCGCGCGTCATGAGCGGCTTTTTTCATCGCATGGGTAATCTCGGCGCGCATTTTTGTCGTAAGCGCGTTCATCTTGTCCGGCCGGTTCAGCGTGACCACAGCCAAACCGTCCGTGATGTCCAAAAGCACCGTTTCGTATTCCATGAAGTCCTCACATGCGCAGAATTTCCCGAACCCTGACGCAAATGCCGCGCAAGGGAAAGGCAAACCGCACGTCAGTCTTCAAGAATCCGGCGCAGGCGCTCTTTCTCGTCGTCGCTCAAACCGTCTACGGCGGAGGTCTCGTCAACCCGCGCACGACCGCGCAAGAAGTTCCACCCCAGACCCGCGGCAATCAACAGCATGGCCGGCCCTGCCAGCCACAACAGAAGGTTCGCCCCCGTGGTCGTGGGTTTGAGCAGCACGTATTCCCCGTAGCGGTCGACGATATAGGCAACCGCTTCTTCATCGGTGTCGCCCGCGACCAGCCGCTCGCGCAGCAAAATTCGCAGGTCACGGGCCAGTTCCGCGTTGCTTTCGTCGATGCTTTCGTTTCGACAGACCAGACAACGCAGGCCCGTACTGATGTCCCGCGCTCGGGCTTCGAGCGCGGGATCGTCCAGGACTTCATCCGGCTGGACCGCCATCAGCGGCGATGCCAGCAACAACAGCAAAACGATCAGACGTTTCATTCTGCTGGCACCCCGCCTGCCGGAGCCTTGCGCGCGCCTGCGGCCACCCGGAAGCGGCGGTCGGACAAGCTGAACAATCCGCCAAGAGCCATCAGAATGCAGCCTCCCCAAATCCAATTCGCAAGAGGTTTTATGTAAGTACGCATGACCCAGCCGCCATCGTCCTGCTGGTCCCCGATGACCACGTAGACATCACGCAGAAAACGGTAGTCAATCGCGGCCTCGGTCGTGGGCATGGCGGCCACCGGATAGGTCCGTTTTTCCGGGTTCAGCGTAGCAATCTCTCGACCATCTTTTTGAACCTGCACATCGGCCATGGTGGAGAAATAGTTCGGTCCCTCAACTTCGCGCACGCCGTCCAAAGTGAACGAGAAACCGCCCACGTCGAAGGTTTCCCCGATACGCGCAACACGGATGTCCTCGACCTCCCAGGCGGTCAAGCCGGCAATCGCAAAGATCGTGACCCCCAGACCGGTATGGGCGATCGCCTTGCCCCAATCCGCACCCGGCAGACGCATCAGACGCCGGAAGCCGCCGGTGCGGCCTGTACGGCTCCACAGATCGACCGCGGCGCCGAAGGTGATCCATGCGCCAAGGAACAAACCAACCGGCCCGAGCGCGCTGCGGCCCGTCTGCAGCACCCAAACCAGTACGGCCAGCGAAACGGCCAGAACAAACGCATAGCGCAGTTGCCATGCGACGCGGCCCAGCCTGCCGCGCTTCCACGGCAGCATCGAGCCCAGCGGCAATGCGATGCCCAGCACCACCATGAACGGCGTAAAGGCCGCATTGAAGAACGGTGCCCCGACCGAGAGCTTTCGGTCGAACATCATCTCGGCAACCATCGGCCACAGGGTCCCGAAGAACACGACAAAACTGCTGACAGCCAGCAGGATATTGTTCAGCACCAATGCGCTTTCACGGCTGACCATTCCGAACAGCCCCTTGGCCTCCATCGCCTGCGCCCTGGCGGCGAACAGGATCAGCGCTCCGCCGATGAACGCCACCAGAATGAACAGGATGAACACACCACGCTCAGGATCGTTTGCGAAGGCGTGAACCGACGTCAGAAGGCCCGAGCGCACGATGAAGGTGCCGATCAGAGAAAAGCCAAACGCAATGATCGCCAACAGAATGGTCCAGCTTTTCAAGGCTTCGCGCTTTTCGACCACGATGGCCGAGTGCAACAGGGCGGCGGCCAGGAGCCACGGCATGAAAGACGCGTTTTCCACAGGATCCCAGAACCAGAACCCGCCCCAACCCAGTTCGTAATAGGCCCACCAGGATCCCAACGCGATGCCGATGGTCAGGAATATCCACGCTGCCAGGGTCCACGGTCGAACCCAACGACCCCACGCCGCGTCCACCCGCCCCTCGATCAGGGCAGCGACGGCAAAGCTGAATGCCATGCTCAGGCCCACATATCCAAGGTACAGAAACGGCGGATGGAAAGCCAAACCGGGATCCTGCAGCAAGGGGTTTAGATCGCGGCCGTCAAACGGCGCCACGGGAAGCCTGTCAAACGGGTTCGACGTAAACAGGATGAAGGCGTAGAACGCCACCCCGATTGCGGCCTGCATCGCCAAGACACGGGCCTTGAGCGTGGGTGGCAAACCCTGGCCGAAAAGCGCGGCCGTTGCGCCAAAAAGCGCCACGATCAGCACCCACAACAGCATCGAGCCTTCGTGGTTTCCCCAGGTTCCGCTGATCTTATACAGCATCGGCTTCAGGGAGTGGCTGTTTTCCACCACGATACGCAGCGAGAAATCCGAGGTCGCAAAGGCCCACACCAGCGCAGCGAAGGCAAATCCTGTCAGAAGACATTGAGCAATAGCCGCGGGCTCCGAGAACAGCATCCATGACGGCCAGCGTTTTGCGGCGCCGATCAATGGCACAACTGTCTGAACTATGGCCACCATGAAGGCCAGGATGAGGGCGAAATGTCCAAGCTCGGTAATCATGGGCTCGGGTATA
Source organism: Ruegeria sp. CI5 (assembly GCF_056536885.1). Taxonomy (NCBI): domain Bacteria; kingdom Pseudomonadati; phylum Pseudomonadota; class Alphaproteobacteria; order Rhodobacterales; family Roseobacteraceae; genus Ruegeria; species Ruegeria sp. CI5. The sequence continues at coordinate 775,613 of NZ_JBQFQN010000001.1, forward strand.
ATCCCGCGCCCGGGCAAGCGCCAATCACTTTCGCCGCAATCAGGCGCACATAGTGTCGCGGGTCAGGCGCGCTGCAGACGCCGCCAGTCCTCAAGCGCCGGGTTGTGATCGGGGATGATCACCTGGGCCGTCAGTTCCGAATCCGGCCCCGGATCAGCAGCCCCCGGACTGTCCGCTCGCATCTCGTGAAGAGCTTGCAAGTTGGCCATGACCTGTGGCGCCCGCATCATCGTAACTGAGATATCACGCTGAAGGTCCTGAACCTTCGCTTGGTGCCGCGCTCCGAAATAGAACGACACGATGACGCCCAGTAGCCACCACAGCGGCTCGGGCACAAGCGCAATTCCCTGCATCCGCGCCGCGAACCACAGTGGATCGACCATCGCGGCTACGAACAGACCCAATGTCCCCAGCGCCAATGCGGGCCTTGGCAACCGGTTCAAACCGTCCATGAAACGGTCAAACCCGCCTTTGCGGGGAACCGCGAATTCCGCGCCGAACTGGTTCATCGCCTGTCCGCGCAGCGCAACAGCGCGTTCCGCACCGGCCTCCGCGTTCTCGCGGAACACCTCCGCAGTTTCGCGCACCACGTTGCGCCCACCGCCGAACAGAAGGTCGAAAATACCTGCGATCAGTCCCATGCGGCTATCCTTTGCTGAAACTCGGCCATGCTCAGGTGATAGGGCGGAGATAGAAACTGCTCGGCTCGGCGGATCCACCCCCCTTTCACACCGTTGCGGCTGCGCACGTATTTGCGCAAGGCTGGACGTCGGTCAGCAAGCCGGAAATAGTAGTTCCTTCGTGCCACCCCATACGCGTCGCGCAACACCACCGGATCGGGTTTTGCGGCCTGATCGCACGCCCCAGCCGTTCGCGGCCCCAAAACGCCATCCACGGCGAGCGAAAATCCCATCTGCACCAAAAGACGCTGCAGGATGCGCACCGCCTGTCCGCCCGCATTCACGTACATATCGAACAGCGTCGGCTGCAGCACGTGGGGCACCCGTGCGAGACCGGGCTTTTGAAAGTAATGCGTGATGAAAATCGCGACGGCCTGATCCCGGCCAAGCGCCATCACGTCGCGGCGATCGACAGTGCCGTCACGCGTCAGGTCAAGGCCCAACCGTCGCATCGTGTGGATTGTGACACCGTATTTCGTGGCCCCTCCGGGGTCGTCCGGATCATCGACGAAACCGCCCTCGCGGGCTATGATCTCGTTGGCAATCTGTTGAACCGACTGCATGCTGCACCTCTGTGTTCCTATGCGGCCCACGGTCCGGTGAAATCCTTAAATCCATGAAACGAAGAAGGGCGCTGCTCGACCAGATCGCGCAACGCCCTTGAACACTCATTCAGGCAACCTACCGAAGGCTGTCCTGTCTCAACTGTCTGCCGGCTCTTCGTAGACGCCCTGCTCCTTCAAGGCATCGATGACCTCTTTCGGCATATAGGTCTCGTCGTGTTTTGCCAGAATTTCAGTGGCTTGGAACACGCCATCAACGTAGCTTCCGGTGCCGACCATCCCCTGACCCTCGGAAAACAGATCAGGCAAGACACCGGTGAAGGCCACCTTCACACTCTCACCCCCGTCGGTGACGGTGAACCGTACGGTTTCACCCTGCCCTCGTACGATCGAGCCTTCTTCGACCAAGCCACCGATGCGGAACACCTCGTTCGGCGCCGGCGGTTCGGCGATTACCTGGCTGGGCGAGCGGAAATAGTTGATCCCGTCTCGCATGGCATAACCGATCAAGCCCGTCGCCAGGGCCAAAGCCACAAAAGCCAACAGAATGATCTGTACACGACGACGTTTCTTCAGCGTCTTCATCTCGCCCTCATGGGAACAGTGGGGCCATCATAAGCCCCGTCGTTTCGGGTTCACCTAACATCAGGTTTGCGTTCTGCAAGGCCTGCCCACTGCTACCTTTTGTCAGGTTGTCCAGCGCCGCGATCACGATGGCACGCCGTTCGATCCTGTCAGCAACGACGCCGATGTGGCAGAAGTTCGATCCGCGCACATGGTGGGTCGAAGGTGTGTCGCCAAAGGGCAGCATCTGAATAAAAGGCTCGTCTAAATAGGCTGCACACAGCGTTTCATAAACGCTCTGCGGATCACCCTTCACATACGAGGTCGCCAGAATGCCCCGGTTCGCGGGGATCAGGTGCGGCGTAAACTGGATGTGAACCGCGCGGCCCGCCAGTTCCGAGAACTCCTGATCGAACTCGCCCAGATGCCGGTGGGTACCGCCGACGGCATAGGCGTTGGTGCCCTCGCTCAGTTCGGCGTGCAGAAGGTTCTCTTTCAGCGCGCGCCCCGCCCCTGAGACGGCGCATTTCAGATCAAGAATGATGTCATCCAGGTCGATAACACTGGCCGCGATCAACGGCCGCAGCACATACTGCCCCGTGGCAGCATTGCACCCGGTGCCAGCCACCAGCCGCGCAGCGCGGATGTCCTCACGGTAAAACTCGGTCAGTCCGTAGACAGCCTCATCCTGATGCGTGAGTGCGGCATGCGGATTGCCGTACCATTTCTCGTATTCATCAGGGTCGGCCAGTCGGAAATCCGCTGACAAATCAACGATTTTGAGGTCGGAGGGCAAATCCCGGATGACCTCCTGGCTGGTCTTGTGCGGCAGCGCGCAAAAGCACAGGTCGATCTGTCCAAAGTCAATCTGCTCAATCTTGCACAGACGCGGCAAATCCAGATGGCGCAGATGCGGAAACACCTCGGCCATGGTCTGCCCGGCCTTGCGCTCGGCCGCCAGGGCGGTGATTTCCATGTTCGGGTGCTCGGCGATCAGCCGTACCAGTTCGGCACCGGTATAGCCCGAAGCGCCCAGGATTGCGATTTTGTGGGTCATGTCAGACCTCGTAGATTTATGTGACACGTCTGGCACCCGCCGACATGACAGGTACCGAATAAATTCATGACAGGGGCCGGTCCTTGACCTAAGTCAGGCGGCCTTGAAGGTGATCTGTCGTCGGAGAAATTGCGTTGCCCGGTCACTGACCTTCTGCGGATTGCCTGTGGTCAGGTAACCCGCCTCACCCCCGCCCAGCATATCCGGATGCCGCTGGAGATAATCCGCAAGGCTTTCGGCCACTAGGTCGCCTTGGCTGAACACTTGCACGTCCGGTCCCAACGCTGCCTGAAAGGCTTCGGCCATCAAGGGGTAATGGGTGCAGCCCAAGATCGCAGCCTGCGGTTGCGGCATCTTGCGCTTCAACGCGTCCACATGGCTCCGCACAAGGGCTTCGGCCAGGATCATGTCACCGTCCTCGATGGCATCGACCACGCCACCGCAGGCCTGCGCCTCAACATCGACGCCGATGGCGCGGAACGCCAGTTCACGCTGAAACGCGCGGCTTGCCACGGTTGCCGGCGTGGCAAACAGAGCCACATGTTTGACCGCCACTTCGCGCGGGGGGCTGTTGTCGCCCCACTGGCGCTCGGTCAGCGCCTCGATCAGCGGCACGAACACACCCAGAACGCGCTTGCCCTGGGGCACGCCCTCTTCCTGCATCCGGCGCAGCGCCGCGGCGCTGGCCGTGTTGCAGGCCAGAATCACCAGATCGCAGCCGCGCGACCACAGGTCCTGCACCGCGTTTCGGGTCAGGTTGAAGATATCCTCGGCGTCGCGCACGCCATACGGCGCGTGCGCGCTGTCCGCGTAATACAGGAAATCCACCTCCGGCAGACGTGTCTGCGCGGAGTTCAGGACGGTCAGCCCGCCCAATCCGGAATCAAAGATGCCTACTGCCATTTGCCCCTTCAGGCGCGATGCCGTTCCTCGAATTCATAGCCATAGTCATACGACTTCAGCGGCTTCGGAGACAGCTCATACGTGGCTTTGCGCAAGAAATCCATCATCTTGCGCGTATCGCCGGCCAATGGGTCCAGAACGTCGCGACCGATGGGCTGCCCCACGACCACATCCACTGGGGTATCGACACGCTTTTTGAACTCTTTGATCAGCAAACCCATGCGCAGCGTCACATGCAGATGGCTGGCGATCTGGAACAGGCGTGAGGTGTGCCCATCAAAGAACAAAGGCACCACGGCGGCATTTGACTTGGCTACCATCCGCGCGGTGAAACCGCGCCAGCCCGGGTCCATCGGGTGCGCGAATGGCCGGGCCGCCGTGCTGACCGTGCCACCGGGAAAAATCCCGATTGCCCCACCCTGACCTAGATAATCCAGGGCGGTTTTTCGGGTCTGCAGGTTCAGCCGCATCGCCTCTTTCGTCTGATCGAAAGAGATCGGCAGGATGATCCGGTTCAGATCCTCAGCCTTGTGGAATACATGGTTGGCCAGAATCCGGAAATCTCCGCGGGTCTGGGACAGTACATGCCCCATCATCAGCCCATCAAGAATCCCGTAGGGGTGGTTGGCGATCAGGATCAGCGGGCCGTCCTTGGGGATGTTTGACAGCGCCCCACCAACCACGTTCAGGCTCAGCCCGTAACGTTCGACCATGACCGACCAGAAATCGCGGCCATTGGCGACCTCGCGCTCGTAGCCATCCGCGCGCCGGATCAGACGCAGCCGACCGGTCGTGTTCTCCATCAGTTTGATGACCATGCGCCCACCCCGCGTTTCTGCAGAATGGGCGTAGGAAATGTCCTGAGCGACTTGGCGACGTGATTTCATCACGGGTCTCCGGCGTGGCCGTCATTGGACGGCGCGGACGGGAACCCTACCGCGCCTCCATGACACCGATATGACGTTACTCGGCCGCGGCCCGCGTCTCGGTCCCTCCTTGCCGGATTACGGCCAGAAGTTCCTCGCGCCGCTTGGCGGCCTTGGCTTCGTTGGCGGCCAATACCGGACCGAAGCCGCGGATGTCCAGCGGCAACCGCGCCAGCGCGACAATCGCATCGCGGGTGTTGTCATCCAGCTTGGGCAGGACCTCTTTCATGTCCGCCTCATACTGACGGATCAAAGCCCGCTCCATCCGGCGCTCGGCGGTATAGCCGAAGATGTCCAGAGGAGTGCCACGCAGCCCCTTCAGCTTGGCCAGAACCTTCATCGGCCCCAGCAGCCATTCGCCGAACTGCCGCTTGCGCGGACGCCCGTCCGGCCCTTTGCCCCCCAGGATCGGCGGAGCCAAGTGGAAGGTCATCTTGATGTCGCCGTCAAATTCGGCGGCGGCCTTGTCGCGGCTGTCCAACAACAAGCGGGCCACTTCGTATTCATCCTTGTAGGACAACAGCTTGTGATACCCGCGCGCGACGGCATCCCGGACCTTCGGGTCTTCGATCGACTCGACCAGCTTGAGATAGCGTTTTGACAATCGTTTACCCTGATAGGCCACCAGATGATCGGCACGGAAGGCGATGGCCTGCTCGGGCGTCTTGGGCAACTCGGTCACCGAGGGGGTCACGATGCGCGCCACCTCATCGGGGTGCAGAACCGCCCAGCGGCCGACCTCGAAGGCGCGCTTGTTGCGCTCGACCGCGGCGCCGTTCAGCTCGATCGCGGTCATGATCGCCTCGTGGCTGACAGGCAGCAGACCGCGCTGCCACGCCGCCCCGAACACCATCATGTTGGAATAGATCGAATCGCCCATTACCGCGCGCGCCAGCTCGGTCGCGTCAAACAGGGCAAGCCCGTCCTTCAGCCGCGCCTCGAGCGCCAGTTCCAGCCGGTCGACCGGAATGTGGAACTCGGTGTTGCGGGTGAAATCGCCGGTGATGATCTCGTGGCTGTTGACCACCGCGCCGGTCTGACCAGTGCGCGTCAGACCCAGCGTCTTGGCCCCGGCCGACACCACGAGGTCGCCGCCTATCAGCGCATGCGCCTCGCCTGTAGCCACGCGGATGGCGCTGATGTCTTCGGGCTTGTTGGCCAGGCGACAGTGGATATGCACCGCGCCCCCCTTCTGCGCCAGCCCGGCCATTTCCATCATGCCCGCGCCTTTGCCGTCGATCTGCGCGGCCTGCGCCAGAACCGCCCCGATGGTCACGACGCCGGTGCCGCCGACGCCGGTGATGACCACGTTATGCGTGCCCTCGATCTGCGGCAGAACCGGCTGCGGCAGATGCGGGATGTCGATTTCGGTCGTGGCCTCCTTGCGGATCTTGGCGCCTTCCAGCGTGACGAAAGACGGGCATAACCCGTTGAGGCACGAGAAATCCTTGTTGCAGCTGGACTGGTCGATCGCCCGCTTGCGTCCCAGCTCGGTTTCCTTGGGCACGATCGAGACACAGTTCGACTGCACCCCGCAATCGCCGCAGCCTTCGCAGATGTCCGAGTTGATGAAGACGCGCTTGTCCGGGTCCGGGAAGGTGCCGCGCTTGCGGCGGCGGCGTTTCTCCGCGGCGCAGGTCTGGACGTAGACGATGACCGACACGCCTTCGATCTCACGGAACTTGTTCTGAACCGCCATCAGCTCGGCCCGTTCGTGGGTTTCCACGTCGCCGGGCAGCGCCTTGAAGTTCACGTCTTCCTTTTCGTCATAGACGACGGCCACATGCTGGACGCCCATGGCCTTGACCTCACGCACGATGCGCTCGGCGGTCAGGTGGCCCTCGTTCTCCTGCCCGCCGGTCATGGCGACCGCGTCATTGAACAGGATCTTGAAGGTGATGTTGGTATCGGCCGCCAGCGCCGCCCGGATCGCCTGAACGCCCGAGTGGTTGTAGGTGCCATCGCCCAGGTTCTGGAACACGTGTTTTGTGGTCGAGAACGGTGCCTCACCGATCCAGTTGGCGCCTTCGCCGCCCATCTGGGTAAAGCCGGTGGTCTCGCGATCCATCCACTGCACCATGTAGTGACAGCCGATGCCGGCATAGGCCCGGCTGCCCTCCGGCACTTTGGTCGAGCTATTATGCGGACAGCCCGAGCAGAAATACGGCAGCCGCGTCGCGATCTCTTGCGCGTTGTCGTTGCGCCGCGCTTCCTGCAGGCTGGCCAGCCCTGCGCGGATTCCGTCGGTTTCGCGGCCTTCCTCGATGAAGATCTCGCCCAGCTTTTCGGCGATCATGATCGGATCAAGCGCACCGCGGGTCGGGAACAGCTCTTCGCGGTGCAGCGTGCCTGCCCCGCCCTTGTACCAGCCGTACACGCGACGTCCGCGACGGTCGTCAAAGATCGCCTCTTTGACCTGCACCTCGATCAGCTTGCGCTTTTCTTCGACGATGATGATCAGGTCCAGCCCCTCGGCCCAATCATGGAACCCCTTCATGTCCAACGGGAAGGTCTGGCCGATCTTGTAGGTGGTGATCCCCAACCGTTCGGCCTCGGCCTCGTCGATGTTCAGCAGCGACATGGCGTGGACCAGGTCCAGCCAGTTCTTGCCCGCCGCGGCAATGCCGATTTTTGCGCCGGGCTTGCCCCAGACCCGCCGGTCCATCCGGTTGGCGAGCGAGAACACCTCGGCCGCGAACCGCTTGTAGTCGATGATCCGCGCCTCCTGCAGGTGCGGCGTGTCGCCCAGCCGAATGTTCAGCCCGCCCTCGGGCATGTCGAATTCCGGCGTCACCAGTTGCATCCGATCGGGCCGGCCATCCACGACCGAGGTCACCTCGATCGTGTCCTTCATCGTCTTGAGCCCGACCCAGACCCCGGCAAACCGGCTGAGGGCAAAGCCGTAGATTCCATAGTCGAGGATTTCCTGCACTCCGGCCGGGCTGACCACGGGCATGTACATGTCGACCAGCGACCATTCCGACTGGTGCAGCACGGTCGAGCTTTCGCCGGTGTGGTCGTCGCCCATCGCCATCAGGACGCCACCATGCTTGGCGGTTCCGGCCATGTTGGCGTGACGCATCACATCGCCGGACCGGTCCACACCCGGCCCCTTGCCGTACCACAGGCCGAACACGCCGTCATACTTTCCATCGCCGCGCAGACCCGCCTGCTGGCTGCCCCACAGGGCTGTGGCGGCCAGGTCCTCGTTCAGACCGTATTGAAAGGTCACATCGCACTCGGCCAATTGCTTTTCGGCGCGTGACATTTGAAGATCGACCGCACCCAGCGGAGACCCCCGATAACCGGTGACCAGACCGGCAGTATTCAGGCCCGCGGCGGTATCGCGGGCCTTCTGCATCATCATCAGACGAACAAGCGCCTGCGTACCATTCAAAAGCACCGGGCTTTTGGTCAGATCGAAACGGTCATTGAGCGAAATCTTTGGCTGACTCATCAGACGCCTCCCCACGTCGGAATAGTGTGCTGCATTTGACGTCATTTTAGGTCATAATTTCTGACCTGTATACAAAATTCCCCCTGTTCTGTAACGATTTCCCCGTTTGAATATGGAATTTGTTACCTCTTTCATATAGGCCTGCCAAAGGATAACGAAAGTTGCGACGATGAATTGGGACAAGCTCAGAATATTTCACGCGGTAGCTGACGCCGGCAGCCTGACGCATGCCGGAGACAAGCTGAATCTGTCCCAATCGGCCGTCAGTCGGCAGGTTCGCGCGCTTGAGGAATCGCTGGGCGCCACGCTGTTCCACCGCCACGCCCGCGGTCTGATTCTAACGGAACAGGGCGAGCTTCTGTTCGATGCAACAACGGCCATGTCCAAGCGTCTGGACGCTGCCGCGGCGCGAATCCGCGACAGCGAGGATGAGGTCTTTGGAGTCCTGCGGGTCACCACGACTTTTGGCTTCGGGACCCTGTGGCTGGCGCCGCGCCTGCCCAAGCTGTATGAGCAGTATCCGGACTTGAATATCGACCTGATGCTCGAAGAACGCGTGCTGGATCTTCCGATGCGCGAAGCAGATGTCGCGATCCGGATGAAGGAACCCAGTCAGGCCGATCTTGTCCGCAAGCGTCTGATGACCGTTCGAATGATGTTGTACGCGACCAAGAACTACCTGGATTCGCACGGTGGCGCGCCCCAGACGCTGGAGGACATTTCGAAACACCGCCTGATCTGTCAGACCCCTTCCGCACCCCAGGTTGGCGTTGGCGCGTCGATGGTCAGTCACCTTATGACCTACGAACCCAGCTCACTGCTGACGGTGAACAACTACTTTGGTGTTCTGCAGGGTGTCCTCAATGACCTCGGAATTGGCGTCCTGCCCGACTACGTGACCGAGGATTTCCCTGACCTGGTCCCGATCCTCTCCGACATCGAGACGGCGAATGTGCCGGTATATTTGGCCTATCCTGAAGAACTGAGGCACTCAAAACGGGTCGCAGCGTTCCGAGATTTTGTTCAGGATGAAATCATTGCGCATCGCAAGCAGCTGAAACATCTGGGAAAACTGTAGCTATGCACTCGCAGCATAGCGGACATGCCCTCAATGCGCCCAAAAAACCTTGATCGTTCACAGAGTGATCCCTAAATGAGCACTCGAAGGCGATGATGCTGAAACGCTCATCATCTTCATACCTCCCTGTTGGACTACGGCCGAGCTTAGTGCTCGGCCTTTTTTTTGGCCTGCACCCCGGCGCGCGGTGCCAAATCGTTTGGAATTATTTTGCCAACGGGCCTATGATCGCGAAAAACCATAATATTTCGTGTTCGAGGACAAAGTTTATGACCAGCCTACTCCGCCTGTTTTTGATGGCGTTGGTATCCGTCACGTTCCTGGCCCGGCCAAGCATGGCCCAGAGCACCAGCGAATCCACTACCACCCATGTCACCATCCCAGAAGATCTGACCCCTGAACAGGTCGACGATCTGGTGGCGCGAATGTCTGACGATCAGGTCCGGGCCATTTTGCTGGAACGGCTTGATGCGGTCGCGGCGAAACAGACTGAAACGCAGACTTCCCGTAAGGGGCTGCTGCAAACGATCTCATCCTCGGCGGGCGACATGGCTGCGTCTTGGCTGGATGTGATCCGCAAGGTTCCGCTACTGGTTTCGGCCCAGGTCGAAGCTTTCAGCAATTTCGGAAACAAGTTTGGCGCAAGCGGTCTGGCAACCCTGTTCGGGTTCACCTTCCTGGCGCTTGCAATCGGGTATGCCGCAGAAACGGCGGTTGGCCTTTGGACACGCAGGTGGATCAAAGTCGTCGATGGGGATGCCTCGACCAACCTAAAAGGCGCCGTAGTTTTTCTGTTCAAGCGCTTCTGCGTGGAGTTTCTGGGGCTGCTTGTCTTTTATTACACGCTGGTCTTCGTCGGGCGTCGGTTGCTGGACGAACAACAGATTGCCCAGGCCGCACCGTTCGTGTTCTTCCTGATCTGGTTCCCCCGCCTGGGAGCCGCGATTTCCCGTTTCATTCTCGCCCCGAAGCAGAGCAACCTGCGACTGGTCAACGTGAATGACAAATGGGCAAAATACCTGCATCGGAACCTGATCGGCCTGTTCCTGCTGATCGGGTTCACCCTGTTCATCCTGGATTTCAATGCGATGAATGGCGTGATGCCGGGTGAATCGCGCCTTGGTTTCTGGCTGAACACCGCCATCCATATCTATGTCGGCGTCATTGCATGGACGGCCCGCAACGGTCTGACCGACATGATGCGTGGTTCCGATCCGGATCGCACCCATTTCGACGAAGAAGTCGCCCGCTACTATCCGTATTTTGCGATCGCCGTGTCGGCGGGTACGTGGCTTTTGGTCGAGTTCCTCGCCGCTCAGCGTAATCCGGCCGTGTTTGCTCTTCTGGCCGAAGGCGCGCATTTCGTCACGATGTTCTGGCTGCTGATCGCACCGGCACTCGACACGCTGATCCGAGGGCTGACCCGGCACCTGCTGCCGCCGATGATTGGCGATGGTCCGATCGCGGAACGTGCCTACAAATCGACCAAACGCAGCTACATCCGCATCGGACGCGTTCTGGCCGGCATTCTGGTCATCCTGATGATTGCGGATGCCTGGAACCTGGACCTGCAGGATATTGCGGGCGGGGACTCGGAAACCGGCAGCAAACTGGTTCAGTTCTTCATCATCATCGCAATCGGCTACATCCTGAACGAGGTGGTCTCGCTCTGGATCAACCGCCGGCTTGCCAAAGAACAGACGGCTTCGGAGCAGAGCCCCGATGAGGAAGCCGGCGAAGGCGGCGGTGCCGGCGGCTCGCGCCTTGCCACGGTTCTGCCGTTGCTGCGCGTGACGGCTCAGGTGGCCATCGCGGTCATCTTTGCCCTACTGGCGCTGGGCGCGCTGGGCCTGGACATCACGCCGCTTCTGGCTGGTGCCGGTATCCTGGGTCTGGCTATCGGCTTTGGTGCTCAGAAACTGGTCTCGGACATCGTGGGCGGGATTTTCTTCCTGATCGACGATGCTTTCCGAGTGGGTGAATATGTCGATGTGGGTGGCACCACAGGCACGGTCGAGAAGATCTCGATCCGCTCGATGCAACTGCGCCACCATCGCGGTCCGGTGCACACCATTCCCTATGGCGAGATCCAGAAGCTGACCAACTACAGCCGCGACTGGGTCATCATGAAGCTGAAATTCACCGTGCCCTTCGACACTGATCCGAACAAGGTCAAGAAGATCTTCAAGAAGATCGGCGCTGAGATGATGGAGGACCCGCTCCACAAGGATGGCTTCCTGCAGCCCTTCAAATCGCAGGGCGTGTTCGACTTTGACGATGTCGGCATGATCATCCGCGGCAAGTTCATGGCCAAGCCCGGCAAGCAGTTCACCCTGCGCAAGGAGATCTTCAACCGGGTCAAGGCCGCCTTCAAGGAGAACGGGATCGACTTTGCCCGCCGTGAGGTGCGCGTCGCCATCCCCGGTTTGGAAGAGGCCGAAAACCTGACCGAACAGCAGAAAGCGGCGATCGGCGCGGCCGCGGCCGACGCAGTGAACAAGAAGGAAGAGCCGCCTCAATAACGGCGGCGGGACAGCGGCGCACGCGCCGCTGTCCCCGTCATTCCGGTGGTGCAACCTGCATTTCCCGGTCGCCGACCGCTGCATTCTGCCAGCAAATAGCGGGTTCCTGTTCGCTGCGCGCTCTTGACCCTTTCCCAAATCGCCCGGTTGCCCTAAAAGGCCCGCAATCCCGGCCACCTTGGAAACAGGACACACGATGCAAGAGCCCGCCATCACACCGGATCTGATTGCCGCACACGGGTTGAAACCCGAAGAATACGACATGATCCTCGAGATTATCGGGCGCGAGCCGACCTTTACCGAGCTGGGGATTTTCTCGGCCATGTGGAACGAGCACTGTTCTTACAAATCCTCGAAGAAATGGTTGCGCACCCTGCCCACCTCGGGCCCTCAGGTGATCTGCGGACCCGGTGAAAACGCCGGTGTGGTCGATATCGGCGACGGGCAGGCCGTGGTCTTCAAAATGGAAAGCCACAACCACCCGTCGTACATCGAACCCTATCAAGGGGCGGCAACCGGCGTGGGCGGCATCCTGCGCGACGTGTTCACCATGGGCGCGCGGCCCATCGCGGCAATGAACGCGCTGTCCTTCGGCGAACCCGACCACCCCAAGACCCGCCAATTGGTCAACGGCGTGGTCGAAGGCATCGGAGGCTACGGAAACTGCTTCGGCGTGCCGACCGTGGGCGGTGAAGTTCGGTTCCACCCGGCCTACAACGGCAACTGCCTCGTGAACGCCTTTGCCGCAGGGCTGGCCGATGCCGACAAGATCTTCTACTCGGCCGCGTCGGGCGTGGGCATGCCCGTTGTCTATCTGGGCGCCAAGACGGGCCGCGACGGCGTGGGCGGCGCCACCATGGCCTCGGCCGAATTCGACGACACCATCGAAGAAAAGCGCCCCACCGTGCAGGTTGGCGACCCCTTCACCGAAAAACGCCTGATGGAGGCGACGCTGGAACTTATGCAGACCGGCGCCGTGATCTCGATTCAGGACATGGGCGCGGCGGGCCTGACCTGCTCGGCCGTCGAGATGGGCGACAAGGGCGGGTTGGGTGTCCGGCTGGACTTGGAAAACGTGCCCCAGCGCGAAGAAAACATGACCGCCTACGAGATGATGCTGTCCGAGTCCCAGGAACGCATGCTGATGGTGCTGAAGCCCGAGCTTGAGGCCGAAGCCCGCGCCGTGTTCGAGAAATGGGATCTGGATTTCGCAATCGTCGGTGAAACCATCGCCGAAGACCGTTTCCTGATCATGCACAACGGCGAAATCAAGGCCGACCTGCCGCTGTCGAAACTGGCCTCAACGGCACCGGAATACGACCGCCCCTGGGTCCCCACCTCGGCGGCCGTAGATCTGGGCGAGGTACCGCAGATCGACCCGATCGACGGGCTGCGGGCGCTGATCTCGTCGCCTAACTACGCAAGCAAGCACTGGGTCTATGAGCAATACGACACCATGGTGATGGCTGACACGGCGCGTACGCCTGGCGTTGGTGCAGGCATGGTGCGCGTGCATGGCACCGACAAGGTGCTGGCCTTCACTTCGGACGTGACCCCGCGATACGTGCGCGCCAACCCCGAGGAAGGCGGCAAGCAGGCCGTGGCCGAAGCCTATCGCAACCTGACCGCCGTTGGGGCCAAACCGCTGGCCACCACTGACAACCTGAATTTCGGCAACCCCGAAAAGCCCGAGATCATGGGCCAGTTCGTCGGTGCCATCCAAGGCATCGGCGCCGCCGTGGCCGCGCTGGATATGCCGATCGTCTCGGGCAACGTGTCGCTCTACAACGAAACCGACGGTCAGGCGATCCTGCCCACACCGACCATCGGTGCCGTCGGCCTTTTGCAGCACGCCGACGAAATCATCGGCACCGAGGTGCGTGAAGGCCACGTTGCGTTGGTGATCGGCGAAACCAAGGGGCATCTGGGCCAATCCGCCCTGCTGGCCGAGGTCTTCAACCGCGAAGACGGCGACGCCCCGCATGTGGATCTGGATGCGGAAAAGCGCAACGGCGACTTCATCCGGGCCAACCGCGAGATGATCAAGGCCTGTACTGACCTGAGCGATGGCGGCCTTGCACTGGCTGCCTTCGAACTGGCCGAAGCCGCGGGCGTGGGTGTGCATCTTGATGACGCCCCGACCGAGTTCCTGTTCGGTGAGGATCAGGGCCGTTACCTGGTGGCCTGCAACTTCGATCAGGCCGAAGCTCTGATGATTGCGGCGGGCCAGGCTGGCGTGCCGCTGGTTTCGGTCGGTCGCTTTACCGGAGAAACCGTGCGGATCGGAGCGTCCGAAGCTCCTCTGAGTGAACTCTCAGCGATGTATCGCAGCAGTTTTGCCGAAGCTGTCGCCTGAGCACGACGACGCTGAACCATACTCGGATCCTGCGCTGTTCGATCAGCGCGGGATCTGACTTTTTCAAGGGCGCTGCGCACCCTTGCGCGGGCTTCGGCATCGCTCTACATCTTTGAAAAGACCTTCAGGAGTATCTTAAATGCCAATGAGCGCCCACGAAATCGAACATCTGCTGCGCGAAGCCTTTCCGAATGCGGAAATCCAGGTCGGCGGCACCGATGGCGTACACATGTCCGCCATGGTCGTGGACGAAAGCTTTCGCGGGAAGAACAGGGTCCAGCAGCAGCGCGCGGTCTATGCGGCGCTGAAGGGCAAGATGGACGGCCCCGATGGCGAGCTGCACGCGCTGGCGTTGACCACGAAAGTACCCGAGTGATGAGGCTGGCGGCGGCCAGTGCCCTGCCCACTCTGGTGATGGCACGCGCTGCCTTGGGCATTCCGATGGCATCCGACAATTCGGTCACGTGACATGATCGGTTGGGTTGTCTGGATCGGAATATGTGTCGGCGGGCTGGTAGTTGCCGAGGCTCTGCTCGAAACCTATCTGAGACGGAACAGAACAAGATGACTGTCGGATATGCGCCCCGACCCCAACGCTTTGAAACGCAGACCGTGGGAAGCCGACGGCGTGACAAAAGTCAATGTAATCGAAGAGGTTCATGCGATGAACCAGCGTACTGAACCAAGAAACTGGTGGCGCAGCCGCCGATCGAAATGACCGCCCGACAGACGGACGAACGCAAACAAGGAAACGCGAAATGACCGACGTTAAGACCCAGATCGACGAGACCGTCAAAAGCAACGATGTGGTGCTGTACATGAAGGGCACCAAAGAAATGCCGCAGTGCGGATTTTCATCTCGGGTGGCCGGTGTTCTGAACTATATGGGTGTCGAATACACCGACGTGAACGTTCTGGCGGACGAAGAAATCCGTCAAGGCATCAAGGACTATTCGGACTGGCCGACTGTGCCCCAACTCTACGTCAAAGGCGAATTTGTGGGTGGTTGTGATATCATCACGGAAATGACCCTGTCAGGAGAGCTGGACACGCTGTTCGATGAAAACGGTGTCGCCTACAACAAGGAAGCCGCCGACAAAATCCGCGAGGCAAACGCCTGATCAGCCGCTCAGCGGCTGACACAGTCTTTCAAAATATCGGTTTCGTCGGTGGCTCCGGCCGCCGCGAAACTGACCATCGCGTTCCAGCCTTTCGACCTCAGGGTATACGTCCCCTGCCCGTTCACCGACTCGTAACGGATACCCGAGCCGCTCTGGACTTGGCGCAACGCAATCAACTGACCATCGACGATCATCGCCGCAGCCCCTTCACCGTCGGAGGGGTTGAAGTATGTCACGGGCAGCTCAACGCCATTTTCGCAGGTGAAGGTCACAGATAGGATGTCAATCTGTGCCAATGCCGGACCCGAGACCGCCCCGACCAACGCCGCCAGGCACAAACTCCGCAAATGTGTCATCTCACATTCTTCTCTTCGATCACCGAGGCCAGCGCCTCGGCTCGTGCCGCCATCTCTGCAAGTGTGTCGGTAACCGAGGGCGGGACAACGGCCACTTCGATCCGTTCTGGTTCTGGCGCGGGCGCACTGCGCATACGCTCCAATTCGCCTTCAACTTCGGCCAGCTTCGCCTCGAGTGTCTTGATGCGATCCTCGGTGGCCGCCGCCTTGTCGGCCAGCATTAGCCCCGCCATCAACAGCATCCGCGACTCGGGCATACGGCCAATCTGGTCGGCCATCACCTGGGCCTCATCGTCCAGCATCTTCGCGGCTGCGTGCAGAAACGGTTCCTCGCCGTCCTGGCAGGAAACCTCAAATCCGCGCCCGCCAATATGAATTGTAACCTCGGGCATTACTCTACCTCTCCTTCGGCCAGGTTGGCGTGGGTCAGCAAAGGCTCAAGCCGCGCCAGAACCGCATGAGCTTCGGCCGCGTCAGTGGCGCGGGCGGCCCGGGTGGCCTCCAACTCGGCCACGGTTGCCTTGTTCAAAAGCTCGGCATCGGGAACGCCGCCCTCGGCAGCCTTGCGCAACTCGTCGACCGCTTCGCGCAATTGATCATTTGCCTTGCGCAAGCGCTGCAGGTCGTCATCCAGCCGCGACATGGCTGCGCCGTGGCTGGCGCGTTCGGCCCGCAGCATTTCCAGTTCGGCATTCAATTCGGGGATACGCTCTGAATCCTCCAGCTGCCGCCGCAATTCGGAGATCTCGGCCTTCAGCGCTGCAACTTCGTCCTGATTTTCCAGCGCGGCCTTGGCTTCGGACAGTTCGGCACGCGCGGCCTCGACGGTGGCCAGTTTGGCATTGGACTCGCCCAACTGGGCGCGCAAAGCGTCGATTTCCTGATCATGCCGCTCTTTCAGAGACTTCAGGCGCTCTTCCAATTGCGCATTGGCCAGCTTTTCCTCATCCAGGGCGGCGCGCAATTGTCCATCTTCGCTGCCCGCGACCGGACCCGCCGATTGCAGCGCCTCGATCCCGGTGCCAATCCGATCCATCGCGGCCATGATGCGTCGCTGTAAGTCTTCGATCTGGCTCATTGCCCCTGTCACCTCTTTACCAAGGTTCGTTCTGTTTTTCCGATGGCCGAATCAATACGGCTCGTACCGGTACTTAGTCTAACGGAATGTTCGCCAAAATACCCACTCTTTGCTTTCAAAGGCTTGAGCAACACTCTTGAAGCGATGGCAATGCGCCGCGCCGGGTTCCGCTTGCACTTTGGGGGGTGGATGGTATTCAGCCCGCAATCTGCCGTAATCCAAAGGAACAACACCCGTGGACCTGACTGCGCTGCGCAATGCCAACCCTGAACACTGGGCGAAGGCTGCGGCCATTCGCACCCTGACCCTTGATGCTGTCGCCGCCGCCAATTCCGGCCATTCCGGAATGCCGATGGGCATGGCCGACGTCGCGACCGTGTTGTTTGAAAAACACCTGAAATTCGACGCCTCGGCCCCAAACTGGCCTGACCGCGACCGGTTCATCCTGTCGGCTGGCCATGGCTCGATGCTGATCTATTCCCTGCTCTACCTGACAGGCTACAGCGCAGTTACTCTGGACGAGATCAAGAACTTCCGCCAACTGGGCGCGAAAACCGCCGGCCACCCGGAAAACTTCCTGATTGACGGTGTCGAAACCACCACTGGCCCTCTTGGGCAAGGAATTGCCAATGCCGTCGGTTTTGCGATGGCCGAAGAAATCCAGCGGGCTCATTACGGCAAAAAAGTTGTCGACCACTACACCTATGTGATCGCCGGGGACGGCTGCCTGATGGAAGGTGTCAGCCAGGAGGCCATCACCCTGGCCGGTCGGCACGAGCTCAGCAAGCTGATCGTGTTCTGGGACAACAACAACATCACCATCGACGGCACCGTGGACATTGCCGACCGCACTGATCAGGTGCGCCGGTTCGCCGCTTCGGGCTGGCATGTGATCGAGATTGACGGCCACGACCCCAAGGCCATCGATGCGGCGATTGTGCAGGCAAAAGCGTCGAAGAAACCGACCATGATCGCCTGCGAAAGCCACATCGCGCTGGGGCATGCCGCGCAGGATACCTCGAAAGGTCACGGCGCATTGACGGATGCCGAACAGCTGCTGGCCGCCAAGGATGCATACGGCTGGCCGCACGGACCGTTCGAAATTCCGACCAAGGTGAAATCCGCGTGGGAAGCAATCGGCGCGCGTGGCGCAATGGAACGGAAAGCGTGGGAAGAACGTTTTGCCCAACTGTCCGAGCGAAAGCAGGCCGAGTTCAACCGCGCCTACGCGTTCGAGGCGCCGAAAAAGCTGGCTGGCGCCATCCGTGCCTTCAAAAAGCAGGTTTCCGAGGATCAACCCAAGCTGGCCACCCGCGCCTCGTCGGAAAAGGTGCTGAACGTCGTGAACCCGATCATGACCGAGACGGTCGGCGGTTCGGCGGACCTGACCGGATCGAACAACACCAAATCAGCCGATATGGGCGTGTTCTTGCCGGAAAACCGCAAGGGCCGCTATATCCACTACGGCATCCGTGAACACGGCATGGCCGCGGCGATGAACGGCATGGCGCTGCATGGTGGCATCCGCCCCTATGGCGGCACTTTCATGGCCTTCACCGACTATGCACGCCCGTCGATGCGCCTAGCCGCGCTGATGAAGATCCCCAGCGTTTTCGTGATGACCCATGACTCGATCGGTCTGGGCGAAGACGGCCCGACGCACCAACCGGTCGAGCATCTGGCGATCTCGCGCGCAACGCCGAACACCTATGTGTTCCGCCCCGCCGACACCGTCGAAACCGCCGAGGCCTGGGAACTGGCGCTGACCTTCAAGGACAGCCCCTCGGTCCTGTCGCTGACCCGTCAGGGCGTTCCGACCTTGCGCACTCAGCACAAGGCCAAGAACCTGACCGCCCAGGGCGCCTATGTTCTGGCCGAGGCCGAGGGCAAGCGTCAGGCGATCCTGATCGCCACCGGGTCCGAGGTGTCGCTGGCCATGGAGGCCAAGGCGATGCTCGAGGCCGAAGGGATCGGCACCCGCGTCGTTTCGATGCCCTGCATGGAGCTGTTCGCCGAGCAGGACGAAGCCTATCGCAAGAAGGTCCTGCCTGCTGGGCCCGTCCGCGTCGGAATCGAGGCCGCCGTCCGTGCCGGCGGCTGGGACCGCTGGCTGCTGGGCGAGCGTGGCCGCGAGGCCAAGGCCGGTTTCATCGGTATGTCGGGCTTTGGCGCGTCTGCTCCCGCCGGCGAACTGTACAAGCATTTCGGCATCACCGCCGAGGCAACGGTTGCAAAGGTCAAGGAATTGCTGGGCTGATCCAGCCGAACCAAGCATTCAAGGGGCGGCCATCGTGCCGCCCTTTTCTTTTGGGCTTCAATGGTCCGCTTTCTGCTCTGGCTTATTGGGCCACAGCGGCGCGATGACCTTGGTCGCCAACGGTATCAGAACGAACCCCCAGGCCAGCCCGAACACGCCATCCATCGCGGCCTTGCTGATCCACTCCACCGCACCGGCCCATTGATCGGGCACGGCATGACCGGCCGCATAAGCCCAATCGTGGATATGGTGTGCCAACCAGCCAAAGCCCAGCACCTCTAGCCCATGGATCATGATCGAGCCGCCAACCCATAGCATCGCCGCCGTACCCACGACCGACAGCGTCTTCATGACCTTTGGCATCGCCTTGACCAGCCCGCGGCCCAACCCGCGGCCGACCGACGTCAGCGCGTTCTTGGCCAGATAAAGCCCGACATCGTCCATTTTTACGATTAACGCGACCGAGCCATAGACGGCCACCGTGACACCGATCCCAACAACCGCCAGCGTCGCGGCCTGCATCCAGACATTCGGCGCCTCGATGGCAGAAAGCGCGATGGTCATGATTTCGGCTGACAGGATGAAATCGGTCTTGATCGCGCCCTTGATCTTCTGCTCCTCCAGATGACCCGGGTCGCGCACGCTCATGTCTTCTTCGATCACGTGGCTGCCATGTGGGAACAGCACGTGGAAAATCTTCTCGGCCCCTTCAAAGCACAGGTATGACCCACCGATCATCAGCAAGGGCGTTATCAGCCACGGCGCGAAGTTCGCCAGCAACAGCGCCGCAGGCAGCAGCAGAATGACCTTGTTGAACACCGACCCACGCGCGATGCGCCAGATGATCGGCAACTCGC
This sequence comes from Ruegeria sp. CI5, assembly GCF_056536885.1. Lineage (NCBI taxonomy): Bacteria > Pseudomonadati > Pseudomonadota > Alphaproteobacteria > Rhodobacterales > Roseobacteraceae > Ruegeria > Ruegeria sp. CI5. Next base: position 795,388 of record NZ_JBQFQN010000001.1, read on the forward strand.
GCGCCGGCGCGAAACCCTGGACGTATTTCGGCGTGACGGCCGCGTCATCGATGATCACGCCGGCGGTCTTGGCCCCCGCCTTGCCGGCCGCCGCCGCCACATCGTCGACCGAGGCCGCCGCCACTTTGGCGATTCCCGCCACATCGTCCAACAGGGCCAGCAAACCGCTCATGCCGCATCCTTTCCGTTCATCCGTCGCACTTTGGACCCTAACCGATCCGACAGCTAGCGCAAGCGTTAGCGCAACCACACCAAGTTTGCGCTAACACATTGCAAATATGATATTTTCCATCTTTTTAGATGCGCCGATCATCGCTATATCGCCCGGAACACAAGCGGATTTGGAGACGTCACATGACCATCAAGGTCGGCATCAATGGTTTTGGCCGCATCGGCCGCTGTACCCTGTCGCACATCGCCGCGTCAGGCCGCAACGACATCGAAGTGATCAAGGTCAACGCCACCGGACCGCTTGAAACCTCGGCGCATCTGCTGAAATACGACAGCATCCACGGCCGCTTTCCGCGCGACGTCTCGATCAGCGGCAACACGATGGACCTGGGTCGCGGGCCGATGCAGATGTTCTCGACCTACGACATGAACGAGCTGGACTGGGAAGGCTGTGACGTCGTTCTGGAATGCACCGGCAAGTTCAATGACGGGCTGAAGGCCAAAACGCACCTTGAACGTGGCGCGCAAAAGGTTCTGCTGTCGGCTCCGGGCAAGAACGTGGACAAAACGATCGTGTTCGGCGTCAACCACAACAGCCTGACCGCCAACGACAGGATGGTGTCGAATGGCTCGTGCACCACGAATTGCCTTGCCCCGCTTGCCAAGGTTCTGGACGAAGGCATCGGCATCGAAAACGGCATCATGACCACGATCCACGCCTATACCGGCGACCAGCCCACGCTGGACCGCCGCCACAGCGACCTGTACCGCGCCCGCGCCGCCGCCATGTCGATGATCCCCACCAGCACCGGTGCCGCCAAGGCGCTGGGCGAGGTTCTGCCGAACCTCAAGGGGCGTCTGGACGGCTCGGCCATTCGAGTGCCCACACCGAACGTGTCCGCCGTCGACCTGACCTTCCGCGCCGCGCGCGAGGTGACCGTCGACGAAGTCAACGCCATCGTCGCCGAGGCCGCCAAGGGGCCGATGCAGCGCGTTCTGGGCTATGAACCCGCCCCCCTGGTGTCGACCGATTTCAACCACACCGAAGAAAGCTCGATCTTCGCGCCGGACCAGACCCGCGTCGTGGACGGCCGAATGGTCCGCGTGCTGGCCTGGTACGACAACGAATGGGGCTTTTCGGTGCGCATGGCCGATGTCGCCGTCGCCATGGGACGGCTTAACTGATCTCATCAAGACCGCTTGAACCGCGTCGCCCGCTCAGGTTATCTGAGCGGGCTTTTTTGTTCGGAGCAGCAATGACAAACCAAATCGCAGTCTGGCTGGGAGTCCTTATTCTTGGCGGTCTGATGCTGGACTTCGCGCTGTTTGGAACCGAGCATCTCCTGTTCCTCGGCAAGAAGTTTAACGACTTTCTCGACTGGGTCGCGTTCTGGCGCTGACAGAGGTTTTGCTTGACATTTTCGCCTGACTGCCTTTGTTAGCGCTAACTGATTTCAATCGCGGCTTAGCGGCCATTCAGACGGAGCGCGACATGACACTCAAACTTGCAATCAACGGATTTGGACGGATCGGGCGCGGTGTCCTGCGCGGCCTGATGGAAAGCGGTCGTACGGATGTGCAGATCGTCGCGATCAACGACCTCGCCAAGCCTGAAATGAATGCGCATTTGTTTGAGTTCGACAGCGTGCATGGCCGCTACGCCAAGCCGGTCACCCTGACCGAGGCCGGACTGGACGTAGGCGCGGGCCCGATCCGGCTGACCAGCGAGCGCGACCCCGAGGCGCTGGATTGGTCGGACGTGGATGTGGTTCTGGAATGCACCGGCGTGTTCCGCACGCGCGAAGCTGCGTCTCGCCATTTCAAGAACGGCGCGAAAAAGGTTCTGATCTCGGCGCCGGCGCGAGGGGATGGCGAGGTTAAAACAGTGGTGTTCGGCGTGAACGACCACGAGCTGACCGCCGCCGACACCGTGGTTTCCAACGCATCATGCACCACCAACTGCCTGTCGCCAGTCGCTGCCGCGCTGGATGCGGGCCTGGGTATCGTGCACGGCAACATGACCACGGTGCACGCCTATACCGCCAGCCAGCCGGTGCATGACACCGCCGGCAAGGACCCGTACCTGTCGCGCGCGGCTGCCCTGTCGATGATCCCGACCACCACCGGTGCGGCCTCGGCCGTGGGGCTGGTTCTGCCGCAACTGCAGGGCAAGCTGACCGGTCAGGCGATCCGGGTTCCCACTCCGAACGTCTCGGTCGTCGATCTGGTGGTCGAGGTATCGCGCCCCACCACCGAAGACGAAGTCAACGCCCTGTTCACCGAGGCCGCGGCCAAGATCCCGACGGTTCTGGCCGCGGAAACCCGCCCGTTGATCTCGATCGATTTCAACCACGATTCCCACAGCTCGACCGTGTCGCTGGCCGAAACCAAAGTAACCGACGGCACGCTGGTCCGCGTTCTGGCTTGGTACGACAACGAGTGGGGGTTCTCGAACCGGATGCTGGACACCGCTGCCGCGATGGGCGCCCTAGCCTAACCGCTCTTTCAGCGCGATATTGACCTGGGGCGTGACGAATTTCGACACGTCCCCACCCAGCCGAGCGATTTCCTTGACCAGCTTCGAGGCAATCGCCTGGTGTCGGGCTTCGGCCATCAGGAACACGGTCTCGATCGAATCGTCGAGCGCCCGGTTCATCCCAACCATCTGAAATTCATATTCGAAATCGGCAACAGCACGCAGACCGCGTACGATGATCTGCGCCCCTACGTCCCGGGCGCAGTCTATAAGCAGGTTTTCGAACGGATGCGCAACAATTTCAGTGCCGGTCTGTTCGGTCAGGTAGGCGCATTCCGCCTCGATCATGGCCACCCGCTCTTCCAGCGAGAACAGCGGACCCTTGTCGCGGTTGATCGCGACGCCGATTACCAGCTTGTCGACCAGCATGGCTGCCCGGCGGATGATATCGATATGACCCATGGTGATGGGGTCAAAGGTTCCCGGATATAATCCAACCCGCATCGCGCCCTCCTGAGCAAGAAAATTTCTGCGCAAGCAAACACAAGTTTTCCGCAGCTGCAAGAGGCCGCAATGTCGTCAGATGGGGCTAGTGCCCCATGATCATGCCCTGCAGGGCATCTTTTTCCATGGCCAGTTCGGACAATTGCGCCTTTACGACGTCGCCCAGAGTGACGATCCCAATCAGTTTACCATCTTCGACAATCGGCATGTGGCGGAACCGACCTTCGGTCATGCGAGCGAGAACGTCCTGCACCTTGTCCTGTTGGGTCGCGGTCACCAGTTTCTTGGTCATGTAGGCGCTGACCGGCTGTGTCAGGCACCCGCTGCCACTGGCGGCCAATTCCCGCACGATATCGCGTTCCGAGAGGATGCCGGCTGCGGTTTCGCCATCGTCCTCCGATACGATCACCGTACCAATGCGCTTATCGGCCAGAATCTTTGCCGCCTCGGACACGGTCATCGAAGGCGCCACCGTCACAACCCCGTCCGTCGACTTGGACTTCAGAATGGCCTGTACAAGCATGGGCAATACCTCCGAAATAATTTTCCCGTTTTCCAAAGCGTTGCCCGATTAGATCAACCTGTCAAGCTTGGGCTTCGGCTTCCAGCCGCGCAACTTCGTCGCGAATTCCCCGGCTGAGCGCTTCTGCAAATCGGTTCAACCGTTCGTTGCGTTGATCACCCTGATGGCGAACCAGGTGAAAGCTGCGCGTCAGACTGACTTGATCCGTCAGAATTTTTTTCAGCTGAGGATGGAATGGCAACGTGAAGTCATGCGCGATACATACCCCGGTACCCAGCGAGGCTTGCCGCAACTGCACCGAGACCGAGTTCGATGCAAGTGGGACACGATCAATACCCAGATCGTTGAGATAATCGAGCTCGCGGTCGAAGATCATGTCCGGGATATAACCGATCATGCGGTGACCCTTCAGCTCACCGACCGAGCGAATGGGTCCATGCCGCGAAAGATAGCCGGCTGTTGCCACCATATGCAGCTTGTAGTCGCTGATCTTTTGCACCAGCAGCTTGCCGGCCGTCGGGGCGCTGACGGTGATGGCCATATCCGCCTCGCGGCGCGACAAGTTGATGATCCGCGGCAAGGCCAGGATCTGTATGTCCAGGTCGGGATTCGAGTCGCTGATTTTGGCGCAGACTTGTGGCAGCAGATAGTTGGCGCTTCCGTCCGGAGCACCGATCCGGATTTGACCACTCAGCGACTTGGTCGCGCCTTCCATCGCGCCAGCCGCTGCGCGCATCGCCTCTTCAGCGCCTTGAGCGTGCTCGAACAGTCGCTCTCCGGCCGAGGTCAGTACGTAGCCCTGCGGTGACTTCGTGAAAAGCGGCGCTTTCAGTGCTGCTTCCAACCGGGAAACCCGCCGCCCGACTGTCGCCGGATCGATCTTTAGTAACCGCCCCGCCGAAGACAGGCTTTCCTCGCGCGCAACCGCGAGGAATACGCGCATGTCATCCCAGTTCGGGTCCATCCCCACCCCTGCATTTTTGCAAAACTCTTTTGGGATATTGCCTCTGTTCATGAGATTTATGCAAGCCTATGCTGCGCGCAAATTCAGCGGAGGAGTTTGCGATGCAAGACCTGACCCATTTCATCAACGGCGAATACACGCCCGGCACATCCGGTCGATTTGACGACGTCTACAACCCCGCCACGGGCGAGGTTCAGTACAAATGCCCGATGGCCAGCGCTGCCGAGACGACGGCAGCAATCGAACACGCCGCTGCAGCCCAGCCCGCATGGGGCGCGACCAACCCGCAAAAGCGCGCCCGCGTGATGATGCAGATGGTCCACCTGATGCATCGCGACATGGACAAGCTGGCCGAAGCGCTGAGCCGCGAGCACGGCAAGACCCTGCCCGACGCCAAAGGCGACCTGCAGCGCGGGCTCGAGGTCATCGAATACTGCATCGGCGCCCCGCAGATGCTGAAGGGTGAATTCACCGACAGCGCCGGCCCCGGCATCGACATGTATTCCATGCGCCAGCCGCTGGGAGTTGTCGCCGCCATCATGCCGTTCAACTTCCCGGCCATGATGCCCCTGTGGCATGTCGGCCCTGCTCTGGCCTGCGGCAACGCGGTGGTGCTGAAGCCCTCGGAACGTGACCCATCGGTACCGCTGATGCTGGCCGAACTGTTCGTCGAGGCCGGTCTGCCCAAAGGTGTGTTCCAAGTTGTCAACGGCGACAAGGAAGCCGTGGACACCCTGCTGGACAGCGAGATCATCCAGGGTGTGTCCTTCGTCGGCTCGACCCCCATCGCTCAATACATCTATTCGCGCGCCACGGCGAACGGCAAACGTGCCCAGTGTTTTGGCGGGGCCAAGAACCACATGATCGTCATGCCCGACGCGGACCTGGATCAGGCCGCCGACGCGCTGGTGGGCGCCGGTTTCGGCGCTGCCGGCGAACGCTGCATGGCCGTTTCGGTGGCCGTTCCGGTGGGCGAGGAAACCGCTGATGCGCTGATTGAAAAGCTGGTGCCGCGCATCGAAAAACTGAAGGTCGGTCCCTATACCGCCGGCGACGACGTCGACATGGGGCCGGTTGTGACCGCCGCCGCCAAAGAACGCATCCTGGGCCTGATCAACTCGGGCGTGGAACAGGGCGCGAAGCTGGTGGTCGACAACCGCGACTTCAAACTGCAGGGCTATGAGAACGGCTTTTTCGTCGGCCCCCACCTGTTCGACCATGTCACCCCCGACATGGACATCTACAAGCAGGAGATCTTCGGCCCCGTTCTGTCCACCGTCCGCGCCGGATCCTACGAAGAGGCGCTGAAGCTGGCGATGGACCATGAATACGGCAACGGCACCGCGATCTTCACCCGCGACGGCGACACCGCCCGCGATTTCGCCAGCCGGGTCAATATTGGCATGGTTGGCATCAACGTCCCGATCCCGGTACCGCTGGCCTATCACACCTTCGGCGGCTGGAAGAAATCCATGTTCGGAGACCTGAACCAGCACGGCCCCGACAGCTTCAAGTTCTACACTCGCACCAAGACCGTGACGTCGCGCTGGCCGTCGGGCATCAAGGAAGGTGGCGAGTTCAACTTCAAAGCGATGGACTAACACCCTTACTTAAAGATCAAAGGCCGCCCAAAATTGGGGCGGTCTTTTTGCCCGCAGGCAAACCCAGTCCGCCAACCGTCACCTTGTGCAGCTTCTGCTTGGCAAAAAACTGCGCAAGCCGGACTGCGTTCACGAGAATTTCAGCACCGACCTCTGGCTTCACCTCTCTGCCCGGCATAAATTGGCCGAAAATTCGAGCAGTCAGTCGCCAGGAGGCCATCGTGACAACCAGAATTTCCCGCCGCTCGGCCCTTTTGGGGGTAGCATCCGTATTGGCGTCGCCGACCTTGTTGCGGGCGCAGAGCCAGGACGCCTTCCCTCAAAGCGAGGAGGCGATCAGCACTCAGCTTCCCGTTCGCCGCAACGTATCGTCCTTTTCCAAGCAGGACTGGCAGGATCACTTCGATGAACTGGGCGTGGGCTGCTTGCTGGCAGATATCACCAGCCGGGCGGTGCATTACTGGGGTCCTGACGGTACCTACAAACTGTACCCCAGCTCGGTTCCCATGAGCGAAGAGCTGACCAAACGCGGCTACACCGAAGTCGTGCGCAAAGCGGAAAATCCCAGCTGGACACCGACCGCATCGATGCGCGAGCGCGATCCCAACCTGCCGATCCGCATGGAAGGTGGAGATCCGGGCAACCCACTTGGCACCCGCGCCATGTACCTGTCCTGGCCGGCTTACCTGGTGCATGGCACACATGACACCCGCAAGATCGGACGCCAAAGTTCATCCGGGTGCATCGGGTTGTACAACCAGCATGTCGAGGAACTGTATCCTCTGGTCCAGATCGGAACAAAAGTCAGACTGCTTTGAAACGACAAAGCCCCGGCCGATCGACCGGGGCTTTGATTTTGTGGCGAGTGGCTTGATTACTCGGGGATCAGAACCGTGTCGACGACGTGGATGACACCGTTGCTGGCTTCGATGTCGGCCTGAACGACATTCGCTCCGTCGACCTTGACGCCGTTCTTGGCATTGACGCTCAGACGTTCGCCCTGAACGGTCAGGACCTTCGCCCGCTTGCCTGCAATGTCACCCGACATAACTTTGGCCGGCACAACGTGATAGGTCAGGATGGCAACCAACTGATCCTTGTTTTCGGGCATCAGCAGCGTCTCGACGGTGCCCTCAGGCAGGGCGGCGAACGCTTCATCGGTGGGCGCGAACACCGTGTAAGGGCCTTTGCCCTTTAGCGTGTCCACCAGACCGGCAGCCTGCACAGCGGCAACCAGCGTGTTGAACGACCCGGCCGAAACGGCGGTGTCCACGATGTCTGCAGCTTGGGCCTTCATCGGCAGTGCGAGTGCGACGGCGGCTGCGGCACCCATGAATGTACGACGGAACATGTTTAGTCTCCTCTCCAGCGTGATATGGAAAGGGGTACGCGCGCTTTCGAAAAGCGGATCACGAAAAAATCTGCTTTACCGCTTCTGAACCCAGATACTCTGCGCTCGGCCTTCTGTCAGAAAGGGCAAGGCTTCGACGGCATCGGGACGCGCCTGCTGAAGGTAGTAGCCGGGCCAAAGCATTGAAAACGAACCAGATTGCAGCAACGCGTGCAGCATGTACTGCTCGCCCCAACCCGGGCAGTCATAGAAAAACCGCTTGGGGTATTCATAGGGCAAAAAAACATCGTGGACATGGATCACGACGCCCGGTTTCAGGTTCGGAATGATGCGGCAGAACAGATGCGCTACGTCATTGCTCATGCGCACGACATGGCTCGAGTCGATGAACAGAACGTCTCCGGCCTCGAGCTGATCGAACACGGATGCGTCGACCTCTTCCAGTCGTTTCTGTTCGAATTGATCAACAACATGCGCGATGTCTGCGCGCGGATACGGGTCGATCGCCGTGATCCGCGTTTCCAAGCCGCCGTCTAGAACAGCTTGCCGGGTCACTCGGGTGGAGTTTCCACATCCGACCTCGACGACGCGTTTCGGCTTGAACCGTCGGATCATCAAGTACAGAGCGTCGGCGTCCGGACTGTCGTAGTACCCGTTGCCGATCCGGTAGCCGGTCTGATTCCGCTCAGGATCTTTCAAGGCAGCCAGTGCTTCGGCATGGACCGTATATTCTGAGACCAGTTCGGCAATATCGAACCCTTCCATCCCGGGTGACAGGGCATAGGCCGGTCGGGTCAGGCCGCCAACCCGCTCGAATGCTTCAAGCCGTGCCCGCTCATCCCGCTCGGGTGCCGTGTCGATCAACCGTGTGCCGAACCTGTCCAAGAATGCATTGAGCTTCGGGAATTTCCTGGGTTTCACGTCACACGGCTCCGATTATCTGTCTGGCTTCTGGGGTGCTTACCGTCGGCACACGGGTCAGCGCAAGGTCGATGGCGCCAAAGCCTTGGCAAAAGAGCAGATTCCGTATTCACTGATCCCAAAAGGGAACGGGAGGCCCGCACATGCAGCAGGATTTCACGATCGGCATCGAAGAGGAATACCTGCTTGTCGATCGCGACAGCTTGCAACTGGCGCAGGCGCCCGAGGCATTGATGCAGGCCTGCCAGGCGGATTTTGAGGGTCAGGTCAGCCCGGAATTCCTGCAATGCCAGATCGAGGTTGGAACCCGCCCGCATACGACGGTCAAGTCCGCACGTGAGGACCTCAGGCGGCTGCGGTCCTGTGTCGCCAAGCGCGCCGCCGAGCACAACCTGTCGCCCATCGCTGTATCCTGCCACCCGTTTGCGGATTGGAAAGACCAGCACCACACGCGAAAAGAGCGGTATGACAACCTGCAACACGCGCTGGGGGGTGTCGCCCGGCGCATGCTGATCTGCGGGATGCATGTGCATGTCGGCGTGGACGATCCCGCGCAGCGCGCCGATATCCTGCCGCAACTGTGTTATTTTCTGCCCCACCTCCTGGCGCTTTCAACCTCATCACCCTTCTGGAACGGACAGGATACCGGGCTGTCCTCGTATCGCCTAACGGTGTTCGACAACCTGCCCCGCACCGGCCTGCCCCCTGTTTTTGGTAGCTGGTCCGAATACGAGCGCACCACCGGTGTCCTGGTCGAATTGGGCGTAATCGAGGATACCTCGAAGATCTGGTGGGACCTTCGACCGTCGCACAGCTATCCGACGCTCGAGACGCGGATCATGGATGTGCAGCCTCGCATGGAACACGCGCTGTCGCTTGCGGCCATGGTGCAGGCACTGACCCGAATGCTCTGCCGCCTGAAAGACCGCAACCTGCGCTGGCGGCAATATGATCGGTTCCTGATCGGCGAAAACCGTTGGCGCGCGCAGCGCTACGGCGTGGGCGAAGGTCTGATCGATTTCGGAGACCGCTCGATCAAACCGATGCCCGACCTGATGGGCGAGTTGATGGGCATGCTGGCCGAAGATGCCGAAGCATTGGGCACCATGGCCGAGTTGGCCCGTTTGCGTCAGATTGCCGAGAGCGGTACCTCAGCCACGCGACAGCGTCGCGTTCACGCCGAAGCGCTGGCCAATGGCGACGATCCAGGCCAGGCCGTGGTCCGACACCTGATTGACGAATTCCACGCTGATCTGTGACTCTCATACCGCATTCAGGATCTGTCTGATCCGGCCGGCCACGGGCTCGTACAGGCTGCGGGCTTTCCAATACCCATTGTGCGAAAACGGATTCCATCCGGTGAAGATATTCCCGACCCGAATAGCCTGATCGGTGATCTCACCCGTCCCGACAAGCTGCCCATAGCTGGGCGCGATCGGTCCAAGGGGAAAGCCAAGAACGTCGTGCTTGTCATAATAGTTCTGCCACCAGTTATGGAATTGCAGGGTCAGTGGCAATTCCTGGTTGGGGCGTTGGATCGGCGTGATGTCCTGTTCGGGATAGGCGAACAGAAAGATCGGGATGTTGCAGCCAAACGTGACCATCCCGACCACTGTCTGCATGTCCTCCACCGGAACGCCATGCTGCGGCAATCCACCGTGGCGCAGATGGCGCTGAAGGTCATAGATGTAGTTCGACATAATGTGCCCACCCAAGGAATGAGCGACGATCAGGATGGGCGCGCGCTCGCCGATCTGAAACCGGACGATGCGTATCACCTGCGCAACTCGTTCATGGATCGCGGCATAGGTTTTGTCGCTGCCGTCGGGGGTCGGGCGATAGGATGCCGCGTCAGACAGGTTACACACAACGAAACGGCGCGTTCGGTCATAGCCCGTATAGGGGCTTATGCTGTTCAGATAGTCCATCTGCCGGCGCTGCAGGATCTGCGCCCAGATCACCTCGTGCCAGGCAACTTTGCTCATGTCCTGCCCCAACTGCCGCCCCACCCGATCGTGCAAGTCGCTCGAAAACGTCGGCACCGAGGACGGCTGGTTCGGTCCGACCGACTGGCTGCCCATTCCGTGTATCGCAACCACGGCCATCTTGTAATTCGACATCCACAACTCCGATCAATCACTAAAACGAATGGCTCAGCATAACCGCCTTTTGGCAATCGCCCAAATCCGGCGCATGTGCATCACGGGGTTTGCTCCGCGTGAAAAATTTCTGTAAGGATTGCGCAATAAATAAACAGTCGTTCAATTCACGTCGCCACAAGGGGGGAGACCGGCCATGGATTTCGCGCTGACAGAGGAACAGACGGCCATTTTCGATATGGCCTACGCGTTCGCGCAAGAACAGATCGCACCTTTCGCCCGCCAGTGGGAGGCCGAGGGCACCATTCCCAAGGACCTGTGGCCCAAGGTTGGCGAACTGGGCTTCGGCGGGCTCTATGTGTCCGAAGAAAGCGGCGGATCGGGCCTGACCCGTCTGGACGCCACGCTGGTGTTCGAGGCGCTGTCGATGGCCTGCCCCTCGGTCGCGGCCTTTCTGTCGATCCACAACATGTGCGCCAAGATGCTGGACAGCTTTGCCAGCGATGAACTGAAATCGCGCATCATGCCCGACGTTCTCAGCCTGAACACGGTGCTCAGCTATTGCCTGACTGAACCGGGGTCGGGCTCGGATGCGGCGGCGCTCAAGACGCGGGCCGAGCGCACCAACGAGGGCTATACGCTGAACGGCACCAAGGCCTTCATCTCGGGCGGCGGCTATTCCGACGCCTATGTCTGCATGGTGCGCACAGGCGGCGACGGGCCCAAGGGAATCTCGACCGTCTATGTCGAGGACGGCACAACAGGCCTCAGCTTTGGCGCGCTGGAACAGAAGATGGGCTGGAAAAGCCAGCCCACCGCGCAGGTCCAGTTCGACGACTGCAAGATCCCGGCCGAGAACCTTGTCGGGACCGAGGGCGACGGGTTCAAATACGCGATGATGGGCCTGGACGGCGGGCGTCTGAACATCGCCTCATGCTCGCTGGGCGCGGCGCAGGCGGGGCTGGACATGACGCTGCAGTACATGTCCGAGCGCAAGGCTTTCGGCCAGACCATCGACCAGTTCCAAGCCCTGCAGTTCCGGCTGGCCGACATGGAGATCGAACTGCAAGCGGCCCGCACCTTCCTGCGTCAGGCGGCATGGAAGCTGGATCAGGGCGCGCCCGACGCCACCAAATTCTGCGCGATGGCCAAGAAATTCGTGACCGAGACCGGATCGAAAGTGGTCGATCAGTGCCTGCAGCTGCACGGCGGCTACGGCTATCTGGCCGATTACGGCATCGAAAAGCTTGTGCGCGATCTGCGGGTGCATCAAATTCTGGAAGGCACGAACGAGATAATGCGCGTGATCGTCGCCCGCCAACTGCTCGCCCATCGCTGAGGTTTCCATGTCCGATATCGACATCCGCACCACGGGCCGCGCCGGCCGGATCACCCTGACCCGGCCCAAGGCCGTGAATGCGCTGAGCTATGAGATGTGCATGGCCATCGACACCGCCCTGCGTAACTGGCGCGAGGATGACGAGGTCGATCTGGTCATCTTTGATGCCGAGGGCGAAAAGGCCTTTTGCGCGGGCGGAGACATCGCCGAGTTGTACGCAACGGGCACCAAGGGCGACTATGCCTATGGGCAGAAGTTCTGGCGCGATGAATACCGCCTGAACGCGATGATCTTCGAGTATCCCAAGCCGGTGGTCAGCTTCCTGCAGGGCTTTACCATGGGCGGCGGCGTGGGCATCGGCTGTCACGGGACGCACCGGATCGTCGGCGAAAGCTCGAAGATCGCGATGCCCGAATGTTCGATCGGGCTGGTGCCGGATGTGGGTGGGTCGCTGCTGCTGGCGCTGGCGCCGGGGCGGCTGGGCGAATATCTGGGCGTCACCGGCGCGCGCATGGGTCCGGGCGACGCGATCTTTGCCGGGTTCGCCGACCACTTCATCCCGCAGGAGCAATGGCCCGATATGATCGAGATGCTCGAGGCCTCGGGCCAAGCCGACCTGCTGGCCGAACACGCCGCCCCTGCCCCGGACCGCACCTTACCGCAGGACGACATCGACCGTTTCTTCGGTGGTGAAACCCTGGGCGACGTGCTGACCGACCTGCGCAATGGCGACACCGAATTCACACGCGGCGCGCTCGCGGCGATGGGCCGCAATTCGCCGCTGTCGATGGCCTGCGCGATCGAGATGCTGCACCGCCTGCGCGGACCCGCCCTGACCATGCGCAAGGCGCTGGAGCTGGAATACCGCTTTACCTTCCGGTCAATGGAGCATGGCGATTTTCTGGAGGGCATCCGGGCGCAGATCATCGACAAGGACCGCAACCCGAAATGGCAGTTTGCGGACATGAACGTGCCGGCCACGGCGGTATCACGGATGCTGATGCCGCTGGGCGCGGACACGCTGACATTCGAGGAGGAGTGAAACATGAAGATCGGATTCATTGGCCTGGGCAACATGGGCGCGCCGATGGCGGCCAATCTGGCCAAGGCCGGTCACGACGTGACTGGGTTCGACGCCGCGGGCGTGTCGGTCGAAGGCGTGACCAAGGCCGAAACGGCCACTGATGCTGTCCGCGGGGCCGAGGCGGTCATCACCATGCTGCCCAATGGCGACATCCTGCGCGCGGTGGCCGATCAGATCATTCCGCACATGGAGAAAGGCGCGGTGTTCATCGACTGCTCGACCGTCGATGTGGACAGCGCCCGCGCCGTGGCCGATCAGGCCGAGCGGGCCGGGCTTCTGGCCGTGGACGCGCCCGTTTCGGGCGGAATCGGTGGCGCGGCCGCAGGCACGCTGACCTTCATGGCCGGCGGATCGGACGCGGCCTTTGCCAAGGCGGCTCCGCTGTTCGAGATCATGGGCCAGAAGGCGGTGCATTGCGGTGCGGCCGGCGCAGGCCAGGCCGCCAAGATCTGCAACAACATGATCCTGGGCGTCACCATGATCGCCACCTGCGAGGCTTTTGCCCTGGCCGACAAGCTGGGCCTGGACAGGCAGAAGATGTTCGACGTGGTCAGCACCTCGTCGGGCTACAGCTGGAGCATGAACGCCTATTGCCCCGCCCCCGGTGTCGGACCGCAGTCACCTGCCGACAACGGCTACAAGCCCGGTTTCGCCGCCGAGCTGATGCTCAAGGACCTGCGGCTCAGCCAGCAGGCCGCCGAAAGCGCCGACGCCGACACGCCGATGGGCCAGATCGCCACTGCGCTGTACGAACAGTTCGTCGAAGCCGAAGACGGCAAGGGCATGGATTTCTCGGCCATGCTGCCCCGTTTCGAAAAGCGCGGCCGCAGCTGAGCTTGGGCGGCATTTCGCCGCCCAGGGCTTGAACTTCTGGCGGGCATTCCAAAATATCGGGAAACGCGGCATGACGGCGCGACGAACCGAGGGGAACCGCCCATGAAGACACTGTTGCATATTGCACTGCTTGCCGGCCTGTCGCTGACCCCGGTCGCGACGCTGGCTGACAACGGCAAAGGCAAGGGAAAGACCAAGGACGCGTTCTCGGTCGAGCGCGTGGCCCCGCAGAAGGGCGCAAAATCCGTTGCCAATTGCCCGCCCGGATTGGCCAAGAAGGCCGTGCCCTGCGTCCCGCCCGGGCAGGTCAAGAACTGGTACAATGTCGGCGACCGGATCGACCGCGACTTTGTCTGGATCGACGATCCGTACCGCTATGGCCTGAAACGCGGCGGCAACTACGTTCGCGCGGGCGACTACGTCTACAGTATCGACCCCGATACGCACAAAGTGCTGAACCTGATCGGCGCCGTGGCGGATATTCTGTACTGACGCGCAGGCAGCCTATTCGGCCGCCACGCGTTCGGGGTTCAGCATCGGTTTGAGGTATCGCCCGGTGTGGCTGCGCTCGCATTCGGCGACCTCTTCCGGGGCGCCCACGGCAACGATCTCGCCGCCGCCATCGCCACCCTCAGGGCCGATGTCGATGATCCAGTCGGCGGTTTTCACCACGTCCAGATTGTGTTCGATCACGACGACAGTATTGCCCTGATCGACCAGTTCATGCAGCACTTCCAACAGCTTGCGCACATCTTCGAAATGCAGGCCGGTTGTGGGCTCGTCCAGAATGTACAGGGTCCGGCCCGTCGAACGTTTTGCCAGCTCTTTCGAAAGCTTGACTCGCTGCGCCTCGCCGCCCGACAGGGTCGTGGCCTGCTGGCCGACCTTGATGTAGCCCAGCCCCACGCGTGCCAGCGCATCCATCTTGTCGCGGATCGAGGGTACGGCCTTGAAGAACTCCTGCGCGTCTTCGACCGTCATGTCCAGCACGTCGGCGATGGACTTACCCTTGAACTTGATCTCTAGGGTCTCACGGTTGTAGCGCGCGCCCTTGCAGGTCTCGCAGGTGACATAGACGTCGGGCAGGAAATGCATCTCGATCTTGATGACTCCGTCGCCCTGACAGGCCTCGCAGCGCCCGCCCTTGACGTTGAAACTGAACCGCCCGGGCTTGTAGCCCCGCGCCTTCGCCTCGGGCAGACCGGCGAACCAGTCGCGGATCGGGGTGAAGGCGCCGGTATATGTGGCCGGGTTCGACCGTGGCGTGCGCCCGATGGGCCGCTGGTCGATGTCGATCACCTTGTCCAGATGTTCCAGCCCCTTGATCGTTTCGCAGGGCGCAGGCGTCTGACGCGCACCATTCAGACGCATCGAGGCGGTCTTGAACAGCGTCTCGATCGTCAGGGTCGACTTGCCGCCGCCCGACACCCCGGTCACGCAGACGAACTTGCCCAGCGGAAACTCGGCCGTCACGTCTTTGAGGTTGTTGCCCGAAGCCTTTACAACCGTTACCTTTTTCTTGTTTCCCTTGCGCCGTTCGGCGGGCACAGGTATCTCACGCACCCCCGACAGATACTGCCCCGTGATCGAGGCCGCATCGGCCGCGATCTGCTCGGGCGTGCCGTGACTGACAACCTGCCCGCCATGCACGCCGGCACCGGGGCCGATGTCGAACACATAGTCGGCTTCGCGGATGGCTTCCTCGTCATGCTCGACGACGATCACGGTGTTGCCCTGATCGCGCAGGTTCTTCAGCGTTCCCAAAAGGCGGTCATTGTCGCGCTGATGCAACCCGATCGAGGGTTCGTCCAGCACGTAAAGCACCCCGGTCAGGCCCGAGCCGATCTGGCTGGCCAACCGGATGCGCTGGCTTTCGCCGCCTGACAGCGTGCCACTTGAACGAGACAGCGTAAGGTATTCCAAACCAACGTTATTCAGGAACCCCAACCGTTCGCGGATCTCTTTAAGAATTGCGCGGGCAATCTCGTTTTTCTGGGCGCTCAGGTGGTTCGGCGCGTCCTCGACCCAGGCCAGAGCCTCTTTGATCGACATTTCGACCACCTGGCCAACGTGCAGCCCTGCGATCTTGACGGCCAACGCCTCGGGTCGCAGTCGATAACCCTCGCAGGTGTGGCAGGGACGGTTGTTCTGATACCGCTCGAATTCCTCGCGGATCCACGCGCTGTCGGTTTCGCGATAGCGGCGCTCCATGTTCGGGATCACGCCTTCAAAGCTGCGGGTCACCTGATAGACCCGTCCGCCTTCGTCATAGCGGAACTGGATTTCATCATCGCCCGAGCCATGCAGAAACACCTGCTGCACATGCGCCGGAAGGTCCTTCCACGGCGTGTTCTTGTCGAACTCATAGTGGCGCGCGATCGCCTCGATCGTCTGCAGGAAATAGGGCGACTTACCCTTGCGCCACGGGGCCAGCGCACCGTCATACAGTTTCAGCGTTTGATCGGGCACCACAAGCCGTTCGTCGAAAAACAGCTCGACCCCCAGCCCGTCGCAATCCGGGCAAGCCCCAAAAGGCGCGTTGAACGAAAACAGGCGCGGTTCGATCTCGGGGATGGTGAACCCACTGACCGGACAGGCAAAGTTCTCGGAGAACGTGATGCGCTCGGGCTCGCCCTCGCGCGGGGCGGTCTCCAGTATCGCGATGCCATCGGCCAGGTCCAGCGCGGTGCGCAGGCTGTCGGCCAGGCGGGTCTCCATCCCCTCGCGCACGACGATCCGGTCAACAACCACGTCGATGTCATGGCGGAACTTCTTGTCCAGCGTCGGCGGCTCGTCCAGTTCGTAGAACTGGCCATCGACCTTGACGCGCTGGAACCCCTGCTTGCGCAGTTCCAGAAACTCTTTCTTGTACTCACCCTTGCGGTCGCGAACGATGGGCGCCAGCAGATAGCCTCGGGTGCCCTCCTCCATCGCCATGATCCGATCGACCATGTCCTGAACCTGCTGGGCTTCGATCGGCAAACCGGTGGCGGGGCTGTAGGGCGTGCCTGCGCGCGCGAACAGCAGGCGCAGATAGTCATAGATCTCGGTCACCGTTCCCACGGTCGAACGCGGGTTCTTCGACGTGGTCTTCTGCTCGATCGAGATCGCTGGGGACAGGCCGCTGATGTGATCCACATCGGGCTTTTCCATCATGTCCAGAAACTGGCGCGCATAGGCCGACAGGCTTTCGACATAACGGCGCTGGCCCTCGGCATAGATCGTGTCGAACGCCAAGGACGACTTGCCCGATCCGGACAGGCCCGTGACGACAACCAGCTGATCGCGCGGAATGTCCACGTCGATGTTTTTCAGGTTGTGCTCGCGCGCGCCGCGCACCTCGATATTCTTCAGCTCAGCCATTCAGGCCCCCAATACACAAGTGTCCTAGAGATAGGCGAGCGACGCTGAGTCTCCAACCGAAAAGTTAGAACAAAGTGTGAACGAGCAGATTTTCTCCGCTTGGGTCACCCGTCTTCGGGCTTTCGCGCCATGGCCCAGGCACAGATCGGAAAATCCGGGTCGTTTTCCAGGCTGTCGGTTTCAGGGTCATAGACAGGCGGCCAGACCGGTTCGAGGTTCCGCAAAGCCGCCTGACGGTTGCCCCATTGCGCGGCCTGTATACTTTCCGGATCAAAGCCACATTCGGTCAGCAGGTTGCGCAATCCCCGCGCCGACCAACGCGAACAATCGTGCGGTGCGGCATGGAATGGGATGAAGAACGGCACGGCCAACCAGAACCACCCTCCCGGCCGCAACATTTCTAGCACGTTGAGAGTGGCTTCATAGGGCCGGTCAAGATGTTCCCAGACCTGATTGGCGAGTATCAGATCGAATTGCCGAACCTCCGCGCGCTCATCCATCAGCGGGCCTTTGCAGATATCGTGCTGACGATGCCAGATCTGGGTATGGCTGCGAAACCCGAACTGCGTTCCCCATTTTCCCGAAATTTCGGCGCAATCCAGCGCCTCGGGCCCCAGACTCCCTATCCATTTCTTGCTTTGCCGAACCATGACGACGCGGTTCAAGCTGACCATCGAAAACCCCGACTGCGTGCTACCTGCCGGGACCGATTGTCCAGAAAAGCAAAACTGTGTCCACAGGGAACGCAACGACTTTTGAGGAGAAGTGGCGCGGTTGACGGGGCTCGAACCCGCGACCCCCGGCGTGACAGGCCGGTACTCTAACCAACTGAGCTACAACCGCGCATTAGGGTCTATGTCGATCCGTTTGCCCGGATCAAAGGCTGGCAGCGATGGCGCGGTTGACGGGGCTCGAACCCGCGACCCCCGGCGTGACAGGCCGGTACTCTAACCAACTGAGCTACAACCGCCCGCTGCCCGTTCATTGCTGAACGTTGGGGTGTATTATGGCCACGCCCGGGCATCGTCAAGCGGCGTTTTCAAGTTTTTTGCACGAACCGGAAAATTTGTTCCCAAGCGCGCTTGGCACGCTCCTTTTGGATAGCGCCGGCGCGGAGACACGCTAACCCTTGGTTGCCAGCGCCGAGCCGTCAAAAACTGCGAACTCGCTAACGAAAAGTCAGACGGTAGATTCTACTGCTACCAATTGCCCTGCAAAATCCCCCTCGACACAATTCGCTTGGCTTGCATAGCCGTCCACGTTGCAGTCGTTTCCTAGTTCCGAAACGAATTTAGCGATCAGTGTCTGGTTCATACCAAGGCTTCATTTGTTTCGGTTTCAATCTAGCGCAGCTGGCTCGCCGCATTGACCGCATTTGGGCTGCGCTACGTGTTAGACGCTCAAAGTTATCGGACAGGGCAAAAGCCCAATCACAGGACCCAATCGGTCTTGTCCGGATATGGCGAAAATACCGTGTATCTCCCCTCTTGCAGCCGGATAAAAAGCACTGTAAGACGCCGCCCTACGGGTGATTAGCTCAGTGGTAGAGCGCTTCGTTCACATCGAAGATGTCAGGAGTTCAAATCTCTTATCACCCACCATTCCCTCTCTTTTTCAACGCTTGAAACGGATGAGACTCGCCGTCTATCCTTGAGTTCGGGTCGGTGAAGCACCGGCATGGCAATCAGGGACATGCATGGCCGAACTAAAGCGCGACATCGGCCTGGTGGGTCTGACATTCATATCTGTCGGAGGAATCATTGGCTCAGGCTGGCTGTTCGGGCCGCTTCTGGCCGTTCAGCACGCAGGCCCCGCGGCCGTTTTATCCTGGGTCATCGGGGCCGTCGCGATGTTCATTCTGGCCATCACATTCGCCGAAATCTCGGCCATGTTGCCGATCCCCGGAGGGATCGCCCGGGTCCCGCAGTTTTCGCACGGTAATATCGTCGCCATGACGATGGGCTGGACTGCCTGGATTGGGTACAACACGACCGCTCCGATCGAGGTCGAGGCGATGCTGTCCTACCTCGCACCCTATGCACGCTGGCTGCATGCGCCATCTGGTGACCTGACCGCGCCCGGACAGGCTGTGGCCTTGGCATTCATGGTGTTCTTCGTCCTGATCAACATGCTTGGCGTAAAGTTCTTTGCGCGGGTCAACACAATGATAACAAGCGCAAAAGTGGCCATTCCAATCCTGTTGTCCGTGGTGCTGATCATTTCACGTTTCAATGCCGAGAACTTCACGCAGCCCGAGGGGGTCGCACCGTATGGGCTCAAGGGAATAATGGCCGCCGTTTCGACCGGTGGTGTAATCTTCTCGTTCATTGGGTTCAGGCATGTGGTCGACATGGCAGGCGAGGTGCGAAACCCGAAATTCGACATTCCGGCGGCGCTTGTATTGTCGATCATCATGTGTGCGGCGATCTATCTGGGCCTGCAGATCGCTTTCATCGGCTCGCTCGACCCTCAGATGCTGGCGCAGGGCTGGGCCAAGCTGAGTTTTGCCGGAGAAGGCCCTTTGGACGGGGTCATAATGTCCGTCGGGATATTGTGGTTCATCAGCATCCTAAACGTCGGCTCGGTGATCGGACCGTTCGGAAACGCCCTCGTGGCCACCGGCTCGAACGCTCGGATCGCGATGGCCCTGTCGCAGAACGGGTTTCTGCCCGCGCGCATCCGACACCTGTCGGCGTTTGGTGTGCCCATCTGGGCGCTGGTGCTCAACTTCGTGATTGGCACCCTTTTCCTTTTGACCATTCCTTTTGAGACGGTGATCGCCCTGAACGGGGCAGCGATCGTCCTGTCCTTTGCCGTCGGCCCCATCGCCGTTGTATGCCTGCGCAGCCTATTGCCAGACAGGCCCCGTTCGATCCGCGTTCCAGCGGTTGGTTTTGTCGGAATGCTGGCCTTTGCGATTGCAACTCTGATCGTCTACTGGAGCGGCTGGGATACTGTCTGGCGCCTAGGCATCACCCTTCTGATCGGGCTGCTCCTGCTTTTGGCGCGGTTTCGGGGACGCCTGGAGCAGATGGATCTCAATCAGGCCTTGTGGCTCGCGCCCTATCTGGCTGGACTTGGGTTGATCTCGTTTCTTGGTCAGTTCGGAGACGGCGCGCTGCACCTGATCCCGTTCGGGTGGGACATCTTGTTGTGCACCCTGCTGTCATCGACGATTTTCTGGATCGCAGTCCGGTCCGCCCTACCCCCTGAGAAATTCCAGCGCTACATAGACGAGGAAGAAGTTCTGGACCCATCAAAACCTGTAATCGGGCTTTGAATCAGAAAGAGCGGGGATTATTCCCCGCCCTTCTCGTTGTTTTCAGATCAGTGCGCCGTGGCTGAAGGTCCACTGTTATCCGAAGCCTTGGCCGCTGCGGCCGCGGCTTCTTCGGCGGCCTCGTCCCATTCGATCGGCTCAGGTTTGCGCACCAGTGCGCGCTCCAGAACTTCGGACACGTGCTTGACCGGGATGATCTCCAGCCCTTCCTTCACGTTGTCGGGGATGTCGGCCAGATCCTTCTCGTTCTTTTCCGGAATAAGCACCGTCTTGATGCCACCCCGCAAAGCTGCGAGCAGTTTCTCCTTCAACCCGCCGATCGGCATGGCGTTGCCACGCAGCGAAACTTCGCCCGTCATGGCGATGTCCTTGCGGACCGGGATACCGGTCAGAACCGACACGATCGAAGTCACCATCGCCAGGCCGGCGCTGGGTCCATCTTTGGGAGTCGCGCCGTCAGGCACGTGCACATGGATGTCGATCTTGTCGAACTGCGGCGGTTTGACCCCGATCTGAGGCGAAATCGACCGCACATAGGACGAAGCCGCGTCGATGGATTCCTTCATCACATCGCCCAGCTTGCCTGTGGTCTTCATCCGACCCTTGCCTGGCAGCTTCAACGCCTCGATATGCAGCAGGTCGCCACCGACCGAGGTCCAGGCCAGACCGGTCACAACGCCGACCTGATCATCCTGTTCAGCCAAACCGTAACGGAACTTGGGTACACCCAGGAACTCGTGCAGGTTCTCAGCCGTCACGACAACCCGGTCGGTCTCGTTCTTGATGATCCGGGTCAACGATTTGCGCGCCACCTTGGCAACCTCGCGCTCAAGATTCCGCACACCGGCCTCGCGGGTATAGGTGCGAATGATCGCGGTCAGCGCCTCATCGGTCAGCTCGAACTCTTTGGCTTTCAGCCCGTGGTTCTTCACCTGCTTCGAGATCAGGTGCTGCTTCGCGATTTCGCGCTTTTCGTCCTCGGTGTAGCCGGCCAGCGGAATGATCTCCATCCGGTCCAGAAGCGGCCCAGGCATGTTGTAGCTGTTGGACGTGGTCAGGAACATCACGTTCGACAGGTCGTATTCGACCTCAAGGTAGTGGTCCATGAACGTGCTGTTCTGCTCCGGGTCCAGCACCTCGAGCATGGCCGAAGCTGGATCACCACGGAAATCCTGCCCCATCTTGTCGATTTCATCGAGCAAGATCAGCGGGTTCGTGGTTTTCGCCTTTTTCAGCGCCTGAATGATCTTGCCGGGCATCGAACCGATATAGGTCCGGCGGTGACCGCGGATCTCGGATTCATCGCGCACCCCACCCAACGAGATGCGGATGAACTCGCGCCCCGTGGCCTTGGCGACCGACTTCCCAAGCGAGGTCTTGCCCACGCCCGGAGGGCCGACAAGGCACATGATCGGGCCTTTCAGCTTCTTCGAGCGCTGCTGAACCGCCAGATACTCGACGATCCGCTCCTTGACCTTTTCGAGGCCATAGTGATCGGCATCGAGGATCTGCTGCGCCCGGCCAAGGTCTTTCTTGACCCGAGACTTGGTGCCCCAAGGCAGCGACAGGATCCAATCCAGATAGTTGCGCACCACGGTCGCTTCGGCCGACATCGGCGACATGTTCTTGAGCTTTTTCAGCTCGCCTTCCGCCTTTTCGCGGGCTTCTTTCGAAAGCTTGGTCTCGGCGATCTTGGCTTCCAGTTCGGCGATCTCGTTCGCGCCGTCCTCGCCGTCGCCCAGCTCCTTCTGAATGGCCTTCATCTGCTCATTCAGATAGTATTCGCGCTGGGTCTTCTCCATCTGCGACTTGACGCGGGTCTTGATCTTCTTCTCGACCTGAAGAACCGACATCTCGCCCTGCATCAGGCCATAGACCTTTTCCAGACGCTCGCTGATGCTGAGCGTTTCCAGCAGGTCCTGCTTCTGTTCGACCTCGATGCCAAGGTGACCCGAAACCAAATCAGCCAGTTTCGCCGGATCGGTTGTCTCGCTGACGGCAGTCAGGGCTTCTTCCGGGATGTTCTTGCGAACTTTGGCGTACCGCTCGAACTCATCGGCGACAGTGCGCAAAAGCGCCTGCGTCGTCGTAACGTCGCCGGGGATCTCGGTCAGGTATTCGGCGCGGGCCTCAAAGAATTCTTCATTCTCAATGAACTCCGAAATCTTGACGCGTGCCTGCCCTTCGACCAGCACTTTGACAGTACCATCGGGCAGCTTGAGCAGCTGCAGGACATTTGCCAGAACGCCGCTGCGGTAGATACCGTCTTGGGTCGGGTCGTCGACGGAAGGATCAACTTGACTGGACAGCAGAATTTGCTTGTCATCCTGCATCACCTCTTCCAGCGCGCGCACCGACTTTTCACGCCCTACGAACAGCGGGACGATCATGTGCGGAAACACGACAATGTCGCGCAGCGGCAGAACGGGGTATGAGGAATTAAGAGGCTCTTGCATGCTCTATCCTTATCATTGGCAAGATGGCACTGACCCCTGTTTCAGGCAGCCGTCGGCCATCTCCTTTCTCGGACGATAAAGGTGGGGCGCGGACCGCCCCATTTCAACCTCGTCGCCTTACCTGTACAAATCAGAATGGCCCGAGGTTTCCCCGACTGCAAGGCATCGCGGCAACATATCCACTGATTTTGACTTGGGTCGCCCAACACGCCCGTTAGAGCGGCTCGATATCACCCAGCGCCCGCTGCGCATGGAACTCGGCCTGCCAGACCTCGAATGCACCGGCGGCGATGGCGTCCCGCATGCCCTGCATGATCTCTTGGAAATAATGCAGATTGTGCCAGGTCAGCAGCATGCCCGAAATCATTTCGTTGGCCCGGAATACATGGTGCAGGTAGGCGCGCGAGTAACACGAGCAGGCTGGGCACGTGCACTGTTCGTCCAGCGGACGCGGATCGTCGGCGTGGCGGGCGTTCTTGATGTTCACGACCCCGCGGCGGGTGAACACCTGCCCCGTCCGTCCCGAGCGCGACGGCAGCACGCAATCCATCATGTCGATCCCGCGCGCCACGGCGCCCACGATGTCGTCGGGCTTGCCCACGCCCATCAGATAGCGCGGCTTATCGGTCGGCAGGAAATCAGGCGCATAGTCCAGACAGTCGAACATGGCCTCCTGCCCCTCGCCCACCGCGAGGCCACCAACGGCATATCCCTCGAACCCGATGGCCTTCAGCGCCTCGGCGCTTTCCTCGCGTAGGTCGCGCTCCAACCCGCCCTGCATGATCCCGAACAGCGCATGGCCGGGCCGGTCGCCGAACGCCTCGCGCGACCGTTCGGCCCATCGCATCGACAGGCGCATCGACTCGGCGATCCGGTCGCGGTCGGCAGGCAATGCGGGGCATTCGTCGAAACACATCACGATGTCCGACCCCAACAGGCGCTGGATCTCCATCGACCGCTCGGGTGTCAGCTCGTGTTTGGAACCGTCGATATGCGATTTGAAGGTCACGCCCTTCTCGGTCAGCTTGCGCAGGCCCGCCAGGGACATCACTTGAAACCCGCCCGAGTCGGTCAGGATCGGGCGCTCCCAGTTCATGAATTTGTGCAGCCCGCCCAAACGGTCGATCCGTTCGGCCGTGGGCCGCAGCATCAGGTGATAGGTGTTGCCCAACAGGATGTCGGCGCCAGTCGCCCGCACGCTTTCGGGCATCATCGCCTTGACCGTCGCGGCGGTGCCCACGGGCATGAAGGCCGGCGTGCGCACCTCGCCCCGCGGCGTGTGGATCACGCCGGTGCGAGCTTTGCCGTCGGTGGCCTTCAATTCGAATGAGAAACGCTGGGTCATGTCATCGCCTCGGGTCGCTGAACCGGGCAGGCTTTGCCCGATCTGCCCGGCCAATGCAACCCGTCAAGGCAAGCTGGCAACCCTTTGCGTGAACAGGTCCACCACTTGCTGACCAACGACGTCACAGCACACCTGCAACGGTGGGCGAGACGGGTCCGGCCGGGTCGCCCCAACCTCGGGCCCCTCGGTTACCACCTTCAAACCTGTTTCTTGAATTTCGAACATCGCACGGTGCGAACAGGCGATAACGGCCGTCGAGTCATGAAGTCCGCAGCCGTCCAACCCGGCGACATCGCGGTAGAAACTCAGATAGAACTGAGAGATATCGTTCAGAAATCCACCGATTTCAGGAGCGCGTCGTGCCAGTTCCTCGAAATCATCCGCGCGATAGAGCGTTCTCAGGGTCACATCCAGACCCACCAGAACCGTCGGAGCGGGCTGGGCAAACACCTCGTCTGCAGCTTTGACATCGTGATAGATATTCGCCTCGGCGTGTTCGGTGATGTTGCCAGGACAGAAGACTGCTCCGCCCATGATGACCAATTGGCCGATGTTCTGAGCGAAATCCGGATCCAGACGCATTGCATCGGCAATGTTGGTCAGCGGCCCAACCGCACACACCGTCAGGTCCTTCTTGTGACGCCGGGCCATCTCAACCAGGAACTCGGCTGCGCTCAGGTCGTGGTTCGCGCCGATCTCGGGCACATCGACCACATCGCCAAAACCCTCATCCCCATGCACGTGCTTAGAGGGCGTGTGTGCGTCAGCTTCCCGTGGAAACGCTGCGCCCTGCGCCACAGGTATGTCCAACCCCAGCTTGTGAGCCAGAAACCGTGCGTTCCGGCTGGACTGCTGGACATGCGTATTGCCGAAGACCGTAGACAGGCCGATCAGGTCAATTTCCGGGGCGGCGGCGGCATATGCGATCGCCATGGCATCGTCGATGCCGGGGTCGGTGTCGATAATCAGTTTCATTTCGCCCCGATAGCGCAATCAACGGCGGATGCAAAGCAGTGACAACCCGAAATCTCCGTGCTTTGTCCCAATTACCTTGCATGGATATCCTGTTCGGTTCATTTCATAGCTGAGTTGAAATTCAGACCTTCAATCCCCAAATGTATACCATCGTACACAAAAAATGAGGACAGAAATGACCGAAGACCAGATCATCGGACTGCTATCATCGAACATCATCTACCTGCTTGGGGCGGCCTTGGTTGTCGTCATCATCCTCAAGGGTATCAAGATCGTTCCACAATCCGAGAAATACGTGGTCGAACGGTTCGGACGCCTCCACTCTGTGCTGGGCCCCGGGATCAACTTTATCGTTCCTTTTCTTGACGTTGCGCGCCACAAGATATCCATCTTGGAACGTCAGCTGCCCAATGCGACGCAGGATGCAATCACCAAGGACAACGTGTTGGTGCAGATCGATACTTCGGTCTTCTACCGTATCCTCGAGCCTGAAAAGACCGTCTACCGCATTCGGGACGTCGACGGCGCCATCGCAACGACCGTCGCTGGTATCGTGCGGGCTGAAATCGGCAAAATGGACCTGGACGAAGTTCAGTCAAATCGCGCGCAACTGATTGAACGCATTCAAGAAAGCGTCGAAACCGCAGTTGACGACTGGGGGATCGAGGTAACCCGCGCCGAAATTCTGGACGTAAACCTGGATCAGGCGACCCGCGACGCCATGCTTCAGCAGTTGAATGCCGAACGCGCACGTCGCGCTCAGGTAACCGAAGCCGAGGGCCAGAAACGCGCGGTCGAACTCCAGGCCGACGCAGAGCTGTATGCTGCGGAACAAGCCGCCAAGGCGCGTCGCGTTCAGGCGGACGCGGAAGCCTATGCAACCGGCGTCGTCGCAAAGGCCATCCAGGACAATGGGATCGAAGCCGCCCAGTATCAGGTTGCGCTGAAACAAGTTGAGGCATTGAATGCGATGGGCAAAAGCGGAGGCAGCCAGACGATTGTTGTGCCCGCAAATGCGCTCGAAGCGTTTGGCGACGCCTTCAAAATGCTCAAGGGAGGCAAATGATGGCAGATCCGTTCTGGCTGACGTGGTGGGTATGGCTGGCAGCCGCACTGGCGCTGGGCATTCTGGAAGTGGCCTTGCCAGGTTTCATCTTCCTTGGCTTCGCTATCGGCGCGGCTGTCACCGGAATCCTTCTGGTCATCCCCGGCTTGGCCCCGAACCTGCCCGTCCTGCTTTTGATCTTCGCCACCTTGTCGTTGATCGCATGGCTAGTTCTGCGGCGCATGTTCGCGCTGCCACATGGGCAAGTCAGGACGTTTGACCATGATATCAACGACTGACCGGTGCGGCGCCCTGTAGCGGGGAGCCCTACCCCCTCTGGACGCTGCCTTCAGCTTTCCCTATATAATTGCTCAGGTAACAACCCGAGGCATTCATGACCCACCCCAGCGAACAGCTTGAAGGCACGCCCCTGATTGCGCCTTCGACCGTTGAGCACCCTCTGTACGAATCCGTGGTCGAGGCCTGCAGGACTGTCTATGACCCTGAAATTCCGGTCAATATCTATGACCTTGGACTGATCTACACGATCGACATCAGCAGCGACAACGCAGTCAAAGTCATCATGACCCTGACCGCTCCGGGCTGCCCGGTAGCCGGTGACATGCCCGGCTGGATCGTCGAGGCCATCGAGCCCGTTGCCGGGGTCAAGGAGGTGGATGTCGAACTGACCTGGGAACCACCCTGGGGCATGGAGATGATGTCCGACGAAGCCAGGCTGGAACTTGGCTTTATGTAAGCGCCTGCCGCGCTGAGCGCGCGGGAAACGTCACAAACCTGAAACCCAGTTGTCACGGATCGGTCGTCGAACCGTTACGTCGCTGCGTAACAATTACAACGCGGGCTTCGCAGTCGGACCCGTCACAGGAACTCGGCAACTCAAATATCGCTCCAGCAGTCAATGGCGACCACGTTGGAGCGTCTACCGCCCCCCTGCCGAGGCTCTGCAATACTGGGCCGTTCTTGCCCGAGAGCGGCCCTATTTTACTCGCTGAGGTGCACTTACTTCACGTTGCACTGCGCTTTGACCTCGGCGGCGCGGTCGTCCAGTTTCTTGACATAGTCACCCGACAGCATCTGCAACCGCTTCTGTTCTGTTCCAGAGATCAATCCAAGCAGCGCCCCGGCTGGCGTGATCGCGACCACACTTTCCGCCTGCTGATCCTCGGCATGTTTCTTTTCCGCCGCAATTGCACGCAGGTCACCTTCGGCGGTCGAGCAATTCACCGGGTGCCGCTTGTGATCGCCCGCTGCATGAACGGCACTGCCGGCCACCAGAAGAGCCAGAAACGCAACCTGCCGGCACAAGCCAATCTTATTTGAAATCCGCAACATCATCGAAACCCACCTTGTTCTGCTGTCAATTCGATCTCATCGGCAAACCCTGCCCACTGCCCGTACGGTACGGTCAAAACTGGCGATGAGCAAACTTGGGGCTCCGCGCTCTCTTGAGCCCGGGCCCTTGCGGCCTTAGATTAGGTTTAACGCGCGAAAATGGAGACGACGATGTTCGGCATTCCCGGCAAACAGGCCGTGACGATGACGCCCAAAGCTGCAGAGCAGATCCTCCGCCTGATGACGTCGGGTGGCCATGCCGGTCTGCGGATTGGCGTCAAGAAAGGTGGCTGCGCCGGTATGGAGTATACCATGGAGTATGTCGATCAGCCGGATCCGCATGACGAAGTGGTCGAACAGGATGGGGCGCGGGTCATGATCGCTCCGATGGCTCAGATGTTTCTGTTCGGAACCGAGATCGACTACGAGGTCTCGCTGCTGGAATCCGGGTTCAAGTTCAAGAATCCCAATGTCGTCGATGCCTGTGGCTGCGGCGAGTCGATCAAGTTCGACGAAAACCTGGCCGAACAGCGCTGAGTCACCTAAAGCCTGCAACGTTTGTGGGCGGGTGAACTGCCGCCTGCACCGTCTGGTTGAGTCCACCCAGATCGATCCGTCGCGCGACTCGCCCGCGCGCAGCCACCCAAGCGCAATTGTCAGACCTTGATCCGGGTGCTAACTGGATAGAAACGCACGAAAGATCACGGAGACCCCGCTATGCGACGCAGACTGGCAGCCGGAAACTGGAAAATGAACGGAACCGGGGCTGCTCTTTCCGAGTTGGACACGCTGACTGCGACGCACCCTTCTCCGACAGTCGATATTCTGATCTGCCCTCCGGCAACTTTGATCCACCGAGCCGCACAAGCCGTGCAAGGCTCGGGCGTCGCCATCGGCGGACAGGATTGCCACGCCGAAGTTTCGGGCGCCCATACGGGTGATCTGAGCGCCGAGATGCTGAAAGACGCCGGCGCGACCAGCGTAATCGTCGGGCATTCGGAACGGCGAGAAGACCACGGCGAGAAAGACGACGATATCCGCGCCAAGGCCCGGGCAGCCATGAACGCGGGCCTGACCGCAATCATCTGCGTCGGCGAAAGCCTTGAACAGCGCGAAGCGGCCAATACGCTCGATATCATTGGCGGACAGTTGTCTGGATCGATCCCGGATCTTGCTACCGGAGAGAACCTCGTCGTGGCTTATGAACCGATCTGGGCCATCGGCACCGGCAAGGTTCCCACCTTGGAAGAAATCGGAGAAGTCCACGATTTCATTCGCGCCAGACTTGAACGGCGATTTGGCGAAGGTGTCGGCCGGTCGGTTCGTTTGCTCTATGGCGGTTCGGTCAAGCCGGACAACGCGGCGGAGATTTTCGGAGTGTCAAACGTGGACGGCGCGCTGGTCGGCGGTGCAAGCCTGAAGGCACGCGATTTCTCGGGCATCATTTCAGCGCTGGAACAGGCCTGACCGGTCCACGCACACTCAGTCCGCGATGTCCTCGGCCCAAAGCTCAGGCTGTTCGGTCACGAACCTGCACATCAGGGCAATGCAGTCCGGGTCTTCGGCCAAAACAACCTCGACCCCATGATCGCGCAGGAAGTCTTCGTTGCCGCCGAAGTTTTCCGTGTCACCGATGACCACGCGTGGGATGCCGAACTGAACGATCGTTCCGGCACACATCATGCACGGAGACAGGGTGGTATACAGAACGGTATCTCGGTACGTCTTCTGCCGGCCTGCCTTGCGCAGCGCATCCATCTCGCCATGGGCGATCGGATCCCCCTGCTGAACCCTTTGGTTTCGGCCCTGCGAGATGATCGTGCCGTTCCGAGCCAGTACAGATCCGATCGGGCAACCGCCCTCATCGAAACCGGCTTTGGCTTCTTGGTAGGCAACGCGCATCAGGCGCTTGTCATCATCGGTCAGCATGTTTCGGCACTCGTTGGTTGCGGTGATCAGGGTGGTTCCAGCCTGCCCACCGCGGGTGCCTGCGTCAACAACGGGCCGGTCACGCAAGTTTCATTGCGACCAAGCCGGACACGATCAGTGTCGCTGCGATGACACGCAGCGGGGTCAGTGCCTCGCCCAAAAACATCACACCAACCAGGAACGCACCGACCGCGCCAATACCCGTCCACAGCACGTAGGCGGTTCCCAGTGGCAAGGAGCGCATGGCCAGGGCCAGCAAACCGAACGAACCGACCATTGCGCCTCCCATGACAACGGTCGGCCAGAGCCGCGTGAATCCAGCAGACTGCTTCATGGCAACTGCCCAGACGATTTCCAGCAAACCGGCAAAAAGAAGAAAGATCCAGGACATCGGGGACACCTCTATCGACTTCGGGTCGTCCCGAATGATCACCCATGGTGGGGAGGTCGTCCTCGTTCACTATGTGGGAAGAACCGATGGTGAGTTCAAGCCCGGCCATTCAGCGAGGCGGCCTGGCAGATGCCGGCCGACCGCGCAAAAAGTGACCCGAACCGGTTGCCCGGTTCGGATCGATTGCGACGGTCTAGTTCGTAATGATCTCGGGGCCCATGAAGGTGTTAGGCAACACCGTCGACAGCCACGGGATGTACGTGATCATGATCAGGAAGACGAACAGAACGGCCAGGAACGGCAGTGCTGCGCGCACGACGGCCATCATCGGCATTCCCGCGACGCCCGACGTAACGAACAGGTTCAGACCGACCGGAGGCGTGATCATCCCGATTTCCATGTTCACCACCATGATGATGCCCAGATGGATCGGGTCGATGCCCAGTTCGATGGCAATCGGAAACACCAGCGGCGCCACGATGACCAGCAGGCCCGAGGGCTCCATGAACTGACCGCCGATCAGAAGGATTACGTTGACCACGATCAGGAAAGTGATCGGCCCCAGACCCGCCGACAGCATTGCGCCGGCAATGTGTTGCGGCACCTGCTCATCGGTCAGAACATGCTTGAGGATCAGCGCGTTGGCGATGACGAAAAGCAGGGTGACCGTCAGCTTGCCGGCCTCAAACAGCGTATGTTTGGTGTCGGGGTGGAAAAAGGCCGTGATCAGCGCCAGCGGCTTTTTCACAAGCGAGAGGTTTTGCTCACCATCCTGGGTGCTGAGTGGCCCCATGTCCTTGTAGACGAAGCTGGCAATGAAGAAGGCGTATACAGCCGCGACCGCCGCTGCTTCGGTCGGTGTGAAGATACCGCCATAGATGCCGCCAAGGATGATGACGATCAGGAACAGACCCCAACCGGCCTCGCGTGCCGACGCAAATATCTCGCCCCAGCCTTTCCAATCACCTTTCGGCAGGTTCTTGACCTTGGCCATCACATAGATTGTGACCATCAGCATGAACCCGGCCATGAGTCCCGGAATGACACCGGCAAGGAACATCCTGCCGACCGAGACTTCGACCGCGGCCGCGTAGACAACCATAACGATCGACGGCGGGATCAGGATACCCAGCGTACCGGCGTTACAGATGACGCCAGCTGCGAATTCCTTGGAATAGCCGACCTGACGCATACCAGCGATCACGATGGAACCGATCGCAACAACGGTGGCCGGAGACGATCCTGACAGCGCGGCGAACAGCATACATGCGAACACGCCCGCGATTGCCAGACCGCCAGGCAGGTGACCAACGCAGGCGATCGAGAACCGAATGATCCGGCGCGCCACCCCTCCGGTCGTCATGAAGGACGATGCGAGGATGAAGAACGGGATGGCCAGCAGTGTAAAGTGGCCCTCGAACGCCTCGAACAGGGTCCCGGCAACCGAAGCCAGCGAGCTGTCCGAGTAGATCAGAAGAAACAGGGTCGAGCTCAGCCCTAGGGCAACTGCGATCGGAACGCCGATCAGCAGCAGGCCCACGACCATGGCAAAAAGTAGTACTACATCCATCAGTCGTGTTCTCCCTGAAGGGCCCGGACTTCTTCGATCTCGTCCTCAACCTCGTGGCTTGCGACAATACGGTCGGCCTCACCGCGCAGGATCTGCAGCCCGGCCTGGGCAAAGCGGATCACCAGCAGCAGCATCGACAGCGGCAGGACGAAATACGGCACGACCTTGGGCAGCTTCTCGTAGTACTCGCCATAGTTGATGAGGTCTTCGAGGAACCGTAGCGGCGCGACCATGGGGATGTCGTCCACCTCGTAGAAGCTCTGACTACGAGCGTCGAAATCAAAGCCCGTGGGGAACCAGCGTCCAGAGGTCGGAGGCAGGTCGGCAAAAACCGCCCAGTAGTCGTAGGACCCCTTCAGCAGCAGCAGCGAGAATACGAGGCAGCACCCCACCGCGATCAGTGCCAATACCCTGCGCGGTGCCGGAGGCAGCATATTCAGGATGGCATCCACACCCAGATGCGCGTGTTTCTTGACGGCGTAGGACGCCCCCAGCAATACCAGCCATCCGAACGTGAATACGGTCAGTTCTAGCGCCCAAAGGATGTTGGAGTTGAAGACGAAACGCGCGATCACGTTGGCAAAGGTCACGGCCGTCATCAGGCCAAGAAGCAACGCGATCAGGGTTTCTTCGATTCGGTCGACCAGCCCACCGGGGCCGGTTTTCGCACCAGACATCTTTCTGTCCCCATTTTTGTTGATTTATCGAGGTGGCGGGCGCGATTGGGCCCGCCTGGTATGTGCTCCGGCGGGCTTGCGACCGTCGGAGCACACCTGCGTGTCGGATCAGAACCCGGCGTTGATCGCCTGAGCGGCGTCGATCTTGTCCTGACCGACGTCACCGGAGAACTTGTCCCAAACCGGCTTCATCGCGTCGACCCAGGCCTGACGCTGCTCGGGTGTCAGCTCGCGGATCGTTCCGCCCGCGTCGATGATGGCCTGCTTGGCCTTTTCGTTGACCGCAAACGCCTCTTTGTTGCGCTCTTCGGTCACCTCGGCCAGGATCGTCAGGAACTGCTCGCGCACTTCCGGATCCAGGCTGTCCAGCCAGTCGACCGAAGTCACGACCAGATAATCGATGATGCCGTGGTTGGTTTCGGTGATGCCATCCTGCACTTCGAAGAACTTCTTGCCGTAGATGTTCGACCAGGTGTTCTCCTGACCGTCCACAACGCCCTGCTGCAGAGCACCATAGACTTCCGAGAAGGCCATTTTCTGCGGGCTGCCGCCGATGGCTTCCATCTGCGCAACCAACACGTCCGAAGACTGAACGCGGAATTTCAGGCCGTTGGCGTCCGAAGGATCGATCAGCGGCTTGTTCGCCGACATCTGCTTCATGCCGTTGTGCCAGAACGCCAGACCCTGCAGGCCGCGGCGCTGCATGCTATCCTTCATTGCCTGGCCATCCGCCGAGGCCTGGAACGCATCAACCGCGTCGATGTTCTTGAACATGAACGGCAGGTCGAACAGACGGAACTGCTTGGTGAACTTCTCGAACTTCGACAGCGACGGGGCGGCCAGTTGCACGTCGCCCTGCAGCATCGCCTCGAGAACCTTGTCGTCGTTGTACAAGGTCGAGTTCGGATAGACCTCCATGCACATGACGCCGTTCATCTCGTCATTCACGCGCTGCTCGAGCAGCGATGCGGCGATGCCCTTGGGGTGCTTGTCGGTGTTCGTCACATGCGCGAACTTGACGACGATCTCGCCATCGTCGCAGGCAGCGAAGCCCGCTGTTGCGGTAACGGAAAGCGCAAGCGCGGTGGCGGCTGTTGCCAGGAATTTCATCTGTCTTTTCCTCCCAGACTTCCAAAGAAACTTCCTTTGACATCCATGCGGATGCCGGATGCGCAAGAGTGAAACGAATCGACGGTCACCGTTCAACAATTCGAAAACGACTGGCAGAATACAGATTTTCTAATTACTTTTCATTGGCTTAAATAGAACATCCGCAATGAGCATTTTGTTATCGCAGACATTTGTGCGGGAAACCGCACACCCAAATGCGCGAGTGTGCGAAAAACCGCACATACATCGAATCATCGGGCGAATCGTTCCGCGTCAGCGCCGATAGTCTTCAGGGCGTATGCCGTAGCGGGCCAATTTGTCGTAGAACGTCTTACGCGGCAGTTTCAGGGACTTGGCCGCATCCGACGCCCTTCCGTTGTGACGACCCAAGGCCGCAATCAGCAACGAGCGCTCAACGCGCGCCATCTGTTCGTTCAGCCCAAGATCGGCCGCGGCGGCAACATCCTCGGGCATCCCCAGAACAAAACGCATTGCAGCTGACATCAGTGAACGCGCGTTGCCGGGCCAGTCCCGTGCCATCAATGACGCCAAGTGTTCGGACGAGACATCAGGTACCGCGATCCCGGCCTGCTCGGCCGCCTGGGCGACGTAGTGGCGAAAGATCACCGGGATGTCCTCGGGGCGTTCGGCCAAAGACGGTACGCGCACCCGCATCACGTCCAACCGATAGAACAAATCTGCGTTGAAACGACCCTCGGCCGCCATCTCGGCCAGATCCGCGGTTGTTCCGGCGATGATGCGGACCCCGGGCCCGTTTTCGATCATCTCCAGGGCCGCATATTGCGTCGCCTCGGGCATGGCCGAGACTTCATCCAGAAACAACGATCCGGTTGCCGCATCCTTGCATATCGCCTGCAAGGCATCCGCGCCCAGACCTGACGCCGGGCGCTTGACGAACGGCCCCTGCGCGCGGGGTGACATCAAATGGATGACTTCGGCGACTTTCGAAATACCGCTGCCCGGCGGTCCAGTGACCAGAACTTCGGCCTGAGTTGGGGCAACGCTGCGCACCCTGTTCCGCAATGCATCAGCCTGCGGTGACAAACCGAACAACAAGCGGGCCGCGGGATCGCCCTTCTCCAGTTCGCGCTTGGCTGCCCGGTGGTCCAATACCTGACTGCGCGCGGCAAATGCACGGCTCAGAACCGCAAGCAGATCGGCGGCGGCGCAGGGCTTCTCAAGAAAGTCGAACGCGCCCTGCCCCATAGCCTGCACCGCCATCGGTATATCGCCTTCGCCGGTCAGCAGAACGACCGGCAACTCCGAGTCGACCTCGCGGGCATAGGACAGAAGATGAAACCCATCCCGTCCCGGCATCCGAATATCCGAGACAATCACACCTGGGAAATCTTCCCGGATATGGTCTTTGGCAGCCACAAACGATCCAGCGGGAATTACGGAATAGTCCGCAAGTTCCAGAGTCTGGGCCAGCGCCTCGCGAACGGCGGCGTCATCATCGACCAATAGAACCGTTCGGATCATGCCGCGGCTTCCTTCTCAAATGGTTCCAACTCGACGGTGAATTCTGCTCCGTCGGGCATGTTCGCGCCGCGTATCTCTCCTCCGAAACTCTGGACCAGACCGTATGAGATCGAAAGGCCAAGGCCCATTCCCTCGGATGAGCCAACGGTTTTGGTCGTATAGAATGGCTCAAAAACGCGATCGGGATCCTGAATGCCCGGGCCGGTATCGCGCACCGCGACCATCAACCGCTCGCCACGGGTCAGCGTGATCGTCAGGCTTCGGGTTTCGCGACCTGTCATCGCGTCGGCGGCATTGGTGATCAGATTGACGAAGACCTGCACCAGCCGCACCTCTCCACCCCAGGCAAAGACAGGTGCATTGGGCGGCTGCCAGATCAACGTGACCCCGTCCGAGCGCAACCGGCCGTCGGTCAGTTCGACGGCGGTGTTGAGCACCTGAACCAGATCGACCTTGCCCATCGGCTCGCTCTCATTGCGGGCAAAAGCGCGCAAGTTCTTGATAATGCGTGCCATGCGGGCAGCCATGTCCGAGATACGCCCCAGGTTTTCGCGGGCCTTTTCGGGCTTGCCCTGCGCCAGAAAGGCCGTGCCATTGTCGGCGTATTGCCGGATCGCCATCAGCGGCTGATTCAATTCGTGGCTGATGCCCGCCGACATTTTCCCCAGAGCGCTCAGCTTGCCGGCCTGAACCAGATCGTCTTGCGCGCGTTTCAACGCCGCTTCGGCCTCTTGCCGCTCGGCCACCTCGCGGCGCAGAGCCACGTTGGCGGCCGTCAACGCGCGGGTCCGCTGGGCCACTCGGCTCTCCAGCACCGCATTGGCTTCGGCCAACGTACGCCGCCGTTCAGTCGCAAGAAAAAGCAACGCGCCAAAGGCTAGGCAGATCGCTGCGACCGCGGCGGCCTGCAATCCGGCCAGCCGTCGTGCCGGCGTCACATCCATCAAGACTTCGCCAGTCATTCCGATCACCGGCAGATCGCGGGTCAGGTGCAGGGCGCGATCCGGCAGGTACGGGCTCCAGCCGATCGACCATAGTTCATGCGGGCCCATGCGAGTAGACGAAAACGCGCCCGGCTTGCCATCAGCCGGCTGCAAGCCGATCTGCCCCGGCGGACGTTGCCAAAACAGCAGTTCGGACCGGTTGGAAATGAAGACCGAGCCAGAACGATCCACAAAAAACACCGCCTCGGTACTGCCGCGCCACGTGCTTTCAACGTCTTCGACATCCGCGATGACCATCAGGGCTCCGGTTACCTGACCATCCTCGGAAAACGCAGGCGCCGCATAGGAATAGATCCGGTTTCCCGTGTCGCGCAAAACCCCGTGCGAACTGCCAAGAGCGCCGTGCAGCGCGCGTTGAAACGCGGGCTGATCGGCCACGTTGCCATTCACCACGTCCCGCGCAGCGGCCAGAACGCGCCCAGTCTTGTCCGCATAAAGTACATCCACAGCCGAGGTCTTGTCCGCGACCTCCAGCAGAAGCGCCTGCGCCGCCCGCCGCCCGTCGCTGGTGTCCAACGCCCGCAGTGCGGGATGCTCGGCCATCAGCACCGCAAGTTCCTGATAGACCTGCAACTGAGTGCTCAGACGATCCGACGCCAACTCCAGATCGGCCTCGGCCTTCTCGCTAAGCTGAGAGAGCGCCTGCCTGTACCCATAAGACCAGACGGCTGCCGACAACAGCGCGACCGCGAACAGGAAACCAATCGTGACCCAAACTCTTTGCATGAAACAGGGTCTTGCATTCACAGCGCCGCATGGCAAGTCTGCGCCGCATGAAGACCGTGCACCAATCTCCGACCGAGCCCGAATTTGTTCAAAACCCCTACCCTTTCTATCGGGCAGCGCGCGATCACGGTGACTTGGTGTACTGGCAGGACTACGACATGCCCGCGGCGATGTCTCACGCGGCGGTCCAGACCCTCTTGCGCGATCGGCGTTTCGGACGTGAAGTACCGCCAGAGATGGCCACAAAAGGCCCAGATCACCTTGCGCCTTGGCTGGCGGTCGAAGCGCATTCGCTGCTCGAAGCGGAACCTCCGCGCCATACCCGCCTTCGCGCTCTGGTTCTGCGCGCCTTTACCTCGCGGGCTATCGGAGCGCTCGCACCGGACATCGAAAGGCTGTGTCACAACCTGATCGACGCGTTCCCCGATGCTCCATTCGACATTCTGGATGCCTATTGCACGCAGGTTCCTGTGATCACGATCTGCCGGTTGCTGGGTGTACCCGAAAGCATGGCACCGCAGTTGTTGCAGTGGTCCCACGCCATGGTCGCCATGTATCAGGCCAGTCGCACCCGCGAGACCGAAGATCAGGCAGCACAGGCCGCCGCCGAGTTCTCCGCATTTCTGAACGACTACGTCTCTCACCGCCGATCCGAACCGAAAGACGATCTGATCACCCGTTTGATCACGGCAGAGGAAGACGGTGAGAAACTGTCTCGCGACGAATTGATCGCAACCTGCATCCTTTTGTTGAACGCCGGCCATGAGGCGACCGTTCATTCGCTGGGCAACGGCGTCAAAACGCTTTTGGAGTCCGGAACCAGCCCTGATGCCCTGGGCCCGGACACAATCGACATGACGGTCGAGGAGATCCTGCGCTTCGACCCGCCGCTACATATGTTCACGCGCTATGTCTATGAGGACGTCGAGGTTTTTGGCCATCGGTTTGCCCGCGGCGATCAGGTGGCGTTGATGCTTGGGGCCGCCAACCGTGACCCCGACGTCTGGACCGACCCGGACAAATTCGACCCCACCCGCAGCATTCAGGCCAACACGAGCTTTGGCGGTGGTTTGCATTTCTGCGTCGGCGCTCCGCTGGCCCGGCTGGAAATGCGGATCGCTCTGCCGGTTCTTTTTGACCGCTGTCCGGGCCTGCGACTGGCCGAATCTCCGGAATATGCGAACACCTACCACTTCCACGGGCTGACACGACTAATGGTCCAAGCCTGAGCGCCGATCAGGTGTCTGCCAGGGCGTTCAGGGGCAGCATGGTGGTCGACTTGATTTCTTCCATCGACAACAGCGCCGTGACGTTGTGCACGCGCACTTCCGAGATCAGCGCCTGATAAAACGCATCGTAGGCCCGTGCGTTCCTGACCCGAACCTTCAGAATGTAGTCGATGTCGCCAGCCAGGCGGTGCGCCTCTTGAACTTCGGGACGATCACGCAGGGCCTGCAGGAACTTGCGTTGCCAATCCGCCTCATGCTCGGAGGTTCGGATCAGAACAAAGAACGTCGCCTCGAAACCCAGCGCCTCTGCGTCCAGCAGAACGGTCTGCTGACCGATGATTCCGGCCCCTTTCATCTTGCGGATCCGATTCCAAACGGGTGTCTTTGAACTGCCCACTTTGGCCGCGATTTCGTCCAGCGATTGACTGGCGTCTCGCTGCAGCTCGGCCAGAATTTTCCGATCCGTGTCGTCTATTCGAACCGACATTCCAATTTTCCTTCCGAATGAAAACCCTTGTTCCGCCTGCCGCGCAATTCAGAACGCTTGTCCTTATTTATTCGGCAATATGGCATCTGGTCGGGAATATTTCCTATATTGAGGGCCAAGTCAAACAACAGCCAGGGCTACCCAATGAAGGCCACGCAGACAAAAGGACAAACGGGACAGGTCGACTTCGTCGGCGCGGGACCCGGTGATCCTGAATTGCTGACTCTCAAGGCCCTGTCCGCATTCCAGCGGGCCGAGGTTGTTTTGCATGATCGCCTGATCAGCCCAGAGGTTTTGCAACTGGCCGGCCAGAACGCCCGGCTGGTCGACGTGGGCAAGGCCGGCTTTGGTCCGTCCTGGAAGCAGGATGACATCAACGCATTGCTGGTTGACTACGCGCTCAAGGGACAACGGGTCGTTCGCCTCAAATCCGGTGACGCGACCCTTTTCGGCCGGCTGGACGAAGAGATCGATGCACTGGACGC
This sequence comes from Ruegeria sp. CI5, assembly GCF_056536885.1. Taxonomy (NCBI): domain Bacteria; kingdom Pseudomonadati; phylum Pseudomonadota; class Alphaproteobacteria; order Rhodobacterales; family Roseobacteraceae; genus Ruegeria; species Ruegeria sp. CI5. The sequence goes on from NZ_JBQFQN010000001.1 coordinate 834,183, forward strand.
AGCCGGTATCCCGTGGACGATCGTTCCCGGCATTACGGCTGCCTCGGCGGCGGTGGCCGGAATTGGCCAAAGCTTGACCCGACGCGGCCGAAACTCCTCGGTCCGGTTTCTGACCGGGCACGACATGCAGGGCTTTGCCGATCACGACTGGGCTGCGCTGGCCCGTCCGGGGTCGGTTGCAGCCATCTACATGGGCAAGAAATCCGCCCGCTTCATTCAAGGACGCCTGATCATGCACGGCGCCGATCGCGCCACGCCGGTCACGTTGGTCGAAAACGCCTCGCGACCTGATCAGCGCGTTGTCGCCACGACGCTGGATCAACTGCCTGCAGACCTCGCCGCTGCCGGCCTCGACGGCCCTGCACTCACATTCTATGGCCTGGCCCCGCGCGACGCGGCCAAAGCCGTCACCGAATTCAACAAGGAGCTTGCCTGATGGCCCGCGCTTTTACCCCCAAAGTCGTTACCGCAAATGACCTGCTGGAAGGCGACGTGATCTATCTGACCGCCGATGACCGTTGGTCGCGCGATCTGCGCGAGGCCGAACTGATCACCGACGAAGCGCACGCTCAGCTGCGTCTTCTGGATGCACAGAAGCAAGTCGACAAGATCGTAGGTGCCTATCTCGCCGACGTCGTTGCAGGCGAAAACGGTCCTGAACCCACCCATTTTCGGGAAGACTTCCGCCGGACTGGTCCGTCCAACTATGCCCACGGCAAACAGGAATCTTCCCCGCAGCCCCGGGTCTGACCTCAGGCCCCTCTCTCCCCGTAAAAAGGCCCCGGATCCGGGGCTGCAACAAAGGACAGCCAAAGATGTACCGCTACTCCGAGTTTGACAAAGCATTCCTGGCCGAGCGCAACGCACAGTTCCGCGCCCAGGTCGAACGCCGCATCGACGGCTCGCTGACCGAGGACGAGTTCAAGCCCCTGCGCCTGATGAACGGCCTGTATCTGCAACTGCACGCCTACATGCTGCGGGTGGCCATCCCCTATGGCACGCTCAACAGCGCCCAGATGCGCCAACTGGCCCTGCTGGCCGAGAAGTGGGACAAAGGTTACGGCCACTTCACCACGCGCCAGAACATCCAGTACAACTGGCCGAAACTGCGCGACGTGCCTGACATGCTGGACGCGCTGGCCGAGGTCGGCCTGCACGCGATCCAGACCAGCGGCAACACCATCCGCAATGTGACCGCGGACCATTTCGCCGGCGCCGCAGCGGATGAGATCGCCGATCCGCGCCCCTATGCCGAACTGCTGCGCCAGTGGTCCACCGACCACCCGGAATTTCAGTTCATGCCGCGCAAGTTCAAGATCGCCATCACCGGGTCCGAGCATGACCGCGCCGTGATCAAGGCCCATGACATCGGCCTGCAACTGGTCGAGCGCGACGGCGTTCTGGGCGCCCGCGTTCTGGTCGGCGGCGGTCTGGGCCGTACGCCGATGATCGGCAAGGAGCTGTCTGATTTCGTCGCCTTCGACGATCTGCTGGCCTATCTGGAGGCCACCGTTTCGGTCTGGAACCAGATCGGCCGGCGCGACAACAAGTACAAGGCGCGCATCAAGATCACCGTGCATGAACACGGCATCGACGCGATCCGCGCCAAGGTCAACGAACGCTTCCTGCAGGTCCGCCCGCAGTTCAAGGGCGCCGACATGGCGCTGCTGGATCAGATCAAGGCGCATTTCGCCCCGCCCGCCTTCCGCGAAGGCTCAGTCGCGGCATTCGAGAGCGCCTATTCGAACGACCCGGTATTCCGCTCGTGGATCGACACCAACATCGCGCCGCACAAGCAGGCGGATCACGCGATCGTCACGATCTCGATCAAGAAGCACGGCCAGACGCCGGGTGATGCAACCGCCGAGCAGATGCGCGTGATGGCCGATCTGGCCGAGCAATACGCCTATGACGAACTGCGCATCAGCCACGAGCAGAATGTGATCCTGCCGCATGTCCACAAATCGGACCTGCCCGCGATCCATGCCAAGCTGAAAGAGCACAGCCTGGCCACCGCGAATATCGGTCTGATCAGCGACATCATCGCCTGCCCCGGCATGGACTATTGCGCGCTGGCGACGGCCCGCTCGATCCCGGTGGCGCAGCAGATCGCGACCCGGTTCGACGAGCTGAAGCTGGAGCACGACATCGGCCACCTGAAGATCAAGATCTCGGGCTGCATCAACGCCTGCGGGCATCACCACGTGGGCCACATCGGCATCCTGGGCTTGGATCGCGCGGGCGTCGAGAATTACCAGATCACGCTGGGCGGAGACGCCACCGAAACGGCTGCCATCGGCGACCGCACCGGTCCGGGCTTTGCCTATGACGAGATCGTGCCCGCGGTCGAACGTATCGTGGAAACCTATCTGGAACAGCGCACAAGCGCCGAGGAGACCTTTTTGGAAACCTACCGCCGTGTTGGAATGGCGCCATTCAAGGCGGCCCTCTACCCCGAGGCGCGGGCCAATGCCGCTTGACCTGATCCAGACGGAACTGGGCCGGGAACGACGCGAACTGACCGAAAAGGTCGAGGCGCTGAACGCCCGGTTCCGCCACCACAGCGCACATGACGTCATGCATGGTGCGCTTGAGGAGGCAGGCAACCTGGCGCTGGTCTCCAGCTTCGGTGCCGAGTCGGTGGTGTTGCTGCACATGGCTGCCGTGGTCGACAAGGCCACGCCGGTCCTGTTCATCGACACGATGATGCTGTTTACCGAGACGCTGGAATACCAGCACGAGGTCAGCGAGCGTCTGGGTTTGAAGAACGTCCAGATCATCCGCGCGGATGACGAGGATGTTCAGCGCGAAGACCCCTATGGCGCGCTGCGGCTGCGCGACATGGATGCCTGCTGCAACCTGCGCAAGACCTTCCCCTTGCAGCGGGCCTTGGCGGGCTATGAAGGCTGGATTACCGGGCGAAAGCGGTTCCAATCCGGTACCCGCGCCACGCTCGAGTTCTTCGAGGTCGAGGACGGCACCGGCCGGATCAAGGTGAACCCTCTGGCGCATTGGGCGCCTCAGGACGTGCGCGCCTACATGGAAGAAAACCGCCTGCCCCGGCATCCGTTGGTGGCAAAGGGCTATCCCTCGATCGGCTGTGTGCCCTGCACCTCGCCGGTGAAGGATGGCGAAGATCCCCGCGCCGGACGCTGGCGCGATCAGAACAAGGAAGAATGCGGCATCCATTTCGTCGACGGCAAAATGGTACGCAGCGGAGAGAAAACATGAACGTGATCGTGAATGACCAGGGCTTTGCCCCTGATGACTGGACCGACGGCTTTGTCACCCTTGAGGATGCCGCAAACGATGTTATCGCACTGGACGTCACCTCGGATACGGACCCCGACGAATTGTTCGAACGGCTTGGAAACACGCGCATGGTGCGCGTCGACTTTCCGTCGTTTGCCGATGGCCGCGGCTTTACCATTGCCCGCACGCTGCGCCTGAAGGGCTATGAAGGCCGTCTGCGCGCGAAAGGACACGTGTTGGCCGACCAATACGCGATGGCCCGGCGCAGCGGCTTCGACGAAGTCGAGATTGACGCAGATCTTGCCGCCCGCCAGCCCGAGGACCAATGGCTGGCCCGCGCCAACTGGCAGGACCACGATTATCAGACCCGCCTGCGCGGCTGACGCGACGATCGGGGCAATCTGCCCCCTTTTCCTGACCTGGATCAAAGCTTAAACGGAGATGCCGGTTTAACAGACCGGTAGTGAAACGATGACAGAGATGAAGCCCGTGACCGAAGCAACCGCCGTGAAGGCCCCCGTCCTGCCGGACGCCCAGACCGTTCTGGAAGTGAAACACTGGACCGACCGCCTGTTTTCGTTCAAGGTCACGCGTCCGCAATCGCTGCGCTTCCGCTCGGGCGAGTTCGTGATGATCGGCCTTTTGGGCGACAACGGGAAACCGTTGCTGCGCGCCTATTCGATCGCGTCGCCGTCGTGGGACGAGGAACTGGAATTCTATTCGATCAAGGTGCAGGACGGCCCGCTGACCTCGAAACTGCAGCACATCCAGCCCGGCGACCAGATTATCCTTCGGCCCAAACCGGTGGGGACGCTGGTGCATGATGCACTGCTGCCGGGCAAGCGCCTGTGGTTCTTTGCCACCGGAACCGGGTTTGCCCCCTTTGCCTCGCTGCTGCGCGAGCCTCAGACCTATGAGGACTACGACGAGGTCATCATCACCCACACCTGCCGCGAAGTGGCGGAACTGGAATATGGCCGCCAGCTGATCGAGAACATCCGCAAGGACGAGTTGCTGGCCGAACTGATCGGCGAAGGTTTCGCCGACAAGATCCGCTATTACCCGACCACCACCCGCGAACAGAGCCCCAAGATGGGCCGGATCACCGACCTGCTGAAGGACGGAACCGTCTTCAAGGACCTGGGCATCGAAGGCGGCATCAAGCCCGAGACCGATCGAGCGATGGTCTGCGGCAGCCTGGCCTTCAACCACGACATCAAGGCCATTCTCGAAGAGTTCGGCTTGCGCGAAGGCGCGAACTCGGACCCCAAGGAATTCGTGATCGAAAAAGCCTTTGTCGGCTGAGCCGAGATCCGGGCCGGCGAACGCCCGTTCCGCCGGCCCGAGCACCGCGTCGACACGTGCGAATTTCGTGTCATAGCACCTATATGGCGCTTGAAAGAACCTTCGTCTCAGTTTAAGTTCCCGGCTCGGAAATCGGCAATTATCAAAGGAATGAACCCATAGCCCGCAGACCTCACAACGCGCCGCCACAACGTGATACCGGCCCGCGCGTCAATGAAAAGATCCGTGCCCCCGAAATTCGCCTGATCGGCGCCGAAGGTGAGAATGTCGGGGTGGTTCATCCCGCCAAGGCCATGCAGATGGCAGCCGATGCCGGTCTTGATCTGGTCGAGATCTCGCCCAACGCGAATCCGCCGGTCTGCAAGATCATGGACTTTGGCAAGTTCAAGTACGAGCAGCAGAAACGCGAAAGCGAAGCCCGCAAGAAACAGAAGATCATCGAGGTGAAAGAGGTCAAGTTCCGGCCCAACACCGATACGCATGATTACGACGTCAAGATGCGGAACGTTTTCAAGTTTCTCGAGAATGGCGACAAGGTCAAAGTGACCCTGCGCTTCCGCGGCCGGGAAATGGCGCACCAGAACCTGGGACGTGAACTGCTTGAGCGCGTGGCGGAGGACGTCAAGGAAATCGGCAAGATCGAAAACATGCCGAAGATGGAAGGCCGCCAGATGATCATGATGATCGGACCGCTTCCCCAGAAGTGACGGCACTTGGATCCGAGTGATCAAAGCTCCCTCGTTCGAGGGAGCTTTTTTGTTTGTGGGTCAAAGTCAGGACGGCGGGTCAGATTGCTTTGGAAATCGCAACCGACAACTTTTCCACCAGTTCGTCCAACTGCGGCTCTTCGATGATGAATGGCGGGGCCAGAAGCACATGGTCGCCTCTCCTGCCGTCGCGTGTTCCGGACATCGGATAGCAGATCAACCCCGCTTCGACGGCGGCTTTCTTGATCTTGGCCGCCACCCCCCGGGCCGGGTCAAACGGTTCGCGCGTATCTCTGTCAGCCACCAGTTCGATGCCTCGGAACAGACCCCGGCCACGGATGTCCCCGACATTGGGATGCTGGCCAAAGGCCGCTTCGAGTTTGGCTTGTAGTTTGTCACCCATGCTGCGGGCACGGGCCGGCAAATCGCGCGAGGTAAGCTCTGTCACCACGGCGAGGGCTGCCGCCGTGGCGACGGGGTGCCCAACATAGGTATGGCCGTGCTGAAAGAAACCCGAGCCATTTCGGATGGCGTCATAAATCCGATCGGTGCACAGCGTGGCACCGATCGGTTGATAGCCAGCCCCCAAGCCTTTGGCGATGCAAAGAATATCTGGCGCCACCCCATCGTGGTCGCAGGCAAACAGATGGCCGATTCGGCCCATGCCACACATGACCTCGTCCAGGATCAACAACACGCCGTATTGATCACAGATTTCGCGGATCCGCTTGTAATACCCCTCGACCGCGGGGACGGCGCCCAACGTGGCCCCGACCACCGGTTCCGCCATAAACGCCATCACGGTCTCGGGTCCCAGGCGCTGGATCTCCAACTCAAGCTCATTCGCCACGCGTTGGCCATAGTCATAGCTGCTCTCGCCTTCGGGCTTTTCGGCGTATTCGTAGCAGGGCGCGATATGGCTCATCTCGATCAGCATTGGCGCGAATTGAGCCCGTCGCCATGCATTTCCGCCCGCTGAAAGCGCGCCCAGCGTATTGCCATGATAGCTCTGCCGCCGTGCGATGACCCGAGACCGATCGGGCTGCCCGATTTCAAGGAAGTACTGGCGCGCCAGCTTGATCGCGGCCTCGGTCGCCTCGGACCCGCCGGACACGAAATAGACCCGCTCCAACGATCCGGGCGCGTGCTGGATCAGGAGATCTGCCAGGGCTTCGGCCGGTTCCGAGGTCATGAAACCAGTATGGGCAAAAGCGATCTTCTGGACCTGCTCCTGCACCGCGTGGATCACTGCCGGGTTTGAATGTCCCAGGCACGACACGGCCGCATCCCCACAGTCGAGATACCGTTTGCCCTGCGCGTCGATCAAATAACACCCATCACCGCCGACAGCGACCGGCAATTCCGCCTTGGTGTGGCGCGGAAAAACATGGCTCATATCATTTCCCTTTCAGCAAAGCGATCAACGCCGCGACCGAGGTCGCGTTGTCCGTCCATCGGGTTCCATCCGAGTTCGTCAGGCTGTTCTCAAAACCGACCCTGACATCGCCGCCACGAGCGGCCGCAGCCGCCAGACAGGCGTGTTCCAGACGCCCGAAAGCACAAACCATCCAAGGCGTACGAGCAGCGGGAAAGGCCTCGAGGTCCGTCGGTTGGGATTCCTGCCCGGTGGCATAGCGTCCCAGCACCAGCAAGCGGTCTTCCTTCTCGCCCCGCACGACCCCATCCGACTGCCATCGCTCCAACAGATCCGCATCCGTCGAATCGTAGAGGATATGCTGCACCCGAGTTCCCTGTTCCGCACACAGCCCATAAATCCGCGGGGCCAGATCGGGCGCGCGCGCAACTTCCCGAACCGAGATCGAGGCCCATTTCGGGGCCACCTGCTGCAGGCACTCCAACTGCGCAGAAACGTCGTAGATACCGGCGGCCTCGGTCGTGATCTGAACATCCATCGTTGGCACGGTTCGGGCAAGCTCGGCCATAGCCTCCCGATAGCGCCCTGCATCCAGAGAATGCGCGCCCTGCCCATCCCTGACATGCAGGTGCAACCCGTTTGCCCCGGCCGCGTGGCAGGCAATGGCCGTCTCCACAATCTCACCGGTCGAAACCGGCAAGGCGGGGTGATCCGCATGACTGCGTCGCGCACCGTTCGGTGCGACCAAAACATACGGAAGCGACGAAGCCTGTGTGTCAGACATTGAATCATCCTATCGGTTTCTTGCGTGCTTAGCTCGTGTGAGGATGTTTTTCTCTTGTAATAATCATAACATTTGTTTTTCTCCCATCATGACACCCTCAACTCACCAGCTGATGGATCGGCTGCGCCGAGAGATCGACCATTTGCCGGCCCAATTGCAGGCCGCAACAAAATACATCATCGACCATCCGGGCGATTTCGGAATCGACTCCATCCGCGTGTCTGCCGAAAAGATCGGCGTCAGCACAAACGTGATCGTTCGTCTGGCACAACATCTTGGTTTTGATGGCTTCGAAGCCTTTCGCCGCCCTTTCCGCAGGAATCTTGTGACAGACAGCGAAGACCGCCTCAGCCGGGATTGGCTGACCCAGTTGAATGCCGGCGATGCCTTTGCGTCGGCACAGGCCAGTTATGCCCGCAACGAAGTGAACGTAGTGTCACGTTCGTTACGCCAGCTGGATCCGGTCAAGGTCAGATCCGCAGTCACCCTGATGTCCGATGCTCCCCAGTGCTTGGTCACTGCAACCCGCGCAAGCTATGCCTTGGCCTATTACTTCCACTACGCCGGACGCATGGCCCACCCGGGAATGCAGTTGATCCCCAGGCATATGGGCTCGGCCATCGACGACCTTCTGAGCGCGGGCGAAACCGACTGCCTGTTCGCGATCACCGTTCATCCTTATTCTGCTGACACGATACGTGCCATCCGGTTTGCCCGGGAAAGGGGTATGCGCGTTGTTCTGCTGGCCGACAGCGATGTCATCGCCCCAGGCGTCGAAGCGGACGTAACGCTGACCATCAGCACCCGATCTCAGCATCAGTTCTCCAGCTTCTCCGGAGCGATGGCCGTTCTCGAAGTTCTTCTGGGCCACCTTTTCGCAATCAAGGGCGACGCGGCTTATCACCGGGTTCAGGACTATCAGAAAGCGCGCGAGGATGCCGGAGCCTACTGGCAGCCCAAAAGGCTTCCGCGTGTGGCGAAAAAGAAATAGGCCCCGGAAACACGTCCGGGGCCCAAAGCAGTCACTGCGACCGCGTCACATGCAGGCCTGAACCGCCCGCCGGGTCATGACACCAACCAGATGGGCACGGTAGTCTTTGCTGCCGTGCAGATCTCCGATCATGTTCATCGGGTTGACCCGAAGATCCATAAGGGCATCGGGCCGGAACTCCTTGCTCAGCGCCTGCTCGGCTTCGCTCCAACGGAACACGCCGTCTTCGCTGGCTCCGGTCACGGCAACGCGCACCCCGTCCGCGAAGCGGGCAAGGAAAACACCCACCAGCGCAAAGCGCGAGGCAGGCTGCAGAAACTTCTGGTAACTCGCTGCCTGCGGTACCGGGAACCGGACCGTCGTGATCAGCTCGCCCTCGTCCAGCGCTGTCGTGAACATGCCCTGAAAGAAGTCATCCGCGGCGATTTCGCGCGCATTCGTACGAATGGTCGCGCCTGACCCCAATGCAGCTGCGGGGTAGCAGGCCGCCGGATCGTTGTTGGCCAGTGACCCGCCTATCGTGCCTCTGTTGCGAACGGCAGGATCACCGATATGCCCCGCCAGATCAGCCAGCGCGGGATACTTGCCCGCAACTTCTGCTGCTACCGTGGCATGCGTGGTCGCCGCTCCAATCGAAATCGACCCATCATCTTCGATGCAGACGCCCTTCAACTCGGGAATGGCACCCAGGTTCACCAGCGTCGCGGGTGAGGCCAGTCTTTGCTTCATCGTCGGGATCAGGGTCTGACCGCCCCCCAACGCCTGTGCATCCTCTCCCGCCAACGCGGCAACCGCATCAGCAATGGTCGAGGGGTTCTTGAACTCGAAATTGTACATTTCGCTTTTCCTTTCCGAAAGGCGCGGAACCGCCCTTCATCTGGCATTTGATTGACCAGGGAGCGCGAGGGGCTGACCCCTCGCGGTCCAACCTCTCCACTCAGCTGTTCATCGCTGCCCAAACGCGCGACGGGCTGACCGGCATGTCGATGTGGTCCACCGCCTTGCCACCCGAGTTCAGCGCATCGATCACGGCATTGACCACCGCAGGCGGCGATCCAATCGCCCCGGCCTCGCCGCAGCCCTTCACGCCCAACGGATTGTGCGTGCACGGCGTCTGGCTCGAATGATCGACGGTATAGAACGGCACGTCATCGGCCCGCGGCATGGCATAGTCCATGAAGGACGCGCTCAGCAGCTGGCCATTCTCGTCATAGACGCAGTTCTCCAACAAGGCCTGACCGATCCCCTGTCCGATGCCACCATGCACCTGGCCGTCGACGATCATCGGGTTGATGATGTTGCCGAAATCATCCGCCGCGGTGAACCGTTCGATGGTCACCTGCCCGGTCTCGGGGTCAACCTCGACCTCGCAGGCATAGGCACCGGCCGGGAAGGTGAAGTTGGCCGGATCATAGAACGCGGTCTCCTCCAGCCCCGGCTCGACCTCCAGCGGGAAGTTGTGCGGCACATAGGCCGTCAGGGTCACATCGCCCCAGGCCACCGACTTGTCGGTGCCGGCCACGGTGAACTGGCCATCCTTCAGCTCGATATCGGCCTCGGAGGCTTCCAGCAGATGCGCCGCGATCTTCTTGGCCTTGGCGATCACCTTCTCGGTCGCCTTGACCATCGCCGATCCACAAACCGCCAGCGAGCGCGACCCATAGGTGCCCATGCCGAACGGGATCTTCGAGGTATCGCCGTGCACGATTTCAACCATCGACTCGTCGATGCCGATCATGTCGGCCACGACCTGCGGAAAGGCCGTCTCGTGCCCCTGCCCGTGGCTGTGCGCCCCGACCATGACGCTGATCGAGCCGGTGGCGTTCACCCGCACGGTTGCGGCGTCATACAGGCCCGCACGCGCACCCAGCATCCCCACGATGTTCGAGGGCGCGATGCCGCAGGCCTCGATATAGCAGTTCACGCCCAGGCCGCGCAGCTTGCCCCGCGCCTCGCTTTCGGCGCGACGTGCCGGGAAGCCGGCGAAATCGGCGGCCTGTTCCAGCTTGTCCATGGTGCCGTTGTAGTCGCCGGTGTCATAGGTCAGCGCCACCGGCGTGTCATAGGGGAACTGCGTGATGAAGTTCTGCCGGCGCAGCGCCACCGGATCGACACCCAGCTCGCGCGCGGCTTTGTCGATCACGCGCTCCAGCTGATAGGTCGCCTCGGGGCGGCCTGCACCGCGATAGGCATCCACCGGCACGGTGTTGGTGAACATCGCCCGCACATTCACCTGAATGACCGGCGTCTTGTAGTTGCCCGCCATCAGCGTCCCGTGCAGCCAGGTCGGCACCGAGCTGGAAAACGTCGACAGATACGCGCCAAGATTGGCAAAAGTATTTGTCCGCAGCCCGACAAAATTGTTGTCGGCATCCAGCGCCAGCTCGATCTTGCTGACATGGTCGCGTCCCTGTGCATCCGACATGAACGCCTCGGACCGACTGGCCGTCCACTTCACCGGGCGGTTGCAAGCCTTGGCGGCGAAGGTGCAGAACGCCTCTTCTGCGTAGTGGAAGATCTTGGTGCCAAAACCGCCACCCACATCCGGAGCCACGACGCGGACCTTGTGCTCGGGCAAGCCCAGCACGAAGGCACACATCAGCAGTCGGATCACATGCGGGTTCTGCGAGGTGGTATAGAGCGTGTATTCATCCGTGCCCCGGCTGTATTCTGCCACGGCCACGCGCGGCTCCATCGGGTTGGCGACCAGACGGTTGTTCACCAGTTCCAAGGTGGTGACATGCGCCGCATTAGCGAACACCTCGTTCACCTTGGCATCGTCGGCCTCGCCCAGCTGCCAGTCATAGCAAATGTTGTTTTTCAGATCGTCATGGACCAGCGGCGCGCCCTCTTCGGCGGCGGCTTTCATGTCCAGAACGGCGGGCAGTTCCTCGATATCCACGTCGATCGCCTCGGCCGCGTCGCGGGCCTGTTCCAGGCTGTCGGCCACGACGGCCGCGATCGGGTCGCCCACATGGCGTACCTTGCCTTGCGCCAGGATCGGGTGCGGCGGTTCCTGCATGGGCGCGCCGTGCTTGTCGGTCACCTCCCAGCCGCAGGGCATGCCGCCCACGCCTTCGAAATCCTTGCCGGTGAACACCCGGACCACGCCGGGCATGGATTCGGCGGCGGACGTGTCGATGCTTTTGATCCGGCCATGCGCGATGTCGGATCGCAGGAAATACACATAGGCCTGACCACGTACGTTGATGTCGTCGGTGTAATTGCCTGCTCCGGTCAAAAAGCGCACGTCCTCGCGGCGCTTGGAACTGGCTCCGATGCCACTGTCTTTGGGCATTGCTTGTTCTCCTCCCATAAACGGATGCTTGGGCGCATCCCTTTCAACCCACGGGCGTTCTCAGTCACGCCCGCAGCGGCATCACTCGGCGGCGATGTGACTGACGTCCTGGCCGGACGCGGCCATGATCGCCTTGACGATGTTGTGGTACCCGGTGCAGCGGCACAGGTTGCCTTCCAGGTATTTGCGGATTTCGGCCTCGGTCGGGCGCGGGTTCTCCTTCAGCAGGGCTGCCGCCGACATCACCATGCCGGGCGTGCAGAAACCGCATTGCAGGCCGTGATGATCCTGAAACGCCTGCTGGATCACGTTCAGCGATCCGTCCGGGTTGGCCTGCCCCTCGATGGTGTCAACCTCTGTTCCATCCGCCTCGAGCGCCAGCATGTTGCAGGACTTCACCGCCTCGCCGTTCACATGAACCACGCAGGCGCCGCATTGGGCCGTGTCACAGCCCACATGGGTACCGGTCAGCGACAGGTGATCACGCAGAAAGCTGGACAGCAGTGTCCGGCCCTCGACATCACCGCTCACGGTCTTTCCGTTCACGGTCATTGAGACCTGTGTCATAAGTTCCTCCCATTTTCGTATTTATCCTTGGCCCGAGTTAAACACGGGAAAAGTCGTTTGAGAACAAAAATCTTGGCCGTTTCGAACCTGTCGCTCGGGGGCAAGTCACCAACATGTATTGCGGGTCGCCAGCGGGGCGAAACTGCCGTCACGTCACTTTGCGTTTCGCTCGGGGTTGCGGACGGGTCGGGATTTCCTTGAGCAGACCACCGACGCCCATCGCCGCGATATCGGCACCCGTGGTCGGGATGCCGCAGGCGACCCGCGACAGCACCCAGTCGGCCCCGTTCAAGGCGGGCGAACGTGCGCATCCCGGCAAACCGATGACCGGCCGTTTTCCCAAAACCCCGAGAAACAACAGGTTGCCCGGATCAACCGGCATGCCGAAACGGTCCACCTGCCCTCCCGCGCGCCGAACGGCCTGCGGCGCCACGTCCTCGACATCGGACGTGGCCGAGCCGGTTAGGATCATCACGATTTCGGTGTTCATCTGCGACAATGCCTGTGCCAGAGCGTCGACCGCATGCGGAACGATCTGCACGTCGTCCAGGCTCAGACCCAGGGCCTCGACCCGGCCGCGCATCGCGGCGATGCCCTTGTCGTTCGGCGGCCCGCCGGGAATGTCGGTCACCACCAACCCGGCGCTGCCAAATATCGGCGGCGCCAGGCGAATGGCCCCCTTTGCCTGCTTCGCCGCTTGCTGGACGTCCGCCAGCGGCACTGCGTAGGAAATGACCTTGATCGTGGCAACCATGCCACCCGCACCCATCTGCTGATGCTGAGGAACGGTGGCCACTGTGATCATCGGGTTGACCTGATTGAACGCCAGCAGAGCCTCAACATCCAGAACGGCTACGCCCGCCTGATTGGCAATCAGGTTGACGCGCCCCGTAAACGGATCGGTCACGCGCAAGTTGGCTCCCTTCGGATCCGGGGTCAGTGCCGCGGCCAAATGGCGCGCGGCCTCGTCCTCGTGACAGTCGCCGGGTTCCAGCCGCGCGACGACCACCTCGGACACGCCCGCCTCGGCCAAAAGGGCGACATGCGTGTCGTCCAGCATCATTCCCTTGCGCAGCTTTTTCGTGCCAGCCATGACCGAATGCGCAAGGATCGCGCCCTTTGCGTCCGCAACCGGTACAGTGCCGAACTTCATGCTTTGCCCCGTAGCACCGCCGTCATCTGCGCGATGATCGCAACTGCAATCTCGGCCGGTCCGGCTGCGCCGATATCCAGACCGATCGGCCCGTGGATGCGCTGCAACAGCGATGCCGAGAAGCCCGCCTCGGTCATCCGCTGCACCCGTTTGGCATGGGTGCGCGACGACCCCAGCGCGCCGATGTAGAACACGTCCGAATTCAGCGCGGCCTGCAGGGCCGGATCATCCAGCTTGGGGTCGTGGGTCAGTAGCACCACCGCCGTACGCGCATCCAGTCCAATGCTGGCCACGGCCTCGTCCGGCCAGTCGGTCAGCAGCTTTTCACCGGGAAAGCGGGATTGCGACGCAAACGCCTCGCGCGGGTCGATGATGATCGGGTCATAGCCCGCGATCCGCGCCATCGGCACCAGCGCCTGCGCGATATGGACCGCGCCCACCACGATCAGCCGCAAGGGCGGGTTGTGCACGGCCACGAAGGTCTGACCGTCTTCTTCGAACCCTGAACGATCCATGCGCAACCGGTCCGCATAAGCGTTGCGCCGCAGCGCGCGGTGGCCGGTCTCGACATTGACCTCATAGGCCAGCGCCTCGCGCCGCGCCCGCGCCGCCACCAGTTCGGCCAGCATCGGTTCGGGTAGGACGGAGCCCACCGGCTCGACCAGAACCCGGATCGTGCCCCCACAGGCCAACCCGACGGCAAAGGCATCCTCGTCGCTGACCCCGAATTCCAGCAGGCGCGCTTCGCCTTCTTCGATGGCTTCAAGCGCCTCGACGATCACCGCGCCTTCGACACATCCGCCCGAGACCGAGCCTTCGATCCGGCCGTCGCCTGCAATGACCAGCTGGGCCCCCACCCGCCGGGGTGCGCTGCCCCAGGTTTCGACGACCGTCGCCAGAACCGCGCCGCGACCCTCGCGAACCCACGCCAATGCCGTTTCCGGACTGTTGTCAAATCTGTCCATCGGACCCTCCCGCGGTGGTTCGCATCAACATAAGCAGGATTGACGCGATGAAAAGCAAGGAGCGCGTTCTCGGGTGGATTATCTCGAGCACCGACCCTGCCAACTTGGTTCTTCACGTGACGCAGAAGGCAGGTTTCGGCCGAAGTCCGCGACAGACAATCAAACATTTGATTGTTTTTCGGACGCCGACTAGCCTGCGGACAGGCCCGACTTGCGGCCGAATTGACGCAAGAGATTTCGTAAAGGAGACAATGTCTTGAAACAGATATTTACACTAACCATCGGCGCAGCGGCATTGATTGCAGGCAGCGCCTGGGCCGACACTTTCGAACGCTACGGAGAGGTCGAGGGCTGGAAGGTCTTTGTCGACAAGGACAAAAAGTCATGCCTGATCGAAGCGGTCGATGATGCCGAGAACGTGGTGCAGATGGGTCTGACCGAAGACCGCAGCGTTGGATATGTCGGTGTGTTTACCAAGGCGGAAACCGACATCAAGCGCGGAGACAAGGAGGCCGTCGCGATCCTGTTGGGCGACAACCTGTATGTCGGCGAGGCGACCGGCATGAAGGGCAACATCACCAAGGGGTATTCGGGCGGCTATGTCCTGTCGGACGACCCGCAATTCGCCGACGACCTGGCCAAGCAAAAGGTCATGGCGGTGTTTCCCGAGAAGTCCTTTGGCTTCACCGTCGATCTGACCGGCACCTACAAGGCCATGGAAATGGCGCGCGAGTGCAACGAAAAGCAGCTGCAGTGACGTCAGCCTGAAAGCGCGGCCAACAACCGCGCTTTCTCTCCCTGGTCGTCGGGTCGTGAAATCACGGTAGCCAGATCCTCAAGCGATGCAATCGAATGACCGGCACGGAAGCTGTCCACATGCGGCAGCATGGTGGCGACGCCTTGGGCTTTGGGCGCGAACCCGTCCCAGCGCAGCAGCGGGTTCAGCCAGATCAGCCGCCGGGCCGACAGGTGCAGGCGTTCGATCTCTTTTTCCAGCAGATCGGGGTCACCGCGTTCCAGCCCGTCGGTGATCAGCAGCACGACAGCCCCCTGCCCCATAACCCGGCGCGACCAGTCGCGGTTGAACTGGTGCAGGCATTCGCCGATGCGTGTGCCGCCCTCCCAATCCTGCGCCTCGGCCCCGGCGGCGGCCAGCGCCGCATCGACGTCGCGCTGATGCAGGTGCCGCGTGATGTTCGTCAGCCGCGTGCCGAAGGTGAACGCGTGCACCTTGGCCCAGCCGGCCCCCTTGGCGTTCGAGACCGTGTGCAGGAAGTGCAGTATAATCCGGCTGTACTGGCTCATCGACCCCGAGATGTCACACAGCGCGATCAGATTGGGCCAGCGCGGTTTCGGTTTGACCAGCGCGATCTGTCGCATTTCGCCGCCCTGACGCATGGCCGCACGCAGGGTGCGCGCCCGGTCGATCCGCTGGCCCAGATGGCTGGCCTGACCCCGGCGCGAGGCGATCGGGTCCACCGGCAGTTGCAGCCGCGCCAGAATGCGCTTGGCCTGCGCGGTTTCGGCAGTGCTCATCTGTTCGAAATCCAGCGACCGCAGCCGTTCCTCGGACGACGCGGTCTGCGTGGCGTCAATCTCGATTTCGCTTTCGCCTTCTTGCTCGACGCCCTTGGGCTCGTCCCGTTCGACACCGTCCAGCAGGGCCTCAGCCGCGCGTTTTTCGCCCGCCTCGGCCATGCGTTCCTCCTGAACGCCACGAATGGCCGGCAGCATCATCGACATCATGTGCTCCAGGTACCGCGGGTCGCGCCAGTACAGGCGGAAGATCTGGGCATACACGGTGCGATGCTCGGGCCGGTTCACGAAACAGGCGTGCAGGGTCCAGTAGAAATCCTGCTTGCGAGTAAAGCCCGCCGCCTGCACCGCGCGGATGGCGTCAACGACGCGGCCGGGGCCGATCGGCAGCCCGGCCTTGCGCAAAGCGCGCGCGAAATGGGTGATGTTTTGCGCCAGTTTCGGATCGGCCGGGATATCCAGCGGAAGCTGTTCGGCCATCGCTAGGCCCCCGGAGTGTTTTGGCGCCGCGATGACATCAGACCGGTTCGAGCGTGGCTTTGGCCTGATCCAGAATGCGCTTGGCTTCGGAGCCCTGCAGTTTCTGGATGTCGTCCTGGTATTTCAGAATCGCGCCCAGCGTGTCGCCGATCACCTCGGGGCTGAGGTTGATCACGTCCAGCGCCAGCAGGCATTTCGCCCAGTCGATGGTCTCGGCCACGCCGGGTTTCTTGAACAGGTCCTCGGTGCGCAGATGCTGGACAAAGGCCACAACCTCGCGGCTCAGCGCCTCGGCTGCCTCGGGCGCGCGGGCGTGCAGGATCTCCAACTCGCGGTCGAAATCGGGGTAATCGACCCAATGATACAGGCAGCGGCGCTTGAGCGCGTCATGCACCTCGCGCGTGCGGTTCGAAGTGACGATGACGATGGGCGGTTCGGGCGCCTTGATCGTGCCGATCTCGGGGATCGTCACCTGGAAATCGCTCAGCGCCTCCAGCAGGAAGGCCTCGAATGGTTCGTCCGTGCGATCCAGTTCGTCGATCAGCAGC
The DNA here is from genome assembly GCF_056536885.1 of Ruegeria sp. CI5. Taxonomy (NCBI): domain Bacteria; kingdom Pseudomonadati; phylum Pseudomonadota; class Alphaproteobacteria; order Rhodobacterales; family Roseobacteraceae; genus Ruegeria; species Ruegeria sp. CI5. Next base: position 851,144 of record NZ_JBQFQN010000001.1, read on the forward strand.
ACCGGCGGGCCAGCCGGGTCGGGCTCCATCGCCTCGAGCAGCGGGCGGCGGATCAGATAGTCGCCGCTGAACAGTTCCTCCTGCAGGCCCTTCCGGTCGGACCCGCCGACCGCCTCGGCGGTGCGGATGGCCACCATCTGGGCGGGAAAGTTCCATTCATAGACGGCCGAAGACGCATCGAGCCCTTCATAGCATTGCAGCCGGATCAGGCGGCGGCCAAGTCCAGAGGCCAGGGCCTTGGCGATCTCGGTCTTGCCGACGCCCGCTTCACCTTCCAGAAACAGCGGCCGACCCAGTCTCAGCGACAGGAACACCACAGTGGCCAAGGCGCGACCACAGACATAGCCCTGTTCGCCCAGCATCTGCTGAACGGCGTCGATGGAATCTGGCTGGCTCATGTGTCTCAATCTCCCTTGGCACAACAGGTCATGGCTGCCGCTGCGCGTCAAGACCGTGATCTTTCCGGGACTTGCGGCAATCTGGTCGCCTGGCAAGGTTTGTTGTCACTTTCCCGTGCGGCCTGCCTGTGCTAGCCCGGCGCCATGACCGATACTCTGACGCTCCGCCGCCCCGATGACTGGCACCTGCATCTGCGCGATGGCGCCATGCTGCAGGCCGTCCTGCCCGAAACCGCCCGCCATTTCGCGCGGGCCATCATCATGCCCAACCTGGTGCCCCCGGTGGTCACCGGCGCTCAGGCCGCGTCCTATCGCGACCGTATCCTGGCCGCCCTGCCCGACGGCATGAGCTTTGAGCCGTTGATGACCCTGTACCTGACCGAGGATACCGACCCCGACGACATGGTCGCGGCCCATGCCAGCGGTCTGGTCAAGGCGGTCAAGCTGTACCCGGCAGGGGCCACGACCAACTCGGCCTCGGGCGTGCGGGATTTCGACAAGGTGCGCCCCGTGCTGGAACGGATGGCCGAGATCGGCCTGCCGCTCTGCGTGCATGGCGAGGTCACCGATGCCGAGATCGACATCTTCGACCGCGAGGCGGTGTTCATCGACCGCGTTCTGGACCCGATCCGCAAGGCCACGCCGGGCCTGCGCGTGGTGATGGAGCATATCACCACCCGCGACGGCGTGGAGTATGTGCGCGCGAACGAAACCGACCTGGGCGCCACGATCACCGCGCATCACCTGATCATCAACCGCAACCACATCCTTGTGGGCGGGATCAAGCCGCACTACTACTGCCTGCCCGTTGCCAAACGCGAAGAGCACCGCAAGGCTCTGGTCGATGCCGCGACCTCGGGCGACGAACGGTTCTTTCTGGGGACTGACAGCGCCCCGCATACGGACGCCAACAAGGAAATGGCCTGCGGCTGCGCGGGATGTTTCACAGCGACCAACACCATGTCGCTTGTGGCCGAGGTCTTTGACCGCGCGGGTGCGCTGGACAAGCTGGAAGGGTTCACGTCGGTCAACGGGCCAAGGTTCTACCGGCTGCCCGTCAACGATCAGACCATCACCTTGCAGAAGGGCGAACCGGTCACCTACCCCGACAAGATCGAAACGCGCGATGGCCCGGTCACCGTGTTCGACCCCGGCTTCCCGCTGCACTGGCGCGTCGTCTAGTCAACCAGCCGCTTCGCCAGATCCGCTGCGCGCCCTCCGGTGCGCAGCATCGACCAGATCGCATCCGCGTCGTCCGCGCCGATCACTTTGGCGGCCTTGTCACGGACCCGGTCCTCGCGTTCGGAAATCGAGATCGGCGCGGCTAGATCGTGGGTCGCTTCGCGCCGCACCCCGTCCCGCCGCAGCAGCGCCAAGCGGGCCTCAGTCTCGGACAGCGTTTCATCCGCTTCGACCGTGATCCGGTCGCGCAGGGATTGCAGGCGCGGATCGGCGCAGACCTTTTCCGTGTAGCTTTCAGGCAGGGCGGTATCGTATCCCAATGACTGCATCGCGATCACAGTCCGATAGGAAAACTTGGCACCCAGCCCGGTTGTCGGCGCGGTCTGATTGCAGACGCTCATCCATCGGGGATGGGTGCGGATCTTGATCTCGGCCACCTCGGGTTCGGCGATGTCCAGATCGCGCGCCGCCTCGAGCGCGGCGTGCAGCCCGTGGCAGCAGGCGTGGAACTTGTGGCTGACGCTTTCGAACAGCCACTCATCCCCAAGCCCCGACAGAGCTGCAGCGGTGTCATCGGCACCGTGATGCGTCACGCCAAACCCGAACTGCCCGGTCAGGGCATCGGGATTGGGAACGAACCCCCGCTGTACCAACAGCGCGGCCTCGACCCCGACCGAAGCCGCCTGCCCCGCATTGTAGGGCTTGCCCATGGTGCCAAACTGCGCCTTGAGGCCCGCCGCCCGGGTCGCGGTCAGCCCCAGAACCCGGCGCATGTCCGCCGCTTCGCATCCCAGTAGGCGGGCGGCCGCCACGGCAGCTCCGAAGGCACCCGCCGTCGCAGTCTGGTGAAACCCGACCTGATAGTGCCCCCGCCCCAGCCAGAGGCCGACACGGATGGAAAGTTCCATCCCCACCAAGGCCGCCTCGAGCAAATCGACGATGGGCTGATCCTGCCATTCGGCCACGGCCAGCGCGGCGGGAAACACCGCCACCGAGGGGTGGCCGATATGGGCGAAATGCGTGTCGTCATAGTCCAGCGCGTGCGACACCGTGCCGTTGACCAAAGCCGCAGCGCGCATCGGCGCAGCCCCGCCGCCGAACAGGGTGGCCTGTCCGGCCCCGCCTTCGTCCAGCACCATTTCTCGCAGGATGCGCGAGACCGGATCGTTGACCCCTGCGCGCCCAACCGCCAGCCAGTCGAGCGCGGACAGAGACGTGACGATCCGCGCCTGCGCAGTCGTCGATACCGGGCCGGCGGCGAATTCGGAAAGAGCGCGTGTGAAATCAGTCATGCGGCGCAGTCTAACGTGCGCCCGCGCCGGGTAAACCCTCAGCCGTAGAGGTTGGCCGCGCGCTGCTCGAAGGCGCGCACAATCCGGTGCATCGCCTCGTTGAAGACCACGCCGATGATGCCCTGCAAAACGGCGTTCTTGAACTCGAAATCCACGTGGAAGGATACGTTGCAGCCGCCCTCGGGGGCGTCTTCGAAATGCCAGTCGGATTTCATGTATTTGAACGGGCCGTCCAGGTATTCGGTGTCGATCTTCTTCTGCTCGGGGTACAGCGTCACCCGGCTGCCGAACCGTTCGCGGAACACCTTGAACGAGATCACCAGATCGGCCTCCATCACCTGCGCCTCGCCCGCCGCATAAGTCCGTCGGATCCGCGCGGCCGCGCACCAGGGCAGAAACTCGGGGTATTTCGCCACATCCGCAACCAGATCATACATCTGCTGCGCGCTGTATGGGAGGTGGCGGGCTTCCGAATGAGTGGGCATGGCAACCTGGGCATTTGAAACGTGACAATGGCGCGTCATGTCGTATGTTGCGCGCCAAAGATCAAGGGGGCAGCCATGAGCCAGCGCGCATATGTGATAGATGAGATGATCTCGGCCAAGGCCATCGCGGCGCGGATCGAGGAACTGTGCCGCGAAATCACACGCGAATTCGGCGATACCGACAAGCTGGTGGTCGTGGGCCTGCTGCGCGGCAGCTTCGTGTTCATCGCCGATCTGGTGCGCGAACTGGACTTGCCGATCGAGGTCGATTTCCTTGAGGCGTCCTCGTATGGCGATTCAATGGAAAGCAGCCGGGAAGTGCGCATTCTCAAGGACTTGCGTGGCGCAATTGAAGGCCGCGACGTTCTGGTGGTCGAAGATATCGTCGACACGGGGCACACGCTGAACCACGTCACCAACCTGCTGCGCAGCCGCCAGCCGAAACGGCTCAAATCGATTGCCCTGCTGGACAAACCCAGCCGCCGCGAGGTTGATTTCCGCGCCGATTGGATCGGCTTTGAAATCCCGGACGAATTCGTCGTGGGCTATGGCATAGACTATGCCCAACGCAACCGCAACCTGCCCTTCATCGGCAAGGTCCGCATTACCGAAGACTGATCCCGCCGCGGATTCGAGGCCCCATGATCCTGCGCCACCTTCTGCGAATGTCCCGATGGGCGCGCAATCCGCCCTCGGACCAGCGGGTCAAGCTGGTGCTGGGCCTGATCCTGCTGTGTCTGGTGATTGCCGGCGTTGAATACATGGGCTGGTGGCCCGATTGGGCAACCAGCCAGCCGCGCAAGCTCAGGCCGTGACCGGCGCGTCCAACACCTGACGGATTGCCGCCAGAAAGATACCCGCGCCGACAGGGATCAGCGCATCGGGGAAATCATAGTCGGGGTTGTGCAGTTGCGGATGGTCAACCCCGGCCCCCAGCCAGAACATGGCCGTTTTCGACCCTTTGGCGAACTGCCCGAAATCCTCCGAGAACCGTTGCGGCACGGGGGTCAGGCGCGGTTGCACCCCGGCCTGGGCGCAGGCATGAGCCAGGATCTGCACGGCCTCGGGGTGGTTGACACAAGCGTCGAACACGTCGTCATAGGTGATCTCGACACCCAGTCCCTCGTCGGCGGCGGCCTTGCGGACCAGCGCCTGGGCCTGATCGACCAGTTGTCCCATACGCGCGTCTGAGACGGTGCGCAGCGTGACCCATATCTCGGCCTCGCCGGGCGCCACCCCGAATGTCGGGGCCCCCAGTTGGGCGTGGGTGACGGTGGTCAGTGCGTAATCCTCGGTCAGCTCTCCGCCCGGCCCCAAGGCGGTCAGGGCCGGCATCAACTGCGCCATGGCCGAGGCCGGCGACAGGCCGTCCTGCGGAGCCGCCGCGTGCGAGGTCTTGCCCGTCAGCCGCACCCGCATCCCGCGCGAGGCGCAATTGGCCGGGCCAGAGCACAGCTCGACCGCTCCCAGGTCCAGCCCCGGCAGGTTATGCAGGGAGAACAGGAAATCCGGCTGCATTTCAGCGTATTGCGGGTCGTTCCGAAAGTCGCGCGCGCCCTGTCCGGTCTCTTCGGCGGGCTGGAAGATCAGCACGACCCGACCGCGTGTCACGGGCGTTTGCGCCAGGTCCTGCGCGACGCCCAGAACCATGGCCATATGGCCGTCATGCCCGCACAGATGACCCTTGCCCGGAACCTGCGAGTACCAGGGTTTGCCCGGCATCTCCAAAATCGGCAGCGCGTCCAGTTCGCAGCGAATGCCCACGGTGGGCCCCGGCTGGCCCGTGTCGAACACGGCCGCGACCCCGTACCCACCGATCCCGGTCAGAACCCGGCCGGTCACACCGCGCAATTGCTCGGCTATGAATGCCGCTGTTTCAGCCTCTTCACCCGAAACCTCGGGGCGTTGGTGCAAAGCGTGGCGCAGCGCAGTCAGTTGCGCGAGCGGTTCGGGCGTCACGCCTGCCCCAGCTTTTTCTGCCGCGCCGCCCGCAGGCGCGCGAAATCATCGCCCGCATGGTAAGACGACCGGGTCAAGGGCGTGGCCGAAACCATCAGGAACCCTTTGCCGTAGGCGGCTTTTTCATAGGCCGCAAACTCTTCGGGCGTGACAAAGCGGTCCACGCGATGGTGTTTCGGCGTGGGCTGCAGATACTGGCCGATGGTCAGGAAATCGATATCGGCGGCGCGCATGTCGTCCATGACCTGGCGCACCTGCTGTTCGTTCTCGCCCAGTCCGACCATGATACCCGACTTGGTGAAGATCGACGGGTCCAGTTCCTTGACCCTCTGCAGCAGACGCAGCGAGTGGAAATAGCGCGCGCCCGGGCGCACCTCGGGGTACAGGCCCGGCACGGTTTCAAGGTTGTGGTTGAACACGTCCGGCTTGGCCGCGACCACGGTTTCCAGAACCGACGGATCGCATTTCAGGAAATCCGGGGTCAGAATCTCGATCGTGGTCTTGGGCGAGCGGTGACGCACCGCGCGGATAGTCTGAGCGAAATGCTCGGCCCCGCCATCAGCCAGGTCGTCACGGTCGACCGAGGTGATGACGACATGGTTCAGGCCCAGCTTTTCCACCGCATGGGCCACCCGGCCCGGTTCGAACGCATCCAACGCATCGGGGCGACCGGTGGCGATGTTGCAGAAGGTGCAGCCGCGGGTGCAGATCTCGCCCATGATCATCATGGTCGCGTGGCCCTGGCTCCAGCATTCGCCCACATTCGGGCAGCCGGCCTCTTCGCAGACGGTGACCAGGTTGTTGTCGCGCATGATCCGGCGCGTGTCGGCATAGCCCTTGCCGCCGGGCGCTTTCACCCGGATCCAGTTGGGCTTTTTCGGCTGCGCATTGTCGGGCTTATGCGCCTTTTCCGGGTGACGTTGTTCAGGGATTTTCAGATCGCGCACGGGGCCGGTTTCCTGACTTTGGGTCAATTTGGTTGGTGCATAACATAAACCGGTCGGATGTATTACGCCAGCCGTGCATAGCAGCCATGCGTCAGCGTTTCGCAGATGCAAAATAGGAGGGCGATCTTCTAGGAGATCAACGCAAATTTCTACATGATTTCGATAGATAAGAGGATATTCGCAAACGCAGCACATCCCGTGTTGAAGCCGGTTTGGAATCGTTTTAACCCACGGGCCGAACAAATGTGAATAACAGGAGATGCCCCATGAAAACCGGCGCCAAGCTGCCCGACGTGACATTCCACACCCGCGTGCGCGACGACTCGATCGAAGGGCCCAACCCGTTCCGCTGGGAAGACAAGACCACGACCGACTACTTCGCAGGCAAGCGGGTCATCCTGTTCTCGCTGCCCGGTGCATTCACACCCACCTGCTCGACCTACCAACTGCCGGGGTTCGAGGACAACTACGAGGCGTTCAAGGCCAAGGGCGTCGACGAGATCTACTGCATGTCGGTCAATGACAGCTTTGTCATGAACAAATGGGCGCAGGATCAAGGGCTGAAGAACGTCAAGGTCATCCCCGACGGGTCGGGTGAGTTCACTCGCAAGATGGGTATGCTGGTCGACAAGTCCAATCTGGGATTTGGTATGCGCTCGTGGCGCTATGCAGCCATCATCAACGACGGTGTGGTCGAGGCGTGGTTCGAAGAGCCCGGCCTGATGGACAACTGCCCCGAGGACCCCTATGGCGTTTCGTCGCCCGAAAACCTGATGAAGCACCTGGAAGAAGCGCAACAGCCCGAAATGGCCTGAGCCGTCTCCCAGCCTCCATTCGAAGGGCTCGCCGAGTGCGGGCCCTTTTCAGTTCCGGGTTTCCGACACGATGTTTTCGCCGACCTGCCGGATCACCTGGGCCAGTTGATCGAACCACACCGCCCCATCCGACGAATCGCGCCGCACAAGGCCGATCTGCCGCGCGGGCTCCGGGGCGCCGAACCGCAGCAGTTTCAGCCCCGGCACGGCATCGGCCTCGGAACGCGCCGCCAATTCCGGAATCAAGGTCAGGCCGAACCCCTCCGCCACCAACCGCGACAGCGTGGCCAAAGACGACGCGCCCATGTTGATATGGGCGCTGGTCCGGTCCTGCCCGCACACCTCAAGTGCCTGATCCGTCAGGCAGTGCCCGTCTTCCAGCAGCATCAGTTGGGCCGCGTTCAGGTCGATCGGGCGCAGAGCGTCGGGGCTGACGGTCAGGCTGTTCAGGCGCGTCTCGCTGCCAGCCAGCAGAAAACGATCCTCAAACAGAGGTACCTCGTCCAGGCCGCGCGCGCCCACCGGCAGGGCCAGCACGGCGGCGTCGATCTCGCCCGCTTTCAGCATCGACAGCAACCGCTCGGTGCGTGCCTCGCGTACCTGTACGCGCAGGGACACATCCGCCGACCGCAGACCAGCCAAGACACCCGGCAGCAGATACGGTGCGACCGTCGGGATCAAGCCGACCGACAGACTGCTATGCCCGGTGGAGTTGTCACGCGCAAACCGATCCAACCGTTCGGCCGCGCCCAAAATGCGCCGTGCGTGCTCAAGCGCGTCGCGCCCCAACGGTGTCAGCAGAACATCTCGGGCGCGCCTTTCAAATAGCGGCCCGCCCATGATGTCTTCCAAAGCCCGGATCTGCACCGATAGTGCCGGTTGAGACACATGACACACCTGAGCGGCCCGGCCAAAGTTGCGCTGCTCGGCCACGGCGCGGAAGTATTGCAGCTGTCTGAGGGTAAAATTCATAACCCCTGATTATCACCTGCTGCGTTTTCCGCAACTCCGGCCAATCGGATTCAAGGTGGATCAACCGATCAATCTGTCACCCTCTGCTTGCTTCTCGTAATGGCGCTTGAGGCGCTGCAACGCAATGCGCAGCACGATCTTCCCAGAACGTGCTGACCAGCCCATCCGTTTCTCGGCCAGTTCCAGGCCTTCCAGATAGCAACAACACCGCAGCGCAACGTCGCTCAGCCCCGGACCCAGATCCGACAAAGCCCGAGCCACGCGATCACGCGCCTCGGACGACCCGCGCGCAACCTGCGCGTCGCCTTCGAAACCCGCACGACCGCCAGCGGTAAGGAACCGGTCCCAGTTCTGCGTGACCCGCGGTCCGATCTGGGCCAGCTCGAAATCCTCGCGAAGTCGCTCTCCGGCGCGCACCAGGCTTTCGTCCAGAAACGGCTTTCCATCCCGGTCGCGCCGGCGCGACAAGGCAATCAGGGGCTCTCCGCTGCGCAATAACGGATGCGCCGTGGACGCTTCTCGTCGGCTTGACTGCGCGTTTTGAACTTCGCCGGTGCCTCGGCCATGCCATATTCAGTCTGTGTCCGCGCGCGGTTTTCGGCATCGGCAATCAACTGGCTTAATGCGGTCCGGCCCGTTTGCGTGATCCGGTAACGCGACACACGCCCAGGATTGTCACAAACGATCCAGTCCTTCAGAGCCAAAGCCTGAGCGGGCTTGCAATCAACAACGGCGGTCCGAGTTGTACCGCCCTCGCCGCTGTCGCGGACAACGACCGCTTTTTCCATGTCCTCGGCCACGGCCAGAACCGCACCCGTTTCGCAAAGGCGCCGCAGCACCCGCAAAGCCTCGCGCTCGAACGCCTGGTCTTCGGCATTGGGAATGCGATGAGGATCATCGCCGACGCCGAACAAGGGACCAGAGGCCGCTTCATTCCCCGCACCTGGAAAGTGTGTTTCAGCCAGCGACTGCAATGCTGCATCCACCAAGGGATCGTCGCGGCGCATTTCGATCCTTCGAATCTGTCGCAGAATGGTTGACGCGTGACACCCTGCCGACCGCGCCAGATCCCGGATCGACCGTCCCGCCTCGGTATGGGCCAGGTATCGCTGTGCCCCTTCGGGAACCCAAGCTGGAACGGTGAATGCGGTGCTGTTTTCCATCGTTATTCGCCCTCGTCGACAATCAAACTGCCACTGTCCGCCGTCGGATAAAGTGTTAACCAAATCTACCTAGAGTTGCTTTCGTTACTCGTTCGTTAACCTCCAACGGCTCTGACCAGAATTGATTCAAAAAGATAAACAGTCGTGAAACCATCGTTCGGCGCGAGCCCGATCACGGCAACACCCGCTTGGGTTGTGCAAAATTGCTGCAGGCAAAATTGAACAGAGGAACGCCGAAATGCAGGACCTGATGACTATGATCACCGCCCTCCGCCGCCCGCGGCTGCTGTCTCGGGCAGCCAAGGTCGGAGCACAGGAATACGACCGTGACCGCCACTTGCAGCGCCTGTTTGGCTATGGCGCGCTACCGGGAACCGGAGCGGCCTTGATGCGACTGTTGGAGATGGAGCGGAGCGTCGACGACCAACGACGCTCGGGCGACGCCGCGTATTCGCTGGTTCGCCACCTGGACCTACTGATCGCTTTGATTGGTGAGGCGCGACTGCATCAAGCCAGCCGCGCCCCGGAACTTCATGTCGTCAAGTGAAGGCGTCGGGCATGGACGCTTTCTTTTCCTCGACATAGGCGGTTAGCGCCGCCAGTTTTTCCGGGTCGAGTTGCGGTTGCTGGTAGTTGGCCAGCAGATGCTCGACCCGGGCCGAGGCCAGCATGCGCGTGTCCCGCGCACCCTCTTCTTCCCATGTTTCAAAGGGTTTGTAGTCCAGCAGGTCGGTCTTCCAGAAGGCGCTTTGGAAATTGGCCTGGGTGTGCGCACAACCAAGATAGTGACCACCCGGCCCCACCTCACGAATCGCGTCCATGGCCTGCGCGTTTTCATCATAGGCCACCCCTTTGGCCAACGCATGAAGCGCTCCCAACTGATCGGCATCCATGACGAATTTTTCGAAGTCCGCAACCAGACCGCCTTCGAGCCAGCCACATGCATGCAACATGAAGTTGACGCCTGACAGCAGACCCATGTTCAGCGAATTCGCAGTCTCGTAAGCCGCCTGCGCGTCCGGAAGCTTGGACCCGCAGAACGACCCGGCCGAGCGGTATGGAACACCCAAACGGCGCGCCAACTGACCGGCGCCATAGGTGATGTGCGCGGCTTCGGGCGTGCCGAAAGTCGGTGCACCAGAGTTCATGTCGATCGACGACACGAATGCGCCAAAAATGGCCGGTGCACCCGGGCGGATGATCTGGCTGTAGGCGATGCCGGCCAGCACCTCGGCCAGCACCTGCGTCAGAGTACCAGCAACCGAAACCGGGGCCATCGCGCCGCCCACGATGAAGGGCGAGATGATGCAGGCCTGATTGTTGCGCGCATAGACTTCCAGCGACCCCATCATCACGTCGTCGAACGTCATCGGCGAGTTGATGTTGGTGAGCGAGGTCATCACGGTGTTTTCCTGCACGAACTCCTTGCCGAACAGGATCTCGCACATCTCGACCGAATCCTGCGCCCGGCTGGGATCGGTTACCGACCCCATGAAGGGTTTGTCCGACAGCGTCATATGCGCCATCAGCATGTCGAGGTGCCGCTTGTTCACCGGAACGTCCGTCGGTTCGCAGACCGTGCCGCCCGAGTGGTGCAGCCACTTGGACATGTAGGCCAGTTTCACGAACTTGTTGAAATCGTCCATCGTGGCATAGCGGCGGCCACCCTGTGCGTCCCGCACGAAAGGCGGTCCGTAGACCGGCGCCAGCACAAGGTTGCGCCCGCCGATTACCACCGATTTTTCGGGGTTGCGCGCGTGCTGCGTGAATTCCTTGGGCGCGGTCTTGATCAGTTCGCGGGCCAGACCTCGCGGAATGCGAACGCGCTCACCATCGATGTCGGCCCCGGCATCGCGCCATCGTTCCAGCGCCGCAGGGTTGTCGACGAAATTGACGCCGACCTCCTCCAGCACGGTTTCCGCATTGGCCTCGATGATCTCCAACGCTTCGTCATTGAGGATCTCGAAGTTCGGAATGTTGCGTTCGATATACTTCGCCGTTTCGATCCGAACCGCGGTACGCTCGGCCCGGCGGGCGGCGCCTCCGCCACCACGCGCTCTGCGTCGGGTGCTTGCCTCTGTCATGAGATGATCCCGTGTGAAAGTTTAGATTGGATTGCTTGTTACAAGATGCCGCGACTTCACCAGATGTGGATTCCGGCGCAATAGGGGGAAAAGCGACATATTCCGCGCTGTCCAGCACCAGCAACAGGCCTTACGGGGCGTCAGGTTGGCTTGCTGAAATAAACCTTGTTCCCCTCGTGCTCGATCTCCTGCCACCCAAGATGGCGGTACATCGCGCGGGTGCCCGTCATCAGGCGGTGGGTTGTCAGGCGCATGTTCCGAACTCCGTTTTCGCGAGCCTCTGTCGCGACGAAATCGAGCAGCCGACGAGCAATGCCCCGCCCTTGCGCATCCGGTGAAACGGCCAGATTGAAGATCATCGCGGTTTCTCTTTCGAAACCAAAAACCACGACACCCTGCAGGGATGTTTCATCCACGGCCACAACGACGTTCCGGTCGCGAATGTCCTCCTCGACCCCCTCGGTCACATCCGGCAGGTCGGGAATGGACTGGCGCGCTGCGGCATAGGCCGCTTCGATACATCGGCGGATGGGCTCCGCATCGGTTGCCACAGCCCTTCTGAGCGAAATTCCGGTCATTCAATGCGCTCCGCGTCACTCTTTCCCGCCAAATGACGTCAAGGCGCTTGCACATGCAAGGCTTCCGACCTAAAGGCCGGGTATGACCGAGACATCCCATGACCGCCTTCTGATCATCGACTTCGGCAGCCAGGTAACGCAGCTGATCGCCCGCCGCCTGCGCGAGTTGAACGTCTATTGCGAAATCCACCCCTACCAGAACGTCACGATGGATTTCGTGCGGGACATGGCCCCGCGCGCCATCATCTTTTCCGGCGGGCCGGACAGCGTGACCCGCGAGGGATCACCGCGCGTCCCGCAAGAGATATTCGAGTATGGCGTTCCGATCCTGGGCATCTGCTATGGCCAGCAGGTCATGATGCACCAGCTGGGCGGCAAGGTCGAAAGCGGCCACGGCACCGCCGAGTTCGGGCGGGCTTTCGTGACGCCGCGCGGCAAGCTCGACCTGCTCGAGGGCTGGTTCACCGATGGCGACGAACAGGTCTGGATGAGCCACGGTGATCATGTGAGCCAAATCGCACCGGGGTTCGAGGTGTTCGGCACCTCGCCCAACGCGCCTTTCGCGATCACCGCCGATACCAGCCGTCATTTCTATGCCGTGCAGTTCCACCCCGAGGTGCACCACACCCCCAAGGGCGCAAAACTGTACGAGAATTTCGTGAAACTGGCCGGGTTCAAGGGCGACTGGACCATGGGCGCCTATCGCGACGAGATGATCCGCAAGATCCGCGAACAGGTCGGCGACAAGAAGGTGATCTGCGGTCTGTCGGGCGGCGTCGACAGCTCGGTCGCGGCGATCCTGATCCACGAGGCGATCGGCGACCAGCTGACCTGCGTCTTCGTCGATCACGGCCTGCTGCGCAAGAACGAGGCGCAGGAAGTCGTCTCGATGTTCCGCGACAACTACAACATCCAACTGATCCACGCAGATGAAAGCGAGCTGTTCTTGGGCGAGCTAGAGGGCGTCTCGGACCCCGAGACCAAGCGCAAGATCATCGGCAAGCTGTTCATCGACGTGTTCCAGAAACACGCCGACACGATTGAGGGCGCCGAGTTCCTGGCCCAAGGCACGCTCTACCCCGATGTCATTGAATCGGTGTCGTTTTCCGGCGGCCCGTCAGTCACGATCAAATCGCATCACAACGTCGGCGGCCTGCCCGAGAAGATGGGCCTGAAACTGGTCGAGCCGCTGCGCGAACTGTTCAAGGACGAGGTGCGTGCGCTGGGCCGTGAACTGGGCCTGCCGCCCAGCTTTATCGGCCGCCACCCCTTCCCCGGACCGGGTCTGGCCATCCGCTGCCCGGGCGAGATCACCCGCGAAAAGCTGGAAATCCTGCGCGAGGCCGACGCGATCTATATCGACCAGATCCGCAAGCACGGCCTGTATGACGAGATCTGGCAGGCCTTCGTCGCGATCCTTCCGGTGCGCACAGTCGGCGTGATGGGCGACGGGCGCACCTATGACTATGCCTGCGCCTTGCGGGCGGTGACCTCGGTTGATGGAATGACGGCCGATTACTACCCGTTCACCCACGAATTCCTGGGCGAAACCGCCACCCGGATCATCAACGAGGTCAAGGGCATCAACCGTTGCACCTATGACATCACCTCCAAGCCTCCGGGCACGATCGAGTGGGAATAAACCTGTTTGCCATGATTATTCCAATTTGCGCGAACCATCGTTAAGACTTTGGTAATAGCATTGAAGCACTGAGGCAAAGAAATGGGAAACGCGAGCAGGGCCTACAAGAGACTACGTTCGTGGGCTTTTGGAGCGCATAGACAAGCAATAAAGCGTTTCCACCGCGATCGCGCCACCTGGCTGAGACAAGGGGGAGAAATAACACATTCTTTCCCAATTATTACTGACTTCTTGGAAAGCGCGGGCCAGGCAAACGGGCACTACTTTCATCAAGATTTGCTGGTAGCTTCGCTGATCCATGCTAGCAGGCCAACACGGCACGTTGACGTAGGGTCTCGAATTGACGGTTTTGTCGCCCACGTAGCTTCTTTTAGAGAGATTGAAGTCATCGACATTCGCCCATTGCCTCCCACAGCGCACAACAACATCAGGTTTTTGCAAATGGATCTGATGAGTGAAGCTGAAGTAGAGTTAGCCGACTCCATTTCATGCCTGCATGCAATTGAACACTTCGGCCTTGGACGCTATGGCGATCCCATAGCCGTAGATGGCCACGTAAAGGGCATTAGCAATCTTGTGAAAATGCTCAAACCCGGCGGAACCCTGTACATTAGCGTTCCGATTGGAAAAGGTAATGAAGTTCATTTCAATGCTCATCGCGTCATGGATCCCAGATATATTCTGGAACATCCGGCAATTAAGAATGAAATGAAGCTGAAACGCTTTGATTACGTAGACGACAAAGGTGACTTGCACACAAACGGGACCATCAAAGAAACGATAGGCCGCTTTAGATTCGGATGTGGCATATACACACTCCAAAAGAGCGTTAACTGTCTTCCCACGAGAAAAAAATGAAAAGAATTCCCAGGTCAAAACTTTTTGAATCACTTAGATGGCGTGAACAAACCGTAAGTGATTTGGGGTTATTCTTTGGCAAGCCTTTTCCATCCGAAGCGGGCAAAATCGTGGGATTGAGCGTCCAGCCATACGGTCGTATGGGAAACAACTTGCTTCAGATTTCAAACGCGATCCTTCTGGCCCGCGCTCTCGGGTTAAACTATTTACGACTGCCCGATACGCAGATTTTGAAACTACCTGGACCGGCAAAAATAAACGGATTGACGCTCTTGCCCGCAGGACACGGAATAAAGGGCTATGGTGGCTTTTTGACGAGTGGATTTTTCCGCGAAACTAGGCTCGAACGTCTTGGATGCACGATGGAAACAAGGCGTAGGGTCATTCAAAAGTACGTCGTTCCGTACTTAAACTGTGCCCCTACTCTACCCGAAGCACGGAACTGTCTAACGATACACATTCGTTCAGGAGATGTGTTTGATCTAAATCCGCATCCCGGATATCCCCAACCTCCCTTGTCATTCTACAAAAAAGCCATCGAAGACGCGCAAAAAAAATTAGGAATAACCCAAGTTCAACTCGTTTTTGAAGATCGCAAAAACCCGTGTATTCAGGCACTGGAAGAATACATAAAGCACTTAGGTCTTTCACTGAAGATTCAATGTGGCACTTTGCTTGAAGATGTCGCAGTTTTATTATCCGCTCCGAATTTGGTCTTTGGGTATGGGACGTTCGGCCTTGGAATCTGCCTCTTGAGTAAAGTGTCTGAATCCATTTACGTTTTTGGGCCCAGCGGCTATGCCTACTCCAAGTTTTCCACACTAAAGAACTTGACAGTCTATGATGATATCTCGGGCATCTATCCACGCGTCGGCGAGTGGAAGGGCACTGAAGAGCAGCTAAATTTGATGGTCACGCTCCCGCAATCCGCCGTCATTCAAGTAGATGAAAACAAGCCCGACGTTGATGGAGACGCGCAATGGTGGACACATTTGGATATAGAGGTATGAGAAAGAAGAAGACAGTGTCTTTGCAAATTTTCACGTGTGAGCGGCCCTCAAACTAAAAAAGGTGAACCGATTTTTGATAGCTGGAAAACCGCGCTGTGGATGACCGGGGCGATCGCTTCGTTCTCGTCAATGGCCGTTGCCGGGCGCGAGCTTAGCCTGACGCACGACACGTTTGAAATCATGATGTACCGCAGCATTGTGGGCGTCATCGTCGTTTCGGCAGTTTTGACGGCAACCGGCAAATGGTACCAGGTGTCGACACAACGTCTGGGCCTGCACGCGGTTCGAAACTCGTTGCATTTTGCGGGCCAAAACCTGTGGTTCTACGCTGTCAGCGTCATCCCGCTGGCGCAGGTTTTTGCGTTGGAATTTACGCAACCGATATGGGTCGTACTCCTGTCTCCGCTTCTGCTGGGCGAACGCCTGACACCCACGCGGGTCATGTCGGCAATCATAGGTTTCGCAGGCATATTGATCGTCGCCCGACCCGGAGCCACACCGCTCACGCCCGGTGTTCTTGCAGCGGCCTCCTCGGCTGTTTTCTTTGCGCTTACAACGATTTCGACGAAGAAACTGACAGGGTTCGCCAGCATCGGATGCATCGTTTTCTGGCTGACTACGATGCAGGCCGCAATGGGTCTTGCTGTTGCCGGAGCGGACGGGCAGATCGTCCTGCCAACCGCTCAAAGCGCGCCCCTGTTGTTGCTGGTCGGGCTGGCCGGCCTGCTGGCCCATTTCTGCATTACAAACGCGCTTGCCATCGCTCCGGCCACGGTCGTTATTCCCTTTGATTTCGCGCGCCTGCCGACGATCGCCATTGTTGGGATGCTGCTGTATCACGAACCCCTGGATCAGTGGACCATGCTGGGCGCCGTCGTGATTTTCTCGGGCATCTTCCTGAATGTCTGGTCCGAAGGCCGCGCGGGATCGGGCACTCTGGCAAAAACCACACACAAAAACTGACGTTCGGTCACTGGCAGAAACTAACGTATGGTCAGTGGTTGACGTTTTTTTAAACTCCCCGTGAATAATGGTCACAGAAATCACCGCCACTGACACTCACAAGACAATACTGTGGCGCCGGATAGTGAAAAGGGAGGAATACATGAAGAAAGCGCTGTTACAGGCGTGCGTGCTCTGTGCAGGGGCGACCGCCGCTCATGCCGGCGGGCTTGACCGAAGCGGTCAGGGCATCAACCTGATTTTTGAAGAGGGCTCAGTTGTCCAGTTTCGTCTGGGCTACACCGACCCGGATGTAAGCGGCACGATGCTTGGAGTCGACTCCGGTGATGTTGCCAAAGACTTCTTTTCGCCGCATCTGGGGTTTAAGACGTCTCTAAATGAGAAGTTGGATTTCGCGCTTATTTATGATGAGCCCTATGGCGCCGACATCGCGTACGCTTCGAACTATCCGCTATCGGCCGGAACTCTGACAAATGATGTTCTGCGCGCAAAAGCTGATACTGATGCCGTTACAGCCTTGCTGCGGTACAAGTTTGGAAACGGCTTTAGTGCGCTCGGGGGATTACGGGTTCAACGTGTAAAAGCAAGTGTTTCGGTACCGGTGGCAGCTGACTATGTTGTTAACACCGACTCCGCAACGGACTTTGGTTACGTGATTGGTGTTGCATGGGAAAAGCCGGAGATTGCTGCCCGCGTTGCCCTGACTTACAACTCGAAGATTTCGCATGACCTCTCACAAAGCGAGTCGAGCTTGCTCGTTGGAACGGTTAACTCTTCTAGCGAAATAGAAACTCCACAATCGGTCAACTTGGACTTTCAAACCGGCGTTGCTCCACGAACACTGTTGTTTGGATCCATCCGCTGGGTCGATTGGCCGCAAACGGTTTACGATCCCCCAAACTATCCGCCGACCAGCGCGCTGGTGGACTATGACGATCCGACCTGGACCTATTCGCTGGGTCTTGGCTACCAGTTCTCTGAACAATTCTCGGGCGCTGTGACCCTTGGCTATGAATCGGCAACCAATGAGCCCGTTTCCAACCTGGGTCCGACCGACGGGTTCTGGAGCATTGGCCTTGGCGGCACCTACTCGATGGAACGCGCCAAGATTTCGGGCGGCGTTCGCTATACCGATCTGGGCGACGCAACCGCTGACGGTGCTGGCCCCGCGGCGCGGGCGAACTTCTCTGGAAACAGCGCGTGGAGCGTTGGTATTCAGGTGACCTACGCCTTGAACTAAGGGATACGCTCATACAGAATTGGAAAACCCCGCCCTTGTGGCGGGGTTTTTCGCATGATCCGGGTCGCTTACCGAATTGCCGAATGCAAGTATTCCGCGTGAGGCAAACAGAAACATGCAAGAAATAGCCATGACGCAACAAAAATCCCTCTCCGCCCTTGCTTGGTTCGAGCTCATTCTTCTTGGACTGATCTGGGGCGCGTCCTTCCTTGCGATCCGCGTCGCACTGGACACGATACCTGTGATGACGGCCGTGTTTCATCGCGTTTTCTGGGCCGCGCTTGCGCTTTGGGCCGTCGTTCTCCTCCGCCGAGAAACGATACCGAGGGACCCGCGTATTTGGGGCGCTTTTCTGGTCATGGGTCTGTTGAACAACGTATTGCCCTTCTCGCTGATGGCCTGGGGCCAATTGTATGTCGACACCGGTCTGACCTCGATCTTGAACGCTGCCACGGCAATCTTCGGTGTTCTGGTTGCTGCTGCGTTCTTTCCCGACGAGCGACTGACCAAACGTCGAGCCGTGGGCGTTGCACTTGGCTTTGGCGGAGTTTCCACCGCAATCGGATTGCACAATTTCCTTGGGTTCAGCCTGCAAAGCGCTGCTCAGTTGGCCATTCTGGCGGGGACCTTATCCTATGCGCTGGCGGCTGTCTGGGCCCGTTTGCGCTTGTCAGGCCTGGCGCCGCAGGTTGCGGCGGCGGGAATGCTGAGCGGGTCAACCATCGTCATGCTGCCGGTAATGCTGGTCGTCGACGGTGTGCCATCGTTCGACCTGCCTATGACAACTTGGCTCGCCGTAGCTTATTACGCACTCGTCGCTACGGCTGGGGCCTACCTGCTGTACTACAGGGTTCTGGCCGCTGCCGGCAGCGGCAACCTGCTGCTGGTCACCCTGATCATCCCTCCGGTTGCCATTCTGCTAGGCGCCTATGTCCGGCACGAAACCCTTGCCCCGAATGCCTTCATCGGCTTTGCAATCCTTGCATTGGGATTATTGATCCTAAGCCGAGCCCGCGGCCGAGATTGACGCCATCGCCGGGCCGATTTAGCTAGGACAAAACAAGGGACGGTTGCACATGATCTACAGTTCGGCAAAGGACTGGCGCGAAGCGGCGCGCAAAAAGGTGCTGTTTTTCGGCATGTCCGGCTTGGGCAAGACTTACGTGTCGAACATCCTTCGCGACTCGGGCGACTGGTTCCACTACTCGATCGATTATCGAATTGGCACGCGTTACATGGGTGAATACATCACCGACAACGCCAAGGCTGAGGCAATGAAGGTTCCCTTTCTGCGGGATCTGCTGCTCTCTGACTCGATCTATATCGGTTCCAACATTTCGTTCGAAAACCTGACGCCGGTCGCCGCCTATCTGGGCAAGCCCGGAAACCCGGCGCTGGGTGGGCTGGCGATGCCGGAATATCGGCGTAGACAAGAGCAGTTCCGGCAGGCCGAAATCCACGCTCTGCTGGACACCGAATATTTCATTGACCGCGCTCAGCGTCTGTACGGGTACCCGCATTTCATCTGTGACACCGGCGGGTCAATCTGCGAATGGGTGGACCCTGACAATCCTTCCGACCACGTCTTGTCGGAACTCTCCCGCCAGACCCTGATGGTCTGGATCAAGGGCGACGACGACCACACCGCCGAACTGATCCGACGGTTCGACAAGGCCCCCAAACCGATGTCTTATCAGGCCGATTTCCTGACGCGCACCTGGCAGGAATACCTTGATCAGCACGGCTGCGCCGAGGCAGAGGTCAATCCCGACGACTTCATCCGCTGGACCTATGCCCGCGCCCTGGCCCACCGTCAGCCCAGATACCAATCCATGGCTGAGAATTGGGGGGTCACTGTTACCGCCGACGCAATCGGAAAGGTGCGGGATGCGCGTGATTTCGATGAGTTGATCGAGAGCACACTTGAGACCCGCGCCGCGGCGTCCTAACTAGAACGCTTCAGAAGAAACTGGAAAAACCCGCCTCATGCCTATCAAGATTCCGTCCGACCTCCCGGCCTTTGACGTTCTGACGAAAGAGGGCGTCATGGTCATGGCCGAGGATCAGGCCGCACGGCAGGACATCCGGCCCCTGAAGATCGGGTTGCTGAACCTGATGCCGAAGAAAATCCAGACCGAAAACCAGTTTGCCCGATTGATCGGCGCGACGCCTCTGCAGATCGAGTTGTCCCTGATCCGCATGACCGAGCATCAGACCAAAAACACCGCGGCCGAACACATGGAAGAGTTCTACCGCCCCTTTCAGGACGTGAAGGACCAGAAATTTGACGGCCTGATCATCACCGGCGCCCCCATCGAGCATCTGGAGTTTCAGGACGTCACCTATTGGGACGAACTGACCGAGGTTTTCGAATGGACCCGAACCAATGTGCATTCGACCTTCGGCGTGTGCTGGGGTGGTATGGCGATGATCTATCACTTTCATGGCGTCAAAAAGCATATGTTGGACTCCAAGGCTTTTGGGTGTTTCCGGCATCGGAACCTGTCACCCGCCTCACCCTTCCTGCGAGGCTTCTCGGATGACTGCGTGATCCCGGTCAGTCGCTGGACCGAAGTCCGCCAGGATGAAATAGATGCTGCCGAAGGGCTTGTGACCCTTATGGGCAGCGACGAGGTCGGTCCGTGTCTTGTTGAAGATCGGCAGAACCGGGCGCTGTATATCTTCAATCACTTCGAATACGACAGTGACACGCTGAAACAGGAATACGACCGGGACGTGGCCAACGGCACTCCGATCAATGTGCCTATCAACTATTACCCCGACGATGACCCGTCCCGCACGCCTCAGAACCGGTGGCGTAGCCATGCGCACCTGCTGTATGGGAACTGGATCAACGAGATCTACCAGACCACTCCATTCGACATGACGAAAATTGGTCATTAAGTCGTTGATATACATGGGCCTGTTTGCGGCCCTTTTTGGGGCTTTGACGGCTTGGCTTGCCGTACGCCATGAGGCACGGGCCGAGGCCGCGTTTCCGCCAGAGGGTCAGGTATTGGATGTCGACGGCGTTGCTGTACATGCCGTCGTCATGGGCGAAGGCCCGGATGTCGTCCTGATCCACGGGTCCAGCGGCAATACCCGGGACATGACGTTTGCTCTGGCGCCGTTGCTGGCAAAGTCCTTTCGGGTCATTGTATTCGACCGGCCGGGGCTGGGCTATTCTCAGAGCTTCTCGGCGGAGGGCGAAACCATCGTTGAGCAGGCAGAAATCCTGCAGAAAGCTGCCGCGATGCTGGGGGCCGACAAACCCATCGTAGCCGGTCAAAGCTATGGCGGGTCGGTATCGCTGGCCTGGGCTGTGACGCGACCTGACAACATCTCGGCTCTGGTCCTGATCGCCCCGGCCGCGGTGCCATGGGAAACTCCGCTCGATTCCTTCAACCGGATTACCTCGACCGCCTGGGGAAATGCTCTCGTCCTGCCGTTGATCACCGCCTACGTTCCGGACTGGTACGTCAACAAGGCCCTGGATACGGTCTTTGCCCCCCAGACGGCACCCGAAGGCTATGCCGAGCACTTTGGCCCGCCCCTGACGCTCCGCCGGTCGTCGATGCATGCCAACGCAAAACAAAGGGCCAACCTCCTGAACGAAGTTGCCGAGCTGCAACCGCGCTACCCCGAGATTTCGGTGCCCACCGAAATTGTGCATGGTACGGCAGACACCACAGTTGGGCTGGGCTGGCATTCCGAGCGGTTGATCGAACAAATCCCCGGCGCTGAGCTGATCGAACTTGAAGGTATGGGTCACATGCCTCAAGTGGTGGCCGCTCCAGAAGTTGCTGCTGCGATCGAACGCGCCGCGGAACGAGCGGATTTGCGTTAACCCCGCCCGTAATCCATAGTAGAAACTGGATTTTATGGCGAGGCAACTCATGACCCGTGCAGCGGACCGAGCAATCAACAGCTACTTTCGGAACGACGCTCCCGAGAGCGTGCGAAAGGCCATCGAAGACGCTGAAAAAGGCGACATCCTGAACCCCAGCTACCCATATCAGGAGAGGATGAAGCGCAAGGACTATGACAAGCAGATGGAGGCCCTGCAGATCGAACTGGTCAAGATGCAGGCAAGGGTCAAGGAAACCGGACAACGCATCGCGATCGTGTTCGAGGGTCGAGATGCAGCGGGCAAAGGCGGTACCATCAAGCGGTTCCGGGAAAACCTGAACCCGCGTGGCGCCCGCAATGTCGCCCTCAGCAAGCCCTCCGACGCCGAGCGCAGCCAATGGTACTTCCAGCGGTACATTCAGCACCTGCCATCGGCTGGCGAGATCGTTTTCTTCGATCGCAGCTGGTACAACCGGGGGGTCGTCGAAAACGTCTTTGGATTTTGCACCGCAGACCAGCGGGAACGCTTCTTCAGGCAGGTCATGCCACTGGAGAACGGGCTTGTTCATGACGGCATTCACCTGTTCAAATTCTGGCTCAACGTCGGGCGCACAGAACAGCTCAGCCGGTTTCTCGCGCGCGAGAACGACCCGCTGAAACAATGGAAACTGAGCCCTATAGACATCGCCGGTCTGGGCAAATGGGATGAATACACGCAGTCGATTTCTGAAACTCTGACACGCTCCCATTCCGATCTGTGCCCTTGGACGATCATCCGTTCGGACGACAAGAAGCGCGCCCGGCTTGCGGCAATCCGGGCGGTATTGTCGACCTTGGACTATGACGAAAAGGACGCCGAAGCCGTTGGAGAGCCCGACCCGATGATTTGTGGCGGACCGGAAATCTGGGATGCGTAGTCTAGGGCGCCTTTGGTCAAGCGGTGGCCCCTCCGATCATGCCCCGGGGATTGGACCTGCTGCGCCGCGTGCATTATGTCTGGTTGGTAAAAGAGCACGCAACCACAGGCAGGTGCCGTCGGAATGACCAAACGCGGCTATCACCATGGAAATCTGAAACAGGCGCTGATCGACGCCGCCCTCTCGCTGATCGAAGAAAAAGGTCCGACCGGCTTTACCCTGTCTGAGGCCGCGAAACGGGCCGGTGTCACCCCAGCCGCGGTTTACCGGCACTATCAGGGTCGCGAGGATCTGATCGCCGAGGCGGCCCGTCAGGGGTTCGAGATGTTCGCGGACCTCATGCAGTATGCCTACGACAAGGGGCAGCCCTCGGCGCTGGCCGCTTTCGAAGCGACCGGGCGCGCATATCTGGCGTTTGCGCGCAAGCATCCCGGCCACTACATCTCGATGTTCGAAAGCGGAATCTCGGTCAACCGGACGCCCGAGCTGGCGCTGGCCGCCAACCGGGCAAAGGAGGTGCTGGAAATGGCTGCGGCCGATCTTTCAGAACACATCCCGCCGGAAAAGCGCCCACCGGCGTCTATGTTCAGCGCGCATATCTGGGCGATGAGCCATGGTGTCGTGGAGCTTTATGCCCGCAATGCGGGGGCCAGTTCGCCCTTCCCGCCCGAAGACCTGCTGGAATCCGGGATCGGCATTTACCTCAGAGGGTTGGGGCTGGTTCCGCCCGACGAATGATCGTCAAAACATCCGGCTGGCATGCGGTGCGTTCAGCCGTGAGGTGACATTGATCAGATCCATCATGCCCATCCCCTTGATGTCGACCGGACCCAAGTCCGAGACCTGGAATTCATCGATCAGTGCATATTTCATCTCTTCCGGGGCAACGATGTTCATGGGGTTTGCAAAGACCTGCAACCGCGATGCGATATTCACGGCCGGTCCGAAAACGTCATAGACGTATTTCTGGATCCCTACCACTGACCCTACGGCGGGCCCCATGCCAAGCCCGATCCTGGCCTGCCATTTGTGCGGATGACTTTCGTTGCGCCGTTCCAGATACCGCAGAAATCGGACCGCACAATGCGCAACCGCCGTGGCATGGTCGGGCGTGGCGTCGGGCATGCCTGAGACCGCAAGATAAGCGTCTCCGATCGTCTTGATCCGTTCACACCCGAACTGTTCGACGATCCGGTCGAAGGCGGTGAAGATGTCATTCAACTCGCTGAGGGTGACCGTAGGGTCTGTTTTTGCCGCAAAATCCGTAAAGCCGACGAAATCCAGCATGACCACGGAAACCTGATCATACAGCTGAGGCGTTACTACGCCGAAGGTTTTGAACTCTTCATAAACCGCACGCGGCATCAGGTTCAGCAAAAGCCGTTCGACCCGTTCCTTTTCTCTTTCCAACTCGCGGGTGTTGCGCTCGACCATGGTCGAATAGCTGTCGATCATGCTTTCCAGCTCACGAATTTTCGTTATGTTCTGACATTCGACAACCAGAACCTGCTCATCCATCCCGTTGGCCAAGGAAATCGTCACCGCGAAGATCAGCGTGCGGCGCTTGGGCTTCATCTGCAGCTCGGCCGAGTATCGCAGGCCCGATTGTTTGACGTCATCCAGTTCGCGCTGGTCGAGATCCGGCAATATATCCAATAGTGTCTGGCCGGGCTCGGGTTTGCCGAACCATTCGGCAAATGGACCATTGTGGAACACGAAGGTCAGGTCCGAGGCCCGCAGTACCGCTACACCGACCCCGATGGCACGCAGCAGATGCTCGTTGATGGCCAGGATGCTCATGCCGCATCCCGGGCAACGATGATCGCTCTTTTGCCTTCGATCGCAGCCAGCGCGACCTGCACGTCATCTTCGGTCATTCCATGAATTGAAAGGGCTTCGCCGAACAGCGTAGCCATCTCGTCGAAATCATCGTGGCTGATGTTGAGGTGCCGATGCACGGCCTCGATCCGATCATCACTGAAAGACGCGGGACCAC
Source organism: Ruegeria sp. CI5 (assembly GCF_056536885.1). NCBI lineage: Bacteria > Pseudomonadati > Pseudomonadota > Alphaproteobacteria > Rhodobacterales > Roseobacteraceae > Ruegeria > Ruegeria sp. CI5. Next base: position 875,494 of record NZ_JBQFQN010000001.1, read on the forward strand.
CCACCAGAGACGAAACGAATTTGGTTTGGTGATCAATCAACCGTGGCATGTCGATGTCTTCGAAGTAGCCTCCGATCTCATCCGATTCCAATGCCATTTCGTAAAATGTCATCACGATCCGGCTGATGGTTTTGAACCCGCCGTATTTCTCGTAAATCGTTTGACCCACACCAAAACCCCAAAAAATCGCGCAATAACACTGTGAGGTTATATCAAATCGAGAGTTTTGTTAACGTTTATGCACTTTGCGACTGGCGCCGATGGTTGGAACCGCTTGGTTTTTTACCACTGGCACAAAGACTTCAGGACCAAGGGCGCACGATCAGATCGTCGGCACAGGGAATGAAGTCCACCATACCGCCGCGCTGGACAAGCCGCGCCTGACCGCCCAGCTTCCATTTCAGTTTTCGGCCGGCCGACTGAAGCTCGCGCCGCAGCCGAAACCACGTGGGGCCCTTGTCCAATCCGCTGTTTGTGGCTGCGCTTTGGGTTCGTTCGCTGCTTTTGACCGGTTCGTCGATCTGCTCCTGCCGTCCCGACCAGATCATCTGGACACCAACAGCCGGAAAGCACTGAAACATGTTCCAATCCCTGCGCGGCAAGGACAGAAAATCATCGAGATGGTCAGAATATCTCTGCGACCAGGCCAACAATTTGCGGCAGCCTGCCTGTGACAGAACATAGGCCGCCGCACTTGGCGCCATTTCCAACATTGGGCGCACGCGGACATTTCCGATCCCGGTCTCCGGCCCAAAACGCAGTGACCGGGGCGAGTAATCCAATTTGACGCAATCATAGGCTTCCGGGTGGTTCAGCACTTCGGTGATCACCCGGCCAGCGTCAGAGGACATTTCCACATCATCCTCAAAGACGACAGCGGCTGGAAGGTTCCGATCGGCGATCCGCTCCCAAACCGATCTATGGCTTTCGAAACAGGCGATTTCGCTGGTCGTCAGACCCCAGCGCGTTCCCGTTCCCGCGACATATCCGTTTTGCTCCAACGCGCCTGACTGACTGGCATCCGTGGCGCTGATCCTATGTGCACCCACAAGGCCCGCCTTCAGAAACTGCGCCTCCATGAACGCCCGGCGCTCGGGCACACGGTCCAGATTGATGTAGTAGACGCTGTCGCCTGCCATCTGCTGGGTTATCTGCACCGGAAGTCCTTTCGCATCGCGCGCCGCTTTATTGGCCATATCCCCAGTTGGGACCCGAAGTCCAGATTGCACCGCCGGCAGATCTACGGCCAGCGGGCTGAGCGAACTGCGTGGCTACAGCTTGTTCAGCCGATGCTTTTCCAAAATGTCGATGATGACGGATTTGGCATGCAGCCGGTGCTGACGATGCCGGTCGCGCGCCACATCAGGTTTGCCGTCGCGGATTGCGGTATAGACCGCACGGTGATCCTCATTCGACTTGACCGGCAACGGGCGGATGAACAGGGTCGAGGCCCGCGCCCTGCGGACCTGGTCGCTCATCATGGACACGATGCTTTCCACTCGGCGGTTGCCACCCAACCGGACAAGCTCGCGGTGGAACAGGTCGTCGGCCTTGGCCCACGCCTCCAGGTCTTCCTCACCGATGGCGCGATCCATTTGGGCAATCGAGTCCGCCAACGGCTGAAGGTCTTGTTCGGAAAATCCGGCCTCGGCCGCGCGTTCGGCTGCAAGGCTCTCCAACTCGGTCAGAATGTCATAGATCTCGCGCATGTCATCCGGAGATACCGGCAGGATCCGCACCCCTTTGCGCGGCCGCATTTCCAACAGGCCCTTGCTTTCCAGCATAAGCGCTGCTTCGCGAACCGGCGTGCGCGACATCCCCAACTGCTCGGCCAGTTCGGTTTCCAGATGGTCGGTGCCCGCGGCCAACTCTCCGGTCAGGATCATCCGCCGCAAGTCCCGCACCGCACGCTGGGTATTCGAGAGAGCCTTGCCGGTCTCGTTTTTCATTCGGCCTCCAAAACGATTTTCCTGCCCTCCGCATCAGATCTGTAGATCGCCTGTTCAATGCGGATAACGTCCAGATAGTCCGGGCCAGTATTTTCCAAATGCGTTCCATTTAGAAGACCGGATATGACATGCTGCTGCAATGCGTGCACGCAATCGCCACCAAAGCCCTCCCATTTATCGGGTGCAAGCAACTGCTCTTTGCTCTGGCTGCCGAATTCCCGCAGCCCAACGGCGCCAAAGCCATCCATCGTCAGTGTTCCGCCAGTGCCTTCGATCAAGGCCTCCCCCATGGTGCGGCGCAGATTGTCCGAGGCATGATCCAGGTTCCGGTTGCCATCGAATACGGCCCTCAAGCCGTTTTCGAACTCAAAGATGACATAGCCTGCGTCCTCTCCGGCAATGACCGGGTTTATCCGCCGCAGATCCGCATAAACCGAGACTGGCTTGCCGAACAAGAACCGGAACGTATCGACCCAATGCACCGCCGTTTCGTGGATCAGAAAACGCGGCATTTTCTGAAAATAGGGTTGCCGATCAAGATAGGCGCGCGGCCCCTGCCCGTCGCCCGGGCGCAGCCGGAACGTGGCCTGCAACGGCGTCCCGATATCCCCGCGTGTCAGGGCGTCCTTCATCACCCGATACCACGGCTGAAAGCGAAAATTCTCGTGGACAACGACGGTGGCTCCGGCATCCCGAGCATCCTGCAGAACAGCCTCTGCTTCTGCCAGAGATCGACAAAACGGTTTTTGGCACAGGATCCAACTCACACCTGCGTCCAGCGCGGCACGAATTGCGTCGGCATGACCCTCAGGCGGCAGGATTATGTCCAACAGCTGGGGAGATTCCCGGGCCAGCATCGACGGCAGATCATCATAGGCAGGCAACCCAGTGGCGGCCGCCTTCTCGAGATCGCGATCACATGCGGCGACCAGTTGAACCTGCGGTATGCGGCGCCAGCTGCCATAGTGGAACTGGCTGAAATAGCCGGCGCCGACACAGGCGACACGAATGAACTGCTGGCTGCTCACGCCGAAAACACCCTGTCCGCCACCGCCCGCGCTGCGGCCAGCGTGTCGGCTTCTCCGCCAAGATCACGGGTCAGAATTCGGCCCTCGGATACGACGCTGTCGACTGCCGCGTGTAGCCGTTGCCCATCGCGCGACAACGCGGGGTTTTGATGCCGCAACCCAAGCCATTCCAGCATCATCGCCGCCGACTGGAACATGGCAAACGGATTGGCGATGCCTTCCCCGGCAATGTCAGGGGCGGATCCGTGACAGGGCTGGAACACCGCACGATCCAGACCAATGTCAGCCGAGGGCGCCAGCCCCAGCCCTCCCATCAGACCGGCCCCAAGGTCAGACAGGATGTCTCCGAACATGTTTTCCGTGACAAGAACATCAAATTCCCAAGGCTTCTGAACCATCCACAAGGCCGTTGCATCCACATAGGCATGATCCGCAACCAAATCCGGGTGACGCTCAGCCTCGGCATCGAACAGATCCCGGAAGAATGCAAAGGCACGGAAGACGTTGGCCTTGTCCACACAGGTGACACGACCCCGACCCTGCCCGGATGCCTTTCGGTCATGCGCCAACTGGAAGGTAAACCGAAACAGCTTTTCGCAGACCTCTCGGGTGATCAGCAGCGTCTCGCGCGCCTCGTCCTCGGTCACTTCTCCGCACCCCTGGGTGTGAAACAACCCCTCAGTGCTTTCGCGGATCAGAACAAAGTCAATTTCCTTGCCGGGCGGCAGGGCCAACGGTGTTGCTTGCCCAGCTCTCACCCGCACAGGGCGCACACCGGCAAACAGCCCCAACGCCTTACGGAGGTCGATCTGAGGTGAAATCTCGGTCCCATCCGGGTACCGAACGTCCGGCAAACCCATTGCGGACAGTAGAATGGCATCCGCCTGCCGCGCCGCATCCATTGACGTTTTCGGAAATGATTCTCCGGTTTGCGCATAGTGGGCTGCCCCGGCCGGAACCTCCCGAAACTCAAGTGTATAGTCCTCGGTCTGCTCAGACAGCTGCGCAAGGATGCTTAGCGTCGGAGCCATGATTTCCGGGCCGATCCCGTCCCCGTGGAACACTGCAATCTCTAGTTTCTCGGCCATCTGCGCCCTGCGTCCTTTTCCTGTGTTCTTGCGTTCGACCTTAAATCAATTCCGGTCGTTGACAACGCATTGTGTAACGTATACGCAATTAAATGCAACAACAAACACATCACTGCATCTGGGAGGAAAAGATGAAGTCGAAAATCGCAAGGTTGGCAGCGGCCGCCCTAATGTCGGCAGGTGCCGCAGGGCTCGTCAGCGCACAGGAATATCCGTACCGGGACATTACCACCGCCGTCGTCTGGGGCGCCGGAGGCGGTACCGACACCATCAACCGGATGATCATGGCCGAGATGGAGAAACATCTGCCGGTGTCGATCAACGTGATCAACCAGACCGGAGGCGTGGCGGGTTCAAACGGAATGGTCTACGTCATGAACCAGCCTGATGACGGCTATACGTTGGTCGGACTTTCCGAATCGAACGTGACCGCCGCCGTCCAGGGCGGCTGGGACAAAAAGTTCGACTACTGGTATCCGTTCATCGTTGGCGGCTCGCCTGATTTGATCTCGGTTCCCGCCGACAGCCCCTACAACAGCCTTGAAGAGCTGGTGGACGCGGCGAAGGCCGCGCCCGGAACCATCCCCGCGGCAGCCTCGGGTGCGGGATCCATCCACCACCTGAACCTGCTGGCCATTGAAAAGGGCTCGGGCGCCGAGTTCAAATTCGTCCCCTACAAAGGCTCAGCTCCGGGGCAAGAGGCCGCCATCGCCGGTGAAGTTGCGCTGGTCGTGACCTCGCTGGCGGAACAGGCCCCGCTGATCGAAGGCGGACAGTTGCGCCCTCTGGCGATGCTGACGCCTGAAAACGCGGGAATCGCAGGAATGACCGTTCCTTCGGCCCTTGGCATCTATGACGGGCTCGACCAATATTTGCCGCTGAAACAGGCAATCGGCTTTGCGGTCCACAATTCGGCAAGCGACGATGTAAAGGCAAAACTGGCCGAAGCATTCCAGAAAGCCATGGCGTCGCAAGCAGTGGCCGATTGGGCCGCAGCAAACAATTATGACATCGGCGGACAGTACGGACCCGAGGCGCAGAAGCTGTTCTCGACGTTGGAATCCACCTTTGCGTACACCCTGCAGGATCTGGGTGCGACGACCGTCGATCCGGCCTCTCTGGGCATCGAGAAGCCCTGAGCGACAAACGATCTTGGGGGCGCGTTTCCGCGCCCCTTTTTTGCACGGGAGGGCAACGTTGGAAAAGGCTGAGGACATTCTGGTCCTGCGCGCACGGGATTTCTGGGCGTCGCTGGTTTTGGGGGCAACATCGGTGTTCTTCCTGTGGAAGACCATGGACATCCCCCTGTGGGGTGAAAACAAGGCGGGGGTCAGCGGTACCCAATGGTACGACTCAGCAGCCATTGTTCCGTTGTTCATCTTTGTGGGCCTGTTGTGCCTCTCGACGGCGCTGTTCGTGATCTCGGTCCGGTCCGGCGGGGCGCGGCACGCCCTTGGTGCGGCTGGCATCGGCTGGAACCCTGACCAAGCATTTCGGTTTTCCACCATTGGCCTGATCCTTCTGGCCTATGTGTGCGGGCTGGTCCCGCGCGTCGATTTCATCCTGTGTTCCGGCCTTCTGATTACCGCTCTCATATTTGGGTACTACGGTGGGCACCCGCGGCGCGCGATGATCGCTTGCGGCGCCGTTTGCCTGGCTGGGTTCACGTCCTGGTTGCTCTACCCTGCTCAAGCCGACTGGAACGCACATGCGGACGACTGGATCACGTTGGGCATTTGGGTTGCCCTGACGATCCCGGTTTTGATCAAAGCCCAGTCCGAGCGGCTTTTGCGGGTTGTTCCCTACATTGCCGTCCTGGCCCCGTTTATTCTTGTTTGCGCCATGGCCTTCGGGTTTCGCCAGAATGTTCCGGCGCGCGGTGGCCTGCTGTTTCAACAAATCGAGTACCACTATTACGTGACGCTCCGCCCGATCTGGAAAGGCTAAGACCATGGAGTTCGTCTTGTCTCAGCTGGCGGGATTCGGCCATGCCTTCGCTGCGTTGGTCGCCGATCCGCTGACCTACCTCTATCTGGTTTTCTCGGTCTTTCTGGGCATCACATTCGGTGCATTGCCCGGCCTGACCGCAACCCTTTCCGTGACCATTCTGACCGGTTTCTTCGGCAACAAGATCCCGCTGGATTACTCTTTGATCGCGCTGCTGGGCGCTTATGTCGGGGCGATTTACGGCGGGTCCTATCCCTCGATCCTGCTGAACATCCCCGGCACCGCCGCCAGCGCCGCCACCGCAATGGACGGTCACCCACTTGCCAAGGCCGGACGCGGCGGTGAGGCCCTTGGATTGACGACGACGGCCAGTTTCATCGGGACCATCATCGGCACACTCACGCTCCTGATCTTCGTCTGGGCACTGCTGCTTGTTTCAAAGAACATCGCAAGCCCGGAAAAGGCGCTACTAGCCCTGTTCGGTATCCTTCTGTCTGGCACGCTCATGAGCGAGGACCTGGTGCTCAAAGGGTGGATTTCTGGTCTGATCGGGCTTGCCATGGCCATGGTCGGACTTGACCCCTTGCTGTCCGAACCCCGCTACACCTTCGGCTGGTCCTACATGCTGAGCGGGTTCCAGGTGGTGCCCGTTCTCATGGGGGCCTTCGCGATCCCTCAGATCATCGAAGGCCTGCGCCATGTCGAAGCCGGCAAAGTTATGGCTCTGAAAGGGTCGATCCTACCAAATCTCTCGACGGTCCGCCGTCACCTGCCCACCATCGGCAGGTCCGGCGTGATCGGCACTGGCGTTGGTGCCCTGCCGGGCGTCGGCGAGGATGTTGCCGGATGGGTCAGCTACGGTGTCGGCAAAACCGTTTCGAAGGATGGGAAGAACTTCGGCAAAGGTTCACTGGACGGGCTTTTGTGTTCAGAGACCGCCAACAACGCCTGTATCGGCGGCGCACTGATCCCCCTGTTGGTGCTGGGCATCCCCGGCTCGCCACCTGCGGCCGCGCTGCTGGGGGCTTTCAAAATCAACAACGTCATCCCCGGCCCCACGATCGACCCCGAAATCATCCTGCGGGTCGTGGCCATCCTGGTGCTGGCATCGTTGACGATGTTCCTGATGGGCCTTTTCACCGCGCGGGTCTTCATCAAGATTCTCAAAATCCCGCAAACCGTTTTCTTGCCCGTCGTGATGGTTCTGACCACGATTGGTTCCTTCAGTGTGGGTGGCGGTATCAATGACCTTTACCTTATGCTGGGGGTCGGCTTCGTGGCGTATTTCATGAACCTGATGAAGTATCCGATTGCGCCGCTGGTCATTGGCGTCATCCTTGGTGGGTTGTTCGACGAGACATTCCGCCGGTCACTGTTCCTGTCGGATGGCGATCTGTCGGTATTTGTGTCTCGACCCGGAGCAGCAATTCTGCTGGTGTTGAACGTGGCGCTGATCCTCAGCCAATTGCCTCCGGTAAAACGCCTGTTCGCCCGTCTGAAAGGAGCGCCCGCCTGATGTATGCCGTCACCGTAACCTTCGAGTTGAAGCCCGGGACACGCGATCGTTTCCTGTCTCTGATGCTGGACAACGCACGCACGTCGTTGAGCGACGAACCCGAGTGCCTGCAATTCGACGTCTGCGCAGGGGACGATCCGGCCATCGTCTTTCTGTATGAGATCTACGCGAACGCCGACGCGTTCAGGATCCACTTGGACAGTCCGCATTTCAAGGAATTCGATCTGGCGGTTTCGGATATGGTGGTCCGAAAGCAGGTCAACACATTCTCCGAGGTCATGCGATGAACGACTGGGAAGTCTATGCCATCAAATATGCGGACAGAAATGCCCGCACCCGCGCCGACAGCTTCATTTTGGATGACGATCACGCGGCTCCTCATGCCATGGACTACTACCTGTGGCTGCTCAGGCGCGGCACGCAGGTCATTCTGGTGGATACCGGGTATGACACCGACGAAGGGCTGAGCCGCGGACGGCCTATTGCCATGGATCCGCGTGAAGCCTTGCTGCCTTTCGGGATCGCGCCAGAGGCCATTCAGCAAGTGATCGTCACGCACCTGCACTATGACCACGCAGGGGGTCTGCACCTGTTTCCAAACGCCACGTTGCATATGCAGTCGGCCGAGATGGCCTTTGCCACGGGTCCCTGCATGTGCCACGACACTATGCGCGCGCCATTTTCGGCCGGTCATATCTGCGAGGCGGTCAAGCGGCTTTATTCCGGCAAAGTGGTTTTCCACGACGGCGACGCCGAGTTGGCCGACGGTGTCACGGTCCACTGCATCGGCGGCCACTCCCGCGGGCTGCAATGCGTACGGGTCCGAACTGCCAGCGGCTGGATGGTTTTGGCGTCGGACGCATCGCATTACTACGAGAACTTCATGGCCCGAAAACCATTTCCCATTGTGGTCGACCTGCAGGACATGCTGGACGGCTTTGACAAGCTGCAAAGCCTCGCGTCTGCCCCTGGCCTGATCATCCCAGGCCACGATCCGCTGGTCCGGTCCGTTTTTGCCCCGGGACCAGCCGACCACATCAACCGTTTGGACACGGGGCCAATCAGAGAGATCAAACTATGAAGATCGGAGTCATTGCCGATGATTTCACCGGCGCATCCGACATTGGCCTGACCCTCGCTGAGGGCGGCATGCGCGTCAGCCAGTTTGTTGGCATCCCAAAGGGCCACACGGACCAGGATCTGGATGCGGCCGTGGTTGCGCTCAAGTCACGCACGGCCCCGGTTGACGAGGCGGTGCGCGACAGTCTGGCAGCCTGTGACTGGCTGCTATCCCAAGGTGCGCAGCAAATCGTCTTCAAGGTCTGTTCGACCTTCGACAGCACCGCAAAGGGCAATATCGGTCCGGTTCTGGATGCGCTGACGGAAAGGCTGAACGCTCCGACCACGATCGTCTGTCCGGCTTTTCCCGAAAATGGGCGCAGTGTTTACCAAGGGCACCTGTTCGTGCAGGACAAGCTGTTGAATGAAAGCGGCATGCAGAACCATCCACTGACTCCGATGACCGACCCTGATCTCCGGCGTCTGCTGGCCGCTCAGTCCGCCCGTCCGGTCCATCATGTGGCCGCCTTGTTGGTCATGCAGGGGGCTGCAGCCATTCAGTCTGCCCTGCCTGCCAAAGGTCATACGATTGTCGACGCGATCCGCGACGCAGACCTGCTGGAAATCGGCAAGGCTGCCCGCGATACCCTGCTTCTTTGCGGCGGGTCCGGGATCGCGCTTGGGTTGCCGGCAAATTTTGGGTTTGAACCGCAACACCCACAGTGGGACGGAGTGTCCGGACCCGGCATCGTGCTGTCAGGATCCTGCAGCCGCGCCACCCGAGAGCAAGTCGCGCGCTTCCGGGACGTCGCCCCACACCGTGAGGTCACGGCGCGGGACGCGGTCAGCGGCTCGATCTCGGTGGAAGAATTGGTCAACTGGGCGCTCGAGCAGAAACAACCGCCGCTGATCTATTCTTCGGCCGATCCACAAGTCGTGAGGCAAGCACAGGACTCCTTCGGCAAGGAAAAGGCATCTGCAGCGATCGAAAACCTATTCTCCGATCTCTCCCGCAGCCTGCGGGTCGCGGGCTTCCGACGGATGGTCATTGCTGGGGGTGAGACTTCGGGCGCGGTTGTCCAGGGACTGCGCGCGCAGCAGTTGCAGATCGGCCCTCGCTTGGCCGCCGGCGTTCCCATGGTACTCCTGCCCGGCACCCCGTCCATTGCACTGGCGCTGAAATCGGGCAATTTCGGCGGCCCCGATTTCTTTGCGGACGCCTTGAACAGAATGGAGCGGCAACAATGAGCGAGGCGGCGAAGCTGCGGGAAGAAATCTGTCTGCTTGCAAAGTCGATGTTCGACCGGGGGCTGACCTGCGGTGCGTCGGGCAACATCTCGGCCCGGCTGACCGACGGAACGATCCTGGTTACGCCGACCGGCAGTTCGATGGGGTTTCTCGACCCGGCGCGGATCAGCCATCTGGATGCCCGGTTTCAGCACATTGATGGCGACTTACCGACCAAGGAAGTCCCGCTGCACTCGGCCTTCTACGACACAAGGCAGCAGACCGGGGCTGTGGTCCACCTCCACTCGACGCATTCGGTGGCCTGGTCCATGCTTCCCGAAGTTGACCCCGAGGACGTTCTGCCGCCGCTGACCCCGTATTCAATCATGCGGGTCGGTCGGGTGAAATTGCTGCCATTCTTCCTGCCCGGCGACCCTGAAATGGGCAATGCGGTCCGGGGACTGGCTGGACAGCGCAGCGCGGTGCTGCTGGCCAATCATGGCCCTGTGGTTGCCGGCAAAGACATTTGGGCGGCCAGTTTCGCAATGGAAGAACTGGAGGAAACCGCAAAACTCGCCCTGCTGACCCGAGGCCTGAACCCTCGACAGCTGAGCGCCGAACAGATTTCAGCCCTGTACGACATGACAGGCCACAGCAAGTAACCGGTTCGAACACCTACTGCTCTGACAACACGCTTTGCGATCCAATCGGCCGGAGTACGGCTATTGCCGCCAGATTTTGCGCACGTTTCTGGCAAAGATCACCTCAAGCTTGCTCAATTACCCTGCGTAAATTACCATTTTCGGCGGGGGAATGTGTCGTTGAATGGTTTAAAGCTGCTTTTTGTGCAGGCAGGGTTCGGTCCGGGTGGTGCGGAAAAAGTCATCGCCATGTTGTCGCACCATTTCGTGGAACGCGGTTGCGAGGTTCACGCAACGGCGTTCAGCATGCCGGAAAACGGTCCCTATTTCTCGATGAATGAAAAAGTGCGGACCAGTGCGCTATCAGGCAGGCGCGGACAGTTCAATAGGATCACGCACGTACGTTCGGTCATTCGCGACCTACGACCCGATGTCGTGATTTCGTTTCTGACCAAAGTGAATGTAGTTACCCTGATCGCCACATTGGACTCCAAGCTGCCGGTCATCATTTCGGAGCGGAACAACCCACGTCTACAGGACGCACACCCCGGATGGGCGCGATTGCAATCCGTTCTGGGCCGAAGGTCGAAGGCTGTCGTTGCATTGACACAAAAAGGTCTGGAGGATCTGCCTGGCCCGCTCCGCCGTCGCGGTCGGGTCATACCGAACCCGATCGAGCCCTTCACACGGGCGCAGGTGTCGAACTCCGAAAAAGCGCGTCACCTGGTCTCGGTTGGTCGCCTGGTGCCGCAGAAAGGTTTTCACCTTCTTCTGGAGACCATGGCCAAGATCCATGCCGCGTGCCCATGGATCACCCTGACGATCTATGGTGAAGGCCCCGAGCGTCCCTCACTCGAGCGGTTGCGCAAGTGTCTCGGTCTTGAGAATTGCGTTCATTTGCCCGGCAATACGGCCCGGGTCGGAGAATGGGCAAACGACGCCGATATCGTGGTTGGGTCTTCGCTGTATGAAGGGTTTCACAATGTTGTCGCCGAAGCCGTCGTCAGCGGGATCCCGGTCGTCTCATTCGATTGTGACTATGGTCCGTCCGAATTCATCCGCCACGGGCGAAATGGCTATCTGGTACCGACCGGCGACGTCACTGGACTGGCAGAAGCCGCCATTCGTCTGATCAACGACCCGACGGCCCGCGCCGGAATGGCAAACGAATCCGATGAGTTAAGGGCGCTTCTTTCTCCAGAGAGGGTCTACTCCGCGTGGGAGAACGTCGTCGCGGACGCAGTTGCGCGAAACGGTCGTATGATCTGACGAGACCCGACACGGACGACCATCCCATCATGCCAAATCCTGAGCAGGGACAGGCTGATTTTGGCCTGTCCTCAACCCTGTTTTGTTAATTTTCATTATTGACAACTTACACGTTGCAGTTATTTGTCAAATTTGACAATAAAGGAGCCCCAATGCCCCGACCCACGCTCAAAGACCAACGATCCGCTGAAATACTCGATGCCTACCTGACCTGTGTGGCCCGTTTCGGACTGGAAGGCGCAACACAAGAACGCATAGCGGCAGAGGCTGGTGTCAAACGGCCCTTGTTGCGCCACTATTTGGGAAACCGTGATGACATGGCGGCGGCACTGGCAGACCACGTGATCAACGCTTTTGCCGAAGTTACAGAGGCGGTCTCGGCTCAATTCGGATCGCAGGGTGAGCCATCTGAGTTGATTGATGCCCTGTTTGACGACGGCCAGGGCCATGATCCCCGGCTGATGCTGGCTTGGCAGGCTTTGGCAACGGCCGCAGAACGCATTCCTGACCTGGGCCCCAAACTGACTCACAGCTACGCAGATTTTCTGGCAGTCATCGAAGGTGTTCTGGCACGCGCATATCCATCGGCACCTCCCGAACGCATTCGGGCGGTCGCCCATGGAGTAACCGCTTGCGCTCAAAACATCGACGCGCTTGTCCCGATTTCACCGCCAGTTCAGTGGCGCGACGATCTGAAGGCGGCGGCGCTGGCGTTGTTTGCAAGCTTGGAGGGTGACGCATGATCAATCTTCCCAGACTGATCAACTACGCAGCCCTACCCGTTCTTTTGGTGGCCACATGGCTGGGGCTCCAGTGGCCCTGGGGGCTGGTATTTCTCTGGTGGGCCGTACCATCGATCCGCAGCGGCCAAGCTTTCCTGATCGATACCGTCACCCGCGAAACCGATCCACTCCTGTTCTGGACCGTTAATGTTCTTTGGATGGTCTTCGGCGGCCTGATGGTTACCGCCGACATCGCACCGGCCGTTTATCCGGCCTGGCTGGTCTGAGAGGTTTTTATGACACGAATGTATCACCGGCTCCCCGCCTCTGCCTATACAGCGCAGGACTGGTACGACCGCGAGCAAGAACTGATCTTCTCTCGCACCTGGCGATATGCCGGGTTTGCCGAGGATGTACCCGAGCCTGGACATTACATCTCGGTCCAGGCGGGTTTGAACAACATCTTCGTGGTAATGGGGCGTGACCGTCAGCTGCGGGCGTTCCACAACATCTGCCGTCACCGCGGAACCCAGTTGATCCGTGCAGTGGGCAAAACACAGAAGGCACTGACCTGCCCCTATCACGATTGGACCTACGATCTGGAAGGCAACCTGATCTCGGTCCCGGATGAAGACCGCGAATATCCTGACGGCATCGACAAATCTTGCCTCGGGTTGAAACCTGCAAGCGTCGATCTCTGGCGCGGGATGATCTTCGTGCACCCTGACCCACAGGCGCCGAGCCTTGCGGAGTGGTTCGGACCCGTGGATCCGCTGCTGGGCCCGCACAAGCCCGAAGAATTGGTCGAATACGGCGAAGCCCGCCAAAGCTATGAGATCCGCGCCAACTGGAAGATCGTGGTTGAGAACTACATCGACGTCTACCACCTGAGCCACCTGCATTCGAGCACGCTTCACATGTATGACCACGGTCGCGCAGAATATGGCTGGAAAGGTCCACACTATCATTTTTGGGAGCCGCCCGCGTCAGACTATGCCCGCGCGCTCGAGAAAAACCTGCCCACTCCGCGGGTAATCCCGAAACCGCATGTTGGCGCCTGGGTGCCGATGCTGTTTCCGGGCATTGGCTTGGCTGGCAGTGAAGACAGCTGGAACATCTTCATCATCACGCCACTCGCGCCCGACCGAACGCGAGTGGAAAACCGCACCCGATTGGCCAGCGCGTCGGCGTGGGAGTACTCACGGCAGCAATGGTCATCTTACGCATTCTGGCGTGACTTCGGTGGCCCGAAATACAAAGGCGACGATGCGTTGGGTAAAGATGACCCGATGACCTCGGGCGATTTCACAACCGAAGATGTCTATGCCTGCGAACAGCAACAGAAATCCTTGGCAAGCCCGTTGTTTGAAGTTGGCCCCGCCTCTGTCGGAGAAGGCCCGGTTTTGCAGCATCAGCAAGTTGTTATGGACTTCATGGCGAAAGCTGAGGCCGAGACATGACCAGGCCCAAAACACTCTCCCCAAACGCCATCCCTGGGCCGGCACCAATCATCCTGCGCCCAATTGCCCAGAACACAAAGGTCATCATGTGAAACTCCGCATACTCGCCAGCTTGGTTGGGATCGCCTTGGCAGGCGGACTGGCTCTCGCCGCGCCCGGCAGCGACCCGAAGGCGGTTGCCGAACGTCAGCTCTCTGCCCCCGACTCCCAGATCGCTTGGAGCGACTGGGATCCCGAAGCGATCCACACGATCACCGTAAAATATGGTCAGGGCCAGCCGGATGATCACTTTCGTTATTCGGTGGCCGATTGGGCCCAGCGAAAGGGCGACACCGGCTTTGAATCTGTCCTAGCGCTGCAGGGATATGTGGAAACAGACCGCTCACCCCCGCGGATCGTGATCACGGAAGAGCCGGGCAGCGCCACGGCAACAGCGGTCACCACAGTCAAGTACGACTGGCAGGGTCACGCAGGTACGATGGCGCAAATCGACCGTTTTTCGCTCACGCGCAAAGGCCGAAAATGGGTGATCCGCTCACTGCACACCACCATGGATTATCGCTGACTGAAGATGGCCGTCTTTTGCTCAGGAAAGGACCACTCGTGACCCGTAAATTCTTCCCCTTGTCCGTGGCTGAAATCCGGCCTGAAATCGGTGGCGAAGCAACTACCGTCGTGCTGGACGTACCACCAGCCCTGACCGAGCTGTTTCGCTGGTCCCCCGGCCAACATCTGACACTACGCTTCGGCCTGAGCGGGAAAGAGCAGCGACGCTGCTACACCATCTCCAACCCGCCAAACGAGGCGCTGCGGATCACCGTGAAACGCGTTTCCAAAGGATTGGTGTCGAACCATATCGGCGACACCCTGCGCGCCGGAGATACGGTCGAGGCGATGCCACCCTTTGGCCGCTTCACGCTGGAACCCAACGCAACTGCACGACGCACCCACTACTTTTTTGGCGCGGGCAGCGGGCTGACGCCGCTTTATGCGATGATCCGAGCCGTGCTTGATCACGAGCCACATTCCGTCGCCCATCTGATCTACGGCAACCGGTCCGAGAACGATATTCTGTTTCGGGAAACGCTGGACGCCCTCGTCGAGGCCAACCCATACCGGTTCACCCTGCGCCATGTCTTGTCAGCCCGATCGCTGTTGAGCTCGTTCAGCCCCTGGCGAACGGGCCGCGTTGACACGGATGCAATCAAGGCGGCAATCGACGAGACGCCCCCTATCGCACAGGACGTCCAGTATTGGATCTGCGGCCCTGGCAGCATGAACGCAGACGTCCGGGCGGCCCTGAAGGCGCTGGATGTGCCCGATGCTCGCATCCACATGGAAAGCTTCGGTGCCAGCCCTGTTCAAGACACGAGTCAATCCGGCATGGCGGCCACAGCGAGGGTGACGCTGGATGGGGAAACCCGTGAGGTGCCTATCGAGGCTGGGCAAACGATCCTTGAGGCCGCCATTGCAGCGGGACTGGCGCCGCCCTTCAGCTGCCAGTCAGGCGTCTGCGGCGCATGCCGCGCAATTCGGACAGAGGGTCAGGTTCAAATGCGGGCGCACATGGCCCTCGATCAGAACGACATCGCACGCGGTGAAGTTCTGACCTGCCAAGCCGTCCCTAAAAGCACAGAACTGGCCGTGCAGTTCCCCGATACGTAACAATCCCGGTACACCGCCTCACCGCCCGGCAGTACGGATCCCAGCGCACAACACATGTTCGCCCAAGGTGTCCGGGCCAAAACACTGCCGATCCCGCGCGGTGCGCAAAAACTGTGGGTATTCAAGGTGAATGGCGGAGAGACAGGGATTCGAACCCTGGAGACGGTTTCCCGCCTACACACTTTCCAGGCGTGCGCCTTCGACCACTCGGCCACCTCTCCGTGCCGGCGATATTTGGACCAACGAACAGGGATTTGCAAGGGCCGATTGCGCGGAAATCCAAGGGATACGCAAGTTGCTTATAGCGCCCCCACCCCAAACGATTGGGCGGGGTCGCCTCGGTCTCGGCCAGCCGGCGAGATGTTGCTGTAGTCCTCTGACTACAGCTCTTCGCCGTTGTCTGTGTCCATGTCCGCCTCAGTCAGGCCCATCGGCGCCGAGCTTGCGTCGTCGGTCTTCACAGGTTCCTGTTGATCCGGCTGTTGGGGCTTCGCTGCCTTGTTGGCCGGTTGCACCAGAACCTCGGGATTCCGCAGCCAGAGATCGCGCTGTGCGAACGGAATCTCGATCCCTTCTTCGGTGAAGCGCCGGTTGATTTCGTGGTTCATGTCCGACTTTACGGACAAGACCCAGTTCACGTCGCGCAGGATCGCTCTGATTTCAAAATCCAGCGAGTCCGCGCCAAACCCCTGGAACACGACGTTGGGTGCCGGGTTGGCCAACACCATCGGATGCGCATTCGCGATTTCGCCCAGGATCTTCTCGACCTTTCGGGTGTCGGTCCCATAGGCGACGCCAACGGGGACGATGACACGTCCGATGGTATTGCCGCGGGTATAGTTGGTCACCACACCGCTGATCAGGTCCGAGTTCGGAACGATCACATCGGTCCGGTCAAAAGTTTCCACCCGCGTCGAGCGCACCGAGATGTCGCGCACATAACCCATCATCCCGTTGACATCGATCCAGTCCCCTTTGGCAATCGGCCGCTCGACCAACAGGATGATGCCCGATACAAAATTCGACACGATTGTCTGCAATCCGAAACCGATGCCCACAGACAACGCACCCGCGACGATGGCAAGTGACGACAGATCAAAGCCCGCGACAATGATCGCGGCCAGCGCCGCAAGGAAAATTCCCACATAGCCCGTGCCTGCGACGATCGCGTTCTGCCCACCCGGATCGATGCTGGTTTTTGGCAGCAATGAGTTGCGCAAACCGCTCTGCAGCAGTCGGGTCAGCATGTAACCGATCGCGAATACGGCCACGAAAGTCAGGAAGTTGCTGGGCGAGACCGTCACGCCGCCGATGTCAAAACCCATCAGAAGCCGGGACCACGCCTCGCGCAGGTCCGAGTCGCGCGCGCCCCAATACAGCGCCAGAATGGGCAACGACAGAATGGCCAGAACGAACCCGACGAGCACCGAGAACAACGAGTCGCTGGCCGCGTCGCCCTGCCCCGTCAGCCAGCCATAGATCGAGCTGATGAACCGCTGGAAGATGACGATGGCCGTTATCAGGACCAGCGTTTTGACCGATGGGAACACGATCGCTTCGGCGGCATTGGTATAGCCAATGGCAGCCAGAACAACGCTTGCGATGCCCAGGAAAAACAGCGCACGGCGGAGCAGTTCGACCAGCTGACTAAACCCGGCCGCCCGTGCTGACTGGCCCTGGTCAGTCTCATCCTCGGAACCTTCGGGGCGGCGGATTTGGCGGATCCGCAGCAGCAACAGGGCTGTCACGAGTATCACAGGGAAACTGACGACGGCGCGAGTAGCCTCAGAGGTGTTTTCGATCCGTTCGAACAATTGGCCAAGTTCATGCAGAATCAGCATCAGCGCGAGCAGATCCAGATAAACCCGCAGTTCCTTGATCGTATTTGCCGACAGGACTTTGAAACCCCGTTCTTCGCCCATCAAATAGACCTGACGGCCGATCCAGTCGTAAAACAGGATGATCGCGGCCCAATACGGAATTTCCTGGATCAGCAATGTGCCGCGCAACCCCGGAATTCCGGTCATGACCACCGCCTGAACGATGATGGCAACCCCGAACCATGGCAGGATGATCCGGAACAGCGACACGACGAATGTCCATACGCCACGCCCGGAGCCTCCGAACCGCCGCAGATAGTCCCCAGCTTTCTCTGACCATGATCGCCCGAACAGCAGCAGGATCGCGGCCACCGCGAGCAGAATACCGATGGCAAGTCCGCTCTCTTTCAGCTTTTCGCGGACAAGGGCCGAACGCATGTTGGCCTTCGTCTCGTTGATCAACGCACGGCCCGCTTCGGTCACGTCCACCCAGGCAGGTGCCCAATGCGCCGGGTTGAGCGGCGATGGCCCGCGCTCAAGAAACTCTTTCCGCTGCCGTTCACGGATGATCTTATCAATTTCGCTGATCAGGCCGTTGGCGCGGCTGTAGGCCTCTTCCGAGATGATCCGCGGTACCTTCAGGCTGTTGAGTTGCTGCTCGAGGTTCTCTCGCAAGCTGGCGATATCTTCGGATTCCGAAGATCCGTCATCGGGTTTGGGCCCCAATGCCTTGAGCTGGCTTTCCAGCGTTTGAATGCGGTCTGTATTCGCACTTCGCGCGCGATTGAAGTCGTCCCGATAACCACTTATTTCAGAACGCAATTTCTCCATCGAAGCATTGGATGCCCGATTGGCTTCGATCACCTTCTCAGCACGCTCGGCGGTGCTGAGCCATCCCTGGTAGTACTCGCTCTGACGGTCGGTCAGCTGCGCCGAGGCTCCGCCTGCGACCCCAATGGCGACCACAAACGCAAATGCCAGTAAAACCAGAAACTGCCGCAGCATCATACGTCCTCAAAAACACCCGGAATACTGCGCGGGGCCTCGGTCATCCACTCTGGAACCGGCAATTCCTTTTCACGCAGGAAGTCGGGGTTGAACAGTTTCGACTGGTAGCGCGTGCCATAGTCGCACAACACGGTGACGATGGTGTGACCCGGACCCATTTCCTTGGCCAGTCTCACAGCGCCGGCAATGTTGATTGCGGTGGACCCACCCATGACCAACCCCTCTTCGCGCAGAAGGTCGAAGATATAGGGCAACGCTTCGTTGTCCGTAATCTGGTAGGCGTGGTCGGGCTTGAACCCTTCAAGGTTTTTGGTGATGCGGACCTGGCCGATCCCCTCGGCGATTGAGCCACCCTCCATCGCGATTTCACCCGTCGTGTAATAGGAATAGAGACCGGCACCCATCGGATCGGCGATACCGATCTTGACGCCCTTGGGCTGCAAAGCCTCGGCCACTCCGGCCAGCGTTCCGCCCGATCCGACCGCGCAGATGAATCCGTCGACCTTGCCGTTGGTCTGCTCCCAGATTTCCGGCCCAGTGGTCTCGACATGCGCCTGACGGTTCGCGACGTTGTCGAACTGGTTTGCCCAAATCGCGCCATTGGGTTCGGTCTTGGCCAACTGCTCGGCCAGCCGCCGCGAGTAATGCACAAAATTGTTGGGATTCCGGTAAGGTGCGGCGGGAACCTGAACCAGTTGAGCCCCGGCGAGGCGCAGCATGTCCTTCTTCTCTTCCGATTGGGTTTCCGGGATGACGATCACGGTTTTGAACCCCATCGACGCGCCGACCAGCGCCAGACCAATACCCGTGTTGCCCGCGGTCCCCTCGACAATCGTCCCGCCGGGCTTGAGATCGCCGCGCGCAATGGCGTCGCGAATGATGAACAGCGCCGCGCGATCCTTGACCGACTGACCGGGGTTCATGAACTCGGCCTTCCCAAGGATTTCGCACCCGGTTTCTTCGCTGACACGGCGCAGCCGGATCAACGGAGTTTTTCCTACGGCGTCAGCAAGGTCTCGTGCAATGCGCATGGCACCCTCTTGTAAATTGGCGTTTTCGCAGATGTACAGGTGCCCTGCGCCAACCACAAGGCGGGATAGTCATCCCCGCAACCGATCGCGGTTGCGTGCCAACCAATGCGCCAGGGACAAAAGAGGAAGGTCCTTGAAGACATGCCGGTCAACCATATCCATGAATTCGGCATACGGCAGAATCCTGCTGCGAATGTCCTCCCCCTCGGTTGCTAAGCCACCATTGTTGATCGAGGCGGTCAGGTCTCCAATCCCAACATAAAGGTGGATGTATTCAGTGGACGATCCGCTCGAAGAATAGGCACCGCCTGCATATTCGAGCCGCGAGAACGACACCTGCGCCTCCTCCATGGCTTCCCGGTGGGCCGCCTGTTCAGGGGTTTCTCCGGGATCGATCATGCCGGCGACCGGTTCCCACATCCACGGTTCGGGGTCGTCGATCAGGAATACCGGGGTTCGGAACTGCTCAACCAAAAGGACCGTATCGCGCAGGGGATCATACGGCAGCACCACGACCGCCGCACCCTGCATCAAACCATTCCGATTGAGAACCGGCCCCATCGACCCATCGTATCGGCGGTGCTGCAGTTCGATTTCTTCCATCCCGAAATAGTCGATGTATACGCGCGTGTGGCGGTGCACGATCACATCATCGCGGACACTGCGACCATCCCCGGTTCTCCGTTGCTGCGCCGCAAGCTTGGCCCACGCCCGGGTACGAATGGCAGGAAAGCTGCGCGCGATCCGAGAGGCATCGACCTTGCCGAAATACCCCATGACCTCATCCGCAGCCAAGAGGGTCATCGCGCCCCACTCGGACACCCACTGTTCCAACGACCAGGGATCGGCTGGCGTCCATAGCCCCGGGGCGGGAAAGAAGACTTGGGCGGAAACGGTCGATCCGCCTTCAAGGACGACCTCTTTGACGTGCAGGTCATAGTCGAACCCACCTTCGTAGAAGGCCAACCGTTCGATGTCTTGCGCAGTTAGGTTCTGCACCAAGATACCCCGTGCCGCTGCGCCGGGCGCCTCAAGGATCATCGGAAAGGCCTGGTCCTGCACCGCGTGAACCGCATGGTCCGGCAGCATCGCCGGCTCGGCCGCAAGATCCTGTCCCGAGCGACCCAAAACAAGTTCAAGAAGCGGCAAATACCGCAATGTGCCGTAGAAAAACAGATTGGTCATCGTAGGCTCGTGACTAGGGCGTCAGTTCCAGCGCCGCGAGGCGCCTTCGGTAAACAGGCCGGACAGCAGCGCACCAATCGCCAAAGTTGCGATGATCTCGGGCGAGATCAGTTGCTTGCCGAAATCCACACCGATCTGGAAGATGGCCAGCAATGCCTCGAATGGCCCGTCATAGCGGTGACGCATCGCAAGCCGGAACATCTCGTACGTGCCCTGGACGAACAGGCCCCAAAACACCAGAGAAACCACTCCGGTCAGGCCATTGTTCACGGCTGCAGTCCAGCCGCGGCCGGCCCGCTTCCCCATGATGACCCAACCACACAAAAAACCAAGGACCAGGTTCACATAGGTAAAGTAGCCGTAGTCCTTTCCCTCTTCGCCGTTGTCGATGATCATGCCAGACACAAGGAAAGCCACCACCATAAGACTGAGCGCGGCAACAAGACGTGAGGCTGTCGGCATTCCGGTATTTCCGTGTGTTAGTTGGGTTTTGCTACGGTGATCTGTGTCACATCGCAATTGCCCGTGTCAAAGGCTGCGCCGCAGGCGGTCAAATAATAATTCCACATGCGGCGGAAACGCTCATCAAAGCCCATCGCAGCCACCTGGTCCCATTTGTCGTTGAACGTGTCGTACCAGCGCCGCAAGGTCAGGTCATAGCTTGGGCCAAACTCCTTCGACTTGACCACATCCAAACCGGCCTGCTGGATTTCCTGCCTCAGCACCGTCGGAGCCGGTAACATGCCGCCCGGAAAGATATATTTCTGGATAAAGTCAACACCGTTCTTGTAGACGTCCCAGCGGCGGTCGGCCACTGTTATGATCTGAAGCGTGGCCCGTGCGCCGGGCTTCAGCCGGTCGCGGACCGTTTGAAAATAGACCGGCCAGTACTTTTGCCCAACGGCCTCGAACATCTCGATCGACGCAATGCCGTCATACTGCCCACGCTCGTCGCGATAGTCCTGCAGCTTGAAGGTCACCTTGTCGGAAAGCCCAGCTTTTTCTATGCGTTGCGTCGCATACTTCAACTGCTCTTGACTGATGGTCAGGCCTGTGACCCTCAGGTCTCTTTCTTTAGCGGCGTATTCAGCAAAGCCACCCCAACCGCAGCCAATTTCAAGGATGTGGTCGCCCGGCTTTGCTCCCATCTCGTCCACCAGGCTGGCATATTTGGCCGTCTGAGCCTTTTCCAGACTTTCCTGACCGGTTTCGAACAGCGCGCTGGAGTAGGTCATCGTCTCGTCCAGCCAAAGGCTGTAGAAATCATTGCCCAGATCGTAGTGGTACGAAATGTTCTTTTTGGCCTGCTTTCGGTTGTTCCGGTGCAGCCAGAACCGCAGGCGCTCATAGGCCTGAACCAAAAACTTGCCAGTGAAATCATCATACACCGTCTCGGTGCCCAGATGGACAAGATCCATGAAGGCGCGCAGGTCAGGTGTGCTCCACCCACCCTCAAGGTAGGCGTCGGAAAATCCGAGCTCGCCTTCACGGATCAGCCGCGCGAATACATCCGGGTCGTGAATATCAACGCGGGCGACAGGTCCGGGCTTGGCGCCTTCGTTGCGAAAAATGCGCCCGTCCGGCAGCGCGATGTCCAGCCGTCCGGACTCCATTCGCTGCAGCATCTTGAAGACCTGCGAAAAATATCTGGGCAGGCTTTTCTGCCCCTCTGTCGTCGTCAGGATCATCCGCTCTCCCCTGTGCGGTGGTCGGAGCAGGCTAGGACGGGATTCCGTTTCTGGCAAGTTTTCAATTCCTTACTGGTGTTTTCGGCCTTCGTAGGCGGCAAGCGCCCGCTGTCGCCCAACCTTCAGATCAACGACCGGATCAGGATAGGCATCCGTCGGAGACAGTCCCCATGACACCGGCACCGCATCGAAATAGGCAAGCGCCGTCTCGGGTGGGTTCTTTTGTCCTTCGGCCAGCCACCGGCGGACATAGGCGCCCGTGGGGTCAAACTTCTCGGCTTGGGTCTGCGGGTTGAAGATACGAAAGAACGGCGAGGCATCCGGCCCCGACCCGGCAACCCACTGCCACCCCATGGCATTCGCTGCCGGATCCCAATCGACCAGACAGTCCGCAAACCAATCCATGCCGATCTTCCAATGCGTCATCAGGTGCTTGGTCAGGTAGCTGGCGGCGATCATTCGGACGCGGTTGTGCATCCGGCCGGTGACATACATCTGCCGCAGGCCCGCATCTATCACCGGTATCCCCGTTCGCGCCATTGTCCAGGCTCGAACTTCGGGGGTGTCCGTGTCGGTGTTCCACGGAAACGCATCCCATTCCGGCTTCCAATTCGCGCTCAGTAGATGCGGCGTGTGGTACATCAGGTGATATGCGAACTCGCGCCAGACGAGTTGGCGCAAGAAGCCCTCGGCCCCGGATGAACCGGAAAACCCTGCGCTCTGGACCCGGTGCCAGATGGTTGCCGGGCTGATCTCGCCCAACGAAAGGTACTCGGACAGTCCCGATGTGCCGTCATCGCCCAGATCGTCGCGTTTTGCGGGATACGCGTCGAGCCGTTCGGTGAATTCGTCCAGCTGCGCAAATGCGGCGGCCTCGCCCGGTTCGACATGAGCCCGAACGACCGCCGCGCCACGACGCATATCCGCGCCAAGGTTCCAGGCCTCAAGCACGTCCGACTGCGGCCATGATCGGGGTGCCGCGATCCGCGACGGTGCAGGCTTGGGAGCGTCGACCTCTCTCCCGCGCACAGCCCGCCACATGGGCGTAAAAACACGAAAGGGCTGACCCGCCTGTGTGGCGACCGTCCAGGGCTCGAACAAGAGATGCCCGGCAAAAGACTTGGCGGTTACGCCCTGCGCGGACAATGCAGCCTTTATCCGAATGTCACGCCCGATGGATTCGGGATCACAGGCCCGCGACCAATAGACATCAGTTGCCCCCGTTTCCCGTATCAGGTCTTCAAGCGCGGCCAGCGCCGGGCCGCTTCGCAGGATCAGCTTGCTGCCCTTGCGCTCGAGGCCGTCAGACAATGCGGCAAGGCCGAGGCCCAGCCGCCATTTCGGAGCCGCGCCCAAGTCATCGACCAGCTGATCGCGCAGGAAAACAGGAATCACAGGTCGCCCTGTCTGCGCGGCCGCAGCCAAAGCCGGATGGTCACTCAGGCGCAGATCACGCCGAAACCACAAAATGATTGGTGACTGCTCTTTGTCCATTTCCGCCCCGTTTTCATATGTCTACGGGGCGGAACTGTTACCGGATCACAAAACCCGGTCAAATGCTTCGAGCAATTGGTCGATCTCGTTTCGCGAGGTGTAGTGGGTGAAACTTACCCGTAGACCACTTTGCTCCAGATCGACACCCATGGCGGTCAGCGGGCGAACCGCATAGAAATCACCACCGCCGGCCATGATGCCGTGTTTGGACAGATCAGCCGCCACGCTTTCCGCGTCGCGGTTGACGGCCAAGGCCACGGTCGGAGCCCGGCGTTCGGCATCGGACGGGCCGATCAGGCGCACCGCGTTGCGATCCTTGAGCGCGTCCAGAACCGGCTGCAGAAGCTCAACTTCGTGCCCACGCATCAGGTCGTGGACAAAAGCACCACGCGCGGAAGCCCCCGAAGATGGGCCGCCGTGGTGGTCGCAGAGTTGTTCGACATAGTCGGCCATGCCGGCGCTGGCGGCAATCTGAGCGTGGTCCGGGCCGGCCGGTGTGAACCGCTTGTACAGCACGTCTCCGTTGAAGAAATGCCCCTGATTGGGCAGCAGCTCGCCCAGCGTGCGCCGGATCACCATGCAGCCCTGATGCGGTCCGTAGGTCTTGTAGGACGAGAACAGGTAGATATCCGGCCCAAGGTCCCCCACGTTCGGGAAGCCGTGCGGTGCGTAGGACACACCATCCACGCAGACAAATGCCCCGGCCGCATGCGCGATCGCCGTGATTTCGGTGACCGGGTTGATCTCGGCGATCACGTTGGAACAGTGGGGAAAGCAAACCAGCCGCACCTTGTCGTCCAGCAGATTTTCCAGATCGGACGGATTCAACGAACCGGTTTCCGGGTCGATTTCCCATTCGCGAACCTCGATGCCGTCCTCGGCAAGGCGCCGCCAGGGCCCCGAGTTGGCTTCATGGTCCTGGTTGGTTACCACGATCGCTTCACCCGGTTTCATCCACTGCCGAAAGGCCTGCGCCAGTACGTAGGTGTTCTGCGTGGTCGAAGGGCCAAAGCTGAGTTCGTCGGTGTCCACGCCCAGCAGAGCCGCCATCCGGACACGTGCCTCATCCATCTCTTCGCCCGCCAGACGGCTGGCCTCGTAGGGCGCATATGGCTGTACCTTGCGCTGGGTATAGAAGCGGGTCAGCCGATCCAGAACGGGTTTGCAGGTATAGGAGCCGCCCGCGTTCTCAAAAAATGCCTGCCCTTTCAGGCTGGGTTCGGAAAAAGCCGGAAACTGCGCCCGAACGAAGTCAATATCCAGAGTGCCCATCGCACAATCCTTCTGTTGTCATGCCCAATGTTCCGAAGTTCCGCCCGCGCATGACACCGGACAACTCCGATACATGGCAGGTCTTCCAGCCAGCCACGGGTATCGCCGCGGCAGTTCGGCCGCCCGCACGAGGATGACGGGACCAAACGCCGTCAGTTAGCCCGGCCAACCCCGCGCGGTCAAGCCGGGCGTCTGATGCCAGCTTCTGTCATCAGCACATGCCAAACTCACGGCACTCAAGACAAGAGAGGTTTCAGATGAGTTATCTTCCAAAGGATTTTCTGGTGTGGGGCGAACTGCCTGTTTCCGACTTGGACAAGGCGGTAGAATTCTATGCCCACGCCACAGGGGCAGAACTTGCGGTCGACACATCCGGCCCGAACCCCATGGCCATGTTCCGCCCCGCTGACCCGGCAACGGGCGTTGCCTTGCATCTGTATCCGGGAAAGCCAGTAAAAGATGGTACCGGCCCGACCCTTCATCTGGCCGCAAAGGGCACGGCTGAAGAGATCATGGCCAGGGTCAAGGTTGCCGGAGGTCAGGTTGTCTCTGATCCGATCCAAATCCCGGCCGGTCGGTTCTTCTATGCGGTCGATCCCGATGGCAATTCGGTCGGCTTCTTCGAAGGCAGTCCGAAATAAATGAAAGGCCCCGGTGATGTAACCGGGGCCCACTGTCAGTGGCGGTACGCTCAGTTGCGTCGGCGTTCGTTCACCAGACCGATGAAGATGGACACGCACATCAAGACCAGCACGATCGCAAAGGGAAAGCCGGTGGCAATGGCCGCGGCCTGCAATGCGCCGAGCCCACCGCCCAGCAGCAGTACGACCGCGATGGCCCCTTCCAGCACGCACCAAAATACGCGCTGAGCCGTCGGAGCATCGGTCTTGCCGCCTGCCGTGATGGTGTCGATCACCAGCGAACCCGAATCCGAGCTTGTGACGAAGAACACAACCACCAGAACGATACCGACGAACGACAGCAGTCCAGCCATCGGGAAAGCCTCGAACATCTTGAACATCTTCAGTTCCAGCGCCGCATCGGTCAGAGCCTGTCCATTGCCGGACATGACCTGATCCAGGGCAGCTCCGCCGAAAACGCTCATCCAAAGGGCGCCGACCAGCGTCGGGATAAGGATGACACAGGTCACGAACTCGCGGATCGTGCGCCCGCGCGAGATACGTGCGATGAACATGCCGACGAACGGTGACCAGGAGATCCACCAAGCCCAGTAGAAGGTGGTCCAGCCCTGCATGAAGTTCGTGTCTTCGCGCCCAACCCAATTGGACAGGCCCGGCAGCGCAACGACATATTCGATCATGCTGTCGAAGAACCCGATCAGGATCGCCATGGTCGGCCCCACGATCAGGACCAGCAACAAAAGCAGCGCCGCCAGCACCATGTTGGCCTCGGACAGGCGTTTGACCCCCTTGTCCAGTCCGGCGATCACCGAAATCAGGGCGAAGACCGTGATCAAGCCGATCAGCAGCACTTTCATCCCGTCTGTCACCGGGACATCAAACAGATAGTTCAAACCGGCCAGCGCCTGTGTCGCCCCCAGGCCGAGCGAGGTCGCCAGACCGAAGATGGTCGCAAAGACCGCAAGCACATCGATGACATGCCCCAGCGGACCCCAAGTGGCCTCGCCGAACAGCGGGTAAAAGACCGAGCGCATCGTCAGGGGCAGCCCGCGATTGAAGCTGAAAAATGCCAAGGCCAGCGCAACAACCGCATAGATCGCCCAGGGGTGCATGCCCCAATGAAAGATCGTGGCTGCCATCGCCAGCTTCCGCGATGCGTCGGGATCCTCCAGCCCGGCGCCCAACGGAGCCCAGTCGGTGCGCAGGCCGTCCTCTCCCACGGCGACACCGCCAAGTGATGCGCCATAGTGCGAGATCGGCTCGGCCACGCCCCAGAAAACAAGCCCGATCCCCATGCCAGCGGCGAACAGCATCGAGAACCAACCCGCATAGCTGTAGTCCGGTTTCGCATCGTCGCCGCCCAACCTGATCTTGCCCAGCGGCGTCACGATCAACAGCAACGAAAACACGACGAAGATATTGGCCGAAAGCATGAATACCCAGTCGAACTGGTTGGTCAGCGCGGGGCGCAACCAGCCGAAGAAGTCGGCAGCCTGCTCGCGGAAAACCAACGAAAAGAAGACGAAGGCGATGATGGTCAGGCCAGACACGGCAAATACCGGGTTATGAATATCCAGCCCCATGATCTGGATATTGTCCTGGCCGACCTCGTAGTCGGCATCTGAATTGTCGGACATTCTCTCTCCTCTCATTTTAATGCGCTTTTGATCGGGGAAAGATCGTTTTTTCGGTCAGCCGCCAGAGACTTTCCGGCGGGCAAAAGCGACACGCATACCGGTCACACCGAGCATTTTCAGCAGACCGGAAGGCGTTGGGTTACCTAACGTCCGAACCGAGTCGGGCGCCAGGCAAACTAATGTGGGCTGTTCGGTCGGACCTTTGGCTAGCCTTGAACCTTGGTATAGGTCCCCTCGCCTGCCAGAATTCCGCGGAACCCGCCGGGCTCGTCCAACCCGAATACGATCAGCGGCAGATTGTTGTCGCGCGCCAGAGCGATAGCCGAAGCATCCATGACCTTCAAACGCTTGGCGAGAACGTCGTCATAGGTCACCGAGTCATAGCGGACGGCATCGGCATGGATCTTGGGGTCCTTGTCATACACGCCGTCGACACCGTTCTTGCCCATGAAAATCGCCTCGCAGGCCATTTCGTTGGCGCGCAGCGTCGCGGCGGTATCGGTGGTGAAGTACGGGTTGCCGGTTCCAGCCGCAAAGATGCACACCCGTTTCTTTTCCAAGTGGCGCACAGCGCGGCGGCGAATATAGGGCTCGCACACCTCGTCCATGCGGATGGCCGAGATCACCCGGGTGAAGACACCTAGGCCCTCAAGCGCGGATTGCATGGCCAGCGCGTTCATCACGGTCGCCAACATGCCCATGTAGTCGGCCGTGGTCCGTTCCATCCCCTGAGCCGAACCGGACAGGCCGCGAAAGATATTCCCTCCGCCGATGACCATGCAGATCTCGACGCCGAGATCATGCACCGACTTCACTTCCTGCGCGATGCGTTGAACGGTCGGGGGATGCAACCCGAATCCCTGATCCCCCATCAGCGCCTCGCCCGAGATTTTCAACATGACGCGTTTGTACGTTGTCTTGGGGGTTTCGGCGGTTGTGTTGGTGGAAGAAAGGCTCATGTTGCGCTCCGGGCTGGCACGGGTTTGTTTTCCGGCGCAAAATGAAGCAAAACCACTGCGGGTTCAATGCGGATGGTCAAGGAACAGGGCAAACACTCATGGCTGAAAACACAGCGCGCAATTTGCTGAACAGTCTGCCGCCCATTCCCGACGATCTGCCGGTCCTCATCATGGGGCCGACCGCATCGGGCAAATCAGCCCTTGCACTGGAGATTGCCGAACACGCGGGCGGGATCATCGTCAATGCGGATGCCAGCCAGATTTACGACTGCTGGCGCATCATTTCCGCCAGACCCTCGATCGACGAAGAAGCTCGGGCTCCACACGCTCTCTATGGCCATGTCGCTTTTGATCAAGACTATTCGGCCGGCCACTGGCTGCGCGAGGTGCGGACTTATTTGTCAGGGCCGCAGCGTCCGATCATCGTGGGCGGAACAGGTCTCTACTTTTCGACGCTGACGGAAGGTATGGCAGACATCCCGGCAACGCCGCCCGAGTTGCGCAAGACAGCCGACGCGATCCCCCTGCCCGAGCTTCTGGCCGGGATTGATCCAAGGACACGGGACCGGATCGACACGCGCAACCGCGCCCGTGTGCAAAGGGCCTGGGAGGTCGAGCAAGCCACGGGCCGGACCCTAGCTGATTGGCAGGACGACACGCCGCCACCGCTGCTGCCCCTGGATCAAGCGTTTCCGATCGTCGTGACTCCCGAGCGAGACTGGTTGATCACGCGCATCAATTCGCGCTTTGACCAGATGTTGCAGGCGGGTGCCCTGGACGAAGTTGCGGCGATGCGGGGCAGCTACGACCCGAACCTGCCTTCGTGCAAGGCCATCGGAGTACCTGAATTGATGGCCCATATCGAGGGGCGGATGACCTTGGCCGATGCCCGCGAAAGAGCAACGATTGCGACACGCCAGTACGCCAAACGCCAGCGCACTTGGTGCCGTGCCCGGATGAAGCACTGGCATAACGTCGATCCGAGCCAAGGCTGAGTGAATCACTGACATCACACCAAAACCTCGTCCGAAGTATTTTATTTTCAGCCAGATAAGGGGTTTTCGGCCGAAACCCGTCGGAAAAGGGAATCACAAGTTCCAGAATCAGACTTGCCGGTACCAGCCCCGGCGGCCACGGTTCAGGTTTCTCTGCAAATGTCGTTTTTGTGCACTTGATGACGATTTCGAACATTGACCTAAATTGGAATCTGGTGCCGAATGAACCCATGGGGATGCACAGAATTCGAAAAACCACATCCAAAATGACCTTGCTCGGCGCTGTCTGGCTTCGACGGGGACCAACAAACACCCATAATAATCTCACAGGGAGACATCCATGAAAACCAAGACATTGACCGGAGCGCCGATGCACTGGGCTGCCGAAATGCACGCCCAGGAATATCGGGACGGCAAGCTGAGCCGCCGCGAGTTTCTGACGCGCACGACCAGCCTTGGTGTCACTGCCGCGGCCGCCTACGGCATGGTCGGCCTGACCGCACCCGCCAAGGCCGCGGGCGAAGACGCCAAGAAAGAAGGTGGCACCCTGCGCGTTCAGCAGGAAGTTCGGGCGCTGAAGGATCCGCGCACCTATGACTGGTCGCAGATCGCCAACGTAACTCGTGGCACGCTGGAATACCTGGTCGAATACAACTCGGACGGCACATTCCGCGGCATGCTGCTGGAGGGCTGGGAAGTCAACGACGATGCGACCGTCTACACGCTGAAGGTCCGTCAGGGCGTCAAGTGGAACAACGGCGACGATTTCACCGCCGAAGACGTGGCACGCAACATCGCGCGCTGGTGCGACAAGAGCTCGGAAACGAACTCGATGGCGGGCCGTTTTGCCACGCTGGTCGACGCAGATACCGGCCAGGCAATCGAAGGCGCGATCGAGGTTGTGGACTCGCACACCGTCAAGCTGAACCTGCCGAACTCGGACATCTCGTTGATCCCGGGCATGGCAGACTATCCGGCCGCGATCATCCACAGCTCGTTCAGCGAAACGGACCTGACAAACAATGTCGGCACGGGCCCCTACCTGATCGAAGAGCTGGAAGTGGGTGTGAAAGCCGCGCTTGTGCGTAACGAAAACCACACCTGGTGGGGCGAAGCCGTATTCGGTCGTCCGGCCCTGGACCGCATTGAGTACATCGACTACGGCACCGATCCGTCGGCATGGCTGGCAGCTCTGGAATCGGACGAAGTCGACATGCTGTATGAATCGGTTGGTGAATTCATCGACGTGATGGACAGCCTTGGCTACGTGAAGTCCGAGGTTGTCACGATGAACACCATCGTGATCCGCCCGAACCAGCTTGCGGAAGTGGACGGCAAGAAGGTCTATGCCGACAAACGTGTGCGTCAGGCGCTGCAGATGGCCGTGGACAACTCGGTCTGCCTCGAGCTTGGCTACGGTGGTCGCGGCTCGCCTGCAGAAAACCACCACGTTGGTCCGATCCACCCGGATTACTACGAACTGCCGCCGCAGAAAGTTGACCCGGAAGGTGCGCGCAAGCTGATGGAAGAGGCCGGCATGGCCGATTTCGAACACGAGCTGATCTCGATCGACGACGACTGGCGCCGCAACACCACCGATGCCGTGGCAGCCCAGCTGCGCGACGCGGGCATCAAGGTCAAGCGGACGGTTCTGCCGGGCAACACGTTCTGGAACGACTGGGCAAAATATCCCTTCAGCTCGACCAACTGGAACCACCGTCCGCTGGGCGTTCAGATCTGGGCACTGGCCTACCGCACCGGCGAGGCCTGGAACGAATTCGGCTGGTCCAATGCCGAGTTTGACGCCCTTCTGACCGAAGCTCTGGCCATTGCCGATGCCGACAAGCGCCGCGAAATCGTGGCCAAGGGCGAAGCAATGATCCAGGAAGAAGGCGTCACCATCCAGCCCTATTGGCGGTCGCTGTACCGTCACATGAAGGACGGTCTGGTCGGAACCGACATGCATGTGTCGTTCGAACACCATCACTACAAATGGGGTTGGGCGGCCTGATCCCGACCTGAACCTTTCAAGGGGCGCCCGAATGCGGGCGCCCCTTTCCAGCCGCAGACACACCGACGCGGGGTCGGACGTCCGACGCCAGAAAATGGTCCACTGATCTGCGGAGAACCCGAACAACAGGGGCCAACATGGGACTCTTCATCCTTCGACGATTGGGCGTGATGCTGTTGACGGCACTTTGCCTGACCTTCGTTGTCTTCTTCCTGACCAACCTCTATCCAAACCTGGAAAAACTGGCCAAGACGCAGGGCAACCAGCGTATGTCCGATGAACAGGTCGTCACCTGGCTTGAGAACCGCGGATACATGCAGCCCACGCTGGTCAAATACGGCCAATGGCTTGGGGTGGTGCCCGGTTTCACCAACACGCTACCGGATGGTCAGTTCGTAGGAAGTTGCACCCGTCCCGGCTCTACTCCGGAAACGACACCGCGCTACTGCGGCGTTCTTCAGGGCGACTGGGGCTATTCAACCGTCTTCAAGGACGAAGTCGGAACGATCGTCAGCAAGCGTCTGGGCAACACCGGCTACCTGATGTTCTGGGTGCTGGTGCTGATGATCCCGACCGCCCTGTTGGTTGGTGTGCTAGCCGGCATGCGCGAGGGGTCTGCCCTGGACCGGTCCCTGTCCACGTTTTCGATCATCACGACAGCCACGCCGGAATACGTGTCGGGCGTGATCTTCATCGCCATCTTCACCTCGTCAACCGTGGGTCTGAAATGGTTCAAGGGCACCGCCACACAGGCCATGGAGAACCCGACCTTCGAGAATTTCTTCCTGCCGGTCCTGACCATTGCCCTTTACGGCATGGGTTACATTGCACGGATGACCCGAGCCTCGATGACCGAAGTGATGACCGCGCAATACATACGGACTGCGCGCCTGAAGGGTGTGTCCTTCGGGAATATCGTTCTGAAGCACGCCCTGCGCAACGCGCTGATCGCGCCCTTCACCGTCATCATGCTGCAGTTTCCCTGGTTGCTGAACGGCGTCGTTATCGTCGAGACCCTGTTCAACTACAAAGGTTTTGGCTGGGCGCTGGTGCAGGCCGCCGGCAACAACGACATCCAGCTTCTGCTGGCGATCTCGGTCGTGTCGGTCTTTGTGGTGCTCGTGACGCAGCTGATCTCGGATATCGGCTATGTCTACCTCAACCCGCGCATCCGCATTTCATAAGGGAGGATAGACCATGGAACCTCTGAGCTGGACTGGCTCTATCGCCTTTCTGAACCCGATCATGATGATCGCCCTGGCTGCGCTGGTCGTATCCGTCATTGCCTGGATCCTGGCAAGCATTCTGCTGCCCGAGACGCAGGTCAGCGTGAATGCGGATGGCACCGTCAGTTCGGGCGGCGGCCTCAGAAACCTGACGCAATCCGCGCTGTGGTATTCTTTCCTGGCCAGCATCGCGACGGTGGTCGCCTACCTGCTTCTGGGAATATTCCTGGGCACTGGGGCCGGCATTATCGGCGCGATCTCGCAACAGTTTCTGCCGGTCTGGCTGTCGCTGATCATTCTGTTCGCGATGTCGGTTGCCTTCAAACGGCGCCTTGGCCTGTACGGCAAGCTTTTCGACAGCCCGATCGGCATGATCGGTTTTGGACTGGTCATGTTCTGGGTTTTCACCGGCATCTTCGGGGCTTTGGACCTGATCGTGACACACGATCCATTGGTCCAGGTTTCCGGCATGAAGAACAAGGTGCCCGGCACCCCCCTGCCCAATGCCGAGGACGGTGAGTTCGCCTGGTATCTGCTGGGCGGCGACAACCTTGCCCGCGACGTATTCAGTCGCATGGTCAAGGGTGCGTGGATCGTCGTGCAGATTGCTCCGCTGGCCACAATGTTTGCCTTCATGGTCGGGATCACGCTGGGCTTGCCCGCCGGATACTATGGCGGACGGCTGGACACGTTTCTGTCGTTCCTCGCCAATCTGATCCTGGCGTTCCCGGTCATCCTGCTGTTCTACCTGCTGGTCACACCGGAAATCGTCGCGACCGGCGTGCCGAACTATATGGCCGCGGTCCTGTTCGTGTTCCCGATCCTTTTCATCGGCGTCCTTTTGAATTCGCGCTACTACACCCGGCCGAAATTTCGCACGCCGCTGCTGACCGGCGTCTTGGGTATCGCGATCTGGCTGTACCTGTCGCTGATCTCGACCGGGGGATACGTCATCCGCACGGACGATTACAGCATCTGGGGTCTCCCGACCTATCTGGATCTGTTCGACATTCCGGGCGGGATCCTGGTCGTGTTCGTATCGGTTGTGTTCGTCAACTCGCCCACGGTGTTCCGCATCGTGCGCGGCCTGGCCATGGACATCAAGACACGCGACTACGTAGCCGCGGCGCAGACGCGCGGCGAAGGCCCGTGGTACATCATGCTTTGGGAAATCCTGCCCAATGCGCGCGGGCCGCTGATCGTCGATTTCTGCCTGCGCATCGGCTACACGACCATCCTCTTGGGGACCTTGGGGTTTTTTGGGTTGGGTCTGCCGCCGGAAAGCCCGGATTGGGGATCCACGATCAACGAAGGGCGCAAGCTGCTGTCGATCTACCTGCACCCTGCACTGCCGCCGGCACTGGCGCTGTTGTCACTGGTTCTGGGATTGAACCTGTTGGCGGATGGCCTGCGAGAAGAAAGCCTGAAGGACTGATGTGAAAGCAGCCGGGGGACTGCCCCCGGCCCCCACCAGGATATTTTTAGCCAGATGAAGGGGATCCCCTGAATGCTGGCGAGGAGCACGCAAGATGAACAAACTGGCGGATTATGACGGGCCGATCCTCGAAATCGACAAGCTCTCGATTTCGTTCTTTACCCGCTTGCGGGAAATACCAGCCGTAATGGATTTTTCGGTCAGTGTGCAGCCCGGCGAAGCTGTCGGCCTGGTCGGTGAATCCGGCTGCGGCAAGTCGACGGTCGCCCTGGGTGTCATGCAGGACCTTGGCAAGAATGGTCGGATCGTCGGCGGTTCGATCAAATTCAAGGGCCGCGACCTTAGCGAGATGAGCAAGGAAGAACTTCGGGACATTCGCGGCAATGAGATCGCGATGATCTATCAAGAGCCGATGGCTTCGTTGAACCCGGCGATGAAGATCGGCAAACAGCTGATGGAAGTGCCGATGATCCACGAAGGGGTCGGCAAAGAAGAGGCCTATGCCCGCGCCCTGGAAGTGGTGACCGATGTGCGCCTGCCGGACCCCGAACGGATGCTGAACAGTTTCCCGCATCAGCTGTCCGGTGGCCAGCAGCAGCGCATCGTGATCGCGATGGCGCTGATGTCCAAGCCGTCGCTTCTGATCCTGGACGAACCGACAACCGCGCTGGACGTGACCGTCGAGGCCGCCGTGGTGGAACTGGTCAAGGATCTGGGCAAGAAATACGGCACATCGATGCTGTTCATTTCGCACAACCTCGGCCTGGTTCTAGAGACATGTGACCGTTTGTGCGTGATGTATTCCGGCGAGGCGGTCGAACGTGGCTCGATCCACGATGTCTTTGACGAGATGCAGCACCCCTATACCCAGGCGCTGTTTCGCTCGATCCCCCTGCCCGGCGCGGACAAGAATTCGCGCCCGCTGGTTGCTATCCCCGGCAACTTCCCGTTGCCGCACGAACGCCCACCGGGCTGCAATTTCGGCCCGCGATGCGACTATTTCGAGGAAGGGCGCTGTGATGCGCAGGACATTCAGATGTTCCCGGTCCCCGGTAATGACCGCCACCATACGCGCTGCTTGAAGTTCCAGGAAATCGACTGGAACGCGCCCATCACGGTTGCAGAGCAAAAAGAAAAAGCGCCGATCGGCAAGACCGTTCTGAAGATGGACAACCTCAAGAAATATTACGAGGTGGCCGCAAACGCCCTGTTCGGTGGGGGCGAGAAGAAAGTGGTCAAGGCCAACGAAACCCTCAGCTTCGACGCACATGAATCGGAAACGCTGGCCATCGTTGGCGAGTCCGGCTGCGGCAAATCCACGTTTGCCAAGGTCCTCATGGGATTGGAGACAGCGACCGACGGGCAGATCCTGCTGGACAACCGCAATATCGAGCATTTGCCGATCGAAGAACGGGATGCCAAGACCGTCGGCGAAGTCCAGATGGTGTTCCAGAACCCGTTCGATACGCTGAACCCGTCGATGACGGTCGGACGTCAGATCATCCGCGCGCTGGAGATCTTCGGCGTCGGAAACTCGGAGGCCGAACGCAAGCAACGGATGCTCGAGTTGCTGGACCTGGTGAAGCTGCCGCGCGCGTTTGCCGACCGTATGCCGCGCCAACTGTCAGGCGGCCAGAAACAGCGCGTCGGGATAGCCCGTGCCTTTGCCGGGGACGCCCGGATCGTCGTCGCGGACGAGCCGGTCTCGGCATTGGATGTGTCGGTGCAGGCAGCCGTGACCGATCTGTTGATGGAGATCCAGCGCGAACACAAGACGACACTGCTTTTCATCAGCCACGACCTGTCGATCGTACGCTACCTCAGCGACCGCGTCATGGTTATGTATCTGGGCCACGTGGTCGAGTTGGGCACGACCGATCAAGTCTTCTCGCCGCCCTATCACCCCTATACCGAGGCACTGCTGAGCGCGGTTCCAATCGCCGATACCTCGGTCGAAAAGAAACACATTGTCCTTGAAGGCGACATTCCTTCGGCGATGAACCCGCCGCCCGGATGTCCGTTCCAAACCCGGTGTCGGTGGAAGTCCGAGGTTGCGGGCGGATTGTGCGAAAAAGAGGTTCCGCCGGTCCAGACGCTGGCTGACGGACACCAGGTCAAGTGTCATCTGTCCACCGAAACACTGGCGAAGATGGAGCCGGTTATCAAAATAGCGGCTGAGTGATCGCCCAAAGAAAAACCGGCCTTGGGCCGGTTTTTTTGAGCAGCTATTGTATCAGCCGCCCCAGATGACTTTGACGTAATTCTGCGTCTCGGCATAGGGCGGCACGCCCCCATGCTTTTCCACCGCTTGCGGGCCGGCGTTGTAAGCTGCCAGCGCGAGGCGCCAGGACTTGAATTTGCGGTATTGCCACGAAAGATACCGCGCACCGCCTTCAAGGTTTTGCTTCGGGTCATGCGGGTTCACGTTCAGCAGCCTGGCGGTTTGCGGCATCAGCTGCGCGAGGCCCAAAGCGCCCTTATGCGACTTGGCGTGAGGGTTCCAACCGCTTTCCTGTTGAACCAGACGCAGGAACAGTTCTTCCGGGACATTGTGCTTGCGCGCAGCCTGGCGCGCCATGGCAAGGTATTCACCGCGGTACTTGCCGGAATAGCGCTTCTTGAAACTGCCGTCCGGCGTTTTCGGTTTCAGCCGTTCAGAGTCGCGATACTGGCTGGCGGCCCGCGTGTCCAGAATCTTGGCCTGCTTCAAAAAGATATCTTTGCGATTCTTGGTCGACAGCACATCTGCGCTCAGCGGCGTCGACGCCAGAACGAGGCATGCAATTGAAAAACCACTTAACAGACAACGCATTCAAGCAATCCCGCTCGTTCAGCAATCATTCGGATTATAGGTATTTCAGGCAGAAATGAAAGCTTGGTTAAGGAAACACTGATTTTCCAGGTGGCATTCCGGGCATCAACCGTGTTCCAACCCGGGCGCAGGACGTATAGGGTTTCAGGTGAACTCAGCGTCAGATTCGGGCGCCATCAAGCTAGTCAAAAAACGGGGAAATCCATGGCAGGTTCAGTCAACAAAGTCATTCTGGTCGGCAATCTCGGGCGCGATCCCGAAGTGCGGTCGTTTCAGAACGGTGGCAAGGTCTGCAACCTACGGATCGCGACCTCGGAGAACTGGAAAGACCGCAATACCGGTGAACGCCGCGAACGGACCGAGTGGCACACAGTCGCTATTTTTTCCGAACCGCTCGTCCGCATCGCCGAGCAGTATTTGCGCAAAGGGTCAAAGGTCTACATCGAAGGCCAACTGGAAACGCGCAAGTGGCAGGATCAGTCCGGACAGGATCGCTATTCCACCGAAGTCGTTCTGCGCCCTTACCGCGGTGAACTGACCCTGTTGGACAGTCGCAATGAGGGCGGCGGATACGGTGGCGGCCAAAGCAGCGGTTACGGAGGAGGCCAGGACAGCGGCGGATACTCCGAGCCCTACGCCGCACAGTCCAGCGCACCGGCACCGGCATCAGGCGGCATCGACGACGACGAAATCCCGTTCTAATCTCCAGCGAGGCACGTCATGACTTGGTCCTTCGCCGTCGGCCGATTGCTCGGATCGGAACTGAGGGTCCATGTCACCTTCTTCCTGCTGCTGGCCTGGGTCGGCTTTGCCGCCTACTCTGACGGTGGGTGGCCAGCAGCCATCGACAACATCGTTTTTGTTCTGGCGTTGTTTGCCTGCGTGGTTGCCCATGAGTTCGGTCATGCGCTGATGGCCCGCAGGTATGGCATTCGCACTCCTGACATCACTCTGCTGCCCATCGGCGGCTTGGCCCGCCTGGAGAGGATGCCGGAAAAGCCGATGCAAGAAGTTGCCGTTGCATTGGCTGGTCCAGCGGTCAACGTCGTCATCTGGGGCATCCTGGTCCTTCTGGGCGCGGGAATGCAGGTTGAAACGCTGGCGCAAATCGACTCGACCCGCGTCGACCTGCTGAGCCGGCTGGCCTACGTCAATCTGTTCCTCGCGGTGTTCAACCTGATCCCCGCGTTTCCGATGGACGGCGGCCGCGTGTTCCGCGCCCTGCTCTGCCTGAAGATGGACAGGGTCAAGGCCACACGGGCCGCGGCCTTTGCGGGCCAGGCCGTGGCCGTCGGGTTCGGGTTTCTGGGGCTCAGCACCGGTAACCCGATCCTGGTTCTGATCGCGGTTTTCGTCTTCATCGCGGCAAATGCCGAAAGTCAGGATGTAGCAATGCGCTCGGTGGCGCGCCGCGTGCTGGCTCGCGACGCGATGATTACCGAGTTCCACGCACTTACCCCCCAAGACACGTTGGCAACGGCAGCCCAGGCCGTGATCCAGACAACGCAGCACGAGTTTCCGGTTTTGGGCGCAGACGGGCAGCTGTTGGGCTTTGTGACCCGCAATCGGCTGTTTGCCGCGCTAGCTGGCGATCACCCCCGGTCGGAACCCGCGACCTCGGTCATGGAAGAGCAAATCCCCCGGGTGGCCCTGACCAGTGGGCTCGAAGCCGTTCTGGATGGTCTCCATGGTGGCGCACCGGCCGTGGCGGTCTGCACCAAGACCGGTCAGATGGTCGGATACATCACCCGCGAAAACATTGGCGAATTGATGGTGATACGGGGCCGCTGACTCCGCTTATCAGCACGTTGCCAATGCATCCTGCAGAACGGACAGAACTGCATCGCGTGGCACGTCCGACGTGACGAAGGCCTGCCCGATCCCACGCGCCAGGATGAAACGCAGCTGGCCGTCAACGACCTTCTTGTCCTGAGCCATAAGCTCGACCAGATCTTCGGCGCTCGGCAGATCACCCGGAATATCAGACAGATCGGTCTTCATGCCCATCGCCTTCAGGTGAGCGCGGACGCGGCTTGGGTCTTCCTGGGAACACAGCCCCATGCGGGCCGACAGCTCGAACGCCAGGGCACAGCCAATGGCAACACCCTCGCCATGCAGCAGCCGGTCGGAATAGCCCGTCGCCGCCTCAAGCGCGTGGCAGAACGTATGCCCGAGGTTCAACAGCGCCCGGTCGCCTTGTTCAGTCTCGTCGCGGGCCACGATGTCGGCCTTCATCTGAACCGAACGGGTGACCGCCTGAACCCGGGTCGCCATGTCCCCGGCCGACAGCGCGGGGCCGTTGCGCTCCAACCATTCGAAGAAATTGGCATCCCCCAGAAGGCCATATTTTACGACTTCACCGTATCCCGCCAGAAAATCACGCGCCGTCAGCGTGCCAAGCACTGAGGTGTCAGCCAGAACCAACGAAGGTTGATGAAACGCACCGATCAGGTTTTTGCCTTGCGGAGCATTAATACCGGTTTTTCCCCCCACGGAACTGTCGACCTGCGCCAGAAGCGAGGTTGGGATCTGCACAAAGTGCACACCGCGACGCAGCACTGCGGCGGCAAAGCCCCCCAGATCTCCGATCACTCCACCGCCGAAGGCTACGACGATATCGCGCCGTTCGATCTTTTCGGCCAGCAGCCATTCGACGGCGCGCTCGAAATGCGGCCAGCTTTTGGTCGCCTCACCTGCGGGCAGAGCCAATGCGGTCATTTCCACCCCGGCGGACGCCAGGCCGCTGCGCAAAGCATCCAGATGCAAACCGGCCACGGTTTCATCGGTCAGAACCGCGACGCGCGGACGGTGCAGCATGGGTTTGATCCGCGCACCGGCCTGAGCCAACAGGTCCGGCCCGATTTCCACGTCATAGGACCGCTCGGCCAGATCAACATTAACTGTCTGATGCATCTATTTGACTTCCAATACATCCGGGCGCGTCATCAGCTTTTCCAGAACCCGGTCAACCATATCTTCGATGGCGGTGTCGCCGTCCGAATTCACCACCAGATCAGCCTGTGCGTACAACGGCACGCGGGCCTCGTACAGGTCACGCAGCGTTGCATACGGATCCGGCGTGCGCAGCAAGGGTCGCGTGTCTTTGTGGCGCACCCGGTTCCACAATACTTCCAGGTCGGCGCACAGCCATACGGAAACCCCACGGTCCGAAATCATCGTCCGGTTTTCTTCGCTCAGAAAAGCGCCGCCACCGGTCGACAAGATACCCTTTTTCTCGTCCAGCAGACGGCCGATGACCTGGCTTTCTTTGGCGCGAAAGAACGGCTCGCCGTCCCGTTCGAAGATCTCGGGGATGGTCATGTTGGCAGCCGATTCGATCTCGCTGTCACTGTCGAGGAAAGGAACGCCAAGGCGCGCGGCCAGAGCGCGCCCCACGGCCGTCTTGCCAGCGCCCATCATGCCGACCAAAACCACCGTTTTGTGCAGGTCAAAGACCTGCCGTTGTCCGGCCGGCGCCACGTTATGCTTAATTTCGCTCATTTCCCTGTGAATGACGTGATCTTGGGAAAAATGCCAGTTATAACTTGGCCAAAATCGAAAATTGAGGCAGCGTTGAGCCATGGGCCGTCTGATCAAATTCCTGTTGTACCTAATTTGCCTGCTTTTCATCGGCTTGGTGGCCTATGCGTATCTTGGCCCATTCTTCGGCGCCGACTTCTCGGCCCCGCAAAGCGAAATCAGCGAACCGGTAATTCTGGATGTCAACTAGGGCCGTCGTGCTGGCGCTTGCACTGACCGGCCAAGCCGCCGCACAAACCGAACAGCCGCTATCCGCGATCGACTGGCTGGAGACGGCCCCTGACCTGTTGCCGGGGACCGTATTGCTCGAGCCGCCGGTTACCGATACGGGCCTGCAGCCCGACATCCAGGTGTCTCCGCTCGAGGCGCTGTCGCCGCCGTTGGGATTGGTGGATGGGTCAGCGACCGGTCTGCCGGTTGATCTGTGGCTGCCCAGCGATCCGGCCCGGCTGGCCGAACTCATCGCGCGCGTGCCGGTCAAATCGAACCCTGCCATGCAGCGGCTGTTGTTCACACTTTTGCTGACCGAGGCCCGCGCCCCGGCGAATTCCAATGAGCCAGACCAACTTCTGCTGGCGCGGCTGGATCGTCTGATGCAGCTGGGTGCCGCCGATCCGACGCAATCCTTGGTGCAGCTAGCCGGCCCCACCGATACGCCTGAGCGGTTCAAACGATGGTTTGACGCAACTCTATTGACCGGCGACGAAGACCGCAGCTGCACTGCGCTGATCGCGCAACCGCATTTGTCGCGGGATTATTCCGCGCAGGTCTTCTGCAAGGCCCGCAGAGGTGACTGGGCTTCGGCCGCACTGACACTCGAAGCGGCGCATGCGCTCGAATTACTGCCGCCCGAGCAACTCGATCTGCTGGATCGCTTCCTAAGCCCAGAAATGTTCGAAGGCGCCGCCTATTTGCCGCAGCCCGAAGACCCTGACCCGCTGACGTTTCGCCTGTTCGAAGCGATCGGCGAGCGACTTCCGACCGCCTCGTTGCCGCGAGCCTTTGCCAATGCCGACCTGCGCGATGTTGCCGGTTGGAAGGCCCAGATCGAAGCGGCCGAGCGTCTGACCCGCATCGGCGCGCTTACGCCGAACCATCTGCTGGGCCTTTATACCGAGCGCGCGCCTGCGGCTTCGGGCGCGGTCTGGGATCGCGTCTCGGCTGTTCAGCGTTTCGAAACGGCGCTGGAGACCGGAAGCCCCGAGGCAATATCCAAGACCCTGCCGAAAGTCTGGGCAGAAATGGGTTCGGTCGGGCTCGAAGTGCCCTTTGCCGAACTGTTCGCCGAGCGCCTGATGCCGATCAAGCTGTCCGACCCGACCACCGAGAATCTGCGCTGGCGCATCCTGCTGTTGTCCGAGTTGTACGAGGATGCCGCACGATCTGTCCCCGACGGACCCAAGGCCAATGCCTTTCTGGCTGCTTTGGCATCGGGCCAACCCGAGCGTTCGAACTCGCCCTCACCGATGGCTGACGCCATTGCCGAAGGGTTTGCATGGTCGGCGCCGATCCCGTCCGATATCCGCGCGATGTTGGAAGCAAACCGTCTGGGTGAGGCAATTCTTGAGGCCATGCAGATGTTCGCGCATGGCGCGCGCGGCAATCTGGTTGACTTGACTGCGGCCATCGCGGTGTTCCGACATGTCGGCCTGGAAGACACGGCGCGCCGCGCCGCCTTGCAGTTGCTTGTTCTGAAGGGGGCCTGACAGTGTCCGCTCCGGCGACACAAGACTTGTGGATTTCCGCGTTTCTCGAGGCGCAGGCCGCAGAACTCGGGGCGGCAACCAACACTTTGCTGGCCTATGGGCGGGATCTAAAGGACTTTGGCGCATGGCTCATTCGGCGAAATGCCGGGTTCGAGGCCGCCGACCAGGATATGATCGAGGCCTACCTGATTGACTGTGACGCACAAGGCCTTTCGCGCGCGACCCGCGCCCGCCGCCTCTCTGCCATCAAGCAATTGTACCGTTTCGCGTTTGAAGAAGGCTGGCGCTCGTCCAATCCGGCCATCCAGATCAAAGGTCCGGGACGCCAGAAAAGGTTACCCAAGACGCTGGACGTGGCAGAAGTCGACCGCCTGCTTGAGGCGGCCAGGCAAACAGGGCGCAGTACGGCAGACAAGCTGCGCAACACCTGCCTGATGGAAATTCTGTATGCGACCGGGATGCGTGTGACCGAACTTGTTTCCCTGCCGGTATCATCCGCCCGGGGCGACCCACGCATGCTGCTGGTTCTCGGCAAAGGTGGAAAGGAGCGCATGGTGCCCTTGTCACCTCCTGCGCGCGATGCTTTGGCGGCATGGCTGACCATCCGGGACGAAGCCGAAGATGCAGCCGTCGCCAACGGAGGCCAGCGGTCCCGGTTCCTGTTTCCTTCGCGCGGAAAATCAGGGCACCTGACCCGGCATCGGTTCTTTGCACTGATAAAGGAACTGGCCGTGCAAGGCGGCGTTTCTCCCGACAAAGTCACGCCACACACGCTGCGCCATGCCTTCGCGACGCATCTTTTGGCCAATGGGGCCGATTTGCGTTCGATCCAGACCCTGCTTGGTCACGCCGACGTCGCGACGACCGAAATATATACGCATGTCCTTGACGAGCGCTTGTCGGAGCTGGTGTTGCAGCATCACCCGCTTGCCAAGGATGACGGTCGAGACTAGGGCCAAACCCTTGATCGCGCGCATCTGCGCCCCCATAACCATTGCATCAACAATACCTGAAACGGACCGATGGACTCTGACCCTTCTCTTCTCGATGGCGCCTTCTGGCTGACTACGGCCTCAATTCTGCTTCTGCTGGTTCTCTCCGGCTTCTTCTCGGGGTCTGAAACAGCGCTGACGGCGTCTTCGCGGGGCAAACTGCGGGCGCAAGCCGACAAGGGATCGCGCGGCGCGCAAAAGGCGCTGGAGATCAC
Organism: Ruegeria sp. CI5; assembly: GCF_056536885.1. Taxonomy (NCBI): domain Bacteria; kingdom Pseudomonadati; phylum Pseudomonadota; class Alphaproteobacteria; order Rhodobacterales; family Roseobacteraceae; genus Ruegeria; species Ruegeria sp. CI5. The sequence continues at coordinate 918,732 of NZ_JBQFQN010000001.1, forward strand.
TGATGACAACGAACGTCTGATCGGCTCGGTTCTGCTGGGCAACAACCTCGTCAACATCCTTGCAGCCTCGCTGGCCACGGCGTTGTTCACCCGACTTTTCGGAGAAAGCGGCGTGGCACTGGCCACCTTGGTCATGACCCTGCTTGTTCTGGTCTTTGCTGAGGTGCTTCCCAAGACCTATGCGATCACCAATGCCGAAAAGGCCGCCGCGGCGGTCGCCCCGGTGATCGGTGTCGTCGTTACGGTGTTTTCGCCGGTGGTGGCCGCCGTACGCCTGCTGGTGCGCGGGGTCCTCCGCCTGTTCGGGGTTCAGATCGACCCCGACAGCAACATCCTTGCCGTGCGCGAGGAGATCGCCGGTGCCCTGCAACTGGGCCATTCCGAAGGCGTCGTGGAAAAAGAGGACCGCGACCGCATTCTGGGTGCGCTTGATCTCGGCGACCGTACGGTCGAGGAAATCATGCTGCATCGCTCGAATATCGAGATGATCGACGCGGACGCAGACCCTGAATCAATCCTCAAACAATGCCTCGAAAGCCGTCACACGCGCCTGCCGGTGTTCCGTGGCCAGCCCGAAAACATCGTGGGCGTCGTGCACGCCAAGGATCTGTTCCGTGCCATGTACGCAAAGGCAGGTGGTAGCGATGGTGGGGCGGAAAGACTGAAGGCATTTGACATCCTCAAGGTAGCAAATGACCCCTATTTCGTACCGGAGACCACCACGTTGGACGACCAAATGCGGGAATTCCTGCGCATGCACAGCCATTTTGCGCTGGTGGTAGACGAATACGGCTCGTTGCGCGGGTTGATCACACTCGAGGACATCCTCGAAGAAATCGTCGGCGAGATTGCCGACGAATTCGACGTGGACGAAGATGTGACGGTTACGCGAACCGAAGACGGTCAGTATCTGGTCGAAGGCTCGATGACGATCCGCGACCTGAACCGTGCGATGGACTGGTCCCTGCCCGATGACGAGGCCAACACCATTGCCGGGCTGGTCATCCACGAAGCGCAGATGATCCCGACCGTCGGTCAGGTGTTCTCGTTCCACGGATTCCGGTTCGAGGTCGTCGAACGCGAGGGCAACCGGATCACCTGGTTGAAGGTGCGGCCGCTCTGACGGACGGCTGGCGGAAACGACAAACTCGGTCGTTTTCGTGACAGATACCGGCGCGGCACCCCTGCACCTTCGGGCCAGACGCAAGGAGGTGCGGATGAAATCGACGTGTCAGGTTGCCGTGATCGGCGGTGGAGTTGTCGGGTGTTCGGTGCTGTATCACCTGACCAAGCTGGGCTGGTCGGATGTGATGCTGCTGGAGCGGTCGGAACTGACCAGCGGATCGACCTGGCACGCGGCGGGCGGGTTCCACACGCTGAACGGCGACACCAACATGGCCGCCCTTCAGGGCTATACCATCCGGCTGTACAAGGAACTGGAAGAGATCACCGGCATGTCCTGCGGGCTGCACCATGTGGGCGGCATCACGCTGGCCGACAACCAGGACCGGTTCGACATGCTGCTGGCCGAACGCGCCAAGCATCGCTTCATGGGGTTGGAGACCGAGATCGTCGGCCCCGACGAGATCAAGCAGATCGCCCCTATCACCAACACCGACGGGATCATCGGCGCGCTCTATGATCCTCTGGACGGGCACCTCGACCCTTCGGGCACGACCCACGCCTATGCCAAGGCCGCGCGGATGGGCGGCGCCACGATCGAGACCCACTGCATGGTGCGCGAAACCAACCAGCGCCCCGACGGCACTTGGGACGTTGTGACGGACAAGGGCACCATCCACGCCGAGCATATCGTCAACGCTGGCGGCCTCTGGGCACGCGAAGTTGGCGCGATGGCGGGCATCTACTTCCCGCTGCACCCGATGGAGCACCAGTACCTCGTCACCGACACCATCCCCGAAATCGAGGCGATCATCGACGCGGGCAGCGAGCATCCGCACGTCATGGACCCGGCCGGCGAAAGTTATCTGAGGCAGGAAGGCCGCGGTCTCTGCATCGGCTTCTACGAACAACCCTGCAAACCCTGGGCCGTGGACGGCACGCCGTGGGAGTTCGGGCACGAGCTGCTGCCCGACGATTTCGACAAGATCACCGACTCGATCGAATTCGCCTATCGCCGCTTCCCGGTTCTGGCCGAAGCCGGGGTGAAATCGGTGATCCACGGCCCCTTCACCTTTGCCCCCGACGGCAACCCGCTGGTCGGGCCTGTGCCCGGCGTGCGCAACTACTGGTCGGCCTGCGGCGTGATGGCCGGGTTCAGCCAGGGCGGCGGCGTCGGCCTGACGCTGGCGCAATGGATGATCGAGGGCGAACCCGAGCGCGACGTCTTTGCCATGGACGTGGCCCGCTTCGGCGACTGGATCACCCCCGGCTACACCCGCCCCAAGGTGATCGAGAACTATCAGAAGCGTTTCTCCGTCGCCTACCCCAACGAGGAACTGCCGGCCGCGCGGCCCAACCGCACCACGCCGATGTATGACATCTTCAGCGATCTGGGTGCGGTCTGGGGCCAGCAATACGGGCTGGAAGTGCCGAACTATTTCGCGCAAGAGGGCGAGCCGGGCTATGAAACCCCTTCCTTCCGCCGCTCGGACGCCTTCGAGGCAACGGGCCGCGAGGTTCGCGCTGTGCGCGAAGGCGCCGGCATCAACGAAGTGCACAATTTCGGCAAATACCTTGTAACAGGTCCACGCGCCCGCGACTGGCTGGATCGGATCATGGCCGGTCGCATCCCCAAGCCGGGCCGCCTGTCGCTGACCCCGATGCTGTCGCCCAAAGGCAAGCTGATCGGTGACTATACCGTGTCCTGCCTGGGCGAGGAGGAATTCCAACTCACCGCCTCCTACGGCGCACAAAACTTCCACATGCGCTGGTTCCTGCAGCATCAACAAGACGGCGTAACCGTCGAGAATATCAGCGACAAACGCAACGGTTTCCAGATTGCAGGCCCCAAGGCCCGCGAGGTTCTGGCCGCCTGCACCCGCACCGATATCAGCGACATGCGCTTCATGGACGTACGCCGCATGGTCGTGGGCATGACCGACTGCATCGTGCAGCGGGTCAGCTATACCGGCGATCTGGGGTTCGAGATCTACTGCGATCCGATGGCGCAGCGCCAGCTGTGGTGGACGCTGTGGCAGGCCGGTCAACCGCACGGCATCACGCCCTTCGGCATGCGCGCGATGATGAGCCTGCGGCTCGACAAGTTCTTCGGCTCGTGGATGCGCGAGTTCTCGCCCGACTACACAGCCGCTGAAACCGGGCTGGACCGCTTCATCTCGTTCTCCAAGAACGTCGATTTCATCGGGCGCGCTGCCGCCGAGGCCGAGCGGGCTGAAGGAACAGCCCGCAAGCTTGTGGCCTTTGAGGTCGAAGCCGAGGACGCAGATGTGAACGCCTACGAACCCATCTGGTATGACGGCGCAGTGGTTGGGTTTTGTACATCCGGCGGGTACTCGCATTTCGCACAGAAATCAGTTGCCATGGGCTTCCTGCCAACGGGACTGGCGGCCGACGGCTTGGCGGTCGAAATTGAAATCCTGGGCCAGATGCGCAAGGCGCGCGTACTGACCAGTCCACTATTTGACCCCGACGGTGCGCGTATGCGGGGGTGACAGCCGTTCCGGTTGGCGGCAAGGTGGCCGGCATGGAGGATATCCCCATCATCTTGCTGGCCGCCGGTAGCTCTCGCCGTATGGGCGGAGTGGACAAACTGATGCAAATTGTCGACGGTCAACCACTGATCCGACGCTCGGCTGAAACCGCGCGAGCTGTCGGGCCGGTCATCGTCGCCCTGCCGCCGGCACCTCACCCGCGATACACCGCCCTGAGTGGGATGAACTTGGAGATCGTTTCTGTTCCCGATGCGGATGAAGGCATGAATGCCAGTTTGCGCAGGGCGGTCGCGCAGCTGCCGGTATCAGCCCGGGCAGCGATGATCCTGCTGGCCGATCTGCCAGAGCTGACATCAGACGATCTGCGCGCGGTCCTCCGGTCGGTCACCGAAAATCCTGACAAGCTGATCTGGCGCGGAGCGTCCTCGGACGGCGTACCAGGCCATCCTGTGATCTTCGACCGCAGTCTCTTTGCTGATCTGGCGCATTTGAGCGGAGATGGCGGCGCACAGGCCATCGTACGCGCGCATCTGGACCAGGTGCACCGACAGCCTTTGCCGGGTCAGAACGCTATTCTGGATCTGGATACGCCCCAAGCGTGGGCCGAATGGCGTAAAAAGCAAAGATCCCAAAAGTAACGCGGCCCGGTCGAGAACGACCGGGCCGGTTGCCCAAAACAGGACTACCACTTTCACCAATCCCGAAAACGCGGCCCGGATGTCGTCAAAACATCAGACCAATGTGCTGCCGAACCGAAACAAGACCCCCTCGTTAACATGCCGCTCAGCGCTTCCGGTGACTGAGATCTGCCTTCAAGCACCCCCTTGATGCTGTCAGGCCCCCCTTTCACTTGGGCACGTTCATCGTCACCGATAAGTTCAGTGCAAACAACGTAAAATTGGTTGAATCGGTTAATTTTGCCGGATTCGTGATGGTATTTCCGCAACAACGCGCGTCATGGAAATCTACCCAAGGTTGTTCGTGCGCTTTACCATTGCTGACCGACGACAAGAATTTTTTAACGCTAAACGATCAAAATGACATTTTTGCAAAGACCTATTAGACAAATACCACCTTCTGAAAGGGCGGTGGCGCAACCTGTGAGTGTCCCTAAAAATTCAGTAAAAAACCGCCGCTGGACTGTTAACAAATTTGATTCAATTCAATGCTTTTGCGAATTTGACCCTCATTTCGGCAACAATCCACCGATTCGACCGACAACTCCCCCGGCCGATTCCCGGGATTGCGAGCGCTACCAGACGCCTGCAATGTGGCAAAATTAAGATTTATTAATTGATCAGTCAGAAAACGCAAAGACTGACGGCTCATGTTCCCTGCAAAGCGCACATCAACAAGCGCCGAACCAAGGAGACCTAGTCAACATGAGCATCCGCAAATCCCCCCTTATTCTTCCTCGCACCTCAGGGCTGTTTGGCGCCACTGCGCTGAGCGCGGCATTGCTGGCCGCGACCGCCATTCCGTCGCAGGCCGACGAAGCCCTGGCGGATCTGGTCGAAACCGTTTCACCGTCGGTAGTAACCGTCATTGCCTCGATCGACGCGGCCCCGTCGCCGGCGAGCGGCCAGGAGTTTGATTTCGAAGGCCAGCCTTTTGATGAGTTCTTCAAACGTTTCGGGATTCCCGAAGGCTTTGACTCCCCGCGCCGTGGTCCCAGTCAGGGCCTCGGGTCCGGGTTCGTACTGGATGAAGATGGCTATATCATCACAAACCACCACGTCGTCGACAAAGCCAGCAAGATTACCGTGCGCCTGAACGATGATCGCTCGTACGAGGCTGAAGTCGTGGGGACCGATCCCCTGACCGATATCGCGCTGCTCAAGATCGACGCGGATGAGGCGCTGCAGCCGGTCCCGCTGGGGGATAGCGACGACATCCGCGTGGGCGAAGACGTGGTCGCCATCGGCAACCCGTTCGGCTTGAGTTCGACCGTCACGACCGGCATCGTGTCCGCCAAGGGACGCAATATCTCGGAAGGCCCCTATGCTGAATTCATTCAGACCGATGCAGCCATCAACAAAGGCAACTCGGGCGGCCCCCTGTTCAACATGGACGGCGAAGTCGTTGGAGTGAACTCGGCCATCTATTCGCCCAGTGGCGGTTCGGTCGGACTGGGTTTTGCCGTGACTTCGAACATCGTCGAGCACATCGCTGCGGACCTGCGTGACGATGGCCAGGTCAGCCGCGGTTGGCTGGGTGTGTCGATCCAGAACATCAGCCCCGAGCTGGCCGCAGCAATGGGTGTCGATGGCACTGTCGGCGCACTGGTTTCCGAGGTTCTGCCGGACAGCCCCGCTCAAGGCGTGCTGCAACAGGGCGACGTGATCATCGCCTTCAACGGCGAACAGGTCGACTCAAGCAGTGAACTGCCGGTGCTTGTTGGCACCACGGCCGTCGGAACCGACAGCAAGGTCACCGTCCTGCGCAATGGCAAGGAAGAGACCCTGAACGTCACGATCGGGCAGCATTCGGCACAGATGGCGGCAAACGCGGAACCGACCGATGACGCGGTGGCGGGCAAGACGCTGGGTGTCACCGTAGCACCGCTGTCCGAAGCGACTCGTGCGCAGATCGGAGTTCCCGAGAACGTGCACGGCGTGGTCGTCACTTCGCTCAAGCCGGACAGCCCGGCGGCTAAGGCCGGTCTGCGGCAGGGCGACGTGATCGTGAAGCTGGGCAACCAGGATGTGGAAACACCCGAGGCGCTCAAATCCGCGCTCGAAGACCAGAAGACCGATCCGGCGCTGATGCTGATCAACCGCGGTGGCAATCAGATCTTCGTCGCCGTCGAGATCGCCTGACCTGCGTCCCGCGCGCACCGCATGATGGGGATATCCGGTGCGCGCATCTCCTGACGGACACGATTTGTCCACGTGCTGTCGGGATTGCCGGGTGCGGATTTCGCACCCGGCAGTTTTTTTACCTGTCCATACGTGATTATATCCTGAGTGAAAGGAAATCCGACCATGAGCAGACGTCTGTTGATCGTTGAGGATGATGAAGACACGCGGGACTTCATCGCCAAGGGATTTGGCGAAGAAGGTTATGTCGTCGAATGCGCCGAAGACGGCCGCGAAGGTTTGTACCACGCGACCGACGGCGGATTTGACGCGGTCGTTCTGGACAGGATGCTGCCCGGGCTGGACGGTCTGGCCCTGATCAAGTCAATGCGCGCCGCTGGGGTCAAGACACCGGTTCTGATGCTGACAGCCATGAGCGCCGTGGACGAGCGGGTGAAAGGACTGCATGCGGGTGCCGACGACTATCTGGTCAAGCCCTTCTCATTTCAGGAACTTCATGCCCGGATCGAAGCCCTGTTGCGCCGACCTCAGGAATCCGAGGAAACCCCAACCCTCAAATGCCGCGACCTTGAAATGGATCTGCTGACCCGAAAGGTCACGCGCAACGGTCGCGAGATCACCCTGACGCCCAGAGAGTTCCAGATTCTGGAATTCTTCCTTCGCCGGAAAAACCGGGTGGTGTCGAGGACGATGCTTCTCGAAGGTGTCTGGGACTATCATTTCGACCCGAACACAAACGTCGTCGACGTTCATATCTCCAAACTGCGTCGGCAATTGGACGAAGGTGGTGAACCACCGCTGATCGAAACCGTGCGCGGGGCCGGTTACATGGTTTCTGATGGTTAAGTCGCCCTTGTCGTTCAAGGACTCCAGGACGCGGCTGGTGCTGGCGAGCATGGTGCTCAGCACATTGCTGACCGCGGCCGTATTGTTGCTGGTCTATATCACCGCCAACCGCACGATCGAAGGCGAAACCCGATCTGTCGTGTCCGCCGAACTGACCGGGCTGGCGGATGAGTACGAACGCCTCGGGCTGGTCGGCCTGATGGTGGCCATCGAACGCCGGCTTCCGACCGCGTCCGAGCGTGATGCACTTTATCTGTTGGCTGACCGCTCGGGAAAAACCTTGGCCGGCAACCTCAAGCGATGGCCCGAAGGCATCGCCGCTGGCAGTGGGTGGGTGGATCTGGAACTGCGCAGAACCGAGACGGATCAGCTGGTCCCGATCTCCGCCGCATCGATCCTGCTGCCCGGCGGCGAAAGGCTGTTGGTTGGCCGCGACGCCCTCGCCCGTCAACAGTTCGACCGGGTGCTGTTTCATTCGGTGGCGCTGGCCCTAGGCGCGGCCCTTGCGCTGAGCATTCTGACCGGTTGGCTTTTGACCCGTCTGGTGTTTTCGCGGCTGAAGGATATCGCCGACACCGCAGAAACCATCGTGTCCGGCGACCTATCCCAACGAATGCCACAGCGTGGTACCGGCGACGAGTTCGACCAGATGGCAGGCACATTGAACAACATGCTGGATCGGATCGAAGAGTTGGTCAGCAACTTGCGCACCACGTCGAATTCGATCGCGCATGATCTGCGGTCACCTCTATCCCGGTTGAAGCAGCGGGTGGTCGCCTTGGCCGAGCCGGGCAAAAGCGACTTGGATCGTGAGGTCGACATCGCCCGGGCAACGGCCGAAATCGATCACGTGTTGCGAGTTCTCGGGCAGCTGACAGAGATCTCACGCGCCGAGGCCGGGCTGGGGCGGGAGCAGTTTGAACCTGTGGATCTTGAGCGCTTGGTCAACGATGCCGTGGAGTTGTACGAACCGGTCGCGGCCGACAAGGATGTGCGCCTCGAGGTCACGGGTCGGGCGGCTCCGATCATGGGGCACCGCCCTTTGCTGTCGCAGGCCCTGTCGAACCTTCTGGAAAACGCCATGCGCTATGCCCCTGAAGGAACTGCAATTTCCATCGAACTGCGCGAAGACGGCCCGTTTGCCCTGCTGAGTGTCCGCGACCGCGGCCCGGGTGTGCCTGCCGAGATGCTGTCGCAGCTTCAACTGCCCTTCGTAACGCTCGATCCCGCGCGGTCGGACCGAAACTCAGGCCTCGGACTGGCTCTGGTGGCGGCCATCACCCGCATGCATGGCGGGGGCTTCAGTGCCCAGAATGCGGATCCCGGGCTGAAGGCAGTTCTGAAGCTGGCGCAAAAACCCTAGGTTAACGCCCCACCCCTTTTGTCGATCAAAGGGACGCGGGCAAGGAAGCATATCCGCGGAACCGCATACGCCCACCTCTGACACGTTCATCGAACAGTTGGAAATCTGGGAACCGTGTCACGAACCGCGACAGGGCAACCCGTCCTTCAAGGCGCGCAAGTGTAAGGCCTGCGCAGACATGCGGCCCGCCGGCAAAGGCAAGGTGACGGTTCGGTTTGCGCGAAATGTCGAACCGGCCCGGGTCTGGGAACACGGCCGGATCCCTGTTTGCAGCGCCGATACACAGATGAAGGTTGGTGCCCTTGGCAATCGAACGCCCGTCAATCACGACGTCAGCCGTCGTTTCCCGGTTGCCGAACTGGTTGGGTGAACGGAACCGCAAAACCTCTTCGACCGCCGAATTGATCAGGCTTGGATCATCCATAAGCCGCTGACGCTGCTCCGGGTGGTCATGCAGCAGGGCCAACCCGTTTCCGATCAGGTTCGTCGTGGTTTCATGACCCGCATTCAGAATAAAGATGCAATTCTGAAGCAGTTCGAGTTCACTCAACTTTTCGTCGGCCCCTTCACCGCGGATCAACCGCGTCAGGACGTCGGTTTCGGGGTCGCCGGGCGCGGCCCTGCGCCGGGTCACCAGATCTGCCAGATACTCCTTGAAGTCCCGAACGGCCGCATGGCCGTCCTCGAGTTGCTTGGCGCTCAGTGCCGGTTCGAGCGCCCCAAGAATGGCGAGTGACCAGTCGCGCAGCGGTTCGCGCTCGTCCACCGGTACGTCCAGAAGGTTTCCGATGATCTGGATCGGGATGGTGGCGGCATAGTCTTCGATCAGATCCACTTGCCGCTTGTCTTCCAGGCGATCTAGCAAGAGATCGACGGTCTGGATCAAACCGGGCTCCATCCGGGCGATGGCGCGCGGGGTCAGGGCCGAAGTCATGATTTTGCGAACTCGCGTGTGCAATGGCGGATCCGAGAACACAAGCGAGGTGGTGTGATGCTCGAACAATGGTGATCCCGGACCGAACTTTGGTCCGAACACGGCCTTTTTGTCGGACGAGTACAGGGTCGTGTCCCGATAGATCCGGTCCAGATCAGCATGCCGCGACAATAGAACCGAGCCATCGGGTTGCGCCAGAACCGGCGCCGAAGACAGCAGCGCATCATAAAACGGGAAGGGATTGTCGATGAAGCCCTCAGGCGGGTTCATCAGGTCCAGATTGCTGATGTCGCTTGTCAATTCCTTCCCCCTCCTGCATGGACCCGTCGCTCAATGCCTAGCGCAACGGAATTCGTCGCACAACGTTCCGGCGGGCAGTGACAGCACGCCCCGGCAAAGCTAAGAAAGAAACATGCCCGAGCCTGTGTCTTCCATCCGCAACCTTGGACCTGCTTTCGAACAGGCCTGTGCTCGTGCGGGCATCCACTCGGCCGAAGAGTTGCGCGAGCTTGGTGCCGATGCGGCTTATGCCCGGCTGATACAGGCCGGAACCCGGCCCCATTTCATCGGCTATTACGTGTTGGTCATGGGCTTGCAAGGCCGCCCCTGGAACGATTGCAAGGGCGAAGAAAAGAAAGCCCTGCGCGCAAGGTTCGATGCTTTGAAATCGTCAACGAACCGGGCTCCGGCGTCCCGGATCGTCGCGGATCTGGATGCCATCGGTGTACGTGTCGGCCCTGACGATCTGAAATCCGTCTGACCAACAAAAAACCGCGCCCGAAATCGGACGCGGCAATCTCGACAGGTATCGTGGTACGGCTTAGCCGACCAGTTCGATGCCCGAGAAGAAATATGCGATCTCAACCGCTGCGGTTTCCGGCGCGTCCGAGCCGTGAACGGAGTTCTCACCGACGGACTCGGCGAACTCGGCGCGGATGGTGCCCGGTGCCGCATCGGCGGGGTTGGTTGCACCCATGACTTCGCGGTTCTTGGCAATGGCATTTTCGCCTTCCAGAACCTGAACGACAACCGGTGCGGACGACATGAACTCGCACAGTTCGTCATAGAACGGACGCTCGGCATGAACTTCGTAGAACTTGCCGGCTTGTTCCTTGGTCATGTGGATGCGCTTCTGCGCGACGATGCGCAGGCCGGCTTCCTCGAACTTGGCGTTGATCTTGCCGGTCAGGTTGCGGCGGGTTGCATCGGGCTTGATGATCGAAAAAGTGCGTTCCAGTGCCATATCGGGCCTCTCCTTGGTCTGACGGCGCGGGCTGGGCCGCGCGAAATTCATCGCGCGCCGCCTAACACGGTATTTCGCCCGTGAAAAGTGGAATGATGGCGCGATCGCGCCTTTGGGCGTCAGATTGCGTCGGGAAGCGGGTCCCGTGCATCCACCCAACGGACATACAGAACGGCCAAAAGGCCCAGAAAGCTGCTGCCTGCCATCATCGACAGCACCAGATACGGGCCGTTTTCGGGGCTGACCGCAGCTCCGGTGATCGAAGTGATGACCGCACCGAGCGCGACGATCAGAGCGCCCGACAGGCCCGCTGCGCTGCCGGCCAGTTGCGGTCGAACCGACATGACGCCCGCAGACGCGTTGGCGTTCGTCAAACCGTTTCCAAAACCAACAAAGATCGCTGATCCAAAAAACACCCAGACCGACCCCATCCCCCCTAAAAACAGCAACAGCCCGCAGAACGGCCCGACCGAGGCGATGATGCGCCCGGCCAGAATCATCGTCGTCAGCCGAGTACGCGCGGCGATCCGACCCGTTACGAAATTGCCGACCATGAAACCGCCGGTGATGATGCCGATCCCCAGGCCCAGTGTGGCGGGGCTCAGATCGAACCAGGCGGCGGCCACCAGGGGCGCTCCGGTGATGAAACTGTAGAACCCCCCGATCGAGAATGCCGCGCACAACGCGTAGCCCCAGAACCGCCGGGCACGGAACAGGTGCGGGTATTCGCGCATCTGCGCGGCAAAAGTGGCGGACCGGTTGTGGTTGGTCTCGCCCATATCCGCCCAGAGCAGCGTCAGCAGCGCCGCCCCTGCAACCGTGTAAAAGACGAACCCGGCCCGCCACCCGAACAGCATGTCCAAAGTGCCACCCAGCATCGGGCCCAGCATCGGCGCCAAAGCCATTGCCATGGCGACATATCCCAGCTTGCTTGCGGCCTCGTTGGGCGGAAACTGGTCGCGGATCGACGCGGCAGACAGCACCGAGCCCCCGACCACGGCGGCCTGCATCAGACGGAACCCCAGAAAGGTCCAGATCGACTCCGCCAGAACACAGCCAAGTGACGCCGTTACAAAGACCGCCATGCAGGTCAAAAGAACCGGCCTGCGCCCGAACCGGTCGGACATCGGGCCCAGGATCAGTTGCAGCACGGCGGATACGGCCAGATAGGCCGCGATCGACAGGTTCACCAGCGCATAATCCGCCCGAAAATCGACCGCCATGTTCGCAAGCGACGGCAGGAACATGTTCAGCGACAGCACGGACAGCCCCGTCGCCAGAACAAGGGTCACCAAAGAGGGTGGAGTTTGTGCCGCCCGCATCTCAACATCCGAATTTCGTTCATCTGCAAAAGCGCTAGCACAGCACATGTGGTTTGCACATGGCTTGCGTCTGGCGGTGCCAGTATCGCTCTGCTAAGAGCGGCCCATGCTACGGATCGAGAACATCACCTATTCGGTCGAAGGCCGCCCTCTGTTCGAGGGCGCCAGCGCCACCATTCCCGAAGGCCACAAGGTGGGTCTGGTCGGCCGCAACGGTACCGGCAAGACCACTCTGTTCCGCCTGATCCGGGGCGAGTTGGCGTTGGAATCGGGCAGCATCACCCTGCCCCGCCGCGCGCGGATCGGCGGTGTGTCACAAGAGGTGCCCTCGTCCAACGTGTCGCTGATCGACACGGTCCTGGCCGCCGACACCGAGCGCAGCGCCCTGATGGCCGAAGCGCAGGAGGCCGCCGACCCCGACCGGATTGCCGAGATTCAGACCCGGCTGGCCGATATCGATGCCTGGTCGGCCGAGGCCCGCGCGGCCACGATCCTCAAGGGGTTGGGCTTTGACGATGCAGATCAGCAGCGGCCCTGTTCCGATTTCTCGGGCGGCTGGCGGATGCGGGTCGCTCTGGCGGCGGTTCTTTTCTCGCAGCCCGACCTGCTGCTTCTGGACGAACCGACCAACTATCTGGACCTTGAAGGCGCGCTGTGGCTGGAAAGCTATCTGGCGAAATATCCGCATACGGTCATCGTCATCAGCCACGACCGGGGCCTGCTGAACCGGGCGGTCGGCTCGATCCTGCATCTGGAAGACCGCCAGCTGACCTATTACGCGGTGCCCTACGACAAGTTCGCCGAACGCCGCGCCGAACGTCTGGCTCAGGCCGAGGCCGAAAACGCCAAGGCCAAGGCCCGCATCGCCCATCTGCAAAGCTTCGTTGACCGGTTCCGCTACAAGGCGTCCAAGGCCGTTCAGGCACAATCGCGGCTGAAGATGATCGAACGGATCCAGTTGATCTCGACCCCGCAGGAGGCCGCCTTGCGCGCCTTCTCGTTCCCCGAGCCCGAGGAACTGTCGCCGCCGATCATTCAGATTGAGGGCGGCGTCACCGGCTATGGCGACACCGAGGTGCTGCGCCGGCTGAACCTGCGCATTGATCAGGACGACCGGATCGCGCTGTTGGGGAAGAATGGTCAGGGCAAATCGACCCTGTCCAAGCTGCTGTCGGACCGGCTGCCGCTGATGGCGGGCAAGATGACCCGCAGCAGCAAGCTGCGCATCGGGTATTTCGCCCAGCATCAGGTGGACGAGCTGCATGTGGACGAAACACCGCTGGATCACCTGCGGCGCCTGCGCCCGACCGAGACCCCGGCCCAGCTGCGCGCGCGTCTGGCCGGTTTCGGGTTGGGCGCGGATCAGGCCGAAACCGAGGTGGGCCGGCTTTCAGGCGGCCAGAAAGCGCGCCTGTCGCTGCTGATCGCGACGATCGACGCGCCGCACATGCTGATCCTCGACGAGCCGACCAATCATCTGGACATCGAAAGCCGCGAGGCCCTGGTCGAGGCGCTGACTGCCTATTCCGGTGCTGTGGTTCTGGTCAGCCACGACATGCACCTGCTGGGGCTGGTGGCCGATCGGCTGTGGTTGGTCTCGGACGGCACGGTCAAACCCTTTGACGGCGACCTGGAAGCCTATCGCCAGATGCTGCTGGCGCGCGACAAACCACCGGCCCGGGAAAAACCGGCCGCCAAACCCAAACGCGCCTCTCGCGATACCATTCTCGCGCTACGGGCCGACCTGCGGAAATGCGAGGAACGGCTGGAGAAATTGACGGACATGCACGAAAAGCTCTCGGCCAAATTGTCCGACCCGGCCTTGTACGAAGATGACCGGATCGCTGATCTGGAAACCTGGAACCGAAAATTCGCCGAGGTGGTCGAGGCCATGTCCCGCGCCGAGGCGCTGTGGGTCGCCGCCGCCGAGCGGCTGGAAAGCGCAGAGGCCGCCGCATGATCGAAATGGCATTCTTCATAACCGCGTTCACAACCCTGTTCGTTGTGATCGATCCCTTTGGCACCGCACCGATCTTCGTCGCGCTGACACAAGGAATGGACCCGGCCACCCGTCGCCGCGTCGCCTACCGCACGTGCCTGACCGCTTCGGGCATCCTTATCGCCTTCGCCGCTTTCGGAGAGGCGGTTCTCGGCTTTGTCGGCATCTCGATGGAGGCTTTCAAGGTCGCTGGCGGCGCATTGCTGTTTCTGACCGCGCTCGACATGCTGTTCGAGCGGCGCAACAAGCGGCGCGAGGACCGAGCGGAAGAAGAAGAGCACCCTGACCCCTCGGTCTTTCCACTGGCCATTCCGCTGGTGGCCGGGCCCGGATCGATCGCAACGATCATCCTGCTGGCCGGTGAGCACCCCGGCATTCAGGGCATCGCTGCCGCTGTCGGCGTGATGCTTGCCGTGATGGCGGTTGTATTGCTGTTCTTCTTGTCCAGCGGCCTGATCGCGCGCATTCTGGGCAAGACCGGCCTGACCGTGCTGACCCGCCTTCTGGGCATGTTGCTGGCCGCGCTGTCGGTTCAGTTCATTCTTGACGGGCTCAAGGCCTTTGGGTTCGCGTCCTGAAACCCCATATTGACCTTATGAAAGAAGGTTTCGGGTGCCCGCATGGATGGTAACGATTTTGGACGGTTGGCCTATCTGGTTCTGCTGGGAGCCGCACTGCTGATGTGGTTCTTCACTCACAATCGGCAGTCGTTGGGGAAGACCCTGCAGATGGCCATGGCCTGGGTCTTCATCTTCATCGGGATCATTGCCGTTGTCGGCCTTTGGGGCGACATCCGCTCGACCGTTGGCGTATCTCCGCAGATGTCCGTGACCGGAGATGTGATCGAAGTACCCCGCTCGTTCGACGGGCACTACTACTTGCCGATGCTGGTGAATGGCAAACCGGTGACATTCCTGGTGGATACCGGGGCCAGCCAGATCGTGCTGAGCCCGCAGGACGCGGAGCGCGTCGGATTCGATACCGGTCAGCTGACCTTTCACGGGCGTGCCTCGACCGCAAATGGGGTGGTCCAGACTGCGCCTGTGCGCCTCGACAGCCTGGCGTTGGGGCCCATCACGGACCGAAATGTTGCGGCATGGATCAACGGAGGAGATCTGGACCAGTCCCTGCTGGGCATGGATTACCTGCACCGTTTTTCCAACATCCAGTTTTCTGACGGCCGGATGATCCTGTCGCGCTGAATGGCGGCTTTCGGGATTGAGGACAAAATAGGAACATGCTAACTTTCGGCCATGTCTACGCATCTTCTTGGCCGCAAACTGGCGCGCGCGGCGCCGGGGCTGACCCTGCATGATGAGATTTCACTGCAACTGGCCCGCGTGCACGAGGCCTGCGGCCCCGCGCGGCGCAGCTTTGCCATGTGGCTGGCCGGTCAGGCGCAGGGGCCGGTTCTGTGGATCTCGCCCGCGTGGGAGGCCGATCAGCTGAACCCCGACGGCATGATGCCTTTTGCCGATCCCGCCCGGTTCCTGTTCGTCCGCCCCACCCGGGCCGAGGACCTGCTGTGGTGCATCGAAGAGGCGCTGCGCAGCGGGGCGGTGCCGCTGGTGGTCGGCGATCTGCCGGGGGCACCGGGCCTGACGCCGGTGCGCCGGATGCATCTGGCCGCCGAACAGGGGGGCACGATGGGTCAGGCCCCGCTGGGGCTGCTGCTGACCCCGGGCGACGGCGGCGCGCAGGGGATCGAGACGCGCTGGCACATGGCCCCGGCGCACACGGGCCAGACCCGCCGCTGGACCCTGACCCGCCGCCGCGCCCGCGCCCTGCCCCTGGTCAGCTGGCACGCCACCCAGACCGCGCCGCGCGCCGGGCTGCACCTACAACGGATCGGCGCCGAGGAAACCTGCGCCTGACCGAACGGCCCCGGATCACGCAAGTTGTGACTGGTCAAACCGCATCCCGCCCCCTAGCGTGCCGAAATGACCCACCCGATCCACGACAGCCGCTATTCCTGGCTTCGCCTTCTGGTCACGCTGGCCATCGCGGCGGTGGCCAATGTGGGCATGTGGGCGGTGATCGTGGTGATGCCCGCGATCGAGACCCAGTTCGGCGCCAGCCGGGCCGAGGCCTCGATGCCCTATACGCTGGCCATGATCGGATTTGCGCTTGGCAACATGTGGCTGGGTCAGGTGGTGGACCGGCTGGGCGTGACCAAGGCGCTGATCGGTGCCGCAGGCCTCAGCGCGCTCAGCTATCTGCTGGCGACATGGGCGCCGACGATCACGATGCTGTCGGTGGCGCATCTGCTGCTGGGCCTGGGCACCGCCGTCGGGTTCGGCCCGCTGATCGCCGACATATCACACTGGTTCCTGCGCCGACGCGGGATCGCCGTGGCGCTGGTGGCCAGCGGAAACTACCTGTCCGGCGCGATCTGGCCCACGCTCCTGTCCGGTATCCTTGCCCGCGACGGGTGGCAGCAGGTCTATCTGACATTGGCGGTCATCACCCTGATCGTGGTTATCCCGCTGTCGCTGCTGCTGCGCCGGCAGGTCCCGGCCGAGGCGCATGGCACCGCCGCAGCCGCCGCGCAGATCAACGCGCGCAGCGTCGGCCTGTCGCCGCGGACCCTGCAATATGTGCTGGGCCTCGCCGGAATCGGCTGCTGCGTCGCCATGTCGATGCCGCAGGTCCACATCGTCTCGTACTGCGTGGGGCTGGGTTATGGCCCGGCGGTCGGGGCCGAGATGCTGTCGCTCATGCTGATGGGCGGTGTCGTCAGCCGGATCATCTCGGGGCTGGTCGCAGACAAGTTGGGCGGCGTTCACACGTTGCTGATCGGGTCGATCCTGCAATGCATCGCCCTGTTCCTGTTCCTGCCTTATGACGGGATGGTGTCGCTCTATGTCATCAGCCTGTTGTTCGGACTGGCGCAGGGCGGCATCGTGCCCAGCTATGCGCTGGTGGTGCGCGAATACATGCCCCCGCAAGAGGCCGGCGCGCGCGTCGGGTTCGTGATGATGATGACCATCCTGGGCATGGCGCTGGGCGGCTGGATGTCGGGCTGGATCTATGACGTGACCGGGCAGTACACACTGGCCTTCGTGAACGGCATCCTGTGGAACGGGCTGAACATCGCCATCATCCTGACGTTGCTGCACCGGTCCCGCCCGCGCCGGCAGCAGGCCGTGGCATGACCCGGTTGCGCCGCCGAGACTTGGTGGCCGCCCTCGCGGCGTTGATGGTCACGACCCCGACCCTCGCCGCACCCGTTCCCTACGCGCTTGCCCGCTCGAAAACCTTGATCGCCTTCACGTTCCAGCTGTCGGGCACGCCGCAGACCGGCACCATGCCGATCCGGACGGCGGACGTATGGGTAGACACGCGCCGCCTGCAGAACAGCCGCGCCACGGTCGTTCTGGACGTGACGCGGGCCGAAACCCGCCTGCCCTTCGCGCGCGAACCGATGCTGAGCCCCGAGGTACTGGACGCTGCCCGTTTTCCGACGATCCAGTTCCGCTCGACCCGCATCCGCCTGGGCCGGGGTGGACGCATCTCTGACGGCGCCACCATCACCGGAGATCTGACCGTTCGTGACGTCACCCGCCCGATCTCCCTGCAGGCCGCGCTGTATCGTCCGCCCGGCACGGCACCGGACGAACTCGACCGTCTGTCGATTCACCTGACGGGGGCGCTGAACCGGCACGACTTCGAGGCTTCGGGCCATGCCGATCTGGTCGGACCGATGGTCGGGCTGGATATTCGCGCGGAAATCGAAAGAAAAACCTGAGGCGGGCGGAAAACGACATCGGCGCGTCGAATAGGCGCGCGCATCGCGGACAGATAGGCTCAAACAGGGACATCATGCGCACGATCATTTCATTTGCCGCCCTTTTCCTGTCGGTCGTTCTTTTGCAGCTTTCCACCGGTGGCGTCGGCCCGCTGGATGCCATTTCCGGCCTGACGCTCGAGTTCTCGACCGAACAGATCGGCCTGTTGGGCTCGGCCCATTTCCTGGGGTTCTTCGTGGGCTGCTGGTGGGCACCGCGCCTGATGGGCAGCGTTGGTCATTCGCGCGCCTTCGCGGCCTGCACCGCACTGGGCGCGATGGGGCTGATCGGCCACACGCTGACCGAAAACCCCTATGCCTGGGCGGCCATGCGGGTCGCCTCGGGCCTGTGCGTCGCCGGGTGCTATACCGTCATCGAGGCGTGGCTGAACGACAAGGTGACCAACGAAACCCGCGGCCGCGCGATGGGCACCTATCGGATCGTTGACATGGGCGCATCGCTCAGCGCGCAGCTGATCATCGCGGTGCTGCCGCCGGCCTCGTATGTCTCGTACAACCTGTTGGCCATCCTGTGCTGTGCGTCGCTGCTGCCGCTGACCCTGACCCGCGCCAGCCAGCCGAAAACGCCCGAGGCCCCGCGCCTGCGTCCGAACCTGGCCTGGCAGTGCTCGCCTCTGGCGGTGGCCGGGGTGATCGTCTCGGCGCTCAGTTCGGCGTCGTTCCGCATGGTCGGGCCGGTCTATGGGCAAGGGGTCGGGCTGGGCGTCGACCAGATCGCCTTCTTCCTGGCGGCCTTCGTCCTGGGCGGCGCGCTGGCGCAATACCCGGTGGGCTGGCTGGCCGACAAATACGACCGGCGCTGGGTGCTGATCTGGATGTCCGTCGCCGCCGTCGCCAGCTGCGGCGTGACCATGGCCGCCAGCGGGACCGGTACCGTGGGCGTCATGCTGGCCGCCGGGCTGTTCGGCATCACCACCTTCCCGATTTTTTCGATCTCGTCCGCCCATGCCAACGACTTTGCCACCACCGAACAACGGGTGGAACTGTCGGCCGCGCTGATGTTCTGGTACGCGCTGGGGGCCATCGCCTCGCCCTTCGTGTCCTCCACGCTGATCGAGCAATTCGGCCCCGGCGCGCTGTTTGCCTTCGTGGCATTGGGCCACGCGGTCCTGATCATCTTTGGACTGGCCCGGATGCGCTCGCGCCCGACGCCCGAGGAACGCACCAACTACGTCTACGCGCCGCGCACGTCCTTCACCATCGGCCGCCTGCTGAAACGCTCGCGCGAAGGGCGATAGCATTCTGGGGCTGGGATTTCCCGATCCGGTTTGATAGAGCGCGCGCAGACAGTTAGGCGGAAACCAAACATGGCTCGGATTCTCATTACCTCGGCAATTCCCTACATCAACGGGATCAAGCACCTTGGCAACCTGATCGGCTCGCAGCTGCCGGCGGATCTGTTCGCGCGCTACCAGCGCGGCCGCGGAAACGAGGTCATGTTCTTGTGTGCCACCGACGAACACGGCACCCCGGCCGAACTGGCCGCCGCCAAGGCGGGCAAGCCGGTGGCCGAATACTGCGCCGAGATGCACGAGGTGCAGGCCGACATCGCCAAACGCTTTGGCCTCAGCTTCGATCACTTCGGCCGGTCGTCCAGCCCGCAGAACCACAAGCTGACCCAGCATTTCGCCGGCAAGCTGGCCGAGGCCGGGCTGATCCGCGAAGTGACCGAAAAGCAGGTCTATTCCAACGCCGACGGCCGTTTCCTACCCGACCGCTACATCGAAGGCACCTGCCCCAACTGCGGCTACGAAAAGGCGCGCGGCGACCAGTGCGAAAACTGCACCAAGCAGCTGGATCCGACCGACCTGATCGACCCGCGCAGCGCGATTTCCGGCTCGACCGACCTTGAGGTGCGCGAGACCAAGCACCTGTATCTGCGCCAGTCGGCGATGAAGGATCAGCTGGACGCCTGGATCGACAGCAAGACTGACTGGCCGGTGCTGACCACCTCGATCGCCAAGAAATGGCTGCATGACGGCGACGGCCTGCAGGACCGCGGCATCACCCGTGACCTGGACTGGGGCATCCCGGTCAAGAAGGGCGACGAGGACTGGCCCGGCATGGAGGGCAAGGTCTTCTACGTCTGGTTCGACGCGCCGGTCGAATACATCGCCTGCGCCAAGGAATGGGCCGACGCCCACGGCAAGCCGGATGCGGAATGGGAACGCTGGTGGCGCACCGACAAGGGCGCCGACGACGTGCGTTATGTGCAGTTCATGGGCAAGGACAACGTGCCGTTCCACACCCTGTCCTTCCCGGCCACCATCCTCGGCTCGGGTGAGCCGTGGAAGCTGGTCGATCACCTGAAGTCGTTCAACTATCTGAACTATGACGGCGGACAGTTCTCGACCAGCCAGGGCCGCGGCGTCTTCATGGACCAGGCGCTGGACATCCTGCCCGCCGACTACTGGCGCTGGTGGCTGCTGAGCCATGCGCCCGAAAGCAGCGACAGCGAATTCACCTGGGAGAACTTCCAGCAATCGGTCAACAAGGACCTGGCGGACGTGTTGGGCAATTTCGTCAGCCGGATCACCAAGTTCTGCCGCTCGAAATTCGGTGAAGAGGTTCCGTCCGGTGGCGAATACGGTGAACGCGAACAGGCGCTGATCGAGGAACTGACCAAGCGCATTCGCGCCTACGAGGCGCACATGGAGGCGATGGAGGTCCGCAAATCGGCGCAGGAACTGCGTGCGATCTGGGTTGCGGGCAACGAATACCTGCAGGCCGCTGCGCCTTGGTCCACCTTCAAAGAAGACCCGGAACAGGCCGCCGCGCAGGTGCGGCTGGGCCTGAACCTGATCCGGCTTTATGCAGTACTCAGCGCGCCGTTCATCCCTGAAACTTCGGCCAGAATGCTGAGCGCGATGAACACGCTCGATACCAGCTGGCCCGAGGACGTGGAGGCCGCGCTGAGCGCCCTGCCCGCCGGACACGCGTTCACGGTGCCGGACGTTCTGTTCGCCAAGATCACCGACGAACAGCGCGAAGATTGGCAAACACGCTTTGCCGGAGTGCGGAGCTGAGTACAGCAAGGGGGCCGGCGGCCCCCTTTTTTTCAGCCAACTGACCCGACCGATCCGATGAAATCGTCGGACGAAATTGGTTCGACGGCCGAGACATCCCCGGACAGGGTTCGAGCGTTTAAAATTCAAATACTTGAGAATTTTCAACAATGCCTCCATCCTGACTTGGAGTTTAGTCGACTCGGGCTTCAGGAACGGTCCGGCTCGACCCAAATCCCGGTTTGAATGAGGCACTCGCAATGACCGTTGAAAAGACGCTTACCCACACGACCAGCAATCGAACGCTCTCGCGTCTCGGCCTTTGCGCGACACTGCTGGCATGCCTTGCGTTTACACCGGTCGCATTTGCCCAGGATCAGTCGGATGCACCGCCGCCCAAGGTTTCGATTGCGGCCGCATACACACAGGAAATCACCGAGGAGGCTGTTTTCATCGGGCGGGCCGAAGCCACGGACAACGTGGACATCATCGCACGGGTCAGCGGTTTCCTGGAAAGCCGGAATGTCGAAGAAGGCTCGTTGGTCAACGAGGGTGATCTGCTGTTTACCATTGAGCCCGACCTGTACCAGGCCACGCTGGACGCCCGAAAAGCGGATCTTGATCGGGCCGAAGCCAATCTGGAACTGGCCAAGGTCGACCTGGCCCGCAAGGAAGAACTGTACAGGCGCGACGCAACGCCGGAATCCGAGCGCGACATTGCCCGCGCGAACGAGTTGGTCGCCGAAGCCGAAGTCAAAGCGGCCAACGCAGCCATTCAACAGGCGCAGCTTGATCTGGACTACACGCAGATCCACGCGCCGTTTTCCGGCCGGATCGGTCGGATCAGCACCAGCGTCGGCGACGTGGTCGGCCCCAACACGGAACCGCTGGTCAACCTGATCAGCGAAGCGCCGATCTACGTGAATTTCTCGTTGAATGAAAAGCAGTTCACCTCCGTTCTTCAGACCGTCGGTGAGACCGCCTCCACCCTTGCTGAGAGCAACAAGAGCCCGGTTGTCCGGCTTACGCTGCCCAATGGTACCGAGCTGGAAGAAACCGGCAAGATCGTGTTCGTGGACAACCGGATCGACCCGTTGACCGGCGCGATCACCCTGCGCGCCGAGTTTGCAAACGACAAACGTCTGATCGTGGATGGCGCCTTTCTGAACGTTCACATCGAAGCGCTTGAACCCACGCTTGAAGTGCTGATCCCTCAAGCTGCCCTGCAGCGAGATCAACGCGGAGAGTTTGTGCTGGTCGTCAACGACAAGCAGATGGTCGAACAGCGCTACATCACGACCGGCGACACGGTCGGTTCTGCCGTGATCGTCAAGGAAGGTCTGCGCGAGGGCGAAAGCGTCATCGTGGAAGGGCTGCAAAGGGTGCGCCCGGGTGTTGCCGTTGACGCCGTTGTCGCCTCTGAACAGCCGGGAGAATAACTGATGTTTTCCGCCCTGTTCATCAGCCGGCCCAAGCTGGCACTTGTGATCTCGCTTGTGCTGACAATCATGGGGGCGATCGGCTACATGGTCCTGCCGGTTGCCCAATTCCCGGACATTACCCCGCCGGTGGTCAGCGTCACGACGACGTACACTGGCGCTAACGCCGAAACCGTTGAAAACACGGTTGCCGCGCCGATCGAAGCGCAGGTCAACGGCGTGGATGACATGATCTACATGACGTCCACATCCTCGGACAACGGCTCGTATTCGCTGAACATCACGTTCGAGGTGGGCACCGACCCCGACATCGCATCGGTCAATGTGCAGAACCGTGTGGCGCAGGCCATGTCCTCGCTGCCGACCGAAGTCACCTCGTCGGGGGTGGTGACGCAGAAAGCGTCGACCAACATGCTGTTGCTGGTCACCCTGACCTCGCCCAACGGCACCTATGACAGCGTGTTCCTGTCGAACTACGCGTCGATCAACCTCAAGGATGCGCTGGCACGGGTGCAGGGCGTGGGCAAGGCCGACGTTCTGACCAACCTGGAATACGCGATGCGGATCTGGATGGATCCCGACAAGATGGCCGCCCTTTCCATCACGCCGGGTGACGTGATCTCGGCCATTCGCGAACAGAACATCGAGGTTTCCGCTGGCTCGATCGGCGCCCCGCCGGTGCCTGAAGGCCAGACCTTTCAGTACACGATCAAGACCAAAGGCCGCCTGACATCGGCCAAAGAGTTTGGCGATATCGTCATTCGGACCGGCGATGCTGGGTCCATCGTGCGGGTCCGTGACATCGCGCGCGTCGAACTGGGGGCGGAATATTATGCCGCATCAGGCTATTTTCAGGCCGTTCCGGCGACGGTAATCGGCATCTACCAAGCGCCGGGCGCCAACGCGCTGGCCGTGTCCGACCGCGTCGAAGCCGAACTGGAGCGTCTTTCACGGTCGTTCCCGACCGATGTGGAGTATGCGGTTCCGTTCAATACTACGGACTTCGTCGAACAGTCGCTGAACGACGTGGTGTCGACGCTGATCCTGACCTTCATTCTGGTGATCTCGGTCGTGTTCATCTTCTTGGGCAGTTGGCGGGCGACCATCATTCCGGCCGTGGCGATTCCGGTCTCATTGATCGGGACATTTGCGTTCCTGCTGCTGTTCGGGATGTCGCTGAACACAATCTCGCTTTTTGCACTCGTGCTGGCCATCGGGATCGTGGTTGACGACGCGATTGTGGTCGTCGAGAACGTGGAACGGATCATCGCCGAGGAAGGCCTGCCGCCGGCTGAGGCGACCCGCAAGGCCATGGGGCAGATTACTGGCCCCGTCATTGCGACAACTCTGGTTCTGCTGGCCGTCTTCGTCCCCGTGACCTTCATGCCCGGTATCTCGGGGCGGCTGTATTCACAGTTCGCGGTTACGATCTCGACCGCCGTCGTCATCTCGTCCATCAATGCGCTGACCTTGTCGCCAGCGCTGTGCGGTTTGGTCCTTCAGGCGCGTTCAGGCCCGCCCAAGGGTCTGCTGGCGGTGTTCGAGAAATTCATCGGGACGATGCGCGCAGGTTATGTGTCCATCGTGCGCAAGCTGCTGATCGTCCCCGTGGTCTCGCTCGGGATCATCGCGGGCTTTGCCTTTGGCGGCGTGACTATCATGTCGAACACCTCCAGCGGGTTCCTGCCGCTTGAAGACAACGGCTATCTTTTCGTGGACATCCAATTGCCCGACGCGGCCACACTGGAGAGAACCGAGGCGGTATCCAAACGCGTGGATGACCAGATCCGCGAGATCCCGGGCGTGGCGAATACCGTTCTGATCAACGGTTTCTCACTGCTGAACGGAACCATCACCAACGGTGCGGCAGTGTTCGTCAACCTCGACAACTGGGACGAACGGCAAGACGAGGATCTGACGGCGGACGCCATCCTGCAGAAGGTACTGGCCATCGCCAACGGCGAATCCGCCGCCTCGATCGTCGCATTCAACCCGCCGCCGATCCAAGGTCTTGGCATGTCGGCGGGCGTCGAAATGGAGGTTCAGCAAACCGGAGGCGGCTCGCCGCAGGATCTGGCCTCGGCCGTGGGATCCTTTGTCTACGCGGCCAACCAGCGGCCTGAAATCGGCCAAGCCTACACGACTTTCCGGGCCAACGTCCCGCAGCTGTTCGTGGATCTGGATCGGGAAAAGGCAAAAACTCTGAACGTATCGGTCGCCGAAATCTTCCAGACCATGCAGGCTCAGCTTGGCTCGTACTATGTGAACGACTTCAACTTGTTCGGTCGCGTCTATCGCGTGATGATCCAAGCCGAAGGGTCGTATCGTGACAATGTCGAGGACATCTCGAACCTGTACGTCCGCTCGAACACCGGTGAGATGGTCCCGCTGGGAACGCTCATCGACGTCGAAAACGTGCTTGGCCCGGTTCTGTTGAAACGCCACAACCTGTTCCGTTCCGCGACGGTGACGGCGGTTCCGGCAGAGGGTCTGTCGACCGGTGACGCAATCACCGTGATGACAGAAGAGTCGGCGACCGCCCTGCCCCCGGGATATGCCTTTGAATGGACCGGAACCGCCCAACAACAGCTGGCATCCGGCGGGCTGGTCGTGGTGATCCTGGGGCTGGCGATCCTATTCGGGTATTTGTTCCTGGTCGGACAATACGAAAGCTGGACGATGCCGGTCTCGATCCTGCTGTCGGTGATCGTAGCCCTGTTCGGCGCGGTTGCGGCGGTGGCGATCGTGGGCAGTGACATCAACCTGTACACGCAGATCGGGATGATCATGCTGGTGGGGCTTGCGTCAAAGAACGGTATCCTGATCGTGGAATTCGCGATGGAGCAGAGGGCCAAGGGTCTGTCTGTCAAGGACGCTGCCGCCGAGGCCGCGCATCAGCGTTTCCGGGCCGTCATGATGACCGCGCTGTCCTTCCTGCTGGGCGTTGTGCCCCTGCTGGCAGCCAGCGGTGCTGGTGCCGCCAGCCAGAAGGCGATTGGTGTGGCCGTATTTGGCGGGATGCTCGCCGCGACCCTGTTCGGGGTGATCCTGGTGCCGGTCCTCTATGCGGTGATGCAGAGCATGCGAGAGTGGATCAAGGGCACGAACAAGGATCCCGACCCCTCCGAAAAGGCGGCCTGACCGAGAAAAAAGAAACGCCCCGCGACATCCGCGGGGCGTTTTTCTTTGGTGGGTAATTAAGCGGTTTTCCGTTGTTGCTGACGACGCTTCTGCATCCAGGCCTCGATCTGCTCAACCTGCTCGGGTTTCAGGCGCAGTCCCAGTTTGTTTCGACGCCAGATCACATCCTGCGCTGTACGGGCATATTCCTTGTCGATCAGCCATTCGAGCTCACGCTCGGTCAGGGTCGCGCCAAAATCGACGCCCAGATCATCGGCCTGGACCGCGTTCCCGAGGATGATGCGTGCTTCGGTTCCGTACGCATGTACCAGACGGTGCGCCCATTTGTCGGTGAGGAACCCGTAGTCGGCCTTCAACCCGGCAACCAATGCCTCTACCCCGTCGACCGGGAAATCCCCGCCCGGCAGAGCAACTCCCGCAGTCCAAGGGCCAGACAGGTCTGGGAAGTGCTCGGCCACCTTCTCCATCGCGCTTTCGGCAAGGCGGCGAAAGGTTGTGATCTTGCCACCAAACACGTTGAGGACCGGCGCACCTCCCTCGGCGTCCACTTTCAATGTGTAGTCCCGCGTGGCGGCCGTGGCGCTTTGCGCGCCATCATCATACAGCGGGCGAACACCGGAATAGGTCCAGACAATTTCGTCACGCGAGACCGGCTTCTTGAAGTATTTGGACGCGAAGGCGCACAGATAATCCTGCTCGGCCTCGGTGCAGACGGGCGGCTCGGACGGATCGGGGTGGTCCTGATCAGTGGTCCCGATCAGAGTGAAGTCCTGCTCATAGGGAATGGCGAAGATGATGCGCCCGTCCTCACCTTGGAAGAAGTAGCATTTATCATGGTCGTAGAGGCGCGGCGTCACGATATGGCTGCCGCGCACCAGCCGCACGCCCTCGCGTGAGTTCGAACGGATCTTGGTCCGGATGATGTCTCCAACCCACGGCCCGCCCGCATTGATCAGCATCCGCGCGCGCAGTTCACGGGTTTCGCCGCTTTCGCAATCCTGCACGGTGATCCGCCAGACATCTTCGCTGCGTTCGGCCGACAGAACCTTGGTGCCCACCAAGATCCGCGCGCCGCGTGCCTCTGCATCGCGTGCGTTCAAGATCACCAGCCTTGAATCCTCGACCCAGCAATCGGAATACTCATACGCGGTTTCGAACTTGTCCTTCAGCGGCGCACCCTCGGGCGCCGTGCGCAGGTTCAATGAACTTGTTCCCGGCAGGATCTTCCGGCCGCCCAGGTTGTCATACATGAACAGCCCCAAACGGATCAGCCAGGCAGGCCGCCGCCCCTTCATCCACGGCATGACCGCCCCCAACAGGCGCGACGTGGGCGTTTCAGAGTCAAACCGCATGTCCGGGTGATAAGGCAGAACGAACCGCATCGGCCAACTGATATGCGGCATGGCACGCAAAAGCGTTTCACGTTCGATCAGGGCCTCGCGGACCAGACGGAACTCGAAATACTCCAGATAGCGCAGCCCTCCGTGAAACAGCTTGGTCGAGGCTGACGAAGTGGCCGAGGCCAGATCGTTCATCTCGGCGAGCGTGACGCTCAACCCGCGCCCTGCGGCGTCGCGCGCGATGCCGCAGCCATTGATGCCGCCACCGATGATGAAAAGATCGGTGATCTGAGTGTCCGACTGTTCCATGGTCTGATGATTCCATTTGCAAAAGGGTCGCGCGCATTAACGCGACCGACACTCGTTTAGTCAATTTCGATTTTCGTTTTTATTCGCTTTGTCGCATCTCGTGCAACTTAATTGTCGTTCACTTCTATCTTCTTTGGCACCCAGTCAAGAAAACATAACGCTTGCGCTCGATGTACAAAAAGAACAAAAACGAACAGAGCCACACCCGCGGAGCCGAATATGTCCCTGTCCTTTCGCCAATCCGACATCCTGAGCCTTGCCAAGCAAAACGGACGTGTCGCGGTCGAGGATCTGGCCGAGCGGTTCAATGTCACCGTCCAGACCATTCGTCGGGACCTGTCGGAACTGTCCGATTCCGGGATGCTGGACCGCGTTCACGGCGGCGCGGTTCTGAGGTCGGGCGTTTCGAATATCGGTTACGAAGACCGCCGCGGACTGAACGACGAAGCCAAGAAACGCATTGCCAAACGGTGTGCCGCCGACATTCCGGACGGAGCATCGGTGTTCATGAATATCGGCACCTCGACCGAGGCCGTGGCGCGGCAACTTCTGACCCACAAGAACCTGATGGTCGTGACCAACAATATGAACGTGGCCAACATTCTGGTCGAAAACCCTGAATGCGAGATCGTGGTCGCTGGTGGTGTTCTGCGCCGATCAGATGGGGGCCTGATCGGAAATCTGACTGTCTCGACCATTCGTCAGTTCAAGTTTGACTACGCGGTCATAGGGTGTTCTGCGTTGGATAGCGAAGGCGATCTGCTGGATTTCGATTTTCAGGAAGTGAACGTCAGCCAGACAATCATCGCGCAGGCGCGGCATACCAGCCTTGTTGCAGACCACTCGAAGTTCCAGCGGTCGGCCCCGGCCCGCATCACGTCATTGTCCGAAATCGACACGTTCTACACAGACGCTCCCGTCACATCCGAACTGGCGGCGCGCTGCCGCGAATGGCAGACCCAATTGGCGGTGTGCGGCTAGGCTTCGCTCGCACTTAAGGCGAACGGACGATCCCAAAACTTGCCAGATGGCAGCGGGCCTGACAGTATCACCACCATTGCAATCGTTGCACGGGAGGGGAGGACCGAGCCATGATCGCGCTTTTATTTGCGTTACTTACAGCCGTTATGGCGCTGAATTACTTTGGACGGACAAAAGCCGGAAACGTGGTTTTCTTTCTCACGCTGGCGTTGAGCGTCTATTGGCTCAAGTTTCACGCCACCAGCCAACTGACAATTCAGTTGTAGAAAGGGACGATCATGACACCTGAACTGTCCCGTACTCTGAATGCCCTGGGAATGCTGGCCGTCGGCCTTGTTCTGCTGCTGGCCTATGTCTACCAGCTCAAGCTGTACGAACTGCCCTGCCCGCTCTGCCTGTTGCAGCGAGTTGGCTTCGTTGCGGTTGGTGTTGGTCTGGGCCTGAACCTGCTTTATGGCCCGCGGCCCCAACACTATGCGATCATGCTGATTGCGGCCCTCTACGGCGGCAGCGTGTCGGTGCGGCAGATCCTTCTGCACATCGTGCCGGGAACCGGGCACTATGGCTCTCCGGTGTTGGGCCTGCACTACTATACCTGGGCTGCCATCTGCTTTTTTCTGATCCTGTTGGGCACCGCCATCATGCTGATGTTCGAGAAACAGTATGTCTCGGACACGCGCGCGGAACCACGCTTTGGCGGCAGCACATTGGCAAAGGTCGCGTTCTTCATCATGCTGGGTCTTGCGGTGCTGAACGCCGGTTCGACGCTGTTGGAATGCGGTCCGGGCATCTGCGCCGACCCGCCGACCAGCTACAAATTGATTGACGAACTGGACACCAACAACTGAGGATGGGGCAACCGTCCAGACAGGAGGCGCGACGATGGGACTACTGGGGCAGCCGCTGGGCTATTATGACTACCTGACATTCGTAGCACTGGTCCTGCTGCTGGCGGCGGTCATGGCCTTGTTTCTGTTCATCATGGGCCTGCCCGGCCGCATCGCAATCAAACGGAACCACCCCCATGCCGAAGCCGTCAAACTGATGGGATGGATGGGGTTTCTGGCGATCATCCCCTGGGTGCACGCCTTTATCTGGGCCTACCATGATGGCATGACCGTGGACATCCGCCGCTTGCCCGAGGGCGAGCGCGAAGCGATCCGCAAGGAGATCGAGCGCCTTGGCGGGCAGGTCAAGGACGAGTACCGGGCCCCTGCTGCAGACGACCCACAGAAAACCTGACGCCGAAGGAAATCCACCACTATGTTCGTCGCCCTCGGCATCACGCTTTTCTACATCATTTTTGTCTGGTTCATTTTCTTCAAAGCACAATGGCTCAAGTTCAACATTGTCTGGGGGATCGTGTCGTTCTGGGTCGGCGCCCATCTGCTGTTGATCTTCCTAGTCGCGCTCCGGTTCTTCCAACCCTTCTCGATCGACAGCCACGTAGTGCGGTCCACCATCCAGATCGTCCCGAAACTGACCCAACCGACCATCCTGACCGAGGTATTGGTCGAACCCAACACGCCCATCACCAAGGGTGATCCGCTGTACCGGTTTGATGACACGGTGTTCAAGCTGGCCGTCGAGAACGCGCAGGCCCAACTGGTGGCTGCGGAGCAGAACGCCAAAATCCTTGAACAGGACGTGATCGCCTCGACCGAGGCGGTGGAGCGCGCCAATGCCCAGCTGGCTTATGCGATGACGCAGAAGGCGCGCTATGAAAACCTGGTGCCTGCCGGGGGTGCGCGTCAGGACGAGCTGGATCGCTGGAACGAACAAGTGACCGAAGATCAGGCTGCGGTCAAACAGGCTGAGGCCAATCTAAGAAAGGCGCAACTTGCGCAGGAATCACAGATCGACGGAGTGAACACCGGTATCCTTCAGGCCAAGGCGCAGCTGGCCGAAGCACAGTATTTCCTCGACAATACAACGATCTACGCTCCTGAGAACGGTATGATCGTCTCGCAACAGGCCCGTCCCGGCCTTGTGGTCGGTGATATCCGACTTGGGGCCATCGCCAGCTTCGTGACTGAGGATTCGCCCTATATCCTGGCCACATACCGCCAGCAGAACCTGAAATTCGTCGAACCCGGTCAGCCTGTCGAGGTCGCGCTGGACCTGTACCCGGGTGAAATTCTGACCGGCAGGGTCGAGGCCATCTGGTGGGCCACCCGGCAGGGGCAATACCTGCCTTCTGGCCGCCTGCCGGGGTTCGAGCTGCCTAAAATTCCCGGGCGCATCGCGGTGCAGGTTTCAGTCGACGTCCCCGAAGGGCATACCTTCCCCGCTGGCGGGCACGCGGCCGTGGCCATCTATACCGGGCAAGGCACAAGCTTCGAGTTTCTGCGCCGCATTAACATCCGCCTCTATTCCTTCGCCAACTTCATCCGACCGTTGGATATCTGAGCATGACACACATGAACCCGGACCATCCGCGCAGGCCACGAAACCGCCGCCGCATGTTAGTTGGCACCGCGCTGAGCGCCGCGTTGCTGTTTGCATGCACCCCGGTCGGGCCGGATTTCGTGCGCCCCAACTCGCCGGTCGTGAAACAGTGGATGGAGGCCAACAGCCCCAGCGCCAGCCAGGCCAGCGGTCTGACATCACGCAGCGCCCCCGTGGTCAAATGGTGGCAGAGCTTCAATGATCCGACCCTGAACAAGCTGGTGGCCGAGGCCTATGCCCAGAACCTGACGCTTCAGGTCGCAGGCGCGCGCGTGTTGCAGGCCCGCGCGCAACTGGGCATCGCCTTCGGCGAGCTCTATCCGCAATCTCAGGCCGTGGGCGGATCATTGGAGCGGCGCCGGATCAGCGACAACCTCGGTCCCATTGCCGATATCAACCGGATCATTCCGCTGGATACCGAGTTTTCGACGTCGCAGGTGGGATTTGACGCCCAGTGGGAACTGGACGTCTGGGGCGCGCAGCGGCGCGGCGTGCAGGCGGCGCGATCGAACCTGGCGCTACAGGTCGCCAACTATGACGATGCGCTGGTGACGCTGACGGGCGATGTGGCCGCGCTGTACATCAACATCCGCGCCCTGCAGGAGTCGCTGGCCGTCGCGCGCGAGAACATCAAGCTGCAGCAGGAAGCCAATGATCTGACCCAGTTGCGGTTCAACAATGGTGTGACGACGGAATTGGATGTGCAGGAATCCACCGCCCTGCTGAACAACACCAAGGCGCTGGTGCCGACGCTGGAAAGCGATCTGCAGCAGGCCAAGAACGCGCTGGCGGTTCTGTTGGGCACGACACCGTCGCGCATGACCGGCCTTCTGGGAACGTCCGGGCGGATCCCGTCAGCAAGATCGAACGTCGCCGTCGGTGTTCCGGCCGAACTGCTGCGCCGCCGCCCCGACGTTCGCGCCGCAGAACTGGCCGCAGCCACGCAATCGGCGCAGGTGGGCATTGCCATGGCGGACCTGTATCCGCAGTTCATCCTGTCGGGCTCGATCGGCCTGCAGGCGTCGGGCGGGCGCGACCTGTTCAGCTCGAACAGTACCACGGGTCTGGCCAGCGCCGGCGTGGTCTGGAACGTTCTGAACTATGGGCGGATCAAAAACAACGTGCGCGCGCAGGACGCCGCCTATCAGGCGCTGATCGCCAACTATCAGAACACCGTGCTGACCGCCTATTCCGAGGTCGAAAGCGCCATGGTTGCCTATGCCCAGGCGCGCAAGCAGGTGACGTTCTACCAACGCAGCGTCGACGCAGCGAGCAAGGCCGCCGACATTGCCGTCAGCCAGTATCGCGACGGCATCGCAGACTATTCCCGCGTGCTGAACACGCAGACAGCGCTTCTGCGCTCGCAAGCCAACCTGATCGAGGCGCGCCAGCAGGTGTCGTCGAACCTGGTCGCGGTCTACAAGGGGCTGGGCGGGGGCTGGCAGATCCGTCAGAACCAGGAATTCCTGCCGGAAACCGTACTGGCCGAGATGTCCTATCGCACCGATTGGGGTGACCTGCTGCAGCAGGACCCTACACGGGCGAGTCTGAACTAGGCGCTATTTCGTCAGGCCCGTCAGGCCTCCAGAGATCAGGATGTTCACCTCGTAAAGGATGCGCGGCGCGGCCAGACCGCCTGGGCTGGCAAGATAGTTGGGGCTCCACTCCGGGTCGAACTTCTGCTTGAAGGCGCGCAGACCCTCGAAGTGATAGAACTGCTCGCCGTGCTCGTACACGAAGCCGCCGATCCGGTTCCAGAGCGAGGCGAGTTGCCGGTTCTCGATCCCGGAAAACGGCGCGGCCCCCAATGAGAACCAATGAAACCCTTGGCCGGCGCCCCAGTTCATCATCTCGGCGAACAGAGCGTCCATGACAAAGCTGGGGCAGTCGGGCTCGTACCGCATCAGATCCAGCGACAATTCCGACTTGTTGCCGCCCTGAAACAGGTTGGCAAAAGCCACGATCTTGCCTGTTTCGCCGTTCTTCAGAACCGCATGATCGAAATAGGACAAATACTGCTCGTCGAACCCGCCCAGGGCAAAACCCTTTTCCGCGCCCGCCTTGCCTTCCAGCCAGTGATCCGAGATCTGGCGCAGCTCGGGCAGGACTGGTGCTAGCTGTTCTTTGGGAATGATCTCGAAGACATATCCTTCACGCTCGGCCCGGTTCCGGGCCTGACGGAACCGCTTGCGGGATTTGCCGTCCAGCGTGAAGTCCTTCAGCGGAACGCGGGCGACTTCACCGATCTTGAGGATCGACAACCCGAGGTCCAGAAACGTAGGCAGGTACTTGGTGGACACGCTGTAAAAAGCGCAGAGCTTGCCTTCGGCATCGGCCATTTCGCGCAACTGCCAAATCAGTTGCTGGCCGGCGGCCTCATCACCGACAGGCTCGCCCTTGCTGATCAACGCGTTGCCGGAATCGGCATAGGCCAGAAAGGCGCTTTCATCTGGCGCGATCAGGAACTGCTTGTCGCCGGTCAGGCTGATCTGCGCCTCGGTGTCTTCGCTGGCCAGCGCCAGACGTCCGACCGCCGCAGGGATCTCGGTGCGGTGACGTGGGGGGATCGTACGTCCGAACAACGAGTTCACGGCCACCACCCCGACGATGACCGCCACCACCATGCTGGAGCGCAGGAACCGCGAGGCATCGCCATTCCATGCAAACTCCCACCACAACGCGTTTTCGTATTCGACATGGGAATAGGCGAACAACCCGATCCAGAAGATCACCGCCAGCAACGCGATCAGACTGACCAGCCAGGGAATGTTCAGTCGGAAGATGGATGCGCCGCTGACCCGGTAGAAAGCCCCCCGAAACAGGGCCAACAAACCGATGGCTGCAAGCATTCCGATGGCCTCATGCGTATCCAGCCCCTTGGCCAGCGACGCGAAGAACCCGGCCAGCATCAGGATCATGGCAACGATCCATGCCCGGTAGAGCTTGCGGTACAGCCCCCGCGCCACAAGCAGCAGCAGAACGCCAATGGCGCTTCCGGCCAGATGCGATGCCTCGACGAAGGACAGGGGCAGAAACTCGCGCAGGATCCCCAGCTTCGTCGAGCTGGCAGGCAAGGTGCCGGACACCAGAAGAACCACACCGGCCACTGCCGCGATACCGGCAGCCACCATCGGCACGATTGGCCGGACGGCCCGATAGAACCAAGTAGCCGCGCCGCTGATGTGATGCCGGTGTGCCAGCGCCGAAGCGACGGCGATCGACAGGCTTGCGATGGCAAATGGCAAAAACGTGTAGACTACCCGGTAGAGCAGCAAGGCGGCAATCACGTCCGACCGACCCGAGGCCCCCAGCCCTGCGATCAAAGTGGCTTCGAACACACCGATTCCGCCCGGCGCATGGCTGAGAATCCCAACTGCGATTGCGCAGATATAGATGGTGAAGAAATACGGATAACCGACGCCTAGATCGTCGGGCATCAGAACATAAAGAGCCATCGACGCGCCGAACAGATCCCCGATTGCGGCCAGTGTCAAAAGGCTGGCCAACTTGCCTCCGGGCAGGTCAAATCCCACTCCGCCAAAGGCCAGCCGACGCCCGCCTTTGGCCAGCCATACAAACAGAACCAGTAGACCGACCAGCAGGGCAACCCCGATGACCGTTTCAAGCGTTCCACTGATCGGCAGCGCTTGGGCGATCCCGTCCGGATGAAGCGTCATCATTCCGCCGAGGATCAGGATAAGGCCCATCCAGAAGGCCACCCATGATGTGGCGATCACGCCCGCGACCCGTCCCAGATCCAACCCCAGCGACGCATAGATCCGATAGCGGATCGCCGTGCCCGTGATGTACGAAAAACCAAGGCAATTCGACACCGCATAGCCGCTGGCACCAGCCATGGCCGCGATGCGAAGGGGGACCGTTCCCCCCGCCACGCTCTGCACGGCGAAGACGTCATAGAAGGACAGAGACAGAAAACTGAAAGCCGTCCAGAACACGGCAAGGAACATCACCCGCCAGGGTGTTCCGGCAATGTCAGATTGAACGTCCGACCATTTCACATGGCTCGACAGGTCGTGCAGCACCGTCAACGCGATCAGCGTTATCACAACAGGTATCGCCAACCTGACGATCGGCTGCTCCAACAGACCGGTCACCCGGGCAATCAGGATTTCCGCCCGCGAGTTTTCGCCTGGGTCTGCTGTGCTCATATTGATTTCCCTGCCCATGGGCTTGATCAAGCCTGCGGGAAAACTCTTGCACAAATCGTTTGGTATTCAAAGCTATGCCGCGCCGGTGAATGGCGGGCGGTTCAAAAGCGGCCTTTTCGGGTGGACAGAAGCAGATTGGTCTCGGATCTGGTGACACCTTCGATGCGGCGGATTTGGAACAGAACCTCGTCCAGTTCGGCCAGGGTCTCGGTCCCGATCTCGGCGATCAGGTCCCATCCGCCATTGGTGGAATGCACCGCCCGCACCTGCCGCATCGCAGCGATCCGGGCCATGATGCGCTCGGTCCCGCGCCCTTCGATTTCCAGCATCATCAGCCCGCGCACCGGGCTTTGCGCGACGTCCCGACGGGTCAGGACAGTAAAGCCCACAATCTCACCCGATTGCTTGAGTCGCTGCAGCCGGCTGCGCACGGTCGTTCGCGTTACACCCAACACTTCTGCAAGCTCTGACAGGGACGCGCGAGCGTCTCGGTGAAGGGCGCTGAGCAAGCGGCTGTCCAGATCGTCCATTCCATGTTTCCATTTTGGATTTTCGGATTTCATTTTGAGCATTTTGCCTCCTTCACGCAACCCGCATTGCACCGCTAAATGAACGTATGGATACCAAATCAGTCATTCTCGTTGGTGCCGGCATGGACGTCGGCAAGCGGCGACAGGGTTGCCGGATGGGACCCGACGCGTACCGGGTGGCCGGAATCGCCGAGGCTCTGTCCGACCTCGGGCACACGGTCACAGACTTTGGCGACACCCGCCCGGACTCTGTCGACATGCCGCAACATGATCACCTCTTTGCCCTACCCGAATGCGTAGGTTGGACGCGTGCTTTGAAACGGGTCGCGCAACAGGCGGCTCAACAGGGTCTGCCGATCTTCATGGGCGGGGACCACGCCCTGTCGATGGGCACGGTCTCTGGCATGGCCGCCCATGCGCAGCAGATCGGGCGCCCGTTGTTCGTGCTTTGGCTGGACGCGCACAGCGATTTCCACACGCCCAACAGCACCGGCAGTGGCAACCTGCATGGCACGCCGGTCGCCTATTTCACCGGCCAGCCCGGGTTCGACGCTTTCCCAGCTTTGGATGCTCCGATACCCACGGACCGCGTCGGCATGATCGGCCTGCGCTCGGTCGATCCGGCCGAGCGCGCCGCGCTGGAGAAAGACCGCGCCATGCTGGCCGACATGCGCAGCATCGACGAACACGGCATCAAGGCCCCGCTGATGGCCTTCCTTGACCGCGTCCGCGCCGAAAACGGCATTCTGCATGTCTCGCTGGACGTGGATTTCCTTGACCCCGCCATCGCGCCGGCCGTCGGCACCACCGTTCCCGGCGGCGCGACCGAACGCGAAGCGCATCTGGCCATGGAACTGCTGCACGAAAGCGGGCTGGTCTGCTCGCTGGACCTGGTCGAGCTGAATCCTTTCCTGGATGAGCGCGGCCGTACCGCGAAACTGATGGTCGACCTGGCCGCCTCGCTGCTTGGGCGCCGCATCTTCGACCGCATTACCCGGAGCTTCTGATGCATTCCCTTCAGGCCCCTTCGGCGGTGGTCATGATCCGGCCACACGCCTTTGCCTCGAACCCCGAGACCCGCGACGACAATGCGTTCCAGACGCTGGCCAACCGCTCGGCCGAGGCGACCTCGGCCGCCGCCCGCGACGAGCATGACCGCGCGGTCGAGCAACTGCGCAACGCCGGCGTGACCGTGCATGTGTTCGACGATTTCGGTGACAACGACACGCCCGACAGCGTGTTTCCGAACAACTGGTTCTCGACCCAACCGGGCGGACACGTGGCGATCTATCCGATGTTCGTCCCCTCGCGCCGGCGCGAACGGCGGATGGATGTGATCGAGATGCTGAAACGCGACTATCGCGTACAGGACGTGATCGACTATTCCGGGCTCGAGCAGGACAACCTTGCGCTGGAGGGCACCGGTGCGATGGTGCTCGATCACGTCGGGCGCATTGCCTATACCGTCAAATCCAACCGCGCCGACCCGGTGCTGCTGGAACGGTTCTGCACCCATTTCAACTATGAGCCCATCGCCTTCGAGGCCCGCGACGCGCAGGGCCGAGATGTCTATCACACCAATGTTCTGATGGGGATCGGCACACACTACGCCCTGATCTGTCTGGACATGATCACCGACCCCGAGCGGCGCGCGACCGTGAAGGCGCGGCTCGAGGAATCCGGCCGCACGGTGATCGACCTGACCCACGACCAGATCGCAGAATTTTCCGGAAACGCCATCGAACTGACGGGCCGCGACGGGCTGGTTCTGGCGCTGTCCAGCCGGGCTTTGGCCTCGCTGCGCCCTGATCAGATCGACATCATCCAGGACAGCGCGACGCCCCTGCCGCTGTCCGTTCCCACCATCGAAACCGCCGGCGGGTCGGTGCGCTGCATGATCGCAGGCATCCACCTGTCACGCCGCTAGGAGAGACCCCATGCAACCTTCCGACAAGGCGCTTGTTCCCTTCGTATCCGTCGACAACATGATGCGGCTGATCCACCACATCGGTGTCGAAAGAATGATCACCGAGATCGCCGCCCAGATCGAGGACGACTTCAAACGGTGGGAGAGCTTCGACAAGACCCCACGCATCCCGGCCCACTCCCCGCATGGTGTGATCGAACTGATGCCGACCTCGGACGGTGAGGCCTATGGGTTCAAATATGTGAACGGCCACCCCAAGAACACGTCCGAAGGCCTGCAGACCGTCACCGCATTCGGCCTGCTTGCGGACGTGTACACCGGGTATCCGACCCTGTTGACCGAGATGACGATGCTGACAGCGCTGCGCACCGCGGCAACCTCGGCGCTGGTCGGTAAATACCTGGCTCCCAAGAACGCCACCACCATGGCAATGATCGGCAATGGCGCACAGTCCGAGTTCCAGTGCCTGGCCTTCAAGGCCATGTGCGGGATCACTACCGTTCGCCTTTATGACATCGATCCCGACGCCACCGCGAAATGCGCGGCCAACCTGCAAGGGACCGGATTGAAGGTGGTTTCGTGCCGCTCGGCCGAAGAGGCGATCGAGGGCGCGCAGATCATCACCACCTGCACCGCCGACAAGAAATATGCCACCATCCTGACCGACAACATGGTCGGCCCGGGCGTGCACATCAACGCGATCGGAGGCGACTGCCCCGGAAAGACCGAATTGCATCGCGACATTCTTCTGCGGTCCGACATTTTCGTGGAATACCCCGAGCAGACCCGGATCGAAGGTGAAATTCAAGCTCTGGACCCCGACCACCCGGTCACCGAGATGTGGCAGGTCATCACCGGTCAGGCCGAAGGTCGGCGTGACGAGCGGCAGATCACTCTGTTTGACAGCGTCGGTTTCGCGATCGAGGACTTCTCAGCCCTGCGCTACGTCAAGCGCGCGATCGAGGGAACCGAGTTCTTCGAGCCACTGGACATGCTGGCGGACCCGGACGATCCGCGCGACCTGTTTGGCATGCTCATGCGGGCCAAGTGAGCCGTATCGCCCAGTTTTGCGGTTAGGCCGGATGGGGGCGCTGCCCCCGCTCAGTCTTTGCGACACTGAGGTATTGGGTCCACTTAGGCACCGAGATTTCGTGCCGCCCGAATTTTCTATGCGCGCGGCAGAGCCATGCATCAAAGCCCGTGCCTGGATTGCCCAAAACCTCAGCCGGCAAGCGATGGCAGATACAGAACGATCGCCGGAAACGCGACCAGCAGCGCAATCGTCACCGCATCAGCGACGAAGAACGGGGCCACGCCCTTGAACACATCCTGAACACTCAGGTCCGGGCGCACGCCAGCGACCACGAAGCAGTTCAGGCCGATTGGCGGCGTGATCAGACAGAACTCGGCCATCTTGACCACCAGAATACCAAACCAGATCGCGCACATGGGGCCCGACATGCCGAATGTGCTGTCGGCCGCGCTTACCGCCTCGCCCCCGTTCAGGGCCATGACCGCAGGATAGACCACCGGCAGAGTCAGCAGCAGCATCCCGATTGCATCCATGAACATGCCAAGCACGGCATAGGCCAACAGGATACAGATCAGGATCAGCATGGGTGACATATGGAGGGAGGTGATCCAATCCGAGAACGCCCCAGGCAGGTCGGCGAAACCCAGAAAGCGCACGTAGATCAAGACACCCCAGATGATCGAGAAGATCATCGCCGTCAGTTTGGCGGTTTCCAGCAACGCCGACTTCAGCTCGGTCCAGCGCATGCCGTGAAACAGCGCAAAGCAGAATACGATGAATGCACCGATTGCGCCGCCCTCGGTCGGCGTTCCCCACGCCTTGTCACCGAATGGGTTGTAGACAAAACAGATGATGATCAGGATTACCGCGAAGATCGGTAGCGCACCGGGCAACGCGGCAAAGCGCTGTTTCCAGGTAAAGCCCCGCACCGGCGGACCCACGTTTTTGAAGAAAACCGCGATACCGATGATCAGCAATCCGTAGATCACCGCTGAAAACGCACCTGGGATGAACCCGGCGAGCAGCAGTTTACCCACGTCCTGCTCAACGATGATCGCATAGATCACAAGGATCGCGGAAGGTGGGATCAGCGACGCCAAAGTACCGCCTGCGGCCACGACGCCTGCGGCAAACCTTTTGTTGTAGCCGACGTCCAGCATCTCGGGGATGGCAATGCGGGCAAAGACGGCCGACGTCGCCACCGACGCGCCTGACACGGCTGCAAAGCCAGCCGTCGCGAAAACCGTGGACACTGCCAAACCGCCCGGCACCCAGGCGACCCAGCGCTTGGCCGCGTCGAACAAAGCCCGGGTCAAACCCGCGTAATAGGCCAAGTATCCGATCAGGATGAAAGTTGGGATCAGGCTGAGCGTGTGCGAGGCCACTTTGGAATGCGGCACCTGCCCCGCCGTCTTGACGGCAACGGTCAAAGCCTTGCCAAACCGATCCGGGTCATATCCGAACTTGGCCCAGAATATCCAGACCAGCCCCACCAACCCTGCGAGGCCTGCGGCAAACGCAACGCGCATGCCCGCGACGACAAGAACCAGCAGGCCGCCCGTGACCCACAGGCCGATTTCAATCGTGTCCATTTGTCAGTCCTGCCTCTCAAACTGCTCGGCTTCGGCCGCGGCCTGCGCGGCGGCGTCCTGGATCAGCGGCACCGCAACCGGAGTTTCCAGCCCCAACAGGAACGCCCGACCATACCCCCAGATCTGGAGACACAACCGCAGACACAAAACGGAGAAGGCAACTGGCGCCAACAGCTTGGCGGGCCAGATCGGAATACCGATGTCGATCGAGCTGTCGCGGCTCCACATCGGTGCGCCGAAATCAAACGATCGATCGAAATGGGACCAGCTGCCCCAGACCAACGCCAACATCAGGATCAGGATCAAAACGACCGAAATCAGCTCGAACAACCACATTGCGCGCCCGTGCAGACGTGCAATCACGATGTCCATGCGGATGTGCCCGCCGTCCCGCTGAACGTAGGAAATGCCAAGAAACGCGATCAGAGGCATGGCCTGCTCGATCCAGTCGACATAGCCCGGCAATGGCGCGTTGATCGCGTTGCGTCCGCTGACGGACACAACAGCCAACACCATCAAACCGAAAACGGCGATGCCACTGAGAAGGGCCAGAAATCGTTCAAGTCGCAGCAATTGCCGGTCGAGACGGCTCAGGAGGCTGCCGTCCTCCAATACCGTGGCGTGTCCTGCCATCCGGTTGTCCCCTGTTCCAGATGATTCCGGGGGCGTTTCAGCCCCCGGCTGTTTTTTATCAGTTGCCGCCGCGCTGCTGCTTCAGCGTTGCCTGCACCAGGTCATAAAGATCCTGCGCCGGCAGGCCTTGGGCGGACATGTCGGCAATCCACTGGTCGCGGATCGGGTCGGCCGCCTTGGCACGGAACTCGTCCAGAACCGAGTCATCGATCATGACTTTCTGAACGCCCTTTTCTTCGAGTACACCATCCCACTTTTTCAGCAGCTCACCGTAGTTGGTCAGGTAGTGGTCAATCGCTTCGTCGATCGAGCTGTCCAGCGCCTCACGGTGCTCGGGCGGCAGCGCCTCATAGGCGTCGATGTTCACGACCACCGGGCAATTCACCGTGCCGGGGTTCAGGTTCGCGGTCCACCAGTCGGCCTCATTGATGGTGCCGAACGACAGGTGCGCGTGCTGAGCAAAAGCGACGGTGTCCACGACACCGGACTGCATCGCATTATAGGCTTCGGTCGCCGGAACCGATGTCGGAACGGCACCAACGGCCTCGAACGCTTGGCCAAGACCCCCGGTCGCACGAACGCGCATACCTTCAAACTCGGCCAGTTCGTCACGCGGCTCGCCTGTCCCGACCAGATTGTATTGCGGCATCGGCGAGGTCATGAGGATACGAGCGTTCCATTGAGCCATCTCTTCCTTGACCGCAGGGTGATCGTAGACCACGTGGCTGACGGCCACTTCCTCATCCAGTGTGTTCACGCCCAGAAACGGCAGTTCCAGAACGGTGATCGCGCGGTTCTTGTCGCGATGGTAACCAGCGCAGAACTGGGCCATCTCAAAGGCGCCGATTTCGATGCCGTCGAGGTTTTCCTTGGGCTTGGAAAGGCCGCCATAGCTGACGTTGATGGTGAACGCGCCATCGGTTTTCTCGCTGACCAGTTCGGCCAGTTTCTCAACATGTTCGGTGAAGGCGCGGCGCTTGCCCCAGACCGAGGCATTCCACTCGGTCGCAGCCGCCTCGGTGACAAAAGCAACGCCAAGGGCGGCGATG
The DNA here is from genome assembly GCF_056536885.1 of Ruegeria sp. CI5. Taxonomy (NCBI): domain Bacteria; kingdom Pseudomonadati; phylum Pseudomonadota; class Alphaproteobacteria; order Rhodobacterales; family Roseobacteraceae; genus Ruegeria; species Ruegeria sp. CI5. The sequence continues at coordinate 960,297 of NZ_JBQFQN010000001.1, forward strand.
GCCGCTCCGCTCAACATCTTGTTCATAATGATCTCTCCCATTGGTGCACCCCCTCCCGGGGCGCTTGCGAGTCAAGCTAGCGCCAACATCGACACGTGCCAAGCCCCGCTGCCCGAATGGTACACCCGCGCAAGCGGTGATTTCTGCACGGCCCAGAAAGCCAGGCCGACACGTTCGACCCACAGGAGAAAAGACGTCGCCCTGGACCGTTAACAGTTCTTGGGTCTTTAAATTATTGTTTTTTATCATGTTATCGCAAGCTCAACTCTGTCTAATTTACAAAATTCCCCCTGAAACGGAAAGTTGTTTACAAACAAATCCAAGTATTACGGCAATTTATTTCTTTCTTTTCTCGAAGGCGTATTATCCCGACCGGGGAGGAAACGGATCGACAATGCCAATCAATTGGGCAAACTCGGTCCACCTGAAGTCCAGTCAGAGGGAGGAGCCTCAGAATGACCACCGCTGCCCAGGCAGAAGCCAAGGTATTTCCGCCATCCGCAGAAACCGTCGCCCGCGCTCATGTCGATGCCGAAAAATACACCCAGATGTACGAGGCATCTGTCAACGACCCCGTGAAATTCTGGGGTGAGCATGGCAAGCGGATCGACTGGATCAAGCCTTACACTCAGGTCAAGGACGTCAACTACGATTTCGGCTCGGTCAAGATCAATTGGTATGCCGACGGCACGCTGAACGTCTCGGCCAACTGTCTGGACCGTCACCTGAAGACCCGCGGCGATCAGACCGCGATCATCTGGGAACCGGACGATCCGAACGACGAAGCCCAGCACATCACCTATGCCGAGCTGCACCGCCGCACCTGCCGTATGGCGAACATTCTGGAATCGATGGGCGTGCGCAAAGGCGACCGGGTCGTTATCTATCTGCCGATGATCCCCGAGGCCGCCTATGCCATGCTCGCCTGTGCCCGCATCGGCGCGATCCACTCGATCGTGTTTGCCGGCTTCTCGCCCGACGCGTTGGCCGCTCGGGTCAACGGTTGTGACGCCAAGGTCATCATCACCGCCGACGAGGCCCCGCGCGGCGGCCGCAAGACTCCGCTGAAATCGAACGCCGACGCCGCCCTGCTGCACTGCAAGGACACGGTAAAGTGTCTGGTGGTCAAGCGCACCGGTGGCCAGACGACCTGGATCGACGGGCGCGACTTCGACTACAACGAAATGGCGCTGGAGGCCGACGATTATTGTGCGCCGGCCGAGATGAACGCCGAAGATCCGCTGTTCATCCTTTACACCTCGGGCTCGACCGGACAGCCGAAAGGCGTGGTGCACACCACCGGCGGCTACCTGGTTTATGCCGCGATGACCCACGAAATCACCTTCGACTATCATGACGGCGACATCTACTGGTGTACGGCGGACGTGGGCTGGGTCACCGGCCACAGCTATATCGTCTATGGCCCGCTGGCCAATGGCGCGACCACACTGATGTTCGAAGGCGTGCCGACCTATCCCGACGCCTCGCGGTTCTGGCAGGTTTGCGAGAAGCACAAGGTCAACCAGTTCTACACCGCCCCCACCGCGATCCGCGCGCTCATGGGTCAGGGCAACGAGTTCGTAGAAAAATGCGACCTGAGTTCCCTGAAAACGCTCGGCACGGTGGGCGAACCCATCAACCCCGAGGCCTGGAACTGGTACAATGAGGTGGTCGGCAAGGGGAAATGCCCGATCGTCGACACCTGGTGGCAGACAGAGACCGGCGGCCACATGATGACCCCCCTGCCCGCCGCGCATGCGACCAAGCCCGGTTCGGCGATGAAACCCTTCTTTGGCGTTCAACCCGTCGTGCTGGATCCGCAGTCGGGCGTCGAGATCACCGGCAACGGGGTCGAAGGCGTGCTGTGCATCAAGGACAGCTGGCCGGGCCAGATGCGCACCGTATGGGGCGACCATGAGCGGTTCGAGAAGACCTATTTCTCAGACTACAAGGGGTATTACTTCACCGGTGACGGCTGCCGCCGCGACGAAGATGGCGATTACTGGATCACCGGCCGCGTCGATGACGTCATCAACGTGTCTGGCCACCGCATGGGTACCGCCGAAGTCGAAAGCGCACTGGTGGCTCACGCCGCCGTCGCCGAAGCGGCCGTCGTTGGTTATCCCCATGAAATCAAGGGCCAAGGCATCTATTGCTACGTCACCCTGATGAATGACCGAGAGCCCTCGGATGAATTGCTGAAAGAGCTGCGCACATGGGTCCGGACAGAAATCGGACCGATCGCCAGCCCTGACGTGATCCAATGGGCTCCGGGCCTGCCCAAGACCCGTTCGGGCAAGATCATGCGCCGCATTCTGCGCAAGATCGCCGAGAACGACTTCGGCTCGCTGGGCGATACCTCGACCCTGGCCGACCCGTCCGTCGTCGAAGATCTGATCGCCAACCGGGCCAACAAGTGAGGGCGTGATGCAGGCTGAAACAATCACAAAGCCCGCTGTCCTGATCCTTCTCGGCCCTCCGGGCGCCGGGAAGGGCACACAGGCGCGAATGCTGGAACAGAAATTCGGCCTTGTGCAACTCAGCACGGGCGACCTGCTGCGCGCCGCGGTTGCTGCCGGAACCGAGGCCGGAAAGGCCGCGAAAGCAGTGATGGAAGCCGGCGACCTGGTCAGCGACGACATCGTCATCGCAATCCTGCGCGATCGCATTGCCGAGCCCGATTGCGCGCGCGGTGTCATCCTGGACGGGTTTCCCCGTACCACGGTTCAGGCCGAAGCGTTGGACAAGCTGCTGGCCGAAAACGGGCAGAAGGTGAATGCGGCCATCAGCCTCGAGGTCGAGGACGCCGAGATGGTCACCCGGATCGCCGGACGCTACACCTGCGCAATGTGCGGTGAAGGCTACCACGATCAGTACAAGCAGCCGAAGGTGGACGGTGTTTGTGACAAGTGCGGCAGCACGGAATTCAGCCGCCGCGCCGATGACAATGCCGAAACCGTGGCGTCCCGGCTGGAGGCCTATCACGAACAAACCGCGCCTTTGATCGACTACTACAAGGATCGCGGCGTACTCAGAAAACTGGATGCCATGGGGCAGATCGATCAGATCGCCCGTGGCCTGGAAAGCATCGTGGGCGACGCGATGCGGTAAGGGGAAGAGGACTCCCCAAAAGCGGGCACTGACCCCGACACGAGTTTCTTCAACGGAACCGCTCTGGCGGACCGGAGAAGCTTTGCCTGGCGCCATCGCGGCGCTCGGCGCAATCGAATGGCGGCCCTACGCCGGAGGACAAATGCACCGGGCTGCCCTGGAGGAACCAAGGAGGAAACCGCAATGGCGGATAATTCAACAAACTCCGCGCAGACTGCCGAGTCCGACAAGGGCTATTGGCAGGCAAACCTGCGTCTCATCTACATCAGCCTCATCATCTGGGCGCTGGTGTCTTTCGGGTTCGGCATTCTGCTGCGCCCGTTGCTGTCGGGTATCGCCGTCGGCGGCACCGACCTGGGCTTCTGGTTCGCGCAACAGGGATCGATCCTGGTCTTTCTGGCGCTGATCTTCTTCTACGCCTGGCGCATGAACAAACTGGATGCCGAATACGGCGTCGAAGAAGAATAAGGGAGCCAGGGGACAATGGATCAGTTTACCATCAACCTGCTGTTTGTGGGCGCGTCCTTTGCGCTCTACATCGGCATCGCGATCTGGGCCCGCGCGGGATCCACATCGGAATTCTACGCCGCCGGGCGCGGCATTCACCCGGTCACCAACGGCATGGCCACGGCAGCAGACTGGATGTCGGCGGCCTCGTTCATCTCGATGGCGGGCCTGATTGCCTTTACCGGCTATGACAACAGCTCGTTCCTAATGGGCTGGACCGGCGGCTACGTGCTGCTGGCGCTTCTGCTTGCTCCCTATTTGCGCAAGTTCGGCAAGTTCACCGTGTCCGAGTTCATCGGCGATCGCTTCTACAGCCAGACCGCGCGCGTCGTGGCGGTGATCTGTCTGATCGTAGCCTCGGTCACCTACGTGATCGGCCAAATGACCGGCGTGGGCGTGGCCTTTGGCCGCTTTCTGGAAGTGTCGAACACCACCGGTCTGTTGATTGGCGCGGGCGTCGTGTTTGCCTATGCCGTGTTCGGCGGCATGAAGGGCGTGACCTACACCCAGGTCGCTCAGTACTGCGTTCTGATCACCGCCTACACCATTCCGGCGATCTTCATCTCGCTGCAGCTGACCGGCAACCCGATCCCGGCCCTGGGCCTGTTCGGCGACACCGCCGGTGGCGAGCCGCTGCTGACCAAGCTGGACGCCATCGTGGCCGAGCTGGGCTTTGCGGAATACACCGCTCATCATTCGAACACGCTGAACATGGTTCTGTTCACCCTGTCGCTGATGATCGGCACCGCCGGCCTGCCGCACGTCATCATGCGCTTCTTCACCGTTCCCAAAGTGTCGGACGCCCGCTGGTCGGCCGGTTGGGCGCTTGTGTTCATTGCGCTGCTGTACCTGACCGCCCCCGCGGTTGGCGCCATGGCTCGTCTGAACATCACCGACATGATGTGGCCGAACGGCGGCATCGAAGGCGGCGCTGTATCGCTGGAGCAGATCGACAACGATGCCCGTTATGACTGGATGGCCACCTGGCAGAAAACCGGCCTGCTGGACTGGGAAGACAAGAACGGCGACGGCAAGATCCAGTACTACAACGACAAGAACGCCGACATGCAGGCGCTTGCCGAAGAAAAGGGCTGGGTCGGCAACGAGTTGACCAAGTTCAACCGCGACATCCTGGTTCTGGCCAACCCCGAAATCGCCAACCTGCCGGGTTGGGTGATCGGTCTGGTCGCGGCCGGTGGTCTTGCGGCTGCTCTGTCGACCGCTGCGGGCCTGCTGCTGGCGATTTCGTCGGCGGTGTCGCACGACCTGATCAAGGGCTCGATCAACCCGGGCATCTCGGAAAAGGGCGAGCTTCTGGCGGCGCGGATCGCAATGGCCGTGGCCATCGTGGTTGCCACTTATCTGGGCCTCAACCCTCCGGGCTTTGCGGCGCAAACCGTCGCGTTGGCCTTCGGTCTGGCGGCGGCCTCGATCTTCCCGGCGCTGATGATGGGGATCTTCTCGACCCGCATCAACAACACCGGTGCGGTCGCGGGCATGCTGGCTGGTCTGACCGTCACCCTGGTCTACATCTTCCTGCACAAGGGCTGGCTGTTCATTCCGGGCACCAACTCGTTCACCGATGCAGACCCGCTGCTAGGTCCGATCAAATCGACCTCGTTCGGTGCGATCGGCGCCATGGTCAACTTCGGCGTCGCCTATGTGGTGGCCGGCATGACCAAGGAAACCCCGCAGGAAATCAAGGATCTGGTCGAAAGCGTGCGCATTCCCCGTGGTGCGGGCGCGGCTCAGGATCACTGAGCCGGATGCGGTCCGCGATGATGCATCACGGGCCGCTTCCCTCGGCCAACTTTTCCCGCCCGGCTAAACCCCGGGCGGGGCTTTTCATTCAAGCGGACGGGCGACCCCATGGCGCTTTCACCTGATCAGATCACCCGGTTTCTGAAATCCGTACACCCCTATGACGCGCTGCCGGTCGAGGAACTGGCCGACATCGCAGCCCGGATCGAAGCGCGCGCAATCCCAAAGGGCACCGTCATCTATCACCGCGGCGCGCAGTTGCCCGGCCTGCTCATCATCTACGAAGGCCAGGTCGAGATCACCGACGAAAACGGCGCGGTCGTATCCCATCTGGGCCTGCGCAACTCGTTTGGCGAGCGTGGTCTGATGCGCGATGGGCGGGCGGTGACCACGGCAACGGCTGACGCGCCCTCGGTTCTGCTGATCATCCCCACCGACCTGTTTTCCGATCTGCTCCAGCGTCACGTCGTCGTCGCCAAATTCTTCAACCGGGCCCGCCCCGCGCGACCTGAACAGCAATCACTGGCCACCACCCGTGTCGAGACTCTGATGGCGCGCAAGCCGGCCACCTGCACCCCGGACACGACCGTTCAGGAAGCCGCGCGCCTGATGCGCGACCGGGGCATTTCGTCGGTCTGCATCACCCAGCGCGGCGCGTTGCGCGGCATTGCCACGGTTCGGGACCTGTCGGGCAAGGTCGTGGCGGGCGCCCTGCCCCCGACGACCCCGGTGTCACAGATCATGACCCCGGACCCGCTGACCCTGTCGCCCGGCGACATCGGCTCGGACGTGCTGCACGCGATGCTGGAACGCGGTATCGGCCATATCCCCATCACCGAGGGTGGGCGTCTGGTCGGAATGGTCACCCAGACCGACCTGACCCGGTTCCAGGCCGTCAGCTCGGCCGAGCTGGTCGGCCGCATCGCGCAGGCCGGGTCGGCGACCGAGATGGCCGCGGTCACGGCCGAGATCCCGAACCTGCTGGTGCAACTGGTGGCGGCGGGCAACCGGCACGAAATCGTCACCCGCCTGATCACCGACATCGCTGACGCCGCGACGCGCCGGCTGCTGGCGCTGGCCGAGCAGAAACTCGGCCCGGCGCCCGTCCCCTATCTTTGGCTGGCCTGCGGCTCGCAGGGGCGGCAGGAGCAGACGGGCGTGTCCGATCAGGACAATTGCCTGATGCTGGATGACAGCGTCACCGATGCCGACCTGCCCTATTTCGAGGCGCTGGCCAAATTCGTGTCCGACGGGCTGGATACCTGCGGGTATTTCTATTGCCCCGGCGACATGATGGCGACCAATCCGCGCTGGCGGCAGCCGGTCCGGGTCTGGCGCGACTATTTCAACGGCTGGATCGCCAAGCCCAACCCCGAGGCGCAGATGCTGGCCTCGGTCATGTTCGACTTGCGCCCCATCGGCGGCCGGTTCGAGCTGTTTTCCGACCTGCAGGCCGAAACCCTGCGCGCGGCGCGGGCCAACTCGATCTTCGTGGCGCACATGATTTCGAATTCTCTGAAGCACACGCCGCCGCTGGGCCTGCTGCGCGGGATCGCCACGATCCGCTCGGGCGAGCATCGCAACACGCTGGATCTCAAACACAACGGCGTGGTCCCGGTGGTCGATCTGGGCCGCGTCTACAGCCTGCAGGGTGAATTGACCGAGGTGAACACCCGCGCGCGCCTCAAGGCCGCCGAGGCCGCCGGGGTGCTCAGCCCGTCTGGCGCGCGGGACCTGATGGATGCCTATGACCTGATCGCGGAAACCCGGTTGAACCATCAGGTCAAACAGATCAGGAATGGCGACAAGCCAGACAACTATCTTGCGCCGTCTGAATTGTCGGACTTTGAGCGAAGTCATCTTCGGGACGCGTTTGTCGTGGTAAAGACGATGCAATCCGCGGTCGGGCACGGCAAGGGAATGCTGGGGTAAGGCTCCGGCCAATAAGAACGGAGGAGGAAGATGTTTCTTGAGCTGATCGGCACGATCTTTGCTGGTTTTGCCATCGCGGGCCTCGTGATGGGGCTGAACCGGCTGACCGGTGGCCGCCTGCCGAAATGGTCGGCTCCGGTTGCGGCCGGTTTGGGCATGATCGCGGTCACGATCATCAGCGAGTATTCCTGGTACGACCGCACCCGGGATGCCCTGCCCGAGGGCCTGACCGTCGTGCAAGAGGTCGAAAGCCGCGCGCTCTATCGCCCCTGGACCTATGCCGTTCCCTATGTCGACCGGTTCGCGGCCGTCGATACGGCTTCGTTGCGGACCAATGCGCAGGTGCCGGATCAGCGCCTGATCGACCTGTACTTCTTTGGCCGCTGGGCGCCGGTATCCAAGATGCCGATCGCTGTGAACTGCGCCGAGCACAGCCGGGCAAGTCTGGCCGATGGGGCCGAGTTCTCGGATGATGGGCGTCTGGTCGGTGCCGATTGGGTGCCGGTTGGCCAGGATGATCCGGTGGTCTCAGCCACTTGTGAGGCCTGACCATGCTGACCCGCCTGAGCCTGCGCCTGAGAATTTTTCTGTTCTTCTGCTTGCTTGCCGCGGGAGGCATCGCCATCACCCTGATCGCCCTTTGGCTTGGCCTGCGCCGGGCCGATCCCGCGGACATGACCAGCGCCTTCGTGTTCAGCGGCCTGCTGATCTCGTTTGGCTTGCTTGGGCTGGTTGTCGGTGTCTGGTTGCTGTTCGACGACAACGTGGCCAAACCGATCGAACGCCTGTCGGCGCAGCTGCGCGCACGTGCACATGCGGGGGTGGATACCGATCTCGACCTGCAGGCGGCACGCTATTTGGGTGATCTGGCCCCCGCCGCCGCCAGCCTGGCCGAACGGCTTGCCAGCACCGCCTTGTCGACCGCTGAGGCCGTTGCCGCCGAAACCGCGCATCTCGCGTCAGAGAAGGAACGTCTGACCGCGCTTCTGTCCGAGATCCCGGTCGCGATGCTGCTGGCGGGGCCAAACCACCAGATCGTTCTGTACGACGCGCAGGCCGCCGAGGTTCTGGCGCAGATCGCCCATCCCCGCTTGAACGCCTCGCTGTTCGACTATCTCGAACGCAAACCTCTGCTGGACGCTTATGAGAAGCTGGGGAAAACCGGCATGGATGTCTATTGCACCCTCGCCAGCGTGGACGGGCGCCAAACCTACACGGCACGCATGAAACCGCTGGGCGATGCGCCGGGCTATATGCTGATCTTCGAAGACAGCGTCGCCCGCATTCCGCCAGAGGCCGCGCGCCCTCTGGTCTATGATTTCGATCTTCTGGACACCCCAGGCGACGAGGCGTTCGAAAACCGCCCGCTATCGCAACTGTGCTTTGTGGTCTTCGACACCGAAACCACCGGTTTGCTGCCGCACAAGGACGAGATCGTGCAGATCGGTGCCGTCCGTGTCGTCAAGGGGCGCATCGTCGAGGGCGAGCGGCTGGACACGCTGGTCAATCCGGGCATTCCGATCCCACCCGCTTCGACCAAGGTTCACAAGGTCAGTGACCGTATGGTGCAGGACGCGCCCGATATCGCGCAAGCCGGGCGCATGTTCCACCACTTCGCCCGTGATGCCGTGATCGTGGCGCATAACGCACCATTCGACATGGCGTTTCTGCGCCGTCATGCCAAGCGCATGGAAGTGACGTGGGATCACCCCATCCTGGACACGGTTCTGCTGTCGGCGGTCCTTTTCGGAGCCAGCGAAACCCATACGCTCGACGCTTTGTGCGAAAGACTGGGCGTGGAAATTCCCGAGACGCTCCGCCATACGGCCTTGGGGGATGCGGTTGCGACGGCTGAAGCATTGGTGCGCATGCTGCCGATGCTGGCTGCGCGCGGTATGCAGACATTCGGCGACGTGATCGCAGAAACCCGCAAGCACGGTCGGCTGCTGGAAGACCTGAACTGAATCAGCCTATTGATCGCGATACAGCTTTTCGTGGACAATTCTGCTGCGGCATGGCACCCCGTGCCCGGCCACCAAACGAGCGCGCGATGACCGAAAGAACATTCAAACCCGGACTCGATCAAAGCATGGCCTTCCGCGAGGCTCTCGGGTGCTTTGGCACTGGTGTGACGGTCGTCACGACCAGCACCCCGGACGGTCCCTCAGCCATCACCGTCAACTCGTTTGCATCAGTGTCGCTGGATCCACCATTGGTCCTGTGGTGTCTGGCAAAAGAGTCGAACCGTTACGGGGCCTTTCAAGCAGCGCAACATTACTCGATCCATGTCGTGGCCGAGGATCAGCAGGATCTGGCCCTTCGTTTTGCCCGCAATGGCCTCGATTTCTCGCATGCAGACTGGTCCCCGGATCACAAAGGTCGGCCGCAGCTGAGCCAGTGTCTGGCCCGATTTGACTGCACATTGTCTGCCCGCCACGAGGCCGGGGATCATCTGATTCTCGTGGGAGAGGTCGAACAGGTCATGTACCGCACCGGCAAAGGCTTGATCTTCAAGCGCGGACAGTTCGGCGGTTTTGCCGACCTTTTGTAATTACTCGTCCAATGACCCGTGCACGGCAAAGGCCTCCAACTCGGCCTCTTGCGGCGTGATCACGCGAAACGCCTCGTGAACGCCGGACTCGGTCAGGCTGCGGGCAACGGTCAGCAGGGTGTTGGGGGCATGATCGTCACACATCTCGGACATATGGGCCAGCTCGGCCCGGGCCACGTCCAGCGCCGCCTCGACCGAGGGCGCGCCGTATAGGCGCACGAAATGCTCAGCCAGGTTGGTGGCCAGCCGCTCCATCTCGGCCGGCTCGATCTGCGTCACCGCCACGAAGGTCACGCGCCCGAAGGTCTCGAGCCCCAGCCACCCATTGGCAAAGGCTTGACGCGCCTTGCCGGCCAGGTCTGCCTCGCCCCAGTTCGAAAACTCGAACCCGCCCGAGATACACCACTCGCCCGTTCGGGCGGGCGAGTGGAAGACGTTCAGGTCGCTTTCGTCGAAATGAATGGCACGGGCCAGGTTCAATGGGCGTCCTCCAACAGACGGGTCAAGGGAACAAGCTGCGTATCCGCACCGTTCCGCAACAGCATGCCGAACCGCTCATCGGCCCCGAGAAACACGCCGCGATCACCATAGGGCTCTCCGACGCCCTGCAGCAAGCCCATCCATTCCCCGTGCAACGGCGCGTTGCCATCCTCGGACCAGCGGTTCAGCCAGGTCAGCATGTGACGCGACCAGCTTTCGACCAGCTGCACCGGGGACACTTCCGCGCAGCCTTCGTCATACAGGGCCGTCACATCGGGCGACTTGCCGGGCTCGTCCCCGGTTTGCAGCAAGGCCAGTTCCCAGCCGACGACCAGCCAGTCGGGATAGGTTTCCGGATCCGAGGTCGACGCGGCCACACGAAACCGGCCACAGCGGGCCCCGTTGACAAAAATCGGCCCGTCCCACCCCAGATGAACCGCCACCTCGGGCGGAGCCAGCGCGCCCAGCGCGTTCTGGAACCCGACGGCGCACAGCGGCAGCATGGCCATGGCGTCCTGCAAGGGCACCTCGGGCGCATAGACGATGGCCGCGCGCAGGCGATCCGCCTGGATGTTGTAGACGACGCTGCCCGCATCGCAGCCCAGCGCCGCCATTGCCTGTGCATGGTCAAAAGGGTCTTCCCCACCCTGCACCGGGTGCCCGGACAGCAATGGGGGAAAGACCGGCTGCGTCATGCCTTGCCCGCGGCGATCAGGTCGCGGGCGATCTTGCGGAAGGCCTCGGCCTGCGGGCTGTCGGGTTTGCTAACCACGATCGGTGACCCGCCATCGGCGGCCACGCGGATATCCAGATGCAGAGGGATTTCCCCTAGCAACGGCACACCCAGTTCGGCGGCTTCGGCGGCGACGCCTCCATGACCGAACACATGTTCCTCGTGCCCGCAGTTCGAGCAGATATGCGTGGACATGTTCTCGATCATGCCGACGATCGGTGTTTTCAACTGGCGGAACATGTCGATGCCCTTGCGCGCGTCGATCAGGGCCACGTCCTGCGGGGTCGAGACGACGATGGCCCCGTCCACCTTGAACTTCTGGCTCAGCGTCAGCTGCACGTCACCGGTGCCGGGCGGCAGGTCGACGATCAGAACGTCCAGCGCGCCCCACTGCACCTGGCTCATCATCTGCTGCAGCGCGCCCATCAGCATCGGGCCACGCCAGACCACCGCCTGACCTTCGTTGGTCATCAACCCCATCGACATCATGGTGACGCCGTGGTTGCGCAGCGGCAGGATGGTTTTGCCATCGGGGCTCGCCGGCCGTCCGGACACGCCCAGCATGCGCGGCTGCGAAGGTCCGTACACATCGGCATCCAGCAGACCGACACGCCGCCCTTCGGCCGCCAGCGCACAGGCCAGGTTGGCCGAAACGGTCGACTTTCCGACCCCGCCCTTGCCCGAGGCCACGGCGATGATCCGGTCAACCCCGGGCACCGCCTGCGGCCCGGTCTGCGAGGGCTTGGGCTTGGGTTTCAAATCCGGCGGCGCCTTGTCGGAATGCGCGGTCAGCAGGGCCGAGACCTTGGCCACCCCGTCGACCATCTGCGCCGCCTTTTCGGCCGTGGCGCGCACCGGTTCCATCTTCTCGGCATTCTTGGGGTCGATCTCGAGAACGAAGCGCACGGTGTCGCCCTCGACATTCAGCGCGCGGACCACGCCCGCGCTGACGATGTCCTGTCCCGAAACCGGGTCGGTGATCTTCTTCAGGTTCGCCAGAACCGCGTCGCGGATGCTCATGCGTCGCCGTCCTTGATCTGGCCGGTCACCACGTGTTCGACATCCAGACCGTCGATCGTCAGGACCATCTTGGCCTCAAAGCTTTTGCCCGCCGGATCGCCCGCCTTGCGCAGCGCGTCTTCGATGGCCTGCTGGCTGGTCACGCCAACCTGTTTGAGGAATTTGCGCATCGACATGTTGTAATCGCCGCTCATCGCCGTGTGTCTCCGTCTTGTTCGTTCATTTGACGCATTCGCCCTGTCACCGTTAGGCTGGGCCATGCGCTTTGTTCTTTTGTGCCTGAGCCTGACGCTCTTCGCCAGCCCCTCTTGGTCGCAGGAGGAGATTGGTCTGGCCGCGCCGGAGGATGTCGCACGCTCGGGTCTTTTGAAACATATTCTTCCGCGCTTCTCGCTCAAGACCGGAATCCGCGTTGTCGCGGATGAAGGGGGCGCGATGGTTCTGGCGGTCGGGCCACCGGGACAGCCGGTGTTTCAGCGCGGCGGCGACATCTATCACCTGCGCATCCAGGACGACCCGCGGCAGGCCCGCTTTCAGGATTGGCTGTTGTCCGACGTGGGCAAACGCACCGTCGAAAGTTTTGCACCGACCGAGGGCGGCCCGTTCTCGGCCAGTTTCGAAACGGTCGCTGCGCCCGAGTCGGATACCATCGAAGGCGACGCCTTGCTGGGTGAAAAGCTGTCGCTGACCCATTGCGGGCGCTGTCATGTGATCGGCCCTCAGAACCGGATGAACGGGTTGGGCTCCACGCCGTCCTTCGCGGTGCTGCGCGCGATGCCGGACTGGTCGAACCGGTTCCAGGCATTCTTTGCCCTGAATCCGCACCCGTCCTTTACCCAGATCGAAGGGATCACTGCGCCCTTCAACCCCGAACGCCCCCCGCCCATTCACCCGCTGATGCTGACGCAAGACGAACTTGAGGCCATTCTGGCCTATGTCTCGGTCATCCGCGCGGCCGACCTGGGGGCGCCGCTCAAGTTTCAGTGATCCTTGCGCTTGCTGAAGTAGTCATCTGTGGTAACGACCTTGGGCTTGGGCTTTGAGGTAAACGGGTTGTCCTCGCTGTGGAACTGCGCCTGCACACGGCAATCGTCACACATCTGGATCATCTTCGCCTGCTCGGACGAGGCGAACATCGGGTGGCTGCCGGCCAGCTTCTCCATGATCCGCTCGACCGTCGATTTCACCCCGAACAGAGCACCGCATTCAATGCAGGCAAAGGGCGCTTCCTCGTTCAGAACACGCGGCGACAGCGCACGGTCGCTCAGGTCCAGTTCGGGCACCAGGATGATCGCGCTTTCGGGACAGATAGTCTTGCACAGCCCGCATTGCAGGCAGGCATCCTGCTGAAAGTTCAGCTGAGGCATGTCGGGGTTGTCGATCAATGCGCCTGACGGGCACAGCGACACGCAACTCAGGCAAAGGGTGCAGGCTTCGGTGTCCACCGCCACCGCGCCATAGGGCGCGTGTTCCGGCAGGGGCAGCGGCTGAGACGCATCGGGGCGCAGCGCCTGCGCCGCCAACCGCGTGATCTGGCGCCGGTTGCCCAGCGGCAGCACCGGTTGGGCCAGAGGCTGCGGCACGTCCTGCGCATAGAGCAGATCGGCCAGCGCATCGGGATCGGATTCGTCGATCACTCCGACGACGTCCGCTCCGGCGATGGCCAGCGCCAGCGGCAGTTCGCGGTCCAACGCATCCCGCTCGGTCGTCGGGGCCAGCAGGATGTCGACCCGGGCAAAGCCATGAGCCAAGGCAGCCAGCATCTCGGCATGTCCAAAGCCGGACACCACACCCAGCTCCAGCGGAATCACATCGGCGGGCAGCCCGCGCCCGAACCGCGCGGCCAGCCGGATCATCTCGGCCCCGTGGGCATCATGTACCAACAGGCGCGGGGCGCTCCCTCCGGCCCGACGGTAGGTCGCCGCCAAGGTCTGCATCCGCGCCAGCAGGGCCGCCACCGGCGGATCCTCGTAGCTGATCGCGGTCGAGGGGCACAGGGCCGAGCATTCACCGCAGCCCGCGCAGACCATCGGGTCTATGGCCACGTGGTCTCCGGCCGGGGTTATGGCCCCGGTGGGGCAGATATCCAGACAGTTGGAACAGCCCACCTGGCCGGCCCGCGAATGGGCGCACAGGGTCTCTTCGAGCCGGACATACAGCGGCTTTTCGAAGGTCCCGACCAGCTGCGCCGCGTCAAAGGCCAACCGGGCAACCGCCACCGCATCGCGCGGATCGGCGCGCAGGTAACCTTCGCGCTTGTCGGGGGCCGTCACGAAGGGCGTACCCCCCGCCAGGTCGATCAGCACATCGCAGGCCGACGCCGCACCGTCGCGCGGCGGGGTCCAGGCAAACGCACCGCGCCCTGCCGGATCAATCTGCTGCAACGCATCTAACCGCAGGTTGAACCCGCCCAGCGCCCCCGAGACCGACCGGACCCGCGCGCGCACCACGTCATAGGCCCGGCTGTCAGGCTGCGCCTCATCGGTGACGACCACCGTCACCGCCATCGTGTCCGACAGTCGCTGTGCAAGGTCAAACGCAACCTCACCCGGCCCGATGATGCAGGCGGTGCCTTCGCTGATGACATCCACGCTGGGCGTGATCGGCTGTTGCAACAGAGCCTCGGCCGCCAGCGCCGCCATCTTGGGCATCGCCGACCGCCCTTGCTCGGACCAGCCGGCCCGGTCGCGCAGATCGACAAAGCCGGGGTGATCCACGCCCAGTTCCTCGGCCAGTTCTTGAAACACTTGGGCTTCTTGACCGCAGGCGATGACGATCTGGTCATCCGACTGCATCAGCTTGGCCGCAGCGGTCAGTTCGGAGGTGCACAGCGCCGTGTGGACCCTGCTGCATTCAGCACCGCAGGCGTCCGAGATCCCCTGCCCGTCCAAGGCCTGACTTCCGGCGCAATCGCACAAGACCAATTTGGTGACCATGTTCCCCCCGCATCTTTCCCTTGCCCCTAACCTTAGACCCAAAAGCCGCCCATGCAACGTGTGGCGGCCGGTTCTGGTCAGAAACTCTGTGTCGCCCGCCAAAGTCGGCTGATCGTCGCCGCGACCCATTTGCGACGATTTTTTTCCAGATCACGACCATTTCAGGCCGCTGCGGACTTGGCACGTGGCCCATTTGTGTACCATAGTGAACCTAAGGGAAAGCAGGGGAGAGCTTTTCCGGGGAGGATCAAAGTGGCCGAGGCCGCAAAACAGATCGAAATGCCGGTTGGCGTCGTCGTGCGCAAGACACCGGGGGTCACACGCTGGGCCCGGTGGAATTGGCGCGCGGTCGCGGTGCTGCCTGGCGCCCCGCCGGCTGACTGGGTCGAACTGCGGCGCGAGGGCGATGCGGTCGAATACCACGCCGCCACCCTGCCCTTGAAACTCTGGTCCGATGAAACCGAGGCCTATATGGCCAATCTCTCGGACAGCCAGCCATCGCTGTATCTTGTCCTGCGTGACGATGCCGAAGGTGATCGCCCGCTGAACGCGTTTCTGATCACAGCGTCACCTTATGAAGGGCAGGACTATGCCGATACCGGTGAAGAGATCGTGGAAAAGATCCCGATGACCGAAGGCCTGATTGCCTGGGTGCGCGATTTCACTCTGGCCCATCACCACGATGAGGTGTTCGTCAAACGCCGCCGCGACAAGAAACGGGTGGATCTTATGGAAGACGGCAAGGGCGATGCGCGCATCCGGCAGGCCTCGGATGTCTACCGCGCCCCGCGGAGGGCCGTGCAATGAGCGCTCGTCAGGATTTCTGGTCTCGCCGCAAGGCCGCCGTGCAGGCCGAAGCGTATTCCGAACAAGAGGCCCTGACCGCGCAGGAGATCGCCGCGCGGCAGGCCGAACTGGAAGAAAAGACCGACGCCGAGATCTTGGCCGAGCTTGACCTGCCCGACCCTGACCTTCTGCAGGCGGGCGACGATGTTTCGGGCTTCATGGCCAAGGCCGTGCCGGACCGTCTGCGCCGTCGCGCCTTGCGGCGCTTGTGGCGGTTGAACCCTGTGCTGGCGAATGTGGACGGGCTGGTCGATTACGGCGAGGACTACACCGACGCCGCCTGCGTGATCGAAAACCTGCAGACGGCTTATCAGGTGGGCAAAGGCATGTTGCGCCATATCGAGGCGTTGGCCGAGCAGAAGGAAGCCGAGGAACACCCGGTCGAGGCCGAAGCCGAGCCGGAAACCGAAACGCCCGAGCCTGAAGCCGAGCCCGCGCCCCTTGTCGAAGTGGCAGACGCCATCCAACCGGATGAGGACGAACGCCCCCCGGCCCCGCGGCGCATGAAATTTGAATTCGAAGGATGACACGATGAACATTCGCGACCCGCAGACGTTCGAGATTTCCCCCGAGGACCGTCTGCGCGCGGATTTCTACAACTTTCTGGGCCTGCTTCTGGCCACACCGCCCGACCAGACCCTGCTGAACCAGATCGCGGCGTTGTCGGGGGACGAGACAGATCTGGGCCAGGCCATTCAGGCCATGGCCCGCGTGGCCAAAGTGACCAAGCCCGAAGCGGCCGAGCGCGAGTTCAACGCATTGTTCATCGGACTTGGGCGCGGAGAGCTGCTGCCCTATGCCAGCTTCTACCTGACCGGGTTCCTGAACGAGAAACCGCTGGCGCAGCTGCGCAACGACATGGCGGCGCGGGGTATCACCCGAGCGGCAAACGTGTTCGAACCCGAAGACAACATCGCCTCGTTGATGGAGATGATGGGCGGCATGATCGTCGGCCGTTTCGGCGGCCCGGCCGCGTTGGAAGATCAAAAGACGTTCTGGAACAAGCATATCGGCCCCTGGGCCGAGCACTTTTTCTCGGACCTGGAAGCAGCCGAGCATTCGGTTCTCTATGCCTCGGTCGGCACCGCTGGCCGGGTTTTCATGGAGATCGAACGCGAGGCCTTCCGCATGACGACGCATTAGGCGGCCGTCATTCGCTGGCGCCCCGGCGGGCGCTGAACCGCAAATGGGAAAGGAGGATCCCATGAGCAAGACCAAGGAGACCGGCGCCAGCCGCCGCGACTTCCTGAAACTGGCGGGCACCGCGGCCCCGGCAGCCGTTGCAGCGGCCAGCCTGGGAACCGAGGCGGAAGCGGCCGAGCAACCCTCGGACGAGACCCGCATTCAGGACACGGCGCATACCCGCGCCTATTTCGACAGCGCGCGCTTCTAGGCCGCCCCGGCGACGCCCGGCGCAAGTCCGGACGTGGTCACACTCGGCTGACGGTTGCGATTGGCCCTGACGTCGATTTCGAAACACCAAGCCAGCCATGATCAACATGGCCAGCAAGGGAGGAAGGAAATGCTTAGGAAAAAGACCAACGGGGTTGCGAGACGCCCCCAGCGGACAAGTATCCTGTCCCAAATCGGCGAAAAGAGCGTCGATCGCCGCGCGTTCCTGCGTGGCTCGGGCCTGACGATCGGCGGCCTGGCCGCGATCAGCGCCACGGGTGGAACCGTGTCGCCCGCCAGCGCCCAGACCGCAGCCAACACGGCTGTCGAGAACATCAAATCCGTCTGCACGCATTGCTCGGTCGGCTGTACCGTGGTTGCCGAAGTGCAGAACGGCGTCTGGATCGGGCAGGAACCCGGTTGGGACAGCCCGTTCAACCTGGGCGCTCACTGTGCCAAGGGGGCCGCTGTCCGTGAACACGCCCATGGCGAACGCCGCCTGAAATACCCGATGAAGAAAGAGGGTGGCGAGTGGAAGCGCATCAGCTGGGAACAGGCGATCGACGAGATCGGCGACGGCATGATGAGCATCCGCGAGGAAAGCGGGCCTGACAGCGTCTATTGGCTGGGTTCGGCCAAGCACAACAACGAACAGGCCTATCTGTTCCGCAAGTTCGCGGCCTACTGGGGCACCAACAACGTGGACCACCAGGCGCGGATCTGCCACTCGACCACCGTTGCGGGTGTTGCGAATACATGGGGCTACGGCGCCATGACCAACAGCTACAACGACATCCACAATTCCAAGGCGATCTTCATCATCGGCGGCAACCCGGCCGAGGCGCACCCCGTCTCGCTGCTGCATGTTCTGCGCGCGAAAGAGCAGAACAACGCCCCGCTGATCGTCTGCGATCCGCGCTTTACGCGCACCGCGGCCCATGCCGACGAATATGTCCGCTTCCGCCCCGGCACCGACGTGGCGCTGATCTGGGGCATCCTGTGGCACATTTTCGACAACAGCTGGGAAGACAAAGAGTTCATCCGCACCCGTGTCTGGGGCATGGACCAGATCCGCGAAGAAGTCGCAAACTGGACACCCGAAGAAACCGAGCGCGTTACCGGCGTGCCGGGATCGCAGCTCAAGCGCGTGGCGCGGACGCTGGCCAACAACCGTCCCGGCACCGTGATCTGGTGCATGGGCGGCACCCAGCACACCAACGGCAACAACAACACGCGCGCCTATTGCGTGCTGCAGCTGGCGTTGGGCAACATGGGCACCTCGGGCGGCGGTACGAACATCTTCCGCGGCCATGACAACGTGCAGGGCGCCACCGATCTGGGCGTTCTATCCCACACCCTGCCCGGCTATTACGGCCTGTCCGCAGGCGCATGGGGTCACTGGGCCCGCGTCTGGGGCGAGGAACCGGAGTGGCTGGCTGGCCAGTTCGCAATGGTCAAGGACAAGGACGGCAAGGACAAGTCGCTGCAGAACGAACGGGGCATCCCGGTTTCGCGCTGGATCGACGGTGTTCTGGAAGATCCCGAGAACATGGATCAGCCCAACAACGTCCGCGCCATGGTTCTGTGGGGCCACGCGCCCAACTCGCAGACCCGGATGGTCGAAATGAAGACGGCGATGGAAAAGCTGGACATGCTGGTCGTGATCGACCCATATCCCACCGTTTCCGCGGTCCTGCATGACCGGACCGATGGCGTCTATCTACTGCCGGCCTGTACGCAGTTCGAAACGCGTGGCTCGGTCACGGCGTCGAACCGCTCGCTTCAGTGGCGCGACAAGGTGGTCGATCCGCTGTTCGAAAGCCTGCCGGACGAGGTCATCATGGCCAAGTTCGCCAACAAGTTCGGCTGGGCGGATCGGTTCTTCCGCAATATCGAGATGGAGGACCCCGAAACCCCGAATGTCGAAAGCATCACGCGCGAGTTCAACGCGGGGCTGTGGACGATCGGCTATACCGGTCAGTCGCCAGAGCGGATCAAAAGCCATATGGCCAACCAGCACACGTTCGACAGAACGACGCTGCAGGCGGTGGGCGGTCCGAATGACGGCGAATACTACGGTCTGCCGTGGCCCTGCTGGGGCACCGCCGAGATGGGGCATCCGGGGACGCCGAACCTCTATGACATGTCCAAACCGGTGGCCGAGGGCGGCCTGACCTTCCGCGCGCGTTTCGGCGTCGAGCGTGACGGTCAGAACCTGCTGGCCGAAGGGGTCTACAGCGTCGGCTCGGAAATCCAGGACGGATACCCCGAGTTCACGATGCAGATGCTGATGGATCTGGGCTGGGATGGCGACCTGACGGCCGAAGAACGCGCGGCCATCGACGCAGTGGCCGGGCCCAAGACCAACTGGAAGACCGACCTGTCGGGCGGCATCCAGCGGGTGGCCATCAAGCATGGCTGTGCGCCCTTCGGCAACGCCAAGGCCCGCACCGTGGTCTGGACCTTCCCGGATCCGATCCCGCTGCACCGCGAGCCGCTGTACACGCCGCGGCGTGACCTGGTGGCCGACTATCCCACCTACGAGGACCGTCAGGCCTATCGCCTTCCGACCTTGTATGCTTCGATCCAGAAGAACGACTTTTCAAAGGATTACCCGATAATCCTGACGTCAGGTCGTCTGGTCGAATATGAAGGTGGCGGCGACGAGACACGGTCGAACCCGTGGCTGGCCGAGCTGCAGCAGGACATGTTCGTCGAGATCAATCCGCGTGACGCCAACAACCTTGGCATTCGCGACGGATCGCAGGTCTGGGTCGAAGGTCCCGAGGGTGGCAAGGTCAAGGTGATGGCGATGCTGACCGAAAGGGTCGGTGCCGGCGTGGCCTTCATGCCCTTCCACTTTGGCGGCCATTTCCAGGGCGCGGACCTGAGGGAGAAATACCCGAAAGGCGCCGACCCGTACGTGCTGGGTGAAAGCACCAACACCGCCCAGACCTATGGCTATGATTCAGTGACCCAGATGCAGGAGACCAAAGCGACTCTCTGCAAGATCTGGGCAGCGTAAGGAGGACGACAATGGCTAGAGCAAAGTTTCTCTGCGACGCTGAACGCTGCATCGAGTGCAACGCCTGCGTGACTGCGTGCAAGAACGAACACGAGGTCCCGTGGGGCATCAACCGCCGCCGGGTGGTGACGATCAATGACGGCAAACCGGGTGAACGCTCGATCTCGGTCGCCTGCATGCATTGTTCGGATGCGCCCTGCATGGCTGTCTGCCCGGTCGACTGCTTCTATCAGAACGAAGAAGGCGTCGTCCTGCACTCCAAGGACCTGTGCATCGGCTGCGGCTATTGCTTCTATGCGTGCCCGTTCGGCGCGCCGCAATACCCGCAGGCCGGCAACTTCGGATCGCGCGGCAAGATGGACAAATGTACCTTCTGCGCCGGCGGCCCCGAGGAAACGCACTCGACCGCAGAGTTCGCCAAATACGGCCGCAACCGGATCGCTGAGGGCAAACTGCCCATCTGCGCCGAGATGTGTTCGACCAAGGCCCTGCTCGCCGGTGACGGTGACGTGGTATCGGCCATCTACCGCGAACGCGTCGTGGCGCGCGGGTTTGGTTCGGGCGCCTGGGGTTGGGGCACGGCCTACGACCAGAAGGACGGCTGAGACCTCAGCCTGACAACACGGGTGACCCGCCCCGGTGGGTCACCCGATTTTGGATTGATACCGAGGTTCCGATGCTGCGCATTTTTCTGGCTTTGACGTTGACACTTGGGATCGCGCAGGGCGCGCTTGCACAGGACACGACCGGCACAGACGAACCAGCTGCTGCCCCGCGCGCGCAGACCGGTGGCGCCACGACGCTCGAGGATATTCTGGCCCGGCAACGCGGTGAGAAGGTCGACAACAGCTATCGCTCCGAGAATACCGGGCAAGGCAATGCCGAAGGGTTGCTGGGTCAGTTGGGTACGCGCGGTGTGGCTTCGGACAGTGATGTGTATCGCGCCATCCGCTATGGCTCAGCCGATGTGACCGTTTCGACCAAGGGGCCGGCTGCCGGCGTGTTGATCCAGGACGGCGGCATGTGGTGGTGGACTTTCCGCACCGGTCCCCTGCGCGAATACGGAACCTATATTCTGGGCGGGATGCTGGTCGTTCTGCTGCTGTTTTTCCTGATCCGCGGCCGCATTCGCATCGACGGCGAGAAAACGGGCCGCACGGTCACCCGGTTTTCAGGATTTGAAAGGTTCGGGCACTGGCTGTTTGCCGGCTCGTTCCTGATACTTGGATTGACCGGCCTGCTGACGCTCTACGGCCGGGATTTCCTGATCCCCCTGTTCGGCAAGGAAGGGTTCGCCACCATCGCGCAAGGCTGCAAGTGGCTGCACAACAATCTGGCCTGGGCCTTCATGCTGGGATTGGTCATCATCACCGTGAACTGGATCGCCCACAACATCCCCAACCGGACCGACCTGAAATGGTTGGCGGCGGGCGGCGGATTGTTCACCAAAGGCAGCCACCCCCCGGCCAAGAAATTCAACGCCGGTCAAAAGATCATTTTCTGGCTGTGCATTCTGCTTGGCGTCTCGATCAGCCTGTCGGGTCTGTCGCTGCTGTTCCCATTCGAGCTTCCGATGTTCGCCAAGACGTTTTCGATCGCCAACGCGACCGGGTTGCCCCAACTGATGGGCTTGGACCTGCCCACGCAGATGTCTCCGCAGGAAGAGATGCAATATGCCCAGATCTGGCACGTCATGGTCGCCTATGCCTTCATCGCCATCATTCTGGCCCATATCTACCTCGGCTCGGTCGGCATGGAGGGCGCGTTTGACGCCATGGGCACCGGCGAGGTCGAAGAGCAATGGGCGCGCGAGCACCATTCGCTGTGGCTGGAAGAGGTAAAGGCACAGGAGGCCAGCGACGGCGCGGCCTCGCCTGCCGAATAGATGCGCGGGCTGGCTTTGGCGCTGGCCCTGCTGCCGCTGCCGCTGGCGGCGGATTTCTACACGCTCAAGGGCCATGGTGGGCCGATCATGGACATCGCCGCAGCCCCGGACGGGCGCATTGCCACCGCCAGTTTCGACAATTCCGTGGGCCTGTGGTCCGGGCAGCAGCCGGACTGGCTGGAAGGTCACGAAGCTGCCGTGAACGCGGTGGTGTTCAACGGCACCGCGATCTATTCGGCCGGCGACGACTTTACCCTGCGCCGTTGGCCCGGTGGACAGGTCGTTGGTCAGCACAAGGGCAAGGTCGTCGGCCTTGCTGCCTCAAAGATCCTTGTGGCGACTGCCAGTTGGGATGGGACCATCGGCCTGTGGCCAACCCAAGGCGGTGCGGCCAAGCTGCTGGGCCCGACGGGCAGCGGCGTCAACGCGGTGGCCTTCGCGCCGGACGGACGGTCGCTGTACTCCGCCGGGGTCGACGGCAGCTTGCGGGTCTGGGACGTGACGACCGGGGCCGAAACCGCGCGACTGGTCGAGCATGGTTTCGGCATCAACGAACTGGTCCTGAACGCGCAAGACGGTTGGATCGCATATGGCGCGGTCGATGGCGTAACCCGCATTCTGGACCTGACCACCGGGGCCGAGCGTGATTTCACGTTGGACCGCCGCCCGATCCTTGCGCTCGCCCTCAGCCCGGATCGGTCACTGCTGGCGGTGGGCGATGGTGAGGGCTACATCATGGTCATCGACACGCAGAACTGGCGGATTGCGCAGGATTTCCGGGCAACGCTACGCGGCCCGGTCTGGGCACTGGCCTTTTCCCCCGATGGAGAGAACCTGCACGCAGGCGGGCTGGATCAGGCCATGTACAGCTGGCCGGTGGCCGCGCTGGGGTCACAGGAACGGATGGCCAGCCAAGAGCCGAGTTTCCTGAAGGACCCCGAAGAAATGCAAAACGGAGAACGGCAGTTCGCCCGGAAATGCTCGATCTGCCACAGCCTGACGCCGGACGATCAGCGCCGGGCCGGACCGACCCTGCATGGCGTATTCGGGCGTCAGGCCGGGACACTGCCTGGCTACATCTACTCGGAAACGCTGCAAGGGTCTGATATCATTTGGAACGAACAGACGATAAACGCTCTTTTCGATCAGGGACCGGACCACTACATTCCGGGGTCGAAGATGCCGATGCAGCGGATCGCGCAGGCGCAGGACCGCACCGACCTGATTGAATTTCTGCGCAGCGCGACAGCGCCCGCAGACTAAGCCGGAGGATAAGATGAAAGCCTTTCTTGCAGCTGCCGCCGCAATGGTCGTCATTACTGCCGCCGCACCGATGGTATTGCAGCAACTCGGACACTCAGCGGCCGAGACACAGACCGGCTCCTCGGTGCGACTAGACTGAATGTCCGAATTCCTGACCACACGAGAGTTGGCGGACCTGCTGCGCATTGGCGAACGCAAGGCCTATGATCTGGCGTCTTCGGGCGAAGTGCCCTGCGTGAAAGCGATGGGCAAACTTCTCTTTCCCCGGGCCGAGGTACTGGCCTGGCTCAATGCGTCGCGTACCGGGCCGGACACGGTCAAACCGCCCCTGCCCGACATCGTGGCTGGCAGCCATGACCCCCTTTTGGATTGGGCACTCCGCGAAAGCGGCTCGGGGTTGGCCACCTATTACGACGGCTCATTCGACGGGCTGAACCGCCTTGCGCGACGTGACGCACAAGCCGCGGTACTGCACATCCATGAACCGGGCGGGTTCAACGTCAATTCCGTCCGCGATGCGCTGGGAGAGGCGCCCGTGGTTCTGTACGAGGTCGCAAGCCGCCAGCGCGGCCTGTTGCTGGCTCCCGGGGTTCAGGGTATTTCCGATTTTGGTGATCTGAAAGGCCGCCGTGTCGTGCTGCGCCAGGACAGCGCCGCCAGTCAGCACTTGTTCGATGCCCAGTTGCGAAGCTGCGGTCTGAGCCGCGCCGATCTTGACGCCCTGCCGACTTGCGCCCGCACCGAAGAGGAACTGGCAATCGCTCTGCATGACCGGAAGGCCGAGGCTGGATTTGGCATCGGAGCCTTGGCGCGCCTCTACGGGTTGGGCTTCATTCCGACCCATTCCGAACGTCTCGACCTCGCCATCTGGCGGCGGTCCTGTTTCGATCCGCCGATGCAGAAACTGCTGACTTTTGTGGGAACGGACAAATTCAAGCGTCGCGCAGATGAATTGGGCGGATACGATCTGTCCGGCTTGGGACAGATCCATCACAACGGCGCAAGTGACTGACCGGCCCTATTGCTGCGCGTTCGGAAAAAAGAGCTGCTCACCGTTCAATTTGTACGCTGCGATCGCTTCCTGACCGTCGGGGCCAGTGAGCCAGTCAATGAACCTTCTTCCCGCGGCCGCCCGGACCCGCGGATGCTTTTCGGGGTTCACGAGGATCACTCCGTATTGATTGAACAACCGAGGATCGCCTTCGACCAGAACCTCAAGGTTTCCCTTGTTGCCGAACGACAGCCATGTGGCCCTATCGGTCAGGGCATAGGCATCCATGCCCGCAGCGAGGTTGAGCGTTGCACCCATGCCCGATCCGGTCTCGCGGTACCACTCGCCCGAAGACAACGTCGGGTCGGTTCCGGACAGACTCCAAAGAGCCTTCTCCGCCTTGTGGGTCCCGCTGTCATCCGCGCGCGACGCGAACGGAGCTTTGGCCTGCGCGATCGCTGCCAACGCGGCCACTGCGTCGTCGCCGCCTTTGATCTTGGCCGGGTCCGATTTCGGCCCCACCAAGACAAAATCGTTGTACATCACGTCCCGCCGCTCGACACCCCAGCCGTCGGCCACGAATTGCTCTTCCGCTGGCTTGGCATGCACCAGCAGAACGTCACCGTCGCCGTTGATCGCGTTTCGGATCGCCTGCCCTGTCCCCACGGCCACAACACGGACATCGATCCCGCTTTCCGCCTCGAACCCCGGGAGGATAAAGTCCAGAAGGCCGGAATTCTGCGTCGATGTCGTGGACTGCACGACAATGAATGGTTCTTCGGCCGCTGCCGGACCTGCGAACAGCCCGAACAGGATCATTGCGCTTTTGATTGCTGCGCGAAACATGGATTGCCTCCGGTTATTGTTATGTGACCAGCCATCCCGCCAGATACTGGCGCGATGCCTGACATTGTGGCGCTTCCAGCACCTGTTTGGCGGTGCCATGCTCGACCACGCGCCCGCCCTGCATCATCACGATATCCGCCGCCAGCCGACGGGCTTGCCCAACGTCGTGGGTGACCATCACGATCCGCACCCCCCGGGCCGAGGCGCGCAGGATCATCGCCTCGATCATTTGGGTCGCCGCGGGATCGAGGGCGCTGGTGGGTTCGTCCAGGAACAGGGTCTCGGGGCCAAGCGCAAGCGCGCGAAGGATGGCCAGACGCTGTGCCTCGCCACCCGACAGCGAGCGCGCCGACTGCCGGGCCTTTGTCTCAAGCCCTCCTTCGGCCAGAAGTTCTTGGATCCGGTTTTTCCGAGCAGCCCTGCCGAGCCCCAGCCGTTTCAAAACAAAATCCAGATTGGCAGACACCGAGCGGCGCAGCAGAACCGGTTGCTGAAACACCATGGCCTGCCGGGCCTTGTGGGCCGCATTCAGAACTCCGCCATCCTGCAGAACCTGCCCCGCATCCGCCTTGATCAAACCATGCAGGCAACGCAGCAGCAGGCTTTTGCCAGCACCGTTCGGCCCAAGGATCAAAGTCGGCCCCGGACCATCCATCATCAGCTGCGGGACATCCAGCAACAGCTTGCCATTGCGTTCCACTCGCAGCCCATCGGCCTGCAAACAATTGGGCATGTCCGGCATCAGATCACGCATGGCGCAACCCTTCCTGCTCGGTCCGAAGCGTCAATGCGCTGACTGCCGCATTCACGGCCACGGCAATTCCGATCAGGATCGTCCCCAAGGCCAGCGCCAGGGCCAGATTTCCCTTCGAGGTCTCTAACGCAATCGTCGTCGTCATGACCCGCGTCACGTGGTTGATGTTGCCGCCGACGATAATCACAGCGCCGACTTCGGCGATGGCTCGTCCAAACCCGGCCAGCAAGGCAGTCACCAACGCCAGACGCGCGTCCCACAAAAGCACCGGCACCGAGGCCAACCGCGACACTCCCAACGAACGCAACTGTTCCGAATATTCCTCGGCCAGCATCTCGATCACCTGCCGCGTCAACGCCGCGACGATCGGGGTCACCAGCACTGTTTGGGCGATGATCATGGCGGTCGGGGTGTACAAAAGCTCCAGCACGCCCAGCGGGCCCGAACGGGACAGCATCAGGTAGACCAGCAGGCCGACGACAACCGGAGGAAAGCCCATCAGAGCGTTCATCAGAATTATCAACGCGCGCCGTCCGGGAAAGCGGGCCACCGCCAAGGCCGCGCCAACCGGCATCCCGATCACGGCTGAAATCAACACAGCCAGCACCGAAACTTGCAGCGACAGCATCACGATCGCCCAAAGGTCCGGATCCCCGGTCAGGATAAAGTGGCCTGCTTGGCTGAATTGTGATGCAAAATCCTGCATTTTATTCCCAAATCCACCAATTTTCGTAGGGATCGCAAAATCTTACAGGAATAATAGAGGAAACTGCCTCTGAAGACAGTTAAATTCCGACATCCGCAAAAACAAACGCGGCCCACAGGGGGCCACGCTGAATTGTTGCCATGGTACAGCCAATCAGTTCAGGGCTGCATCCGTGATCTGGCTGGTCCACGCGCCTTCGGGCTTTTTAGTGATCACCGGGTCCGAGCCGCCGGCCAGCAACGTGTTCACCGTACGCTCGAAATCAGCCGGATCCAACGCGCCATTCGAACCGGCGGTCAGCTTGGCGATTTCGCCCATCATGCGCTTCTGGTGTTCCTCGGTCTGAGCACCGGTCGCATCGTTCTCCAACACGATTTCGGCGGCTTCGTCCGGGTTCTCCTCGGCGTATTTCCAGCCTTTCATCGAAGCGCGCACAAAGCGTTCCATCTTGTCGACGAAGGCCGGATCGCTGAGGTTTTCTTCAAGCACGTACAGGCCATCTTCCAGCGTGGCAACGCCCTGGTCTTCATACTTGAAGGTCACCAGTTCGTCGGGGCTGACGCCGGCGTCGATCACCTGCCAGTATTCATTGTAGGTCATGGTGCTGATGCAATCGGCCTGACGCTGCAGCAGCGGGTCGACGTTGAAGCCCTGCTTCAGAACCTCGACGCCGTTCTCGCTCTTGCCGCCGGTGTCGATGCCCAGCTGGCTCATCCAGCTCATGAACGGGAATTCATTGCCGAAGAACCAGACGCCCAGCGTGCGGTTCTTGAGGTCCTCGGGCGAGGAAATGCCCGCGTCCTTCCAGCAGGTCAGCATCATGCCCGAGCTCTTGAAGGGCTGCGCAATGTTGACCAGCGGCAGGCCCTTTTCGCGTGCGGCCAGCGCGGCGGGCATCCATTCCACGGTGACATCAGCGCCACCGCCCGCGATCACCTGCGTGGGCGCGATGTCGGGGCCGCCGGGCAGGATGGTGACGTCCAGCCCCTCTTCTTCGTAGAACCCCTTGTCCTTGGCGACGTAGTAGCCCGCGAACTGGGCCTGGGTGACCCATTTCAACTGCAGCGTCACCTCGTCTGCGGCAAAGGCCGAACTTGCGGCGAATCCTAGGGCGGCTATGGCCCCGGTCAGTAGCTTGTTCATCTTCATCTTCTCCTAGTTGCTAGTGCTGCCCCGTTATCGGGGTCTGTTGAATTGTTGTTCCGCTTAACTGCGTTGTGACGGGTGCCAGAAGGTCACCAATTTCTCGATCATGGCGACCAGACCGTAGAAGGCGGTCCCGGCCAGTGCCGCGACCACGATTTCCGCCCAGACCATGTCCAGCGACAATTGCCCGACACTGGTCGAGATCCGGAACCCCATGCCCAAGGTGGGCGAGCCGAAGAACTCTGCCACGATAGCGCCGATCAGGGCCAGCGTGGTGGAAATTTTCAACCCGTTGAAAATAAACGGCATGGCCGCGGGCAGCCGCAGCTTCAGAAAGCTCTGCCAATAGGTTGCGGCATAGGTCTCCATCAGGTCGCGCTGCATTGCGGTGGCCTCGCGCAGGCCGGCCACCGTGTTCACCAGCATCGGGAAAAAGACCATCACCACGACCACAGCAGCCTTCGAATGCCAGTCGAACCCGAACCACATTACAAGGATCGGCGCGGTACCCACGATCGGCAGCGCGGCCACGAAATTGCCCACCGGCAGCAAGCCCAGGCGCAGGAAGTCCCACCGGTCCACGGCGATTGCCATCAGGAAGGCAGCGCCACATCCGATCACATAGCCGCTGAGCGCGCCCTTGATGATGGTCTGCACGAAATCGGCCCACAGGATCGGCAAGCTGTCCCAGAACCGGTCCCAGATCACCGAAGGCGCGGGCAGGATGACCAATGGCACTTCGAGCCCGCGCACCAGCAATTCCCACACCCCGATGACGGTCATGCCGAAGATCAGCGGCGCAAGAATGCGCACCGCCCGCGCGTCGGCATAAGGTCCGCTGGCCAGGCGGGTGTTCAGCCACCAACCGGCCAGCCACAAAAGGATTGCAAGACCGACCATCATCATTGCGCCATCCCCATGCGTTTCAACACCGCGCGCTCGATCAGGCCCAACAGGCCCACCAGACAGGCCGCCAGAATGGCCGCGGCAAACAGCGCCGACCAGATCTGCACCGTCTGGCCATAGTAGCTGCCGGCCAGCAGACGCGCACCCAGCCCCGCCACGGCGCCGGTCGGCAGTTCGCCGACGATGGCCCCCACCAGCGACGCGGCGATCCCGATCTTGAGAGAGGCGAACAGATAGGGCATCGAAGCTGGCAGGCGCAGTTTCCAGAACGCCTGCCCGTTGCTTGCATTGTAGGTGCGCAGCAGGTCCAGCTGCATCGCATCAGGGCTGCGCAGACCTTTGACCATGCCCACGACCACCGGGAAAAAGCTCAGATAGGCCGAGATCACCGCCTTGGGGATGATCCCCTGAATGCCGATCGAATACAGCACCACGATGATCATCGGCGCCAGCGCGATGATGGGGATGGTCTGGCTGACGATAGCCCAGGGCATGACCGACAGGTCCATCACCCGGCTGTGCACGATCCCCACGGCCAGCAGGATGCCCAGCCCCGTGCCGATGGCAAAGCCCAGAATCGTCGCGCTGAGCGTCACCCAGCCGTGATAGACCAGCGACCGTTTCGAGGTGATCTTCTTTTGAACCGTGGTCTCCCACAGCTCGATGCCCACCTGATGCGGTGCGGGCAGACGCGGCCGGTCCTGCGCCCAGGTCGCCGGAACGGCAAAGCTGTTGCGCAGCGCCAGACCGATTTCACCCATGTCGCGGCGGTCTTTGGCCGAGGGCGGAACCACCTCGGCCCCGGCGCGTTCCTGTTCGGTCAGGACGCCCTTGATGTTCATCGGAATGCAGGCCGCGTACCAGATGACGATGATGGCCAGCAAAACGGTCAGAACGGCTACAAGCTGCTTCATGCGTGCCACTCCATTCGCACCACGGGAACGGTCTCGGGCGGCGTTGCGGCCTCGGTCCCGGTTTCGACAAACCCCTCGCGGCGATAGAACCGTTGCGCGGCGACATTCGGTTGATGGGCCGTCAGCCACAGAAAGCTGCGCCCCTGTTTTGCCCGGTCCAGCAGGCGCTTGCCGATGCCCTGCCTGGTCCGCAGGCAATACAGCGCCCCGACCTTCTGCGCCGCGGGATCGACCGACATGTAGCAATCGACGGGTTCGCCCACGACCCACATCTCGCGGTCCGGGAAGGCCTGCACGATCAGCGACTCCAATTCCTGCT
The DNA here is from genome assembly GCF_056536885.1 of Ruegeria sp. CI5. NCBI lineage: Bacteria > Pseudomonadati > Pseudomonadota > Alphaproteobacteria > Rhodobacterales > Roseobacteraceae > Ruegeria > Ruegeria sp. CI5. The sequence continues at coordinate 990,321 of NZ_JBQFQN010000001.1, forward strand.
GGGGCAATTCATCCGTCATCCACTCGGTCTGGCGGACCCAGGCCGAGACCACCGCCGCGCAGGCCGGCACATCCGCCTCGGTCGCGCGTCTGATGTCATCCCTGCCCATCACACATCGTCCCCGTGCCCGGCGCGCAGCCCTTCGCGCACGCGATGCGCGACCTCTATGAATTCGGGCGTGTCGCGGATGTCCAGCGGCCGTTCCCTAGGCAGCGGGCTGTCGATAACATCGGTAATCCGCCCGGGGCGCGGGCTCATCACCACGATCTTGGTGCTCAGATACACCGCCTCGGGGATCGAGTGGGTGACAAACCCAATCGTCTTGCCGGTGCGCGCCCACAGCGCCAGAAGCTGTTCGTTGAGGTGATCGCGCACGATCTCGTCCAGTGCGCCGAAAGGCTCATCCATCAACAGAATATCGGCGTCGAAGGCCAGTGCCCGGGCGATGCTGGCCCGTTGCTGCATCCCACCCGAAAGCTGCCAGGGGAATTTTCCACCAAAACCTGCAAGATCAACAAGTTCCAGAACGTTATTCACACGTTCTTCCTGCTCCTGCGCCGAATATCCCATGATCTCGAGCGGCAGTTTGATGTTCTTGGCGATGGTCCGCCACGGGTACAGGCCCGCCGCCTGAAACACATAGCCATAGGCCCGGTTTCGGCGAGCCTCGTCCGGGGTCATGCCGTTGACGGTCAGCGTGCCGCCCGTAGGTGTCTCCAGCGCAGCGACACAGCGCAGAAAGGTTGTCTTGCCGCAGCCCGAAGGGCCGATGAAACTGACGAATTCGCCCTTGTCGATCGCCAGGTTCACGTCCTTGAGGGCGTGCACTGGTCCGTCATTGGTCTGGAAGGTCAGGTCGAGATTCTTTGCCTCGATCACGGGCTGGGTATTGCTTTCCGATGTCATCCTACTGCCTTGAAGTTTTGGCTTTTTCGCCCGTTCGGTAACCTTCGCGCATCACACCCCCGTCGCCGGTATGCCTGACCGCTCCACCGGGCGCGGGGCGGTTAGCTCTTTCCAGGTGCTCAGCGCTTTGTTCACGGTAGTGTTGGCCTCGCGCGCGACGAATTTGCCGTGGCCTTCCTGCGTTCGGATCTCGCCATCATGCACCGCGACCTGTCCACGGGTCAGGGTAAAGCGCGGCAGGCCCTTGACCTCGTGCCCCTCGAACACGTTGTAGTCGATCGCCGACTGCTGCGTCGCCGCGCTGATGGTCTTGGTCTTTTCCGGGTCCCACACCACCAGATCGGCATCCGCGCCCACCAGCACGGCACCCTTTTTCGGATAGCAGTTCAGTATCTTGGCGATATTTGTTGAAGTTACGGCAACGAATTCGTTCGGCGTCAGCCGCCCGGTCGCCACGCCATGAGTCCACAGCATCGGCATCCGATCCTCCAGGCCGCCCGTCCCATTCGGGATCTTGGTGAAATCACCCACGCCGAACCGCTTCTGCTCGGTCGTGAAGGCGCAGTGATCAGTGGCGACCACGCTCAGCGAGCCCGACTGCAACCCCGCCCAAAGGCTGTCCTGGTGCTGTTTGTTGCGGAACGGCGGGCTCATCACCCGACGCGCGGCGTGGTCCCAATCGGGATGCGCGTATTCGCTGTCGTCCAGCGTCAAGTGCTGGATCAGCGGCTCGCCCCAGACCCGCTTGCCCTGCATCCGGGCCCGGCGGATGGCTTCATGCGCCTCTTCGCACGAGGTGTGCACCACATAGAGCGGCACACCGGCCATGTCGGCGATCATGATGGCGCGGTTGGTGGCCTCACCCTCGACCTGCGGCGGGCGCGAATAGGCATGGGCCTCGGGGCCGGTATTGCCTTCGGCCAACAGCTTGGCCTGCAACTCGGCCACCACGTCGCCGTTCTCGGCATGGACCATCGCGATTCCGCCCAGCTCGGCCAGACGCTTGAACGAGGCGAACAGCTCGTCGTCATTGACCATCAGCGCGCCTTTGTAGGCCATGAAATGCTTGAAGGTGTTGATGCCCCGCTGTTCGATCACGGTTTTTAGATCGTCGAACACCTGTTCGCCCCACCACGTCACGGCCATGTGGAAGGAATAGTCGCAATTGGCGCGGGTCGATTTGTTGTCCCAGCGTTTGAGCGCATCCAGCAGGCTTTCGCCCGGGTTCGGCAGCGCGAAGTCCACCACCATGGTCGTGCCGCCGGCCAGAGCCGCGCGGGTGCCGCTTTCGAAATCATCGCTGGAATAGGTTCCCATGAACGGCATTTCCAGATGCGTGTGCGGATCGATCCCGCCGGGCATGACGTAACAGCCGGTCGCATCCAGTTGCTCATCCCCCTTCAGATCCGGCCCGATTTCGGTGATCACGCCGCCTTCGATCTTGACGTCGGCCTTGTAGGTCAGATCCGCGGTAACGACGGTTCCGTTCTTGATGACTGTGCTCATGTTCAACTCCCTGCGGGCGCGTCTGTTGCGCCTCTATTGGTTTTCCAGCGGATTGGGGGCGCGCGGCCCCGGCTACTCCACGATCTCGGCGGTTTCGACGACCGCGTGGAACAGGACATCCGCCCCGGCGGTTGCCCATTCCTTGCTGATTTCCTCGGCCTCGTTGTGGCTCAGGCCATCAACGCAGGGGCACATCACCATCGCGGTCGGCGCCACGCGGTTGATCCAGCAGGCATCGTGCCCCGCGCCCGAAATGATGTTGGTATGCGAATAGCCCAGCCGCTCGGCCGCATTGCGCACGGCGGCGACGCAGGTCTCGTCGAATTTCACCGGGTCGAACCCGCCGACCTTCTCGAACGCGACCTGCAGGCCCATCTCATCCACGATGTCCTCGGCTGCGACGCGCAGCCGGTTCTCCATGTCCTTGATGACGTCCAACTCGGGCGAGCGGAAATCGACCGTGAACACCACCTTGCCCGGGATCACGTTGCGCGAGTTCGGATAGACGTCGATATGCCCGGCAGCCCCCACGGCATGGGGCGCGTGCGACCAGGCGATCTCGTCCACCTTTTTAAGAATGCGCGCCATCGCCAGCCCGGCATTCTTGCGCATCGGCATCGGGGTTGATCCGGTATGCGCGTCTTTGCCGGTCACGGTCACTTGGGTCCAGCTCAGGCCCTGCCCATGGGTGACGACGCCGATATCCTTGCCTTCGGCCTCGAGGATCGGGCCCTGTTCGATATGCAGCTCAAAGAAGGCATGCATCTTGCGGCCTCCGACCTCTTCATCGCCGCGCCAACCGATGCGCTGCAACTCGTCGCCAAATTTCTTGCCCTCGGCATCCTCGCGGTCATAGGCCCAGTCCTGCGTGTGCATCCCCGCGAACACGCCCGAGGCCAGCATGGCGGGGGCGAAGCGCGTGCCCTCTTCGTTGGTCCAGTTGGTGGCCACGATCGGGTGTTTGGTCTTGATGCCCAGATCGTTCAGGGTGCGGATGATCTCGAGCGCGCCCAGAACCCCCAGCACCCCGTCGTACTTGCCGCCCGTCGGCTGCGTATCCAGGTGCGAACCGACATAGACCGGCAGCGCATCGGGATCGGTACCGGGGCGCATGGCGAACATGTTGCCCATCTGGTCAAGGCCCATGGTACAGCCGGCCTCTTCGCACCATTTCTGGAACAGCGCGCGGCCCTCGGCATCTTCGTCGGTCAGGGTCTGGCGGTTGTTGCCGCCGGCAACGCCCGGGCCAATCTTGGCCATCTCCATCAGGCTGTCCCACAACCTGTCGCCATTGATCCTGAGATTCTGCGCCGGAGCTGCCATGTTCGTCTTCCCTGTTGCTTGCGATTTGGCTCGCTTTTGGTGTCTTGATTTGACCATCTGGTCAAACTCACGCTATCACGGGTTCGACATCAGTCAAGAAATTGCATCGCACCGATGCAAAAATCGGCATATTCAACACCTGCTTGTTCGAAAAAGAGACGCCCTGCATACATGCCCAAAGACCGCGCCCCGACCCGAATTCAGAAAAAGAACCGCGCCGCGATTCTCGAGGCCGCACTGAACGTGTTTTCGGCCCATGGGTTTCGCGGGGCGACCGTCGATCAGATCGCGGCCGAGGCCGGGCTGAGCAAGCCGAACCTTTTGTATTATTTTCCGTCAAAAGAGGCGATCCACACCGCGCTTCTGTCCGGCTTGCTGGACACCTGGCTGGCGCCGCTGCACGACCTTGACGAAAACGGCGAGCCGATGGAGGAGATCCTCTCGTACATCAAGCGCAAGCTGCAGATGAGCCGCGAGTTGCCGCGTGAAAGCCGACTGTTCGCGAACGAGCTGGTGCAGGGTGCGCCCCGCATACATGACGCCCTGTCGAACGATCTGAAGGCGCTGGTCGACCAGAAGGCGGCCGTTCTGACGCACTGGATGGACCAAGGCAAAATCGCACGCCTGCACCCGCATCACCTGATCTTTTCGATCTGGGCGCTGACCCAGCATTACGCGGATTTTGATGTTCAGGTGCGCGCGATCCTGGGCGACGAAGACCCGTTCGAAGGGGCCGCGCCCTTCATCGACACCCTGTACAGAAAACTGCTGACCCCATGAAAAAAGGGCCGCAGCGCGGCCCCTTTTGCGTGATCTGACGCCGGTCACTCGGCGGCCTTGGCCATCGGGTTGTTCGGGTGGGTCGTCCAGTTGGCATAGTCCGGCTGCACCACCTTGCCGGTGCGCGGATCGACCTCACCCGCCGCCATCGGGACCATCGAAATACAGCCCTCGACCGGACAGACATCCACGCACAGGTTGCAAGCCACGCATTCTTCGTCGATCACCTCGAACACGCGGTCGGACGACATGGAGATGGCTTGGTGGCTGGTGTCCTCGCAGGCCGCATAGCAGCGGCCGCACTTGATGCACTGATCCTGATCGATCTTGGCCTTGGCGACGTAATTCAGGTTCAGATACTGCCAGTCGGTCACGTTCGGGACGGCGCGCCCGACGATTTCGGAGACGTCGGAGTAGCCCTTCTCGTCCATCCACTGCGACAGGCCCGCCGTCAGTTCGTCGATGATCTTGAACCCATAGGTCATCGCCGCGGTGCATACCTGCACCGTACCGCAGCCCAGCGCCATGAACTCGGCCGCGTCGCGCCATGTGGTCACCCCGCCGATGCCCGAGATCGGCAGGCCTTGGGTCGCCTCGGCGCGGGCGATCTCGGAGACCATCGACAGGGCGATGGGCTTGACCGCCGGGCCGCAATAGCCGCCGTGGCTGCCCTTGCCGTCGATCGAGGGCTCTGGGCTGAACGTGTCCAGATTGACGCTGGTGATCGAGTTGATCGTGTTGATCAGCGACACCGCGTCTGCCCCGCCGTTCTTGGCCGCAGCCGCCGGCTTGCGAATGTCGGTGATGTTGGGCGTCAGCTTCACGATCACCGGACGGTCATAGTATTTCTTGCACCAGCGGGTGACCATTTCGATATATTCGGGCACCTGCCCCACGGCCGAGCCCATACCGCGCTCGCTCATCCCGTGCGGGCAGCCGAAGTTCAGCTCGATCCCGTCGGCGCCGGTTTCGGCAACACGCGGCAGGATGGCTTTCCACGCCTCCTCCTCGCACGGCACCATGATCGAGGCGATCAGCGCGCGATCCGGGTAATCCGCCTTGACGCGGGCCATCTCCTCGAGGTTCACCTCGAGCGGCCGGTCGGTGATCAGTTCGATGTTGTTGAGGCCCAGCAGACGCCGGTCGGCCCCGTAGATCGCCCCGTACCGGGGGCCATTAACGTTGACCACCGGCGGCCCTTCGGACCCAAGCGTTTTCCACACGACGCCACCCCATCCGGCCTCGAAGGCACGCCGGACGTTGTATTCCTTGTCGGTCGGCGGCGCCGAGGCCAGCCAATAGGGGTTGGGGCTTTCGATACCCAGAAAGTTCGTTTTCAAATCAGCCATTTATCCGGCCTCCCTGATGCGAAGATGCATCTTCGTCTTGTCACACATATTCACGCGCCGACGCCCTGCTCAGGCACTCAGGCTGGCGTGAATGTCCATCGCGGCATCGCGGCCCTCGGCCACGGCGGTCACGGTCAGATCCTCGCCGCCCGCGGCACAGTCTCCGCCGGCCCAGACCCCGGGAACCGAGGTGCGCCCGGTTGCGTCAACGGCGATCTTGTTGCCGTCGAGTTCCAAACCTTCCGGCGCACCATCCAAGGTCTGACCGATCGCCTTCAGAACCTGATCCGCAGGCAGGCGAATGGTTTCGCCCGTGCCGGTCAACGTGCCATTTACGGTGGCAGTATACTCCAATTCGATCTCGGCCGCCGCTCCGTTTCCGTGAATTGCCACCGGCTGAACGTTGCACAAAATTCGGACGCCGTGGGATGCGGCCAGATCCTGTTCGTAGCGGCTGGCGCCCATTGCGTCGCGGCCGCGGCGATAGGCGATGGTCACATGTTCGGCCCCCAGCAGCTTGGATTTCACCGCGGCATCCACGGCCGTCATTCCACCGCCGATAATCACCACATTTCGGCCTACCGGCAGTTTTGCCAAATCGGATGCTTGCCGAACATCTGCGATGAAGTCGACAGCGTTCCTGACGCCGTCCTTGTCCGACCCTTGCGCGCGCAAGGCGTTGACGCCTGCAAGGCCGATTGACAGGAAGACCGCGTCGTAGGCCTCCAACAATCCGTCCAACGAGATCGTGTCGCCCAGAACCGATCCGGTTTCAATCGCGATGCCGCCGATCTTCAGCAGCCAGTCCACCTCGGCCTGGGCAAAGTCATTGGTCGCCTTGTAGGCGGCGATCCCGTATTCGTTCAGCCCGCCGGGCTTGGGTTTCGCCTCATGGATCACCACGTCATGGCCCAGCATCGCCAGCCGATGCGCACAGGCCAGCCCCGCCGGCCCTGCCCCGATGACGGCAACGGTCTTGCCGGTGGGGGCCGCGCGTGTGAACGGGTGCACACCGGCCTGCATCAGCGTGTCGGTCGCATACCGCTGCAAGCGCCCGATCTCGACCGGCTTGCCCTCGGCCGTTTCGCGCACACAGGCTTCCTCGCACAGCGTTTCGGTCGGACACACACGGGCACACATGCCGCCCAGGATGTTCTGATCGAGGATCGTCTTCGCCGCCGATTCCGGTTGCCCGGCCTGAATCTGCCGGATGAACAGCGGAATATCGATATCGGTCGGACAGGCCGTCACGCACGGCGCGTCATAGCAGAAATAACACCGATCAGCGGCCACGGCGGCCTCGTGCGGCGCCAAAGGCGGATGCAGATCGGTGAAATTCGAGGTCAGCTCATCGCTGGAAAGCCGCCCGGCGACGATGCCGGGTGCCATCTGGCCCTGTGCCATCACTCTACTCCCTGTAGATATGTTTGTTATTGAGACCAGCTTGCCACAAACAAAAATTTTATCAATTGGTAAAATTTGCCAAATGGTCAAAAAAGCGAAAACCGGGCCGGATGACCCGGTTTTTTGGTGGCATTTGCCCGTTTTTCAGGCGAAACCGGCCTCAGACCATGCCGGCCAGGTGGCCTGACTTCATCCAGACGCGGGCGCCATCCGGTCCTGCCCGCAATTCGGTGCGCGTTCCGGGCGGCAGACGCAGCCAGTCCCATCGCGCGAAATCCTCGCCTTGTTCGGTGAAACCGCCGTCGATCACAAAGACCTCGGCCCCGCCGGGTGCGTCAATCGGTACGACCTGACCGGGCGACCAACTGCGCATTTCGACCGCTTCATGGTCGTCCTTGAACAGCGGCACGTGGTCCGCACCGTTGATCGAGCGGCGCACGGTGGTGCGGTCGTTCGGGTCGAACTGGTGCAGTTTGACCAGGATCGTCGCGCCTTGGCTGGCCGAGGGCGTATGCGACGAGGTCGGCGGGTTGCGGACATAGCTGCCCACCGGGAAATCTCCGGTCTCGTCCTGGAAAACGCCGTCCAGAACCAGGTATTCCTCGCCCCCGTCATGGGTGTGGGCGGCAAAGGCGCTGCCGGGGGCAAAGCGCACGATGGTCGTGGCGCGCGCCACCTCGTCGCCGATCCGGTCCAGCATCTTGCGCTCGACCCCCTCGGCGGGCGAGGCCGCCCACTCGGTCTGGTCGAAGTGAACCGCCACCCGCTGGGTGAAATCCGCATTGATCCGCATGTCGCGCTCCTGTCTGATCCTCTCCATCAACATGGGCGCGCCGGGCCCGATTTCAAACACGCGGCGTCAACGGTTTTGACGCAGGTTCAGCGATGCTGTAGGTCGAAACCAACGGCAAGGGGCGGGCAAGCGCCCCGAACGGAAGGCGCAGATGCAGGCAGACCGGCAGAAATTCAACATCCTGATCATCGGGCAGAACAACCGCCTACAATACGAAGCCGTTCTGTTCGCCGCCTCGCTGCGCCATTCCGCGCCCGGATTTTCGGGCCGCCTGTTCGTGGGCGTTCCACAACCCGGCCCGCGCTGGAGTCAGGACCCGAGCATCCGCAACGAGGATGTTCTGAAGGCGCTGAAACAGCTCGATGCCGAGATCCTGCCCTTTTCGTCCGAGGTGTTCGGCGAAAGCTATCCCTACGGCAACAAGATCGAAGCGCTGGCTGCCCTGCCCGAGGGTGAGCCCTTTGTGTTCTTCGACACCGACACGCTGATCACCGGCGACCTAGCCGCGGTGCCGTTCGATTTCGACCGGCCCGGCGCATCGCAGAAGGTCGAGGGCACCTGGCCCAAGCCAACCCTGTACGGGCCTGGCTTCGACGGCATCTGGCGGGCGCTTTATGACCGGTTCGGGCTGGATTTCCAAAGCTCGATCGACCCGACCCAACCGGCGGAATACTGGCGGCGGTACCTGTATTTCAATGCGGGCTATTTCTTCTACAAATGCCCCCGCCAATTCGGCGCGCGGTTTCTGGACTATGCGCGCACGATCCGGGATGAAGAGATCCCCGCCCTGACCGGCCAGAACCTGGACCCGTGGCTGGATCAGGCGGCGCTTCCGCTGGTCGTCCACGCGCTTGGCGGCGGGCGCGATGTTCTGCCCGTGGGCCTGCTGGATGGCTCGGTCAGCTGCCACTATCGCCTGTTCCCGCTGCTCTATGCGCGCGAAAGCGACCGGGTGGTCGAGGTGCTGGAAACCGTCGCCGCGCCCAACAAGGTCAAGAAGGTGCTCAAGAACTATGATCCGCTGAAACGGCTGGTCTATCAGGGCAAGGGCGCCAAGATCCGCGCCATGTTCGACCGGGACAACCTGCCCCAGCGCGAACAGGCCATCCGCAAGGTCATCAAGAACAAGGGGCTGTGGCTGCGCTGACGCGGACATTGTGCCGGGCCCGGCAATCGCCTAGAGATTCTGCGACGCATATTCCCAACAGGAGAGTGACGGATGTCCGACGGCCCCACCTATGGTTTTGACACGCTGCAAATTCACGCGGGCGCCCGCCCTGATCCGGCGACCGGCGCGCGCCAGACCCCGATCTATCAGACCACGGCCTATGTGTTCCGCGATGCCGATCACGCGGCCGCTTTGTTCAACCTGCAAGAGGTCGGCTATATCTATTCGCGCCTGACCAACCCCACGGTGGCAGTTCTGCAGGAACGGGTGGCGACGCTGGAAGGTGGCGTTGGCGCGGTGTGCTGCTCTTCGGGGCACGCGGCCCAGATCATGGCGCTGTTCCCGCTGATGGGGCCGGGCTGCAACGTGGTCGCCTCGACCCGGCTGTATGGCGGGACGGTCACGCAGTTCAGCCAGACCATCAAGCGCTTTGGCTGGACAGCCAAGTTCGTCGATACCGATGATCTGGATGCGGTGAAGGCCGCCATCGACGACGATACCCGCGCGGTGTTCTGCGAATCCATCGCCAATCCGGGCGGCTATGTCACCGATATCCGCGCACTGGCCGATGTGGCCGATGCCGCCGGTATTCCGCTGATCGTCGACAACACCTCGGCCACCCCCTATCTGTGCCGCCCGATCGAGCATGGCGCCACGCTGGTCGTGCATTCGACCACCAAGTACCTGACCGGCAATGGCACGGTGACCGGCGGCTGCATCGTGGATTCGGGCAAGTTCGACTGGTCCGCCAATGACAAGTTTCCCTCGCTCAGCGCGCCGGAGCCTGCCTATCACGGCCTCAAGTTCCACGAAACCTTCGGCCCGCTGGCCTTCACCTTCCACGGTATCGCCGTGGGCCTGCGCGATCTGGGCATGACGATGAACCCGCAGGCGGCGCATTACACGCTGATGGGGATCGAGACGCTGAGCCTGCGCATGCAGCGCCATGTCGAAAACGCCGAAAAGATCGCCGCCTGGCTCGAGAAAGACGACCGCGTGGACTATGTGACCTATGCGGGCCTGCCCTCGTCGCCATATCACAACCGGGTCAAGAAGCATTACCGCAAAGGCGCCGGGGCCCTGTTCACCTTTGCGGTCAAGGGCGGCTATGACGCCTGCGTCAAGCTGGTGAACGCGCTGGAAATCTTCAGCCACGTCGCCAACCTGGGCGATGCGCGGTCGCTGATCATCCATTCGGCCTCGACCACGCACCGGCAACTGACCCCCGAACAGCAAGAGGCCGCCGGCGCGGGGCCGAACGTAGTACGGGTGTCGATCGGGATCGAGGATGCCGACGATCTGATCGCCGATCTCGATCAGGCGCTGTCCAAGGCCTGCGCCTAGTCAGAAATGCCGGGGCACAGGATCAACGCATTGGGCCAGCCCGTGGGCCTGCCGGTTGCGGGGGAGTTCCCGCGCCCGGCCCTACCGCGCGCACCCATGCAGGGGCGGTTCTGCCGCGTGGTGCCCTTGGATGTGAATGCGCATGCGCCCGGCCTGTTCCGGGCGTTTGCCGCCGATACCGACGGCCGCAACTGGACCTACCTGCCCTACGGCCCGTTCGACTCGCAGGGTGAGTTTGCCGCCTGGCTGGCCCGGACCTGCAAGGGGGACGATCCGCTGTTCCACACGGTTCTGGACCAAGACGGACAGCCCGTCGGGATGGCGTCTTACTTGCGTATCGACCGCAATGCCGGCGCGATTGAGGTGGGGCACATCCATTTCTCGCCGTTGATGCAACGCACGCCGGTCGCGACCGAAACTATGTTCCTGATGATGCGCCTCGTGTTCGATGAGTTGGGCTATCGCCGCTACGAATGGAAATGCGATGCGCTGAATGCCCCGTCGCGCCGGGCCGCCGAACGGCTGGGTTTTGTCTTCGAAGGCGAATTTCGGCAAGCCACCCATTACAAGGGGCGCAACCGCGACACGGCGTGGTTCTCGATTATCGATACGGAGTGGCCGACCATCCGGCAGGCATTCGAAACCTGGCTGTCACCCGAGAATTTCGAAGCCACGGGCCAACAACGTAAACCGCTGATGGCCCGCAGCTAAAGCTGACATCACTCGGAAATATCAAACTCCATCGACACGGTGACCGAAACCGAAACCTCGCCACCGGCGACCGGTACCCCGCCCGAATCGGCCATGGCCATCTCGCGCATCTGGGGCATTGGGCGAATGCCCCCGCCCTGCTCGTTGATCGACACGACTGAACCCAAGGTGACACCGGCGGCCTGAGCCAATTGTTCGGCCTTGGCCGTGGCATCGGCGACGGCTTGGGCGCGCGCCTTCGCTTCAAGCGGCTTGGGATCCTGAACCGTGAAGGTCAAACCACCAAAATCATTCGCACCATCCTGAATGACCGCATCCATGATCTGCCCCAGATCATCCAGATTTCTGACCCGCACGAACACACGGTTCGACGCAACGAAGCCCGTGATCCTCGGCGCTTCGCCATCCGCGTTGCCCCGCCCGGACCAGACCGGGGACAGGGACAGATCGCGGGTCTGCAGGTCGCGCGATTCGATCCCCATCTCACTCAGGCGGCTCAGGACGGTGGCAACCGCGTCCGAGGTCGCCTGCATTGCTGCCGAAGCCTGCGCGTCTTGATTTGTCACCCCCACCGTGATGGTTGCCATATCCGGCGCGGCCTCGGCTGTTCCGGTTCCGTAAACCTGGATGCGACGTTCTTCCGCATGGGCGGCCACGGCAACTGTCGCCGCAAATACCGCCGCCAAAAAAGCAAATGTCTTCAATGTGATCTCTCCTGTTTTCTGAGATCAAAGATGGGTTGGCAAGCCTTCGCCGGACAAGGGGAGATTTTGCCTTTTCCTTTCCCTCGGCGGGTTCCTGCTTTAATCTCGGTGCGCGGACGCAAGGGCGTTTGCTTTGGTTCAGACAATTACGGCACCCTTGAATAATGAAACCCGCTTTTGCGCTGTCTCTTTCGGATAACGGGATCACTCTGCTGCACCATTCGGATGACGAATGGTTTGGCATCGGCACCGTATCACTGGACGCGCCGGATTTTTCCGAACAGCTGAACGAGCTTCGCGGTCGAGGTTTCGCGCTGGCCAATGACCTGAGCTGTACGGTCGTGATTCCTTCGGACCACGTGCGCTACCTCACGGTCGCCAGCCCAGAAGACTCCGACGTGACACAGGTGGTCGAGGCGGAATTGGCTCAGGCCACTGGCTGTGAGATTGCCGAGTTGATGTATGACCTCCGTGCGGATGGGTCGGATCTTCTGGTCGCTGCCGTGGCGAAAGAGACGATAGACGAGGCCCGAGCCTTTGCCAGTCGCTACGGGTTCGTGCCTGTTCGGTTTGCTGCAACATTGGCCCCCGATGCGCCTTGGACAGGTACCGGAGAGTTCGAGTTTGCCGAGCGCGCGACATCCGCCACACTGCCAACTGTGCCACCGGCCGAGGAGATAGCTGTTGTCCCGCCGGCCCCGGACGCAGAACCCGTGCCTCAGGCTTCGCAGGCATCGGAACCCGATCCGGCCCCCTCGCCTCAGGCGCATCCGATTGCTGAACCCGCTCAGCCGGAAGTATTCGTATCGCCGATAGAAGCGACTGAAACCGCCTCACAGAATTCTGGGGCATCAGATTCCGGCATACCGGTTCGCTACATTGGTGCCGCTGCGGCGGGCGCTGTCGTGCTGGCCGTTGTCGCATTGATCTGGTCGAGTTCAGACGAAACCGGCAGCCCGGTGGCGACTGCGCCGATCGTCGAAACGGCACCTGCGCCAGTTTCTATCGCCGCCCCGCCGCTGACCGAGACCGACGCTGAAGGACTTGCAGAAGTCGCTCCTGAGCCCGAGGGCACGCCCGACCCCGAGGCATTGGCCGACGAAGACCTGACGTTTGAAGCCAGCACACCCCTGGTCGAGCCGGAGACACCCACACCCCCCGAATTGACGCCGACGGATCAGGCAATTCTGGAAGCATTGAATGTTGCGCCCTCGCCCGTTGAGCACGTCGAACGCGATCCGGAAAGTGTCGAGGATTTCGAAGAAGCCTCTGGCCTGGCGATCACCGCGCCCGATCCGCTGCCGCTGCCAGATCCCGAGGTGCCCGAGGACGTATACCTGTCGTCCGTTGATCACGCGGCGCTGTCGCAGGATGCTGTGGCGCTTCCTGCCGAAGAGAGCTTTGATACCGACGAGCCGGTGGCTACGGTTGGTCTGCCCAATGCCGCGGGCAGCCGTTTCGAGCTGGATGACCGCAGCCTTGTCACTCCGACACCTGAGGGGACATTGAACCCCGACGGCATCCTTGTGTTCCTCGGCCGCCCGTCGTCGGTTCCCCCCCAGGTGCCGGTCAGGTTCGAAACCGACCCAACCGCCACAGACGACGACACACGGCTGGCCGGCCTGCGTCCGCGCCTGCGCCCGGAAACGCTGGTTGAGAACTTTGAGCGTGGGCAGTTGGGCGGCCGAACGGTGGACGAGCTGGCGGTCATTCGCCCGAAATCCAGGCCGGCGTCGATCCAAGAGCGCGCGGCTGTGGACCGCACGCCCACCGCATTGGCCGTGGTGCGCGTCCCTCGCCCCCGCGTTCGTCCGTCGACCGTGGCCGCTCTGGCGGCCCGAAAAGCAACAACCGGCTCGGCCACTCTGGGGTCGACAGCGGCAGTAGCAAAGGCGGATGACGATGAAGCGGGATCGTTCAAACCCACAACCGTCGCCCCCAAGATACCCAGCCGGGCCTCGGTGGCGCGCCAGGCCACGATTGACAATGCATTGAACCTGCGGCGTCTGAACCTGATCGGCGTTTACGGTACGCCGGCCAATCGGCGCGCCTTGGTCCGGCTACCAAGCGGTCGGTACAAGAAGCTGAAAGTGGGAGATCGGATTGACGGCGGCAAAGTCGTCGCGATTGGCGACAGCGAGCTTCGTTATCAGAAAGGCGGCCGCAACGTCACGTTGAAGATGCCCCGCGGATAAAGCTCACCGCGTTTCGGAAAAATGGAACCCGGCAGGCCGGGTTCCAAATTCTGGATCTTCATCAGGCGGCAGAAATCTCTCCGGATTCAATCTGCTCACGCTCGATCGACTCGAACAGAGCCTTGAAATTGCCTTCGCCAAAGCCGTCATCGCCCTTGCGCTGGATGAACTCGAAGAAGATCGGACCAATTACGGTTTTCGAGAAGATCTGCAGCAGGATCTTGGTCTCGCCGCCATCCACCACGCCTTCACCGTCGATCAGGATGCCGTGCTTCTTCATGCGGTCCACCGGCTCGTCATGGCCCTTCACGCGGTCGAAGGACATATCATAATAGGCATCATTTGGACCGGGCATGAACTTCAGACCACGTTCAGCGATTGCATCGGTCGAGTCATAGATGTTCTCACTGCCGACGGCGATGTGCTGGATACCCTCGCCCTTGTACTTCTTCAGATAGGATACGATCTGACCGGTCTCGCCTCGGTCTTCGTTGATCGGAATCCGGATACGGCCGCAGGGCGAGGTCAATGCACGGCTGAGCAAGCCGGTATATTTGCCCTGGATGTCAAAGAAACGGATTTCGCGGAAGTTGAACAGATCGCCGTAGAACTTGAACCACTTGTCCATGTTGCCCTTGAAGACATTGTGAGTCAGGTGATCGAGGTAATAGAAACCGACGCCGCGCGGTTTGGACTGCTTCAGCCACTCGAATTCCTGATTGTAGGGCGAGGTTTCGTAATACTGGTCGATGAAATAGATCAGCGACCCGCCGATACCCTTGATCGCGGGCACATCCATGGTCTTGTCGGCCGCATCATAGGGTTCTGCCCCCTTCGACACCGCATGGTCATAGGCCTTTTGCGCATCCACGACACGCCAGCCCATCGACGGGGCACAGGGGCCATGCTCTTCCACGAATTTCGCAGCAAAGCTGTCGGGGTCCGCGTTCAGGATGTAGGTCACATCGCCCTGCTGCCACAGCTCGATCAGCGGTTTGGTCTTGTGGTGCGCAACCTTTTCAAAACCCATCTTGGCGAACAGGTCGCGCAGCTCCTGCGGTTCGGGATGCGCGAATTCAACAAATTCAAACCCATCTGTGCCGGCGGGGTTCTCGGCGCTGATCACGGATTTCGGGGCGTTGTGCGGGAAAGGGCCCATGGCTTGTCCTCTTGAAACAGGAAATTCTTTGCTGATTCAAGAATACGCCTTTTTCAGCGCTGTTTTTGCGCATTCTTTTCATGTAAACTACAGAAGCCTGCGAAAACTCCGCACCAGACCCCGAAAAATGTGAGAATCTCCGCACATGCTGGACGCAACCGATACTCGCCTTCTGGCCGCGCTGCAAAAAGACGCGCACCTGACCGCACATCAGTTGGGTGAGATGCTGAACCTGTCCCCCAGTCAAGCCGGGCGCCGCCGTCAGCGGCTGGAGGCCGAGGGCTATATCACCGGCTACGCAGCTCGGCTTGACCCGCGCAAACTTGGCCTGCAGGTCCAGGGCTTCGTTCAAGTTCACCTCGGCACCCACGGCCCCGAACAATCATCCAGTTTTGCGCGCATGGTGGAAACCCGCCCGGAAATCACCAGCGCCTGGACGATGACTGGCGAGGCAGACTATCTGCTACATGTCTATTGCGAGGATCTTTCCGCGCTCAACACCTTGCTTCACGAGGTGATACTGCCCCATCCTGCGGTAGCACGGGTGCAAAGCCAGATCGTGATGGACCAGCTGAAACGCGACGCTCCGCTGCCGACCTGACGGCAAGGAAAGGAAGAAGATGAACGAGTTCCTGTACCAGGCTTCGATCTATCTGGCAGCCGCCGTGATCGCCGTCCCCCTGTCGGCGCGACTTGGGCTGGGGTCTGTCCTCGGATATCTTGCCGCCGGCATCGCCATCGGTCCGATCCTTGGGCTCGTGGGCGCGGAAACCAAAGACTTGCAGCATGTCGCGGAATTTGGCGTCGTCATGATGCTGTTCCTGATCGGGCTCGAGCTGGAACCCCGCGCACTTTGGGATATGCGGCACCGGTTGTTGGGGCTTGGTGGACTGCAGATCTCGCTCTCTACGGTCGTGATTGCAGCAGTTACCTTCTACACTGGTCAACCATGGTCAGTTGCCTTGGCCGTGGGGCTGACACTGTCCCTGTCATCAACCGCCATCGTGCTGCAGACGCTGTCGGAAAAGGGCTTGATGCGCACAAACGGCGGGCGATCCACGTTCTCGGTCCTGCTGACTCAGGATATCGCCGTGATTCCGATCCTGGCGTTTCTGCCACTGCTGGCCATGCCGGCCAGCATCTTCATCGAGGATGACGGATCAATCACGCGCGGCGGCGACGGGCACGGCGACGCGCACCATACGTTGTCATTGGTCGATGGCCTGCCCGGATGGGCGGTGACGCTGGTGACATTGGGTGCGATCGCATTCGTGATCGTGGTAGGCGTCTACCTGACCCGTCCCTTGTTCCGGTTCATCCACACCACCCGCCTGCGCGAGATGTACACGGCGTTGGCCCTGATGATCGTAGTAGGGATCTCGTTCCTGATGACGCTGGTGGGCCTGTCCCCGGCGTTGGGCGCCTTCCTCGCTGGCGTCGTCCTGGCCAGTTCCGAGTTCCGGCACGAGATGGAAAGCGACCTTGAGCCGTTCAAGGGATTGCTGCTGGGCCTGTTCTTCATCACGGTCGGGGCCGGGATCGACGTCGGGTACTTTTTCAACGACCCGTTCGACCTGATCGGACTGGCCCTGCTGGTGATCCTGGTCAAGGGCCTGATCCTGTATGCCGTTGGTCGTGCATTCAAGTTGCGCGGCCGCGACCATTGGCTGTTCACGCTGGGTTTGGCTCAGGCGGGTGAGTTCGGCTTCGTGCTGCTGGCCTTTTCGACCAAGCAGAATGTCATTCCCCCGGCCCTGTCGCAGAAGCTGTTGATGATCATTGCCCTGACCATGCTGATCACACCGCTTCTGTTCATCATCTATGACTACCTTTCGCGCCACATCCGCGACAACTCACCCGAGGTTGAACCCGAGGAAATAGACGAAAAAGGTCCCGTCATCATTGCGGGAATTGGGCGGTTCGGACAGATCGTCAACCGGCTCGTGCGCGCCAGCGGGTTCAAGACGGTGGTGTTGGACCACAATATCGAAACGATCCAACTGATGCGTCGGTTCGGCGTCAAAGGCTTCTTGGGGGATCCGACGCGTCCCGAATTGCTGCGGGCTGCGGGCCTTGAAAAGGCTTCCGTTTTGGTGGCCGCGATGGACAACCGCAAGGAAGTGACCCGATTGGTCGGCTACGCCCGCCGGCAGCGCCCTGACCTTCACATCGTCGCCCGCGCGCATGACCGGACCCATGTGTACGAGCTGTATCAGGCCGGCGCTGATGACATCGTGCGTGAGCTGTTCGACAGCTCTCTGCGGGCCGGGCGCTACGTGCTGGAGAACATTGGTCTGAGCGAGTACGAGGCCGCGCAAGCACAGCAGACCTTCTATCACCACGATCGGCAGGCAATTCGCGAATTGGCTGAACTCTGGGTTCCCGGCATGCCGACAGCCGAGAACAAAAAGTACATCGAACGCGCGCGCGAGTTGGAGAAGGACCTGGAGACTGCGCTGCTGGAACTGGCCGAAAAGAACGAAAAGAAGTCAGCCTGACCCGGGGATCTCCCGGGTCAGCCGAGCTCAACCGTCCGACACACCGGCTTCGGCAAAGGTGGCCATACCCGAATGGCAAGCGACGGCGCTTTTCAGGATGTTGATGGCCAGCGCAGCCCCCGACCCTTCGCCCAGCCGCAGCCCGAGGCTCAGCAAGGGCGCTTTGTCCAGCTTGGTCAGCATGGCCGCGTGCGCACCTTCCGCACTCTGATGGCCGGCAACGGCATGGTCCAGCGCTCCCGGCGCCAGACGATCGAGACAAGCGGCAGCCGCGGTACAGATGAACCCATCCAGAATGACCGGGATGCGCAGAATTCGAGCGGCTGCAATGGCCCCTGCCATGGCCGCGATCTCGCGCCCTCCCAAACACCGCAGGATCTCAAGCCCGTCGTCCGATGCTCCGTGCAGCGCAACACCTTGGGCCACGACGCGCGTCTTGTTGGCAAGGCCAGCATCGTCCACACCGGTTCCGCGCCCGGTCCAATCGGCGGCTTCTCCGCCGAACAACGCGCAGGCGATGGCCGCTGCAGGGGTGGTGTTGCCAATGCCCATTTCGCCCACGACTAGAAGGTCTGCGGTGGGGTCAACGGCGTTCCAGCCGGTCTGCAAAGCGGTCAGAAGCTCGTCCTCGGACATTGCCGGGGCCATTGTGAAGTCGGCCGTCGGCCGATCCAGGTCCAGCGCGTGTACCGTCATCTTGGCCCCGGCCGCTTTGGCCAATTGGTTGATGGCCGCGCCTCCGTGCTCGAAGTTCATGACCATCTGAACCGTAACCTCGGGCGGAAAGGCCGAGACCCCCTGCGCCGTCACGCCGTGATTGCCGGCAAATACAATCACCTGAGGTGCCTCGATCTGTGGCCGGGCATCCCCACGCCAACCGGCATACCAGATCGCCAGATCCTCGAGCCGGCCCAACGCACCCGGCGGCTTGGTCAGCTGTCCGTTGCGGTCGGCAGCCCCTTGCCTTGCAGCCTCATCCGGCCCCGGAGCATTGCGCAGGGCGTCGCGGAAGGTATTCAGATCATTGAGTTCAGGCAGCATTCAAAGCCTCGTTGCATCGGAGTGGTCCTGCGTGTTTAACCGAAGCAGGCAAAGCAACAACCCCTCGAAAGGCGCGCAAGTGCACAAAAACGACACTCGAACCTTTTCGCCATGGGACGTGCCGCTGGTTCTGGTTCTTTTGACGCGGCTGCCATTGCCCGTGCTGCCCAAATCGCTCTTCGAGCGACAGTCCAAAGCCGCTTGGGCCTTTCCTGCGGCCGGGCTGGTTGTTGGCGGCTTGGGCTGTGCCGTAGGCTGGTCTGCGATGGCCGTGGGCCTTTCCGGGACAGTCAGCGCAGTCCTTGCTGTCGCCGTTCTGATCGCAGCGACCGGAGCCATGCACGAGGACGGGCTGGCCGACACCGGGGACGGGCTGTGGGGCGGATATACACCCGAACGCAGACTCGAGATCATGAAGGACAGCCATATCGGCACCTACGGAGTGTTGGCCTTGTTGGTCATTCAACTGCTCAGGATCTCGGCGGTCGCAACACTACTGGCGGCAGGAAGTCCGGCCGGAATACTGGCGGCAGCTGTGTTTTCCCGTGCGGTGATGCCACCATTGATGGCGGGCCTGCCGAACGCCCGCGGCAGCGGGCTGAGCCATAGCGTCGGCGCTCCTCCGCCTTTGTCGGTGGCAGCAGGTCTCGGGCTGGCTTTCGTTTTCTCTCTGGCTCTTCTGGGTTGGACCGCCCTTCTGCCCGTCGCCTGTGCGGTAACTGCAACCGTGGGTCTGGCAATCATAGCCAAAGCCAAGATTGGCGGTCAGACCGGTGATATCCTGGGGGCTTCTCAACAGCTGTCGGAGGTTGCTTTCCTGCTGGCCGTTGCGGCCCTGCTCTAGCCGGCACCGCCGGTTTTGATCCGCAGTGTCTCACCGCAGTGCTTGCAGTGCACGGCATCCGGGTCGTGCCGAAACAGGCCGCAATTGGGACATTTGTGGCGTACTTTCTGCGGCATGAAAATGGCCTGAGCCAGCCGCACGAACAGCGCCACACCAACCACCATTATGAAGACGGAAAACAGCTTGCCGCCCGGAGAGTTCAGTGTGATGTCGCCGAACCCCGTCGTGGTCAGTGTCGCCATCGTGAAATACAGCGCATCGATATACGGGTTCTGGCTATCCTGGGGGATATAGAAAACCAGTACGGCGGTGGATGTTGCGAAAATGAACACCAACAGGTTCACGGCCGCGATGACCGCATCCTCGTGGGTTCGGAAAAACTCACTGTCGCGACGCAGATCATGCAACAGGTGATAGGAATGGATCAGTCGCAGCGCGCGCAGAATCCGCAGGAACGCAAGGCTGCCGGTCAGGAACGGGTCAAGGATCAGCGAGGCGATCACGACCAGATCCGCAAGCGTGTAGATTTTGAACAGCAGCTTCTTGCGGTCTTTCGCGATCCACATCCGAGCCGAGAAATCCAGCAGAATGATCAGCCCCACCGCCCAGCTGACTGCAATCAATCCTGGGCCGTGCGGAATGTTCGCTGTCGCCACGAAAAACACGATCGAGGCAAGGTCGAACAGGATCAGACAGTACCGGAACCAGACCGAAACCGCCCCTCTGCCGATATAGAGTGCCTTGACCGTCTGCTTCATGACTGACCCGTACACGGTTCCAATGACTGGGAAATTAGCGGGAAAGGCGGCGCGAACCAAGCGATCGGGCATGAAAATGGCCGCTCTGAAACCAGAGCGGCCCTTTGGTGTTGCTTCAAAGCCCGATCAGGCCGCGCGCGAGGTCAGGACTTCGTCCACTTGCTTGGCCGCTGCGATTTCGTCCGAACCGGACACGGCCGCAACTTCGCGCGTCAGACGCTCAAGCGCGGCTTCATAGAGCTGACGCTCGGAATAGCTCTGCTCGCGCTGGTCGTCGGTGCGGTGCAGGTCACGCACCACCTCGGCGATCGAGATCAGGTCACCCGAGTTGATTTTCTGTTCGTATTCCTGCGCCCGGCGCGACCACATCGCACGTTTTACCTTGGCTTTGCCCTTCAGCGTCTTCATCGCCTGGCTGATCACATCGGGCGAGCTGAGCGAGCGCAGACCGGATTCAGTGATCTTGTTGGTCGGCACCCGCAGGGTCATCTTGTCTTTCTCGAATGAGATGACGAACAGCTCGAGCGAGTATCCAGCGACTTCCTGTTCTTCAATCGATATGATTTGCCCGACCCCATGTGCAGGGTAGACAACATAGTCGTTCGGACGGAACTCAAGCTTCTTCGACTTTGTCATGCACGTGTTTCCTTGGTTGCAGAGCGGGAAAAAAGCGACAAAAAACCTAACCGGGGTCACCCGCGACCCCTGTCAGGCTGATTACATGTCAAAAACTCAAAACTCCAAAGTGAGCATACTTACGGAGTCGTCCCCATCTCGATCATCATTTGCCATAAGAGTATATCACAAAATTAAGACACCTGAAAGCGGACGGGGCCTTCGGCTCGGGATTTGTGACGGTTTTCAGCGCATTAGGGCAAAAACTTACGGCAGTCTTACGGGTTTTGCGACCCGAATCGCTCAGCCGCCCTCGCCCGGTGCCTCGGAGAAGTATTTCTCCATCTTGCCCTCTTCACCGTCGCGCTCCTCGGCGCCCGGAAGCGGGTCTTTCTTGGTTACGATAACCGGCCATTGTTCGGCGTATTTGCGGTTGAATTCGACCCACTGCTCCATCCCCGGCTCGGTATCCGGGCGAATGGCGTCCGCCGGGCATTCCGGCTCGCACACGCCGCAGTCGATGCATTCATCCGGATGGATGACCAGGGTATTTTCACCTTCATAGAAGCAATCCACCGGGCATACCTCGACGCAGTCGGTGTACTTGCAGGCGATACAGTTCTCGGTGACAACGTAGGTCATGGTCCAATTCCCGTCAGAGGTTTGGCCGACTAGCTAATTCAGTCTGCCCCCATCTTCAAGAGAAGATCAGCCCCTGGGGGTGCGAGAAAGATCAAGCGCGCGCCGATCCTTCTTGGTCGGACGACCTTTTCCTTCGAAACCCGGATTTTGTGGCGGATTATCCTTCTCTTCAGTCAAATCCGTGTACAGCGTCCGCGCCTCGGTCGCCGGGCCGCGTCGCGCGCCCAGGATTTCGACCTGAACCACGCGAATAACGCGCCCCTGAGCGAATGTCAGAACGTCACCGGGCCCGACGGTTTGCGCCGGCTTCTGGGCCCGGTCACCGTTGATGCGCACATGCCCGCCGCTGACCTGTTTGGCGGCCAGGCTGCGGGTCTTGAAAAACCGCGCATGCCACAGCCACTTGTCGATCCGCAGCTTGGCCGGTGCGTCGGCCATCAGCGATCAGTTGCCGTCCTTCAGACCCATCAGCGCAGCGGCAAACGGGTTGTCGGGATCAATCGCCTTTTCCTTTTTGGGCGGCCGGGACGAGAAGGTCTTGGCCCCTTGCGGCTTGCCACCCTTCTTGCCCTGCGGCTTGCCGCGACCATCCCGAGGCTTCCCGCCCGGTTTGCCCCGACCCTGCCGTTGGTCACCACGTGGCCCCCGGTTGGCCTGACGGCCCCAGGTAAAGGTGTAGAACACCTCGACTTCGGGTTCGTCCGATGCCGGGTCTGCGGCCGTGGCCTCGGCCTCAGCCTCGGTGCTGTCGGTAGCCTCGGCTGGCACCTCGGTGGCGACGGCCACATCCGACTGCGCCTCTGCTTCGGCGGTCTCGGCCGGAGCTTCGGCAGTTGCCGCCGGTGGTTGCTCGGTCGGCTGAGCCGGCTTGATCTTGGTCCGTTCACCGCGCTCGGCCTTGTAGCCCAGCCCCTGCATCAGGTCGGCGAACTGTTCCAGCGTCATGCCGGTGATCGACAACATGTCCGCCTTGGCTTCGAAACCACCCCGGCTGTCTTCGGCGCGCAGCATGTCGGCCAGACGCTCCAACATGTCGATACGGATCGAACGCTCGCCCGCATTGCGGTAGCCGCACATGGTGTCATAGCCCTCGGGCGCGCCCTTGGCGACGGGCACCGTCACCAAGCCCGGCGGCGGCGCTTCGGGAAACTCCTGAAGTCCATTTGCCAGGGCCCACAACACCAGCCGCAGGCGCGTCGGGGCAGGTTTTAGCAGCAGCGGCATGAAAATGGTGAACTGGCCGAACCGGATGCCGTGCTTGCGCAGCGCGCCACGGGCGTCCTGGTCCAGGTCCTTGACCTCTTGTGCGACTCCGGCGCGCGGCAGGATGCCCAACGCCTCGACCATGCGGAAGGCAAATCCCTTGGCCAGCCCGGTCAGTTCTTCGTCGCGCGACAGGTTCAGCAGAGGTTCGAACAGCGCCGCGATCTTGCGGTCGATGAAGTGTTGCAGGCGGCGCTGCACCTTCTGCTCAACCTCCGGCCCTGCGGCCTCGTCCACGAACACTTCGACCATCGGCTTGAGAGGTTCGGCCCCGGCAACCAGCTTGCCCACGGCATATTCGCCCCACATCAGGCCACCCTGATCGGTAAAATCAATTTCGGTATCGGGCGCATTGTAGAAGCGATCGGCACGCAGATGGAATTGCGGCGCGAGTGCTTGCAGTGAGGCCGATTTGAGCGCTTTCGCCTCGGTTCCCTGCGCGCTTTTGTCCGGAATGAACCGGAACCCTTCCAACCGACCGACGAATTCGCCTTCGACGGTCACTTCACCCTTGTCATTCACTTCGGCCAAAAGGGCCTCCTTCTGTTTGAGCCGGCGCAGCAGAACAGATGTACGCCGGTCCACAAATCTTTGCGTCAGACGTTCATGCAAAGCGTCTGACACCCTGTCTTCTACAGCGCGGGTTTCCGCGCGCCAATGGGATTCGTCGCGCACCCAGCCGTTTCGTTGCGCAACATATGTCCACGTGCGAATATATGCCAACCTTTTGGACAGTGCATCAATATCGCCGTCGGTTCTGTCGATCCGGCGGATCTGGCGCGCCAGAAAATCCTCGGGGATCGTGCCGCGTTCGTGCAGATGTCCGAAGATCGATTCGAGCAGGCTGGCATGTTCCGCATGGCTGATGCCTCGAAAATCGGGGATTCGGCAAACATCCCACAACAGGCGGATCGACGGACCATCGCTGGCACGGGCCGCAACCTCGGGCACCTGGGCCAGCGACTTGAGCGCGTTCAGGTCGTCTGCGGGCCGGGCTTTGACCAAATGCTCGTTGTCCGGGCTGGCCTCGAGCGAGTCGATCAGCGCATCGACCGAGCCGAACCGCAAGGCGGCATTCCGCCAGTTCAGCTTTTTCATCGGCGTGAACCGGCTGTCCATGATGGCCTGCGCCACGCCTTCGTCCAGTGGCGATGCCTCGCCCGTCACGCCGAAGGTGCCATCCGACATGCCGCGCCCGGCGCGCCCGGCGATCTGGGCCAGTTCGTTCGGGGCCAGCGGCCGCATGCGCCGGCCATCGAATTTGGACAGGGACGAAAACGCGACGTGGTTCACATCCAGGTTCAGCCCCATTCCGATGGCGTCGGTCGCGACCAGATAGTCGACCTCGCCATTCTGGTACAGCTCGACCTGCGCATTCCGCGTGCGCGGACTGAGAGCGCCCATGACCACGGCCGCCCCACCCTTTTGCCGCCGTAGAAGCTCGGCAATGGCATACACGTTCTCGACGGAGAACCCGACGATGGCGCTGCGCGGGGGCATGCGGCTGATCTTCTTGGACCCGGTATAGACCAGTTGCGACATCCGCTCGCGCCGAGCGAACTGCGCCTGCGGCACCAGCGCCGCGATCGGGCCGCGCATCGTGTCGGCACCCAGAAAAAGCGTCTCGTGCGTCCCACGCATCCGCAGCAGTCGGTCGGTAAAGACATGACCGCGCTCGGGATCGGCGCACAGCTGGATTTCGTCGATGACCACGAAATCGGTGCCCATTCCCTCGGGCATCGCCTCGACCGTGCAGACCCAATATTGCGTGCGCGGCGGAACGATGCGTTCCTCGCCCGTCACCAGGGCCACCACCGAGGGGCCGCGGATGGCGACGATCTTGTCATAGACCTCGCGCGCAAGCAGCCGCAGCGGCAGGCCGATGACACCGGTCCGGTGCCCCAGCATGCGTTCGATGGCATAGTGGGTTTTGCCTGTGTTGGTCGGGCCAAGTACGGCCACGATTCGGGATGCCCCGTTCACCTTTGCCCCCTGCCCGGACCTTAAAGCGCCTTGCCCGCAATCTGCGGTTTCAGCCGATTCACGGCATTGGTTACTTCTTCGTGATGGGGATGTATAGCCAGCGCGCGGGAATAGGCGTCATAGGCCTGTTCGGGCTGACCCAGCACCTCAAAGATCAGGCCAAGCCCGTAGATGGCTTCGTAATTGTTAGGGTTCAACGCAAGCGCGTGCTCAAGATCGGCAGCCGCCATGCCGAACCGCTCCAGCCCAAAAAACACGGAGGCGCGCACATGCCAACCTTCTGCGAAATCGGGTGCATGGTCTGTCAGTGCCGTCAGATGGTCCAACGCCGCTTCGACATTGCCCTCGTCCAGTGCTTCGCGTCCGCGCTCAAGCAGCAGATCAGCCGAGGCAGACCCTGATTGCGACCACAGCGACTGAAGTTGCCGATCCAGACCGGCTGCCTGCTCGGGCGACGCTTCGGCAAGCTGCCCCAGCAGCTCGGCTTCGTCCCGCAAATCGGCCTGTTGCGCAATCCCAGTGGTGGAATACATGACTAGGAGGGCAAATGCCGCAACGGTACCTTTGAGATTGTTGATTGCAATGCTCATAACAATGATCAGTGTAGCGTTGCGACCGCGGATGTCCATTCACGGCGCACTAACAAATGAGGAAGACCATGAGCGACACTCTTGAAAAAGCGGCAGCCGCGCTGAACGAAAAACTGTCGGGTGGCGATTTCGATTCGTCGGCAAAATTCGCCATCGCCGACCTCGGCTCGATCGTGTTGGATGAAAACGGTGCGCGGGTCAGCGACGAGGACGCCGAAGTCACCCTGAGCGCCGACGCGGAAACGTTCGAGCAGATTCTCAGCGGCGAGCTGAACCCTACGGGTGCGTTCATGGCCGGCAAGCTGAGCGTCGACGGCGACATGGGTGTTGCCATGAAGCTTGCCTCGGCGCTGGCCTGATGGATCTGTCGCCGGCCCCTTTCTTTGAAGATGTGGCCGGCGGTCCCGCCGGCGGCGCCGCGCATTGGTTGACCACAAGCGACGGCACACGCATTCGCGTGGGCCATTGGCGCCCCGAAGGTGAGGCGATCGGGACGGTGATGATCTTTCCCGGCCGCACGGAATATATTGAAAAATATGGCAATGCAGCGGGTGAGTTCGTACAACGCGGCTTTGCTGTACTGGCCGTGGATTGGCGCGGACAGGGTCTGGCTGACAGGTTGCTGGAAGATCCGCGCGTTGGCCATGTGGACAAGTTTACCGACTATCAGCAGGACGTGCGCGAAACGCTGAAACTGGCCGAGCAGCTTGGCCTGCCGAAACCCTGGCACGTGATCGGCCATTCGATGGGCGGCGCGATCGGGATGCGCGCGGTTCTGGAAACCGGCCTGTTTGCCTCTTGTGCCTTCACCGGCCCGATGTGGGGCATTTTCTTTACCCCACTGATGAAACCGCTCAGCCGTCTGACCGCCTATTGGGGGCCGCGGATCGGGCTGGGCGAAAAGACGCCTCCGACCACGTCACTGGAAAGCTATGTTCTGATCCAGCCTTTCGCGGGCAACGCACTGACCCGCGATCCCGGGATGTACCGGATGATGCAGGATCAGTTGAAAGCGCATCCCGAACTGGCCCTGGGTGCGCCGTCGACCATCTGGCTACGCGAGGCACTGGACGAATGCGCCTGGTTGATGGCGCAGACCGCCCCCGACATTCCCTGTCTGACCTATCTTGGCAGCCACGAGCAGATCGTGGACCGCAAGGCGATCCGGGCGCGGATGGCGAATTGGCCCAGCGGCCGGTTGGTCGAGATCCCCGACGGCGAACACGAGGTGATGATGGAACCGCCCGAGGTCCGCGGCCCCGTATTCGAGGAGATGGCCGCGCATTTCTCGGCCGCCGCCAACGGTCAGACACCCGAACTTGCGATGACGCGCTGACACCTCGGCTGCTTGTGATCCGCGCGCCCTGCGCCTAGATGTGATCCGACGCAGACAATAGAGGTGTTCCATGCACGAGCTTCCCTTCCCCGTCCGAGACGCAAATGCCGGTGGCGGCGCCGACAACCTTGGCAACCTGCCGGAATGGAACCTGGACGATCTGTACAAGGGACAGGACGCGCCGGAACTGACCCGAGATCTTGAGTGGCTGGAGCAGGAATGCGCGGCATTTGCCGCCGATTACGAAGGCAAGCTGGCCGATCTAGACGCGCAGGGCCTGCTGACCTGTGTCCAGCGCAACGAAAAGATCAACGCCGTCGCCGGGCGCATCATGTCTTTTGCCGGGCTGCGCTATTACCAGCTGACCACGGATGCCGAGCGCGCCAAGTTCCTGTCGGACATGCAGGAAAAGGTCACGCTTTTCACCACGCCGCTGGTGTTCTTCACGCTCGAGATCAACCGCATCAACGATGACGTGCTGGCCGCTCATTTTAAGACCAACGCGGACCTGGCCCGGTACGAGCCCGTCTTCCGCCGCATCCGCGCGATGAAGCCCTACCAGTTGTCGGACGAGCTGGAGAAATTCCTGCATGATCTGGGGGTGGTCGGCGACGCGTGGGAACGGCTGTTCGACGAAACCATCGCGGGGCTGACCTTCACCGTGAACGGCGAAGAGCTGAACATCGAAGGCACCCTGAACCTGCTGACCGAACAGGACCGGTCCAAACGCGAGGCTGCGGCCCGCGAACTGGCCCGCGTGTTCCAAGACAACGTCAAAACCTTTGCCCGCGTCCACAACACGCAGGCCAAGGAAAAGGAAATCATCGACCGCTGGCGCAAGATGCCGACCCCGCAGACCGCGCGGCACCTGGCGAACGATGTCGAACCCGAAGTGGTAGAAGCCCTGCGCGAAGCAGTCGTGGCCGCCTACCCCAAGCTCAGCCACCGGTACTACGAGCTCAAGCGCAAATGGTTGGGTCTGGATGTGATGCAGGTTTGGGACCGCAACGCGCCGCTGCCGATGGAAGACACCCGCACCGTGTCGTGGGAAGACGCCGAGAAGACGGTGATGGAGGCTTATGCCGCCTTCGATCCCCGCATGGCCGACATCGCAGCGCCGTTCTTCTCGAAAGGCTGGATCGACGCGGCGGTGAAACCGGGCAAGGCCCCGGGCGCCTTCGCGCACCCCACCGTGACCGATGTGCATCCTTACGTAATGCTCAATTATCTGGGCAAACCGCGCGACGTGATGACGCTTGCGCACGAGCTGGGTCACGGCGTGCATCAGGTGCTGGCCGCCGGTCAGGGTGAGATGCTGTCATCGACGCCCCTGACGCTGGCAGAGACCGCCAGCGTCTTCGGCGAGATGCTGACCTTCCGCAAGATGCTGGATCAGGCCGAAACGCCCGAGCAGCGCAAGGTTCTGCTGGCCGGCAAGGTCGAGGACATGATCAACACGGTGATCCGCCAGATCGCCTTCTACGACTTTGAATGCAAGCTGCACGCCGCCCGCCGCGAGGGCGAACTGACGCCGGACGACATCAACGCCCTGTGGATGAGCGTTCAGGCCGAAAGCCTTGGCCCAGCGTTTGAATTCATGGACGGGTACGAGACCTTCTGGGCCTATATCCCGCACTTTGTTCATTCGCCCTTCTATGTCTACGCCTATGCTTTCGGCGACGGGTTGGTGAACGCGCTCTACTCGGTCTATGAAAGCGGCGCGGACGGGTTCGAGGAAAAGTACTTCGAGATGCTCCGCGCGGGCGGCTCCAAGCACCACAAAGAGCTGCTGGCCCCGTTCGGGTTGGATGCCAGCGACCCGAAATTCTGGGACAAGGGCCTGTCGATGATCTCGGGGATGATCGACGAACTGGAGGCCCTGGAGGGGTGACAGACCCAACCGACAAGGGGCGCTGGCGGGCCATCAAGGACCGCCTGCGCCCTGTTCTCGCCCGGATCCGCCGCAATGTCCCGCGGGGGCTGCGGTTTGTCGTGGGACTTTTGTTGATCGTCGCAGGCGTCTTCGGCTTCCTTCCTGTTCTGGGGTTTTGGATGATCCCCTTGGGCATCATGGTTGCCGCCATGGACGTCAACCTGCTGCGACGCTGGTGGCGCCGCCGATAACCCCGTTCCGGCTGTCGCCTAGTTTTTTCTGGTCGTGAGGAACACCGCGAATACGATCAATCCCGCCCCAATCGCAGCCATTGGGGTGATCGGTGCCCCCAGAAAAATTGCCGAATTGACGAAGGTGAACACCACCGAGGCGGCGAACAAAAGGGTCGCGGTCAACGTCGATACACGCGCGGCGGCCTCGTACCAAAGGTAATAGGCCAACGCAGTCGGGAAAACGCCCAGCAAAACCAAAAACACCAAATCGCTGCCGGATGGCATCCGCAGTGCAAAAACGGACAGCGGAAGCAGAATTACGGCCGAGCACAGGAACACACCAAACAGGAAATTCAGACGCTCGGCCGTCGATTTCGACGCGCGCATGGCCCGACTGCTGGCGATCAGGAACACCGCCCAGCTGACCCCGGCCCCAATTTCCATCATATCCCCCAGAACCGGGTCCCCGCCGCCTTCGAAATCGCGGAAAACCGTAAGAAAGACCCCCAAGATGGCCAGAAGGGTCGCCAGAACATCGGCTTTTCCAACAGGGGTGTCGGCGAAGAAATACAAGAAAACCAGAACAAAGAACGGCGCGGTATTTTCCAACACCATCGCGCTGCCTGCACCGGTGTGTTCAAGCCCGATATGAAACAGAATATAGTTGATGACGGTCGCCAAAACCGCAAGACGGAAGTTCCAATCCCGGAGCTGGACGGAAACCGGCGCATTCATCGCACGCAACATGCCGTAGATGGCCAAAGCAGCTATGAACAGCCTAGTTGTGGCAATTTGCATACCACCCAGATCTCCGGTCAGGTAGCGCACGATGACGCTGTGTGTGCCCCAAAGAAATGCGGCCATGAACCCAAGAAACAAGCCATTCTGAAAAAGGGAACCGCCGTCTTTGCCGGGCCCCTTCACTTGAGCTGGCTGTCCTTGGAGCCGCGCCGATTGATACCGCCGCGGGCCTTGAAAGCACCATCACGCTCTTGCTGGCAATCCAGGCACAGCTTGACCCCGGGGATCGCCAGTCGGCGCTTTTCGGGGATCGGTTCTTCGCACTCTGCACAATGGGTCAGGCTTTCACCGACCGGACGCTTTTTTGCCTGCATCCGTGCCAGCTCGTCTGAAATCGAAGCCTCGATCTGTTCACTTACAGCGCCGTCGCGCGCCCAGCCTCCGGCCATGGCCCCCTCCTGTTCAGGTGCTCACCAGTTTAGGCGTGGGGCGGCTGATCACGCAAGTCAGAGCGGCGTTGCGCCGTCTAACACCCGGTCGATCATCGCCTGCGTCCCGCGCGAGAATTCGAGCTGACACGGGTATTCGTCACCCGCGCGAACGGACCGGCAAAACGCCTCGACCTGCAGCTTGTAGTGATCGTCGGCCGGGAAGCGCCGCACCAGAACCTCAAGCCCCGGGCGATGCAGCTCGACCCGGGCCTCGCCAAACACTCGCGCGTTGAACGGCGCGGTCAGGCGGATCAGGCCGCGCTCGCCGTGAAAGACCATTTCCTGATACGGATGCATTCGGATCGAGACATAGGCAGAATAGGTAAAGCCCGGAAACTGCGCGCGGATTTCCGTGAACGCGTCGATGCCATCCTCCCAGCGGATGGCCGATTGCACGGTGTCCGGTTCCTGCCCCGTCGCAAAACGGGCCGACCCGATGACATAGACGCCGATGTCGCGCAGCCCGCCCCCGCCGGTTTCGGCCCGGTTGCGGATATTGCCGGTGTCGGTGCGGTTGTCGAAGCTGAATGCGCCCGTGACATGCGCCAGATCACCGATGGCGCCGTCGGCGATCAGGTCGCGCACATGCTGCCACTGCGGGTGGTGCACGATCATATAGGCCTCGGCCGCCAGCAGCCCGGTCTGGTCGCGCTTGTGGATCAGAGCGTCGAACTCCTCGGCGCGCATGGTCATCGGCTTTTCACACAGAACGTGCTTGCCAGCGTCCAGCGCTTTCAGACTCCATTCCACATGCAGGTGGTTCGGCAGAGGGATATAGACCGCCTCGATTTCGGGCGAAGCCAGCAGCGCGTCATAGTCGTCAAAGACCGTAAGGTCCGGGCAGAAGTCCTGGAATGGACCGGCTTTCGCCGGATCCGAAGTCGCCAATGCAGACAAACGCGCGCCCGAGGCCGCATGGATCGCCGGACCCATGAATTGGCGTGCGAATTTCGCCGCCCCCAGAATGCCCCATTGAACCGGCTTGTGCATGGTGTCCTCCGTATCTGACCACGTTGGGCGCCGAAATGTTTGCGCCAACATCTGTTGCGCTCTCTGTATCAGCCAAGCGACGCCAAGTCAGGCTTTTCTGTGCGCGGGACACCCGTAATCTGCGCATGACAAACGGGAGGGACTAACGTGAGAAGATTTCTGAAATGGCTGGTAGGCCTCACGGCGGCTGTGGTCGTCATCGGGGCCGTGATATTTTTCGTGGTAGTGCCGCCATATGTCGAAAACGCGCGCAACAACGTGATCGACCACGACCCATATCCGGTGTCCGACACTGCCGCTGCCCTGCACGAAACCCTGATCGTGGGCGACCTGCACGCCGATCCACTGTTGTGGAGCCGCGACCTGACCGAGCGCGGAACCCGCGGCCAGGTGGATATTCCCCGGCTGATCGAAGGCAACGTGGCCCTGCAGGTGTTCACCGCCGTGACCAAATCACCGGCCGGGCAGAATTACGAGGCAAACTCGGCCGAGGCGTTCGACAACATCACCCTGCTGGCCATCGGTCAGCTATGGCCGCTGCGCACCTGGGACAGCTTGAAAGAACGCGCGATTTATCAGGCTGAGAAACTGCACCGGTTCGAGGCCGCCTCAAGCGGACATCTCAAGGTCATCAAGACCCGCGCGGATCTGGATGCGGTGCTCGACGCCCGCGCGCGCGGCGAACAGGTCGTGGGTGGCATTCTGGGGATCGAAGGCGCCCATCCGCTGGAGGGCGATCTGGCCAATCTCGACCCGATATTCGAGGCGGGCCACAGGGTGTTCGGGCTTCAGCATTTCTTTGACAACGAACTGGGCGGCTCGCTTCACGGCACCGGGAACACGGGCCTGACCGAATTCGGGCGGCAGGTGGTGGCCGAATTGGCCAAGCGCCCGGTGGTGATCGACCTGGCCCATTCCAGCCCGCAAGTGGCGCGCGACGTGCTGGCTATGACCGACGAGCCGCTGATCGTCAGCCATGGCGGTCTTCACGGGTTCTGCCCGGTCAAGCGCAACTATCCCGATGACCTGATGAAGGAAATCGCCGCGACCGGCGGTGTCATCGGGATGGGATATTGGGCCGACGTCACTTGCGGCGACATCGCCCCGGCGGGAATTGCCAAAATGATCAAGGCAGCCATCGAGACGGTCGGGGAAGACCATGTGGCACTGGGGTCCGACTATGACGGCTCGGTCGAGACCGCATTCGACACATCGGAACTGGCGGCGATGACCTCGGCCTTGTTGGACGAGGGCCTGACCGAAGCTCAGATCCGCAAGGTCATGGGCGAAAACATGGTACGGGTATTCCGCCAACAGCTGCAGTAGGACGTGGCGAGAAAAAACGGCCCGGGTTCCCCGGGCCGCTTGTTCATCGGATTGCCGTGATCAGGCGGTGGCCAGCATGCCCTTTTCACGCGCCAACTCACGCATCTTTTTCTGCAGCTTTTCAAAGGCGCGCACCTCGATCTGACGGATGCGTTCGCGGCTGACATTGTACTGCGTACTCAGTTCCTCGAGCGTCACAGGCTGATCCATCAACCGGCGCTGGGTCAGGATGTCCTTTTCGCGGTCGTTCAGGACGTCCAGCGCCTCGGTCAGCAACTCGCGGCGCACCTCAAGCTCTTCGCGGGCTTCATAGTCGCCGGCCTGGTCGGCATCTTCGTCTTCCAGCCAGTCCTGCCACTGCATGGTGCCTTCGCCCTCGGACCCGACCGTGGCGTTCAGCGACGCATCCCCACCCGACATGCGGCGGTTCATGCTGATGACCTCTTCTTCGGTCACGCCCAAGTCATTGGCGATCCGCTTGACATTGTCCGGGTGCAGGTCGCCCTCCTCCAACGCGCCAATCCGTGCTTTCGCCTTGCGCAGGTTGAAGAACAGCTTTTTCTGCGCCGAGGTGGTGCCCAGTTTCACCAGCGACCAGGATCTCAGGATGTATTCCTGGATCGAGGCGCGGATCCACCACATTGCATAGGTCGCCAGACGAAAGCCTTTTTCCGGGTCAAACCGCTTGACGGCTTGCATCAGGCCCACATTGGCCTCGGAAATCACCTCAGCCTGCGGCAAACCATAGCCGCGATAGCCCATGGCGATCTTGGCGGCCAGTCGCAGATGCGATGTCACCATCTTGTGCGCCGCTTCGGTGTCCTGCTCTTCGACCCAACGTTTGGCCAGCATGTACTCCTCTTCCGGCTCCAGCAGAGGGAATTTGCGGATTTCCTGCAGATACCGGTTCAGCCCACCTTCTGGCGTAGGCACGGGGAGATTTTTGTAGTTTGCCATGTATCACGTCCCTTGGACAAATGTTTACGCCCTTAACATGGATATGGGGCCACGTTCAGGACCATTCAAGAGCAGGTATTAACAGTCTGGGATTAAGGAACGATAAAGGAAAGCTAAGAAAGTCTTAGTCACGAGACTTTGCAGGTTGTTTCAGAACCGAGATGAGTGCCTCGATATCTTGCGGCAATGCTGCTTCAAAACGCATTTCCTCGCCGGAGACGGGATGTACAAAGCCCAGGACAGCCGCTTGCAGGGCTTGGCGCGGAAACGCACGCACCGCCTCCGCAGCGTCTGCATCAAACGACCGGGCCGACAGTTTACGCTTGCCGCCATAGACCGGGTCGCCCACCAAGCCGTGGCCCGCATGTGCCATGTGCACCCGAATCTGGTGGGTGCGTCCGGTTTCCAGCCAGCACTCGATCAATGATACCGCGCCGGGTTGTCCGAACACGTCAACGACGCGCGCACGCGTCACGGCATGGCGCCCGCCATGAAAAAGCACCGCCTGTTTCTGCCGATCATGTTTGTGCCGGGCCAGTTGCGTTGTGATGCGCATCACGTTGCCGGGCTCAAAACTCACGCCTTTGACACCGCGCAGCCGCGGGTCATTGGCATCCGGAACGCCATAGCAGACCGCGCGATAGTAGCGCTCGACGCTGTGCGCCTCGAACTGGGCCGCCAGCCCCTGGTGGGCGGGGTCCGATTTGGCAACCACCAGCAACCCGCTGGTATCTTTGTCGATCCGGTGCACGATGCCCGGCCGCTTGACCCCGCCTACCCCCGACAATTCCTCGCCACAGTGGTGCAGCAGGGCGTTCACCAAAGTGCCGTTGGGCGATCCCGGTGCCGGGTGGACGACCATGCCCGCAGGCTTGTTGATCACGATCAGGTCAGCGTC
The DNA here is from genome assembly GCF_056536885.1 of Ruegeria sp. CI5. Taxonomy (NCBI): domain Bacteria; kingdom Pseudomonadati; phylum Pseudomonadota; class Alphaproteobacteria; order Rhodobacterales; family Roseobacteraceae; genus Ruegeria; species Ruegeria sp. CI5. The sequence goes on from NZ_JBQFQN010000001.1 coordinate 1,024,742, forward strand.
TTCATGCACGATGTCCAGCGGAATGTCCTCGGCCCCGATGTGACTCTCGTCCGCTTCGGAGACGGTTATGGACACAACGGCGCCTTCCGGCACTTTGGCTTTGGCGTCGAGCACGACCTTGCCGTCGACCAGAACCGCGCCCTCTTCGATCAGCCGGGCCAGCCGGGTACGCGACAGGTTTTCATATGCTGGAACATCCCGCGAAAGCGCCTTATCAAGGCGGGGCGGCGGAGCGTCCGCGATAACGAAGTCTATTTGCCGGGTGCCCATGACTGTCCCTTCAGATCCCCAAGAACCGCAGGAAACGCCTCAACTGCGCCTTCTGCGCCGCATGGTCATGCTGCTGACCGCGGTGATGATTGGCGGGGTTCTAGTGACATTCGCTTTGATTGTCATCCGTCTATCGGACAGAACCCCCACCCTGCCCGATCAGATCGAACTGCCGGACGGTGCAAAGGCCCAAGCCGTGACCATCGGAAACAATTGGTTCGCTGTGGTGACCGATGACAACCGCATCCTGATTTTCGACAAGACCACTGGGAAGCAACGACAGCAGATCTCGCTTGATTGAGCCTGTGGCGCCGCCAGCCTATTCACCCAAGGCTATTCTGAACACGATTTCTGCAGCTTGTTTGAACGCAACGATCTCGTCCGGCGCATCACGACGAAACCTGACTTCGTCCGGGCTCAGCCAGACCGGCTTGAACAGAGTGTCCCGGTCGGGAAAGAACTCAGCCCGAAATCCTTCGTCGGCTTCGGTCAAATAGGTATCAAGCCATGCCCGTTCCTCGGGTTCCAGAACGTCATGGTGCCGGAACATGATGGGTTCTTTGGGTACTTGGCGACGCAGTTGGCGGCTGCGCTTGCGCCCGATGGCTCGCGTGACGACGCCAAAGGCTTCACTTGCGGCGCGGGACAGTGTTGGATTGGCAGGCTCACTGGCAACCTCCCCTCCCGGTCGCGACACGCCCAGTTTGTTCAGGAAGTCATCGACGATATTGCCATTCAGCATTTCGTCGCGGTCATAGAGTGCCGGCACAACCGTGACACCCGGGAACGCGTTGCGGATTCGGGAAACCGCGCCGGAAAAAGAAACCGAGTGAGGCTCGGCCTTGATCTTCGCCAGCTGGTCCCGAATCAAGGCTGAACCGTCGGCTGGCAAACGGCCATTTTTGGCCCGCTGCTTGTAGTCCGCCTCAAAGAAATCGGAGTAGCGGCGGCAATAGAATACCACACGCATTTCGCGTGCGGGTATCTCGGTGAAGAGCTGCGCAAGCCGTTCCAGATCGGCCGAATAGAACATTTCCGACGACATCAGGCAGGCCTTGCTGCCATGTGCCTCGTACTCGCGCGCAACGGCCTCACGGTACTTGTCCATCGGTTCTGCGGACTGGTTCATGTGGAACGCCAACAGGTTATGGCTGACCTTGGGGCGATCGTCCCCTTCCGGTCTGCGACGTCCGGCCTCCATGTATCTGAGCCCGGAATCCGACAAGGCCGACGCATTGTTGCGCAGAAAGGACTGCAAGGCCGTCGTCCCTGTCTTCGGCATCCCCAAATGCAACCACAGCATTAGGTTGCGCCTCGTGTAACGGTTTCGGCCTGCGCGGTCATCTGATGCATCAACTCCTGCATCTCGGACGTGCCCAGCAGTTCCGATATCTGTTTGCGGTGCAATTCGCAGGACTGGCGGTGCAGCCGGGCCGTTTCGGGGTCCGACATCAGGTCGTCGAAACAGTCCCGCTTGCGCGCGGCAATCGCATCGACCGATGTCTCGACCACCGCATTCTGGTTCATGATGTTCCAGTACTCCAAGCCCAGGCTGTCGCCCGTGTGATGAGCCCGTCCCCGCACTTTCTTGACCAAGTAGCTCTCGCAGGACTTCAGAGCGTAGTGGTTGAGCTGCACAAGGTCATATCCGACCGAGTCCCGCGCCGACCGCCAACTGCTTGTAAAATACCGCTCGGGCATTGGCTGGCCCGAACCATTGTACCAGTGGCAGTCTTCCATGCGGTCGACCGTCGGACGTTTGGGGCGGTGAACACCGATCACATCCCACAAGTGCCGCTGGAACATCGTCTTCAATCCCCATGCCTGCGCCGGTCTAGGTTTGCGCTCGGGGGCAGCATGGCGGAATTGGTCGGACAGGAACCTGTCTTCGTATTGAACCACTCCGGCATTGCCGAACAACCGCCAGGTCATTGAAATCATCTTGGCATCCGGCACGGCATCAACCAATGATTTCAGAGTGTTGTTTCCCGTCTTTACATTGATCTGCTCGTCGGCGTCGATCACGATCACCCAGTCTTCAGGACCAGCGATGTCCATCTGCAAAAAGCGTTTGTACGCGCGTTTCTGAGGGCTTGTCGCGCGGCGGGAATTGTTGTCCACATGGATCAGAACCCCGCGCTGGTCCAGCCGCTCGAGCAGCGCATCCGTCCCGTCCGTGCAGTCATTCGTCATCACGACCATCTGGCCGATGCCAATAGCCTGATTGTGCGCGACCCATTCCAGAACGAACGGGCCTTCGTTCTTCATCGGGGTAACGCTGACAAAGCGGGGGGGCTGATCGACCATTTTTGCCTCAGTTTTTGGTGCCATGCAGGCCGGACGCGGGCACGCAAGACCAGTGTTTGCCCGCCAGAATAATTCCATTGCAGGCGATGACCAAGCCGAAACCTTGGGCGTGTTTGCACACAGATGACCCTGAATGGTGCTGGATATCGTGAAAGGCCCGCATGTTACCCCTCTGCCCTTTTGAGCTGGTTGGAAAAACGTTTGTAGGTTGGACACAACGCCTTGGCCCGTTGCAGAAACACCTGCGCCCGCTGTTTTTCGCCGCGCTTCAGGCAAATCTGACCCGCGGCCCCTTGAATGGCGGCGGTGATGTCGTCCAGCTCGGCCGCGTGCAGGATCTGCGCCTCGGCTTGCTCTTCGGCGCCGATGCGCACCAAGAGTTGCCCCATCGCGAAAACCAGAAACGCGCTGTCAGGGTCACAAGCCAGCGCCTCGGCCATAGTCAATCGCGCCTGACGTCGGTCACCTGCATCCGCATAGAGCTCGGCAAGACGTTTGTAGTACAGGGGGTTGTCGGGGCACCGCAGAACCACGTCCCGGGCGGCATCAATTGCCGTCTCGACGGCAACCTCGCCCATGCGCCATTGCAGCAACGATGACAGGCTTTCCACAGCGGGGTCCTGTTCCGGCACGTCGTCGATCGCAGTCAGCCCGGCCCACAAAGCTTGCAGGCGCGGACCGCTGTCCTGCAGCCGCCTGGCGCGCTGGTCCAGGGAAAGATCGGACCAATCAAGCAGGATCATGTCGAAATTGCAGGGCGCCCTCACGATCACCTTGTGCTGGACAAGGTACAGGTTGTTGAACGGCGGAAACCGACGTTGGCGCAGCCTGCGCTGCAGGGCCCAATCCACGGGCGGAAACAGTCGAACGGGCAGTTGGTCGCGGTACAGCATGCGCGAACCCAAAACCACAACATCGGGTCGCAACGGCTTGGCCCAAAACGCTTTTGCAAAGTGACGCCCGGCAGCCCAGCGTTTCTTTCTGGCGCCAAGAATGGCCCCCCGCAATGCGGTCAGAACCGCGTGATCTTCGGGCCAAAGATGCGGGTTCTCCAACCCGTCCCGGGCCAGTTGCTCGCTTTCCTTCCACTTGCCCAGATAGAACGCGTTCAACGCCTGCAGCAGGGGCAGAAAAGCGTTGTCCGCCCCGGCATCGAGGATCGGCTGGCCCAGATCAAAAGCCTCTTGGCACCGATCCTGGGCGCACAGATATTGCGCAGCCTTGGCATAAACATGGGCGGCCTCGGATGGGTTCAGAAAAGTCTCGGGGCCTTGCGCCACGCGCCGGATGACGGTTTCGTTCGCCTCGTCCAATTCGGCCTCGGTCAGGACATCGCGGAATACCAGTCTTTGCTGCCCCGATATCCGTGCAGCCGCCATGGAAAAGGCCGAGATGAACGGAGCGATCACCTGTTCGGCCCGGGACATGGCAAAAAGCTCGAGAAAGTCGCGCTGTGCTCGGGTCATTCCAGACAGGTCCGCAATGTCGGACATCTGCATCAGGTTCGGATAACGCTTTTGAAACCGCGCAATCAGCTCGGGCTGGTCCGAGAACATGATCGCGGGCCGGTCCAGCCTCTTGGAAAGATGCATATCGTAGAGTTCTTCCGGCTCGACCTTTGCCGGCCAGGTGGTGTGCTTCCAGGGCAGCGCGTTCAGGATGTCACCGCGCCGGATATGGTAGGCAGAAACGCCCTGCCCCGAGAGCCTTGCATCGGCAAGCTCCATGATGTGCCGGATTTGCGGAGTGAACCCGATACGGTGAATGAACTCGCGGTAGCGCGGGCGGATCGCTTCAATATCCTCCCAAGGAAAGGCAAGAACCTCGAATCCCTCTTCGACCAAGACCGAGCGGCCAGCGGCCAGATGCGCCATCAGCCGATCGGGCGTCGCGTCGCCCAAAAAGCTCCAGACCGGCAGCGCATTCTTCGACAGCCGATCGTGGTTTTTTTGATCCAGAAAGTGAGATTTGATCCATTCGGGATCGAACAGCTCTTCCGGGTTGTCCAGTTCGGGGGCATCGGCCCCCGGTGGAAACCAGTTGACCCGATAATCCGCGCCGAAATCCTCGGCCAGGCGTATGCAGGTCAGCATCATCAGCAGTCGGGCACCCATGCGGTCCTTGCGCTGGCCGATGAACACGCCCCGTTTGGGCGTCATGACGCGTCCCCTGCCGCCATAGCCCGGCGCATGGCCCGGAACCGCTGGCGGGCGGCCGTTACCAGCTTTGGGTGACGTTCTTCGCCCACGGCTTCAATACCGCGCATGTAGATCGGCAATCTCCGGCGGGCACGCATCATCTTGTAGTACTCGGACGGCTCCAGGGTCCCACGCATCGCATGCTGCATCACCGGTTTCAAAAGATTGAGTTTCCGCAGCATGGGTGCGGCGAAGTGGTTGGCGAACCAGGTTTTGAGAAGAACGACATTGCCGCCCTGCAGCCGTGTGACCTGTTGCCTGTCCAAGTCAAAGAACGGGTCGTAAAACACATAGGCCCGGGCGGCGGCCTGAACGGTTTCGACAGCGTCACTCAGCGGCAGATCCCAGTCCTGGACACGACCGAATCGATAGCGAGTTTCCCAAGGGACCCGCCGCTCGTCCAATGTGGTCTGAGGATTGAAAGCAATGACGATCGCACCCGGCACCAGTGCTGAGAAGGTCAACGCGGCGAACCCTCCCATGGACGCCCCGGCAAACACGACCTGATCGAACTTGTCAAAAAACCCCTCGCGCGCCTTGTCCTCGAAATAACCGATGATTTCGGGGTCGCGATACCATGCCTTTGTGCGGGCGATCACGCCCAGATGGGACCACCCCTCGTCCCGGAAAAACTTCCAGCCCCACGGCTCGCGGGCAAAGGACAGGTCATTGGCATTTGCAATATTGTCAAAACTGATGACCAGCCGCGCCGGGTCACGCTGGTGGAAGATAACCGAATGGCGGTCGAGCTTTTGCAGAAACCCCGTCCCGTCCCCGCCGGGGTAAATCTCGACAAACCAAGGCGGGGGCGGATCGGTCAGAATGCGTTCATAGCCGGTCTTCCGATCCGGGTGGTCAGGTTGCAGCTGCGCTTTGGTCAGATCGTCCGCCATGGCCGTCACACCAGATTGTCGGCCAGCCAAGACCGGAACTCCACCCAATCGGGGCGCATCTTGATCTCGGCGATCTTGGCGCGGTGCCAGTCACAGGCCTGTTCGTGCAATTCGCGCAGTTCGGGGTCCGATTTGAGCTCGTCGAGCAACGGTGCTGCACGCTGGGCGATCGGCTGGATCGAGGTGTCCTGAACCTTGTTAGCATTCATGTCCGACCAGTAGGATTGCCCCTGATCCACCTTTACGTGGTTGGTCCGCCCCCGGTCCCGCTTGATAAGAAAGCCATCCAGAGATCGAACGGAATAATGATGGAGCCGTCCGAAGGAATGGTCGAAATTCCGCCAAGCGCGCCAACCGACATTCTCGGCCGGAAACAGATTTCCGCCCGCGTCCGACCATGCGACCTCGGCCTCTTTGCCCTCTTCAATGCCCTTGGGTCTGTGCGGTCCGAACCGAGTGAACTTGCCATTGTTCCGAAACAGCGTTTTCAGACCATATGCGCGACCCGAATGATAGGGAAACTCCTGATCGGCCATGCAAAATGACCGTGTCACGGGCGTGTCGTCAAAACTGATATTGCCCGACGTCCCAAACAACCGCCATGCGAACGAAATGGCGTCCACCGATTGTCCTGCCTTCTGTTCGACGGCATCAATCAAGGCCGCGAAGCTGTTGTCGCCGCATCGAATGTTCCAAAACTCATCGACATCAAGGCACATCAGCCAATCGGCTTCTTTGACCCTAGGATGTCGCCGTGCCCGCCGGAGCATCTGGTGCTGGGGGTTTCCACCCTCAGGCACAGCATTCGGGACGTGGGATGCCAAACCCATCTGCTCAAGCCGTTGTGCAATCCTATCGGTACCGTCCTCACAGTCATTGGTGAAGATCACAAAATGATCGACGCCCAAAGTCCGATGAAACGCGACCCACTCCAGCATGTAGGGGCCTTCGTTTTTCATCGTCGTGAATACGGTAATGGTCTGAGACATTTACGCCTGTTCCCGAACTGCCTTTGACCTTCTTCTTACACAAACCGCACCAATGCTGCGAGGGTCGAATTCCGTACGAGGGAATGTCTGGGCCCACTGGTGCACCGCTACACGTGTAACCGGCCTTCGGACGCAAGCGCCCTAAGCACCACGGAAGCAGACGACAGGTCCCATCTGGAGTCGATTGCCCTCTCAAATAATCCCAGAATTTTGGGTTACGGCGTAAAAGGGAACAGTAAAAACCAAACTAATTCCGCCAGTTGCACCGCAAATCTCTTGCGACCGGCCTCGTTAATCCCAACCCTACCAACGGAAAAACAGCGCACGTCAAAAGCGGCGGTCGAGCAGTCTTGTCGAGGGGAGATGGTACCGCCTCCCTGGCTTGAACAGGGGACCTCTGGATCCACAATCCAGCGCTCTAACCAACTGAGCTAAGGCGGCACTCGTGAGGGGCGATTTAACGAACGCGTTCGGGGATTGCAAGAGCCTTAAAGTCGAATTGACCAGCTTTGTTCGATGAGATCGACGCCGAAGGAATGAACCGGTTTGCTGTCGGTCAGGCGCCATCCATACGCTTGGTACAGCTTGCAGGCAGCCCTGTGGCTTTCGTGGGTCCACAACACCATCGACGCATAGCCCGCGGATCGTGCAAAATCCATGCATGTCATCAAAAGCCGCGCCCCAAGTCCCCTGCCCCGCGCGTCGGGTTCCAGCAAAAAAAGCCGCAGTTTGGCGGTAGTTTCATCCTGCGCGACACAGAAAATACTACCAAGGCGCTTTCCGTCACTTTCAACGATCCATCCCCTCTCGCGTTGGGGATCATGCCCGGCGACAAATTCGTCCAGAATACGGGCCACCAGAAGGGCGAAGCTCTCGTCAAATCCTTCATCCCGCGCGTAAAGCGTTCCGTGGCGCTCGACCAGCCAATCGCGGTCATCTTCGCGAAACGGCCGGATCTCAGCATTGTCCCCTTGCAGCATCGGCCACACACTCCGCTTGATTCCCATTGCGTTGCAGGCTAGCAGAAACGCTCAGTCCCCGGAGGCGAGAATGGGCATCAATACCGAACGTGACATCGAAGCGAACCTTCAGATCGGTCCGACCGACCATGGAATGGTGCGCCTGTTCATCGAGGCGGGCGAGCTTGAAATCCCCATGGATTTCGACCCGGAAGAAGCCGAGGAAATCGCCGACGAGATCCGCGCCGCAGCACAAGCCGCACGCGCCGTCAAAGGCTGAAATCAAAGCCGCGGATCACGCAGGCCATGCAACCGCCGCGCGGCGTCCATGGCAAATTTCTGGATCATCTTTTTGCGTCTTGCCCCGGCCAACTTGGTCTCGGGGGACATGCGTACGATCTCGGCGTCATAAGCATCCGCAATGATAAGTCCGGTTTCGGCGGGCAGCAGCTCGGTGGGAAAATCCGTGTCCACCGCCCAGAAGAAGCGGTCGCACCAATCCAGATAACCCTGCCACTTCGAATCGGACATATAGTCCGCCCGGCTGGACTTGCACTCGATCACCCAAAGTTCGCCCTTTGGCCCCAACCCCATGACGTCAACGCGCAACCCGCGGGTCGGGACGAATTCCTCAATCGAAACAAAGCCGTGCGTCACAAGGTGTCGCGAGACACCCCTGGCCAATCTTTGTCCGGGCTGAAGTTCAACTGTCATGCGAAGAGTGTGAACAATTAGTGAACAAATTGTCAAGTTGGCAGGGGTTGTTCATCATCCCGGATTTTACCCGGCCCCCATCCCCAGAATCTGCCCCCACAATCAACTTCCGCACGACCCAGACCAAAAACTGTTGTGCAAGCCCCTTGTGCAACTCAGTGTTGCGCCCTACTTACGCCCTTGGCGGGTTCTGCCCTTCTCGTGACTGGTAGCATTCCGGTGGCCTTAAGCAATTCCGAGGGAGCTGGCTCTGTTCGGGTCCTGGCCCGTTTACCTGGCGCCCACCTGTACATACAGGTCCTCGGGAATCAAAACCGCACGGTTGCCTGGTGGTCCCGCCGCCTTCCGATCAGGGGATTTCTTGCGGATCGACCCGTGCGAAGGTTTCGTCATCCAGAGCAAAATCATAAAGCCCGCGTCCGTTCCATTGCGGCATATAACAGTCAAACATCCTGTTTTTTTGATCCGGCAGGCTTGGCACAGTCAAATCTGCCGTTGGCAAGTTCAATCCAAACGCCAACATCTGGGCGTCCGTGTACCGTGCAGATGCCTGCTTGACCGCATGATGTAACAGCACGTGTTCGATATGCCCGTATTCGCCAACTCGATTGTGAGTGATGACGGTTGTCGGCGTGACCTGCTTCATCAACGCATAGGCGGATCCGGATAACAGCCCAAACAACGGATGGCGGCGCAATGGCCGGACGATTTCAGGTTCTGGCATGCCATCGCCGGTTGGCATGCGAATAAAACGGCGCAACTTCGGGTAATCACTTTCGACCGCAAAGGGCAGTTGCACCCGGGTGGCCCCAATCATGTCGCACACCTGTTGCATCGCCGCTTCGCGCGTATCGGTGTCTCGACGGTTGGATGCAGGCCGGAAGAAGCTTGCAACGACAATTTCGGCATGTCCCTTGAGATGCGCCAGAAGTGAGCCGGCAAACAGCGTTTCATCATCTTGATGGCACACGCACACGAGAATGCGCTGATGGGCAAGCCCGTCCAGGCTGAGTACGTTGCGCGCAACGCCCGGACCGATCTCCAAAAGGCCGAAATTCGCGCTGTGCAGGGTTTCCGGTCCAATCAGGTTGACCGGCCGCGCGCGCCCTTGCTGGACCAAACGGGCCGAGCTTGCCTGCACATGGCCGTTTCGGTTGTCTCCCTGAATCAGGTAGCATCTGTCAGCCAGGCCAGACCAGACCGCATCCAGCTCGGCGATCCTGCTGTTTTTCTGCGCATCCAAGTGCAACAGGTCGATCGGGCCGAACGGCCGATCCTGAACTGCCTGCTCAAGCCCTTCGATCGCTGGCTTGAGGTAGAACTTCACGCGATCCGAGAAGCGGTTTTCGAACCATCGGAATGCGATCGGCACGTAGATGTCGACCGGCGGCCACGAGGCGCGCAAACGCTGTCCAAGGTCGATGCCGATATAATTCAAACCGGGGTTCGAATGCAGCGCCAACAGACCCGCGTGGCCGCCCGCCACTCCGACCTCGGCAAAGCAATGGCTTTCCTGTGCCAGCCGGTGAAGAGCACGCCGTTTCGGCTCCATCGACGGCGCGAGATCGGATTTGTGAAAGTTTTCCTGCATGTGTGCATAGCACACGTTTCCATTGATCGCGACTGGCTGGCCTGCTTGTTTCAGCCCGCCCGCAATCGCCTGATTCAAACTTGACAGATCATCCAGAAACGCCGGCGAATTGATGACGTCTTCATAACTTGGCTTGGTCAAGGAAACGGTCTTTCATGGACAATTCGATACGCTTGCGCATCAAATGTCAGGGGCAGACCAATTGCAAGCGCCAGGAACCACCTATCACGACCGGCGCGCTTCGACGCGCACGGGCTCCAACTTGACCGCGACCGGGGTGCCCCCGCGCGGGCCTTTGGGCTTTTCGGCCATGCTCATGATCGCATAGGCGAATTGGACGCCCGCAAAGACGATCCCGTTCATGAACCAGATCATGATCAGCGCGATAAAGCCAATGTCGGACCCGGTGATGAGGTGGCGCAGGTTGGCCACGTTCAACAGCAGCAGCACCGCGACAAACACAGCCGATATCACAAACCCCAGCGCAACCTGGGTGATGTAAAGACGGATCAGTTTCGGCATGACGCACCTCCTTCACACGGCAGGAGTCTAGCGCAATTTCATGCCGGGTAAAATCGCCCGTGGCGCGTCAGAACGCCTCGGGCTTGGCTTCGCGGGCCATGTGATCCAGAACCGCGTTGACGAATTTTGGCTCTTTGCCTTCGGGGAAGAAGGCGCGCGCCACGTCGACGAATTCGGTGATGACCACTTTGGGCGGCGTGTCGCTCTGGCTCAGCTCGGCGCCGGCCGCGCGGAACAGCGCCCGCAGGGTCGGGTCGATGCGCGAGATCGGCCACTTGGCCACCAGCGCCCGGTCGGTCATCTGGTCGATCGGCGCCTGATAATTCACCGCGTCATCCACCAGCTTGCGGAAGACCGAGCTGTCGCCTTCCAGCATCTCGTCGCCCTCGTAGACCGCGCCAAACCGGTGATCCAGAAACTCGTTGACCACCTGCTCGGTCGTCTGGCCCGACTGCTCCATCTGGAACAGCGCCTGCACGGCATACAGCCGCGCGGCGGATTTCATCAGGCGTTTCCGGTTTGCCGGTTTCGGCGTGTCTGTCTGGGTCATGCTGTCGTTGATCCGTTGCTGTCGCCCGCCACGAGGATGGACTCGGACGGCGGCTTGAATCCGACGCCCTTTTTCGAAGCGCCCCACTTACGTCTGAGCGCGATCAGATGCAAGGCCGCAGCCGCCGCGCCGCCACCTTTGTTCATCTCTTCCGGATTTGCGCGCACTTCGGCCTGCGCGTCATTTTCAACCGTCAGGATGCCGTTGCCGATGCACAGCCCCTGCAGACCCAGCAGTTGGATCGCGCGGCTGGAATCGTTGCAGACGGTTTCGTAATGCGTGGTCTCGCCCCGGATCACGCAGCCCAGCGCCACATAGCCGTCAAAGTTGCACTGGCGGTCGGCCATGGCAATCGCGGTCGGAATCTCGAGCGCGCCGGGCACCTCGACCACCTCGCAACTGCCGCCGGCGGCCTCGATCTCGGCCTTGGCGCCGCGAACCAGGTCGTCGGCGATGGCACGATAGAACGGGGCCACGACGATCAGCAGCTTGACCGGGTCATCGAATTTCGGGGTCGGCAGAACGCCGTGTTTGTCTTGCTCAGCCATGCTCAGTCATCCTTGAGAATCGAGCGGGTCCCGACGATGGACAGGCCAAAGGCGTCCAGACCCAGGTATTTCGTCTGCGGCGAGTCGGTCAGCAGCACCAGTTCCTTGATGCCCATCTTGGACAGGATCTGCGCGCCCAGACCGGTTTGCTTGATGGTGCGCGGGCCTTCGTCCTCGGCCGCGTACAGCGAGTTGCGCGGGTTGCGGAACAGGCAGACCACGCCCCGGCCCTCGGCGGCGATCTTTTCCATCGCGCGCGGCAGTTCCTGCGGCGACTTCGGACCAAGGCCCAGAATGTCCGAAGCCTCGTGCAGCGCATGGGTGCGGGTCAGAACGGGCTCGGGCGTGCTGATGTCGCCCTTGATCATCACCACATGTTCGATCCCGTGGGTCTGATCGGTGAATATCCGCATCTCCCACTCGCCGCCATATTCCGACGTGACCATCCGGCGCGCGGTCTCGACCACAAGATTGTCGTGGCGCGCGCGGTACGAGATCAGGTCGCTGATTGTGCCGATCTTCAGCCCATGCTCTTTGGCGAATTCGACCAGATCGGGCAGACGGGCCATGGTGCCGTCGGGCTTCATGATCTCGCAGATCACGCCCGAGGGGTTCAGCCCGGCCAGGCGCGAAATGTCCACGGCGGCCTCGGTGTGGCCGGCGCGTACAAGCACTCCGCCCCGTTTGGCGCGCAGCGGAAAGACATGGCCGGGCGTGGCCAGATGTGCCATGGTGTTCTGCTCGTTGATCGCGGTGGCGATGGTCAGCGCCCGGTCGGCGGCCGAGATCCCGGTGCTGACGCCTTCGCGCGCCTCGATCGAGACGGTAAAGGCGGTTTCGTGCCGCGACGAGTTGTTCACGGCCATCATCGGCAGGCCCAGACGGTCGATCCGCTCAGCCGTCATCGGCAGGCAGATCAGCCCGCGGCCATGGGTGGCCATGAAATTGATCGCCTCGGCATCGGCGAATTCCGCCGGGATCACCAGGTCGCCTTCGTTCTCGCGGTCCTCGTGATCGACCAGAATGTACATCCGGCCCTGGCGCGCCTCTTCGATGATCTCTTCGATCGGGCTGATCGCGTCGCGCAGTTGGGCCTCGACCGGTCCGGGTGTTTCAAAGCTCATGGGGCAGCCTTTCACAGAGCAGGTGTTGCAACGCGGGATAGACCAGCACGGGCGCAAAGGCCAGTCCGCAAACGAAGTGGGCCGTACCTAACGCGACGCAATTTCTTCGCTGGCGATCACGAAACCTCGGCCAATCGGGCCACGTACCGGGCCAGCGTGTCGATTTCCAGATTGACCCGATCTCCGACCTTGGCCGCGCCCCAAGTCGTCACCTCTTTGGTATGAGGAATGAAGTTGATCCCGAAATCGCAACCGTCGACATCGTTGACCGTAAGCGAAGTGCCGTTCAGAGCAACCGAGCCCTTGGGCGCGATGAAGCGCGCCAAATCGTTGGGCGCGCGCAGGGTCACGCGGGTGCTGTCGCCTTCTTCGGCCATCGCGACGATCTCTGCGACGCCATCCACGTGTCCCGATACGATATGGCCACCCAATTCGTCACCCACCTTCAAGGCCCGTTCAAGGTTGACCCTTGAGCCCACCTTCCAGCCGTCCAGATTGGTTTTGGAAACGGTCTCGGCGCTGATCTGAACATCGTACCAGTCATCACCCAGCGCGACGACGGTCAGGCAAACCCCGTCGCTGGCGATCGACGCACCAATATCTATGCCGGATGTTTCATAGCCTGTCCGGATGCGTGCACGCAGATCGCCCTGCTGCTCCAACTCGATAATTGTGCCGATATCGGTGACGATCCCAGTAAACATTCCGTTAACCCTCTGCGCCTAAGCTGTGCCATGCAATCCACGCCGAGGTAAGGCCAAGTGGCGGGCGGAGCAAGCCCTGCCTTGCCCGGCTGGCCGCGAAAAGGCATAGTTTGTTCAATAAAACACGGGCAACCAGAATTCGAGCATCTGGCATGAGGCAACCGAAGGACAACTCCGACAGTCGCGTATTCCTGTTTCTGCAGGGGCCGCATGGGCCGTTCTTCAGCGGCCTGGGTCGCATGTTGCGCGCGGCTGGCGCGCAGGTGTGGCGTGTCGGGTTCAACGCCGGGGACCAGGCCTTTTGGTTCGATCGCGCCAGCTATATCCCCTATCGCGGCGGGCTAGAAAACTGGCCGGAAAGCCTGACGAACATCATCCTGTCGCGCGGTGTAACCGACATCGTGCTTTATGGCGATGTTCGCCCGGTGCACGCCGACGCGATCCGTACGGCGCGAAGCCACGGCATCCGTGTTCATGTGTTCGAGGAAGGGTACCTTCGACCTTGGTGGGTCACCTATGAACGCAATGGGTCAAACGGACATTCTCGCCTGATGGATCTGGAAATCGCCCAGATGCAGCAAGCGTTGCAAAGCTCGGGCGCCAAAACGCCCCCACCCCCGTCACATTGGGGGGATATGCGGCAACACATTTTCTACGGCGCACTGTACCACTGGTTCGTTCTGTGTGCGAACCGTGGGTACCGTAATTTCCGCCCGCACCGAGAAGTGCCTGTCTCAAAGGAATTCAAACTGTATTTCAAACGTTTGGCGCTCATGCCGATCCATCGACTGCAGCGCGTTCTCGCCACCTGGCGCGTAAGGCGCGGCGGGTTCCCCTATCATCTGGTGCTGCTGCAACTGGGGCACGACAGTTCGGTCCAGGCGCATTCAGACTTTTCATGCATGGCCGATTTCATCACCCCGGTGATGGAGGGGTTCGCCAAGGGCGCTCCGTCCCACCACCGCCTGGTCATCAAGGAACATCCCCTTGAGAACCAGCGCGAGCCGCTAAGAAGACGCGTCCAAGCACTTGCGCGCGAACTGGGCATTTCGGATCGCGTGCATTACGTGCCCGGGGGAAAGCTGGCGCGCCTTCTGGATCACGCGAGCTCGGCCCTGACCATCAACTCCACCGCCGGACAGCAGGCTCTGTGGCGCGGCATCCCTCTGCGTGTCTTCGGCAAGTCGGTCTACGACAAGCCTGAACTGGTCTCGCATCAACCGATTGACGAATTCTTCAGGCACCCGCAAAAACCGGACACGGAGGCCTATCGGGCATACCGCCAATTCCTGTTGGAAACCAGCCAAGTGCCGGGCGGCTATTACTCGCGCGGCGGACGGCGCCAGTTGCTGCGGCGGGTTGCTGACATGATGTTGCAGGCTCGCGACCCTTATCAGGCCGCGCTGACCGGAATCGCGACCATCACGCCACAGTTGAAAATCGTTGAATGACACGGTGCTTCGCTGGCTGGAACTTGAAGTATGAAACCGCTAGTTTGACCGCAAACCAAAAGACTACATACGAAACTCGAGGTATTTCGGCAGTGCAGCGTTTCCCTACTCGATGGATACGAGGGTTGTCCCTCGTTGCAGCCATTGGCCTTCTGACAGCGTGCCAACTGCCCAAGGCCGGGCCGAACAAAACCGAAATTCTTGCGGGCTCGACAGTCAACGGCGGCAACGCCCACGTGGTCGAAGTTGATGACCGGGTGGCCCATGTCACCTCTGCGGTTCCACAGTTTGGCTTTCCGCCCGCCTTCCGGTCAGCACAAAGCGTAACATCTGACACCATTCGTCCTGGCGACGTGCTTGGCCTGACCATCTGGGAAAACGTCGACGACGGTCTGCTGGCTGGTGAAACCGGCCCATCTACCAATCTCGATGAGGTTCAGGTCGACAGCGAAGGCTTTATCTTCGTGCCCTATGCCGGCCGCTTGCGCGCCTCGGGCAATACGCCCGAGCAGCTTCGCTCGCTGATTGCAGAAAAGCTGCGCGAGCAGACGCCTGATCCGCAGGTTCAGATCCGCCGCGTGGCGGGTGACGGTGCGACGGTCTCGGTAACCGGCACGATCGGCGCCTCCGGCATCTACCCGATCGAGCGCCCGACCCGCACCTTGTCGACGATGCTTGCAAGGGCCGGTGGCGTGGCGGTCGCCCCGGATATTGCGCTGGTCACGGTGATCCGCGGCAATCAGCGTGGCACCGTGTGGTATGACGATTTGTTCCGCAATCCTGAAACCGACATCGCACTGCGCGGTGGTGATCGCATCCTGGTCGAACAGGACACCCGGTCGTATATCGCGCTTGGGGCCACGGGCGGGCAATCCCGCGTCGCATTCGACAGCCAGGATCTGTCTGCGCTGGAAGCGCTGGCGCAGGTCGGCGGCTTGCAATCGCTGTCCTCGGATCCCACAGGTATCTTCGTTCTGAGAGACGAGCGCGAAGACATTGCACGCAAAGTGCTGGGCCAGGCGAACCTTCAGGGCGAACAACGCGTGATCTACCTGCTGAACCTCACGGCGCCCAACGGTCTGTTTGTTGCACGTGATTTCGTGATCCGCGACGACGACACGATTTACGTGACCGAAGCCCCATATGCACAGTGGACGAAGTCGATTTCGCTGATTGCCGGCGGTCTGACGCCCGTTGCAAACGTCGCCACGCTGACCGGAAACTGAGGCATGAAACCCGGCGCCGACACCGCGGACGCCGAGGATCGAACGCGCCTGTATGTCTACAATGGCGGGTTTCTGACCCAACGCAGGGTCCGACGCATCCTGTCGCTGGAGGGGTTTGACATTCGCGTTGGGCTTCCGCGTTCGGGCGACATGGTGGGCATCTGGGGCGAAAGCCCGACCGCGCACCGCGGAATTCGAGTTGCGAAGGACCGGAATATCCCGCTGTTGCGGGTCGAGGATGCTTTTCTGCGATCCCTGCTGCCGGGGCGCGATCACGAGCCACCGCTGGGCCTGCTTCTGGAACGACGTGCGATGCATTTCGATCCGTCACAGCCGTCGGACCTCGAAACTCTGCTGGCCACGCATCCGCTGGATGACACCGCCCTGCTGGATCGGGCGCGCGGCGCGATCGCACGGCTGAAGGAATCGCATCTGAGCAAGTATTCGGCATGCGACCCGGATATCGCGCCCCCGGATCCGGGCTATGTATTGGTTGTCGATCAGATACAGGGCGACGCGGCGGTTACGGCAAGCCGGGGCGACCCCGCGCGGTTTCTCGAAATGCTGATCATGGCCCAAGAGGAAAACCCCGGCGCGCGTGTGATCATCAAGACCCACCCGGAAACGCTGCAGGGCCATCGGCGCGGTTTCTTCTCGGAGGATGATGAAACTGATCGTGTTTCCCTGTTGGCGGATCAGATCAGCCCCTGGTCGTTGCTGGAAGGCGCGATTGGCGTCTATACCCTGTCTTCGCAACTGGGGTTTGAGGCCATTCTGGCCGGTCACAAACCTAGGGTTTTTGGGCAACCCTTCTATGCCGGGTGGGGTCTGACGCAGGACGAGATGCCTCTGCCGCGCCGGCAGCGCAATCTGACCCGCGCTCAACTATTCGCTGCCGCCATGATACTGTACCCGACGTGGTACGATCCCTATCGCGACCAGCTGTGTGAGCTTGAAACGGTGCTGGATACGCTTGAGGCCCAGAGCCGCGCCTGGCGACAGGACAGGCACGGCTGGACAGCGTCTGGAATGCGCCTGTGGAAACGCAGGCATATTCAGCAAACCTTCGGGAAGTGGAAAAAAGTCCGTTTCGTGCCGGAACCGCCTTCGGCGTCCGACAGGCCGCATATGGTCTGGGCCAATCGTGATCTGGAAGCCGAAGATGTGGTCCGCGTCGAAGACGGTTTTCTGCGCTCGCGCGGGTTGGGGGCCAACCTTGTGCCGCCGCTTTCGCTGGTGACCGACGACCTTGGAATTTACTACGACCCCACCCGACCCAGCCGTCTGGAAGAACTGATCACCGCTCGCGAAGAGTTGCGACCCGATCAGGAGATACGGATACGCCGCCTGGTGACGCAACTCACCGCCGCGGGGCTAAGCAAATACAATACGGGCGGCAGTTGCCCCCCTTTGCCGGACGGGCACCGGATTCTTGTACCTGGCCAAGTAGAGGACGACGCCTCGATCCGGTTGGGCACCAGCACAGTCCGCACAAATCTCGAGTTGCTGAGCACCGTTCGCGCGGCCAATCCCGACGCAGTTCTGATCTACAAACCGCATCCGGATGTTGAGGCCGGGCTTCGGGACGGTCGAATAGACGCCGAGGGTTTGGCCGATGTCGTCCTCTACGAGGTCGACCCGGCACTGGTTCTGCCGGAGGTTCAGGAGGTCTGGACTATGACCTCACTGCTTGGGTTCGAAGCTCTGCTGCGCGGGATACAGGTCACTACGCTTGGGGCCCCGTTCTACGCCGGCTGGGGTCTGACGACGGACCTTGGATCGGTCCCGGCACGACGAGGCGCGCGACCGACGGTGCTGGGCCTGGCCTACGCCACGCTCATCGACTATCCACGGTATTTTGATCCAATCACTCGCGATGCCTGCCCCGCGGAGGTTGTCGCACACCGTTTGACGCATGGCCCGATTGCACCTGCTGGGCCGGCAATCCGGCTGCTGGCCAAGCTTCAGGGGGCTTTTGCAACACATGCGAACCTGTGGCGCTAGGGCTCCCCGCTAGCGTACTGGCCGGCGCCAGACATGCAGAACATCGCCACCCAAGTCCCGGGTTTCAACCAGCGAAAAACGGGGCGCGTCGCCCAGTTCCTCAAGCCCCATGGCACCAATTGCGGGCAAGCCTTCGGCCCCGACGGCCAAGCCCGCGCTGAAACCGACCAACTCGTCGACCAGATCATTTGCCAGCAGGGACGCGGCCAGAGCCGAGCCCCCCTCGCAGAAAACCCGGGTCAGACCGGCCTGCCCCAATTGGTGGAGCATGTCTGCAGCATCGATCCGGTGATCCTGCAAAGCGCAGGATATCAGCCGTGCGCCCAGTCCCTGCCACGCCGCGGCACGCTCGGGATCGGGCGACGGGCCGTGGCACAACCAAACGGGAATATCAGAGGCGGTTCGGGCCAACTGGCTGAGCAAAGGCAATTCGAGGTGACGTGAAACCACGACACGCACGGGCTGCCGGTCGATACCCAGATCACGAACCGTCAGCGAAGGATCGTCGGCCCGCGCGGTGCCCGCGCCGACCATCACCGCATCGTGCCGCGCACGCATGGCATGCACCGCCCGGCGGGCCTCGGGGCCGGTGATCCACTTGCTCTGCCCGGTCTCGGTTGCGATCCGTCCATCAAAGCTGCTGGCAAGTTTCAGCGTCACGAAGGGTCGGCCTTGCTCGGTCTTCATGAAAAAGCCCGCGTGATCCATTGCCGCCTGATCGCTCAGAACCCCGGTCGTGACCTCAATCCCGGCATCGCGCAACATGGCAAAACCCTGCCCCGCGACGCGCGGATCGCTGTCCTCGATCGCCGAAACCACACGGGCCACTCCGGCGTCGATCAAAGCCTGGGCACAAGGTGGCGTTTTGCCGTGATGCGAACATGGCTCCAGCGAGACATAAGCGGTCGCGCCACGCGCCTGTTCGCTGGCCTGGGCCAGAGCCTCGGTTTCCGCATGAGGGCGACCGCCGGGCTGCGTCCACCCGCGCCCGACGATCCGGCCGTTTTTCACCAGAACACATCCGACCGCGGGGTTGGGCCAGCAAGATCCTTGTCCGCGCCGCCCCAAGGACAGGGCCAGCGCCATGTATCGCTTGTCTGTTTCGGTCACTCGTCAGTCGATGGCTGCGGCGGGCGCAGTTCGTGGACGAACTCCTCGAAATCATCGGCCGCCTGGAAATTCTTGTATACGCTCGCAAAGCGAACATAGGCGACGGTGTCGATCCGCGCCAGAGCTTCCATGACGATCTCGCCGATCTTGTTGGACGGAATGTCGGTCTCACCCATGCTTTCCAGGCGCCGCACGATGCCGGATATCATCTGGTCGATGCGGTCCGGATCAATCGGGCGCTTCTGCATCGAAATACGGATTGACCGTTCCAGCTTGTCCCGGTCGAAATCCTCGCGTTTGCCATTTGTCTTGATGACCACAAGGTCGCGCAACTGGACCCGCTCATAGGTGGTGAAACGGCCCCCGCATGCGGGGCAGAACCGACGCCTGCGGATGGCCACGTGATCTTCTGCCGGACGCGAGTCCTTGACCTGAGTATCGATATTTCCGCAAAACGGGCAGCGCATCCGCCGTCTCCTCGTCCCTTGTTCCGCCTCTTTTTGTCAGCGCTGTGGCCGACTTATCCACAACTATAGGGCAGCCGCTAGAGTTTGGGTAGTCGGAAATTTCAACCGCTATATGCAGGGTCACCCAAAATGCGCCGCAACTCGGCGAACGTGGGGCGCGGTCCGGTGTTCGAACAGGTAGATACCCTGCCATGTTCCCAAGGCAGGGCGCCCACTTAAGACCGGGACCGAAAGAGAGACCGGCATCATCGCCGCCTTGATATGGGCCGGCATGTCATCGGGCCCCTCATACGTATGTTTCAGATAAGACATCGATGGATGATCCGAGGGCGGAACCAGCCGCGAGAAAAATGCCTGCAGGTCCGTCTGAACTTCGGGATCCGCGTTTTCCTGTATCAACAGTGAACAGGATGTGTGGCGGACGAACAGCGTCAGCAATCCGTCGGCCACACTTGCGGACAGCCAGTCACGGATGTCGGAGGTGAACTCGTACAGCCCCTGCCCTCGGGTTTCGATGGTGAATTCGGCCTGCATCAACCGGGTGGCCCTGTTCGCGTCAGTTGAAGAAGGGGCGCACGTTGCATCGGGCGTTCGCACCTTGGACCGACATGCTGTAGCCCGGTTGAAATCCCGAAACCACTACGCTGGGTTGCTGTGGCACGCCGCCTGTCGGCGGTTTTATGGAAAACTGCACAGCGGTCCGACGCCCGGTTGTCACACTGGGCCCATAGCCGCGCAAAACGTAAATCCGCTGCTGCCAGCCGGCCCCCAGTTTGCGCCGAGCAAAATCCGCCGCCGCGCACCAATACCCATCAACGTCCTGCCGGGCGCGGGGGATGACCTCAAATTCGGTGCTGTTCATCGGCTCGGTCCGGTACCCGTTCGGGGCGGCATCAGTCTCGACCGGAGCGGCTGCAACCATTGCCGCAACCGCGGCGCATGTCAGAATATGTTTCATTGCAAATATCTTCCCTGATTTCGACACGCATCATAGCCTAGTTTTCCACCAAGCCCAGAACAGCGCCGTTCACGATGATTTCAGGAACGGTGCGCATGCGAATGGTGCCTTGCGTCTTTGGAATCGGGACATGCGTTCAATGTGTGCCGGGGAGCCACAGATCGGTTGGTGTGACCAAATCCTTCGGCTCTGCCCGATCCCCACGGGACTGACCCGGCACGCGGCTGATCTATGACGGCCGTACCACGGAGTCTTTCTTTGCCCGGCCACGTCTTTGTGATCTGAAGCCATTTCCGGCGTAAATACTTGCGCCGTGTCTGAACCTGTGTGGGAACTGTCACCTCACAAAAACTATGCAAATGACAAAATTCGCTACATAATCCGGCCAATTCAGTGGGTTCCGGAGCGTGGCATGCAAGTCGATATCGCCAGAATTCAGTTGCTGGCGTCCGCGTTGCAGGCGCAGGCAGGGAATACTGATACGGTCGTTCGTGTCCTGACGAAAAGCGGGCTGAGTGCGCAAGACCTCGCGCCGCCTGCAAAGCTGTACAGCGCCCACAGCGAGGCATTGTTCGCCCGCCACGCTTGCGATGAACTCAACGACATCCTGTTCGGCGCGCGAACGGGTTTGCAGTTCAGTGCAACCTCCAGCCTGACGGCATATATCAGCAAGTATTCCCGGGATCTGCGGCAGGTTCTGGAGAACGCCAACCACTTCCACCGGCTGATTGATCCTGCCATCGCCGTGAGGCTGCACGAGTCCGGCAATTCGGCAACCATCGAGGCCAGGTGGAAGGACCCAAGCTTTTCGCGGTACCACCGGCGAACCGAGTTCCTCATGTTTGCCTGCATTGCCCGCCTGCGTGCTCTCACGGGGATCCCGATCCAACCGATCGAACTGCGGTTTCAGCACAAGGTCGGCGCGCTAGAGGAAGACTATTCGAAACTCGGCAGATTCCCGGTGGTGTTTGGCGCAGAAAAGCTGGAGATCATTTTGCCGCAATCAACGCTCGACGTGCCCGTCCCGACCTACGACCCCAGCTTGCGACAGCACCTGATGGAATATGGTGACCGTCTGCTGCATGAAAACAGTGACGAAAAACAGACTCTACGGTCGCGGGTCGAAGGGCGGATTACCCAATCGCTTCCCGGGGCCATCGCCCGCGCCGAACAGGTTGCCAAGGATTTGGGCATGAGCCCGCGGACATTCGGTCGACGCCTGACCGAGGAAGGCACCAGCTTTCGCCAAATTGTCGACGACCTGCGCTGCGACCTCGCCAGAACGTTTCTGAAGAACGACATGGGCCTTTCTGAGATCTCGTACAGCCTTGGCTACGCAGACCAAGCGGCATTTTCGACTGCCTTCAAACGCTGGACCGGGCAATCTCCCAGCGCGTTCAAGGATCAGTCCCGGCGCAGAAAGCTTGCCTGACAAGCGGCCGGGGGTCATCAGCGTTGCCGCCTCGCCCCGACCTGTCCCATGAGTGGACACAAGCGATATGGCCCGCGAAGGCTCTGACCACTTGCGAATTCCCGCCAAATTGAATTCACGTTTGGCCGTCGTGAACCAAACCGCAGCTCAAATGAAAAAAGGCGCCTCGGTCGAGGCGCCTTTTTGATCACTGATCCAGGAAGGACCGCAGCTTTCGGCTTCGGCTGGGATGTTTCAGCTTGCGCAGCGCCTTGGCTTCGATCTGCCGGATACGTTCGCGCGTCACGCTGAACTGCTGACCAACCTCTTCCAGCGTGTGGTCGGTGTTCATGCCGATGCCGAAACGCATCCGCAGAACCCGCTCTTCGCGCGGGGTGAGCGAGGCCAGTACACGCGTGGTGGTTTCCTTGAGGTTTTCCTGAATGGCGCTGTCCAGCGGCAGCACGGCATTCTTGTCCTCGATGAAATCACCCAGCTGGCTGTCTTCCTCGTCCCCGATCGGGGTTTCCAGAGAAATCGGCTCCTTGGCGATCTTCATCACCTTGCGGACCTTTTCCAGCGGCATCTGCAGCTTTTCGGCCAGTTCTTCCGGCGTCGGCTCGCGGCCGATCTCGTGCAGCATCTGGCGGCCGGTCCGCACCAGCTTGTTGATCGTCTCGATCATGTGCACCGGAATACGGATGGTGCGCGCCTGATCCGCGATCGAGCGCGTGATCGCCTGACGGATCCACCAGGTCGCATAGGTCGAGAACTTGTAGCCACGGCGGTATTCGAACTTGTCCACCGCCTTCATCAGGCCGATGTTGCCTTCCTGAATGAGATCAAGGAATTGCAGGCCACGGTTGGTGTATTTCTTGGCGATCGAGATCACCAGGCGCAGGTTGGCCTCGACCATTTCCTTCTTGGCCTGACGCGCCTCTTTCTCGCCTTTCTGGACCTGCTGCACGATGCGGCGGAATTCGCTGATGTCCAGACCGACATACTGACCGATCTGCGCCATGTCGTTGCGCAGTTCTTCGACCTTGTCGGACGAGCGTTCGATGAACATCTGCCAGCCGCGACCCGGCTTTTGGGCCATGTCGGACAGCCAGTTGGGATCAAGTTCACGACCGCGATACTCGTCAATGAACTCACGGCGGTTGATGCGGGCCTGGTCGGCCAGCTTCACCATGGCACTGTCCAGCGACATCACCCTTTTGTTGATGCCGTACAACTGATCGATCAGGGCTTCGATCCGGTTGTTGTGCAGATGCAGGCCATTCACCAGTTCAACGATCTCGGCGCGCAGCTTTTGATAGGTCTGCTCATCCTTGTCGCTGAACGACCCATCCTCGTTCAGAGTTGCCGAGATCCGGCTGTCCTGCATCTCCGAGAGCTTTGCGAAATCCGTCGATATCCGCTCAAGCTGAGTCAGAACCTGATCTTTCAGTGCCGCTTCCATCGCGGCCAACGACATGTTCGCCTGATCGTCTTCGTCATCGTCATCATCGTTGGCAATCGGGTTGCCGTCGGCGTCCAGTTCGGGACCCGTGTCCTTGGCGGGCTTGGCGGCCGCGACAGTCGAGGTATCCACCACTGGCTCTTCTACGTCGCCATCCTCGTCCATCTGATTGCCGAATGTCGCTTCCAGATCGATGACATCGCGCAGCAGGATATCCTCGGACAACAATTCGTCATGCCAGATCGAGATCGCCTGGAAGGTCAGCGGACTTTCGCAGAGCCCGAGGATCATGGTGTTGCGACCGGCTTCGATCCGTTTCGCGATGGCGATTTCGCCCTCGCGGCTCAGCAGTTCGACCGACCCCATCTCGCGCAGATACATGCGCACCGGGTCATCGGTCCGGTCCAGCTTTTCGGTTTGTGCACCGGCCAGCGCAACCTCACGGTTGCTGTCGGTGGTGACCAGATCGGTCGAGCCCTTCTGCTCTTCCTCTTCGGCCTCTTCGTCTTCGATGATGTTGATGCCCATCTCGGACAGCATCGACATGACGTCCTCGATCTGTTCCGAACTGACCTGATCTGGCGGCAGGACCTGGTTGAGCTGATCGTAAGTGATGTAGCCTTTCTCGCGAGCCTCGGCGATCATCTTCTTGACCTGGGCCTGGCTCATGTCCAGCGAGATTTCCTGTTCCTGGTCGTCGGACTTCCGTTCCTCGTTGGTATCCTTGGCGGCCATTCAGTGCTCCTGCAGGGATGGGTGATTCGATGGAACCGAATCATTAGCGCGTAGAAGTGATTCGGCCACCCGTTTACCCGTTTTTCTTTTCCAGTGCTTTATGAAAACACCACTTCAGCGGCGTTTCCGCTCGAACTTGATGCCCGACATGATCGCCTGAAACGCATCTTTCTCGTCGCGATTGATTCGCGCCCCGTTCTCGGCAATGTCGAATACGGCCCTGTCCTCGTTCTGGCTGCGGCTTGCGCGGTTGCGTTCTTCGGCGGCCTGGGCCAACCGGAACGTCAACGCTTCGTCCGCCAGATCGGACAACTCCTCTTCGGCTTCAGCAATCTCGGCATCCAGCCCCCGGAGCGCTTTGATTTTTGCGAGTTCCTCGGCCAGAGTCATCTGTGCCTTTTCGACGTCGCCCGGTTTGTGCACACAGGGGATTACAGCGACATGGCGAAGGGCCAGCAGGTTTTCAAGAGGGGCCGGCCCCAAAGACTGAACAATGTGCTCTTTTAGGTTGTCGGGATCGTCGATCGCGTGCCGCAGGATCGCATCGCGCAGGGCCGCGTGATCGGGGTTCAGGCATTCCATCTCTTCCAGTTGGTGCTCGAATTGCACGACCACCTCGGGGTTCAGGATTGCAATCGCCAGGATTGCCGCTTCACGCAGTTGGATATCCGCATTCTCCGAGGACGCAAGGAACGAGGCCCGCGCATCCGGAGTTGCCGACGGTTTTGGCGGTTGCCATTTGCCTTTCGGCTGCCAGTTTCGAGCCCCTGCCCCTTGCCGCTGCGGGCGGAAAAGCTGCCAGCGGAGGTCCTTGATTTCCTGTCCGTAATGCGACCGGATCGAAGGATCACGGATCAGTTGGATCTTTTCGCGCAGCGCCTTGTCCAGGGCCGCCTTGCGCTCAGGGCTGTCGAACACCTTGCCCTCGGTCTCGCGCCGCCACAGAAGCCTGACCATCGGAATTGCCGCGTCCAGCACCGCGTGAACCGCCGCCGGGCCTTCGGCGCGCAGCAGATCGTCGGGGTCCTTGCCCTCGGGCATCAGGGCGAACCGCAGAGACTTGCCGGCCACCAGCAACGGCAACGCCAGGTCGATGGCCCGCATCGCCGCGCGCAGGCCGGCAGTGTCGCCATCCAGCGCGATGATCGGCTCATCGGCGATGCGCCACAGCATGTGCAGCTGATGTTCGGTGATCGCGGTGCCCAGCGGCGCGACGGCGGCGCCGAAGCCTGCCTCGGACAGGGCGATCACATCCATATAGCCCTCGGCCACGATCAGTGGTTGCCCCTTGCCCGCCGCCTGACGGGCCGGTCCGTGGTTGTACAGGCTTCGTCCCTTGTCGAACAGCGCGGTCTCGGGCGAGTTCAGATATTTGGCGTTGTCGTTGGGGTCCATCGCCCGCCCGCCGAAAGCGATGCACCGGCCGCGTGGATCGCGGATCGGGAACATGATGCGGTTGCGGAAGGTGTCATAGGGCTTTTTGCCCTTGTTCGACGGCTTGGCCAGACCGGCGCCCAGGATCAGGTCCTCGGCCACGTTCTTGCCGCGCAGATGGTCCCACAACGCCTGCCAGCCATCGGGCGCAAACCCGATTTCCCAGCGGTCCAACGCCTGAGCGTCCAGACCGCGGCGGTCCAGATAGGCGCGCGCCTCGGCCCCTGCCCCGGTCTTGAGTTGCAGGCGAAAGAACTGTACCGCCTGCTCCATGACATCGGCCAATTGCGCCCGATGGTCCTGCTTTTCCTGCGCCTTTGGGTCGCGCGCGGGCATCGGCAAGCCGGCCTCGCGCGCCAGGATCTCGACCGCCTCGATGAACGAGACGTTCTCGGTTTCCTTCACAAAGCTGATCGCGTCGCCTTTGGCATGGCACCCGAAGCAGTAATAAAACCCCTTTTGGTCATCCACATGGAACGAGGCGGTTTTTTCGTGATGGAACGGGCATGGTGCCCACATGTCGCCCTTGCCCGGATTGGACTTGCGGTTGTCCCACATGACCTTGCGCCCGACGACCTGAGACAGGCTCAGACGGGTGCGTAGCTCATCCAGAAATCCAGGGGGCAATGACATGGTTCATACATGGCAGAAACCGGGCCGCCCGCCAAGGGCGAGGCGGGCCTTTGTCCACAGCCAATTCGCGGCCCTGTGGATTACTGCTGCAGGCACAGCTCCATCCAGGCGGCGCCAAGGTCTTTTTTGCGGATGTCGCGCATCTTCTGCTCATAGACCCATGGTGTGATCAACGGGATCGCAGCGTTGTAGTTCTCGGGCCAGGTTGGGCCGGCCTCGGCCACCGCTTCAGGAACGTCCCGTTCTTTCACGCGATCAAGACGGGCTTTTTGTACCGCCGCCACAACGTCTGCTTGATAGCGGCAGCTTTGCTCCTTGGTTTCAGCGGCAGCCAGCGGTGTGGCAAGCAGAGTGGCGGCAAGTGCGATGCGCAGCATAAGGTCCCCTTGGAATCAGTTCTTTGCAACAGTCTAACCGCGTGCTGCCACACCTTCCATTGCCCTCTGCAGATCATGCGCCAACGATGTGGCCATCGACCGGAACACCATGATCTGAATAGCTTTTTCGCCAACTCGAGTGATCGACGCCGTCATGTGAAACAGCAGCGTGCGCGCCGTATGTCCGCGCTTGAAGTGCTGCGGGCGCAGATCGACGGGCACCAGACGGGCCAAGACATCCTCGGCCCCGTCTCCCTCAAGCCGCACCACGGCCCAGGCGTCGGATTGATCGACAACCGCGGCGTGGGCGGACAGCGACGGGTTTGGCGTTGGCCCCAGCAGCAGGCACTGACCCGGGCCGAACCAGACCGCACGCGCGCCCGACTTCCCGGTCGCGCGGTTCGGGGCCGGCAAGGCCATGCCATGCGCCGCCTTCATCGCGTCGGACAGTGCTTTGGTCTGCCCTTGAAAGGCCGAAACCGCATGTATCGCGCCCGGGTCGACCTCGGTGACCAAGACCGTTCCGATGGTCAGCGGCAGCAGCCCGTCACACGGAGTCTGAGCAATCAGCTTATCCACGCACACGCTCTCCTTCTGGGTCAAAGAACACCGGGTCCGTCACCTCGCACAGCGTGGTCACGCCGCGCAGGTGATCGACCATTTTGACGATCTCGCCATGACGGTCGGGGCCATCGGCCAGAAACGCCAGCCCCAGCATGCTGCCCAGCGTCGGCGAGTAGCAGACCGAGGTTACATAGCCCTGATCGTTGGTACGCACCGGCGCAGCCTCTTCGTTGTACAGATGGGCGCCGGCCAGCAACTGGCGGCTTTCCCCGATGGGTTTGAGCCCGACCAACCGCTCGCGCCCCGGTTGCTCAAGCCCCGGGCGTTCGGACATGGTCTTGCCGATGCAGTCCTTTTTCTGCGACACCATCCGGCCCATCCCGATGTCATAGGCCGTGGTTCGCCCGTGGATTTCGGCATGGGTGATGAACCCTTTCTCGATCCGCAGGACGTTTAGCGCCTCCATCCCATAAAGCCCGCCGCCCAGCGCCTCGGCCCGTTGGGTCAGGATGTCGAACAGGCTGGTGCCATACCGCGCAGGCACGGCGATCTCATAGGCGTGTTCGCCCGAGAACGAGATTCGGAACAGCCGCCCCGGCACCCCCATAACCGACACCGGCCCGCAGGACATGAACGGCCACGCGGCATCATCCAATGGAGTGCCCAGAACGCCGTTCAGCACCTCGCGCGATTTGGGGCCGGCCACGGCGAATTGCGCCCATTGCTCCGTCACAGAAACCAGCGACACGTCCCAATCGGGCCGCAGACCCTGACGCACGAATTCAAGATGCTTCATCACGTCACCGGCGGCGGCGGTCGTGGTGGTCATCAGGAAATGACTGTCACCCAATCGCGCGGTGGTGCCGTCATCCATGACGAACCCGTCCTCGCGCAGCATCAGCCCATAGCGCACGCGCCCGACCTTCAGTGTCGAAAACGTGTTGGTATAGACGAAATCCAGAAACTGCGCGGCGTCGCGCCCCTGAATGTCGATCTTGCCCAGGGTCGAGACATCGCACACGCCGACCGCCGTGCGCACCATCTGCACCTCGCGGTCGCAGGACTGGCGCCACGTGGTCTCGCCCGGCTGCGGGAAATAGCTGGGCCGATACCACAGCCCGGCCTCGACCATCGGCGCCCCGCGCGCCACTGACGCCTTGTGCGAGGTGGTGAAGCGCTGCGGCTTGAACCCCGCCCCCTCGGCCCCCGCGCCCAGCGCGGCGATGGCAATCGGCGCGTAAGGCGGGCGGAAGGTGGTGGTTCCGGTCTCGGGGATCGCCCGCCCGGTGGCATCCGCAAGAATGGCCAGCGCCACGACATTCGAGTTCTTGCCCTGATCGGTGGCCATGCCTTGCGTGGTATAACGCTTCATGTGCTCGACCGAGCGGAAGTTCTCGGTCGCGGCCTGCTTGACGTCCTTGACGGTCACGTCGTTCTGGAAATCCAGCCACGCGCGGCCCTTGCCCGGCACCGCCCACAGTTGCGCGATTTCATAGGGCTGATCCTCGGCCTGCGGCGGCTCGGGATTGGGCGCCTTGAGGCCCAGATCACCCAGCGCCTCGGTCGCAGCCGAAATGCCCTCGCGCAGACAGGCGGCTGTGGAGAACGCGCCGTTGCAGGCCCCGGCCGTGCGCATCCCGGGCACGGCACCCGGCGTGGGCACGAAGGCGGCAATGTCACGCCGCCAGGTCGGTCGCCCGTTCATGTGGCAGGTCAGGTGGACCGAGGGGTTCCATCCGCCGGTCATCGCCAGACAATCGGTCTGAATGCGCTCTTCTCCGCTGGCCCGGCGCACGGTGATCGACTCCAGCCCCTTGCGCCCCGAACTGCCGCAGACCTGCGCCCCGCGCAACACCGGATAGTCGGTCGACACCGGCCCGTCGTGGCGGCTGTCGATCACGGCGGCAACGTGGACCCCAGCGGCCAGCAAGTCGCGGGCCGTCTGGTGAATGTCATCGGTGTTGCCGAAGATCGTGACACTCCGGCCGGTCGCGACGCCCCAGCGGTTCAGATAGGCCCGCACGGCACCGGCGGTCATGATGCCGGGCCGGTCATTATTTCGAAACGCCACCGGGCGTTCCAGCGCCCCGGCCGCCAGAACCGAGCGGCGGGCGGCGATCCGCCAATAGGTTTCCAGCGGCGCACCGGCGGCGCGGTCGCCCGTATGGTGCAAGACCCGTTCGAGCGCGGCAAAAGTGCCTTGATCGTAGGCGCCGGCAATCGTCGTGCGGGTCATCAGCCGCACGTTCTCCATCGCCCGCAGTTCTGCCAGAACCTCGTCCACCCAGACGTGACCCGGCTTGCCATCCACCTCGAGCGTTTCGGCCAGCAGCCGCCCGCCCATCCGGTTGCTTTCGTCGGCCAGAATGACATCCGCCCCGGCCCGGCCGGCCGTCAGGGCGGCCATCAAACCCGCCGGGCCAGCCCCGATCACCAGCAGGTCGCAGAAGGCATAGGCGCTTTCATACGTGTCGGCGTTGGCCTGCCCGGACAGCGTGCCCAACCCCGCGGCCCGGCGGATCATCGGTTCGTACAGCTTCTCCCAGAAGCTGCGGGGCCACATGAAGGTCTTGTAGTAGAAGCCCGCCCCCAGGAAGGGCGCGGCCAGATCGTTCACCGCCATCATGTCGAAATTCAGGCTGGGCCAGCAGTTTTGGCTGCGCGCCTCGAGGTCCGGATAGATCTCTTGCATCGTGGCCCGCACATTCGGGTCCTGCGCGGCGCCTCGGCCGATGGTGACCAGCGCATTCGGTTCTTCGCTGCCGGCGGTCAGGACGCCGCGCGGGCGATGATACTTGAACGACCGACCCATCAGGCGCACGCCATTGGCCAGCAGCGCCGAGGCCAGTGTATCGCCCTGAAAGCCCGAATACCGGATTCCGTCAAAGGAAAACTCGACCGGAGTGCCGCGGTCGATCAGCCCCCTGTCCGCGACCCTCATCGTTTGCCCCCGGACGCAGGTTCGGTCGCCGATATTTCGTGGGTCAGCGTGTTTCGGGTCACGACGATCCATGCGCCGCAGCCGCCCTCGTGATACCACAGATCCCGCGTCTCGCCCGCCGGGTTGTCGCGCAGATAGACGAAATCGTCCCAAGCGTCAGGCCCGGCATCCGGGGCGGGCCGGTCCAGATCGACGGCGGCGCCGCGATAGTAGAACTCGCGGCGGTCGCGCTCGCCGCAATACGGACAAGTGATCCTCATGGCCGCGCCTCCTGGCTTTCACGAATATTCGAACGAAACATCCCGGCCCGCCCCTAATGCAGATTGTGCTGAGAGCCCTTGCCCTCTTCATCGATGATCCCGCACCCGGTGCGGAAACGATCCAACCGGAACCCTGTCGCATTCTCGTGGTACCGGTCGGTGGCCATCAGGTGGGCAAACACGTTGCCCGAGCCCGGAACCGCCTTGAACCCGCCGTAGTTCCAGCCGCAGTTCAGGTACAGCCCGTCGATAGGGGTGCGGTCGATGATCGGCGATCCGTCCGGCGACATGTCCATGATCCCGCCCCAGGACCGCAGCACCCGGGCCTGGCCGATCATCGGCATCAGGGCCACGCCGGCCTCCATCACGCTTTCGACCGTCGGCAGATTGCCCCGCGCGGCGTAGGAGGCATAGAAATCCAGGTCGCCGCCGAACACCAGCCCGCCCTTGTCGGATTGGCTGATGTAGAAATGCCCCATGCCGAAGGTCACGACATGGTCGATGCAGGGCTTCAGCCCCTCGGTCACGAAGGCCTGCAGCACGTGGCTTTCGATCGGCAAACGCATTCCGGCCATCGCCGCGACCTGGCTGGACCGGCCCGCAACCACGATCCCGACCTTCCTGGCCCGGATCGCCCCGCGCGTCGTCTGCACCCCGCGCACGGCGCCGTTTTCGATGTCGATGCCGATGACCTCGCAATTCTGGATCAGATCCACCCCGCGCTGGTCCGCCCCGCGGGCATAGCCCCAGGCCACGGCATCATGCCGGGCCGTGCCGCCGCGCGGATGATACAGGCCGCCATAGATGGGAAAGCGCAGGTCGTCATAGTTCAGATAGGGCAGCATCTCGCGCAGCGCATCGCGGTCCAGCAGGATGGCATCGTCGCCCTGGCTGATCATCATGTTGCCCCGCCGCGCGGCCGCGTCCCGCTGCCCGTCCGAATGGAACAGGTTGATGATGCCCCGCTGCGAATGCATCACGTTGTAGTTCAGGTCCTCTTCCAACCCCTCCCACAGCCTGAGGGAATGCGAATAGAACTCGGAATTTCCTTGCAGAAAATAGTTGGCGCGCACGATCGTCGTGTTGCGCCCCACATTGCCACCGCCGATATAGCCCTTTTCCAGCACGGCGACATTGGTCAGCCCGTGTTCTTTCGCCAGATAATACGCGGTGCTGAGACCGTGCCCCCCGCCGCCGATGATGACGATGTCGTATTCGGCTTTGGGCTCGGGATCACGCCAATGCGCCGTCCAACCCTTGTTGCCCGTCAGTCCTTCCTTCAGGACGCGTAAGCCGGAAAAGCGCATTCAGATCTCCCTGCGGGTTTGCTGGCATCAAACCAACTTCCAACAGGAGTAGCAATCCGGGCTCGGGGCTCCGCATCCGTTTTCGACAAGAACTTGTCAACGCGCGACCAAACCGGTCGCAAACGAAATCGCCTTCAGAACCGCAGACGGAAGGCAAAGCCAACGATCGGAGCGGTATCATAGCCCTGCCGGCTGACCTCTTGCCCTGCTGCGTTGTCCAGGCGCAACTCGCCGTCAAACTCGGCGCCCGCAAATGCCGACAGCGAAACTCCGGGGTTTGGCGCGTATTCAACCGACAGAACAACCGGGATGCTGCTGTCCTCGCCTACGCCGCCCGGTGCCAACCCGTTATCGTTCAACTGAAAGCGGACCCTCTCGGACCGAACGGCAAGCCCCACGCTGACACTTTCCGAAGCCTTGTATTCCAGCGTGACCCCGGGGCCTTGAGTGGCCCCCAACGCGCGCCCGGTGCTCAGACGCCAGCGCTCGGCAAAGGTCCAGTCGACCAGAAGCGCGGGAAAGACTTCGAGATCATTGGTTCCAACCTCGGAGAACACGCCAAATGCCGGGCCGATGCGCAGATTGGGGTTCACCGCCCATGAAATACCGGCGAAGGCACCATAGGTGAAGCCGTCCGAGGCACTGGCGCCGGTCTCATAGTCCCATCTCAATTGGGGCGAGACGATCACCGCAGCCCCGTTGTCCAGAGTGAAACGCAATGGAACGCTCAGGCGAATGTCGCGGATGTCGTCCCACGGCTGGTTTCCGGGCAACCCGAAATCGTAGGAAAACTGACCGAAACTCGCCAGCAAACCCACAAAGGACCCGTCACCATAGCTGTAAATGCCGCCTGCCCGCAGAAACGCGCGCGATGCGCTGAAATCACCGCCGTCCTCAAGATCGGCGCTGCCCTGATAGACAGCCAACCCTTCCACAGTCGGCGTCCATCCCTGCCGGGGTTGGGCGATGGCAGCAGTCGGAAGCGCCAGGGTCGCGGATCCTATCGCCGCGGCCCAAGCTACAGAACGGGTAATTTGCATGAGATCCTCGCTGGTTTCACTGCCTGAACTCCAGCGCAGGATGTGCGGCAACCGGACTTTTTGTCAAAGCCCGATTGCCTGGTTTCCGAGACGTCAGAGGCCCTTGGCCCGATAGCTCTTGGCCACTCGGTCGATGGACACGATGTAAGCCGCGGTGCGGAGGTCATCGACGTCGTCGCGATCGTGCCAGACCTCGCTCATGGCCTGGTAGGCGATGCGCATCGTGTCATCCAGGCCCGAGCGCACCAACTCAAGCTCATCCGCGCCTTTGAGGTATTTGGCCTTGAAGTCCGGAGACATCGACCATGCATCGCCAAGATAGCGGTCCAACCGCTCCAGCTCTTTCACGATCAACTCGTGCCGCGCCTCTTCCTGACGGCGCTGCATCCGGCCAAAACGGATGTGGCTGAGGTTCTTGACCCACTCGAAATACGATACCGTCACACCGCCAGCGTTCGCATACATGTCTGGAATGATCACGGTGCCTTTCTTGCGCAGCACTTCGTCGGCCCCTGCGGTCACCGGGCCGTTCGCGGCCTCGATGATCAACGGCGCCTTGATGCGCTCGGCATTGGACAGGTTGATCACGCCCTCCAGCGCGGCCGGGATCAGAATGTCACATTCCTCTTCAAGCACAGCAGTGCCCTCGGCGGTGTGCGTTGCATCCGGGTAGCCGTTCACGCCGCCATGTTTGACGATCCACTGGTGCACCGCTTCGACGTCGATCCCCTCGGGGTTATAGATCGCACCGTCACGTTCGATTATGCCCACGACCAGAGAGCCGTCTTCCTCACTCAGGAACTTGGCCGCGTGATAGCCCACGTTGCCCAGGCCTTGAACGATGACCCGCTTGCCGTCCAGCGAGCCTGACATACCAGCTTTCTTGACGTCCTCGGGGTGACGGAAGAATTCGCGCAGCGCGTACTGGATGCCACGCCCCGTCGCCTCGACCCGGCCGGAGATGCCGCCCGCATTCAGTGGTTTACCGGTCACACAGGCCCGCGCGTTGATGTCTGTGGTGTTCATCCGCGCATACTGGTCAGCCATCCATGCCATTTCACGCTCGCCGGTACCCATGTCGGGGGCCGGGACGTTCTGCGACGGGTTGATCAGGTCGCGCTTGGCCAACTCATAGGCAAAACGACGGGTGATCTGCTCCAGCTCATGCTCTTCGTATTTGCGCGGGTCGATACGCAGACCGCCCTTGGACCCGCCAAACGGAGCCTCGACCAACGCGCATTTGTAGGTCATCAGCGCAGCAAGCGCTTCGACCTCGTCCTGGTTCACGGCCATCGCATAGCGGATACCGCCCTTTACCGGCTCCATATGCTCGGAATGAACCGAGCGATAGCCGGTGAAAGTATGGATCTGCCCCCGCAGACGCACGCCAAACCGAACGGTGTAGGTCGCATTGCAGACCCGGATCTTTTCCTCAAGCCCGGGCGGAAGATCCATCAGGGCAGCCGCCCTGTTGAACATCAGATCTACACTCTCCCGAAAGCTGGGTTCCTTGATGGCCGTCATAAAATCCTCCATGCCGGTTGACGTCGAGCGTCATGACGTTTTGTCGCACCCTTGGCAAGCAGCTGCAATCGCGATTTGCACTTTTTTTCATCAATTTATGAACAGCGCGTTTCGACCAACCGAGCCGAGTCGCGGACGTTTGCGATTTCCGGAAATTGTCCCGAGCAACGAAACAAAGCCGCCCTTCCCGGCCAGACTGCCGCCGTTTTTCATTCAAAAAGAGCACCATAGTGACGATCACGCCCAATTCTCGCCACGATCCACATCTAAATTATTAAAGTTCCGAAGAACTGGCTTCGCTGCTTTTGGCCGGCAAAAGGATTTCGTTATGCGCAATTTTGAATGGACATCGACACGGTCGGGGAAACCGCGCCAGGCAGACCGTTGCCGGGGCGCCGTCGAGTCTTTCGTGACCTCGGAAAGCGGGACGATGACCATCTTCGCCCTCTTCCTTCTGATGATCATCTTCACCGCGGCGGGCTTCGCCGTGGACGTGATGCGGTACGATCGCGAACGCGCGCGCCTGCAATATGCTCTGGACCGCGCCGTACTGGCGGCGGCAGACCTGGATCAGGACCTTTGCCCCAAGGACGTGGTTGTCGACTACCTCGCGAAGGAAGGCTTGGACCAGTACCTGGTTGGTGACCCGATCGTGGAACCCAATGTCTGCGGCGCGACCGCCGTTACGATCGAAGGCTACCGCAAGGTCGAAGCGAGCGCCCAGATGGATGTCGGCATGCACTTCATGCAGTGGTGGGATGTTGACTCGATCGCGAGCGCAGCAACCAGCGTTGCCGAAGAAGCCATTGATGACGTTGAGATTTCTTTGGTTCTCGACGTCTCTGGCTCGATGAACAGCTACAATCGCCTGGCCAACCTAAAGGTGGCGGCCAAAAACTTCGTGCAAGAGATGGCGGACAAGACCGAGGACGGGAAGCTGTCGATCTCGATCATCCCCTACGCAACTCAGGTGTCGCTGCCCGACTATCTGATGGACGAATTCAGCACGACCGGCACCAATAACCGGGCAAACTGCATCAACTTCACCAGCAGCGAGTTCAACACCACCGCGCTGGACCCCGATACGATCCGCCAACGCACACTGCACTTCACGCCGTGGAGCACCTATGACCGGCGCCCCAGCAATGGCTACGTCTACAGCGAAGTCTGTGACGAACTCGCCAACCGTGAGGTCTCGGTCCTGCAGAAGGACCCGCAGGTTCTCAAAGATCACATCGAAAGCTTTACGGCCGGCGGCAACACTTCGATCGACGTCGGTCTGAAGTGGGGCCTTGCCCTGCTTGACGAAAGCATTCAGCCGGTGATCGCACGTCTGGCGGGCGACGAAGTGCCTGCAGACTTCGCCACCCGTCCCAACAGCTACTCTAGCAACGACTCGATGAAGGTTCTGGTGCTGATGACGGACGGCGCGAACACCACTCAATACATGGTAAACGACCCCTACCGTGAGGGTACGTCCATTCTGTGGTGGAACGCCAAGAAGTCGACCTATTCGACCTATGACTACGAGACCGAGAAGTACTTCTGGCACGATGTCGACTATACCGAATGGGACAGCAGCAAGGGTTGGTACTGGGGTCGCGAGATCTGGCAGGACGATCCTTATGGCAACGACGAGTATACTGTCTATCGCTGCACCTACAGGTCCGGCGGCGTCTGCTACAACTTTGACTACAGCAGAAGCGAGACGCGCACTGTTCTGGACAACGATGGCGACCCCGCGACATCGGTCAACCTGACCTGGGATCAGGTCTGGGAACGCACGACCCGTCGCGCGATCCGCGACCTGTTCCGCGAAGCGCTGGGGAGCACGAAAGGCAACACCTGGTACAACAACGCGGTCACTTCGATCGGGTCGGGCACCAAGGATCCGCGCGCGCGCGCGATGTGTGCCGCCGCTCGCGCCAATGGCATCGTAGTCTTCACCATTGCCTTCGAGGCGCCCAGCCAGGGTAAAGCCCTTTTGAAAGACTGCAAAAGCGATGATGGCGCCTATTACGAGGCGACCGGTGACGAAATCGTCGACGTATTTGCATCGATCGGATCGACCATCCGCAATCTGAGGCTGACCCAATGATCAAGCGTTTGCTTCATAAATTCCGCACGTTCCGGCGGAAAGAAGATGGGATGGCGACGATCGAGTTCGTCTTCTGGTTCCCCATCTTCATCATGACGACCTATTCGGCCGTCGAAGTCGGGATCGGGGCCTTCAACCACGCCAACCTCGAGCGTGGACTGGACGAAACGATCCGCGACGTTCGCCTGAACAATCTGGACAAGTATACCACCAACGTTCAGGACGGCTGGACCCACACTCTTTTAAAGGACATCGTCTGCGACAAGGCAGGCTACATTCCTGAGTGCAAGGAAAACCTGATCCTGGAAATGACCCGCGTCGACCCGTTTATTGGGACCACGCTGGATCCCAACCCCTACTGCATCGATACCCCGGCAACGATCCGCAACAGCCAGATCTTCGAGCCCGGCACGTCGGACGAACTGATGATCGTCCGCGCCTGCGTCGAGGTAAAGCCGCTGTGGTGGGGCACCATTCTGGGCGCCATCGCGCGGAAAAAGCCCAACGGTATGTACGAACTGCACGCAACAACGGTGTTTGTCTATGAACCGACCTGATCGCTCAATCTTCTCGCTGGCTGTCCGGTATCTGAAACGGTTTTCGCGCAAGGAATCCGGCGTGATCAGTGTCGAGGCCGTGATGATCTATCCCCTGCTCTTCTGGGGCATGTGTGCGTCCTATACGTTCTTCGACGGGTACAAGCAGAGCTCGCGGAATCTCAAGGCGTCTTATGCGATCGCCGATGTCATTTCCCGCGAACGCAATGACATCAACGCGACCTATATGGATACGCTGTACGACCTGCTGCAGCAGATGATGTCGGACCGCTCCGACGTGTCGATGCGCATCTCGTTCCTTCGCTTCGACCTGCCGGATGACCGGCACTATGTGCAGTGGTCCTGTGTTCGCGGCGAAAGCTTTGAGGCGTGGACCGATGGCACCATCAGCGAAATCCGGGACAAGCTGCCCATCATGCCGGACAACGGCAAGATGATCCTGGTCGAAGTGAAGGACTTCTATCGCCGTCCCTTCCGCATCGGATACGGCGAAAACGAATTTGCCATGGACAATTTCGTATTCACCCACCCGCGCGTCTACGACAAGATCGACGCACCGGGCGGGTGCTGAGAGCTATTCGGCCTCGGCCAGCATCGCGGAAAGCATTTCTGACAGGAACTTGGTCTCAGCGGCGGACGTCATGCCGCCGACGCCAATACGTCGCCCGACGCGCCACCAAAGGCCCGGGGCCCAAGCCCTGCCCCGTTTGCTACGGGTCGTCAGCAGAAAGCCGTTTGACGGTTTGAAGGCGAACACACCCCGATCCACCCCTTCGATTTCACCAACCTCGGCAATCAGCTTGCCGCTGCCTGTCCGCAATTCCGTGCGCGTCAGCTCGATCCGGTCCGCTGTCGCATGCCAGACGCGATGCGCAAGCCAAAGCGCTCCACCTCCGACCACGAACAGGAACAGCTGCCATTCCGGCGCTGGCGGTGCGGCCAGCGCGACATAAGTCACGAACACGCCCACGGTGACGAGCATTCCCACGCCCATCCACCGCCGTGCCGATGAAGCCTGAATCGTTGCCAGTACGTCTTCTTGCATTTCCAACTCCGCCTTTGCCTGCCCCCCATACCCGCTTTCAGCGACAAGCAACAGGCCAAGACTCATCCGGCGCAATTTTGCACAGAGGCAGTGCTTTCTCGCGAATTGACCGTACTTCAGCGAAAATTAGATAACGGGTCCAGAGACAGGAGATCCAAATGTCGCTCAGACCAACACTCGAAACCCGCAAGGCCGTTCCGACGATGGAAGGCGCTGGTGTAAAGCTTCACCGCGCTTTTGGATTTCAGGATCCGTGCGAACTGGATCCTTTCCTTTTGTTTGATGACTTCCGCAACGAGCACCCGCAGGACTACCAGGCCGGCTTTCCCTGGCATCCCCACCGCGGCATTGAAACCATCACATACGTGCTGTCGGGAACCGTCGATCACAGCGACTCGCTGGGCAACAGCGGCCAACTGGGTGCCGGAGACGTCCAGTGGATGACGGCGGGGTCCGGAATTCTGCATCAGGAAATGCCCAAGGGAAATGCATCCGGGCAGATGCATGGGTTTC
Source organism: Ruegeria sp. CI5 (assembly GCF_056536885.1). Lineage (NCBI taxonomy): Bacteria > Pseudomonadati > Pseudomonadota > Alphaproteobacteria > Rhodobacterales > Roseobacteraceae > Ruegeria > Ruegeria sp. CI5. Next base: position 1,063,228 of record NZ_JBQFQN010000001.1, read on the forward strand.
AGCTGTGGGGCAACTTGCCCTCGGCTCAAAAGATGACGGCTCCTCGGTACCAGGACGTTCAGGGCAAGGACATTCCTGAAGTGATCGATGATGATGGCACCACGGTGCGGGTCATCGTCGGCAAGTTCTGGGGTAAGACCGGGCCGGTGGACGGTATCGCCGCGGACCCGCAATACTTGGACGTATCGATTCCTGCAGGGGTGAAAAAGACATTCAAGATAGATACTTATCGCCGTGCTTTCGCCTATGTTTTTGATGGGCAGGCCGCTTTCGCCGACGCCTCGCAACCGACCGGTGTTCTGCTTGAGAAGGAAGTCGCCGGGCAAGAGCTGAACATTCGCGACATGTCGGGCAACCGGACGCTGGTGCGGTTTGGTACCGGAGACGAAATAACCGTTCAGGCCGGGCCTGAAGGAGTGCGATTCCTGTTGATCTCGGGTGCGCCAATCAATGAACCGGTAGCGTGGCATGGCCCGATCGTGATGAACACGCGCGCCGAACTCGAGCAGGCGTTTCGGGAGTTGCGCAACGGTACTTTCATCAAGCCGGCGCACTGACTCCAGACAACCGGTAACGTGGCGCGGCCAGTCAGGCCGCGACCGCTTTGCGTACCATATCCCAATAAATCTGCTCGACCTCGTCCAGCGACAGCCGTCCACCGGCCCGGTACCACGTCATGACACCATTCAGCATGGCAATCACCGCCAGCGTCGCGATCTTCGCATCCTGAACCGAGAACAGGCCGTCCTTCTGGCCGGCCAGCAGGATGCTCTGCAACGCATCCTCATACCGTCGGCGCAGCTTTTCAATTTCGGCGAAGTTTTCAGGCGTCAGGTTTCGCAGTTCCATGTAGGCGATGAACACTTCGTCCGGTCGCCGCATGTGAAACCGGATGTGGAAACCCACGAATTGCCGCAGGGCGCCCAATGCATCCGCCTGTGGTTCCAACGCTTCATAGGCCGCCAGCAGCTCTTGCATGTGGTCCTGCATCAGACGGAATAGAAGGCTTTGCTTGTCCGGAGTGTAATTGTAGAGCGCGCCGGCCTGCACTCCGACCTCCCCCGCGATTTGACGCATGGAAACAGCGGCATAGCCATGCCGTGCAAACAATCCCAGGGCGGCCTCGCGAATGCGGGGCCCGGTGATATCGGAATGAGAGCCTTGAGTACGTGCCATGGATCCATCGTATATGAACGTACGTTCATATAGAACCCCGCTTGAACCGTTCATGCAAAAAGTGCATCACGTTCAGGTTCCTCACTGTTCGGGTCGCGAAATGAAAGCTGTTTCCGTCATCCTGCCGCTGCTCCTGTTGGCCGCGTGCGCAGATATTCCCGAGTTGGAGGGAAGCGAAGCGACCTCGGTAAAGGCCGCGCCCTACCCCAAGCTGATCCCGTTGACCCAGGTCAACGTGCCGCCCGTCGACCCGGTGAACGAGGCAGCCGCCGTGGAAGAAGAATTGGAACAACGGGCCGAGCGGCTGTCGCAAAAGGCACAGGCACTCCAGAACGCCGAGACCCAGTAAGCCCCGCACGATCGCCCGGCGCCCAACAACTCTGCCCCTGACGGATTGCACCGCCGCGTTGAACCAGCTATGGCAGCCGACAAAGGACCTTGCGTCCAACAGGCAGACTTCGAGCGGAAAGGAACCCACGGAATGACACAGGCGCTGCGGCTTGGAATTGCTGGCTTGGGAACCGTGGGTGTGGGCGTCGTCAAGATCGTGCGCCGTCATGCCCAATTGCTCCAAGCACGCACTGGTCGTCCGATCGAGATCGTTGCCGTTTCGGCGCGCGACGCCGCCAAAGATCGCGGGGTGAACCTGTCCGGCTTCGCGTGGGAAACCGACCCTGTGGCCTTGGCCAAGCGCGACGACATCGATGTGTTCGTCGAGCTGATGGGGGGTGAAAATGGCCCGGCAAAGGCCTCGGTCGAGGCGGCATTGGCCAGCGGCAAGGATGTGGTCACCGCAAACAAGGCGCTGCTGGCCATTCACGGCCAGGCATTGGCGGAACAGGCCGAAGCCGCGAGCCGCGTGATCCGGTTCGAGGCCGCCGTGGCCGGAGGAATTCCGGTCATAAAATCCCTTACCGAAGGGTTGGCCGGGAATGACATCAAGCGCGTCATGGGCGTGATGAATGGCACCTGCAACTATATCCTGACCCGAATGCAGTCGCAGGGTCTGGGCTATAACGCCTTGTTCGAGGAGTGCGCTCAGTTGGGGTATCTCGAAGCGGATCCCAACCTTGACGTTGGCGGCATCGACGCGGCGCACAAGTTGGCGCTGTTGGCCTCTATCGCGTTTGGAACAAAGCCGAATTTCGACGGGATCGAGATCGAGGGCATTCAGCATATCAGCTTGGATGACATCCATCAGGCCGACGATATGGGCTACCGCATCAAGCTGTTGGGCGTTGCGCAGCGCACGCCGCGCGGGCTTGAACAACGGATGCAACCCTGCCTGGTACCCAGTGACTCGCCTTTGGGGCAGCTGGAAGGCGGCACCAACATGGTGGTCATTGAGGGCGACGCCGTCGAACAGATCGTTTTGCGCGGACCCGGCGCTGGCGAAGGCCCGACGGCCAGTGCGGTGATGGGGGATGTTTGCGACCTGGCTCGGGGCCTGCGGATTTCCACCTTTGGTCAACCCGCCACGTCGCTGGTCGACTCCAAGCCCGCAATCACCGGCCTGCCTGCCCCTTATTATCTGCGCCTTGCATTGCTGGACAAACCAGGTGCGCTGGCCAAGGTGGCCGCGATTCTGGGCAATGCCGGCGTTTCAATCGACCGGATGCGCCAATACGCACATGCCGAAGATACGGCGCCGGTACTGATCGTTACGCACAAGACCACACGCGCCACGCTGGACGTTGCGTTGGAGGACTTGCGCACCACGGATGTGGTTGCGGGCGAACCGGTAGCTCTGCGTATCGAGCAGGTTTGAACCCTTGCGGCCTGCGCCACGAGCAGGCTATGCCAGTCAGGACGTCTTCGCTTTACCAAAGGATTACATCGCATGAGCGCTGCCAAAATCGATTTCAACGACCGCCTTCTGTCCCTAGGACTTGCGCGCGTGGCTGAGCAGGCCGCTCTGGCCTCGGCCTCGCTGGTCGGACGCGGAGACGAGAAAGCCGCCGATCAGGCCGCGGTCAATGCGATGCGTGAACAGCTGAACCTGCTGGATATCGCTGGCGTGGTCGTCATCGGCGAGGGCGAGCGCGACGAGGCGCCGATGCTGTATATCGGCGAAGAGGTCGGCACCGGCAACGGCCCGGGCGTGGACATCGCTCTGGACCCGCTCGAGGGTACGACGCTGACGGCAAAGGATATGCCCAACGCCTTGACCGTCATCGCGATGGGTCCGCGCGGTTCGATGCTGCACGCGCCGGACGTCTACATGGACAAGCTGGCGATCGGCCCCGGCTTCCCCGAGAACGTGGTGACACTGGACATGTCCCCGCGGGAAAGGGTCGAGGCGCTGGCCAAAGCCAAAGGCTGCACCCCCGAGGACATTACCGTTTGCATTTTGGAACGTCCGCGCCATGAAGCGATGATCGCCGAGGTGCGCGAAACCGGTGCAGCGATCCGCCTGATCACCGACGGTGACGTTGCAGGCGTCATGCACTGCGCCGAGTCCGAGACGACCGGCATCGACATGTACATGGGCCAGGGTGGCGCGCCCGAAGGCGTTCTGGCGGCCGCCGCGCTGAAATGCATGGGTGGCCAGATCTTTGGCCGTCTGATGTTCCGCAATGATGATGAACGCGCTCGGGCGGCCAAAGCCGGTATTACCGATCTGGATCGTGTCTATGCCCGCGACGAGATGGTCACCGCCGATGTGATCTTTGCGGCGACCGGTGTCACCGGCGGGTCGCTGCTGCCGCGGATCAAGCGGGAACCGGGTTGGGTCGAGACGACGACCCTGCTGATGCGCTCGAAAACCGGATCGGTGCGGCGCATGTCCTACCGCACCCCCATTTGGCCGCATGTCGAAGGCTGAGCGGCCCGCAGACACAACCATTCAAGGGCCGGGTCCGACAGGATTCGGCCCTTTTCAGGAGAAGTGGATTGAGCTTTCTGGGTGTTGAACAGTCTTTGACGGGCCGCCGGTGGATTGGTCCATCGCCTGAATTGGACCGGGCCGCCGAGATGCTGGCCCAGCAGACCGACCTGCCCCGCCCCCTGTGCCAGGTACTGGCACGGCGAGGTGTCCCGCCGATGGAGGCCGAGAGCTTTCTGTCTCCAAAACTGCGCGACCTTCTTCCCGATCCTCGCAGCCTGCGCGACATGGAGATCGCCGCAACGCGGTTCCTGAAAGCGGTACGGGACAACCAGCGCATCGCCGTTTTCGCCGACTATGATGTCGACGGCGGCAGCTCGGCAGCCCTGTTGCTGGTTTGGCTCAGGCAGATGGGGCGTCAGGCGACCTTATATGTGCCCGATCGTATCGACGAGGGCTATGGCCCCAACGCCCCCGCCATGAGCCAGCTTGCTGAAACGCATGATCTGATCATCTGTGTTGACTGCGGCACGCTAAGCCACGAAGCAATTGCCGCAGCCAAGGGGGCCGATGTGGTCGTTCTCGATCACCACCTGGGCGCCGAAACGCTGCCGGATTGCGTGGCGGTGGTGAACCCCAACCGCCAGGATGAAAGCGGTGACCTGGCCCAACTGTGTGCTGCAACCGTTGTCTTTCTGATGCTGGTCGAGGCCGGGCGCCAACTGCGCGAGGCCAACGCCCGAGGTCCGGACCTGATGGCGATGCTGGACTTGGTCGCGCTGGCGACCGTGGCAGACGTGGCACCTCTGATCGGGGTCAACAGGGCGCTGGTTCAGCAGGGTTTGAAAGTGATGGGGCAGCGGCAACGCCCCGGACTGGTTGCGCTGTCCGAAGTGGCGCGCATGGATTCGGCGCCCAACAGTTACCATCTGGGTTTTCTGCTTGGGCCGCGCATCAATGCCGGCGGCCGGGTCGGGCAGGCAGACCTCGGCGCGCGGTTGCTCAGCACCGACTCGGTGACCGAGGCCGAGGCCTTGTCCCGGCGCCTTGATGACCTGAACACCGAACGGCGCGACATCGAAAATGCGGTCCGCGCCGCAGCGCTGGCACAGGCCGAAGAACGTGGATTGGATGCGCCGCTGGTGTGGGCTGCAGGTGACGGCTGGCATCCCGGCGTCGTTGGGATCGTGGCGGCTCGCCTGAAAGAGGCGTCGAACCGTCCCGCCGTCGTGATTGGTTTCGACGGTGACGAGGGCAAAGGCTCAGGCCGTTCGGTCTCGGGTGTCGATCTTGGCGCATCAATCCACCGTCTGGCCGCCGAGGGATTGTTGGTCAAAGGCGGCGGTCACAAGATGGCCGCAGGTCTGACCGTGATGCGCGACCAGTTGGAACCGGCGATGGAGCGGCTCTCGGAGTTGCTGGCGAAACAGGGTGCGGGCCAAGCCGGTCCGGCCGACCTCAAGCTGGATGGCGCGTTGATGCCCGGGGCGGCCTCGGTTGATCTGATCGAAAAGATCGAGCAGGCCGGCCCATTTGGCGCCGGGGCCCCTGCCCCTCGATTTGCAATGCCCGACCTGCAGGTCCGCTTTGCCAAGCGGGTTGGAGAAACCCATTTGAAGCTGTCGCTCTCGGACGGAATGGGCGGTGGGCTGGACGCGATTGCATTTGGTGCCTTTGACGGACCGATGGGCGAAAGGCTGTCAAATCACGGTGGTGCGCGGTTCCATTTTGCCGGTCGGCTCGAGGTCAACACATGGGGTGGCAGGCAAAGCGTGCAGTTGCGCCTGGAAGACGCGGCCGAAGCAAATTGACCGCTGACGCCACTGCCTTTTTTGACCCGCAAAAAAGTTTCCCGGCCGTGCGTTTTTCGTCTTGCGGGTAGGGGGCGTAATCCGTAAAAGGCCCTCCACAAGCCAGCGTGGCCCGTTCGTCTATCGGTTAGGACGCCAGGTTTTCAACCTGGAAAGAGGGGTTCGATTCCCCTACGGGCTGCCACTTGTGCTTGGGCAATGCTGACGTGGCCCGTTCGTCTATCGGTTAGGACGCCAGGTTTTCAACCTGGAAAGAGGGGTTCGATTCCCCTACGGGCTGCCATTTTCACCCCCGAGAAACGCTAATCCCGCGCTACCACTGCGGCAACTTTCTGCATCGAAATTTGCAAATCGACGTGCGGTGTCGCTGAAAAACCCATAGTGAAGGGTCATTGGCATGCTCTTTTCGCCTGGCATATGACGCCACGTCGAGTGGATTAAAAACCATATATTTTCAAAGCCATAGGCGTTGAAATCGTTGGGTCAAACAGGCCAATTTCGCCATTTACTAATTTTTTAGTTTGACAGACTCGCGAAAAATCGCTGATGCTGTTCGTCATCCGGTTCGCGCCGGAGAACCATAAATTTTGGGAGGAGAAAGATGCGGAAACATCTTTTGTCCGCAGTGGCGGCGGCTGCCGTCATTGCGGGGCACGGTCCTGTTTGGGCCGACGAAGCCGCAGCACAGCGCTGGGTCGACGACGAATTCCAACCATCCACCTTGTCGAAAGACGAGCAGATGGCGGAAATGCAGTGGTTCATCAAGGCTGCCGAACCGTATGCCGGGATGGAGATCAACGTTCTGTCCGAAGGTATCCCGACCCACTCGTATGAATCCGAAGTTCTGACGAAGGCGTTCGAGGAAATCACCGGCATCAAGGTCAACCACCAGATCCTGGGTGAAGGTGAGGTCGTTCAGGCCGTTCAGACGCAGATGCAGACCGGACGGAACCTGTATGACGGCTATGTCAACGACAGTGACTTGATCGGTACGCACTCGCGCCTGCAGTTGGCCTATCCCCTGTCGGACATGATGGCGGGTGATTGGGCGGCGACAACCTCGCCGACGCTGGACCTGGATGACTTCATGGGCATCCAGTTCACCACCGGTCCCGACGGCAAGCTGTACCAGCTGCCCGACCAGCAATTCGCCAACCTGTACTGGTTCCGCAAGGACTGGTTCGATGACGAAGCCAACAAGGCCGCATTCAAGGAAAAATACGGCTATGATCTGGGCGTACCGGTCAACTGGTCTGCCTACGAGGATATCGCCGAATTCTTCACCAATGACGTGAAGGAAGTGGACGGTGTCGCGATCTATGGCCACATGGACTACGGCAAGCGCGCACCTGACCTTGGCTGGCGGATGACCGACGCATGGCTGTCGATGGCCGGTGCCGGCGACAAGGGCGAGCCGAACGGTGTGCCGGTCGACGAATGGGGCATCCGCATGGAAGCGGGCACCTGTAACCCGGTCGGCGCCTCGGTGTCGCGGGGTGGTGCCGCAAACGGCCCAGCGGCCGTTTACGCGATCCGCAAATGGGACGAGTGGCTGCGGGCCTATGCGCCTCCGGGTGCGGCGTCCTATGACTTCTACCAGTCGCTGCCCGCCCTGTCGCAAGGCAACGTGGCCCAGCAGATCTTCTGGTACACAGCCTTTACCGCCGACATGGTCAAGCCCAAGTCCGAAGGCAACAACACTGTCGATGATGAGGGCAACCCGCTGTGGCGGATGGCGCCCAGCCCGCATGGCCCCTATTGGGAAGAAGGCCAGAAGGTTGGCTATCAGGATGTGGGATCGTGGACTTTCCTGAAGTCCACCCCGTCGGATCGGGCGCAGGCCGCGTGGCTGTACGCTCAGTTCGTGACGTCCAAGACTGTCGATGTGAAGAAGTCCCATGTGGGTCTGACCTTCATCCGCGACAGCTCGGTCAACCACGAGTCGTTCACCGAACGCGCACCCAAGCTGGGTGGCCTGGTCGAGTTCTACCGCTCGCCCGACCGTGTGGCGTGGTCGCCGACCGGCATCAACGTTCCCGACTATCCGAAGCTGGCCCAAATCTGGTGGCAGCAGATCGGTGACGTGAACTCGGGCGCCTTCACCCCGCAAGAGGCGATGGACCGTCTGGCCGAAGAGATGGACATCACCATGGCCCGCATGCAGGCCGCGGATGAAAGCGCCGGCGTCTACGGCGGCTGTGGTCCGCGCCTGAACGAACCGCAGGATCCGGCCTTCTGGCTGGAGAAGCCGGGCGCGCCGAAAGCCAAGCTGGAGAACGAGAAGCCGCAAGGCCAGACCGTCAACTACGACGAACTGGTGGCACGCTGGCAGTCCCAGTAAGCCACTACTCCCCGGGGGGCGCCGGTACCGGCGCCCCTTACCAACCAAGACCAAACAGCGTTGCCACGCGCTGCGGGATCGGAACCCACGGACATGATCGAACTACAAAACGCAACCAAGCGGGTCGGCACCGTTACCCATATCAAACCCACGTCCCTGACGCTGCAGACCGGCCATTTCAACGTGCTGCTGGGCGCGACCGGGTCGGGCAAGACCTCTCTGATCAAGATGATGGCCGGGTTGGACCCGATCGCCTCGGGCAAGGTCCTGATGGATGGGCAGGACGTCACACGGCTGAATACGCAGAAGCGAAAAATCAGCCTCGTGCACCAGTTCTTCGTGAACTACCCGCATATGACCGTATTCGACAACATCGCCTCGCCCCTGCGTGTGGCAGGCATGGCGCAATCCGAGATTGAAGGACGCGTGGAAGAGGCCGCCGACCTGCTGCAACTGCGCCCGATGCTGCACCGTCGTCCGCATGAACTGTCGGGTGGTCAACAGCAGCGCACCGCACTGGCCCGCGCCATCGCCAAGGACAGCCGCGCCGTGTTTCTGGACGAGCCGCTGGCCAACCTGGACTACAAGCTGCGCGAGGAACTGCGCGAGCAATTGCCCGAGCTGTTCGCCGGGCGCGGCGCCGTGGTGGTCTATGCCACGTCCGAACCCGAAGAGGCGCTGCTGCTGGGCGGCTACACCGCCTTGATGGAAGACGGCCGCGTGACCCAGTTCGGCCCGACGGCGGACATCTATCGCAATCCCGAAAACCTCGCCGCCGCGAGGGTGTTCTCGGACCCCCCGATCAACGTGGCCCGCGTCACGGTCGCCGGTGCCCAAGCGCGCCTGGCCGGTGGAGGCGGATGGACTGTGTCCGGGATTGCCGATGGCGAATACATGGTCGCCGTGCGTCCGCACCGGGTCACTCCGCTCAAGGCTTCTGACGACGACGTTGAACTTACCGGCCGCGTGATCGTGACCGAGCTGTCCGGGTCCGACTCCAGCGCGCATTTCCAACATGGCGAGGACGCCTGGGTCTCGCTGGCCGCCGGGGTCCACCCCTATCAGGTGGGCGAAGACCACACATTCTACATGAACCCGGCCCATTGCCGGTATTTCGGCCAAGACGGCAAAAGGATGGCCTGACATGGCACAGATCAAGCTTTCCAACCTCAAACACAGCTACATGCCGTCGCCGCAAGGCCCGCAGGACTATGCGCTGAAGGAAATCGACGTGACCTGGCGTGATGGCGGGGCCTATGCCCTGCTGGGGCCGTCGGGCTGCGGCAAGTCCACGCTGCTGAACATCATCTCTGGCCTGCTGACCCCGTCCGAAGGGCAGATCCTGTTCGACGACCGCGACGTGACCGCCCTGCCCCCTGATCAACGCAACATCGCACAGGTATTCCAGTTTCCGGTGATCTACGACACGATGACCGTGGGCGAAAACCTGGCCTTTCCGCTCAAGAACCGCGGCGTCGATCCGGCGACGATCAAGCGCCGCGTCGACGAGATCGCCGAGATGCTGGATGTCACCGACATGCTGAACACCCGCGCGAGCGGCCTCAGCCCGGACAACAAGCAGAAGATCTCGATGGGGCGCGGTCTGGTCCGCGACGACGTGAACGCGGTGATGTTCGACGAGCCATTGACCGTGATCGACCCGCATCTGAAATGGAAGCTGCGGTCCAAGCTGAAAGAGCTGCACCAGCGCGTCAAGGCGACGATGATCTATGTCACCCACGACCAGACCGAAGCGCTGACCTTCGCCGACGAGGTCGTGGTGATGCAGGAAGGCGAAGTGGTCCAGATCGGCACCCCGGTCGAGCTGTTCGAACGCCCGCAGCACACGTTCGTGGGCCATTTCATCGGCTCGCCCGGCATGAACGTTCTGCCCTGCGAAGCCCGCGGCGATCGTGCCCTGTTCGAAGGGCACGAGGTGGCGCTGGAAGGTCCGGTCAGCGGCAGTGGCGGCCGCACAGATCTGGGCATCCGGCCCGAATATGTGGGTTTCGGCCCCGAGGGCATTCCGGCCCATGTCACCAAGGTGGCCGATATCGGCCGGCATTTTGTGGTCAGTGCCATGGTCGGCAACACCGCGTTGAAGGCGGTGACCGAACACGCGCCCCCCGAGCCCGGATCGCAAGTCTTTCTGAAATTCAAACCTGAACAGACGCGCGTGTATCGCGACGGCTGGATCGCAACCGAGGAGCGCGCCCGATGAGAACGGAAAACCAGAAAGCGTGGTTCTTTGTCCTGCCGGTGCTGGCGCTGGTGGCGTTCAACGCGCTGGTGCCGATGATGACGGTGGTCAACTACTCGGTGCAGGAAACCTTTGGCAACAACCAGTTCTTCTGGGAAGGGCTGGGCTGGTTCGAACAGATCCTGCGGTCCGACCGGTTCCAGGCGGCGCTGGGGCGGCAGTTCCTGTTCACCGCGCTGATCCTGATGATCGAGGTGCCGCTGGGCATCATCGTGGCCTTGTCGATGCCGCGCAAGGGCTTTTGGGTGCCGGTCTGCCTGGTCCTGATGGCCCTGCCGATGCTGATCCCGTGGAACGTGGTCGGCTCGATGTGGAACATCTTCACCCTGCCCAAGATCGGCCTGCTGGGGTATTTCCTGAACGACGTGCTGGGCATCAACTATGACATGACCCAACAGCCGCTGTCGGCTTGGATCACCATCGTGGTGATGGATGTCTGGCACTGGACCTCGTTGGTGGTGCTGCTGTGCTATGCCGGCCTGGTTTCGATCCCCGACGCCTATTACCAGGCGGCCAAGATCGATGGTGCAAGCCCCTGGTCCGTGTTCCGCTATATCCAACTGCCCAAGATGAAGACGGTTCTGACCATCGCGGTTCTGCTGCGGTTCATGGACAGTTTCAACATCTACACCGAACCCTTCGTTCTGACCGGGGGTGGCCCCGGCAACTCGACCACCCTGCTGTCGATCGACCTGGTGAAGATCGCGCTGGGACAGTTCGACCTTGGCCCCGCGGCCGCGATGAGCCTGATCTATTTCGCCATCACGTTGCTGGTTTCCTGGGTCTTCTACACCCTCATGACAAAGGATGACGCGCAATGAAGAAGCGGTCTCTCATCCCGATCCTGTATATCGCGTTCCTGATGCTGCCGATCTATTGGCTGGTGGCGATGTCCTTCAAGACCACGAACGAGATCCTGTCGGGCTTTTCCCTGTTTCCCCAGACCTTTACGCTGGAGAATTACATCACCATCTTCACCGATCCGACATGGTATTGGGGCTATATCAACTCGATCACCTACGTGACGATCAACACGGTGCTTTCGGTCTGCGTGGCCTTGCCTGCGGCCTACGCGTTCTCGCGCTATCGGTTCCTGGGCGACAAACAGTTGTTCTTCTGGCTGCTGACCAACCGCATGGCCCCGGCGGCCGTGTTCGCCCTGCCCTTCTTCCAGCTGTATTCGTCGATCCATCTGTTCGACACCTACCTGGCGGTGGCGCTGGCGCACACGCTGTTCAACGTACCGCTGGCGGTGTGGATCCTGGAAGGTTTCATGCGCGGCATCCCGAAAGAGCTGGATGAAACCGCCTATGTCGACGGCTATTCCTTCCCCCGGTTCTTCGTCACGATCTTCCTGCCCAATATCAAGGCGGGCGTGGGCGTGGCGGCGTTCTTCTGCTTCATGTTCTCGTGGGTGGAAATGCTGCTGGCCAAGACCCTGACAGCGGTCGAGGCCAAACCCATCGCCGCCGTGATGACCCGTACCGCGTCCAGCGCCGGCTACGAGCTGGGCCTGCTGGCCGCCGCCGGCACCCTGACCATCATCCCCGGCGCCATCGTCATCTGGTTTGTCCGCAACTACATCGCGCGCGGCTTCGCGATGGGACGTGTATGAGGTTCGACATGCGCAAACTCCTTCTCTCCCTCTCCCTGCTCGCCCCGTCCTCGGCGCTGGCGCAAGCCAAGGCCGGCTGGGGCAATGTCGGTCAGGAAGAACCCAAGGGCTTTTCATGGACCGACCCGCTGTGGCCCGATTTCTGGATGGCCTGGACCCCGGCAACGCTGGCGGTTTTCGTGGGCATCTTCTCAGCCATCGCCCTGATCGGCGTGCTCGAGGTGGTCAAGTTCCGCGACGGGATCGAACGCCGGGGCGTGCTGGGCCTGACCACCACGTTGGGCGACCGGCTGTTCATCACCCTGCTGGGTTCGGCCTACATCTTTCTGGCCTGGCTGGGGCTGGTCGGCCAACCGGTCTGGACCCCGCTTTTCCTTTCGATCGGCTGGGGCATTTTCGTTTTCTGGAAAGTTTAGGCTTTGCGTAACCGCGAAAGGATGCTTGTCTGGCAAGCATAACAGGCAAAATGGTGACACCGAGACCGATGCGAAAGAGAAAGACAGGAAATCTGCTGACCGAGGTTGAACTGGAGTTCATGAACGAGCTCTGGGCACTTGGCGAAGGCTCGGTACGCGACGTGCTGGACCGGCTGCCGCCCGAGCGGAACCTGGCCTACACCTCGGGCGCGACGATCCTGCGTATCCTGGATGAAAAGGGATTTGTCCAAAGCCGCAAGAATGGCAAAACCCTGATCTACCGTCCGCTGCTTGAGAAGGACACCTATCAGGCGCGGTCGCTGCAGAACCTGTCCCGCACGTTGTTCGATGACACCCCGGCCTCGCTGGTGGCACGACTTGTCGACGACGCCGGCCTGACCGAAGCTGATCTGGAGGAAATTCGAGCACTGGTAGAGAGGAGACTGCAAAATGACAGCGGTTAAACCGGTTCTCGATGTATTTCTCGACCTGAACGTGGTGCTGGTTCTTTCAGCACTCATCTGGCTGTGCGCCCGCATGGCCGTGGCCCGAACGCGTCTGCGGCACGACTACATGACACAGCTGCGCGTGCTGAAGGTTCTTTGCGTCTGCGTCATGCTCAGCCCTGTTCTGGCCCTTGGGGTCACGGCAGCCGCCGGTTTTTTCTGGCCGGGTCAAGCCGTTTCCATCGGTGATATTGCGGTAGCGGCGTATTTGCGCGGTGAAATCGCGATGCCGGCTACACAATTCGAAGCTCTGCTGAACACGCGCGAACGTTGGGTCGACACGGTTCTGTCCGGACAAAGCGCCCTTGTGACGGCCGTGCTGGTGCTGCTGGCCCTGGCCGCCCTCCGGATGCTGGTCCGCACCGTCCGGGATGCGCTGGCGATCCGCGATACGGTGGTTTCCAGCTTCCTGTGGCGGCGTTCGGCCAACGTGGACATCCGCTTGTCCGATCGGATCACGGTTCCATTTGCCGTGCGCGGGGCGCGTCGTCGCCATGTCGTTCTGCCCAGCCATCTGTTGGACACCCCCCGTGAACTGCGATTTGCCCTGGCGCATGAATTGCAGCACGTTCGCGCCCGGGATGTCGAATGGGAGATTGCGTTTGAGGCCGTGCGACCGCTGCTGTTCTGGAACCCTGCCTACTGGGTTTTAAAATACCAGTTCAGCCGATTGCGCGAACTGGCCTGCGACCAGTCCGTCGTCACCCGGCGCGGGATCGACGCGCGCGACTATACCGATTGCCTGCTGAGCTATTGCGCCCGCACCGTCGCACAAGGCCGGCCACGGGTTTTGAACGTGGCGCTGGTCTCTGGTGGCAAGGCCAAACGGGTTCTGAAACAGCGCGTGATCGCGCTGGCCGATGCGCCCTCGTTCTCGGCACCGTTGCCGGCAATGTTCCTGGGTTCAGCCCTGCTGTTCGCTGTTCTCCTGGCCTTGGGTGCAGCCACGATCCGCCAGACTCAGGACTGGAGCCATGACCGGCTGATGCTGTCGACCGTCGTGAACCTTGAACGGCTCGAGGCACGCAATCAGGGCAACTGATCGGCGACGCCCGGATCTATCCTGTTGCTGGCCCGACCGCTGAACACGGGTCGCTCGAGCGGGCGGCCCAACGCTTGGACGTGCCGCCAGAGGAACACTGCCCAACATGCTCCCCAAGCCAGGGCCGCGGGCACGTCTGCAGAGGACGCCCGCAAAACCGCGGCAAGGCACAGCAAAGCATATCCAATACTATCGATCGCGCTGGGGCGCAGCCGGCCGCAACGGCGCGCGACCGCACGGGCAGCTACGGCATAGATCGCGCAGCTGACCGCTCCGACCGTCAGAACGTGCAACGCATCATGCGCCGCCAGCAAGTCGGGGAAGTACAGCGAAGCCGCCAACAGGGACAGACCAGCGGGCAACCACGCAAAGGCAATATGAAGCATCGCCAGCAATCCATCCTGAAGAACTGCCGTTGAATGCCAGAGCCACAGACGCCCACCTTCGCACCCGGTGCAGATCACAAGAAGGACGCCGATAAGCGGATCATCGGCGACGGAAACAAGCCCGAGAAGCACCGCAGTCAAAGCCAGAGCTGCCGCCGAAGCGTCTCCCATTGCCCTCGCGCACCGAAACCGATGCGCGGCGGTTGGGCTTTGGTGCGTCCAATTCCATGTGAATGCAGCGATCATGCGCCCGCCGACAACCGACACCAAAAGTGCCACAAGCAAAACTGAAGGGAAGGACGGCGCAGACCCAGCTAGAAAGGCAAGTTGGCAGATGGCCAGGAAAAGGGCGAAAAGCGCCTGAAGCCCTCCGGCAACCGCGGGCTCGCGCAGTGCAGCCCAAGCGAGACGACCGGTGAGAAAGAGCAAGAACGCCGTGCCCATTGGGACGATGAACATGGGTTCGCCCCCAAGCGCACCGATGGCGGCAAACCGGGACATCGCCCAAATCGCAAACAGCAACAATGTGCCGGTTGGCGAGACAGAATCGCCCCCCGACCAGCTGCGCATCGCCGTCAGCGAATAGCCCGCAAATGCCGCGCCGACGAAGCCGAACAACATCTCATGCGCATGCCAGGCGTACAGCCCCGGCAACGGCGACCAATGGGTGATGAAATCCTGCCCCAGAAACAGGCCGCTCACCCCCAGAAGGGCAGCCGCCCCCGCCGCAGGAAACATTATCCGATGAGGCGAGGACAGCATGGTTTCCGATCATGCAAGGGACGCCTGGGCTATCCTGCGGTAGCCGGCCTGACCGTGGTAGAACCCATTGCTGAACGGCGTATCCGCACAAACCTGCTGCAACCGGGCTTCGGCCGCCACGGTCGACATGCTTTGATCCAGCACCGCCCGGTAAACCTCGGCGACGGCGACCATGTCCACGGCCTGCGGCATCAATCGCAGATGGCTCACACCATCGGCAACCAGTTGGGGCAGTTCCTGCAGCAGGATCAGATACCCTTCGGATTGGGTCTGGATCCCGTTGATGCGCAGGATCGGCTGCTCATCCCTCGTACGCAGTGGCATCCCGTCGGGGTCTTCTTCGCAGACGAATTGGCAATTGTCCTTTGTCCGCCCGTGCGAGCGCGCGTGATAGCACCGCGCCGAAACGGCCAGCGACGCCCGGCCAAAGACCTGCACTTCAACCCCGAGACCCAAGTCGCGCGCCATTCGCGCCGCGACGGCGATCGAGGGCGCTGGCAACTCGGTGGGCAGGCAGACATGCGTCGCCCCCTTTGACGCCATCCAGCGGATTGTGGCCTCGTTATAGGCATTCATGAATGGGCCGATGCGATGCGGTCGCGTACCGCGTGCATACAGTCCCGCAGCGTTGTTGATTTCGATCTCGGGCGACTCCATCTCAGACAGGTCTTCGGTGGCCTTGCGCTCTCGCTTCAGCATCACTTCGGCCAAGGAGGACAAAATCACCTTTTTGCCCGCCCGTTCGAGCCTTTCGATGATGGACGGCAGGTCAGCCTCTTGGAACGGGGCGCGTTTTGAACAGATGACCTCGCCCAGATAGACCTCATCCACCGGAGCTTCGTCGGCGACACGCGCATAGAAATCCCGGCGTTGGTCGGCCGACCAGTGATAGGCGATCGGGCCCAATGTAAGTTTCGTCATCGTTTCACCGCCATTTCTTCGTGGCAAAAGCGCCTTGCGTCTGTTTCTGACCCTCGGTCAGTGCGACGAGGTTCCCGATATCCACTTCGCGACCCGCCCGGATATCGTCGACAGCGTTTCGAAATGCAGACACCACGGACCGGACATAACTCTTGGACCTTTGCCGCCCTTCGATCTTGAACGCATGCACCCCGGCATCGATCAACTCAGGCAGAAGGCGGGCCAGGTTCAGGCTGATCGGTTCCTCGAACGCATAGTACCCGTCCGGACGATGTGCGACCTGATAGCGGCCTTTGCAAATCGTCGGATAACCGGCCTTCTCATCTGGCCCGAACCGGTCGATGGTAAAGCCAGCCAACCTCGACGACATCGAACCATCGGCATCGCGCACGTACTCCACGTCGGACGCCGGCGAACAGACGCCATCGAGGTTCGTGGACTGCCCGGTCAAATAGTTCGTCAGGCTGCAGCGCCCTTCGACCATCAGACCGTGATTTCCGAAGATGAAGGTTTCGATCTCACAGGGGATTTCTTTTCGGATCTGCTGGATTTCGGGGATGGTCAAAATACGGGGCAGGACCACGCGTTTGACACCGAAATTCTCGCAATAGTAGCGGATCGCCTCGGGTGACGACGCTGCAGCCTGTACCGACAGGTGCAAGCGCATCTGTGGATGGGTTCGGGCGATGTAGTCGGCCACGCCCATATCAGCCACGATGAAGGCATCAACGCCGATCCGCGCACCGGTGTCGGCAGCGTGCCGCCAAAGGTCGACCTTGCCCGCCGGGGGATAAGTGTTGAGTGCCAGAAGGACCTTGGCACCCTTGGCATGGGCATAAGCGACCGCCTCCTCCAATTCCTGCGGCGTGAAATTCAGCCCCGGAAAATTTCGGGCGTTGGTGGCGTCCTGAAAGCCGCAATAGACGGCGTCGGCCCCGGCATCGACCGCTGTGCGCAGGGCAGCGGGAGTTCCGGCGGGGCATATCAATTCGGCGAGGCTCATGAAGCAGTCGCTCCTTCTACTTCTTGGTAATTTCGGCGCAACCGGGACAGGATCGCGCGGCCAGGCGGGCCGAACATGTCCGCAGCCTCCTGAGCGATGGATCCATCCATGTCGTCCAATGCATTGCGCAAACGGACGACGGCCTCGGTATCTCCTGTGATCTCCAGATCGCGCGAGAAAAAGGCCGCGTCGCCGTCCTGTTCCGCATCGACCAGTTCCAACAGCAGCAGGAACCGCCCGCGTATAACGGCTGTGGCGTCAGGCAGCATCGACCGCGGCACGGCGCGAAAGCTCAGGTTCTGAGGATCCGGACGCAAATGCAGCGCGAACGGCAGCTCGATCGGGTCGATCAGGAAATCGGCGCTTTGATACGGGCCAAGCCGGGCGAATAGCGCAGGGTGTTCCTGCGCGACCCTACGGACCACCCGCGCGAGAATGGGCTGAACCGCCAAACAGGCCAAACGCGAGACGATTGCCTGTCCCGGCGGTCTTGGCCTGTTCGATGTCTGTGTTGGGCTCACCATATCCTGCATGTACTGCCTCATCCGTTTGGCTGTTGTATTTGTGCGGGTTCAACCCGGTGCCGCCGTGTTTCGGCCTTGCGCGATGGACCATCGGCACCATTCGACCACAACGTCCTCAAGGGGCGGCAGGAGTTTGGCGGTTCCTCCGGCAAACTGATCGAAGGCGGCGCGATGGGTGTTGCTCACGCCGATCAGGACCGGAATATCCCGCGCCAAGGCCTCGGCTATGAGGGTGCGAAATCCGCGGCCCTCGGCCTCGCTGAGTCCGAATTTGTTCAGCAGAACGATGTCGCAACTGTCATCTCGCAACCGAGCGGTCGCGATGCCGACCACGTCTTCGATCGCACCGGCGTCCATGCGACACGCGCTTGAGCCCGAACCCAGAACCTGCGTGATCCGGATGTCGGGACCATGCGGCAGCAGTCCAAGCGTTGTCTCACAAAACTGGGTGCCAGTGTCCGGAATGTTCACACGCAACGCTCCGAGCAAGCACAGACCTTCTTCCTGCAATCGCGCGGCCACTGTCGCCAGCAAATGATCCGTTCCGCCTGCCTCACTTGCGTCGACACCTGCAAGAAGCATGATTGATCCCCTCTACCGTTCGAACCGTGGAAACAGGACCTGGTTTTCAAGCATCATGTGCCGGTCAAGATCCGCCAGAAGGTTCCGCAGCCCGTCATAAAGCCGTCGCCAAGACCCGCAGGCATGTGCGGGCGGTGTCAGGTCATGGGTGATATGCCGGATCAGAGCGATACTCTCGGCGTGGCCATCGTGATCGGCGCGCATAACCCGGATCGGGTTTTCGATCCCTTCCATGCCGCCCGTGCGCATGGCGGGGAACAGGACGATCTCTTCTTTTGCCATGTGCGTTTCCATTTCGGCCGCCAGTTCGGCCAGCGCGCGGACCAACCCTCGGGGGGCTTGGGGATCGTCTCGGTGAACCAAGGCCACGCGTTCAGCAAGGTGTTGAAGCTGTTCAAGCTCGGTCCGGTGTGTTTCGTGATACCGTGTGAGGATGAGATCAATCAGGGCGCCTGTCTCAAGATCAGCTTCGTGCATATCGAAGTTCGTCATGGTCCGTGCTTTCAGGTTCACGACCCGAGCATCTCGAATCGGAATTTGATTTGCGCATTCTGTTTTGCTAATACGCATAGAAAATACCAATTGGAAAACGCGACCATGCGCCTCACCTCATTCACTGACTATGGTCTCCGCATTCTGATGCGGCTGGCTGGCAGCCCGGACCGCCCGTTTTCAACCGGCGAACTTGCGGATGAATTCAAGGTGTCACGCGCCCATCTCGCCAAGGTCATTTCAGCGCTGGCCAATGCCGGATACCTCAAAACGCGGCGGGGCGGTGGCGGCGGGGCCGTCTTGTCTCGCCCGGCGTCGGACATCCGCTTGGGCGACGTGGTGCGCACTCTGGAGACCGGGCAACCAATCGTTGAGTGTTTTTCGGCCGATGGCAGTGCGTGCACTCTGACTCCAAGCTGCCTTTTGAAAGACCGGCTGAAGCAAGCCGAGCAGGCTTTTTATGACGACCTGAACTGGGCAACACTGGCTGATTGCATCTATCGTCCGCCATGGGAGATTTCCGCAGCGGAATAGCAGCCGGCCTGCCCCTTCGGACAATTCGCCTGGGTTCTCTCAGAACCAATCAGGCTGCGACCACTGTTACCTCTGTGCTGAGACCGGTCAGATCAGGTGGCCCCAATCTAAGAATAAGAAACGGTGTTCGACCGCACGCCTCTATAAATTCGGCCAGCTGTTTCTCCGGCGGACTTGCCTGATCCTCCGAATGTCAGACCGAAACTCTTGTGCGGAAAAATGCAGGTTGTAGTCTTTGTAGACCGGCCGGAGAGATCCCATTGGAACTGCAGAGACTCCTTGACGACGCCAAGGCGCTGATTACCGAGGCCCAGCTGGATGACGGCTTCTGGCCCTGTGGTGTGCGGGACATGGTTCTGGCCCAGACGCGCCAATCCAAACGCCCGTCATGCTCGGTCGTTGAGCCCATGATCGGGCTGGTGCTTCAGGGCAGCAAGTCGGTACAATACGGAACCGAGCATGTCCGCTATGACGCAGGCGACGTCATTGTCGTGGGAAGTGCTCTGCCGATGGTCTCCGGCCTTGTGGATGCCTCGCCCGGAAACCCCTACATCGCCCTGTATCTCGGCATCGACATGCGCGTATTGCGGGGCGTCTACACCGACATGGGCGGCACCTCGCTGGACGATGCGGGTCCGGCCTTGGAAAGCGGTCAGGCTGACGCGGAAGTCATTGATTCATTTGCACGTCTTTTCCGTTTGCGCAGGGATCCGATCGCAGAGCAAACGCTGGGGGCCGCCGCCGTCCGCGAAGTTTATTTCCGGGTTCTGCGCAGCGACAAAGGGCGCGCGCTGCGCCGTATCATCCGCGCGGACAGCAAGGCCAACCAGGTTGCCAAGGCAATCGCGCATATCCGCAAAGAGTACCGCTCGACGATCAAAGCCTCGGACCTTGCCGCGATCTCGGGCATGAGCGCGTCGGTATTCTATGACGCTTTCAAACGGGTCACGGCCAACAGTCCGCTGCAGTTCCAGAAAGACCTGCGCCTGACCGAGGCCTTCCAACTGCTTCAGCAGACAGGAACGCCTGTATCGAGCGTTGCACACGCGGTGGGGTATGAAAGCCCGGCCCAATTCAGCCGTGAGTTCGCCAAGAAATTTGGCGTTCCGCCCCGAGAACTGACCCGGGATCACGTGACCTGAACCGCACCCTCTGCTCTTGGGTTTCGGAGAATCGAGCAAGAGTTGAGGAGGAAGCTCTGTGTCCCACCCGAGGCGGACAGGTTAGGTTCATCCATGAAGCAACCGGGCGATGTTGCCCCCGAAATCGCAAGGATACCTGATGGCAGTTCCCGACCAAGTTCCTACAAATTCAGGATTTCACGCAAAAAGCACGGCGGCCGAAGTGTTGGCCGATATCGACCTGACCGGAAAGACCGCAATCGTAACCGGTGGCTACAGCGGCATTGGCCTCGAAACCGTCCGCGCCCTTGCCGACAAGGGGGCCGCGGTGATCGTTCCCGTACGGTCGGAAGCCAAAGCGCGGGAGAGCCTTGCGAGCGTGGATGGCAATATCAGAACCACGCCGATGGACTTGGCAGATCTGGGATCAGTCCGACGGTTTGCCGAGACGGTATCCAGCGACCTGCAAAACCTGGATCTGCTGATCAACAACGCCGGGATCATGGCGTGCCCCGAGGCCCGTGTTGGACCCGGTTGGGAATCCCAATTCGGTATCTGCCATATGGGCCACTTTGCCCTGACCAAGTTGCTGCTGCCGCTTTTGCAGCAAACGCCGGGCGCGCGGGTCGTTGCTCTTTCCTCAACCGCACACAAGATTTGCGACGTGCATTGGGATGATATCCAGTTCGAAAAGACGGACTACGACAAATGGCAGGCCTATGGCCAAGCAAAGACCGCAAATGCGTTGTTTGCCAACGCCCTGTCCCGCCGTTTGGCAGAGACCGGCGGGTTGGCGTTTTCGGTACATCCCGGTGGGATCTTCACCCCGTTGCAACGGCACCTGCCGAAGGAAGAGATGATCGCACTGGGTTGGCTGAACGAGGATGGCGAACCGTCCGAATTGGCCAAGGAGGGTTTCAAGACGCCCGAACAGGGCGCGTCAACAACGGTTTGGGCGGCGACTTCGCCAATGCTGGTTGGCAAACCAGGAGTGTATTGCGAGGACGCTGACATTGCTGCCCCGACCGACCCCAACAGCCCGACGGCCCGATATTTCGGGGTCAACGCACATGCCTGCGACGACGAATCAGCCGAAAAGCTGTGGGAGATCAGCGAACGGCTACTGCAAGAGGCCTGATACCCACGCAATCCGGTCGGGATGATCCCGGCCGGACTACGCTTCTTAGGGATAAGGCAGCGCCAAGGTTTTAGACCGCAGTCGCGCCCCCTAGCCTTCTGCGCCGCTGGTCCTGGCCCGGGCTGAACCCCAACGGTTCAGGCCAAAGCCTGCTCGGGCGCAGGATCGGCGATCAACAGTTCGACATCTGACACGCCCAGCGCCACGGCCAACTGGCTTGGCGGGACCGTGTCGACGATCAACGTATCCAAATCCGACAGTTCGCACACTTTGTGCAACTGCTTGTGATTGAACTTCTGGGCATCCAGCAGAAGATGGCGTTCCGCAGAACGGCCCAGCATCGCGCGTTTGACGGCGGCGATATCACCGATCGGCTCGCTGGGGCCATCATCGGACAATCCCGACGCGCCGATCATGCAGCGATCGACGTTGAACCGGCCCAGAAACTCCAGCGTTTCGCAACCAACGACGGCAGCCTCGGCGGCAAGATAAGCACCGGGGCAAACAATCACCTCGGCCGCGCTGCCGCCCAGTGTCACGGCCACCGGAATAGAATTCGTGATGACAGTGCAACGTATGTCGCGATATGCCAATGAGCGCGCCAGTTGAGCGGTTGTCGAGCCCGAGTCGATCATGACCGTCTCACCTTCACGCACAAGGCCAGCGGCGGCGTTTCCTATCCGCTCGCGTTCGGCAACCCGGGCCGCATTGCGCTCGTCCAGGCTGAGATAATGCCCTTGCACCGGCGCCGACGCGCCACCGTGCGCACGCGCAATCAGGCCGTCTTCGGCCAGCGCGTCAAAATCCCTGCGGACGGTCTCGGTGGATACGTCGAAACTGCGGGCCAGATCACTGATGCGCACGTGCGGGCGCAGCTTGAGCTCAAGCAGGATACGTTGGCGACGATCGGACTTTTTCAGCCGATCCCGCCCTTTCTTGCTGTGTTTCTGACGTGTTTTGGCCTTTGACATCCTATTGCCCCGGCTAGACGACATTCAATTTCTGTGGCGTTTACCTCATTTTTGCAAATATTTTGTTGCATTACCCTCAAACTGGTGATGAAAATCGTCGGACTCACCCCATTGTGGAAGGCAAAATGTTGGCCATGCAACGGCGCAGCGCAAACAAGGTATTGAACGCATGATCGTGCTGGCCACCCATCTGGCGGCCGGCGTCGCCCTGCTTTTGTGGTCTGTCCGGTTGATCCGGACCGGAGTGGAACGAGCGTTCCTGCCCGAGTTGAAACGCGGCCTGAAAATCCTGTCTGAAAACCGAATCTCCGCTGCATTGGGTGGCGGTATGGCAGCGATGCTTATGCAAAGCTCGACTGCAGTTGCATTGATCGGAGCCGGATTCGCGGTATCGGGCATGCTGGCCCCACCCTCGGCCCTTGCGCTGCTGCTGGGGGCAGAGGTGGGATCCGCCCTGATGGCAAAGGTGCTGACCCTGCCCGTCCAGGCGGTGATGCCATTCGCATTGCTGGTCGGCGTCGTGGTGTTTTTGAAAGCCGGTCGACGGCGGACGAAACAAATCGGGCGCATCACCATCGGTTTTGCCCTGGTGCTGTTGTCGCTTGGAATGATCCGCGAAGCCACAGTGCCAATCGGGGCTAGCCCAATCGTTCAAAGCATTGCCGCATATTTTCAAAGTGACTTGATCAGCGCCTATGTGGTCGGCGCAATTCTGGCGTGGCTCATGCATTCCAGCCTTGCCGCTGTGCTGACCTTTGCCACATTCGCGGCGTCGGCACTGGTTGGCGGCACGGTGGCCGCCGCACTGGTCATCGGTGCCAATCTCGGTGGCGCTGTGATCTCATTCGCCCTGCTCTGGTCTCAGGAGCGCCCGGCCAAGTTGATCGTCCTTGCCAACCTGGTGGCTCGGGCCTGTGTCACTTTGGTGGCGCTGGCCCTGCTGCTGACCGGCGTACTGAACATATCCGTGTTCGGCACAGCGCCCGGTCAACAGGTGGTGATGCTGCACATTGCGATGAATGTCGCCCTTCTGGTCGTTGCGCTGCCGTTCACCAACCTGCTGATCCGGTTGGCAGACGCGTTCGTTCCCCGCCATTCCAGCATCACCGCCGACAACGTGACCGCATTGGACCCCAGCGCACTGGACCACGTGCCTCTGGCGCTGGCCTGCGCACAGCGCGAACTGCTGCGCATGGCTGAAACGGTTCAGGCGATGCTGGTGCCAACCATTCATCTGTTCCGGAACTGGGACCCCGAACTGGCCCGCACCATCGAATTGCGGGAGAACGATGTCGACCGCATGCATTTTGACATCAAAATCTACGTCTCGCGTCTGCGGGAAGGCGATCTGACACCTCAGCAGGAGAAAAAGACACTCGAGCTGGTGTCGATGGCCAACAACCTTGAAGAGGCCGCCGACCGGATCGCGGTCAACCTTGTGGCGCTGGCGAAAAAAATGGCTGACGAGGGCATAACCTTTTCAAAGGAAGGTCTGACCGACATCGAACAATTCCACGATCAGATCACAACGAACGGCCAGTTGGCTCTGAGCATTCTGACCACCGGCGACGCTGAGGCGGCTTGCCAATTGGTGGCCGAAAAGGATCGGATCCGGATTGAAGAGCAATACCTGCAGGAGCGCCACCTGAAGCGCCTGCAAAGTCGGGGTCCGGCCAGTATCGAGACGACCAATATCCACCAGGAGACGCTGCGCCTATTGAAGCAAATCAACGCGGCGCTGGCGTTTGTGGCCTACCCGATCGCCGAAGAGACGGGAGATCTTCTGGAAAGCCGCCTGGCCAAACCGCGCATAATCTCGGACGCACCTTAGTCACGGCAATCTTCGGATTGTACTTTTAAGGACCGGCAGCGAAGGCTCCCGCCCTTTCGTGAGTACAAGGCTTTCTGACTTCCTGAACCCGGCAGAATTGACAGTCGGCCCCACTCGCATGCTATCGTCATATCAGAATGTTATGACATAAAACCGTTTCTTTGAATTCGAAGCTGTTGAATTGGGAGGTTCTCATGCTGCGACTCTACGTCTGTTCAATGCTGCTGACACTCGGCCCGGCAGGCGTTCTCGCCGACGCTGTGCCGACCAAGGAAGCTGCAGAGGGAACCTTTGCCGAGCGTCCGTTCTCGCCCTATGCCAACCGGACATTCCCGGAGCGCCCTCTTTGGGGGGACACGCACCTGCACACAGGGTTGTCACTGGACGCCGGAACGTTCGGGAATACGCTGCTGCCGGATGACGCCTGGCGATTTGCCAAAGGCCAACAGGTCATCTCGTCGACCGGACAGCCGGTTCGGCTTGCGCGCCCACTGGATTGGATGGTTCTTACGGATCACACGGACCTGATGGGGTTTGCCCCGGACCTGCAGGCTGGAAATCCAGGGGTCTTGGCACATCCCAAGGGTCTGGAATGGTACGAAGGATACTCTGCGGGCGGGGACGAAGCTGCCAAAGCGGCGTTCGACATCATTTCCAATTTCTCGCAGATGACCCTGCCGGAAGACCTGCTTGAATCATACAGCCCCGGAGCGGACGCTTTTGCGTTTACTTGGGAACATATCGTGATGGCCGCAGAACGGCACAACGACCCGGGCAATTTCACAGCGTTCATCGGTTTCGAGTGGACCTCGGTGCCCAAGGGATTCAACCTGCATCGAAACGTCATGCTGCGCGATGGCCCGATCCGTGCGCTGCAGATGGTGCCGCCGGTCACGCAGCCGCCCTATGGGAATACGGATCCGAAGGCACTCTATGCGTGGCTCGAGGAGTACCAAGCCAAGACCGGAGGCCGTGCCGTTGCCTTCGCGCATAACGGCAATCTGTCGAACGGCTGGATGTTCCCGACCGAAGACACCTATCACGGCGGCAAGGTGGATGAGGAATACGTACAGAACCGCGCCAAGTGGGAGCCGCATTACGAGGTCACCCAGATCAAGGGTGACGGCGAAGCCCATCCCTATCTCAGCCCTGACGACCCATTTGCCGACTATGAAAACTGGGATGTCGGGAACCTCGATATCTCCGAGCTGAAAACCGATGACATGCTGGCCGGCGAATATGCGCGTGAGGCGCTGAAGCGCGGGCTGATGCTTGAAGAGAAATTCGGCGTGAACCCCTACAAGTTCGGGATGGGCGGCGCGACGGACAGCCATACGTCGCTGGCCACGGCCGAGGAAGACAACTATTTCGGCAAATCCGTAAGTGCCGAGCCGTCGGCCACGCGCGTTTTGCACCCCTTTGTCGAAAGCGATCTGGGCGCCTTTGAGGGGCATACGCTGGTCGCATCGGGCTACACCGCAGTCTGGGCGTCCGAGAATACGCGCTCGGCCGTTTTCGACGCGTTCAAGCGACGCGAGACATACGCCACGACCGGGCCTCGCATCGGGCTTCGCTTCTTCGGCGGATGGGATTTCGATGAGTCCGACCTGCTGACGCGTCTGGTGGCCGATGTGGGATACACCAAAGGCGTGCCGATGGGCGGTGACCTGCGTCCGCCCGAGGGTGAAGGCGCACCGACTTTCCTGATCGGCGCGCTGCGCGACCCCGTCGGTGCAAACCTTGATCGAGTTCAGGTCGTCAAGGGCTGGTTGGATGCCGACGGCGCGCTTCAGGAAAAGGTCTATAACGTAGCCTGGTCCGACGATCGTGCGCTGGATGCCAATGGCAACCTTCCCGAAGTCGGCAATACCGTAGATCTGGACACCGCCAGCTGGAGCAACTCGATCGGCGCTTCGGAATTGGTGACCGTTTGGACGGATCCCGACTTCGATCCCGACGCGCGGGCATTCTACTACGTGCGGGTTCTGGAAATCCCGACCCCGCGCTGGGTGCTGTACGACAAGCTTCGTTTTGGAATCGATCTGCCGGCCGAGGCCCAGTTGATCCATCAGGAACGGGCGTATTCGTCACCGATCTGGTACACGCCTGCCAGCGAATGAACCAAGACCGAAACCGGGGGCGCGGGATCGCGCCCTTGGGCCGGGGTCGTTGCAGCAACATCTTCACCCCAAGTTGAAATCGGCGATTTGACATGACGGGCCGTTGGGATCAACGATCGGGTATCGAATTGCCAGCAGGTCAGATCTTTCATGCGCTTTTTCAATGAACCGCTGTTCCACTTCATTCTGATCGGGCTGGCCATTTTCGGCTGGTTCTATCTTGTATCCGACGAGGCCGAGCCCCCGGTAGAGACCGAAACGATCACAATTGACGGCGACGACATCGCGCTTTTGAAAACACGGTTCGAGGCCAGCTGGAAACGTCAACCCACCGACGCCGAGTTGCAGGCCCTGATCGATTCCAGGATCCGCGAAGAAATTCTTGTGCGCGAGGCCCGAAAGCTGGGCTTGGACCGTGGTGATCAGGTGATCCGGGCCCGCCTTGCCCGAAAAATGGAGTTTCTGACCACCGCAATTGCGTCCTCGGTTGCCCCAGAAGACGCTGTTCTGCAAGAGCATCTGGCCCAGAACGCAGACCGCTTCACGACTCCTACCCTGATCGCGTTTGATCAGGTCTATCTTGGGGATGCCCCTGACCCGGACGTTGTCGATGACACCCTGCAAGCTTTGAACGGTGGCGCGGATTGGTCCAGCGTTGGTGTTTCGTCCTTGCTGGCGCGGTCGATGCCACTGACAGCCGCGGGCGCAATCGACACAACCTTTGGGCGCGGGTTCGCGTCTCTGCTTGACGGGAGCGAGCCGATGATCTGGATCGGCCCGATCAACTCGGGATACGGACAGCACCTTGTCCGCGTGACCGAGGCAAAGCCCGGCTACCTCCCACCGCTCGCGGAGATCTACGACTCCGTTCTGAACGATTGGCGCAGGGCGACGGCTCAGGACTTGGCGCAGGCTCAATACGAAAGCCTCGCCGCCCGGTACCGGGTCGAGACACCCGAATCCGCAGAGGGCGGCTCGTGAAGACGGTCTTCTTTGTTCTGCTGGCTTTCTGGCTGGGCATGGTTCCACAATCCAGCCGAGCACACGCGCTTGACCCCGGCTATCTGGACCTGAACGAACTGGCGCCGGGCACCTGGAGAATCCTTTGGCGTATTCCCGACGTGAACGGACAACCCATGGAGATCGATGCGGTTCTGCCCGACCATTGCGCGCCGGCAAATGGCCCGGAGCCAACAGCGGAAAACCAGGCTTGGGTGTCTTCTTGGATTGCAGAATGTGATGCCGAAATCGCGGGCCATGTTGTGGCCATAGACGGGTTGGAGCGCCAGCAGAACGATGTCTTGCTGCGCGTTCGACCGCTGAACACTGAACCCGTGACGCTCAGATTTACGCCTGATGAGGCCGAATTGATGGTTCCGGCGGAGCCTACGATCTGGTCGGTTTTTGGCAGCTACTTCCTGCTTGGGTTCGAACACATTTTGGGCGGCTGGGACCACCTGTTGTTCGTTTTTGCGCTTTTTGTTCTGGTGCGGAACCCATGGCGGTTGGTCAGTGCGATAACCGCGTTCACAGTCGCGCATTCGCTGACGCTGGCGATGGCGACGCTTGGGTTTCTCAACGTGCCCGCCGGCCCCGTCGAAGCCGTTATTGCCTTGTCCATCGTATTCCTTGCTCTGGAAATCCTGAGGCACAAAGAGGGCGAGCTGCGGTTATCCGAGCAATACCCGTGGATCGTCTGCTTCAGTTTCGGCCTGCTGCATGGGCTTGGCTTTGCCGGTGCTCTGGCTGAAATCGGCCTGCCTTCGCAAGAGATCCCTGCAGCGCTGCTGGCTTTCAACATCGGCGTCGAGGCCGGTCAGCTTGCCTTTATCGCAGTGCTCGCGCTTCTGATTGCGATGTGGCGCCTTATCGCGCCACGAAACGCCGGTTGGGTGACCCGCTTGGCCCCCCCCGTAACAGGCTATGCCATCGGGTGCATATCGCTCTATTGGCTGATCGAGCGGGTCAACGGGTTCTGAGCGCCCAAGCGGTCAATTCACAGACCTTTGCATTCCGGCACGGCAGTCAGAACCGATCCGTCCTTGAGATGTTGCAACAGATTGTCGACCGTCAGGTCGCCCATCGCGGCACGCGTTTCGACAGTAGCACTGCCCGCATGCGGCAACAGAACCACGTTTGGCAACTCGCGCAACGCTTGTGGAACGCGAGGTTCATCTTCGAAAACATCCAGCCCTGCCCAGCCAAGCGTACCGCTTTGCAGCGCGTCAATCAAAGCCGCCTCTTCAACAACGGACCCGCGGCTGACATTGATCAGCGTGCCCCCGGCCCCCAACGCCCGCATCACTTCGGCGTTGACCAGCTT
This sequence comes from Ruegeria sp. CI5, assembly GCF_056536885.1. NCBI lineage: Bacteria > Pseudomonadati > Pseudomonadota > Alphaproteobacteria > Rhodobacterales > Roseobacteraceae > Ruegeria > Ruegeria sp. CI5. Next base: position 1,091,927 of record NZ_JBQFQN010000001.1, read on the forward strand.
GTTGGTCGACGGCCCGCCCGGTGTTATGCAAATCAGCACATCCACGTGTTTGGCCATGTCGACCAGATTGTCGAAATATCGGTATGGCACATCCTTGGGACTGCGGGTGTGATAAGAGATTTCGGGCGACCACGGTGCCAGTTTGTCGGCAATCGCCTGGCCGATGCGGCCAAGCCCCAGAATTCCAACCTTTTGATTGTCGGCTGATCGGGTCAAAGGGGCATTGCCTTCTGTTTCCCATCGCCCCGACCGGACGTATTCATGGTCGCGCACAAGCTCTCGGTAGCAGGCCAGCATCAGCAGAACGGCGGTGGTTGCGACCTCGTTGTTGAGCACATTCGGGGTGTGCGTTACGACAACTCCGCGGGCTGCAGCAGCCGTTGCATCGACCGCATCATATCCAACCCCATAGACGCTGATCATCTTCAGGTTTGTCAGTTGGGCCATCAGGTCGGGCGGCACGCCGTCATGTCCGTTCGTGACCACATGCGTGGTGCGCGGGGCATCAAAATCGTCCAACTGGCGAATATCAAATGCGGCGGACAGCCGATCTTTCATCCGGTCGGTAATCCCGCCGATCTGCAACAGCTCAGTCATCCTGACTGACCTTCTGCCGCTGTGTGCCCAGCCCGTCGATCCTCAGTTCCATCACGTCGCCCTTCTTCAAATAGACCGGATCGGGCTTGATCCCCATGCCGACCCCGGGCGGTGTGCCGGTCGAAATCACGTCACCGGGATGAAGGGTGAACAACTGGCTCAGATGCTCGATGATCTCGGCAACGGTAAAGATCATGGTGGCCGTGTTCCCGGTCTGCATCCGCTGACCGTTCACATCCAGGGACATGCCCAGCGCCTGAGGATCGGGAACCTCATCGCGGGTGACCAGCCACGGGCCGGTCGGACCGAACGTGTCGCAGGACTTGCCCTTGGTCCATTGTCCGGTCAGTTGCGTCTGGAAATGCCGCTCGGACACGTCATTGACGATGCAATAGCCGGCGACATAGTCCAAAGCATCAGCCTTGGAGACGTATTTAGCCGTTTTTCCGATCACGACACCCAACTCGCATTCCCAATCGGTATGGGTGGACCCGCGCGGCATCACAACGTCATCATAAGGCCCCACGATGGCGGAATTTGCCTTGAAGAACAGGATCGGATGCTTGGGAATATCCGCGCCCGTTTCGGCAGCATGGTCCGAGTAGTTCAGTCCGATGCACAGAAATTTTCCGATCTTGCCCACGCAAGCTCCGATCCGCGGATCCCCTTCAACAATCGGCAGGCTTTCGGGATCAATTGCGCGCAGCCTGTCCAGCTCGGCGTCGCCCAGCGTTTCACCGGTGATATCGGTGACATGGGCGGACAAATCCCGCAATTGACCCGCAGAGTCGACCAACGCGGGCTTTTCCGACCCTGCGGCTCCGTAGCGAACAAGTTTCATTTCGGTTCCTTTTAGTGATTGTCCCGCGGCAGGAATTGCCGCGCGATGTCCTTGAATTTGTCGGCGCCCTTCAGCGTCATGCCGCGATCCAGACGATCGACCTTCTCGCGGAAGATCTCCTGCCAGGGTGACTGGTCGGACGGGACCGAATAGCCACCTGCAGCTTCCAGTTCGCGGGCGCGTTCATGCAGCTCCTCCAGCGGAACAAGCATATCCGCCGTCCCTTTGCCCAGATCGATGCGCAACCGGTCGCCATTTCGCACCAGCGCCAGCCCGCCGCCTTCGGCCGCCTCGGGCGAGGCGTTCAGGATCGACGGGCTTCCGGACGTGCCGGACTGGCGCCCATCACCGATGCAGGGCAGAGCTTCGATCCCTTGTTTCAACAGGTATGAGGGCGGCCGCATGTTCACCACCTCGGCCGCGCCCGGGTAACCTTTGGGCCCCGCACCGCGCATGATCAGGATACAGTCTGCGTCGATGTTTTCTGCCGGATCATCGATGCGGTGATGAAAGTCCTCAGGCCCGTCAAAAACGACCGCCCGGCCCTCGAAAGCATTGGGGTCATCCGGGTTCGACAGGTAGGCCTCGCGGAAAGCGGACGAGATCACCGATGTCTTCATTATCGCGCTTTCGAACAGGTTGCCCGAGAGGTTGATGAACCCGGCCTGATGCTTGACCGGATTTCTCACCGGCTTGATCACGTCGTCGTTCAGCGACCGGCGTGTCCCGCAGTTCTCGCCCATCGACTGGCCGTTGACCGTCAGCGCATCGGGGTTGGGCAGCAATCCGGCATCAATCAACTCACCGACCACGGCAGGGACACCGCCGGCGCGCTGGTAGTCTTCTCCAAGGTATTTCCCGGCCGGCTGCATGTTTACCAGCAGCGGTACGTCGTGACCCAGGCTTTGCCAGTCATCGTTGTTGAGTGGAACGCCAAGATGCCGGGCGATCGCATTCAAATGGATCGGCGCGTTCGTCGATCCACCTATCGCCGAGTTGATGACGATCGCATTTTCAAATGCCGCCCGCGTCATGACATCGCTTGGGCGCAGATCCTCCCACACCATCTCGACGATGCGCATTCCGGTTTCATAGCTGATCTGTCCGCGTTCCCGGTACGGGGCCGGTATCGCGGCGGACCCGGGCAGTTGCATTCCCAAGGCTTCGGCCAGGGAATTCATCGTGGTCGCCGTTCCCATCGTGTTGCAATAGCCAACAGAAGGCGCCGAAGCCGCCGCGATTTCCATGAACTCATCAGTGTCGATCTCACCGGCAGCAAGGTCTTCCCGAGCCTTCCAGATCACGGTTCCCGACCCAGCGCGTTCACCCTTCCACCAGCCGTTCAGCATCGGGCCGACCGACAGAGCGATTGCGGGGATATTGACGGTGGCGGCCGCCATCAACAGCGCCGGCGTGGTCTTGTCGCAACCGATGTTCAGCACCACGCCGTCGATCGGGTAACCAAACAAGCTCTCGACCAGCGAAAGATAGGCCAGATTGCGATCCAGCGAGGCAGTCGGCCGCTTACCCGTTTCCTGAATCGGGTGCACCGGAATTTCGATGCACGTGCCACCGGCCGCGATGATCCCGTCGCGCACACGTTTGGACAATTCCAGGTGGTGGCGGTTGCACGGGCTGAGATCGCTGCCCGTTTGCGCAATGCCGATGATTGGCTTGCCGGATTGAAGCTCGGCGCGGGTCAGGCCGTAGTTGAGATACCGTTCCAGATACAGCGCGGTCATCTCGAGGTTCTCCGAGTTCATGAACCATTTCCGCGACCGCAGATCGTCCTTTGTTATCTTCGTCATTGGCCTGACCACCCCCCATCGATTATGTGTGTATGTCCTGTGGTGAAAGCACTCTCATCGCTTGCCAGGTAGACGACCAGTGCCGCTATTTCTTCCGCCTTGGCGACGCGGCCCATGGGTTGGCGAGCCACGAACTGCGCCATGGCCTCTTCCCTGCTGCCCAGCTCTTGGGCCAAGGCCTCGACCCGATCGCGCCAACTGGGGCTGTCGACCGTTCCGGGGCAGATGCAGTTGCAGCGAATGCCCTTTGTGATGAAATCAACCGCAACCGATTTCGTCAGCCCCACAACCGCAGCTTTGGTCACGCCATAGACAAAGCGGTTGGGCGCGCCGATGATCGACCCCAGAGCGGAAGACATGTTGATGATCGAGCCACCGCCCCGTTCGACCATCCCCGGCAGCACAGCCTTCGTTGTGCGCATCATGGACCGCACGTTGAGGTCCATCGCAAAATCCCACTCCTCATCGGTGGCGTCCAGGATGGTCCCGTGATGCACGAAGCCCGCACAGTTGAACAACACGTCCGGATTTGCCCGCTCAACCCCCTGAGCGACGCTGGCGTCATCGGTGACGTTCATCTCGAAAATTTCGATATTTTCGAGATTCTCGGACCGAATCGAAGAAAGGTTTTCGAGGTTGATATCCGTCGCAAACACCTGCGCCCCTTCGCGCGCCATTGCGATTGCGCTGGCACGACCGATACCCTGTCCGGCGGCCGTCACAAGGACGCGCTTCCCCACAAGTCTTTCTGACATATGTAAAATTTACCTTTCACTACTTGCGATCAAACACCACGACCCCGGGCCCGAGTGCGACCGGGCAGCACCAAAAAATTCTGCATGGACACGCGACAGGCTTTGGCGCAGGAACTTGATGCCGTTAGCGTATGACAGAGATTTTGGTTTGGCTATAACCATGCGTGGTGCGGCCCGAAGGAGGATAAGCAAGTATGAGCGAAAAGCGCAAAGTGACCCTTTTGGGCACCGGCCTAATGGGGGCGCCGATGGCACGAAACCTGCTTGCGGCAGGCTTTCCCCTGACCGTTTGGAACCGCAGCGCCGAAAAGGCACGACCATTGGCGGACCAAGGTGCCACGGTTGCGGACACCCCGGCCCACGCGGTTGCCCAAGCCGATGTGATCGTGACCATGCTGGCCGACGGATACGCAACCGGCGCGCTGCTGGAAGCCCCTTCCTTTTACGACCAGCTGAAACCTGGTGCCGTCTGGATCGACATGTCCAGCGCCAAGCCTGAACATGCCCGCGCGCAGTCGGCCCAACTCGAAACCCTCGGCCTGCGGCATCTGGATGCCCCGGTCTCCGGTGGCACCAAGGGGGCCGAGGCGGGCTCGCTGGCGATCATGGTGGGCGGCGACGAGAAGGTCATGCAGGAGGTACTGCCAATCCTGTCCGCCATGGGGCGCCCCGTGCATGTCGGCCCCAGCGGCGCCGGACAGTTGTGCAAACTGGCCAATCAGACAATCGTTGCCGTCACGATTTCCGCCGTTGCCGAGGCTACCCTGCTGGCCGAACAAGGTGGCGCAGACCCGGCTGCTTTGCGCGCCGCGCTGCGCGGTGGGTTTGCCGACAGCGTGATCCTGCAACAGCACGGGGAGCGCATGTCCAACCGGGACTTCGTTCCCGGCGGGCTCTCAAAGTTTCAACTGAAGGATCTGGACAACACCCTGGCTGAGGCGCGCGGTCTCGGCCTGGCACTGCCGAATACGCAAGCCGTACGCGACCGGTTCGAATACCTGATAAACGAAATGGATGGGGCCGAGCTGGATCATTCTGCGCTCTACCTCGAACTCAGAAAACGGAATGGCATGTCGTGACGCATATTCTCATCATCGGCGGCGGTGGAATGCTCGGTCAGAAGCTGGCGCATCACATTTCGGCCGAGCAGACCTTTGGCCCGGACGCCCGTGTATCATTGTTCGACCTTTCATTTCCGGCCGACGGTGCACCGGGAGAAAAAATCGTTGGCGACATCGCGGCCCCGAACTCGGCCAAGCTTTTGGCCGCTCAGCGCCCTGACGTGATCTTTCATCTGGCCGCGATTGTCTCGGGTCAGGCAGAAGCTGACTTTGACCTTGGTTGGGACGTCAACCTGATGACGACTTGGGCACTGCTGAACGCATTGAGGGACGAGCATAACGCCACCAGCGGCGCCTACCGCCCGCGGCTGGTCTTCGCTTCGTCCATAGCCGTCTTTGGCGCCCCTTTCCCCGCAAGGATCGACGATGAATTCCTGTGCGCCCCTCTGACCAGCTACGGGGCGCAGAAGGCTGCGTCCGAGTTGATGATTTCCGACTTCAGTCGAAAAGGATACATCGACGGCATCTCCCTGCGGCTGCCGACGCTGTGCGTGCGGCCCGGCAAGGCAAATGCCGCCGCGTCCTCCTTCTTTTCGGGTATCATACGGGAGCCCCTGAACGGGCTCGAGGCGGTTCTGCCGGTCCACGACACCGTTCGCCACTGGCACGCCAGCCCTCGGGCAGCGGCAAGATTTCTGACCCACGCGGCCGATCTTGATGCGACGCTGCTGAACGACCGGCGCGCCCTGAACATGCCCGGCATCAGTTGTACGGTCGCCGAACAGATCGAAGCTTTGCGCACTGTCGCCGGTCAAGACGCGGTCAACCTGATCAAGCATGTTCCCGACCCCGACATAGAGCGCATTGTCAAAGGCTGGCCACGCGACTTTCAAACCGACCGCGCGCTTGAGCTGGGCTTCCGCGCAGAGTCGAGCTTTGAAGACATCATCCGCGTTTATCTTGAGGATGACTTCCGCGCTTAGTCGCCCATCGTCTTGCCTGTAAGGTGGCGCTTGAGGTGGTCATGAATCTTCTGCTTGGTCAGTTGCTCATCGCCGGACAATGCGGCCTCGAGGATGTCGGCGTGATGCCGGATGTTCTCGGAGATGAACTCGAACCGCCGGTCCGCCACCATCAGCTGCTGCCGGAATTGCGCGTAAATTCGGCCGTGCATCTGCTTCAACGTTTCCGATCCGCAGGCCGAGATCAGCGTTTGATGGAATTCCTTTTCCGAGGCAAACCAGATCTCGATCAGCTCGCTGGGGTCGTCGGTGGCATGAATGCGCTTTTCGATATGGCTCAGCTTGTGATGCGCCGCGGTCAGTCTGGCTTCCCAATCCACCCCGCCGTTGCGGATCGACATTGCGGTGCCTTCTCCCTCCAGCAAAACGCGGATGTGGGTCAGCTCGATCAGTTTTTGCGGTGAACGCTTCGGGACGCGAAAGCCCTTCTGCTCCTGAAAGTCCACCAAACCCACCGATGACAAACGAAAAAGAACTTCGCGAACCGTGCTGGCCGAGCACCCATAGTCCTTGCGCAACTCTTCGGCCCGAACCTTGGCACCATGCTCGAATCCGTTCGAGATCAGACGCATTTTAAGGTGCTGATAAATATCTACTTCTTCACTCATTCCGGTTTGCACCTTTCAGGTCTGGCCACTTATTGTCCTAGTCGTATTTTCGATTTATTGCAAGAATCTCGAAATTCTTGAAAATTTCATATTTTACTTGTTGCATTCGATTCGACCGCTTAACGTCTAGCAGCGTGTCGACAAGGGAGGCGGCAAGATCTCCTACCCGGCGCACTGCTCAACGTCTGGGAGGACAATATGAAAATAGTCAAGACAGCGGCTGTTGCGGCCGTAGCAACGACGATGGCGGCCGGTTTCGCGGTGGCTGAAACGACCAAGCTCAGAATTCAAACCCATTTCTCGCCCGAGACGCTGTCCGGGCAGATGGCGGCAAAATACGTCGAAGACATCCAGGAAATGTCGAACGGCGAGATCGAAGTCGAGATGTTCTACTCGTCCTCGGTGGTCAAATCGGTCGAAACCTTCGATGCCGCGGCGACAGGCATCCTCGACTGCGACATGACCGGCGGCGGCTATCAGACCGGTAAGAACCCGGCCTTCCAGTTCGCGGGCGATCTGCTGGGCGGTTACCAAAACCCCTATCAGCAAATGGCATGGCTGCTGCACGGTGGCGGCAGAGATGCCGTCAATGACCTGTACAACGGCTACGACATGGAATTCATTGGCTGGTGGATCCCGGGGCCGGAATCTCTGGCCTCGACCAAGCCGATCGCCAAGGTCGATGACTTCAAAGACTGGAAATTCCGTTCGCCCCCGGGCCTGGCCACCAAGGTCTTTGCCGAGCTGGGCGCATCGCCGATCGTGATGGACTTCAACGAAATCTTCACCGCTCTGGAAACCGGCATCATCGACGGCGCGGATGCTGCGAACCTGACCAACAACGTGGGTCTGGGACTGTACGAAATCGCCGGTCACACGAACTATCCCGGCTTCCACTCGATGCCCGCAGACCACCTGGCCTGCCGCAAGGACGTTTGGGACGCGATGCCTGCACATCACAAAAAGATCATGGAAGTCGCAATGGACAGCCTGGCGCTGCACAATGCGACGATCAACGAAGTGCAGAACGCTCAGACCGCCAAGGACCTGAAGGCCAAAGGCGTTCAGCTGTATGAATGGTCGCCGGAAGATCTGGCCGCCTACCGCGCAGCCGTTCAGGTCGGGTGGACCGAGTTCGCCACGACCCCAGAGGCCAAGGCGCTGTTGGAAAGCCACATCAACTTCCTGCGCGATCTGGGCGCAATGCAATAATCGGGCTTCGGCCATTCAACGACAATCGGAAAGGCCGTGCTGACGGCCTCTCCGAATGTGCCCGGGACCCTGCATTTCATGAAAATCACCAAGATCACCAGCCATGTACTGCAGTACAAGATGCCCGAAGTCCTGGGGTATTCGCAGCAGTATTATGACAAGCGCACAACCCATCTGGTCGAGGTTCAAACCGACGAAGGCGTGACCGGCTGGGGAGAGTGTTTTGGCCCCGGCAACGTAGCAAGAGCCAACAAATCCATCGTTGAACAGGTCATTCAGCCGATGGTTCTGGGGCTGGACCCTTTGGACAAGGACGTGATCTGGCACAAGGTGTACAACCTTCTGCGAGATCATGGACAAGGCGGAATGCCGATACAGGCGCTGTCCGGCGTGGACATCGCTCTGTGGGACATCGTCGGCAAGGTGGCCGGTTTGCCGCTGCACAAACTCATCGGCGGCGCGCATCGGTCAAGCGTTTCCTGCTACGGCTACGGGATGATGCTGCGGGATGAGCCGACCGCCGACCTTGCCGCCCGGTTCAAGGACGAAGCCGCAACGATCAGGGACATGGGGTTTGTCGCCACCAAGATGAAGACCGGTTTCGGACCCAAACCAGACGTACAGCTGTGCGAGGCGGTGCGTCGCGGGGTTGGAGACGACTTCCCCTTCATGGTCGACGCAAATCATGCCTACACGACCTCGGACGCGTTTTATGTGGGCCGTGCCTTGGAAGAGCTTGACGTCTATTGGTTTGAAGAGCCGGTGGCCCCTGAGGATCTTGATGGCTATCGCGAACTGCGCGCTGGACTGAAGGTCAATATCTCGGGGGGCGAGGCTGTGTTCAATCGCTGGGCATGGCGCGCGCTTCTCGAAAACCGCAGTGTCGATATCGCTCAGCCCGAAGTGTGCGCGTTGGGCGGAATCTCGGAGTATCTGCGGGTACTTGCGCTGTGCCACGCACACTTCACCCCGGTCGTCAATCACGTCTGGGGAAGTGCGGTTGCTGTGGCCACCAACCTGCATCTGCTCGCGGCAATGCCGGTAATGCCGGGCGGGCTGCACCCGTGGGAACCGATGTTGGAATTCGACACCACGGACAACAAGTTCCGCGACGATCTGCTGACCGTTCCGCTGGAGATACAGAAACAAGTCAAGGCCAACAAAGGCCGCGTGACGATCCCGACCGGCCCCGGACTGGGTGTCGAGCCGGACCTGGAATTTATCGATCACCACCGGATCGACGGATAAGGACGAGGGCTACGTGATGCAAAAAAACTCAGGCGGAATACTGGAGTGGCTCATCCCGCTCGCCTTCGTCGCAACGGCCAGTTGGCTCGTCTGGCATCTGCCGGCCTTCCTGTTGGACTGGCTGCCCTACACATCCGAATCTCTGAAAAGCCAGGTAACGGAAATCTATCTGCGCAGCGACGTGACGCCCGAAATGACCGGGGTTTTCGGCGGATTTGTCGACATTGTCGATATCGGCGCGCTGATACTGCTGCCGATCCTTGCGGTGATCGGAACCAAGACCGTCCAGCCGGCCGCGATGGAATACGAGGGCACGACTGCGATGGACCGCTTCGCCCTTTTCATCGGCCGGGTCACGATGATGATGATCGCCATCATGACGGTGGTGATGCTGTACGAAGTCTTCATGCGCTACATCCTCGAAAAGCCGACCGAATGGGCCAACGAGATGACACTGTGGTTCGCCAGCTTCGTGTTCCTGATGTCCGGCTACTATGCCATGCAGCAACGCAGCCATATCCGGATCTTTCTGCTGTATGATGCGGTTCCTCGCTGGTTGCAGCGGGTGTTCGACACGATCTCGACCATCCTGATCGTGATGTTCGCGTTCTTTCTGGTCTACGGCAGCTATCAGCAGGTTTTCGTCAACAAACTCTACAAATGGGAGCTTTATGGCTCGGCCTTCAACCCGCCGATCCCGGCGACGTTGCAGCCCATGGTCCTGATCGTGATCACCCTGGTCGCCATGCAGGCCGTTCTGAACCTGATCGCGGATTGGAACAAAGAACCGGAAATCCACACGGATGAACCGGACGAAGACGAAATTGAAATGATCAAACGAGCGGTGGGACAAGACTGATGGATATTGGAACGATCTCACTCATCCTGATGGTCGCCCTGATCGTGCTTCTGGCGATCGGGATGCCCCTGGGTCTGGCCTCGGCCTCGCTTGCGGTTCTGGTTCTTGTTCTGAAGTTCGAGCCAACACTTCTTTTGAACCCGTTTTCATTCGGCGATGGCATTCTGACCGGACGCCCGGGGACTGGGCCGCTATATATTCTGGCGCAGAAGATATATGGGCTCTTAACGGACTACGTGCTCATATCCGTGCCATTGTTCATCTTCATGGCATCGCTGCTGGAGCGATCCGGGATCGCGCGCGACATGTATTCGTCGCTGAATGTCTGGCTGTCCAGAACACGTGGCGGCATCGCGATCGTGACCTCGATCATGGCGGTGATCATGGCAGCCATGTCCGGCATCATCGGCGGTGAGGTGGTCCTGCTGGGTCTGATCGCCCTGCCCCAGATGCTGCGCCTCGGCTACGATCAGAACCTCGCCATCGGCGTCATCTGCGCCTCGGGATCGTTGGGGACCATGATCCCGCCCTCGATCGTTCTGATCATCTATGGGCTGATCACCGAAACCTCGATCAAGTCGCTGTTTACCGCGTCCTTCATCCCGGGCTTCATGCTGGCCTCGATGATCATCCTGTACATCATCATCCGCACGCAGTTGAATCCTCACCACGCGCCGCTTCCGGAACCGGATCCGAACGACCCCGAACCGGCTGAAAAGCGCAAACTGTTTGCCGCCTTCATGAGTATCGTCGTCGCCGGATTTTCCACCGTTCTGTTTATCCGGGCCGCGTTTTTCGAGCTTTCCGGCTCGAACGCTGCCAGCCAGGGCGAGCCCGCGCGATTGGGGACAGCTGACTACCTGCCCTGGTTTGCCGGTATTACGATCGTCGCCCTTCTGCTGATCTTCTTCGTCTTTGGCAGAGAGCGCGCCAAAATCGGGTGGGAAATGGGTAAAGGCCTCGTCGCGCCGCTGGTCGTCATCGGCGTCGTTCTCGGCTCGATCTATGGCGGGATCACAGGCATCACCGAGGCAGCAGGCATGGGCGCCTTCGCCGTTCTGATCATCGCCATCCTACGGGGCGAAGGATCGTTCGAGCTGGTTTGGGACAGCTTGATGCGGACACTGAAATCAACAGGCACCATCATCTGGGTCACCATCGGGGCCGCCGCGCTGGCGGGTGCCTACACCATTGCCGGCGGACCTCAATACGTGGCCGACCTGATCGTCGGGCAGGACCTGCCGACCATGCTGGTCATTCTGGTGATGATGCTGATCCTGCTGTTCATGGGCGCGTTCATGGATTGGGTCGGCATCGTGCTTTTGATCATTCCGGTCTTTCTACCGATCGTTCTGCGCCTTCCCATCGAGGAAATCGGACTCATCGGCCGGTTGCAGCCCAGCCATGTCGCGATCTGGTTTGGCGTCGTGTTCTGTATGAACATGCAGGTCAGCTTCCTGTCGCCCCCGTTCGGCCCGGCGGCGTTCTACCTGAAATCCGTGGCCCCGCCGCATATCAGCCTGACGGATATCTTCCGCGGCTTCCTGCCATTCATCGGGATCCAGCTGCTGGCGCTTTCCGTTCTTCTGATCTGGCCGGGCATCATCGCGCTGCTGTTGTGAGGTTGCACCCATGCTGACACAAGATCAGATTGGCAAGTTCCAGACGGACGGATACCTCGTGGTCCAGGATGTAATTCCCGGCGATGTCCTGGATCGGGTACAGGCCGAATACTCGGATGTCCTGAACCGGCTCTATGACGGTTGGTACGAAAAGGGACTGGTCAAGGACGAGCCGTCAGGAATGACCTTCTGGGACAAACTTCTGTCCGCCTATCAGGCCGGTTGCGACTATTTCCAGCCGCTGGACATCTCGCTGCCCGGCGACCGGATCATGGCTGACACACCGTTCCATATTGGGCCCGCCGTGTTCGACCTGCTGACGGCCCAACCCATGCTGGACATCGTCGAGCAGTTGATCGGGCCAGAGTTGGTGAGCAATCCGATCCAGCACGTTCGGCTGAAGCCCCCTGCCCTCAAGCTGTCCAAGGATGAGGTGCGCGCGCATATCACCGCAACGGACTGGCATCAGGACCGGGCAGTTGCGTTGGAGGATGCGGACCAGACCGACATGGTCACGGTCTGGATTGCCGTCAACGATGCAACGATCGAGAACGGCTGCCTGCAAGTGCTGCCTAAGGCAAAGGACCAATCCATCCTGCCGCATTGCGCGCGGACGCAGACAGGCATTGCCAACGGGTTCATTGACGAAGACCGAGCCGTGCCCTTGCCCGTCAAGGCGGGCGGGATCATCCTGTTTCATCCTCTGACGCCACATGCGTCGCTGGTCAACGAAACGGACCGGTTCCGCTGGTCGTTCGACATCCGCTTCAGTGCAGCAGGCCAGCCCACCGGTCGGGACCATTTCCCCAGCTTCATCGCAAGGTCCAGATCGCGCCCCGAATCCGAACTGCGGGATTGGCGTGTCTGCAAATCCAATTGGGAGGCGGCACGAGCAAGGCTGTCTGGACAGCCGCATATAGATATTCACCGGTGGACATCGGACTCGCCGTTCTGCGCCTAGCTGCAGCCGCCAGGAAAGCTGATTATGACTTTTGTACGTTTAGATCGAACGGATAGCGTGGTGGTTGCAACTCGGCTGCTGGAGGCCGGCAGTGTGGTCGAAGGCGTCACGACCAATGCGCGCATCCCATCGGGCCACAAGGTCGCCACGGCGACCCTTGCACCCGGCGATCCGGTCAGAAAATACGCCCAGATCATTGGTTACGCCACCCAACCGATCCACCCCGGCGATCATGTACACACCCATAATGTCGAGTTCCGAAACACCAGCGTGGACTATGAGTTTGCGACGGATCACAGGCCTATGAGACCCGCCACCTCGGTCGATACGTTCATGGGCTACCATCGGGACAGCGGTCGGGTCGGCACGCGCAATTACATTGCGGTTCTGACCACCGTGAACTGTTCTGCTACGGCGGCCCGCATGATCGCTAACCACTTCACGCCGGACAAGCTTGCCGCGTATCCGAATGTCGACGGCGTGGTGGCCATTGTCCACGGAACGGGCTGCGGAATGGCAGATTCCGGCGACGGTTTCGAAGCTCTTCAACGGGTCATGTGGGGGTTTGCAAAACATCCCAACCACGCTGCCGTTCTGATGGTCGGTCTGGGCTGCGAAATGAACCAGATCGACTGGCTGCTGGACGCATATGGGTTGAAGCAGAGTCCAACCTTCCAGACGATGAACATCCAAAACGTTGCCGGGTTGCGTCGGACCGTGGAAATGGGCATCAGCAAGATCAACCAGATGCTGCCCATTGCCAATGAGGCAAAGCGCAGAGAAGCCCCGGCGTCTGAACTGATGGTTGCGCTGCAATGTGGTGGATCGGACGCTTGGTCCGGTGTGACGGCGAACCCGGCGCTCGGATATGCCTGCGACCTGTTGGTCGCTCAAGATGGCACGGGTGTCCTCGCGGAGACGCCCGAAATCTACGGAGCCGAACATCTTTTGACCCGCCGTGCCCTTGACCGCGCAACTGGGGAAAAACTGATCGGACTGATCGATTGGTGGCAGGACTACACCGCCCGCAATCACGGTTCGATGGACAACAACCCAAGCCCCGGCAACAAGCAAGGGGGTCTGACGACCATCCTCGAGAAATCGCTGGGGGCTGCGGCGAAGGGCGGAACCACCCCTTTGACCGGTGTATTCAAATACGCCGAACCCATCACCGCCAAAGGCTTCACCTTCATGGACAGCCCCGGATACGACCCAGCCTCGGTGACCGGCCAGATCGCGGCCGGGTGCAACCTTGTGTGTTTTACCACGGGGCGCGGGTCGGCCTTTGGGTCCAAACCGGCACCAACACTGAAAATCGCCACCAATTCCGAATTGGCGGCGCGTATGCCCGAAGACATGGACGTGGACGCGGGCGACATTCTGACCAAAGGCGTCAGCGTCGAAGAAAAAGGACAGGAGATATACCGACGGCTGCTCCAAGTCGCCTCGGGCGCGCGAACCAAGTCCGAGGCACAGGGCTTGGGTGATTACGAATTCGTTCCCTGGCAAATCGGAGCGGTGATGTGAAACAGATCCTCGTAGCCGGCGGCGGATTGATCGGTATCCGCCACGTCCGCGCCGTCATTGAGCATCCCGGCTGCACGTTGGTCGGGTTGGCCGATCCGGATGGCTCGATCCAGATCGACGCGCCGCGTTTTGCCAGTATGGACGAGGTGCAGGACACAGTGGATGGTGTCATCATCGCGACGCCGACCCGCCTGCATGCCGAACATGGCATTCTGGCCGCGTCCCGTGGTTGGCACATGCTGATCGAAAAGCCGGTTGCCGCGTCGGTCGATGATGCCCTGCGCCTTAAGACGGCCGTTAGCGAGGCCAATGTCCGCAGCCTGGTCGGCCACCATAGGCGGTACCACACAACCTTGCAGCACCTGAAGGAGGTGATCGCGCAAGGTACGATCGGACAAGTCATCAACGTCTCGTTGCTGTGGGCCATGCGTAAACCCGACAGCTATTTTGAACAGAACTGGCGGACTTCCGATGGCAGCCCGGTGATGATCAATCTCGTGCACGATATCGATGTCCTGCGCTTTGTGATCGGAGAAATCTCGGATGTCGTCGCCCTGCCCGGCGCGTCGATCCGCGGATCGGATCGGATCGAAAGCGGCGCTGTCGCGATCGCATTCGAAAACGGCGCGACGGGTACCATCAGCTTTGCCGACACCGCGCCCAGCCCTTGGGGGTTTGAAGCCGGAACCGGCGAAAATCCGAACATCGGCACGACCCGCCAGGACATGATGTGGATCACGGGAACCAGGGGCGCCTTCAGTTTTCCATCCATGACCCTGTGGCGCGGACAGGATTGGGGCACTGCGGCCCAAAAAGACCAACTTCCAAGGCCGGACCAGACACGCACACCGCTGGAGGCGCAACTGGATCACTTCCTTGACGTGATCGATGGCGCCCCACCTTTGATCGACGTCGAGGATGCAGCCCGGACGCTCGAAGTCACATCACGCATCGAACAGGAGCTGAAGGCGCGAACCGCTCGAGCGCGGGCGCCGGCCTGACTAAGACGCGGCAGAGCAAAATTTCTGACCATTCAAAAGACCAATGACTACTCCCCGGGCAATATCAGCAATCAGACTGCAAATCCGCCCGCGACAGACACAAGAATGAAAACCAGACATATTCACGGAAAGGGAAACCAATGAGCAAACCATCAATCGGGTTTATCGGCCTGGGACTCATGGGCGGAGCCATGGTGAGCCGGCTGTTGGACCAGGGATACTCGGTCATGGTGTTGGGAAACCGCGATCGCACACATCTGGATGCCGCGATTGACCGTGGCGCCCGCGAGGCGCAAAACGCGCGGGAACTGGCTCAGGCCAGCGACATCGTGATGCTGTGCATGGGAACGTCCGAGCAGGTCGAGGGCCGTATGCGCGGTGCTGATGGAGTGATCGCGGGACTGAAGCCCGGGGCGATCGTCATCGACTTTGGCACCTCGCTTCCGGGCAGTACACGCGCCCTGGCCGAGGAGGTTGCCGCAGCCGGCGGAAGCTATCTTGACGCGCCACTTGGCCGTACGCCGTCGCATGCGCTGGAAGGCAAACTCAACATCATGACGTCCGGCGACAAGGCTGCCTTCGACAAGGCCGAGCCGACACTGAAGGATCTGGGTGAAAACGTGTTTTACCTGGGCCCTGTCGGATCGGGACATACGATCAAGCTGATCAACAACTTCTTCGGCATGACGGTCGCGAACGCGATGGCTGAAGCCTTTGCAATGGCTGACATCACCGGCGTTGACCGCAAGCAGCTGTATGACGTTATGGCCGCAGGGCCGCTGCATTCCGGCATGATGGATTTCGTCAAAGCCTACGGTGTCGAGAATGATCCAAACCAGCTGGCCTTTGCCATCAAGAACGCGGCAAAAGACCTTGGGTATTATGATCGAATGGCGCGCGAGGCCGGCGTTACCAGCGTGATGTCGCAGGGCGCGCTTTCCGCGCTGAACGACGCGCGCGACCACGGTCAGGCGGATGACATGGTCAGCCAGATGGTTGACTACTACGTCAAGCGTTTCAACACCTGATCGATGGCCGTCACCGCCAACCCCACTGCGGACCTGCCGCGCCTGGGCATCGTGCTGATGCTGACGGCGTGGCTGTTCTTTTCGCTGGTAGACCTTGGGGCCAAATGGTTGGCGTTGGCCGGCGTGCCGGCATTTCAATTGGCGTTCATGCGCTATGCAGGGCACTTCGTGATCTCAGTGGGCGTGATCGCCAAGGGCGGGATCGAGGCCGGCCGGTTCAAGACGGACCACCCTTGGCAGGTGATAAGCCGGGCCTTGCTGCTGATCTCGGCGACCGTTTTCAATTTTTATGCCCTGCGGTTTTTGCCCCTGACCGTCGTGTCGGCAATCATGTTCTCAAGCCCGGTCATCGTGTGCTTCCTGTCCGTTTTCGTATTGAAGGAGAGAGTGGGACCATGGCGTTGGGCGGCTATCATCCTGGGCTTCCTAGGGGTGTTGGTTGTCGTGCGGCCGTTTGGTTCGGCCTTTCATCTGACCATGCTGCTGATCGTCTACAATGCCACCGCTTTGGCCTTGTACTCGATCATGACGCGCAGGCTGTCGGGGGTTGTTGCCGTGGACACCATGCAATTCTACCTCGGACTTACCGGTACAGTGGTCCTGCTGCCCTTCGCCATCTGGTTTTGGATCCAACCGGAAAACACCTGGAGCCTGATCGTCCTGATCAGTCTTGGCGTCTTTGGATGGTGCGGGCATCAACTGCTGACGAACGCGCATCGCTTCGGAACGGCGAACCAGTTGATGCCATTCACCTATTCGTTCCTGATCTACGTTGCGATCTGGGGCTATCTGTTCTTTGACACGGTACCGGACGCATTCACGTTGGCAGGGGCTGCGCTGATCATGGCTGCCGGTCTCATCATCTGGAAAAGAGAAAAGAAATGACGCGAATTGCCTGCATCGGCGAAGCAATGATCGAATTGTCCATGCTGGAAACCGGCGCAAAGGTGGGCGTCGCGGGGGATACGCTGAACACGGCCATCTACATGCACCGCGCAGCGCCTGATCTGCAGGTGGAGTATGTGACATGTTTGGGCGACGACCCGTTCTCGGGGCGCATCGCGGACTTCATCGCCAGCCATGGCATCGGGACATCCGGCATCCGCATCATTCCGAATGCCTCTCCGGGCCTGTACGCGATCACCACCTCTGCGGACGGTGAACGCAGCTTTACTTATTGGCGCAGCGAAGCGGCCGCCCGCCAGCTTTTTGCCGATCACGATTTCAGCTCGTTGAACGGTTATGACGTGCTGTATTTGTCGGGTATTTCGGTAGCCATTCTACCGCATTCGGTAAGGCTTGCGCTTCTGGACTGGCTCGAAGGCGCTTCAGTCCGGTTGGTCTATGACAGCAACTTTCGTCCACGTCTTTGGGACAGCGTTGAACACGCCCGACAGATCAATCAACGGCTTTGGCGGCGTGCTGACATTGCCCTGCCATCCATCGACGACGAGATGGCACTGTTCGGGGAAAGCGCCGATCAGGTGGCGGCACGCTTTGCGGGTCATCACGGAGTCGGCGCGTTGAAGCGCGGAGAGAATGGCCCCCTGTCCATTGGTCAGAGCATTGACCAAACCTATGAGTCTGCCAAAAACGTGCTGGATACGACCGCGGCGGGCGACAGTTTCAACGGTGGGTACCTCGCGGCGTTGCTGACTGGGAAATCACAGGCCGAGGCCCTGATGGCTGGACACAATCTGGCATCCACCGTTGTTCAGTTCCGCGGCGCGATCATTCCCGGATAAGCGGCGCGAGATCCTCGGCTCCGACAAGACGCAAAAGCGGCACTAGCGGATCTGGCTGCTTGGCAGCCAAAGCGATTTCCGACGCGCACGGATCGTTCAGCGCCCTGCCCTTGGCGGTCTCGGACAGGCAATAGGAGACCCAGGCCCGCATACCCGCGATCACCGCCTGAGAGCCGGTCTCACGAAGTGTGGGAACAAACCGATACGGCAGCTTCTGGCTTCCATCCATCGCGATTTGGTCCAGACGATGCGCCAACTCGGGGTTTTCAAAGCGGCGCAACAGAGCCTCGGCATAGTCCGGAACCTGTGCTTGCACCGCAGCAGGCAGAGTTGCGCCCGCATCCTTCATCAACTCGGAAACCAGCGGGCGCAGAACCGGGTCTCGAACCGCCTCGTTGACGTAGGTCAGGCCTCGCTCCAACCCGGCATAAGCCAACAGGGAATGGGCCCCGTTCAACATGCGCAGCTTTCGCATCTCGTGAGGGGCTACGTCATCCACCAGTTGCACGCCAGGCCAATCCGGATGTGGGCCAGCGAAACTGTCTTCGATCACCCACTCCGAAAACGCTTCGGTCGGAACGGCCATAGGGTCACCGCTGATTGCGCGTACAGCGTCCGTTGTGGCCGGGGTGATCCGGTCGACCATCGCGTTGGGAAAGCGAACGGCGTCCCAATTGACGTCCAGACCGGCTGCTTTCGCGAAATCGGAAACGGCCGTCTCGAGCGTTTTGCCATTTTCCATACGATTGTCGCAGCTTAGCACCGTCACAGGTTTGCGCCGTTCCGCAAGGCCAAAAGCCAAAAACCCGATCAGAGTCGCGGGCCCCTGCCCTGCCAGATCGGCGGCAATCGCCGGGTCCTGGAGGTTCAGCTTGCCCGAGGCATCAAGATGATAACCTTTCTCGGTCACGGTCGCCGAGATGATCTCGGCATCCGTCATCGCATCGAAAATCGCTGCACGACCCTCGGGCGCGACCAGAACGTCGCGAAGAGCTTTAATGCGCCGGACGCCCTGCCCCTGCACGCACAGATCGTACTCGAAACCCTGCCGGGCCAATCCATCCCGAACCGAGGATGAACGCAGGCTGACGCCGACAACGTCCCATCCGCCCGCTTGATCGGTGTAGTCCAGCAAATGCGCCCGGGCAAAGTTTCCGAGGCCGAAGTGAAGAAGTGTACCCATCTAGCTTTGCAATCCATAAACCTGTTTCGCCAGATCGACCGCCAGCAACCGTGCAAGATGCTCGGCACTGTCCCGACCGAAGTAACCGCGCGCAACCTGCTCGGCCAAATGAATCGCCACGCCCCGCCGCCAGAGGTCGTGTCGTGCAGGAATGGACAGGAAAGCCCGCGTGTCGTCATTGAATCCGGCAAGATTGTAATATCCGGCCGTTTCAACGACCTGATCAAAATACCGCGCAATCCCAGCCGGACTGTCATGGAACCACCAGGGCGGCCCGATCCGAAGGCACGGCCAATGTCCCGCCATTGGTGCCAGTTCACGGGCATAGGTGCCTTCGTCCAGTGTGAACAGAATGATGCGCAGTTCCGCCGAGTTTCCGACCCGGTTCAACAGCGCCTCAAGGCCCGTGACCCAATCCATCGCGATTGGAATGTCGGCCCCCTTGTCCCGTCCGAAATCCCGCAATAACGCGTGGTTCGTGTTGCGCTTGCTGCCTGCATGTATCTGCATGGTCAGACCATCATCGACAGACATCTGCGCCATTTCGATCAGCATATGCCCGTAGAAACGGCGGGCGTCCTGTTCGGTCCCTTCCCGCCGTCTCAGCCGCTGGTACAGCGCATCCGGGTCCTCAAGCCACTCGGTCTGTACACGTTCGATACCGTGGTCGGTGGCGGTACAGCGCAGTTGGATGAAATAAGCTCGCCGCATCCGCAGTGCGTTGAGATAACCATCATAGCTGTCCAGATCGCAGCCTGTCAGCTCGGCCAACTTGTTCAGGTTCTGCACGAACTCCGGGTCCGCCCCATCCAAGACCCCGTCCGGGCGGAACGTCGGAACAACCCGCCCGCCCCAACCGCTTGCACGGATCTCCTGATGCTGTGTGAGAGTGTCGAGAGCCGAATCCGTGGTGGCCAGCACCTCGATCCCGAACCTGTCGAACAAAGCCCTCGGGCGAAAATCGGGTTGCGCCAGCTTTTCCGCGATCTTGTCGTAGATCAGATCTGCGGTGCGCGAAGACAACTCTTCAGACACGCCCAGCGTTTCATGCAGCACGTAGTTCATCCAGATCCGGGAAGGCGTTCCCAGAAACAGATGCCAATGTTCGGCAAATGTGCGGAAAACGGCGCGAGGATCCTTCTTTCGCCCCTCTTCCCCAACGCCGAGTTCCGACAAGGGAACGCCCTGCGAATAGAGCTTACGGAACACGTAATGGTCGGGAACCACCAACAGCTCTGCCGGGTTGGGAAACGGCGCATCGGATGCAAACCACCCCGGATCGCAGTGACCATGCGGAGACACGATCGGCAGGTCCTTGATGCCCAGGTACAGGTCTTCTGCCATCCCATTCAAATTGCCAGTCAATTCTGCCTCCGATACTGCTGCCCGCAATTGTTAACACAGTTTTTAATGGTTGCATCTTTCCCGTTCAAACCCGCAGACTGACCGGGTGATCCGGGGGATTGAATGAATATTGCGCTGATTGGTTTGGGGATGGTTTCCGGCACGCATGTCGCCGCCATTCGGGCATCGGATCAAGGCCTCAGTCTTGCCGGAGTCCTTGGGCGCAATCCTGACAAGGCAGCTGCGTTCGCTCGGCGAAACGAGACCCGCGCATTCGTCTCGGTCGAGAAAATCGCAAACGACCCAAAGGTCGACTTTGCGATCATCGCAACCCCGCCCGATCAGCGCACTGAGTTGGTACGGATTCTTTCGACCGCGTCGAAACCGATCCTGATGGAAAAGCCCATTGAAAGAACACTGGGCGCCGCGAAAGCCATTGTCGAGCAGTGCGAGGTGTCTGGTGTGCCGCTGGGCATCGTCTTTCAGCACCGCGCCCGCGCCGCCTCGCAGGCGCTGAAATCCGCCATTGAACGGGGTGAGTTGGGCGCGATCGCCACGGTCGAGATCCGTGTCCCCTGGTGGCGTGATCAGAGTTACTATGACGAGCCAGGGCGCGGCACTTACGCACGTGACGGAGGCGGCGCCATGATCTCGCAGGCGATCCACACGCTTGACCTTGCGATGTGGCTGCTGGGGCCGATCTCGAACATTCAGGCCGTGATGAGAAAAACTCCTCTACACGATCTCGAGGCTGAGGATTGGGCGGGTGCAGTCTTTGAAATGGACAACGGAGCGGTGGGAACGTTGATGGCAACTACCGCCGAATATCCCGGGTCTGCTGAGTCCATCACGATCCAAGGCACCCTAGCCAAAGCGCATCTGGAGTCAGGTGTCCTGACCGTGACCACTTTCGACGGCCGGGAATCCACGGTCGGCGAAACCGCCGCCACAGGCGGAGGGGCCGATCCCATGGCGTTCACACATGCCTGGCATCAGGCGGTCATCGAGGACTTCGCCAAGGCCGTTTCCAGTGGAACACAACCTATGGCCACCGGACGCAGTGCCCTTTTGACCCACGCCGTCATCGACGCGATGCAGATCGCCAATCGAACCGGCCAGAAAACACGAGTCATCTTATGAGCCTGACCTGCGTCGCCCTTGGCCTCGACCACCGCCATATCTATGGCATGACGGAAAACATGCGCAAAATCGGCGTGGACTGCGTTGGCTATTGGACACAGGGCGATCAGGAGACGCTGGCGGGCTACGTCAAAAGGTTTCCCGATATTCCGCGGCTGGCCCAACTGGAAGACGCCCTGACCTGCGGCGCGGATCTGGCGCTGATTTCAGCGATACCGGCAGATAGGGCCGCGTTGGCGGTCCGCGCGATGCAGAACGGCATGGATGTCATGAGCGACAAGCCGGGCTGCACGACGTTCGAACAACTCGACCAGATCAAAAGAGCGGTCGCAGACACCGGTCGGATCTGGTCGGTGAACTTCTCGGAGCGGTTCGAAACGCCCGTCAGCACCCGGGCCATCGAGCTGGTCGAGGCCGGTGCCATCGGGCGCGTGGTCCAGACGGTCGGACTTGGCCCGCACCGATTGAACCGGGCGACCCGGCCGGAATGGTTTTTTCGGCGCGACTGCTACGGCGGCATTCTGACCGACATCGCCTCGCATCAGATTGATCAGTTCCTGCACTACACGGGTTCGAAAACCGCCGAAATCACAAACGCTTATGTGGCAAACTACGCAAACCCGAGCGATCCCGGATTGCAGGATTTCGGCGAGATCAATCTGCGCAGCGAGAATGGAACCGGGTACATCCGGGTTGACTGGTTTACGCCGGATGCCTTGCCAAACTGGGGGGATGGTCGTCTGACGATCCTAGGCACCGAAGGATACATCGAGTTACGGAAATACGTCGATGTGGGTGGAGCCCCGGGGACAGATCATCTGATCCTCGTCAATGGTAACACCTGCCAAAAGATCGACGCATCCGACGCTGGCCTTCCCTACTTTTCGCGCCTCGCCGATGACATCCTCAACCGGACCGAAACCGCAATGACGCAGACCCACTGCTTTACGGTCATGGAACTGGCTCTGCGCGCGCAGGAAATGGCGGAACGCAGATGATCAACGTTGCGATCCTCGGCGCAGGTATCGGTGCGCAACATCTGGACGCTCTGGAACGGCTTGACCGCACCTTTTGCGTAGCCGCCGTGGTCGACCAGAATATCGACCGGATCGAACAGATACGGCAGAACTCGGGTTTTCGAGCATTGACCAACATTCAGGACGCTCTGGATGATCCGACGATTGATGTCATCGACATCTGCCTGCCGCCCCATCTGCATGTACCGACCACGCTTGCGGCACTGGCCGCAGGAAAACACGTTGTCTGCGAAAAGCCTCTTGCGACCTCGATGCAGGATGTGAATCGGATCACGGCAGCCGCAAGCAGCGCGGGCAAGCATGTGTTTCCGGTCTTTCAATACCGGTGGGGCCCGTCACTGGCCCAATTGCGCCACCTGCAACGCGCGGGCCTGACCGGAGCGGTCCAAACTGCCGCGCTTGAAACCCATTGGTCCCGAGGGGCGGACTATTACGCGGTACCGTGGCGGGGGACATGGGCCGGTGAACGCGGCGGCGCGGTTCTGGGCCATGCCATCCACAACCATGATCTGCTGACTCATATCGCGGGTGATATCGCCTGGGTGTCTGCGATGACCACAACGCGAGTCAACCCGATCGAGACCGAAGACTGCGCCGCGATCTGCTTTGGCATGACTTCCGGAGCCTTGTGCACAAGCAATATCACCTTGGGCGCAGCCACGGACGAAACCCGCCTGCGGTTCGTCTTTGAAAAACTGACCGCCACTTCTGGCACCGAACCCTATGCCCCGGGTCAAACGCCCTGGACTTTCGTCGCGCGGGACCCCGTAGATCAAGCCGCTGTCGACGAGGCTCTTGCCGCCGCTGCGGCCGAGCCAACGGGGTTCGAAGGTTTTTTTACCGAAGTCGGCAAGGCGCTGCGGTCCGAGGCAAATTCGGCCGTTACGCTGAAGGATGGCGCTGCGTCCATCGGCCTTGTGACGGCGACTTATCACGCTGCGCGCACCGGGCAGCGCGTTGCCCTTCCCATCAGGCCCGATCACCCGCTGTATGAAGGATGGCTGCCATGAAACAATGTTGGCGTTGGTTCGGACCCGAGGATCCGATCGCTCTGGCCGATCTCCATCAGGTCGGGGTTCAGGGTATCGTCACCGCGCTGCATCACATCCCGCCCGGACAGCCCTGGAATGAACAGAGCATCGCCGACCGGCAGGCCGTTCTGGCCGCGGACGGGTACAGTTGGGACGTTGTCGAAAGCCTGCCCGTCTCAGAGGCGATCAAGACGCAGTCGGCGGACATGGCCGAGCATCTGCAGGCGTACAAGTCCAGCCTCAGGGCCCTGTCCGCCCGTGGCATCAAAGTTGTTTGCTACAACTTCATGCCGATCCTGGATTGGACGCGCACCGCCCTTCGCGCCCTGCAGCCGCATGGCGGAACGGCCATGCTGTTCGACCTGACCGATTTTGCAGTTTTCGACATACATATTCTTGAACGTCCCGGCGCGTCCGAAGACTACTCCAACGCCGTTCAGCAAGCGGCCAAGGATCGCTTCATAGGCATGTCGGATGCCTCCAAGGCCCAGTTGCAGCACAATGTCACCGCGGGGCTGCCCGGCGCCAACGATCAGTGGAGCGTAGAGGACGTACGCGCCTTGCTGCAGACATATGCCGAGATAGACCGTGACCGACTGCGCGCAAACCTCATCGACTTCCTGTCTGAGGTCGCCCCGGTCGCCCAACAATTGGGGCTGCGCTTGTGCTGTCATCCCGATGATCCGCCCTTCTCGTTGCTCGGTCTTCCAAGGATCATGTCCAGTACCGAGAACTACGGCGCCGTACTGGATGCGGTTGATATGCCCGCGAACGGCGCAACTTTGTGTACCGGATCGCTGGGTGTTTCCCCTGAATTCGATGGGCCGGAGTTCGTGCGCCGGCATGGCGACCGGATTCACTTTGTCCATCTTCGGAATACCCGACGCATCGCGGGGTCGGACAGACAGAAGCCGGATTTCTATGAGGCTGCGCATCTGGAGGGCGACACCGACATGGTCGGAACCATTCGCGAGCTGATGGACGAACAACGCCGCCGCAAATCCCAAGGGCGAGACGACTGGCAAATTCCGATGCGACCCGACCACGGACAAGAGCTGCTGAGCGATCTGGGCGGACACAGCACTCCCGGCTATCCGCTGATCGGACGAATGCGCGGGTTGGCCGAACTGCGCGGCATCATGGCGGCGTTCTTGTAACGCGTCGGATCAGGCGGTTTCTTTCCGCCGCACCACTTCTTTGCTTGCCTGAACGCCGCATTCTTCGTTTACTTACGGCACGTAAACGGGCAGCGGGGTGTCTTCCGGACTCGCCCGACGTCTGTTCAAGACGCGTGAAACTCCCGCGAAAACCGACGCCTTATGGCATCATTTTTCGAAACGTCTGCCAGACGGCAAAGACGAAAGAACGGGAGGACTCCAAATGAAAACCGCAGGCGTAATCGGTCTTGGCGACATGGGCAGCGGCCTTGCCAAGAACCTGATCAAGAATGGCTTTGAAACATCTGGTTTCGACTTGAGTGAGACGCGTATGACGGCATTTACCGACATGGGCGGCCTGGCCAGGGACAGCGTGGGACAGGTCGGCCGTCACGCCGCCAGCGTGTTCGTCATGGTGATGAACGGAGATCAGGCCCGCGATGTCATTCTGGGAGAAAACGGACTGGTTGCGAACATGGCCGAAGGCGGAACTGTGATCCTGTCGGCGACCATTACCCCGGCCGAAGCAAGCGCCATCGGGCGAGACATGGAGGGTTCGGGCATCAACCTGATCGACACTCCGGTCTCGGGTGGGTTTCCCGGCGCGCAGAACGGCACATTGACGATGATGGCTGCCGGTGCTGCTGATGTGCTGGACCAAAATGCCGAAGTCATGCAAGCAGTGTCGGCAACCATACACCGGGTTGGAGAAAACGCCGGTGACGGGCAAACCGTGAAAGCCTGCCTGCAATCCCTGATCGGATCGATCTTTTCCGCCACATTCGAGGCTGCGGCCCTGGCGGCCAAAGCCGGTGTCAGCGGTCAAGCATTGCTTGACGTGTTCTCATCGTCTAGCGCGGGATGTGGTGTTGTGAATACCGCCCTTGAAAACATCATTGATCGCAAGTTCGAAGCCACTGGCAGCCATATCGCAACGATGCACAAGGACCTGACGATCTCTCTGGCCCTGGCCGGTGCGTTGGGCGTTCCAATGCATACCGCCTCGTCCGCCATGCAGATCTTTCACGCCGGAAAAACCAAATACCCGAACGGCGACAACTGGGTGTGTACCCGCGTCATCGAAGAGATCGTTGGCGCAGAATTGCATCGCTGAGGGGGCCGGACATGAAATTAGGTGTAATTTGCGACGGCATTTCCCGCGATCTGCGGCATGCCGTGGACGTGATGGACGAATTCGGTCTGGACTATGCAGAGCTTCAGTTCGTGGGCGACACCGAGGTCGGGGACCATTCCCCGCAGGAAATTGCCGAGATCGACGCGCTCTTGCGCGACCGGGGCAAGCCTGTGTCCTGTCTGTCGCGCCATATCTTCGCGGGGATGACGGCTGCCAACAGGCCCGGTGACGACCTGCACACCCGACACATGGACGCGCTGAAACGCGTGATCGACATGGCGCATATCGTGGGGTCTCCGCTGGTTCGGATCATGACCCAACGAAAAGAGCAGATACTCTGGGGAAAAAACGGCGCCGAGAAGTGGAACGTGGCGCATGGGGTATGGGACTCGATGCCACCGCTGATCGCGCCGGCGGTTGAACTGGCCAGGGCTGAGGGCGTGACGCTTGTCGTGGAAACAGGAAACGGCACGCTGGTCAATTCGAACTATACCGCCCGCAAACTGATCGACGAGTTGGATGCAAAGGATGCGTTGAAAGTTCTTTGGGACCCCGGAAACAACTGCTGGTGCCATGAACTGGCATACCCGGACGGTTACGAAGAACTGCGCGGCGGCTATCTGGGGCACATTCACATCAAGGACGTAAAGGTCGACACGCCAAGGGCAACTCTGGAAGTGCGCCGCATGGGGGAAGGTCAGCTTGCGCCTCTGTTCCAACCCATCGCCGACGCGCTCAGATCCGACGGCTACGATGGCGTGATTTCCTTCGAAAGCGTTTATCATCCCGGAAACGGAAATTTCGAAGATGGGTTTCGTCTGTGCATAGACAGGTTCAAAAGCCTGTTTGCATGAATGAAAGCTCTAGAGTGTTACAAATCAGATACTTAAGCCTCCAAGTTGAATGCCGGATGGGGCGCGGAAAGCTGGGCACACTCCCGCAAAATCAAGGAAAGGATCTGATGGATGAAGCAAGAGTTTTTTGAATTGTCCATTGAAACGCCCGGCAAATCCCTGACCGACATCAGCGGGGTGGTTCAGCGTGCGGTTTCCGAACATGAGTTTGTCTCGGGCCTGCTGACCCTTTGGTGCGTCCACACGGGGGCTGCGCTGTTGGTGCAGGCCAATGCCGATCCCGAGGTGGTCAGGGATATCGAGACGTTCTTCGAAGAACTGGTCCCCAAGTCACCAGGCAAGTATCACCACCGCCCGAGCGAAGACGACAACGCGCCATCGCATCTGCGGGCGCTGTTGACGCAAACGCAGGTGTCGATACCGGTCGAACAGGGACAGCTTCCGCTGGGCCGCGTTCAAAGCCTGTACCTGTTCGAACATCGCGAGGCACAAAAGACGCGGCGATTGAAGGTTCACTACATCGGGACTTGAGGCCTTGGGTCACATGGAGCGTTGACGGTGCTACCGCCCCATCCAGCCCCCGTCGACAACAAGGATTTCACCGTTGACGTAGTCCGACGCTGCAGAAGCCAGAAAGACTACAGGTCCAGCAAAATCACCTGGCGTACCCCAACGGCCCTGGGGTGTTCGTTCCAGGATCGACTTCGACCGAACCGGATCGTCCTGCAGGGCTTGTGTGTTGTCGGTCGCGATGTAGCCGGGGGCGATTGCATTCACGTTCACACCCTGCCCGGCCCACTCATTGGCCAGGGCCTTCGTCAGCTGTCCGATACCACCTTTCGAGGCCGCATATCCGGGAACGGTGATGCCGCCCTGAAACGTCAGCAGCGATGCGGTGAAGATGATCTTCCCCGAGCCGCGCGCCAGCATGTCCTTGCCGATCTCGCGGGACAGAACAAACTGCGAGGACAGGTTGACCTCAATCACTTCGTCCCACCAGTTGTCCGGGTGTTCGGCAGCAGGTTTGCGTTTGATCGTACCGGCATTGTTGACAAGGATATCAGGAGTTTGTCCGTCGGCCCTCAACTGATCAATGAACCCATGCAACGCGGAGCGGTCCGAGAAGTCGCATTGGTAAGCCCGGAAACTGCGCCCCATAGCCGTGACGGCTTTTTCGACCTCTGACCCGGACAGTTCAAGCGAGGCCGACACTCCGATGATATCAGCTCCGGCCGATGCCAATGCCTCGGCCATACCGCGCCCGATGCCGCGTTTGCACCCGGTCACAAGGGCCGTTTTCCCCGTCAGGTCGAAACTTTGCAAAACACTCATGAACGCGGTCCTACTTCGATCAGGCTTTTCATTGCGGTTGGGCTGCGATCCAGTGCTTCGAACGCGGCCTGAATGTCTGCCAGAGGGCTGACATCAGTGATCACGACATCCGCGTCCACTCCGCCCGAGGCGACAACTGCGATCGCCTTATCGTAATCCTCCGGCTCATAGACCCGAGCACCGATCAGTTGCAGCTCTCGCCAGAAGAATTGGAACAGGTCGATCTGGGGCTTTTGAGCATGAATCGCGACCATCACGATCCGGGCCCGCGTCGCGGCAACGGCGGTCATCGCATCAACACCGGGCTGCGTTCCCGATACCTCGAAAACCACATCCGCCCCTTTGTCGCCCGTGCGCGCGTTGATTGTGGACACCAGATCGGTCTCGGTTGGGTTGATCGTATCAAAGCCAAGTCTTTCTGCGATCGCCAGACGGTTCGGATTCACTTCGGAAATCACGACGTTTCCGCCCGCGTCCCGCGCAACCATGGCAACCAGGATGCCAATCGGGCCACCGCCGATGACGACGACGTCCTCGCCAGGTTGCAGTCCAGACAGCCGCACATCGTGGCAAGCAACGGCGACCGGCTCGATCAGCGCCGCGTGATCCATGCGCAAGTCATCCGGTAGAACGTGCAAGGTGTGGGCCGGAACGGTCCAGATCTCTTGCATGGCACCATCGGTATCGAGGCCGAGAAACTTGAGGTTCTGGCAGATATGCTGATGCCCCCGTTTGCAGGCCGGGCATTCGCCGCAGTGATCAAGCGGTCGGACCACGACCTTCTGGCCGGGTTTTACAGTATCGACGCCCGCGCCCACCGCTTCGACGACACCGGACATCTCGTGCCCGATTACCCGGTTCAGGCCGACACGGGCATCCATGTTGCCGTGGTAGACATGCATATCCGTCCCGCATATCCCGCAATACGCAACGCGAATGGCGGCCTCGCCAGCGCCCGGAGCCGTCGCCTGGGCCTGTTCCACGGCAAAGCTCTTGTTGCCCCTGTAGTACGCCGCAGAGATCGTCTGGGTCGTCATGTATGCATCTCCCTGTGTTCCGCATTCAGTTTGTCCCAGTCGAATTCCACTCCGGTCCCCGGCGTATCCGGGGCCACGGCCAGGTAGTCTTCCACGACAAGCGGACGGGTCGTGTACTGGTCTATCGGGAATGAGTGTACTTCCAGCCAACCCGAATTGGGTTGCGCCGAAACAAGGCTGACGTGCAGCTCCTGCATACCATGGCTACAAACCGGAATGCCGTGCTGGGCGCTTAGCGCGGCCACGCGCAACCAGCCGGTAATGCCGCCACAGTTTGAGGCATCGGGCTGGATGAAACTCAGCTTGGCGTCATCGAAGGCATACTCGAATTCGTGAATCGTGTGCAGGTTTTCACCCATGGCAAGGGGAACGCCCGTGGCTTCGGCAATTCGGCCATAGCCTTTGTAATCGTCTGGAATTGTCGGCTCCTCGAACCACAGGATATCGCAGTCGGCGAACCCCTGGGCGGCCTCGATGGCCTGCTCGACGCTCATGGAGTAATTCGCGTCGACCATGAAGAACCGGTCCGGCCCCAGCATCTCGCGCACTGCCCGGGCACGTGCAAGATCGTCGGCAAGATCCGGTTGCCCAACCTTGATCTTGACCGCGTTGAACCCACGCGCAAGGTAGCCTTCGGTCTGGCGCAGCAGTTTCTCCAACGAGAAATTCAGGTCGATCCCGCCGGCGTAGGCCTTGCACCGTCTGGACGCTCCGCCCGCCATTTGCCACAGCGGTGCATTCTGCGCTCTGCCACGAATGTCCCAAAGGGCAATATCCACGGCCGAGATAGCGAACGAGGCTATCCCACCCCGTGCGACGTAGTGCACGTGCCACTGCATGGCATCGTACAGGCTTTCGATCTGTTCCGCGTCTTGTCCTACAAGGAACGGTGCCAGATCATGCTGGATCATCGCCAAGATGGCATGACCGCCCTTGCCGCCCGTATAGGTATACCCAACCCCCTCGACCCCATCCGTCGTTTGAATGGTGACGGTGATCAATTGAAAGAACGTGTGATCCCCGTGTTTGGCATCGACCAGGACTTCGGCGAGCGGGACGTTGAACAGCCGCGCTGAAACACTTTCTATGCGATTCACGAACCCAAGACCTTCTGCTGCCTGGCAATAACCCGAGACTGTAAAAGGATGACCGCAAAAAGAAAGCCTCCACGTATAACCATCTGCCAATAGGCGCTGAAACTGATGGTGCCCTGACCGTTTTCAAAGTTCAGAACGTTGAACACCAGACCCAGCAAAAGCGCTCCGGCCACGGTTGCAGGGATCGACCCCATCCCACCTGTCAACAAGGTGCCGCCCACAACGACGGACGCGATGGCCGACAATTCCCATCCGATGCCCTCAAGGGGTTGTCCTGCTCCAAAACCCGAGGCCAGAAAGACGCCAGCCAGCCCGGCACAGCCACCCGAAAGCAGGTAGACGAAAGCCTTGGCGCGGTTCACCTTCAGACCCATGAGGTTCGAGGCATCCTCGCTGCCACCGATCGCCAAGACGGTCCGCCCGATGGTTGTTCTTTCCAGCACCAGCCAAAGTGCCAGCGTCAGTCCGGCCACGATGACGATTGCCCATGGAAACAGGCCGAACGCCTGCCCCATGCCAAGCTTGGTGAAGTTCGACCCCCAATCGACCGAAATTGTCTGGGCGCCCGAAATCACCAATGCGCCGCCTTTTGCGGCCAGCATGGTGGCCAGCGTGGCGATGAAAGGCGGGATGCGAAGGACGATGATGCAAAAGGCGTTGATCGCTCCGAAACCAATCCCGGCAAGCACGGCCCCCGGCAGGGCAACCTGAATCCCGTATGGGCTGAGATAAGCCGCAACGACCGACGTAAAGGCCGCCACGGATCCAACCGACAGATCAATCCCGCCGGTCATGATCACGAAGCACATGCCCAGCGCAATCGCGATGAACATCGCGTTGTAGTTCAGGAAAGACGAGAAATTGTAGGCACTGCCAAAGTTGTCATAGCGCATCAGCCCAAAAAGGATCAAAGCAAGCAGTGCGATCCACACCGTCACCGAGGCCGAATTGCGCCGAAGGTACTTTCGAAGGTCAAAAGCCGTTTCATCCAACATCGATCAAGCCCTCCGGAACTGCTGGACCCAAACGGCCAGGATAATGATGACCGCCTTGGCGATCAGTGCAACTTCGTCCTCTACCCCGTTGGCCAGCAATGTATATTTGACCAGCTGGATGATCACGGCGCCCAGTATGGCGCCAAAGATCGGCGCCCGCCCGCCTTGCAAAAGAGCCCCGCCAACGACGGCCGCCGCGATGGCATCAAGCTCCATCAGATTGCCGTTGCGCGCGGCGTCCGAGGCCGAGTTGATCGCAACCACGATCAGACCGGCGAGGCCTGCAAGTACCGCGCAGATGACATAGGCCCCGATCTTGACCCGCCGGACGGGACCACCCGCCAGATAGGCCGCACGTTCATTGCCGCCGATCGCCAGCAGGTAGCGGCCCCAAGTGGTTCTGGTGATCACCCAAAACAGCACACAGGCAATCGCCAGCGCCAGCCACCCCTGGAACGGCAAGCCAAGCACCTTGCCGGTTCCAAGATAGCTGAATGAAAGGTTGGAAAATGTCTGCAGGTTCCCGTTCGTCAAAACCTGCGCAATTCCGCGACCCGAGATGAAAAGAATGAGCGTCGCAACAATGGGCTGCACGTTCAACACAGCAACCATCACGCCGTTGAATACCCCGCATAGCCCCGCGACGAACAGCGGCAGGACAATGGCCAAAGTGACGCCAAGCATCGGATTGGCGGCGCCCAGATCCGACAGAAAGATCAGCGGGGCCAGCGCCCCGGCCAGAGCCATGACCGCGCCAACCGACAGATCGATCCCACCCGTGGCGATGACAAGCGTCATACCCATGGCCACGATGGCGATCGTGGCAACCTGACTGATATTCACGAACAGGGTCTGCAGCTGCAGGAAATTTGGGGTGAAAAACGCATTGAACACCAGCAGGGCGACCAACGCGGCGATGCCGCCATGAAAGCGGAAGGGCATCGATGCGACCCGTTGCGGCAACTTCATTGCGCGGTCCATGAACCAGTTCCTTCTTCATGATGCGCAAGCGCGCGCACCAGTATGTTCTCGGTAATCCCGGGGTTAGTCAGTTCCTTGACCGAGCGCCCTTCGTGCATGACCACAATGCGGTCGGCGCCTTCCACCAGTTCTTCGAATTCCGAACTGATTAGGACGACGCCAAATCCTTTCTCGACATAAGACCGAATGAACGATTGGATCTCTCGCTTGGCGCCGACATCTACGCCTCGGGTCGGTTCGTCCAGTATCAGGATGTCTGGCTGTGTCGCCAGCCAACGGGCAAGGAGTACCTTTTGCTGGTTGCCGCCGGACAACTCGCGAATGGGTTGGTCCATATGCGCCGCCTTGATACCCAGATCGTCGATGAAGGCCTGAACGATCTCGCGCTCGCGGGCAAAGTCGATCTGACCACGGCTGGCCAGTTTCGGCAGCAGGGCCAGCGTCATATTCTCGCGCACGGACATGTCAGGAATGATCCCTTCGGCCTTGCGATCTTCGGTCAGAAAGCCAACCCCGTTTGCGATCGCGTCACCCGGTCTGGACGGTTGCCCGACCGCACCGTGCAGCTCGATTGCGCCGCCGCGTGCACTATCCACTCCGAACAATGCGCGCGCGGCCTCGGTCCGGCCAGAGCCCAGAAGCCCGCCCAGCCCAACGATCTCCCCGCGGTGGAGCGTGAGGTCGAAATGCGTCAGTCGCGGGCCTGTCGAAACAGAGTCGGCCCGCAAAACGATATCGCCTTTCTTGGCCTTGGCGCCTGCAAAGTCCGTGAGTCCGTCTGCCGCGATCTCGTCCTTGTTGCGGCCCAGCATGTCCGCGATCATTTCCAGTTTGGTCGTGTCCTGCACGTTGCGCGTGCTGACGGTACGCCCGTCTCGCATCGTTGTGACCCGGTCGCAGATCTGGAACAACTCATCGAGAAAATGCGAGACATAAAGAACGGAAACACCCTGTTTCTTTAACTCGCGCACCACACCGAACAGAACCTCGACCTCGCTGGCATCCAGTGACGAGGTGGGTTCGTCCATGATGACCAGCTTTGCGTCCAATGACACAGCCCGCGCAATCGCAACCAACTGCTGGATCGCTGTCGAGAAATTTCCCAGCGGCTCGGTCACGTCGATATCTATGCCAAAGCGCGCAAGAACCTCGCGTGCGCGCCTGTTGCCTTCGCGCCAGTCGACGAGAAAGCCAAGACGTTTGGGCTCGTACCCCATGATGATGTTCTCGGTCACTGACCGCAGCGGCACCAGGTTGAGCTCTTGATAGATCGTGGCAATTCCGGATTCCTGCGCTTCGCGCGGAGTGGAGATGCGGCTCGGCACACCCGCCAGATGGACGTCTCCGGCATCCCGGTCGTAAACTCCGGTCAGGACCTTGATCATCGTCGATTTGCCGGCACCGTTCTGACCGATCAGCGCATGAACTTCGCCCGGTGCGATCTCCAGGCTGGCCTGGCTGAGTGCCGGTACGCCGGCAAAGGACTTTTCAATTCCCGACATCGAGACGAGCGCATTCATGAGATGTCTTCCTCCGATTGCTTGCAGGCGGCGCCGACCACAGGCCAGCACCACCCACCAGGGAGAATCAATAGGCTTCGTCGATGTGATCGGCCGCGTTGTCCTTGGTAAAGATGCGATCTTCGACTTTCACCCATTCCGGGATCGTCTCGCCAGCCGCGTATTTCTTCATGACTTCACAGGCCAGTGGGCCGAAGAAGGGCGAGCTTTCAACCGTGACGCCCATCTTGCCGTCGATGATGGCCTGAAGCGCATCGCGTGTCCCGTCGATCGACACGATGGTCACGTCCTCGCCGGGTTTGCGGCCGGCCAGTTCCAGAGCTTGGATCGCGCCAATCGCCATCTCGTCATTGTGGGCGTAGACCACGTTCACGTCAGGATGCGCCTGCAGCAGGGTTTCCATCACCTGACGACCCAGGTCGCGCGCAAAGTCCCCGGTCTGAGACGCCACGATTTCAAAACGGTCATCCGCTGCGATCGCGTCGTCGAAGCCCTTTTTGCGGTCATTTGCAGGCGAGGACCCTGTCGTGCCTTCCAACTGGACGATGATGCCTTTGTCGCCCTCGAAATTTTCCATCAGCCATTGCGCGGCCCGGTTGCCCTGATCAATGAAATCCGACCCAAGGAATGCCACGAAATGTTCGCCCGGCTTGGCGACGGCCGGATCAACCGAGCGGTCCACCAGAAAGGTCGGAATGCCGGCGGCACGAGCCTTCATAACGGCCGGGATCAGCGGCTTTTCTTCCCGCGGGGGCAGGAACAGGACGTCGATGCCTTGGGCGATCATGCTGTCCACATCCGCAACCTGCTTGGCCGCAGATCCGGCCGCATCCGTCGCGATAAGATCCCAGCCGCAGGCCTCGGCGGTGTCATGGAACGATTTCGTCTCGGCAATACGCCAGGGATTGTTCGACTCCATCTGCGCAAAGCCGACCTTGTAGCGATCTTTCTGCTCAAGCGGCGGCAGATCCTGCGCCATCGCCGTGGTGCCCAACAGCGCACCTGCGACAACCGTCGATATCAAAAGAGTTCTGCGTTTCATGGTTATTCCTCCTCCATTGGTGCGGTCGCCTCCGTTTTGACCGCGAGTTTTCAGGTCATTCCCAATTCATGTAAGTGGTCTGTTTCCTCAGATAGCCATCGAAGCCATAGGCGCCGTCTTCGCCCCCAACCCCGGACAGCCCCCAACCAGTGTGAAACCCCTGCACGGCCTCGCCATTCGAACGGTTCAGGTACAGTTCGCCGAACTTCAAACGGCTCGGGGCCTCCATCAATCGACGGTGCGATGCCGTAAAGAGATAGGCGGACAGCCCGAATGACGTGTCATTCGCAAAGGCTATCGCCTGATCAAAATCATCGACTCGCATGGCTGTCGCCACGGGGCCAAAGACCTCCTCCTGCATCGCGGCATTGCCGTTGTCGGAGACCTCAAGAACGGTCGGGGACATCCAGTGCCCTTTGCCGTGCGCGCCGTCCGTCAAAGGCCCACCTTCGAGATGCACCGTGGCGCCCTCTGCGATGCTGCGTTGGATGATTTCAGCGACCTTGGTCACTTCGACCTTGCTGACTTTGGGCCCCAGGTCGCAGTCCTCCATCGGATCCCCGATCGACAATGCGCGGGCTGCTGACACGAATTTTTCCAAGAACTGATCCGCAATTTCGTGATGCAGATACATCCGCTCGTTGCAGGTGCAGATCTGGCCGCAATTGGCAAACCGGGCGGCAACGGCGGCCGAAACGGCGGCGTCAACATCCGCATCCTCCATCACTATGAACGGAGCCTTGCCCCCAAGCTCGAGCCGGACAACCTTGATCCGGTCGGCCGCTGTGCGAAAAATCTCTTTCCCCGCGCGCGTGCTGCCAGTCATCGTGATCAGTGACGTATCGGGGTGTTCGACCAGCCGCTGCCCAACCACCGGCCCTTTCCCCGTAAGAACATTCAGAACACCGCGCGGAAAGCCGACCTTGTCCGCAAGCTCGGCAACCGCAAGACCCGACAGCGGCGTGATTTCATGTCCCAACAAAACAACGGTGTTGCCCGCGACCAGCGCTGGCCCGATTTTCCTGGCCGCCAATGCCAAGGGATAGTTCCAGGCCGTCAGCGCGACGACAACGCCGTAGGGATGGCGTCGAATCTGGATTTCTTCGGACCTGTTGTCCGAGGCCACTATGTCACCCGAAATCCGCCGGGCCTCTTCAGCTGCATGGCAAAGAAAGGTAGCGGCGGCATCCACTTCACCTCGGGCCTGCGAGATCGGCTTGCCCTGCTCGGCTGTGATCAAAGCAGCCAGACGCGCGGCGTCGACCCGGATGGCCTCGGCGAGCTTTCGGACCATTTGCGCCCGCTCGATCGCCGGGCCCGCAGA
Source organism: Ruegeria sp. CI5 (assembly GCF_056536885.1). Taxonomy (NCBI): domain Bacteria; kingdom Pseudomonadati; phylum Pseudomonadota; class Alphaproteobacteria; order Rhodobacterales; family Roseobacteraceae; genus Ruegeria; species Ruegeria sp. CI5. The sequence continues at coordinate 1,128,031 of NZ_JBQFQN010000001.1, forward strand.
CCACGCGCCAAAAGCCCTGCGGGCCGCCTCGACCGCCGCATCGGCATGCATGGCACCACCATCTGGAACCTGTGCTACCATTTCTTCATTTGCAGGGTTTTCGACATCGACCGCGTCCGCGTCAAAGTCGGCAAAGCGGCCATCGATGAACATCGAATAGCGAACGACTTGACCCAACTCCCCCACTACAGACCGCAATTTCGCCTCCCGCACTTGCTCGGCCAGACCACAATGGCGACCGCACCGCCGATCAAAACACTAATATTATTATTTCGTCAACACTAATATTAATCATCACCTACTAATATTAGTTGCGCGCCCTCCGCATAGTCGATAAAAAGGATGCGAACAAAAAGGTTGAGCGATGAACGATCAAGCGAACAAAGCCGGGCAGCACAGGGGTGTAGGACGAGTCGCGGGCCGGCAGCGCGTAACGATGCACGACATTGCGCGCGTCGCCGGGTGTTCGCAGACGACAGTATCGCTGGTTCTCAACAAGAATGATTCCGTCAAGATCTCCGAGGATACCAAGCAACGGGTCCTGGATGCCGCCAACACGCTTGGATACGCCATGCCCCCTCAACTCAGGAAACCCCAGGACAGCGCGCGCCGGCCCGCGGCGCTGGACGGAACCATAGCTTTCGTCGTGGATGATCTGGCGTCGAGCCCCGAGATGGTGAACGCGTTCAACGGGGTGAAACAGGCCGTTCGGGACACCGGAAACCTTGTGTTGCTGGCCGAAACACAAAACGACCCCGAGGTCGAGCCCAGAACGCTGAGGTATTTCCTCGACCAACAGGTTGCAGGCATCATCTACGCGACCGTTTTTACGCGGCGGGTGGTCGTGCCGGAGATCCTCAGGCAGACGGCCACTCCGGTTCTGCTGTTGAACTGCTTTTGCGACGACCTCTCTTTTCCTGCGGTGATCCCCGGCGAAGTCGCTGCCGGACATACGGCGACCAACGCCCTGATCAAGGCCGGGCACAAACGAATTGCCACCATCACCGGCGAGCCGTTCATGGAATGCGCCGCCGGGCGTACGACCGGGTACAGAAACGCCCTGGCTTCCGCCGACATCCCATTTGACGAGGATTTGGTCATCGAGGGCAACTGGCTGCCCAGCGCAGGCTACGCCGCCACGCGGGAATTGATGGACCTGCCCTCACCGCCAACCGCCATTTTCTGCCAGAATGACCGCATGGCCATCGGCTGCTACGAGGCTCTCAAGGAACTTGGCCTGTCCATCCCCGAGGACATTTCAGTCATCGGATTTGACGATGACGAAACCGCGCGGCACCTGTCGCCGCCCCTGACGTCGATGATCCTTCCCACCCGGGCGATGGGACGCTGGGTCGTCGAACAGCTGTTCCATGGACCGACGGACGGTCAGCGGCATCCACTCGTGAAGCTGGAATGCGAACTGGTCGAGCGCGACTCGATCAGCGAGCCCAAACGCCGGACCTGAAGGCGAAATCATGACGGAAACCTTCGATCACATCGTCATCGGCGGCGGCTCGGCCGGCGCCGCGGCAGCAGCGCGGCTGGTCAACAAAGGCAAGTGCAGGGTTCTGGTGCTGGAGGCGGGGCATTCGCATCGCCATCCACTGCTGGACATGCCGCCGGGTATCTTCAAGATGATCAACGGGTCCAAGTTCATGACCTACCACCAGACCGAACCGCAGGACCACCTGGACGGCCGCGTGCATGACATTCCGCAGGCCAACGTGCTGGGCGGCGGGTCGTCGGTGAATGCGCAGGTCTATATGCGCGGTCGGCCTTCCGACTATGACGCATGGAACGACCTGCTGAGACAGACCAACGACGGGGTCGGCTGGGGATGGGATGATGTGCTGCCTTATTTCCGCAGGATGGAAGGCAACAACAGGCTGCACAACGACCTGCATGGCGGCGACGGTCCGTTGCAGGTCTCGGATCCGGGGCATATCGACGACATGTCCCGTTGGTTCGTTCAGTCGGTGCAGGCCCTTGGCGAACCATTCAACACGGACTTCAACGGCGCAACGCAGCGCGGCGTCGGGTTCTATCAGTTCACCAATCGCGCCGGAAAGCGCAGCTCGTCAGCCTACGCTTTCCTCGCTCCACTTGAGGCGAACCCGAATTTGACCGTCCGGTTGGGCGCAAATGTCAGCAAAGTCATCATCAAAAACGACCGGGCCGTCGGCGTGCAGTATCGAGACAAACGCGGGTCCCACACCGTCCGATGTGATGGTGAGGTTGTGCTTGCGGCTGGCGCCCTCGTCACGCCGAAAATTCTAATGCTGTCGGGTATCGGACCGGATGCACATCTTGCCGAACACGATATTCCCGTGGTCTGCCCATTGCCCGGGGTCGGCCAAAACCTGATCGACCACCCCGAAGTTCCGATCACCGCCTTTGCCAACGGCCCCTACGGATATTTCAAACAAGGTGAGGGCTGGCGGATGCTGCGCAACGGCATCCAGTTCAAGCTGTTCGGCAGCGGCCCGGTGACTTCGGCCGGGGTAGAAGCCGGCGCGTTCGTCAATCCGTCGAACCCTGCTGGAGAACCGACCATTCAGGCCTTTTGCGTTCCCATCGTCTATCTGGATCGCGATGCGCTGGACGAGGTGCAGGATGACTTTGGCCTGACCGTCACGACTGTCGTGGTCAAACCGAAATCACGCGGAGAGGTTCGGCTTCGCTCGGTAGACCCCGACGCCATGCCAGTGGTTTCGCCCAACCTTCTTAAGCATGAAGACGACATGCAGGAGATGATTCGGGGGCAGCGTTTTTTTCGTCGAGCATTCACCTCGGGCCCGCTTGCACAAAGGATCCGCGAAATCGTGATTCCGACGGCGGACGACGACCAGACGCTGCGAGCACATTGCAAACGGTTCGTGAAAACCAACTATCACCCGGCGGGCACGGCCAGAATGGGCCGGGACGGTGATGGAATGGCCGTGTTGGACCCCAGAATGCGCGTGCGCGGAATCGAGGGCTTGCGGGTGTGCGACATGTCCGCCGTGCCGGACATCAACGCAGGCAACACAAACGCACCCGCCATGATGCTGGGCGAACGATGCGCTGACCTGATCCTTGGCATTGGATCAGCACGCGAGGACCGCAATTCCTAGCCCAAGCTGCGGGGCCGCTGCCTGTTGATCCGATATCCGGCGCGATGACATGCCCCCTGCCCGGCCCGTTTTGCCACAAAACAGGTTACCCGGCCTCATGGGGTCAAAGTAATCGCGGGCCACGGCAAGAGCGCTCGCGGAATGCGCCTTACAGAAAGTCGTCCCGCCTGGGCGTGAAACAGTCGATCAACTCTCCGGCCGCCAGGCAAACGCAGCCATGGCTTACGCCGGACGGAATGATCAGGCTGTCACCGGGCCCCAGCTCTCGCTCCTGATCTCCGATGACGAAATTGAACCGCCCGGACCGCACAAATGTCGACTGCACATGCGGGTGGTCGTGCAGTGCGCCTTCGGCACCTTTCTCAAAGCGGAAGGACACCATCATGAGGTCTTCGTGATCTGCCAAGATCTGGCGCATGACGCCCGGCGCGGGCGACACAATCGGATAGCTATTGGTCATGATGCAGTGTCCTCGGTCAGGTGGCGGCTTTCATTTCACTCGAAATACTCGGCATGTTTCGCGTGAACCTCTTCGATGGTCTTGTCGATACGGCCCAGATGAAGGCGAATGGTTTCGCTTGCCATCGCCTCGTCGCGGTCTGCAAGCGCCTTGGCCAGCGCCACATGATCCCGAACCAGAGTCTCGGCCTCGCTCTCGCGTCCAAGGCTCAGAACGCACAGGCGGTCGATCTTTCTTTTGCATTCCTGAATCGTGTCGAAGGCCAGCGGGTTGCCGCTCAGCTCGCAAATCAACCGGTGAAAATCGTAATCGAGTTGATGAAACTCTTCGGCCTCGTTCCTTGCAACCACGTCTTTCTGCCGCTTGAGATTGTCTTCCAGCAGCTTCGAGTATTCGGGCTTCCAAACCTGGCACGCAGCGCGCACCACCTCCAACTCGACGGCCAGGCGAACAAAGCGTGCATGACCGATCCGTTCCATTGAAAAGCTACGGACCCGCGTGGCTTTCTGAGGGCGGATCAGCAGCAGATCCTGCGCCTCGAGCCTGTTGAAAGCATCGCGGACGGGCTGCCTGGACACCTCAAACTTCTTTGCGACGTCTGCTTCGGACAGTTTCGTCCCCGGCAGAATTTCAAGCGAAACGATCGCCTCGTACAGGCTCTCATAAACGATGTCAGTGGTTGTGCGCCGCTCGATCTTGTCCGTAATACTTTGCATTTCTTGCCTTTTTTCTGCGCATGACCAACTCGGGTGGTTTTCCGTGGCTCGAGGCCCCTCCCTCGATACTCCTCAATGTAACTCCAGCCAATTATTTTGGCACGCGCCGTGCGATGCCCTTTGTGACCCTCAAACAAAGTTGTTGACAATACTAGTATCCTAGTCGACTAAAATACGCAACACTGCTTCATGCCCGTTCGAACTCAAATATCGGAACGGGCGCGCCGGCAGGCTGACCGGGGATCCAAAGGGACAAGAGAATGACCGAATTGAACGCCGAACAGATTGGCCTGAACCGGGACCTTGCAGGGAAGGTTGCGATCGTGACCGGCGGCGGACGGGACATCGGCCGTGCCTGCGTTCTGAAACTGGCCGAGGCCGGAGCATCGGTCGCAATCAACTATCACAGCTCATCCACGGGTGCAGAGTCTGCGGTCCAGGAGATTACGGCTGCCGGCGGTCAGGCGATTGCCGTACAGGGCGACATGACGTCAGGCGCGGATGTGGACAGGCTGGTCTCAGAAACGATTGCCGCCTTCGGGCCCCGGATCGACATTCTTGTCCATGTGACCGGAGGGTTGGTGGCCCGAAAGACCCTGTCTGAGATGGACATGGACCATTGGCGTTACGTTATGGACCTGAACACCACTTCTTTTGCCCGCGCCGTTCAGTCGGTGTTGCCGCACATGAAAAAAGGCGGCGCGATCGTCGGGTTCGCCAGTCAGGCGGGTCGTGACGGGGGTGGTCCCGGCGCGGTTGCCTATGCGGCCTCGAAGGGGGCGGTCATGACGATGACACGTGGGCTGGCCAAGGAACTGGGGCCCGAGATCCGGATCAATTCGGTTTGCCCGGGCATGATCGACACAGACTTCCACAATGTCTTCACCAAGACCGAAGTCCGCACCAACGTGGCCAGCGCCACACCGCTGAAACGCGAAGGCACGTCCGAGGATGTGGCAAACCTCGTCGCGTTTCTGGCCTCGGACGCCGCCGCTTTCATTACGGGCGCGAACATCGACATCAACGGAGGCCTGCTCTTTTCATAGCCGGCTCCGACCGATCACCAAAAACATCTGTCTGCTTCTAGGGAGGAAAGCATGAACACCAAACTTACAAAAACACTGATCGGCGCCGCAGCCATGGTCGTCATGACCGGCAGCGCATCTTTGGCCGAGGATTGGCGCGGGTGGAACATCCACGCAGACGGCTACCCGAATACTGTCGCGATGGACAAATTCGCCGAACTGGTCACCGAAAAGACCGGCGGTGAAATCAACCTGCAAATGTTCCACGGCGGCACATTGGGCAGCCAGCCCGATGCGGTCGAACAGGTCCGCGCTGGCGCCTTGGAGGTCGGAAATTTCAACCTGGGTCCGATTGGCCCGATTGTCGCCGAGGCAAATGTCGTTTCATTGCCCTTCATCTTCAAGGACGTCCCACACATGTTCCGCGTTCTGGACAGCGAGGGCGGTGCCGCGATCGCGGCCGGTATGGCAGCCAAGGGATTGACCCCGCTTGCCTGGTATGACGCCGGCGCCCGATCCTTCTACAACGGGACCAAGCCGATCAATACCCCGGCCGATGTCCAGGGCATGAAAGTGCGGGTCATGAACAACGATCTGTTCACCGGCATGATTGCCGAACTTGGCGGCAACCCCTCGCCCATGGCCTTCGCCGAGGTTTATCAGGCCCTGAAGACCGGGGTCGTCGATGGCGCCGAGAACAACTGGCCGTCCTACGAGTCGACCGGCCATTTCGAGGTTGCCGGCTATTACTCGCTGTCCCAGCACCTGATCATCCCTGAATGCGTGTGCGTCAACACCGACAAATTCAACGCCTTGTCGCCCGAACTGCAGGCCGCAGTCAGAGAGGCGGCGCAAGAGTCCGCCGAGTTGCAGCGGCAATTGTGGGCCGAGCGTGAAGCGGCCAGCCGCGCGGCGGTCGAGGCTGCGGGTGTGGTAGTGAACGAAGTGGCCGACAAAGCGCCGTTCCAGGCCGCGATGGCCCCGGTCTACGAGGCCTATTTCGCAACCAACCCTGACCTCCGCCCGTTGGTTGAAACCATCCAGGCGACCGAGTGATCGGACCGTATCGGATCTGATACCGTCCGGCCCTGCCAATGCGGGGCCGGACATCTGATCAAGAGTTTCAGGCTTATGAGCAATACATCTACGCCCCCGTCCTCAGTGCGCACTATGGTCAGGATCCTCGACCGCATCGCCGATGCATGCCGGATCGTGACCGGTGTCGCGCTGGTCGTGGTCACCGTCATATTCGGCTGGCTCGTCTTCGGCCGCTACGTCCTGAACGCAACGCCAACGTGGGTCGAGCAGGTCGCCCTGCTGCTGGTCATGACGATCGCGTTCATCGGCGCGGCGGTCGGTGTGCACGACAACACGCATTTGTCCGTGTCCCTCGTGCGCTCGGCCGTTCCGCGACGAGTCAGGACGGCTCTGGTCGTTTGCACGGATGTGATCATGGCCGGATTCGGCGCTCTGATGCTGGTGTTCGGGGCGCGGCTTACGATGTTCAAATGGGGGTCGCTCATCCCCCTGATCCAGGTTCCAGAAGGCTTGCGGTCATTGCCCCTGACCATTGGCGGGGGCCTTATCCTTGTGTTTTCCGTTGGTCACCTGATCCGCCTCTGCGTCGGTTTTGACGAGCGAAAAGACAGCATCGAATAGAGGCGGATCATGGGAATTCTTCTTTTGCTTGGCGTCTTCGCCCTGTGTGTACTGATCGGAACACCCGTGGCCTTCGCCTTGGGCATTGCCGCCATCTCGGCCTTCTGGTTCGAAGGTTTGCCGCTGATGATCGGGTTCCAGCGGATCATCTCGGGCATCAACGTTTTCTCGTTGATGGCAATCCCGTTTTTCATCTTCGCCGGTGAACTGATGTTCCACGGCGGGATCGCCATGCGTCTGGTGCGGTTCGCGTCAGCCGCGGTCGGCGCCGTTCGTGGGGGCTTGGGCATCGTGAATGTGTTTTCGTCGATGTTGTTTGGTGGAATTTCGGGATCGGCCATCGCCGATATATCTGCCCTCGGCTCCATTCTTGTTCCCGTGATGAAAGAGAAAGGCTACGACGCGGATTATGCGGTCAATGTGACGGTCACGTCGTCGATCGCAGGGATCATCATCCCTCCCAGCCACAACATGATCATCTTCGCCATTGCAGCGGGGGGCGGCATTTCGATCTCGAAACTTTTCCTCGCGGGTGTAGTTCCCGGCGTGCTGATGTGCCTCTGCCTAGCCGTCGCCGCGTATCTTGTTGCGGTGCGCCGAGGGTATCAGGCCGAAACCTTTCCGGGCTGGAAGGCCCTGGTCATCAGCTTTCTCAGCGCGATCCCCGGGCTGCTGACTGCCGTGATCATCGTCGGAGGTGTCCTGTCAGGCATCTTCACGGTCACCGAATCCGGGGCGTTCGGCGCAATCTATGCCTTTGTCGTCACGCTCGTGGTCTACCGGAGTATCACTTGGGACAAGTTCTGCATCGCGGTTGCGTCGGCCGTACGTACGACGGCCATGGTCATGATCCTGATCGCCTGCGCGGGTGCCTTTGCCTATATGCTGACCTTCTACAGAGTGCCGGACAAAACGGTGGATCTTCTGACAGGCCTGACGGAAAACCCGATCCTTATCCTGCTGATGATCAATGCGGTCTTGTTGCTTCTGGGCATGATCATGGACATGGCGGCCCTGATCCTGATCTGCACGCCGATCTTCCTGCCGGTTGCCAACAGCCTTGGCATTGATCCCCTGCAGTTCGGAATGATCTTGCTGGTGAATCTGGGCCTGGGACTGTGCACCCCTCCGGTTGGCTCCTGCCTGTTTGTCGGCTGCGCCGTTGGCAAACTGCCGATGGAAAAGGCGGTTCGGACGATATGGCCCTTTTACCTGGCAATTCTGGTCGCTCTGATGCTGATCACCTTTGTGCCCGCGATCTCGCTGACCCTGCCAGGGTTGCTTGGTTAGAAGCGGCGAGCAGGCAAAAGATCCGGACGCACCCTGGGTAAGGTTGCGCCCATTTCCAACTCTGGCGGCAACGGCAGAAACACCTGCGGTCGGTGCCGGAAGCCAAGCGTCAAAGGCTCCGCCACACGGTGATTACCCGCACAAACGCCGTTGGCTCCCTGCTTTAGGCTTCCCTGACCACATCATGCCCGGGCATCGCGCCAGGAACGGTATCGTTTCGTCCATCGCTTCGCCCGCATCTGATTTCGCATCAGCGCGAGAAATGCCGAGTGAGGTACTTTCGGTGGCTTGCCATTTGCCAGTCGTTCAAGCTGGAAATACGCCAGCACCATCGAGGCGAACCCCGCCAGCCTTTTGTTTTTCCAAGACACTTCCGGGATATTGACCGACTCTGATTTGCCATTCCGCCAGTTTTCGACAAGATCAGGTTCAAACGCCATCGCGCGAGCCACTCCCAGAACCGAGACGCCAATCCCGCCCCGGTTGTTGGCCAATGCATCCTCGGCAACAGCCCGAGAGCGAATGCCGCCGGTCACCATGATCGGCATTTTCGCGTCAGCAGCGATCTCCCGCGCGAAGTCTACAAAATAGGCTTCGCGCCGGGCCGTGCTGGAGCCATCCTCCTGCCTGCCCTGCATGGCCGGACTCTCATAGGAACCGCCGGACAATTCGACCAGATCAATAGCCATATCGCCAAGTTGGTTGACCACCCACTTGGCATCATCCTGCCCAAATCCACCTTTCTGAAAATCAGCCGAGTTCAGCTTCACCGAAACGGTAAAGCTCTTGGAGACGCTGGCCCGGATCGCGCGAACGACCTCAAAAAGGAAGCGCGCCCTATTCTCCAAAGAGCCGCCCCAATGGTCGGTACGGCGATTGGTCAAGGGCGATAGAAACTGGCTGATAAGATAACCGTGGGCGGCATGTATCTGAACGCCGTCAAATCCTGCTTCTCCGGCCAACGCGGCTGTTCGAGCAAAACGGGCAACCAGGTCTTGGATTTCGGCCTCGGTCAGGGCCCGCGGCGGGTTGAAATTTTTGGACATGCCGGGGATCTCGACCGGAACGTCGGACGCCGACACCGTTTCTTCTCCCAGGCTCGCCAGGACCTGACGACCGGGATGATTGATCTGCATCCAGATTGCTCCGCCGCGCGTCTGCCCTGCCTCGGCCCATTCCCGGAAAGGCGCAAGATCGGTTCCGTCTTCCAGCACCACGCTGGCGGGGCCCGACAGCGCATCAGCCGAGACCATTACATTTCCAGTGATCAACAGGCCCGCGCCGCCTGCGGCCCAGCGGCGGTAAAGCCGGTGAATTTTCTCGTCTGGCACCTGCCCAAAAGCCGCCAGACTTTCTTCCATTGCAGCTTTTGCCAGACGGTTTCTGAGAACCGCGCCATTTGGCAATGTGAGCGGTTCGAACAGCGGTGAAACAGTCATCTTGGGATCCTTTTCTTCTCGATCCCAGGTGATATAAACCTTCGACAATGGTTGAAGGTCAAGGGCATGAAGATCGGAAAATTGGCAGAAGCCACAGGCGTGTCAGCGTCAAGCATTCGGTTCTACGAAAAACACGGCCTGATCCCACCGCCCGAGCGTCTGGAGAACGGTTATCGCGACTATCCCGACGCAATGATTTCTCGTATCAAAACCATCGCAATGAGCAAGTCGCTTGGCTTTTCTCTGTCGGAAATCAAGCGCTTCCTTCCGGAAGACCCGGAAAACACCATCCCGCGGCCCGAAGTGATTGCGAACCTAAAAAGCAAGTTGGCCGATGTGGATCAAAAGATCAAAGACCTGCACGGGATTCGCCGCGACCTGGACGAGATGATCGCCTATCTGAGCGACCCTGAGTCAAATGCCTGCTGAGGGTCTGTCGGCCTGAAACCTGCGCCCTCCGGGAGCACAAGAATTCGCTCGTCAGGCTTCGTATGCCGGAAGCTTTGAAAGGGCGGCCTTCAGCGCATCGCCCCACCCTTCGGATATTGTCCGAAAGTACTGATCGTCAGGCTCGAACCTCGAACGCGTGCCGGCCGTAAGGCTGTCTTCCTCGTAGAGCAGCAGATCAAGCGGTGCACCGACGGACAAATTGGCCTTGATCGTTGAATCGAAACTGACCAGCAACAGCTTTACCGTTTCGGAAAAGCTCATGTCCGGATCAAACGCGCGTACCAGTATGGGGCGGCCGTATTTCGTCTCACCAATCTGAAAGAACGGGGTGTCCTCACCGGCCTCGATGAAATTGCCTTCGGGATAGATCAGAAACAGGCGCGACGGGCCGCCTTTGATCTGCCCCCCCAGGATCAGGGTTGCGTGAAAGGCGCTGTCGGCCTGTTGGCCCGCTCGGGAATGCCCCTCAATGACGTCGTTCAGCGTTGCCGCAACCAATTGGGCGACCTGAAACATCGTCGGCGCCTCAAGGATCGACGGCGACCGGTCTTCCGGGGCTTTTGTACGTTCTTCCAGCAGGCTTATGGTGGCTTGGGTGGTCGCCAAGTTGCCAGCCGTCAACAAGGTGATTGAACGGTCGCCTTCGACGGTCCAATTGAACATCTTGTTGAAGGTGGACACGTTGTCGACACCTGCATTCGTGCGCGTGTCCGACATGAAAACCAGTCCGCGGTTCAGCCGCATGCCCACAGCATAGGTCATCAGGTTCTCCGTTACTGCTGTGCGACCTGCAATTGAACCGTCAACTGCTCGCCCGCTGCCCCAATTCTGTTTCCTATTACCGGGGCCGCCTGGGCATAGTCCAGACCGGTTGCGACACGCACGTATCTGTCATCGGGTGAAATCCCGTTGGACACGTCGAATCCAACCCAGCCAAGCCCGTCCAAATGAACCTCGGCCCACGCGTGAGTGGCATCCTGCAATTCGGTTTCGTTCATCATCAGGTAACCCGAGACGTAGCGGGCCGGCACACCGATCTTCCGCGCACAGGTGATGAACACATGCGCATGGTCCTGGCACACGCCGCGCCCGGCCTCGAGAGCGTCTTCTGCGCTCCAGTCCGGGTGCGAGCCACCCACTTCGTAGGAGACCTGAGCCCGAACTCTTTCGGACAGGGCGTGCATCCGCTCAAGCGGCTCACCATCCGGCAAAGCGGCGATCACGTCTGCAACACCCTTGCCCGGCGTTGTCAAAGGCGTGCTCCGCTGAAAAAGCCACAACGGCGTCGAGCCCTCGTGACGTCCCAACACACCATGCGTATCTTCAACCTCGACAACACCTTCGGAGATCAATGAGATGCTTTGGGTATTCGCTTCGAAACTGATCAGTTCCACCGTGTTGCGATGGTAGTCCTCAAAGCTCAGCTCCTTGCGCCCCCCGGTCACTTCGGTGCTCCAAGAGAAGATATTCTGATTGCGGAAGGATTTGGGTGTTTTTCTCAGCTGCTGCAGGCCAAAGGGAACCGGCGCGTCGAAATCGTATCGTGTCTCGTGGCGAATATGCAGTTTCATTGGTCACTCATAGAACCGGTAGTCAACTTCAATCTGGCGGCTCAAGTCTCCGAGATCTTTCAAAAAGTCCTGAATGTACTCGTGCAGCCCAAGGTCAAAGATATCGGAAATCTGCCGGTCGAGGTACTTCTCGGACAGCGCATTGGCCGCCGTAACCGACGGCCCCGCAAAGCCATAGTCTTTGCTGAGATAAGAAAGGTTCTCTTGGATCTTCCTGCAGCAGAAATGCAGGCTGCGAGGCATCCGCTGATCGAGGATCAGAAACTGCGCAATTTCCGACGGCCGGGTATTCTGGCCGTGGGTCATGCGATAGCCACCACCCGCACCCACGGACCGCAGGATGCTTTCCCATTGGATGTTGTCCAGTGACGAGCCGACCGAAAAGGCCGTGGGCAGAAGGACATAGTACTTAACGTCCAGGATGCGCCCGGTATTGTCGGCCCGCTCGACAAAGGTGCCGATCCGGGTGAAGTCGAAAATATCGTTGCGCAGCATGGTCCCTAGCGTCGCACCACGAACCAGAGCCGCCTGTTGACGAATAAGCTCCAGCGTCCCCGGCAGGTCTCTTTCGTTCACGCGGCGCTTCATGGCTTGATCAATCTGCATCCACGTGGCGTTCACCGCACTCCAGACATCATGGGTCAATGCAGTTCGAACAACGCGCGCGTTATCTCGCGCCTGCTTGATGACCGACTTGATCGAGGATGGATTGTCGGCATCACGCAACATCCAATCCACGGCATTGTCTTTTGAAATCTCATCATATTTGGCGCTGTAACCGCCGAAAACGCCGGCGGTTTTCAGAACCGAGCCCCATTCCGCATCGGAGTTCTTGGTCCGGGTCAGCGCCATCCTCTGGCCTGTTTCAAGCAGTCTGGCCGTGTTTTCCGCCCTCTCAAGATACCGGGACATCCAGAACAACCCGCCAGCAGTTTTTCCCAGCATGGTCAGTCCTCCAGAACCCAGGTGTCTTTGGTCCCGCCGCCTTGGCTTGAATTCACGACCAGGGACCCTTTTTTCAGCGCAACGCGCGTCAGGCCGCCGGGGGTGATTTCGATCCCATCCGGGGACACCAGAACAAATGGCCGCAGATCGACATGCCTGGGGGCAAGTCCCGAACGGGCGAAGATCGGTACTGTCGAGAGAGACAACGTGGGCTGCGCGATATAGTTCGACGGCCGCGACTTGAGCTTGTCACGGAAGGCCGCAATCTCTTTCTTGCTGGCGGTCGGGCCGATCAGCATTCCATAGCCGCCCGAGCCGTGCACCTCTTTGACGACAAGATCCGACAGGTTGTCCAATACGTAGGACAGCGACTCGGGGTCGCTGCAGCGCCACGTAGGAACGTTTTTGAGCAGAGGCTTCTCGCCCGTGTAGAACTCAACGATTTCAGGCATGTAGGAATAGATTGCCTTGTCATCGGCAATGCCCGTGCCCGGCGCGTTGGCGATCGTGATGCCCCCGGCCCGATAGACGTCCAGAATGCCGGGTACGCCCAGCGCGCTGTCCGGGTTGAAATTCAGCGGGTCCAGGAAATCGTCGTCAACCCGGCGGTAAAGAACGTCGATTGGTTTGTAACCACGCGTGGTGCGCATGCAGACGCGCCCATCGATAACCCGCAGGTCGTGGCCCTCGACCAGTTCCACGGCCATCTGATCGGCCAGAAACGCATGTTCAAAATAGGCTGAATTATAGATCCCCGGTGTCAATACCGCGACGGTCGGCTCGCCATCCGCGCAGGCCGGCGCACTGGCCGCAAGCGAGCGTCTCAGATTGCGGGGATAATCGGATACATTGCGCACATTCGTGGCGCTGAAAAGCTCGGGGAACATCTTCAGCATGGTTTCCCGGTTTTCGAGCATGTAGCTGACCCCGGACGGCGTACGGGCGTTGTCTTCCAATACAAAGAACTCGTCTGGCCCGGTACGCACCAGATCGACGCCAACCACATGGGTGTAGACCTGCCCCGGCGGTGAGACACCCAGCATCTGCGGCAGGAAGGCTTCGTTGCTGGCAATCATCTCTGCCGGCACGCGACCGGCACGCACGATTTCCTGTCGGTGATAGATGTCGTGAAGAAACGCATTGATCGCCCGAACCCGCTGTTCGATGCCGCGTTCCAGACGCTGCCATTCGCGCCCTGAAATCACGCGCGGAACGATATCAAATGGGATCAAACGTTCTTCGGCTTCGGTCTTGCCGTAGACGTTGAAAGTAATCCCCGTCAGCCTGAATACTTCTTCGGCTTCGCGCTGTTTGGCCCTCAGCCGTGAGACATCTTCCGCATTGAACCAACGTCCAATCTCTTCGTAAGGACCTCTGAGAGATCCGTCGCCGTTGAACATCTCATCAAAATACTCGCTCATACGAGAAGTGTGACGATCAATTCAAACTTTGCAAGTTGTACGGGCTTTTCCAATTGGCGGCCTACCAAGAAATGCACAGTTTTCGAGCGAACAGCAGCCCGGCCGTCGATGACGAAACTTGTTTTGGGTGCAGCAAAAATCATCGCCGCCACTCTACCGGCTTCTGGCTTCAATGACGTGCAGCCACCAAAGCAATCCTCGAAAGCAATCAGGGGCTACGGCTCCGCCTGAGAACCGACTAGGTGCCCACCGCATCCAGCAGCGCGCCCCGGACTGCGTCTACCATTCTGGCACGGGGTGACATTGCCACACTCGCAAGACCGACGATGCGTCGGGGTCCGAACTGCTCCAGAGGAATTTTTCTGAGCCGCAAATGGTCATAAGACGCCAGACGATTGTCAGGTATGATCGAGACTCCGAGTTCAGCGGCGACCATGCTTGATATTGCCTCGAGGCCTTCAAGCTCCATGGCGTCTTTGACTTCTATGCCCATCCTTTGCAACCAGGTCTCGATCTGCCTCCCCACAACCGCGTCGCGAGTGAACCGAATAAACGGCAACGCGCCGAGCAGTTCTTCGGGAGAAAGGTCCGGAGTGTTTTCCGAGACGAGCAGGACCAGTTTCTCGGTCACGATTTCCGAGAACTCCAGCGACTTCGGCAGGATATCCGGGCGTGAGATGATTGCCGCGTGAACCTGTTTGCGGTCCAGCTGCAACAGCAGCTGATTGGTCAAGCCCGGAACAAGTCTGACACGCACATCAGGATGTTCTGACTTCAGCCTTGATAACGCAGCAGGCACCAAACCCGTCAAACTCGTTGGAACTGCACCCAAGATTATCTCGCCTGCAAGTTCCTTGTCTGATCTCACCTTGTCGGTCAGGCCGTCATAGGCGGCGACGACCGCCGCCGCTTCTTCAACAAGCATGAGCCCCGCACTGGTCAGTTTGGGTGTCTTCGCCGACCGGTCAAACAAGTCGAGCCCCCACATGGCTTCAAGATTCCGCATCTGATGGCTTACCGCCGACGGCGTCAGGTGCTCGGCCTCCGATGCGGCTCGAAAGCTTCCATGCCGATGTATCGCGATCAGTGTTCGCAGCGCTCGAATGCTCATCTCAAAGGCCTCGCCACCTTTGTCCGGGTCCACGAAAGGTGAGAGATTTTCACCGATTGATCAAATCATTTTCGTTTTTGTTTACATTTTTTGATCTGTACCCTGCACGAAACAGGCTCAATGAAACAGCGCCCCGAGGTCCCCATGGTTGCCCCAAAGTCCAACACCTACACGTCCATCGTTGCCAAGCCTTTCGCTCCGAACCTCGGGGCCGAGATCTATGGGGTCGATTTGAGCCAGCCTGTGCCCGACGACCAGTTTGCCGAAATCCGCGATGCCTTTCACACCTATCAGGTTCTGTTCTTCAAAGAGCAGAAAGAGATACCGCCTGCGCAGCACATCGAGTTTGGGAAACGCTTCGGGCCGCTCCACGCACACCCCGCAGCCCCAACGATGGAAGGATATCCTGAGATATTCGAGATCCATGCCACCAAAAATTCAAAGGTGGCCAACGGTGAGTTCTGGCACTCGGACGTGTCGTGTGATGAGACGCCGCCATTGGGAACAATGCTTCAGATCCACATTGCCCCTCCTTGCGGCGGGGACACCATGTTCAGCGATATGTATTCGGCTTACGATGATCTGTCCGAACCGATCAAAAGCATGCTCGGCGGCCTGTCCGCCCTCCACAGCTCCGAGCACATATACAAGGGCCGGTACAGCGACCGGGGCCAAAAGGACGCGGATATTGATTGCCCCGAAGCAATTCATCCGATCGTCAGAACTCACCCCGAGACAGGACGAAAATCGCTGTTCGTCAACCGAACGTTCACAACGAAGATTATCGGCTTGTCGGCCAAGGAAAGTGAGGCGATCCTCAACATGCTTTTCGAGCATGCCGAACAGATCAACTATCAAATCCGGTTCCGGTGGTCGCTCAACGATATGGCGTTTTGGGATAATCGTTGCTGTATGCATCGTGCCATCTGGGACTATTGGCCCGCGGAACGAAAGGGGCGGCGTGTAACCGTGAAAGGCGACCGACCCGTCTAGTTCTGACGGGACGGGATTTCTGGGTCGAAGAAACCATTTTGGGAGCGCGAAGTGCGAGCTGCAGTCGTCAGAGAGTTCAACGAGGACCTTTCGATTGAAACGGTCCCGGACCCAACCTGCCCCGACAACGGAGTGGTCTTGGAGGTCGCCGCCTGCGGCGTGTGCCGCTCGGACTACCACGGCTGGTCCGGTGCCCACCCGAAAGTTCAAAACGGCTCCATCCTGGGGCACGAATACTGTGGCACCGTGGTCGAGGCCGGGTCCAATGCGAAACACAAAGTGGGTGATCGCCTCATCGCCCCATTCATCCTAGGGTGCGGCAGTTGCCATGCCTGTCAAACCGGAGTGTCGAATACCTGCGCCAACCAGATCGTTCCCGGATTTGGCGCTCCGGGCGCCTATGCGGAATATGTTGCGGTGCCCTTTGACCATAACTTGGTTCACTTGCCAGACACACTCTCCCCTGCCCTCGCCGCCGGCCTGGGCTGCCGCGTCACCACCGCATGGCATGCTTTGACGGACCGAGCAGATGTTGCTGCGGGCGAATGGGTTGCCGTCCATGGAACCGGTGGAATTGGTCTGTCCGTTCTCTTGCTTGCGAAAATGCTGGGATGCCGGGTTGTCGTGGTGGATGTGGTCGATGAGAAACTCGAGCACGCAAAACTCCACGGCGCGGACGCGACGGTCAATGCATCCAAAGAGGATGCGGCGACCGCGATCCTGGATATCACCGGTGGAGGAGCGCAGGTTTCCATCGAAGCTCTGGGCATCGAAACAACGACGAACGCTTCGCTGGAGTGCCTCGCGATCTTGGGCCGTCATGTACAGATTGGGATGCCGTCGGGTGAAGGTTGGATGCGCATGAACATGCGCGCGATATATTCCAAACAGCTCTCGGTTTTTGGCACCCGGGGCATGCCGTCCTGGAAGTACCCGCGTCTGCTTGGACTGATCGAGCGGGGTAACGTTGACATACAGCCGATGGTGGCCCGAGAGGTCCGCCTTGAAGATGCCAGCGGTGAGCTTCGCGCGATGCGTGGCCCGACCTCGCCCGGCACCGCCGTAATCACAAGTTTTCGACCTTGATTGGGTGCCTGTGCCTTGCAGGATGCACGCGGACCCAAATAGTTAAAGTATTTAAAAATAATAATTTAAGGCGAGTAACGTCGTTTGCCCGGGCTGTCGCCACACACACGCCAAAACACTGTTCCCGAAAAATATTGTGAAGCCATTTCAACAAGAAAAGCCCGCCCAAACAGTTTTGGTCGGTCCAGGCGGGCTTGCCTATCAGAGAATGAAATCACCTTCGTCTAGGCTGCTTGCGCGGACGCCGAACAACGAGATTTCCGTGTCTCCCAAATCGATCTTGGTCTTGAAGAAACGGCCGCTGATCGCATCCTCGACTTCCTCGTAATCTGTGAAGCCATATGCGCTGAGGTCGATCTTGTCGCGACCTGCGCGAAAGCCGAACACAGTGTCATGACCGCCGCCTTGTTCGAAGACGAAGCTGTCGGAGCCCGAGCCGCCGATGAGTTTGTCGTTTCCGCCACCGCCAGAAATTTCGTCATTTCCACGGCCGCCGAAGATGATGTCGTTTCCACCCTCGCCGTTCAGGGTGTCGTCACCCTTACCGCCGAAAACTTTGTCCCGACCGTCACCGGCGAGAACCAGATCGTCACCACTTCCTGCGAAAACGATATCGTTGCCGCCTTTGGCATCGATCAGGTCATTGTCCCGACCTGTGCGGATAACTTCGCGACCGTCGTCTCCGATGACGAAATCGACTGCCCCTGAACCGTCAGATTGCAGCAGATCGGCGGGCAGCAGAACGCCGTTCAATACATGGATCACACCGTTCGACGCCTGAATGTCGGTCGCGATGAGGCTTGGATCCTTAACTTCCGGATCGGCATCGACCAGGGTAAGGGTCTCGGCATCCACACCAATCGTTCCGCCCTGGAGCGTTTCGATTTCCTCAGACGCAAGAACTTGGCTGGCCTGCAGGCTTTCACCCGAGACATGGTATGTCAGCACCGTCGTCAACAGTTCGATGGGATCGTTTCCGCCGTTGAGCAAACGCAGTGCGTCAACAAGGTATGCAAACGCTCCGCCCTCATCGCTGCCTTCGTATCCCAGCGAGTTCGAGAGCGCGATAAACGCGTCATCGGTCGGCGCAAAGGCGGTCAGGTCGGCATTCGGGTCATTAAGGGCGCCCGCCAGATCAGCCGCGATCAGGGCTTCTCGAAGAATGTCGAAATCACCCCCGTTTTCGTCAAAGCCGGATGCACCGCTTACCGCAAGAACGGTTTCGGTGATCGTCGGGGCGTCATTGCCTGGCAGATCGATCGGCAGCAGAACGCGATCAATCACGTGGACCACGCCATTGTCCGCCAAAATGTCTGTCTGCACCAGCGACGGGTTGATGAGGTCCGGCTCCAAATCGCCAAGTGTCGGCAGCTCGGACGCATCGATCACTCCGCCCTGAAGTGAGGTCACCGAACCCGCCGACGCAATCTCGGACGACCCTTGGGTGCCAGCTGCAACATGATAGGTGACGATCGTCTCAAGCAGCGTTGCCGTTTCGACCGGATCTTCATTCAAAGAGGTCAGAAATGCGGTTACAGCTACGGTGTCAGTAACGTCGCCCGCAAAACCCAGATCAGCTGCGAGCTGCCCGAATGCCGCGTTTGTCGGGGCAAAAACCGTGTAGGTCGCAGTAGGGTCACCAGCCGTTCCACTGAGGACACCGAGGTAGTCAGTCCCCTTCTGGTCATCAATAAAACCTATTGCTGCGACAAGAATGCTAAAGCTTGGATTTCCTGCGGCAATTCCTGCAATTGTCGTCATAATTTCCTCCACCTGAGTTTTTCAAGCCAACGATTGGCTTATCGCTGGTACGGAGCGCACGGGCCGTTCGGATCAAATATTTCTGAATCACGATATGTGCCCGGCGATACCGTGTAGCTCGTTCCCGCGCCCGCTAAGACCGAAACCAAAAAACAAATCCAACCGGATCAGATCAGCGTATCGATCATCAGTTGAGAGCAAAGGTGACGGCCAATGGGAAAACCCAAATTCGTAGTTGAAACGGGGCGTCAGGAACTTCGCGAAGTCCGTCGGGAAAGCTGGCGGCTGTACGTTTTTGTCGGTGTTCTCAGCTGCTTTACCAACCTTCTGATGCTCACCGGGCCATTGTACATGCTGCAAGTATACGACCGGGTTTTGGGCAGCCGATCGGTGGAAACGCTGGTCGCTCTCTCGGTGCTTGTTGCGTTCTTGTACGGCATTCTAGGCCTGCTTGAATATGCTCGGGGAAGAATTTTCGGACGCGTCGCGGCACGTTTTCAGGCACGGCTTGACCGTCGGGTATTCGAGGCGGTGCAGCGCAAAGCCTCGGTCGCTCCGGACGATCAAACGGAATCCGGCCTGCGCGATCTCGAGGCTGTTCAGAGGCTTTTGTCTTCTCCGGTTCCAATGGCCTTTTTCGACGTGTTTTGGACACCCGTTTTCCTTTTGGGCATCTGGATATTCCACCCTTGGCTTGGTGCTGTCGCTGCGCTGGGTGGCTTGGTCATCTTGGCACTGACCGGCTTGAACCGAGTTTTTTCGGCACGCCCCATGTCGAATGCCAGCCGCGCTGTCGCCTCGTCCGAAGCAATGTCCAACCAGCTGCGGAACGAAGCCGAAATCGTTGAGGCGATGGGTATGCGCGATGCGACCTTCACGCGGTGGAAGGCCTTGCGCGACCGAGCGCTGAAGGAGCAGATCCGCTCAGCTGACGTAAGCGGCAGCTTTGCCAACATAACAAAGACTTTCCGGTTGTTTTTGCAGTCGGCCATTCTTGGTGTTGGTGCATTTCTTGTGCTTCAGGGGGAACTGACAGCAGGCGCAATGATTGCCAGCTCAATATTGCTGGGCCGGGCGCTGGCACCGATGGAGCAGCTTGTGGCGCAATGGCAGTTGGTTCAGACCGCAAAAAGGGGCTGGGACAGTCTGGCCGAACTGCTCGGTACCGTGCCGCCCGAACGTGTGAATACGCGACTGCCGAAACCCAAAGCCAAGTTGGTTGTTCAAAACCTGACCGTCTTTCCGCCGAACTCACGGCAAGCCGCTCTGAAATCCGTTTCGTTCAACGTGAACCCTGGCGAAGCGGTCGGCTTGATTGGGTCGTCCGGCGCGGGGAAGTCCACACTCGCCAGATCCTTGACTGGCGTATGGCGTCCGCACAGCGGCACGATCCGGCTGGATGGCGCCGCGCTGGATCAATACGGCTCGACCGAACTTGGCAGCCTCATCGGCTATCTTCCGCAGCGGTTTCAGCTGTTTGACGGCACGATTGCCGAAAACATTGCCCGAATGGCGCCCGAGCCGGACGATGCCGCCGTCGTGGCAGCCGCAAAGAAAGCAGATGCGCATGAGATGATACTGCGGCTCGCTGATGGCTATGACACCAACGTGTCGGCGAACGGAGGGCAGCTGTCCGGTGGTCAGATGCAACGTATCGGCCTTGCCCGCGCCATGTACGGCGACCCCGTTCTGCTCGTGCTGGACGAACCCAATTCAAACCTCGACGTCGAAGGCAGTGCCGCGGTCAATCGCGCAATTGAAGAGTTCAAGGCAAACGGAAAATCCGTGTTGATCGTGGCCCACCGGCCGGCCGCAATTCAGGAATGCGACAAGCTGATAATGCTGGAAAACGGAACCGTCCGGGACTTCGGCGCCAAAAAAGACGTGCTTCGGAAACTCGTTATCAACCACGAACAAATCGCAAAAACCGCAAGACAGGGAGGCCTGAAATGAAACCGGAGCGGTCCGACGTAAACTCGTCTGTTTCCTGGTCAGCGCGCGGACCAGTGCTCGTGGGTCTCGTGGGCCTGATGCTGTTGCTTGGGGGCTTTGGCTATTGGTCCTTCACGACCAATATTGCCGGGGCAATCGTTGCCAGCGGTCGAATTGAAGTCGATCAAAATCAACAGGTTGTGGAACACCCTGATGGCGGCGTGGTCGCCGAGATACTAGTCGACGAAGGGTCCTTGGTCGAGGCCGGTGATGTTCTGATCAAGCTGGCGTCCAATGACCTTGCCACCAAATTGGCGATCGCCGAAAAAGAGCTTTACGAACTCATGGCCCGCCGTGGTCGTCTTGAGGCGGAAAGAGACGGAACCGAAGAAATTCGCTTTGACCCCATACTTCAGCAAGCCGCATCTTTGGACATCGACATCGCGGACTTGGTCTATGGGCAGGAACGATTGTTTGTGGCGCGCAAGCAATCCATCGCGCAGGAGATCGATCAGCAAGTCAAAAGGGTTGGTCAGATCGACAGCCAGATTGTCGGGATTGATGCTCAAAAACTGGCGCTTGCCACCCAGCTGGACCTGATCCGAAAGGAACTGACGGATCAGGAGTCTTTGTTTGAACGCGGTTTGGCCCCCGCATCCCGCGTTCTGTCATTGCAACGGGAAGAAGCACGCTTGAGCGGCACGATGGGTGATCTGACTGCCCGTATCGCGGAATCCGAGGGGCGAAAGACCGAAATCGAGATTCAAATCCTCAAGTTGCAAAGCAAACGCCGCGAAGATGCCATTACCCGCCTCAGGGACCTGCGGTATCGGGAACTGGAATTACGCGAGGAAACGACGAATATCGCAGAGCGTATCGCCAACCTTGAAATCACGGCGCCGGTCTCTGGGGTCGTACATGGATTGAACATCTTCAGCCTTGGCGCGGTTGTGAAACCGGCTGAACCGGTATTGTACCTCGTTCCGCAGGATCGTCCGCTGATCATAAGTGCCCGCGTCGACCCCATTCACGTTGACCAGATGTTCGTCGGACAAGATGTCGTTTTGCGCTTTTCGGCCATGGATCAGCGCAAGACGCCCGAATTGACAGGACGGGTCACCCTGGTTTCTGCGGATGCGTTCGAGGAAGCTTCGACAAACCAGACCTACTACACGGCCGAGATCGCACTGAATGCCGGAGAGCAGAAAAAACTGCCCGCGGAAACACCTCTGGTCCCTGGAATGCCGGTCGAAACCTTCATACGGACGCAGGACAGAACACCGATTGCCTACCTTATCAAACCGTTCAGCGACTACTTTGCGAAAGCATTTCGTGAGACTTGAGTGTGGGCCCCGTGTCGCCGTCAAATCAAGCCACGAGCGGTTCACATAGGTCTTTCTGGCCCTGCGCGGGAAACCCGTGCGCTCCGGCTGGCTCCAACGAACCTTGTGCACCTCTCGCTTAAACAAACCAAAGGCTGACTTTGCGTTGCGGAAGGGCGCCCAAACGCCGTTCAGTTGACGGTGCAACATCGTTGGTCAACGATTGGCTAGACGCTTCAGGTCAGCATTCGACCGCACAGGCGCGGCCTTGACACAGGAAACTCGGCGGCCATCGGTTGAAGTCCGCTCAACTTCTGAATCGCAACCAACTGGATCGTTTGACCGTCTGGCCACGCATTGCGGCAACCACGCTGTCCGCAGACTTTCAGACGGCATCAACGCTACAGATCGAACGATCTAATACCCGGATCGATGAGCGACGAGACCGGACTCACTCAGTCGGCATTTGCGCCGTTGGTGTCGACATGGAAATCGCTCGTTCCTCATCCGTCATATCTTCGGCAATCCCGTCAAAGAGCGGTGTCGAAAGATACCGCTCGCCTGTGTCGGGCAGCATCACCAGCATCACCGATCCGTCCGGGGCGCTTTTGGCCACTTCCATTGCGATGGCAAATGTGGATCCCCCTGAGATTCCGGTGAAGATCCCCTCCTCTGCTGCCAGACGCCTGGACCAGTTGATACCGTCCGCTCCGGCGACGGGAAGCAGTTCATCATAATAAGCATTGTCCAGGGCTTCCTGAAGCACATACGGGATGAAGTCGGGCGTCCAACCCTGAATGGGATGCGGCTCGAAAGCCGGATGGCTCTCAGTAGGCTGATGGGCCTCATTGCGGGTGTTCACGTAGCCAGACCCGACAATCGCAGCGTTTGCAGGCTCGGTCAGGATGATCTTGGTGTCAGGGCGATCGCGCTTGAGCACGCGCGACACGCCCGAAACGGTACCGCCTGTTCCATAACCGGTGATCCAGTAGTCAAGCCGCTCTCCTTCGAAATCACTGAGTATTTCCCTCGCTGTCGTGGCCTCGTGGATGTCGGCGTTGGCGCTTGTCTCGAATTGGCTGGCGAGAAACCAGCCATTTGCCTCGGCCAACTCCTTGGCCTTGGAGTACATCCCAAAACCCTTGAGCGCACGAGGCGTCAGCACAACCTTGGCCCCAAGAAACCGCATCAACCGGCGGCGTTCCACCGAGAAGCTGTCAGCCATAGTGACCACAAGCGGATAACCCTTTGCGGCACATACCATCGCAAGACCTATCCCGGTATTTCCCGAGGTAGCCTCGACGACCGTTTGCCCGGGTTTCAGCCGACCTTCCCTTTCGCCCGCTTCGATGATGTTCAGCGCAAGGCGGTCCTTGACCGAACCCGCGGGGTTGAAGGCTTCAAACTTGACGTAGACCGTCACGTTGGCCGGCGCGATTTTGTTGATGCGAATGCACGGCGTGTTGCCGACCGTGTCCAGGACGCTGTCATATAAACGGCCGCGCCCGGATGTGGTTCGAATTTCCATGTGCCCCTCCTGCTTATCCACTTTTCTTCAAATGCGAAGAAGACTGCCACAAGCGCGATGCAATTGATAGAACGTCAACAGCACAGTAGAGGAACGGACCTTCTCCCACGCTACTAAAGCTGAGAGCCGATTGGCAAAATACTGAAAAATCCAGCTACGATATGATCCCAAGCCGAACCCGTTGGCTCTGAGTCATATTCAAGGATTTCTCCGTTCTCGCCCCGGGTTCTCCATTTGAGTTGGCCAGCACTCTCCAGCGTCACATGATATGTATATGCTGGAAGCGCATCGTCCAAAGCACCCATGGTTTGTGCGGTCAACGCCGGAGAGTCGATGAGAATGCCCATTTCTGTGTTTTTGTTGACTGAACGAGGGTCCCAATTGAACGAACCGACAAACAGATATCTGTCATCGACAGCGAACGCTTTGGAATGAAGACCCGACCGAGATTGAGCCCAGTTTATTCCACGACGTTGGACCTGATAAGCGTCAGGCCGCAGTTCATAAAGCTCGACCCCACCACGCAGCAACGCCCGGCGTTTCTTGGCGTAGTGCGCATAGACTGGTGCTACGTCGTTTGAAGCAAGCGAGTTGGTTACGACTTTGACTTCGACACCTCGGTTTTCCAGTTCGGTCATCCACTTCACGCCGTTGTTGCGTGGCACGAAGTAGGCCGAAACGATATTGACCTCCCTGTCAGCACCTTCGAAATACGGCAGCAGTTGCGACGCAAGAATTGGATCTGAGTTATCAAGCCCTGCGGCTTTGGAAGGCGGATCGGCGTAGAGTTTTGCGGGCACCCAATCCAAGGAAAGCGTGCCGTCTGCAAAATTCTCTCTTGCGGATTTTCTGAGAGCTTCGCCGTACTGGGTGTGCTTTGCCGCCTCCACGAGCTCATTCAGTCTGCTTCGCGCTTGGCCAAGCGAAAAATCTTCAGGTTGCCCGACGACCACGCGGGCCGGAACCGCGAACTCACTGTTCCAGTATTCGTCAAAGCTTTGCGAAACTTCATTTACGACAGGACCGGCTGCCAGAACATCCAGATCCGCATAGTTCATTTCCTCCCGCGCGAGGAAGTACTCGGCGCCGATATTCCGGCCACCGACAATTGTGAACACATTGTCTGCGGTCATCGACTTGTTGTGCATTCTGCGATTGATCCGCTTGAAATCCGTGAGCCCGGCAACGATCAGGCTTTGATTGCGCCAGAAAGGATTGAACAGACGGATTTCAATATTCTCGTGGTAGTCCAAAGCGGCTGTCATCGCGTCGTATCCGGATGTGTCCATGTCATCCAACAGCAAGCGAACGCGCACGCCTCGATCCGCCGCCTGCAAAAGGCTGGCCGCAAAGAGGTGACCTGTCGGGTCATTATGCAAAAGGTAGTATTGAGCGTCGATCGATTGTTCAGCCGCTGCAGCGAGTAGAAGCCGTGACACCAAGGCTTGTTCACCGTCGCTGATCAATTTGACACCGGACCGGCCGTCTTTGGGGTCCCCAAGCCGTGTCGCCGCCTGCCCAAGTGTGCTGTTTGTCCTTGCCGAAAATGAAACCGAATTGGTTTTCTCATATGTACGAACTTTTGGGGCACAAGCGACAAGAGCGAATGTGCAGAACGCACAAAACATGATTGTCCAAGGCTTCATCGATTTCCTCCGCTCGTCACACATAGGTGACTACGCCAAGAGGCAAGAATGCAAGTATGTTCCGGGAAAGGTGGGGAGGTTTCCTGAAGTAGTGTCGTTCCAGAGGAATTGCGGCTCAAAGCCAGCCAGCCGGTCACGACTGAAAATTTTTTCGGCTGACGAAGCGCCCTGTCCACAATCGAAAGACAATCTGTTCGTCGCTGAATCGTTTCCTCGGCATCGCCAGACTCCCTTGTTGCCAGAAATGTACCCAAAATCTCGTACTCGGTTCGGACCAGTTTCAGGGGTCAAGACCACCCTCTCGGCGCGCCCCGAAAAAAGGTGCACGATTCCAAGGGTGCTTTTCATCAACGGGATCGCAGTGTCGCGAAAAAAGCGGCAAAACTCGTCTTCTTTACCTGACCGCGTCGTCACCTAAAAAATTCGCATGATCATACATCCGTCCTCCCAAAGGTGCGGTTTCTGAATGTATGTGTGCCTCGCACGATCCAGCTTAGCGTACTCGATACCGAGTGTCAGTTTATGGCTCGGAGCAGTCGCTTATAGTCCAATTCAACAGGCGCATTGCGGACGAAGCCGCCTAATATTCAGCTTGTTGGGGTGTGTGATAACGGCCCAAGGAGGACCTTGGGGAAATTTTGACCCGGTGCCGTCAACTGCTGTTTCTAGCACAAAAGGCTGCTACGCGGGTAAAGCTCACACACTCTTCTTCGTGTTGAACGGTTGCTACAGAGAAGTGACGAAGTGCGCCAAATCACCGGTCAACTGTTGTGTTCTGCCCGCGGTCTTCCTATGTGCACTTAATCGGAAATGGAGATTTTATGTCCCGGTAAGGAAGGGAGGCAGCGCGCCTCCCGGAGCATATTCAAAATCTGAAGCACCGCCGTCGCTTTGTTGCCGACGGAGTGTTTTGATGTGCGCACTCTTTCCTACCATCAGCGCCCAAATCTGACCTGGGCCAGAGACATGAAAGTGAACACCCTATGACAAGGGATTACTCCGACTTCCTTCCGCTTCGCGCAAGCGACGCCGGATCGCACGCCAATCCCAGCCCTCTTCAGGCATTGGGATGGCAACCGTTTTTCGCCCAACAGATCAGCGTAGAGGACTTGTCGGCGACACCTCCCGTTCGCGTTGTCGAAGTGCATCGCAATGGGCTGCATGTCGTCGGTGACGGCATAGATACGGTACTTCCGCCGGGAGCCGACGCAACTGTCGGAGACTGGCTGATGCTGGACTCCACACGTCCGCGCTCCAGTCGGGTTCTTGAGCGCACAAGCCTCATCAAGCGGCGCGCGCCCGGAACCGACCGGCAGGAACAACTGATCGCGGCGAACATTGATACGGCCTTTATCGTCACGTCTTGCAATCAGGACTTCAAGGTGGCCCGGCTCGAACGCTATGCAGCTCTGGCTTTTGAGGCACGGATGACACCCGTCATCGTCGTCACAAAGACCGACCTCGTGACAGACCCGCAGAACTATGTCGACGCGGCTCGCGCGGTATCGGACATGATCGATGTGGTCGCCCTTGACGCCCGCGGAGATGCGCCACGGACAAAACTGCTTCCCTGGTGCAAGCCCGGCAAGACGGTGGCGTTTCTCGGCTCATCTGGTGTCGGGAAGTCGACGTTGGCCAATGCGCTGCTCGAGAGCCAGTCCATTGAAACCCAAACCATTCGAGAGGACGACGCAAAGGGGCGGCATACGACAACGCGGCGCGAGCTTCATGCGATGCCCAATGGCTGTCTGGTCCTGGACACTCCGGGCATGCGGGAACTGCAGCTCACCGACGCAGCGGAAGGCATCAATGATCTTTTTGCCGACATTCAGGAGTTGGCCGCACAGTGTCGATTCAAGAACTGTCAGCACGATTCTGAGCCGGAATGCGCTGTTTTGAAGGCTATCGATGAGGGTGTTCTTGATGGCGATCGGCTTCGCAGATGGCGCAAGCTCATGGCCGAAGATGCGTTTAACTCGGCGAGTCTTGCGGAACGCAGGTCGCGCGACAAGGCGTTCGGGAAGATGGTCCGCGGAGTCAAAAAACTCAAATATATCAGGAAGTAAGGCGATGACACAGTCGAAAGCCGGTCAAATCGTATGGCATGACCTGTTCACACCGGACAGGGCGCGTTCAATGGCATTCTACCAGCACGTCGCCGACTGGACTTATGAAGTCGAGCGGGCATCGGATTTTGCATGGGGTGGCGGCGAGCAGGATTTCGTCCTCGCCCTCTCCGGTGACGAAGCGGGCGCGGGGTTAATCGAGACGCCTCCGGAGCAAGCGAAGGGCTGGGTCGCCTACATCGAGGTCCCCGACGTGGACCTGGCGGCCAAGCGCGTCGACACGCTCGGAGGCAAAATCGTTCGGGAGCCATTCGAGGTGCCGGGCGTCGGGCGCAACGCACTCGTTCGCGATCCGCTCGGCGCGTTGGTGGGGATTTCGCTGTCTCGGCACAGTTTCCCCGTGCCGAGACGGCAGTTTGGCCCTGAAGTGTATATCGGCAACGGTGATGACTTTCCGCAAGCGTTCTACATCGAACTCTTCGGATGGCAGGTGTCTCCCGATAAGGACCAGGATTGCGCCACTCTCCTCGGGCCTCGGGGCCGTCTTGTTGCAATCCAGCATGCGGCGACTTGGGCAACCGCCTCAAACGCATCTTGGGTCCCTTGCCTTAAAGTTACTTCAGTCCCCGACCCCATCCGTGTTGCTGAAACCAAAGGCGCAGGTCCGGCCTCCTTGAAGGTGAGCGAAACCGTTCAAGCTCAAATCCCCATCCTATGTGATCCGGACGGAGTGCCGTTTGCGTTCGGCGGCAAGCAGACAAACCGCTTCTAGCCACTCGCAGATTCTTCTCAGGAACTGCAGAGCGGATATTTTCCGCTCTGCAGGGGCGGGAACTCAGCGCCTATGCGCGCTAGTGGACAGTGCGTTGGTTGGGATCCAGCCGCCGACTTGTTTCTGATGTCAGTTCTCTGATGCATTGGTCCGGCATAGGGGGTGTGAACCGTAGCCGCTTGGTTTGAGACCAATGGCAGACACCCAGTCCCTAACAAGTCTCGCGTACTTCCGTGTCGAGACGTGGAAAGCCGACTTTCAAGGGATATCCTGAATTCTGAAGTCGCAAACCGCGTTGCTTCCGTTGGCTGTGACCTCAACGCAGACCTCATTGACCGAGATTGCATTTCATTCGGCTTCGTCTGGGTCCGAAAATGGGTCGACAACAAGTACCAGACGCTTTGCGATGGAGCCAATTCAAGTCGGTGTTTGAGTTCAAACTACCGTTGATCGCTTGCGCGTGCGCCTCTCAAACAACTTCTTCTGGAAAAACAGATGCAAGACCAAACCGCTAAGGTTATGCCAATTGCTTTAGCCGTGGCATCAAATCCAACAGTTCCCGCGTATACGGATGCTCTGGAGCTTCGAACAACGCGTCCGTCTCCTGAACTTCAAGCAGCTTCCCATGTCGCATCACGCCCACCCGGTCACACATCTGACGTACGACCGGGAGATCATGGCTGATAAAGAGCATAGTCAGGCCCAGATGCTCCTGCAGGTCTTTGAGAATGTTCAGAATTTGCGCCTGAATGGACACGTCCAGGGCGCTGGTCGGCTCATCGCAGATCAGAAAACGGGGCTGAGTTGCGAGGGCGCGAGCAATACAAATGCGCTGACGCTGCCCACCGGAAAACTCGTGTGGATACTTGCGCCACGCGTCCTTGGCTAGGCCAACCCAGTCAAGCAATTCGCGCACGCGCGGTTCAATAGCGGGCTTGGGCAGGATTTTGTGATGATGGATGGGCTCGGCCACGAGGTCCCCGACCCTCATGCGAGGATTAAGGCTGGAGAACGGGTCTTGAAAGATCATCTGGATCTGGCGGCGGTAGGCTTGCAGGGCCTCTGCCTCCATGACTGTGACGTCTTCACCATCAAAGAGAACCCGCCCACCGTCCACGGGATAGAGTGTTCCAATCATCCGGGCGACTGTAGACTTGCCAGAGCCACTTTCGCCGACAAGGCCGAAAACCTCACCGTCTCGAATGTCGAAACTCACTTGATCGACGGCAGTGAAATACTTGCGTTGCGATGGCAGTAGCCCGCCCTTTTGCAGGAACGTCTTAGTAATGCTTTCGATTTCCAGCAGTTTGCCGGATTTGGACAGATCGGTCTTTTCCCAATGGGCCGCCAGATCGTCGATCTTGAAGGTTCTTTCCCGCTCGCCATAATTGACCACTGGGAAACGCTCGACTTTGGTGTGCGGGCGCGGCACGGCGGCAATCAGAGATTTGGTATACTCATGTTTCGGTGCACCGAGGATCTGATCGGTCGTTCCGCTTTCAACCACATGACCGGAATACATCACGGTTACCGAGTCCGTGGTGTCGGCGATAACGCCCATATCGTGGGTAACGAGGATCACGCCGACCTGACGCTCCTTCGCCAGTTCCTTGATCAGATCCAGCACCTGCGCTTGGACAGATACATCCAAGGCCGTTGTGGGTTCGTCCGCGATCAGAACACTGGGCTCGGTACAGAGTGCAAGCGCGATTACCACACGCTGACGCATCCCGCCAGAAAACTGGTGCGGATACTGGTTGAAACGGTCCGCCGGGTCCGGGATAGACACGCGATCCAGCAGCGCAATGGCGCGCTTTTTGGCCTCGGAAGCGGACAGGCCGAGGTGAAGCTGGATCGTCTCGACCAATTGCTCACCCACTGTGAACAACGGGTTCAGCGAGGTTAGCGGGTCCTGAAAGATCATCCCGATCTCTTTGCCCCGGATTCGGCGTTTGTCCTCGGCGTCCAATTCGTCAATCCGACGACCGTTCAGCCAGACCTCACCTTCGGAGACATGAGCCGGGGGATCCAGAAGGCCGATCACGGCGTTGCCGGTCATGGACTTGCCGGCACCGCTTTCGCCGACAACGCCCCGGATCTCGCCAGGATGCAGGTCGTAGGTCACATGCTCGACCGGCTTGAAGATGCCGTGGCGTGTCGGGATTTCCACTGTCAGGTTGCGGATCGAAAGAACGGGATCGGTCATTTCAGCCTCGGGTTCAGAACGTCACGCAGCCAGTCGCCCAGCAGGTTCACACTCAGCGCCAGTGCCAGCAGGGTGCAGGCCGGGAAGAACAGGATCCACCACTCACCCGAGAACAGGAATCCCTGTCCGATGCGGATCAGCGTCCCCAGCGAGGGCTGTGTCGGTGGCGCGCCAACGCCAAGAAAACTGAGCGTCGCCTCGGCAATGATCGCCAGCGCCAATGAGATCGTCGCGATCACCAGCACCGGTGACAGCACGTTGGGCAGGATATGGCGCAGCATGATGGTCAGCGGGCTTTGCCCGATGATGCGAGCGGCGGCGACGTAATCTTTGTTCTTCTCAACCAGCGTTGCGCCCCGGACCACCCGAGCAAACTGCACCCAATCGGACAGGCCAATGGCCAGGATCAGCACCCAGATCGCCATCTGATCGCGATACTCCACCGGGGTAATGCCTTTGGCGATCCCAAAGATCAGCATGGCCAGAAGGATCGAGGGGAAAGTCAGCTGCACATCCGCCGTGCGCATGATGATGGTTTCGGTCCAACCGCCAAAATAGCCCGATAGCAGGCCCAGAATGATCCCCAGAACCATCGCGAACAGAACGGCCGCTACCCCAACGAATAGCGAGATCCGCATTCCGTAGAGGATGGTCGAGAACACATCGCGCCCCTGATCGTCTGTGCCCATCAGGAAGGTTTCGCCTGTAAAGGCATTGGGTTCCATCGGCGGGGTGAAGCCGTTCATCAGGTTCAGGCTGGCCGGGTCAAACGGGTTTGTCGGCGCAATCAGTGGTGCGAGGATCGTGGCCAGGATCAGGATCAATGCCACCGTCGCCGACACCATGGCGACAGGCGAGCGGCGGAAGGCGTAGAACTGGTCGCTATCCAGAATGCGTTTCACACGACTCATGCGCTGACCCTCAGGCGCGGGTCGATGAAGGCGTAAAGGATATCGACCGCAAGGTTGATGGTGACAAAGATGACCGAGATCATCATCAGGTATGCTGCCATGACAGGGATATCCACGAATTGGATTGCATTGATGAACAGAAGGCCCAGGCCCGGCCACTGAAACACCGTCTCGGTGATGATGGCAAAGGCGATGATGGCCCCCAGTTGCAGGCCGATAATCGTGATGACCGGGACCATGGTATTCTTCAGCGCATGGCGGAAATTGATGGTCCGGTCACTCAGCCCACGGGCGCGGGCAAAGCGGATATAGTCTTGCCGGAGTACTTCCAGCATCTCGGAGCGCACCAGCCGCATGATGAGGGTCATCTGGTATAGACCCAGTGTAATCGCGGGCAGGATCAGCGCCTTGAGTCCGCTGCTTGTCAGCAAGCCGGTGTTCCACCAGCCCAGATCCACGACTTCTCCGCGTCCAAAACTGGGCAGCCAGCCAAGTTCGACCGAGAAGATGTAAATCAACAGGATCCCGATCAGGAACGTCGGCAGGGACACCCCGATCAGAGAGGCTGACATGATGAAATTCGCTGCAAACCCGTCTCGCCGGATTGCGGTGAACACACCCAGCGCGATGCCCAAGACTATGGCAAATACGGCTGAGACCAGCGCCAGTTCCAACGTTGCCGGAGCGCGTTCGGCCAGGATTTCCGCGACCGGACGCCCTTGACGGAAGCTGACGCCGAAATTGCCCTGTACCGCTTCCTGCAAAAACTTCACATATTGCACCGGAAACGGCTGATCGAGCCCCAACTGCGACCGCAGACGTTCCACATCTTCCATGGTCCGCTCTTGCCCCAGCATGTTGTCGATCGGATCTCCGACAAAGCGGAACATGGAAAAGGCGACCAGGCCCACGACGAACAGAACCAGCGCCGACTGAGCCACACGCCTGATAATGTATGACAGCATTTAGTTGACCGTTACCCAGCGCAGAAGGAAGAAGTTGTCGGGCCGTTGTGTCAGCTCGATATTGCTGCGCGCGCCCCAGACCAGCGGTTGAACGTAAAGCGGTACATAGGCCACCTCATCGTGCAGGATACCTGCCACCTCGTCCAGCATTGCCTGACGTGTGGGTTCGTCAATCTCGGACTGGATCAGCGGCAGCAATTCATCCACGCGAGCGTTCGAATAGCCGCCAAAGTTCCACGAACCCAACTTCTTTTCCTCATTTGGGGTCGAAGCGAGGAAACGCACGGGATGCTCGGCATCGAACGTACCGGGTGACCAACCCAACAGATACATATCAAAGTTGTCGGCCCGCAGTTCAGGCCAGTAGTTCTGAACCGGCATCGCATCGAGCGTCACGTTCAGCCCGGCCTGAGACAGCATGGCGGTGATCGCCTGGCAAACGGCTTCGTCGTTCAGGTAGCGATTGTTGGGGCATTTAAAGCTGATCTCAGCCCCCTCAGCGCCAGCCTCGGACAGCAAAGCTTTGGCACCCTCGGGATCGTAGCCATAGGGGTCCGCATTCGCAGCCGAATAGCCACGCATCGCGGGACTGACCAACTGGCTCGCCACCTCAGCATTGCCGCGCATGATGGTTTGCAGGATGGCTGGAACGTTGACTGCCTTTGCTACCGCCTCGCGGACGCGCACATCCCGGAAAAGGTCCGAGCCACCCTGCCCGGCTTCGCTCGAGCCTTCCTGCTGATCAAACCCCAGCATGATCACGCGCGCTTCGACGCCCTGAATGACCTTCACATCCGGACTGCCTTGCAACCGAGCCACATCCTGAATTGGGACCGGGTTGATGAAGTCGACATCTCCGGACAACAAAGCCGCCAGAGCGGTTGCCGGGTTTTGGATTGGCACCAATTCAGCGCGGGTCAGGTTGTGTTCTGCTGTGTCCCACCAGCCGTCGAACGGCTCCAGAACAGTGCGCAGGCCCGGCTCTCGCGCGGTGACTCGGAAAGCACCGGTGCCATTGGCGTTCAGGGTCGCATAGTTGCCCGATTCTTTGTCAGGGAGTGCTGCGTCGTTTGCCTCGGCCCAGCCGCTATCCATGATCATCCAGTTGGCAATGCTGTCCGGGAAAATCGGGTTCGGCGCAGTGGTCATGACATCGACGGTATAGTCGTCAACTTTCACCACCTCGCTGACGGGCGCGAACCAGCTGCGGGTGTCCGAATTTTCGTCAGACGCCCGCTGGTACGAGAAGATCACGTCATCCGCATTGAATTCAGAACCATCATGAAACGTTACGCCCTCGCGCAGTTTGAACCGCCATCCGGCTCCATCCCCGATGGTCTCCCAACTCGTGGCCAGCGCCGGTTCAATGGTCATGTCCTTGCCCCTGCGCACAAGCCCTTCGTAGACGTTATTCAAGAAACCTAGAACCGGGGCAGAGTTGACAGCATGAGGATCCATTGTTTGCGGGTCCGTTGTAACGGCAAACGTGAACTCTTCGCCTGCGACGGGCAAGGCAAGCGCGCAGAATAGCGCGGCAGTGGTCAGACGTTTCATGATAGCTCCCACTCTTTGGTGGCGGGCCTCGCATCCCGAGGCCCGGCCACGTTTCTTACTTCAGGCCAAAATGCTTGACCATAGGCTGATCTTCGGGATCAACGTTGATGTCCAGGTTTTCAGCCATACCCCAGTTCAACACTTGATGGTGGATCGGAATATACAGCTGTTCATCCTGCACCACGCGCCAGATCTCGGCGATCGCTTGATCTCGCGCGACGAGATCCGTGTTCGAGGCCAGCGACTTGATCTTGGCATCCAACTCATCATTGTCATACCCGGTGCCGTTCCACGTCCCGATGTCGCTTTCACGACCATGGACCAGGAAGTTGAAGATGTATTCCGAGTCATACGTCGGAACGCCCCAGCCCAGCATGTAGAAATCGGTCTTTCCGTCCGTGATCAGCGGGAAGTGCTGCGCCTTCGGTTTGGCATCCAGATTCACTGTTATACCAATCTGACCCAACATCCCGACAGCGGCCTGACAGATACCTTCATCGTTGATGTAACGGTCGTTGGGACAATCCAGCCGGATCGAGAAACCGTCCGGATAACCCGCTTCGGCCAAAAGCGCCTTTGCACCTTCAACATCCGTGCTGCTTTCACTGTCCATCTCGGCAGTCCAGCCGTTCACGAACGGCGGGGCGATCATCCCGGCAGGTTGCGACTGACCGCGCATGACCACCTGTTGGATGGCATCTCGATTGATCGCTTTGGACATGGCCCGACGAACGCGGACGTCGGCAAGTGGGTTCTTGCCATCGACGTTATCCGCCTCGATGTCATCCGCGCCCTGGTTCATGCCAAAGAAGATCACCCGGTTTTGCGGCGCTTGTTTGACGACCAAACCGTCGACGGCATTCACCCGGTCCAGGTCCTGCACCGGCATATCCTGAAGGAAGTTCACCTCGCCCGACAGCATCGCCGCAACGCGGGTCGCGTCATTCTGGATCGGGGTATAGATGATTTCGCTGATCGCCATCGGGAACTGATCACGCCCCCAATAATCTTCGTTCCGCTCCATCACCGTTTTGACGTCTGGTTCGCGGCTGACCAGTTTGTAGGGGCCGGTTCCATTCACATTGACGGTCGCAAAGGTGATCTCACCGCCTTCAAAGTCCTGAACGTTGACCGCGTTATTCGCCTCGGTCCAGCCCTTGTCCATGATGAACAGGTCGGTGAGGTTCGCAGGCAGAATGGGGTTCGGACCGTCCGTCTCGATCTCGATCGTGTGGTCGTCGACAGCGCGCACCTCGACAATCGAATTGATCAGTTCTTTCATGTCCGAGTTCGGCTGCTTCGCACGGTTGATGCTGAACACCACGTCTTCTGCAGTGAAATCGGCGCCGTCGTGGAATTTCACGCCCTGACGCAGATTGAACACCCAGACATTCGGATCACTCTCGCTGGGGGCCCAATCGGTCGCCAGCGCAGGCTCGAAAGCGCCGCTCGTATCCCGAATGATCAGAGGTTCATACATCTGGTGGCGCACGGTATGCGTTGGCCCTTCGTTCTGCGAATGCGGGTCAAGCGTCAGCGCATCCCCCGAGCGCGCCCAACGCAGAGTTTCGGCACTGGCTAAAGACGTCGTCGTCATCAAAAGCGTCAGTACGAGTATTGGATTTTTCATTATTTTCTCCCATATTGCAGTCGTTTAACTGCATTGAATTCACGATACCGTGTCGCAAATTTCTGTTAACGTTATGGCTGCGGATAGCATACCAACTGCGAATGCATGTCAATCGTTCAACTCGGTTTTGATTTGCTAAACACAAGCGACACGGGACTTCAGGGGGGCAGCCACTCTCCCCAAAAACACCGCATCAAGTGTCTATTACTCAGACGAGAGGAACACAAACCGCAATCATCAAGCTTCATGCTCCGACAAGTAAATCCAGATAGCGCTGACGGGAACTGTGCTGCTCACAAACTGGACAATTGTTCGCTTTCAGAAGCGATCGCCACGCTGTCTTAGACCCGCCGCCAGATTTCCAATCCTCCCGAGGTGCTTTCGCTCATTCGCAATGCGCACATTGCCGACGTTAAGGCTACTTTTTGCAACGTCTGCTTTCAGTGTTTCCGAGCGTTGTGGCCGAGAAAAGTAACCGGTTCCATTTTCCCAACTCCAATCGGCGAAGCACCCGTCTCTTGTAGACTGCAGGTGATAGTGGCCGCTTCGACTTATGGCGCGTCCAGTTGCAGAACTTGCAGGCGGCAACGATGTTGTCTGGCGACAAAGGCCCACCTTCAGACGCTGCCAACAAGTGCTCTGCCGTGCATTGAAACCAGCGCGCATGAGATTCGGAAATCGAATAGGTCATTTGGAAGCGCCTCGACGATCCGGACCACATCGGTTGGTTACAATAGAAGCAACGACCGCCTTGCCTCGCATATTTCTTGTTTCTCAACTTTGCAATTGTTTTTGGCATTTAACACCACTGGTTTCGACACAAATCGAGAACCGGGTGTGAAGACGGATTTGCGCTTCACGGGCACTGCCTTAATTGGATCAGCACCCTAGTTCCTCCCCACGGACAAGGCCAAATTGGCAAGCCCCCTATCCGAGTGGCATTCCGCTTCTGCAGATTGAACACTATCTCGACGGCTGTCAACCAGGAGTTGGTTTGGCTTGGTGTTCGCAAAGGCAATCAAAGAAACCATTGCGGGCAATCGACTGACTTTCCGGAATGTCCGCGAGGTCGGTATTCTAGTCGTTCGTTCCACCTGCAGCATTGGTCAGAATGGGGCTCAAACCGGTCATTCGCTGCAACTTGCTTGAACGTCTGCTTTGCGGACCATGCTGCCATTTGTTTCAGTTGCAACGTCGAAAGGCACATACGGCAACAAAGCGCGGAAGAATGACATCGCAAGGTCCAACTCTGAGCCCAACCCGGACGCACGCTGAATATTTGCGAGATTGACTATCCATACTTGCAGAAACCTGCGTTGCGGGTTTCCTTCTGTAGTTCAAGATATCCACTGTTTCGCCAGGGTTCGAGGAGTTACTATGAAAACAGCCGTTGTGACTGGTGCCGCGGGGGGGATGGGACAGGCTATCTGCCGCCAATTGCGGACATGTGAGTTCCACGTCCTTGGACTGGACCTCAACGAGGAGGGCTTGGATGAACTGGCGGCAGAGTTAGGTTCAAATTTCACACAATTCTGCGTTGACTTGACGGATCCAGTTGCAATCGCGCAGACGTTTGATGGCATAAAGTCAGCTTATGGCGGCCTCGATGCTTTGGTAAACAACGCTGGCACCTGCTTCATGTCCGACTTCCCGCATATACCGCCCGAGGAACTGGAAAGGCAGATGGCAATCAATTTCAACTCTGCGTTCCATTGTTGCCAGCAGGCTGTCCGATTGATGTTGGAACGCGAGGGCGTCAAAAAGATTGTGAATATCTCATCAAACGGAGCTTACAATTTCGATGTATTTGACCCTCCGCACTACCGGGCATCAAAGGCGGCGATGGATACCCTTACGAAAGACCTAGCCCGTCGATACGCAAAGGAAAAAATCTGTGTGAACTCGCTGGCGCCAGCCATGACCGAGACGCCCTTGTTCAATGTCTTGTCTGAGGAAGTCTTGGAGAAAGCCGTTGGCGCCATGCCGCATGGTCATGCGATGCAGCCCGAGCAAGTCGCCTCTTGGGTCAGTTTTCTCATTTCACCGGCCGGTGACGTTTCCAGCGGAAATGTAATCATTCTGAATCAAGGGCGGGACGTCAGGTAGTTTTCAGGAAGATCAATCGATTTCGGGAAAGGTGGACCACCGGTTGGGGTCAACGGTAGACCTCTGGTGCTTTCTTCAGAACTGGCCATTGATTTGGACAATGCCCATAGATCACAAAGGCGTTTCGCTCGGATGCTAGACGCATCAACCTGTCTGCGCTGGCAATCGCGGCTTCTTCGTCCCATGACCCTGCAAATTTCTCATCGATTTCTGACGGTCGGGATATCGCGTCACTGGTGAGCAAAACCGGACCCGAGGGAAGATCGACCATCAGGGCGATCTGGCCTGGTGCATGACCGGGTGCCGCCATTACCAGAATACCTGGTCCAATCTCTACGTCGCCATCAACCAAGAGGTAATCCCGATCGGGCCACTCCAAAGGCTGCACACCGCCCCAATACAATGGACGAGGCAGAGCCCGCTCCACGGAAGAGATCAGTATCGGAGTGCTCGGAAAGTCGCCCAATCCCCCGATATGGTCGATATGAGTGTGGGTACAAATCTGCAACGTAATGTCTGATGGAATGAGACCGAGCTTTGCCAGTTGCGCGCGTGGCAGATTTTCCGGTTCACATTTTAGGACTTCGCCAAACTCGTACAAAAGATCTTCTTTGACCGCGGCTTCGGTATCGGTCGCATATTTTTCGGGAAACCCGGTGTCGATGAGTATGGCTTCTCCCAGATCCGTCCGGATCAGAAAGCCGCAGATCCCAATGATGCGACCCGTGGAATGAACCTTGAACAGCCCGTAGTCCAAAACTGCCAGGTCGATCGGCCGCCCTTTGACAAATCCCTCAGCTTGCACAAACTCTCTCCCTCATTGACTGCAAGGATTTTGAGTAGAGTGTGAAAGTCAAGGAGTCCGTCGTCACACTGCACACTATACTAGATATGACCCAGCCCAGCAGTGCTGCGGAGAAAGGCGGGACTGGGTGGCGGTGCTGTCAGACTAATTCGAACCAGTCTCAGTATACTGCGGAAACCGCGAACCTATTCGGAACAAAGCTGACGCCACTCGCTAAGAGCGGCGGTGCGTGTCAGCTTGAAGGTTTCCCGGCTGGTGAGCGATCTTTCCTGGTTGAAGTGGTTGTGGACCGAGGAATGGACGGAGGCGAATTTCTGCAAACTTCGCATGCGCCTGAATCGTTGCATCGCGCGTTCGCGTCGTCGAAACGGCAGGTGCGAGTTCTCGACGCGGTTGTTGAGCCACCTTCCCGTCTTTTGCGTTTGGAGCGCGCCCAGCTCTCTGAGCGCGGCTCTGTATGAGGCGAAGCGATCCGTGACGACGTTTTCCGCTTTACCGTGCCGCTTCATCAATTTCCTGAGGAATTTCAATGCCGCCTGCTTGTTTCGGCGTTTGGTAACGATTGCTTCCAGCACTTCGCCCTCATGATCGACGGCCCGCCAGAGTTAGTGTCTCTTGCCATTCACCTTCACAAAAACCTCGTCCACGTGCCACTTCCATTTGGAGAACGCGCGCAGGTGCTGAACACGCTTTCTTCGGATTTCAGCAGCAAACATAGGGCCAAACCTGTTCCACCAATATCGGACGGTTTCGTGGCTCACGTCGATGCCTCGCTCGTGCAACAGATCTTCGACATTTCGAAGCGAGAGCGGGAAACGGATGTACAGCATCACCGCAAGGCGGATGACCTCGGGACTGGTTTTGAAGTACTTGAAAGAGGCAGGTTTGGTCATGGGCAAAAGCTACGCAACCGTCCTGCCTGCCTCAAGACAAGTTCTTCTGACAAGACCCTTCGTAGAAGTGCGGCAGTATAGATTGTTGGCCTATTTGAAGTAAATTTAGGTGTGGAGCATTGTCGGGCTACGTCGGCCAACGTAATCGCCAGGGAATAAGGCAATACGAAATCCAATTATCCAGATGACAATTGAGGAACTTTTGGTCGATTAATCTCATTGTCCGAGCAAAACCCACCAAGTGAGCTTCAGCGCTGCTTTCGTTTAACCGAAATAATGCATCCAGAGTGTTTTGGATGTCGTGCCGGTACATCGCGTGCCATTGCGTCCACGTTTCCGAGGTGCCGCAACGCTCCGTTGTTCAGCAACACGCCTCGCCCAGCATCATAACGGCGCTGTCCAAATCCGCTGGCAACGCATTCCCAGTCTTGCTTGGCCGCCTCGTTGCGGAACCTTGGTAGGTCGTGCGGATCATGCCGCCCAGGTGTTGCTGCGACGTGATCGTGTTTCTTCGCATTGCTTTGGTGGGTTAAATGGTGGGTCACTTGTGTTGTGCCAGGTTGCTGGACAGTACCGGTTGTCGGCCTCGGCTTAGGGCGCATGATTGTCACGACGCCTTGTGGTTTCGGATGCCCTGGGACTGCCACGTGAGTTGCCGTAGGTTTTGGTGTCAACTGTGGAACCTGACCAGGAACCGCCGTGGGAACCTGATTGGGGGTTGCGGTTGGGACAAGCGGTGGTGTCGCTGTAGTGCCGCTGGGTTGCGGAACACGGCCGGGCACTGCGACCGGAATCTGGGTTGGTGTTGCAGTCGGGACGAGCGGTGGCACAGCAGTTTGACCGGTGGGCTGAGGTGGGACCTGACCAGGAACTGCGACCGGTATTTGGTTTGGTGTTGCGATGGGCACAAGTGGCGGCACCGCTGTTGGGCCGGTTGGTTGAGGCGGAACCTGGCCTGGGACAGCTATCGGAACTTGATTGGGAGTCGCAGTCGGAACTTGCGGCGGCACGGCAGTCGGTCCGGTAGCTAACGGCGGAACCTGATTGGGAACGGCTGTCGGAACCCGGTTTGGCGTCGGGTTTGGCACCAATGGAGGAGCTAGGGTCGGCGCTACGACGGGTGTTGGAACTTGACCGGGCACAGCTATCGGAGTTGCGATAGGAACCCGACCGGGAATTGCGTTCGGGACCGCGCCCGGCGCAAGGACTGGAACAGTAACGGACGTGGGCGTTTGCGGCGTTCCTCGAGGTGGCAACTGATTTGCCACCGGCTGCGTTGGGCCGGTAATTTGATTGCCTGGCCCTTGCCCACCGGTCTGCCCGCATCCTTGGCCGGACTGGTGTGGGTTCCCTACACCTCGACACCACCCGTAGTGATTTCCGCGGGCAAAGACCTGCGTAGCGGCCAGTCCAGCAATCAAACAAGCTGCGGAAAGTAAAGCAATGCGGTTCCGTTTCATAACATCCTCACCAACTTGTTGTCAGAGCAAGATACGCGCCAGGATCGCCAGAGTCGGTCAAAGGACCGTCCCTCAAAGGAACACCGACATATCCGGACAAGAATAGGTTTTGCTTAAACTCAATGTCCAAACCCAGACCTGTCGATGCCAGTGTAGCACTTTCAACTTCAAAACTCGCAGGGTCATTGTTCGAGATGTACCCCACGTCGAAAAAAGCAAAGGGTGTTAAGCGATGTATGCTCTGGGACCTAGGGAAGTAGGAATGAGACACTTCGAAAATCGCGGAGATCCCGGAATCACCATCTACCTCGTCAAAACGATATCCGCGCAAAGCATAACGATCACCAAGGAAGTACTCCTCTACCGAGGGCAGCCGGTCGGTTGTGAACTGGCCCCAGATCTCAGTGCGCCAAGCTGTGTTGGGCGACAAGCTCGTTAGCGGGCTTTCGTATCCAATGCCGCCCCGTAGATGCCAGAACGAGGAGTCGCCGTCGTCAAAATTCGCGTCCGTCGTATTATTGTTGCCAAACGATAAAGTTAACCCAGCCTCCAGAGTTTGCCCTTTTGGATAGTTTTGCCCATAGAGATACGTTAGGCCGACGACACCTGCGTCACTGGATAATGGCACGCCGCCACTGACTGAGTCCGCCTCGGAAAGGCGATAATCCAGCAGAAGATATCCATAACGGGCCACATCGCGGATCACGGGGTAGCCCAACGCGACGGTGAAGTTCTCGCCATCAACATCTGTTCTTGCAAACTCCCCCGAGAGGTCACGTTTTGCATTTATGTTTCCGTAGAAAACCTCACCGTATAGACCATCGCTGTTTAGCGGCGTGCGATAGGTAACAGCGCCCCACAAAGAGTGTTCGTCGTCTTTGTCCCAATTGTAGTTGCCAGACCCCTCAAATCGCAGCAAATCCCCGACAGTCAGCGTCGAATAAAACTCTTGCACTACATAGAAGCTGAGCGCTTCTCCCAGCTCACGCGGAGGGTTGTCGAGTGTCGCACTACCGGCTTGTTTTCGCAGTGGCTCTCCCA
This sequence comes from Ruegeria sp. CI5, assembly GCF_056536885.1. NCBI lineage: Bacteria > Pseudomonadati > Pseudomonadota > Alphaproteobacteria > Rhodobacterales > Roseobacteraceae > Ruegeria > Ruegeria sp. CI5. The sequence goes on from NZ_JBQFQN010000001.1 coordinate 1,169,908, forward strand.
ATACTCTCAGCCGAGCACCAGCCTGATCCGGGTAATCAAGTTCGGTCGACACGTCCAAGTCGGGTATGTCCTCGGCGAGCATAACTGCCCGCTCAAATTGTTTGAGAGTTATCGGGTATGCGGTGGTGATTGGGCGAAAGATCTTTTCCAAGGTTTGGAACGTGCGCGTATCTACCCCTTCAATTTCGATGGTTTGAATGCGTCCTTCATCCACAACTATGCTCTGCCCATCGGGTCCAGGCCAGGCCTCAGCCAAGAAGTAACCGTCTTCTCGGTAGATCTGCGTAATCGTTGATGCGACATCCGCCGCTGTGATGCGCCCCGACCGGTCAAAGGCCAACTGACCGGCAAACGTTAACAGCTCATCGGTATCATACACCGTTACGCCACTGACAGAGTGCTGGGATGCGATGTCCCAAGTTTGGGCCATGCTGTATTTTGGGACTGATACAATAGCCAAAAAAGTGCAAATGATCGCAATTACAACCGAGTTGGTTACGGGCATTTTCTACAACCTTAGCATGATTGAGCATGTTAAAACCCAATCCTATTACGAGGTTTGAATGTCTGAGCTTACCGGTACTCAAATTTGATCACGACTGGTGCTTTCGAGATACACAGCGACCAGATTACAGTGCGCCTTCGTCGCCCAGGAACTCGATACCAGCTGTCGCGCCATCACTGTAAGCAATGCAATTCCAAGGAGCACGGTCCTCACCAACACCGACAGTGACTTGTGTTCCAGCTTCGCTAAACGCGGATGAGAGCACAACGACTTGCGAATTGTTCGTTGTTTTGGCTACATCTCGCAAACACGCCTGCTGAGCGGGTGTGAGTTCGGCGGACGCGCTAGACGTACTCGTTTCGTCACATGCCGCAAGCAATGCAAACAAAGTTGTGCCTGCAATCATCACTGTCTTTTTGGTCATTTTCTTCTCCATCAGGGTCCATCGAATCTAGTGAAATTGGATGCTCCTTTTTGAAGCGTCCGCTTCTACTCAGCCAATTGAGCACAGCTCGATCCGGTGCTTACCTATCTCAAAGATTTGTCGCCAACGGATTGGTCGGGGGAACGAAATCGAGTTGATTGCCGGGGCCGACAACAACGGAGGTAAAATAAAGTTGTGTCGATTCGCATGTTTGAATCTAATTTTTAATAAATCAATATTTTTTCCGCGCGTAAATTTCTCTACGCTCTCGTACGATAGGCCTCTGCGTTCAAACAAAAAAGTAACTGGGAGCTAAGAGTGTGTTCCCCTGAGCGGCGAAGCGATTTGAGGCCGCACAAAAACAATGAAGGGATTGAAAGATGGGATTTGGTGAAGCCGTTAAGACGTGTTTCTCGAAATACTTCCAGTTCTCCGGTCGGGCTATACGCTCAGAATACTGGTGGTTCTTCTTGTTTGTGGTTCTCGTGAGTGCCGCTTTAGCTGTGCTGGATACGATCATATTCGGGACCAACCCCGAAACAGGCCAGGGATCTCGGGTCCTGTCCTCTGTTTTCCAACTGGCTGTTCTCATACCTATGCTGGCCGCCGGTTGGCGAAGGCTGCATGATACAGGACGACCTGGCTGGTATTTGCTGCTGCCGATGGCGCTCAGCATTACAACGCTCTTTGTTATGCTGGGTGGGGTGGCGTTCTTTTCGGTATTGGAGCAAGGGACGGAAAACCCCGATGCATTGCGAGGACCTGCGGCCGTCCTGGGCGTGACCGGTATTGTTGTTGTCTCAATTCTTCAATTGGTTCTGTCCATTCTGATGATCTGGTGGTTGACGCGCCCTTCGGAAGAAGGCGCAAACGAATACGGCGAGCCTGTTTCCTGACCTGGTTGTCCGGGCAACGGGCCGGAATTTCTGCTGAATGACAGTGCGAACCGTAACTCAATGGAGAGAAAAAATGAGCTTCAAAACCATTTCCATTGGAATGCTACTGATGGCAGGAGCGACCACAGCATCAGCGGAGTGGTCGTTCAACTCCGGGCCTAGTCCCAATGCATTTAATCAAACCGGAAACATGACCCTGGAACTTCAGTGTAACCGTATCCGCTTCGCTCCAGCTGGATATGAGGACAGCCAGGACATTGTGGAGAAGCAAGGGCTTTCCATTCGTTTTTTGAAGAACGGCACTACCGAGGTTGGGGCATTTCAGGTTGGCGCAGAAAACGCTGCCGTGCAGATCGTCGACAACTATCCCGTCGAGGTCAGTTTCAATAGTCAAGAGGACTATGGTTTTGTACTGGACCAGCTTGCGGCCAATGCATCGGTTAATCTGTCGATGATTGATCAAGATGTCAGCTACGGAATCTTTGACTTGAAGGGTTCCGGCACGGCAATTCGGTCCCTTCGTTCCGCCTGCGACTCAGATGCTAGCCAAGGGACCTCCTACGAAGCACCCGAAGGCATCGTCTATTGTGGTGGCGGAGCGAAAAAACGCCAAATCGAATATGTAATTCTGGACAATCCAGAGGGGGAGTGGGACGCGCGAGTAACGGTCAACGGCGAGTCGATCAGAGCCATGACGGCCTACAGTTACTTCGGAAACTATGAGCCGCCCGCCGGATTTGTCGTCGCCCTGCTTGGGGAAGACAGGTCCGAGTTTCTGATTTTTAGCGAAGGCTCGGTAAACTGGCTGGAATACGGGGACTACAGATATGATCAGTGCAATTGATGCCACCTTCCAAACAGCTTCCCAAATAGTGCGTCAATTGAAAGGTTTAGTTTCCAGGTTTGTGCTGGTCTCTGGTCTAGTATGGAACTCACCAGCTGTCGCGGCTGATGTATCGCAACTTCCGCCCGGTTTGCAGGCGAAGGTTGATCTGGCGGCACAGGCCTGCGCGGAGTTCAACGACGGTCAGTTTCACTTAGACTGGGGTGCGGTTGAGAGGGTCGATCTCGACGGAGATCTACGACGCGACTGGGTTCTGAATGAGTCTGATTTCGCGTGTTCAAGCGCCGCATCTCTTTATTGCGGAACTGGCGGATGCATGTCGCATTTTTGGGTTGGTGAAGAGGTGCACTCCTTGCTTAATCAAGGCTGGACAGTCGTTGATTTTGGGCGCCAACGCGTTGTTGTGGCAGGTATTCATGGATCCGATTGCGACGGAATAAACCCAACGCCTTGCGTTACGGCCAGTGTTTGGGACGCGGACGCTAAAACGTGGCGCTCGTCTGCTGGTGATTGGGAGTAAACTGCAATTGGGCACCGTATAGAAGCCTGAGAGCCTGTTTGTTCGATGGGTTCTCTGTAGCATGCAAACTTTGGGCGAAGTTTCAGCATATTAATTTATAAAATCAATCTTATACATGTAGAAGTTTAAACGCACCTACACCCAGTCTCGGAATTGCAAAATCTTTTTACGAATGTCCGCTTCGGGCTCAAGGCAGACGTTCGCTCACCTACGCTCAATGACTGAATTGCGGACGAAGCGGTCTGTGGTTCTCCAATCAAATCGGCCGACCTTAAGTTTACAGTACACGGTTGTGGAGAGTGAGAAGGATTTGTTGTCTTCACTTCCGGAAGTATAGTGTCTCAATTGGCACCCTTATTGCATGCTGAGCAGGACGTTATGGCTCACGAGCGTCCAGATACCTTCCGGTTAAGCCCTTTTGAGTGTCAGATGGTATCGTCCCAAAATTAGGTTGTTGGTTGTTCGGGTGCGTCACCTAGAGCCAGCAGCAAAAGAATAGCCAAAAGAGGTGATCCAACCAGACCGATCAGGAACCAGATCAAACCGGATCGGTTGCGCCGCCCTGCCATCGTGATCGGCAGGATATAAAGCCAGATCACGACAACCAGCAAGATGAGCATAAAAATCAACTGGATAACTGGTGCGTCCATGAAATTTTGCCTTTCGTATCTTGACGCCATTTTTAAAACGGCTGATCCGGTTAGATAGACAATGGCCCGAAAGCGTTTTCGGGTATTAATTTAGCCCAACATGGGTCCCGGGCGTCCCAACCCTCTCCCTTTGCGTTCCTTGGCTATCAGACAGTGCCGTCCAAATGTTTGGTGTTTTCCGGGTCACAAGGTAGCAAGGTCGGCAAAACGGATAAAGTGGGTGTTCAAGGAACCTTTTAAAGCGCCTTTTCAATGAACTTTGAAAAAAGCTCACCCTGCGAGTTGATCCTAAGTTTCGCGTAAATGTTGCGTCTGTGGATGCGGACTGTGCCTGGAGAGATGCCGAGAATTGTGCCAACAGCTTCTGCCGAATGGCCCTTCAATGTGAACTCAACGACTTCTCGTTCTCGTGGCGTCAGAACGCCATCGCCAAATGCCTGGAATGCTAGATCAACGCGACGACTAACGCCATTCGCTGCGGCGCCGCGGGCCATCGTTGGAAAGTCACTCCAATGTTTGCAACAGGCTGCCCGAACGAGCGGCCATAGAGCGTGCAAATGACGAATTTCCTTGGCGGAAAAAGGCTTCTCTGCTCGCATGAGCGAGACCACAACCATCCCAGCGCCTGGGATATCGATAAAGTAGCCAATCTCCTCTGCTAACCCAGTCCTTTTGTAATAGCTGCGATAGTATTCGCCCTGATAGAACCTGTCCGGTGCGATATCGCGCATGCGGTACAGACCCGGTGTTATTGGTTTTGTCGCGGCCAAAAAAAATGGATCAAGTACGTAGGGCCCGGCTTGGTAATCCTCAACAAAAATACGCCGTTTGCTTTTGGGGAAATCGTCGTGAAGGTCTATTGGTGCTTCGGTTCCAACATGGCCAAACACCACCGTAAAATCAAATGGTGCGACCTGCCGTAAGCCATCTGCCAAAGCACATGGAAATTCTGGGGTTCCGATCTTCTCCACGACCCTGCCGGCCTCTTCCATCCAATCGTACACACGCCGCTCCAGATTTTCGAAAAGCACCTCTATACCCCAATTGTGGTATATACAGTTATTCCGCGTTATTGTTACTTTTTCCTTGTTTGAGTGGTATGCCAACAAATGCCAAAAAATCAAGCAAAAGGAAAACGGCAGTATATGAGCTTTGACATGAGCGTCACCATGCAGACGATTGCGGAACTCCGAGGAGTGACCAAGACCTTCGGGAATGTGGTCGCCGCCAAAGACCTGAATCTTTCCATTGGGAAAGGAGAGTTCCTGTCGTTCTTAGGCCCATCTGGTTGCGGCAAAACCACTGCGCTTAGAATGTTGGCAGGTTTCGAGAAGCCAACCGAAGGTCAGGTGTTGCTCGATGGAGAAGTCGTCAACGACTTGGATGCGCACCATCGCCCAGTCAACATGGTGTTTCAGCACTATGCTCTTTTTCCTCACCTAAGCGTGTTCGACAACATCGCGTACGGCCTGCGCCAACAACGACCACGCGTAGACAAACAAACAATCGCGACAAAGGTTGAGCAAGCGCTGGAAACTGTCCGTCTTGGTGGGTTTGGCCCACGTCGCATCTGGGAGATGTCTGGTGGTCAGCAGCAACGCGTCGCTTTGGCGCGTGCGATCGTAAACGAGCCCAAGCTTTTGCTGCTTGATGAACCAATGGCTGCTCTGGATCGAAAGCTTCGAAAAGAAATGCAGTTTGAACTGCAGAACCTGCAACGACAACTAGGGATAACTTTTGTCCTCGTCACGCACGACCAAGAAGAAGCGCTTTCAATGTCCGACCGAATTTGTGTGATGGAAGGCGGCAGTATTGTGCAGGTTGGCAGCCCACGCGAACTCTATGACATGCCCCGCAGCCGCTACGTGGCTGGATTTGTAGGCACCTCAAATTTCTTTGATGCAACTGTGACTGACTCAGCAGCCGACCAAATCACTGTGCGTTTAGCGAGTGGCCAAAAGGTGCACGGAACTCCGGAGATTCCAATAGATGCAGGGCAGGAAGTGTGCGTTAGTATCCGTCCTGAACAGATCACGCTGACCCGCGCGCTACCCACAGCTGAAATCGCTCTGCCAGTTACCATTCAAAATCGGATCTTCCTTGGGGAGCACACAGAATACCTTGCGCGCAACGAAGCACTGGGTGATTTCCATGTACTTGTGCCAAGGCAAGCGGAATTGAACGAGGGGACGTTCAATGCAGGAGAGCAGGCCTTTGTTTCATGGGGCGAAGGCGCACTGCTGATCCTGGAAAAATAACAAATCCCGCAATCCAACAACAGAGAGGTTCACAATGACCAAGGATAATGGGACTATTTCCAAGCAAAAGTTCATGGAAGAGCTTCGCCGGTACCAAAAGGGTTCGGTTACACGGCGACATTTCTTAGGCGTGACAGGTCTTGGGATGGCAACGGCCGTTCTGGGCACGGCCATTCCTGGGTTGCGTCCACGCCCGGCATTTGCTGCCGGGGACATTGGCGACCGAGTGATCCTCGCCACATGGCCGAACTACCATGACGAGATGAACTTCGAAGCCTTCACGGAAGCCACTGGCGCCCATGTTCAGGTCAATGTTTTTGGCTCGAATGAAGAGATGTTGGCAAAACTACAGGCTGGAGGGTCTGGCTGGGACGTTTTCGTTCCAACCAACTACACGATCACTACGTATGTGGGTGAAGATCTGATCATCCCGCTCGATACGTCCAAACTGCCAAACTACGACGCAGGTTCATTCGAACAGCGCTTTTCCGATGCCGGTTCTGTCGATGGCCAGCTTTACGCGGTCCCAAAAAACTGGGGCACGACTGGCTTTGCAGTGAACACCAGCAAGCTTGACGGCGCTCCGACTCCAACCACATGGAAAGAGTTCTGGGACCTTACTATGGAAGGTTACTCAGGCCGGACAATGGTGCATGATTACCAACTCACCACCATCGGTAATGCCCTGAAATACTTCGGCTACTCCTTCAACTCGGTCGATGAGAAGGAACTGGCGGATGCCGAGAAATTGTTACTGGATGCCAAACCGCATCTGTTTGCAATCTCGTCGGATTATCAGCCACCGATGCGTAACGGTGACGCCTGGATGACGATGTGCTGGACAGGTGACGGCAAGCAGATGAATGTCGACATGCCTGAAATCGCCTACGTTCTGGGAACTGAGGGCGGTGAACTCTGGTCCGACTACTACGCTATTCCTAAGGGCGCACCCCATATGGATGCCGCTTATGCCTTGATCGACTTCCTGCTGAACCCGGAAGTTAATGCGAAAGAAGTCCTCGCCCACGGCTATCCATCGGCTGATGCTCGCACCAATGCGTTGCTGCCGAAGGAACTACTGGAAGATCCGATCCTTTATCCGGCAGCTGACCTTCTGAATGCACTCGAGTTCGGCGCGGCGGCTACACTAACCGATCCAAACCGTGCCGAGTTGCTCGCCCGCTTCAAGTCGGCCTAAGCGGCAAGGCCGCCAATATCGGAAAAGACGAGGACAAAATGACCGAACGAGGCAGAAAAGCACTGTTGCTGGCTCCAGCAGGAATATGGCTTTTGGTAATGCTAGCCCTTCCTCTGCTGGTCGTCTTCGTCTTTTCCTTTGGCGAACGGGGTGCCGCCGGAGGCTACGTTCCAGCGTTCACGTTGGAACAATATGCCAACCTTCCTGCGCGATGGACGGCGTTTAAGAACACTTTGATCCTTGCACCTCTGGGGACTATCGCTGCGTTGGTAATTGCCTACCCGCTCGCCTACTTTCTTGCAGTGCGTTGTTCACCAAAGTGGAGAACTTCGCTGTTGATCCTAGTGATCGTGCCGTTCTGGACATCGATCCTGATCCGGTCATACGCTTGGATTTTCATCCTTGGGGGGCGTGGCTTGCCCGCTTTACTGGAGTCGATCGGCATCGATGATATCCGCCTGATAAATACGCCGTTCGCTGTGCTTGTCGGGATTGTCTATGGGTATCTACCTCTGATGGTTTTCCCGATTTTTGTAAGCTTAGACAAACTGGATAAACGCCTTCTGGAAGCATCGGCTGATCTCGGCTCTACCCCATGGCGTACGTTCCGTCAGGTGACACTTCCTTTGTCGGTACCTGGTATCGCAACTGGCTGCATGCTGGTCTTCATCTTGCTGATGGGCGAGTTTCTGATCCCAGCGATCTTGGGCGGCGGAAAGGTCTTTTTCGTCGGAAATGCGCTGGTGGACCTGTTCCTGCAGTCTCGGAACTGGGCGTACGGATCGGCGGTCGCAATGACTCTGGTTGTCGTAATGCTTGTCACTGTCTCAATTTACATGAAATTCATCTCGCGCCTGGGTGGCCAGCGCGAAGATGTCTCGCTGATGTGAGGGTCCGATGCGCTTATACGCGATTTGCGTCTACCTTTTTCTCTATATTCCAATCGGCATCATCGCGCTTTTCAGCTTTAATGCCGGACGACACGCAAGCCAGTTCATGGGGTTCTCGACCCAATGGTATGGTAGAGCGCTGAACAACCCATTTGTAATGGACGCGCTCGAGACCAGTCTGCTTGCGGCATTAATAACTGCTTGCCTCGCATCCACTCTCGGAACCATGGCGGCCATCGCTTTACAAGGGGTTAAGGGATGGCTCCGAACTTTGTTTGATGCGATGATTTATATTGCGATAATGATACCCGGTATCGTCATCGGCATCGCGACACTCATTGCCCTGGTCACCGTATTCGGCTGGCTAAACCCGCTTCTTGCAAGCCTATGGCCCGATGGAGCAAATCCCCCGCAACTTTCCATGGGGATGCCCACGCTTGTCGCCGCCCACACCATGTTCACAATGGCGCTGGTCATAATCATCGTACGTGCAAGGCTATCGGGTATGGACCGCGCGCTCATGGAAGCTTCGGCTGACCTCTTTGCGACACCCTGGGGCACCTTTCGACAGGTGACCCTGCCGTTGATAGCACCGGCAATTTTGGCAGGCTTCCTGCTCAGCTTCACTTTCTCATTTGATGATTTCATCATCGCGTTCTTCGTAGCTGGCTCAGAAACAACCCTGCCAATCTACATATTCTCATCCATCCGGCGCGGCGTAACACCCGAGATCAATGCCATCGGCACTATGGTTATGGGCGCGTCGCTCTTGTTGCTCGTAGCAGCGCAGCTGCTTTTGCGCCGAGGCGCCTCAAAATCGAATAATTAAATAAAGGAGCCAAGTGACATGCGGCTTGCAGGTAAGGTCGCGCTCGTGACGGGCGCGGGATCAGGAATTGGTCGGGCGGGTTCAATGGCAATGGCACAAGAGGGTGCGCATGTTGTGGTAACCGATCGCGATGCAACACTTGCTGAAGCCACTGTGGCCGCGATCGTAGCGCAGGGAAATCAAGCATCTGCCATACAGCTTGATGTGACCGATGACGATGCCCTTACCAGAACCATAGACGAAGCAGTTAAAAACTTCGGTCGGCTTGACGTGTTGCACTCTCACGCTGGGTTGCAGATCGAAGGAACGCTGGAAGAAGTGGAACCAGATGGAATGGATGCTTCTTGGGCATTGAATGTCCGCGCTCACTTCATTGCCGCGCGTGCAGCCGTCGCCCATATGAAATCACAAGGTGGAGGCAGCGTGATCGTCACGGCCTCCAATTCTGGGGTTCAATATGACCGGGGTATGATCGCCTATGCGACTACAAAGCACGCTGCTGTTGCGATGGTTCGGCAGATGGCAGCCGACTACGCTGTCCATGCAATCCGTTTCAATGCCCTATGTCCAGGATTTGTAGACACCCCTTTCAATGCAGGCTTCGAAAAGCAGATGGGAGGCCGTGCCAAACTGGAAAGCTACATCGAGCAGGCGATCCCCATGAGTCGATGGGCGACAGTTGAAGAGATTGGCCATGGGATTGTCTATTTAGCTTCAGATGAATCCGCTTTTATGACGGGGCAAGCCCTGGTTATCGATGGCGGTGAATGCATTTAGTGATGGGTTAGACCGCTCAAGAGAATGTCTATCGCCGCAATTCATTTTGGCGAGCACATTTCAGTCCGCTTTGGGCTCGAGGCAGACGTTCGCTCACCTACGCTCAAAGACTGCATTGCGGACAACGCTGCCATCCGCATTTTTTTCCAAAGGACCGCAGACAGCCCAAAACGGACATTCGCAATTAGACTTTGCAATTCCCGAGAAGCGTAGCAGATCAACCATTTGCTCGCGCCGCGAGTGCTTGCGCAGCATCAGTTCACAGGAGCGGCACGAATGTCGATGCGTTGCTGCTGATGACGTCAGGCCAGTCATTCATAGCCACGAGGAAACCTTGATCACGTACCGCTCTGTCGCCGCACTCAGGCTCGACAAGAGAGACGCGGACTTAAGCTGCCATTCGCTGCTGCTCCGCCCCCAAATCCCTACAACAACAGATTAATGCCAAGTAACTTCTTTCGGCGGTTCACCAGGCTACTTGGTCACGTGCTTGTTTCACAAACACCTGCCTTAGCAGTACTAGCGTTGCGACGAGGGAAACTTCCTTGACTCTATTCTGGCAAAGGACCACAAACGTGCATTGGTGAAAATTACTCGTCGTCGCGATGCTGCCGGCTTCGATGATCCAATGGCCTTCAGACTAACTGTAGCATGTGCCCCAGCATAGGAACGGGTCGCGCTGGGGTCTTCGCGTTGAGCTCGTTCCTCGCAAGCATTCGCAACTGTCACCTGACATGCTCCAGTTATCGCGTGACCCATCAATGAAGGCGCCGTATGAACAGAACATGGCTTATAAATCGCGTGCCCGATGCCGGATAGATCAGGTCTCAGGCTCCGTTTCAATCAGTCACTCATCGTGTTTTCGCGCCGCGTTCTTTGTTTGATCCCGACACTCTTGGTGTTGCTCTCCGGAACGCAGCTTCCCGCCCAAGTCGCAGGCAATGCTGATGGATCGGTCTGTGACGAAGGCTTCGAAAACAAGAACGGATCGTGTCAAAGAGCAAACGCACCTGAAAATGCGCATTTGACCGGCAGTTCCTATGGTCCAGGTTGGGTATGCAACCATGGATTCAAGCGTGTTGGAGATTTTTGTGAGGAAATAGAAGTTCCTAAAAACGCATATCTTGCATCGACCGGAGATCGATGGGAGTGCAATCGGCTCTTCCGACAAGTCGGTGAAAGATGCGAAGAATTGATAGCGCCTCAAAATGGGTACGTCGGAACCCGGTTTGGCGCACAGGAAATACACTGCAACTGGGGATTTCGTAAGGAAAGCCAAACATGTGTTGCAATAGAAGTTCCAAAAAACGGTCGTCTGAGCGACAAAAGAAGCTCGGATGGGTGGGTATGCCTCAGAGGGTACAGGGCAGCGGAGAGCGGCTGTGAGCCTGTGGCCGTTCCACAGCATGCATACCTTGCGCCTGAAACCTACTCTGGATGGAAATGTGAACGTGGCTTTCGCGCAAACCAGGACAGTTGCGTTGCGATCCTAGTCCCTTCCAACGCTCATTTGAATCGAAGAGGTGATGGTTGGGAATGTAATCGGCCGTTCACAAGACAGAACGATAAGTGCGCCGAAAATATGCCGCGAAAATAAGTTCGCTGGAAATCAATATCGCCTGACAAATCCGGAAGGACCAAGCCGTGAACCATAACTCGATTGACGAAAACCTTGGCAAAATGCTCAAGGCCGAAAGGGCGCATCGCTGGTCCTACAGAGTAAAGATGTTTATCGCGTTATTGGCGTTTGTTGCGACCATAATTGTGGTGGTGTTTCTCTGATGCGCAAAAATGCCCCTCAAGTAACCCTTCACGGTTCAAAGATGTCAGCTCGTGGTCTGGAACAAAGAGCATTTCAGGATCGCAGTGTTCGTGAGTCGCGGAACGCTGACGTAGCAGAAGTGATTGAAGAAGAATTTGGAAAGTACTTGATTAAGGCCGGCATCCTGAGCGGTAACAGCGTTGCGCGCGCATTCCCCAAGCCACCGGCTAAAACGCAGACAATGATTGCTGATGCAGTCGGCGAAACACCAGCATTGGCCATCGAAGCATTAAAAGAAATTCTCGGTGAACGAGACAGGAAACGTAGCGGTCAACGCCGTTTGGAGAGAAACTCCGGCACCCTCGTTCCCAGTGAAAGAGAATATGCCGAGGCATTGCGACAGATTAGGCTCACCCCTGCGCAGGTCACTATGCTCAAAGCACTTACAATCGCAGGCAAGGACGGTCTGACCATTGGTCATTTGTCTCAGGCGGCCGGTTACAAATCGCGCGAGGCCTCCATCAAGGTTTTTAAGAAAATCGGACTATTGATCGCAGAATATCTGGAACTGGACCTACCCGAAGCCGGATCGGTGCAGAATGATGGCGCCGCTCAGGTCCTGGCGTTTTCTCACATCGAAAGTGACGATGAGCCAGCCACTTGGGTTATGCATCAGGAACTGCGCGACGCTGTTCGTTCGGTTCTATGACGCACGTTCCAACCCCCGCTTTTGCAACGAACTCTGAACCGGAACAATTGCACGAAAGGTTGCTCACGTAGCTTATGTTGGAGAAAAGACCATATCCGCTCGACCTGATCTATGTACCTGTGAAACGGGCGAAAACGCTTGATCAACAAAAAGTTCTGACGCTGGCCGAAGATATCCTGAAGAACGGCCAGAAGACCCCGATCCAAATACGCTCGGACAACAAGAGGTTCGTGCTGATTGAAGGCCTTCACCGATTAGAGGCCATTCGCGCCCTGGGCGGTGATACGGTCGAAGCCTATCTGGTACGCGCCAGACTACACTAAATGCCTTTTGGAATTGGCGTTCGACAAAGCCTCGGAAAATGTCAGCAGACGTTGACTTTTTTCATCCCAAAGATGCAATCGTGCACAATGAAAGCTCTCATATAGAGTAATACGCTGGCAATTTTCTAACGCAGAATGGTCACGCAAAACTTCGTTTAGCCGGTAAAACGGTATGCGGCTGGCAAGGTGGTGAACATGGTGTACGCCGATGTTAGCAGAGAACCACCGCAGGATGCCTGGTAGGGCATAGTGAGAACTTCCATAGAATGCGGCGTTCTGAAGGTTCCACCCCTCTTCCCGTTCCCAGGTCGTGTGTTCAAACTGGTGTTGAATATAGAAAAGCCAAATACCAATCGATGATGCGACAATCATGGTTGGTAGGAAAACATACGATAATACCTCAATGCCTCCGGCCCAAAAAACTAGGGCCAATATCCCTGCAATTGCAGCGTTTGTTCCCATCGCACTTGCCCAGTACAGCCAGCCCGAACGCATGAAACCAAGAGGTAAACGGTTTTGAATAAAGAACGTATAGATCGGCGCAACACCGAACAGGAAGACGGGGTTCCGGGTCAGACGATAAGCGGCACGCCCGAACCACTTCCGCTTCAGGTATTCTTCAGTGGTCAATGTAGGGATGTCACCCATACCACGCCGATCAAGGTTACCGGTTGAAGCGTGGTGAATCGCATGGCTTTGCCGCCAAACGTCATAGGGTGTCAGGGCAAGAACACCTAGAACCCGACCGGTCCAATTGCAAACAGTGCGACTTCTAAAGAAAGATCCATGACCGCAATCATGCATAATGATGAAGATACGGACCAGAAACGCGGCATTCAGGATGGCCAGTAGTATTGCGATCCAGACACTAAAAGATAACGCAAACCACGCTAGGGCCCATAGCGCAAATAAGGGAGCAACTGTGATCGCAAGTTCAAAAACACTGCGCTTCGCATCGGCAACACGGTATTGCGCGAGCACCCGCGTCCAGTCTTTAGGTTGCAAGTTACTTGTTCTCCAATGGCTTATTGTAGCCCATTGTTCAATAGGGCACCCGAAAAGGGTGCCCTTAAAAAAGGTCAGGCGAGTGCCAGATTGGCGGCGCTTTCGCGTCCGTCACGGCCAGCTTCGACGTCAAAAGTAACCTTCTGACCGTCTTTTAATTCACTAAGGCCGGAACGTTCGATTGCTGAGATATGTACGAACACATCGCGCTTGCCATCTTCAGGCTCGATAAAGCCAAAACCTTTAGTCGAGTTGAACCATTTTACTGTGCCATTTGCCATGGTGGAAATCTCCAAATACTTGCCGCCCGCATTATTGCGGCGACTCGGCGTGGTCGGTCTGAATCGAAAGACTGAACGCCGAATTGGGGAGACAGCAGGTCGAAAAAGAAAAACGTAAGCCTTGTGTATATGGACTTCGAGTACGCACGATACAAGCCTTGATGCGGTGGAGGGCAACAGAGAAATCGAACCTGCCTGGCTTAGAACTCTACAAGTTGAGAAGACGCTGTCGTTCTGCGATCCAAACGCGAAGGCGGCTTGGGAGGCCGTACAAAAGATCAATGACCGCTTTTGGGAATCTATCCCGCAACATCCGAGACAGCTATAAGCGTCCGTTTTGATGCCGTAGCGAGACTTTGCAAAGTCCGGTTTCTGCGCATCGCTGACATTGGTGCTTTCGGCAGCATCGGTTGGTTTGGGCTCAAAGCCGTCATCCGACGGCATTAGCGATTAGACCGGTTTGTGGTTGCGAGCGGTCATTGTGGCCGCTCTCAGGATTGGTCCGACTTCGGCCCTCCCAGTACTATTCAACGAGTTTTCAAGCTCAACTCCGAGATCCTACCGTCGCCTGACCCTCTCTCGATTACGCTCCCGACGTTCGATGTTGATCCGGTGGTCGCGGCCCAATGCCCGGTAGAAGCCCGGTCCCTTGGACCAGTTCAGAAAGTGGGCAAAGCTGTCGACCTGATCGTCGTTGCGTCCGCGTGGAAAGGACTGAAGCTCCCGTTTGAATACCGGCAGCCAGGGTGCATCTGCAGGCAGATAAACCTTGCCCTCTTCGACAGGACCGCAAGCGGACTGGAACCGGGTTTCCTTGTCCTTGTCGGGTTTAATGCGTTCGTAGCGCCGACGGTCATCACGAAACAATTCGTCCAAAAGAGGTTTGCCGGAGGCCGCATCTTCGATCAGGACACGATCGGGATCCCAACGGCCGACAAGTTGCAGTGCCTTGGCTTTCAGGTCTGGGTAGTCTACCTGCCCGCGCCAGACGTCGATAAGATGCCACGCATTTTCGCGGAACCCCCAGGTTGTACAGACAGAGAAATCAGACCGGGGGTCTGCCGACATGCCCGTATCCCAGCTCTGAACCACCAGTTGGAACCAGCGGCGATCTTCGATGGTCTCGTAGGGGCCAAACCACTCCCAGCGCAAGGGCGACCCGTCGGGAGCAATGGGGTTCTGCTGATACTGGCAATTGAACACGGCCGCGCCCATTTCGCGACGCTTGGTATCCAGCGTTTGCTGATCCAAACGGGACGGGCACAGGAGATCACCCGGTTTGCGGCGCATGACCCTTCCACGCCCAAGAGGAACCACCTCATGGCCTTCTGCGATGGCAGGCAGATTCAGATGCCGGTAGGTCCCGCGTTCGAGCAGATAACCCGGCGGATCCATCTCGTGCAACCGTTGCGCAACCATTGTCTGACGTCAGCGCCAATGAGTCAGTTTAGGGTGATTTGATAAGAGAGGGTTTCTGGCACATCGTAACCACCAAGGAGTGGAGATGAGACAGAAACCCGGAACCAAGCAGAGCCATGGCGAGAAGGTCGTCAAGGACATCCGTCGAGCGACCCGCCCTTCAGCGCCTTCTTGAAGAGATCGATGCCGGGCGTATTGACATGGTGGTGGTCTACAAGATTGACCGGCTGACCCGGTCGCTTGCCGACTTCTCTAAGCTGGTCGACCGGCTGGAACAGGCAAACTGTTCTTTTGTGTCCGTCACGCAGGCCTTCAATACCTCATCTTCCATGGGCCGGTTAACGCTGAATGTGCTGTTGTCCTTTGCTCAGTTTGAACGGGAAGTCACCGCCGAACGTATTCGCGACAAGATTGCAGCGTCGAAGAAGAAGGGGCTTTGGATGGGTGGCAACCTGCCTCTGGGCTATGATCGCCACCCCGATCCGAAGGCAAGAACGCTGGTGGTGAATGAAGAGGAGGCCAGAACGGTCCGGCATCTCTTTGGGCTTTATGACGAGCTTGGTTGCCTGCGCAAAGTAAAAGAACGGGCAACGGCAGAAGACCTGCGGTCAAAACGGGTTGTTCGGACAGATGGCAGTGTGAAGGGGGATTGTCCGCTGTCACGGGGTCAAATCTATTACCTGCTGCGCAATCCGGTCTATCTCGGAAAAATCCGCCACAAGGATAAGATCTGGGACGGACAACATCCGGCGATCATCGATCAGGACATCTGGGACCGGGTGCAGGAAAAAATGCGACAGGCCTCCAACCGCTCGCGGGCACGCGGCGACTCCGATGCGCGCCAACACTCCACTGACCCCGGGGCCTGGCTCACCGGTCTGCTGTATGACGAAACTGGTGATCGGTTGACGCCGACCCACACCACGCGCAAAGGCCGACGGTTGCGCTACTATATCTCCAATCGACTGATCTCAGGCGGCAAGGATATCTCTGGCTGGCGACTGCCCGGCCCAGCGCTGGAAAACGCGGTCATTGATGTCATCGTCAGACATTTGCAAGACGCCGCCGCGGCGCACCAAGTACTGGCGCAGCCGGAGGCCGGGTCAGCCGAGGCAGTTCAGACTTCAGTTGCGGATTTAGTAACCCGGCTTCTAGGCCATGGCTGTCAGATCGGCGCTGCTCTTCTGGCCAAAGGCAAACTTGCACGAGGACAGATCGACCTCGAATTTAACCCCAAAACTCTGGCAAGCGCACTTGGCATCGCGGCCGATCATCTGCACCCGGATCTCACCCACGTCACCGCATCTTTCGATCTGTGCCGCCGCGGCGTCGAGGCCAAGGTCATCGCCGGAGACATGGCACCCCAACCTGATCCCCACCTCCGGTCCATGCTGATCCGCGCCCATGGCTGGGCCCGTGATCTGAAGGCCGGAGTTCAACTGATGGAGATTGCCCGCCGCGAAAGCGTCCCTGACGCCTTCATCCGCACCCGTGCTCAGCTCGCCTTTCTCTCACCAAAGATTCAAACGGCGATTCTCGACGGGAGCCAGCCGCCCGAACTCACACTCAAGCGTCTGGTCAGCGTGACCCACCCACTTGAATGGTCCGAACAGGAACGCCTGTTCGGCTTCTGACATCTCCAGCTCCTGCGTCCCTGATACAGACTTCGCCCTCCCTGATCCGGCTGAACAATTCCCTGTTCGCACGAGGAAATTCCCTGTTCCACCTTTTAGGGAATTTGCAACATAAACCTCTGAGAAACATACAGTTCTGATAGAAGAAATGACGGAAGTCAGTCCCGGTTTGCGAATATTCCCTGTAAATTGCAGGTTATCAGGGAAATCCAGCCCAAAGCGACCCCGCTAAAATGCGACACTGAGACTCGCGCCTGAATTGTCCTCTGAATGTACGGTTTGCTTCGTCTCTGATTGAAAGCGCATGCGCCAACGCGCGGGAATTGCGTAACAATTCCGGATCAGAAAATACAACTGAAGTGAGACAGGTATGAGTGGCGGGGAGACAGGGATTCGAACCCTGGGGACGCTCTCACGCCCAACGGTTTTCAAGACCGCCGCATTCGACCACTCTGCCACCTCCCCGGCGCAGGCAGCGGTCTAGGACGAACATCGGTTGGTGGCAAGTCCAAAAGAGGGATTTCTTGCCGAAGCCGGACCCGCGGTCTTTCCTTGAAACAACCCGCAGGTTATGATTTGCGCGATGACTGCAGGAGGCCGGCAAAAGAACCGGTCGAACCGCGGTTGGGGCCAGCCACGCAAAGGCCCTACAGGCAAGGGATAACACAATATGAAGCGAGCGACAGAGACACGCTTTGGACCGCGGCCGTTGGCGGTGCTGGTTGTTGCAATGACTGCGCTGACGGGATGCGACGAAGCTTTGAACGCAGGCAAGTCTTCCTCGGAGGCAGCCAGTGACGATGGGCAGACCCAAAGCAACACCACGGAACTGTTCCCCGAAGTCGCCAGCGGCTCTCAGCGCGATGTTGAAGCGCCGGACGTCTTCGAAGTGACCGAGGCCGGGCTCTGGGATGGGCGTCCCTCGTTGGGTGGCATCTGGGTGGCGCACCCCAGCGCGTCTCAACCCGAGCGGGTCGCCATCAAGAACACAAGCAACAACAAAACCGTGACAGGCGCCTTGTTCCGCCGGGAACGAAACCTGCCCGGGCCGGCCCTTCAGGTGTCCTCGGCAGCGGCTGAAAAACTGGGAATGCTTGCCGGCGCTCCTGCCCGTCTGCAGGTTGTTGCACTCCGCCGCGAAACGATCGAGCCGGAGCCTGCGCCGGAACCCGAAGCAGCCCCGACCGAAGAAACTGCAGACGCCGCCGAAGCAACCGCAGCCGAAGAAGCCACAGCGGCCGGGCCCGACGAAAAGGTCGAAGAAAAGCCGGCCAAGCGGAAATGGTGGCAGAAAAAGACACCTGAAAACACCGGTGCCGTGGTCGCCGGTGCTGCCGCGGCCGGAGCGACCGCAAGCGCCGCCGCCGAAGAAGCTGCGCCCGCAATTGAGGAAGCGGCAGATGCGTCCGCGACCGCTGCATTGACGGATCCGGTCGTCGCACCGCCACCCGCCCAGAAAAAACGCAAGTGGTGGCAGAAGAAAGATCCCAATGAAATTACCGAGACGCCATTGGACCCGATCGCAGGTGCCGCGGCCGCCATTGACGCATCCGAGCCGACGCCGGCTGCGGCGGCCAGTGCCACAGCCGCATCGTCGAACCTGACCAAACCCTATGTTCAGATCGGAACGTTCGGAGTTGAAGCAAACGCAAAAGCCGCGGCCGAAAAGGTCCGCACGAACGGATTGGCGGCCGAAGTTCTGGAACTGGAGTCGGCGGGCAAGTCGGTCTGGCGCGTACTGGTCGGCCCTGCCACGACGCGCGCCGAACGCAAAGCGATCCTCGGAGATATGAAAGACCTGGGCTTTACCGATGCCTTTATCGTGAAGAACTGAACAGGAGGGTCCAATGCTGACCTCACTCAAATCGGCTGTTCTGGCCGCGGGCCTTGCCCTGCTGGCCCTGCCGGTTCACGCCTTCGACACGTCCGCGCGCGCGGCCTATGTGATCGATCAGACGACAGGCACTGTGCTGTTGTCGAAGAATGCCGATGAACCGCTCCCACCGGCATCGATGTCCAAGCTGATGACGCTCTACGTGGCATTCGAAGCCCTGCGCGAAGGTCGACTGACGCTGGATGAAACGCTTCCGGTCTCGGAACATGCCATGAGCTATGGCGGCTCGACCATGTTCCTGAACACGCAGGACCGGGTCCGGGTCGAGGACCTGCTGCGGGGCATCATCGTCCTGTCTGGCAATGACGCCTGTGTCGTGATCGCCGAAGCGCTCAGCCCGGACGGCACCGAGGCCGGCTTCGCGCGCTACATGACCCAACGCGCCAGGCAGATGGGCATGAACCACTCGAACTTCACCAACTCGAACGGCTGGCCTGCTGCAGGTCACATGATGTCGGTTCATGATCTCGCTGTGCTGGCCGACAGGCTGATCACCGATTTTCCCGAATATTATCCGCTGTTTGCCGAGGAAACCTTCGAATTTGACGGCCGCGCCCCGTCGAACGTGAACAACCGCAACCCGTTGCTGAAACTGGATATCGGTGCCGATGGCCTGAAGACCGGCCACACGCAAGAGGCGGGCTATGGCCTTGTCGGATCGGCCAAGCAAGGCGATCGCCGGGTGGTCTTCGTTCTTTCCGGGCTCGACAGCATCTCTCGCCGGGCAGAGGAGGCTGAGGCCGTGGTTAACTGGTCGTTTCGAAATTTTATCGAGAGGACAGTTGCCAACGCCGAAACGCCGATAACACAGGCCAAAGTGTGGATGGGCGCGCAAAAGACGGTTGGGCTTGTGCCCGACGGTGACCTCACCCTTCTGTTCCCCGTACTGGGCGATCAGAACGTGCAGGCCGAAGTCGTGTATCAAGGCCCGATCAACGCTCCGATCGCCAAGGGCCAACAACTGGCCGAACTTGTGATCCAGCCCGAAGGTTTGCCCGAAATCCGGCGCCCCCTGGTCGCAGCCGAGGATGTGGCGATGGGCGGGTTCCTGGTGCGACTTATGACCGTGGGCGGCATCGTCCTAAAAGACATGATCAACACCCCGCTGGAGTCGATGTGAGCCGGCGCGGTCTGTTCCTGACATTCGAGGGGATCGACGGTTCGGGCAAGTCCACGCAGGCCCGCAGGCTGGCCGAAAGCCTCGAGGCGGCCGGACATGACGTTGTTCTGACGCGCGAACCGGGCGGTTCGCCCGGGGCCGAGGAGATTCGCCGTCTGGTCCTCGAAGGCGACCCCGACAGGTGGTCGGCGGAAACCGAAATCCTTCTGTTCACGGCCGCACGGCGCGATCATTTGGAGCGCACGATCGAACCGGCCTTGAATGCGGGTAAGATCGTGATTTGCGACAGGTTCGCCGACAGCACCCGAATGTATCAGGGCCTGTCGCGCGGAGATCTGCGCGCGTTGGTGGACCAACTCCACGGCCTGATGATCGGCCGCGAGCCAGATCTGACGTTGCTGATCGATATGGATCCGGAAATCGGGCTCTCCCGCGCCAAGGGCCGGCAAGGCACCGAAGAACGGTTCGAGGATTTTGGCCCGGCCCTTCAAAAACGCATGCGCTCGGGTTTCCTTGCGCTGGCGGACGAGTTCAAGGACCGGTTCCGTGTGATCGATGGCAATCGCGACGTGGACAGCGTGGCCGTGGATGTGAGAGAAACCGTCCTGAAGGTTCTGCGGTAATTCACGAATGAGCGACGACACACCCACACCGGACCAGGCGCCCGGCGCGCTTCACCCGCGCGAGACACGCAGGCTGTTTGGACAGGATGCGGCCGAGCAAGCCTTCCTGACCGCCTTTGCGTCTGACCGGCTGCATCACGCGTGGCTTCTGACCGGCCCTCGTGGCGTGGGCAAAGCGACCCTGGCATGGCGCATCGCGCGGTTTCTGCTGGCCACGCCGCCGCTACACGATGACGGGCTGTTCGGCGCGCCCGAGGCTCCGACGACACTCGACATCGCGCCGGACCACCCGGTTGCAGCGCGGATGCTGGCGGGGGCCGAACCCGGTCTGGCCGCGATCACCAGATCCCTGAATGATCAGGGCCGCCTGCGTAACGAAATCGTTGTCGATGACATCCGAAAACTGGGGCGCTTCTTCGGCCTCAGTTCAGCGGACGGCGGGCGCCGCGTGGTTATCGTGGATGCGGCAGACGAAATGAATGTCAGCGCCGCAAACGCGTTGTTGAAAATGCTCGAAGAGCCCCCTGCCCGCACGACACTGCTGCTGGTTTCGCATCAGCCGTCACGGCTGTTGCCGACGATCCGCTCGCGGTGCCGTACCCTGCGCCTGTCACCGCTGTCGCCGGAGGACATGAAATCGGCGCTGGCACAGACCGGGGCCGAATTGCCTCCGCAATCCGATCACCTCGCGGCTTTGGCCGCCGGTTCCGTAGGCGACGCGGTACGGCTGATCAATCTGGGCGGGATGGAGATCTATGCCGAGCTGATCCAGATACTTGGCACCCTGCCCCGCCTCGACCGCCAGCGCGCGCTGGCTTTGGCCGAAGCGGCCGCGCAGCGCGGAGCAGCCGAGCGTTATGACCTGCTTTTAAATCTGATTGACATCGCTCTGTCTCGCCTTGCTCTAACCGGTGCGACCGGCGCGCCTCCGCAGACCGAAGCTGCGCCAAACGAATCCGAAGTTCTGTTGCGCCTGTCATCCTCGCGCCCACAAGCCTTGGGCTGGGCCGAGGCCGCATCCATCATCACGGCCCGTGCACGGCACGGGCAGGCGGTGAACCTTGACCCTGTCGCCGTCGTCCTAGATACGGTGTTCAAGATTCAGGAAACCGCCGGTCCGAGCAGATGAGCGACACGCCCCAACCTCCCGCAATCACTGACAGCCATTGCCATCTGGATTTCCCGGATTTCGAGGGCCAGTTGGACGCAATCATCGCTCGTGCAGCCGAAGCGGGCGTGACACGCATGGTGACGATCTGCACACGTCTGCGCAATGAACCGACCGTGCGCGCGATCGCCGAAACATATGCCCCGGTTTTCTACGCTGCGGGCACCCACCCCATGAGCGCGTCCGAAGAGCCACTTGCGAGCGTCGACGAACTCGTCGCATTGTCCCGACATCCGAAATTTGTCGGCATTGGCGAAACCGGGCTGGACTATCACTACACCGCCGACAGCGCCGAAATCCAAAAACGCTCGTTGCGGGTTCACATTCAGGCCGCCCAAAGTACAGGCCTGCCGCTGATCATTCACGCCCGTGCAGCCGACGAGGACATGGCGACGATCCTGCAGGACGAGTTTCGGAACGCACCTTACTCTTGTGTGATGCATTGCTTCTCGTCCTCGGCCGAACTGGCACGGGCAGCGTTGGATTTGGGGTTCTACCTCTCCATGTCCGGCATCGCGGCCTTTCCAAAAAGCCAAGAGCTGAGGGATATCTTTGCGGCAGCGCCTGTCGATCGAATTCTGGTAGAGACCGACGCACCATACCTGGCCCCGCCGCCGCACCGGGGCAAGCGGAACGAGCCCGGCTATACCGCTTTCACCGCCCGGGTCGGCGCCGAACTGTTTGGCATGGACTACCCGGATTTCGCCGCGCAGACTCAAGCGAATTTTGATCGACTGTTTGCGAAGGCGGCCGCCTATCCGGTTGCCGCATGAGCATGCTGCGGTTCACGATCTTGGGCTGTGGCTCCTCTGGCGGTGTCCCCCGGTTGGGGGGCCATTGGGGAGATTGTGACCCGCAAAATCCGCGCAATATCCGCCGCCGATGCTCGATGCTGGTTGAGCGGGACGGGCCGGACGGCACGACCTCGGTTCTGATCGACACGACCCCGGACATGCGCAGCCAACTGTTGGACACCGGAACCGGACGCCTCGACGCGGTTGTCTACACACACTCACATGCCGATCATGTGCACGGCATCGACGACCTGCGCATGATCGTTTTCAACATGCGCGCGCGGGTGCCCGTTTGGGCGGATGGCGACACGCAAAACGCATTGCTAGGGCGGTTCGGCTACGCCTTCATTCAACCCGAGGGCTCACCCTATCCACCGATCCTCGACCTGAAGACCATTGACGGCCCGTTCGAGATAGACGGCCCGGGAGGGTCAATCCCGTTTCGCCCGTTCAAGGTGAACCACGGATCGATCGATGCGCTTGGTTTTCGTATGAACAACCTGGCCTATCTGCCTGATGTTGCGGAAATCTACGATGATGCCTGGCCCGTGCTTCAGGGATTGGACTGCCTCGTGATCGACGCGCTGCGCCGGAACCCGCATCCGACCCATGCCCACCTGGAAAAGACCCTTGGCTGGATCGAACAGCTAAATCCGGCTCGGGCGGTTCTGACCAATATGCACATCGATCTGGACTATGCAGCCGTCGATGCCGAGACCCCGGACCATGTCGAGCCTGCCTATGACGGCATGGTGATCCGGCAGCCATTGTAGGACATCGGATTGCACGCGCTTCCCCCAGCTCTGACCGAACAGCCTGGATTGAGGTCTTGAGATGTTGCAAAGCCTGATCGACGTCATCCTTCCGGTCTTTCTTGTGATTGGGGCTGGTTATGTCTCGACGCTGACGGGCTACTTCAAAGAAGTTCATATTGACGGGTTGATGAAGTTCACGCAGGGGTTCGCAATCCCCTGCCTGCTGTTTCTGGCCATCGCCCATCTGGACCTGAGCGCCAGCTTTGACCCGCGCCTTCTGGGCAGTTTCTATACCGCCGCAGCTCTGTGTTTCCTTGCGGGGGTTTTCGGCGCTCGCCTGATATTCAAGCGCGAATGGGAAGACTGCGTCGCAATCGGGTTCTGCTGTCTGTTCTCGAACTCGGTCCTGCTGGGCCTGCCGATCACCGAACGCGCCTATGGGCCCGACAACCTGACCGGAAACTATGCGATCATCGCGTTCCACTCGCCGTGCTGCTACTGCGTCGGCATAACCGTGATGGAGGTCATCCGCAACCGAGGCAATGGCGGTATGCGCATGGCCCGATCGGTGCTTTCGGCAATGTTCAAGAACGCACTGATCCTGGGTATCGCTTTGGGCTTCATCGTCAACCTCACGGGTGTCGGTATTCCGGCTGTGGCAGACGAGGCCCTGAGCCTGGTGACCCGCGCAGCATTGCCCGGTGCCCTATTCGCCCTGGGCGGAGTTCTGGTCAAATACAAGCCCGAAGGTGACCTGCGGACAATCGGCTATGTTTGCTGCGTTTCACTTGTTCTGCATCCAAGCCTGGTTTGGTTGTTCGGTACAGCGACCGCCCTGCCGCAAGATCTTTTCCGCTCGGGCGTTCTGAACGCGGCGATGGCGCCCGGTTTCAACGCCTACATTTTCGCCAATATGTACGGCCGGGCCAAACGAGTTGCCGCCTCTTCGGTGTTGATTGGCACAGGCGTGTCCATTCTTACGGTATGGATGTGGTTGACGTTGCTCGGCTAAAGACGAATTGACTTTGCGGGAGGGCGCCACACCTATCCCGAAACAGAACAAGGAAGCCCCAGCATGCCGACTGCCGTCATCGTAGCGCATGGCCAACCATCCGACCCAGACCCGGCCGAGGCATCTCTGGCCAGACTGGCCGCTCGGATCGATCAACTGACGGATAGAGTCACAGTCAGATCGGCGACCCTCGCCGCGCCAGGCGCGCTGGAAAAGGTCCTTGATGAGATTCCGGACGGCAGCGCGATTTTTCCATTGTTCATGGCGAAAGGGTGGTTCGTGACTTCTGCGCTTCCCAAACGCCTTGAAGGGCGCGCAGTTCGGCAACTCGACCCGCTGGGCGTTGACCCGCAGCTACCCAACCTGGTGGCGCGCGCCCTGCAACCCTTGATCGACGAGCTAGGTTGGAGCACCACATCCACGGATCTGCTTATTGCCGCACACGGCTCAGGCCGCAGCCGCAACCCGGCAGCCGTCACCCACGAATTCGCTGACCGTTTGGCCGGGTTGATATCACTGAAATCAATCCGCTGTGGATTTGTCGAAGAACCCCCATCGATCAGTGACGCCGCCCAAATGACCGGGGATCATGCGATCTGCCTGCCGTTCTTTGCCTGCACCGGGGGCCACGTGTTGGATGATATTCCCGCCGAGCTGGGCAAGGCCGCATTTCGTGGCCCGGTGCTGCCTGTGGTCGGCGAGTTGGATGAAATCCAGTCGCACATCGCGCGGACATTGGACGGGGCTTTCGCTGAGTAGTCAAGCAACCAGCCTACCGACGCACCGGTCTACTCCGGTGCCCGCGCCTCTTCGGAATAGAAGCGATGGCACGACCGACCGTTTCGCTTGGCCTCGTAAAGGGCCAAATCCGCCGCGTGCAGAATCTCAGCCGGTTTCGGGGACAGAAACTGTGACGTAAGTGCGGTCCCGATGCTCGCCGAAATCGCGCAGGTCTCGCCCTCGAAAACCATCGGTTTCTGAAGGCGGCCAATCAGGCGATTGGCGATCCGTTCAAGCTGAGCCCTGCTCGACAGGCTTTTGAATATCAGAACAAATTCATCGCCGCCGATCCGGGCGACCGTGTCGTCGCTGCGGGTTTCTTCCAGCATGATCCGGGCGGCCTGGGACAGCACATAGTCGCCCGCGGCATGCCCCAATTCGTCGTTCACGGCTTTGAAGAAATCCAGGTCCAGATGCATCAACGCAAAAGTGGATTTCGTTGAAACCAAATGCTCGAGAATGTGGTCCATCGCGCGCCGGTTCTTGAGGCCGGTCAGAGTATCCGTATAGGCCTGTTCCTCGGCCGCAAGCATTGCCCCCTGAAGCCGCAGGTTCAACGACCTCGAAGCCTCCATCGCCGCAGACTTGGCTTCGACCAGGTAGAGCAATTCAATTGCGAGGTCGGTTCCCGAGAAATCCGCACTTGTCAGTGCATAATCACGTACAGCGTCCAGGATCGAGATCCCGAAGGACAAGTTGATAACCGCGCCTGCATCGTCAGGCAGCGGCGCCACCAAACCCTTCAATGCTGTGCGCGGTTCATCGTGAAGCTTGAGATGAAGCTTGGTACCTGCCGTCGCCATCAACGCCGGCATAGTCGTCACGGTTCTGGGCCTTACCAGTTCAAATATTTCCAGAAATTCGCTGCCAACCAACGGCTGGTCGGGGCGCAGTTTTTGCAGTGTCGGCCCGACCTGAAGGATACGCCCATCCTGATCCACCAAGGTGAACATCGGGCACAACGTCTCCAACATCCTGCCCAGTTGATCCAGATCCATCATCAGTTCCGCGCCCCCAGATCAAAGTGACGACCCTCGGCAAAGGCGCTTTCGACCAGAACCATCGAGATGACGTCCACCCCGCCCCTCTGCCCGGCATGCCTCAGAATCACGAGCGCGCCATAGTCGTCCGCCATTGCTCGCAAGATCCCGATCATGACATTGGCATACCCATCCAGCCCGGGATGGCAGCGCAGTTCGAATTCTGTGGGCGAACGCTCCAGCAGTTCCAGGGCAGGCAATTCAAGGTCAGAGACCGCCAGTTTGACCCGGTCGGCCAGATCATCCAAAGACTGCAGAAACTCGACATAGGTAACGCCGCCAAAGCGCAGAAGGCGCCGCAATCCTTCCATGTTGGGGTGTGAGACCAGATAGGTTCCGAGATCTTCCAGAAACTCGTCCCGCGAACGGTTCAATTGATCGCAGACCACGTCCAGCAGGCGATATGACTTTTCCCGGTCGTAGACGAGCATCGCTTCGAACTCGGCGA
Organism: Ruegeria sp. CI5; assembly: GCF_056536885.1. Classification (NCBI taxonomy): domain Bacteria; kingdom Pseudomonadati; phylum Pseudomonadota; class Alphaproteobacteria; order Rhodobacterales; family Roseobacteraceae; genus Ruegeria; species Ruegeria sp. CI5. The sequence goes on from NZ_JBQFQN010000001.1 coordinate 1,196,466, forward strand.
ACCCAAGTTCAGCGGCCTCGGTCGCCCGAAGCCAGCGCTCACGCCCATAGGTCGCGCATACAAACGATTGAACTGCCCTGTTGATCAATCCGTGCATGAATGCCCTCAAAAAGGTTTCATGCCGATCCCACCTCAAAGATCTTAACAAAGGCCAAATGCGGCAGTTCAAGATGCGGAAAATTCACGGAAATCTCAGGATGAGATATCCTGCCGTTCCAGCTGCCTGCCCGATGATGCGCTATCAGAAATCGGTCGGCGCGCCCCCTTCGGCTTTGCGACGTGCGACGAAGTCAGCCAGTTCCTCTCGGATCGCCTCATCCATGGGCGGAGCCTCAAAGCTGTTGATGATCTCCTTGAACATCAGATGCGCCCGTTCGGCTGTCCAGATCCCGCCTGCGACTTCCCAACCCTCGTAGTTTTTCCAATCGCTCAGGAAGGGTTGATAGAACGCGGTGGTATAGCGATCCTGGGTGTGTTGGATGCCAAAGAAGTGCCCATCGTTCCCGACCGCTCGGATGGCTTCCAGTGCGATTTCGTCTGGGCCTGTGGCGCAGATCTCAGGCTGCATATACCTTTGGATTTGCTGCAATATCTCGCAGTCCATGATGAACTTCTCCGGGCTCGCGATCAGGCCGCCCTCCAGCCATCCGGCCGCGTGATAGACCATGTTGGTCCCCGACTGCACCGCCGCCCAGAGTGAATTCGACGTCTCCCAGACAGCTTGGCCGTCCGGCACATTGGCCGCGCAGACACCGGACGAGCGCAAGGGCAGCCCATAGAACCGCGCCATCTGGCCGGTCATCTGGGTCGACCGGATGTATTCAGGCGTGCCAAACGCGGGCGCACCGGACTTCATGTCGACATTCGAGGTGAACGTCCCGATGACACATGGGATGCCGGGCCGGACGTACTGGAACAAGGCAATCGCACACAGCGCCTCGGCCAGCGACTGCGCAACGGCACCGGCCATGGTTACCGGGGCCATCGCCCCCGCCAAAGTGAAGGGCGTGACGACAATGGCCTGCCCCCGCCGGGCCAGACGCAGGCACCCGTCGATCATCGGGTGGTCGTGTTTCAGGGGCGAGGTCGAGTTGATGTTGGTGTACATGCGCGGCGACGCCTCGAATTCCTCGTGGCTGAGACCGCCTGCGATGCGCACCATTTCCATGACATCTTCGACGCGCTCTTTGCCCAGCGAATAGGCATGCATCGCCTTGTCCGTCAGCGTCAGCTTGTCATACAGGACATCCAGGTGCCGGACGCTGGCGTGCAGGTCAACCGGCTCGACCGGGTAGCCCCCGGCAAAATGGATGCAGTTGAAATACTGCGTCAGCTTCAACAGGTTCCGGCACATTTCCCGGTTGCCGGGTACCTTCTTGCCGATCTCCATGTCCCAGTAGTTCGGCGGTGACGAGACATTTCCGAACAACATCGTCTTGCCGCCGATCTCGACCGTGTGGTTCGGGTTGCGCGGCGTGATGGTAAAGGTCGACGGCGCCTTTGCGACCATTTCCATGACGAAGTCACGGCCCATGCGCACGTTGTCGCCGTTGACGATGCATCCGGCCTCACGCAGGATCTCCAAGGCTTCTTGGTTGTAGAACTCGATGCCGATTTCCTCAAGAATACGCATGGCACCGTCATGGATGGCTTCGACGCCCTCGGGGCCCAACGGTTCGGTTGGCCGGTCGATGTTGATCGGCGGATTCCATGGCATCTGGTCGATGACTGCCGCACCGCGGCGCGCTGCAGCGCCTGCGCGTCCACCACCCCTGCGCTTGCGAGTATTCGTGTCGGCCATCTGTTCCTCCGGCGTTTGTTACTCTCAAACAAGACCCGAAGTCCGGCCTCTGGCCGCTCTGTCTGCGACAGCCAAGGTCGGTTTCAACTCATGAACCGCCGATTTTCAGGCAAGGCGCTTTAACGAAGGTTCAGCCAGCCGGGGATGTGGCTGATATCGGGAAGAACGACATCTGCCATCGGTGCAAGATCCTCAACCCTGGCCAATCCGGTCAGAACACCGATCGTGGTCATGCCGGCGGCGCGACCGGCCTCCAGATCGTGCAGACTGTCGCCGACCATGGCGATCCGGTCCGGAGCGACGCCAACATGTTGGGCAAAGGCCAACAGCTGTCCGGGCCCGGGCTTGAACCCGTGGCCACTGTCATACCCCGCAATGAAATCGAAATAGGTCTCGATTCCGACCGAGGCCAGGTGCCGTTTCGCCGGCATCTCGCCGTCATTGGTCGCAACACCCAGCTTCTTGCCGGCGTCTTTCAGGAATTGCAGAAAAGGTGCAAGCGCAACGGCCTCGACCTGAGGCGCATGGGCAGAAGCCGCATTCAAGGTCTGAACCAGATCCTCGCGGGACCAGCCGTCAAGGTCTGGGAGCAAGGCGTCTGCGACCTCGTCGACGGTGCCAGCGATCACGATACTGTCCTCGGAATAGGTCTCTGTCGCGAAGTCAAAGCCAATGCTCTTTCCAAGCACGGACGCACGCGCATTGTCGCCCTCGCTCAGACGCAGCAGCACCGCCTTGCCGAACGCCCCCCACGTGGCGGCGAAATCAAACAGGGTTCCGTCCTTGTCAAAAACCAGCGCATCAATCGACATGCATTCTTGCTCCTGCGCGGACCCGTTCAGGTCCAATGAACATCCGCGCCGCCTGACAGGACGCTTCGGGCTTGGGCCGGTTGATCGTAGGGGACAGCGTTTGCGTCACAAAAGGCCAACACCCACGAATCGTCAAGCATCAGAAATTCCAGCACCGAAGCAAGAAACTCGGGCTCTGTGGCGCGGTCCCTCAGGTCATCCGTCGACGCGCCGGTCGAACCAAGGAAAACAGGCAACAATTCATCGTTCCCAACAAGCCACCCAAGCGCTTTCAAGGCCAGAGTTTCGGCGAATGCGGCAGAGATCGGCATGATCAGGCCCCGGTTCGAAGATTTGGAAAGGGTTTGTTAACCAGACTCATAAACACTTTGGCAAGGCATGCAATCTACGGTGAAAACAATGTCCGTGCAGGGAACCATCCTTGTCCTCGACGGGGTCTCGACCAATCGCATCATGCTGAAGGTGCAGCTGACGGCGGCGTGGTATCATGTCGTGCAGGGCGAGAAGCTGGCTGGTCTTGGGGCGTTGCTGCGGCGGACCCGGCCGGATCTGGTGCTGACGGCCCAGACACTACCCGACGGAGACGCGGGCGACGTCAAAAGACTGATGCTTTCCGTTCCGGCCCTGCAGGATGTCCCTGTGGTCGCGATTGCGCCTCAGAACGATCGGACCGCCCGGCTGCGGAACCTGTCCGAGGGGCTGGATGACGTTCTGGCCTATCCGTTCAAAGATACGCTGTTGCTGGCGCGTGTGCGAAGCCTGCTGCGCGCCCGTGCGGAAACTCAGGATCTGAAGAACAGTGGCAACCCTCAATCCGTGGGATTTGCCGAAGCCCCCGCAGCAATGATCACGCCCGCGCGGCATGGTCAGATCGCCGTCTTGGCCCACACCGCACGTACTCGCACGCTGTGGCACAAGGCCCTGAACGGACGAACGCAGCATTCGGTGTGCAGCCATACCCTGCCCAACCTCAGCGGAGTCTTGTCCGGCACCATACCTGACGCGATTGTTGTCGAATTGAACAGCGATCCATCCGGCCTGAACATGTTGGCCGACCTCAAATCCCGCACCGGCACTCGGCGGACCGCTCTGATCGGAATCATTCCCGATGACAACGCCACTCTTGCCGCCGAGGCCCTGGATCGCGGCGCCGATGCGATTTGCCTCGGAGGGTTCTGCCCTGACGAAGTATCGCTTCGGGTCGAGGCGTTGATTGCACGCAAGGCGCATGACGAGCAAATGCGCGACTCGTTGCGCCGTGGGCTTGAGGAATCGTGGATCGACACGCTGACGGGCCTGAACAACCGTCGTTTCGCACAGACCGCGATGGACCAATTGCTGCACAGTTCGGTGCACAAACAGCGGGGTTTTGCGATCATGCTGGCCGACCTGGACCACTTCAAATCCATCAATGACCGTTACGGCCACAGTGCCGGTGACAGGGTTTTGGTCGAGGCCGGAAAACGGATGAAGCGCGCTTTCGGACCTGACGGCTTCCTCGCCCGCATCGGAGGAGAGGAATTCCTGTTCGGACTGCCAAACGCGACCCGCGAAAAGGCGCTCAGGAAGGCGGCCGATATCTGCAGCGGCGTCAGCAGCGTACCGATCGTCCTGGCGGACATTCCTGCCCGGCTTCCGGTGACGGTCAGCATCGGGCTGAAGGTATGCGAGCCACCCTTCTCCCCACTTCCAGACGGCTCACTGTCGGCCGACAGCCTGATCAAATGCGCGGACAAGGCGCTTTATGCGGCAAAACAGGCAGGCCGGAACCAGGTGTGGATGAAACAGAACGCGGCCTAAGCAGGTCAGTCCTTGCGTTTCTTGGGATCCGGGCGCCGCTTCAACACGTCTTCCAAGCGGTCGGCATAAGCTTTTCGTTCTTCGTCGGACATGGCCGAAACCCGAGCCAGCCATTGCTCTTGCAGAGCCGCCTGGATTTCGTCATTCGCCCTTGCTTGTTCTTCCAGCAGGTTCTGGACTTCATCGCGGTCGAACGGAATGGCCCGCAGCGCTTTGCCAAGCGCCTTGAAATCACGAGACCTTTTCTCGGCCCCGCGCCGATGCTTGTCGGCCAGATCGCCTCTCAACGCCTTGCGTTCCGGATCAGGAAGAGCGCGGTACAGGGCAGGTCCAAATCCGGGAGGAACATCGTCCCGCACACCGTGAAACCGCAGCGCAGTCCCGATGATCACCCCGGCGACCAGCAGGTTCAGGCCAAGGGATACCACCAATAGCACAGGCACCCAGCGCCTTGGGGGTTTAACGTCTTCATTCATTCCGCTTCCTCCAGAAACGCGGCCTCGAGACCGAGATTGGCGACCATGTAGGATGCATCCTGGGTCATTATGTAATTTGCCGGGTCCGGCAGAAAGGACGGCGCGGCAAAACCGACCCATGCGCCAACCACGCTGGCCGCCGCAAGCCCACTGAGCGCCTGCCAGCCCCCGAGACCGGCAACGAGATTGCCCAAAAACCCCTGTGACTTGGGTTTCGCTGTTTTTGTCGCCGCAAGCCGGATGGCCTCGGCATCCGTCAGGATACGAACGGCCAAATCGTCGGGCAGATCAACATGTGCCTGCCGTGCCTCGGCAAACAAAAGATCCAGTTCTGTATCTTGGTCAGACATGGTCATACCCCAACTCTTCCTGACGGCCTGACAGTATGGCCGTCAACGACCGCTTTCCGCGGGCAACAAGACTTTCTACCGCTTCTACGGAAATCCTCATGATTCCCGCGATTTCCGGATTGGACAACTCCTCGATATGCCTGAGAATGACAGCTTCGCGCTGCCGTTCCGGCAATTGTGCCAAGGCCGCTTGCAACGCATCCACGCGGGCGTTTTGCTGCATTCGGTCCACGACACTGGGCTGGTCGTCCTCAGGCTCTGGCACATCGTCCAATGTGCCTGCCGTTTTCTTCCGCCGCAGATCGACACACAGGTTCAAGACCACGCGGTACAACCAGGTCGAGATCTTGGCCTGCCCCGGAACCCAGTCCGCCGCCACTTTCCACAGCCGAAGCATCGCTTCCTGGGTTACGTCTTCGGCCTCTGCCCTGTTGTTCAACATGCGCAGAGCAACCGAATAGCACCGCGGCCCCAACCGATCGGTCAGCAGGCGTGCTGCCTGAGCGTCGCCTTCGGCAAACCGTTTCAGCAACACGTCGTCGCTGCAGGCATCCGCGGCGACCGTGTCGCCGCGGACAGTATGCACAGGGGACGGCACGTCCTTCATCCTGCGTCAGTTGTTGTCTGGGTCCGGGCGGTCACCCTTCTTGTGGTGCCGACCCATACCATCCCGTGCATTGGCGAACTCCTGCTCGGACAGAGATCCGTTTCCATCCGCATCAAGGCGGTCAAACATCTTGTCAGCCCGGCGCGGTTTCGGCAACTCGTCCGCAGTCAGAAAGCCGTCTTTGTCGGCATCATGACGCTCGAACATGTCGGAAACGCGGTCGTTTGCCTTCTTCTGAGCCTCGGCCTGCATTTCTTCGACGCTGATCTTTCCGTCGCCGTCGGTATCGGCCGAGGTGAACTTCTGCAGGCGATGGGCCTCCATCTCGGCCTTGGTCACCTGGCCGTCCCCGTTGGCATCCAGCTCCTGAAAGCTGACCGGTTCACGGTCGCGAGGTCCTTTGGCCAGCGCAGCCGTCCCGGTGACGGCAACTGCAGACAGAATGATGGCAGAGATAAATTTTGCGCTCTTCATTGCTCGTTTCCTTTGTTGTCGCGGCCCTGTGCCGCTGCTTACATTCATTCAAACGCAGCCCGGCAAAGTTTCCGTCGCTGTCCGCGAATTTTTTTCCGGCATTGAAACCTGCATTTCCGGTCAATATTTTGGAGAGGGTCGGTGCAAAGCGACGCACCCCCCTTTTCTGCGGGATGAAACAAGCGCAATATCCCCGAAATCCGAGCGCGAGTATCAAGATGACAGATCAAACCATCGACACCCTCTCTCAGGAGGAACGCCCCACGTGGCCCGCCATCGTGAAAGGGTTCCGGTGCAAATGCCCCAATTGCGGCAAAGGCAAGCTGTTGCACAGCTACCTGAAGGTGAATGATACCTGCGCAGACTGCGGTCAGGAATTGTTTCACCACAGGGCAGATGACGGGCCGGCCTACTTGACCATTCTGCTGGTCGGACACCTTTTGGCTCCGGCGCTGCATGTCACTTACGTCGGCCTGCGCCCGTCTCCGTGGGCCATGGCAATCGGCTTTTCGATAGCTTGCGTTGCCCTGTCGCTGTTCCTTCTTCCCAGGCTCAAAGGAGCGGTCGTCGGCTTTCAATGGGCCCGGAAGATGCACGGGTTCGACGACAGCAAGTGACCCGTCAATGCAGCTGAGCTTCTCATGACCGTGGACAAATCCGCAATTCGCGACGCCGCGACGATCATCGTTTTGCGCGACCGTTTTCGAACCCCGTCGATCCTGATGGGCCAACGTGGTGCCGCGGCGGCCTTCATGCCGAACAAGTTCGTGTTTCCGGGGGGTGCCGTGGATGCTGAGGACGCGCAAGTTCCGCTGGCCACTCCGGTACCCGAGATTTGCCAACAAAGGCTGAGCGATCAGGCTCCTGCCGGACTGCATGTGCCACTGGCGGCAGCGGCAATTCGCGAGTTGTGGGAGGAGACCGGCCTTATCCTCGGTGTCCGCGACACCTGGCCGGGTCCGGTTCCACATGCCTGGACCGGCTTCGCGGAAAGAGGCTACATTCCGTCGGCCGAAGCGCTGCAGTTCGTGTTCCGCGCGGTAACCCCGCCCGGACGTCCACGCCGGTTCGACGCCCGTTTTTTTCTTTTGGACGCAGATGCGATCGCTGGTGATCTGGACGATTTCAGCCAGGCTTCGGATGAACTGTCACATCTACAGTGGATTCCGCTGGAACAGGCGCGGGAGTTCGACTTGCCGTTCATCACCGAGGTTGTTCTGTCGGAAGTCGAGGCGCGCGTATCAGATACAACGCCCCCCGACTCTGTGCCGTTCTTTCTGAACAACGAAGAAGCCAGTCTGTTCCAGCGCCTCAAGGGACACCCGATGCCCGAAACAGACTGAGCCGCCTTATTTCATTCGGCTTATCACAACCGTGACTTCGGGCTTTTTGCCGATTTCGATCTGCGCACTTTGTCGAACGATGCGACGCATGGCTTCTTCCAGTTTGTCATCGTCCCGCAGCGTTTTGACCTCAGCCCGCATCAGGAACTGGTTCAGGTCCTCTTCCAGCACCTCGATCAATCCGGCCCTCGACACGCCGGTTTCCGGCAGCCCCATGGTATCGCACCAAGGTTCGCCCAGTGGCTCATCGTCTTCGTCCAGGATGACAGTTACGGTCACGTGCCCGTTCAGAGCCATGCGGATACGGTCCCGCACCACACCGTCCAGCGCGCCAATCTTGACGGAACCGTCCAGGTAGGTCCGGCCGGTCTCGACATAATCCACGACCTCGGGCGCGTTCCCCGACAGATCCAGCATCGTGCCATTGACCGCCAGGACTCCGGCACGACCTGCGGCCTCGGCCAGCTTGGCGTGTTCCCGCAGATGCCTGTGTTCACCGTGCATTGGAATGACGATCTGAGGATCGACCAAGGCATGCATCTGCTCAAGATCGGGGCGGTTGGCGTGGCCGGAAACGTGGTACAGGCCAGCGCTGTCATCGACCACGTCGACGCCTTTTTCGCTCAGTTGGTTCATGATGCGGATCACACCGCGTTCATTCCCCGGAATGGTCTTCGAGGAGAACAGGAACAGGTCGCCATCCTTCAGCTCGATCCCCCGGTACTTGCCACGCGCCAGCTGCGCGCTGGCCGCGCGGCGCTCACCCTGGCTGCCGGTGACGATCAGCATCAGGTTCTGGCGAGGCAGATCCAAGGCTTCCTCAGCGCTGATCACGCGCGGAAAATCAGACAGGATACCGGTTTCGGTCGCAGCCTCGATCATGCGGCGCATGGCCCGGCCCAACAGAACCACCGAACGACCCGCCCGATGCCCGGCCTCGGCCAGCGTTTTGACCCGCGCGACATTCGACGCAAAGGTCGTTGCAACCACCATACCAGTCGCGTCCTCGACCAATTGGGTGATGGCCGGCCCAACCTCCGACTCCGAGCGACCGGGATGCGAGGAAAACACGTTGGTGCTGTCACAAACCAACGCCTTGACCCCAGGCTTGGCCACTTCGGCCCAAAGATCGGGATCAAACGGTTCGCCCACAACCGGATTGGTGTCCAGTTTGAAATCACCGGTATGCACGACACGGCCGGCCGGCGTGTCGATCACCAGCGCCGCACTCTCGGGGATCGAATGCGAAACGGGCAGGAATCCGACCGTAAACGGACCTGCCTTGATCTGCTCGGGCCAGGCGGACACGGTGCGCACGGCTTCGGGCGGATGTCCGACATCTTCCATTTTGCGGCGGGCGATATTTGCGGTGAAAGCACGCGCGTAGACCGGCGCGCCAAGAGCCTCATGACAATGGGCCACGGCGCCGACGTGATCCTCGTGCGCATGGGTGACGAAGATCGCCTCAAGCCGATCCGCACGTTCCTTCAACCACGAAATGTCGGCGTAGATCAGATCGACGCCCGGCGTTGTATCCATGTCGGGAAAGGTCACGCCCAGATCGACCAGGATCAGACGTTCCTGACCGGGTTTGCCATAGCCGTAGACATAGGCGTTCATACCGATTTCGCCCGCGCCGCCGAGCGGCAAGTAGATCAGTCTTTCGCTGCTCATGCCGAGCCAGTATCCTTGTTGTAGCGATGGATCACGGTAAGCCCGTGCATCGTCAGATCGTCTTCAATTGCATCAAAGCCCACATCGGCCTGATCGAACAGCGGTGCAAGACCGCCCGTCCCTATGACCTTCATGGGCATTCCGTATTCCGCCTTGATCCTGTCGATCAAACCTTCGATGAGGCCGGAATACCCCCAATACACACCTGACTGGATACATCCAACCGTGTTTGTGCCGATGACTTTCTCGGGACGCGTCACGTCGATATGCGGCAGAGCTGCAGCGCCCTGGTGCAAGGCCTCGAGACTGAGGTTCACGCCGGGGGCGATCACTCCTCCGACATAGGCGCCATCAGCGGCGACCACATCGAAATTCGTGGCGGTCCCGAAATCCACCACCACGACATTCCCGCCGTGCCGATCAAAGGCACCGGCCGCATTCGCCAGACGGTCCGGACCGGGAATCGTCCCTTCATCAACGCGCGGCGCTACCGGCAACTCGCAATCGGGCTTGCCCACCACCAACGGCCGGCATCCAAAGAACCGGTCGGCAAAGACGCGCAGGTTGAACACCACCCGCGGCACCGTCGAGGCAATGATGACGTCGGTGATGTCAGCCTCGATCCCGTAATGTTTCACCAGGGTCGAGTACCAGGTGAAATAGGCATCGGCCGTGCGGGCATGGTGGGTTGAGGTGCGCAGCGTGCACAGGAATTTCTCGCCATCCCAGATCGAGAAAACGGTGTTCGTGTTGCCGCAGTCAATGGCCAGAAGCATATGCGCCCCTTTCAGAAATAAACGTCTGCCGCCGGAATGCTGACGCGGCCCTTGGCGGTGTTTAGGACAAGGTTGCCGCCCGCGTCCACCGTTTCAAAGGTCCCGACGGTTTCCGAAGCACCTGTGCGCGCGGTAATCACCTCGCCCAGCTTCGCGGCCCGGTCCAGCCACGCTTTGCGGATCGGTTCAAACCCGTAGGTAACAAACTGCAGTTCGAGCTTTGCGTAGGCATCGGCGAGCTCAGTCAGAAAATCCTCGGCGGACACCTGAGCCCCGGTTTCCGACAACAACGAAACGGGCCGCAGAGCTCCCTGCTCAACTGTCTCAGGATCAGGCGCGTCTGCGAGGTTCACCCCGATGCCGATCGCAAGGTGGGATACGTCGCGCCCCTGCCCCGTGCTTTCCAACAGGATGCCGGCCAGTTTCCCGCCGTTCAACAACACGTCATTCGGCCATTTCAATGCGAACCCCTGTGCGCGACCGGTGACCGAAACACAGGCATCAAAAAGCGCCAGCGCGGCAACAAAGCTGCGAAGGGCTGCCTGCTCTGGATTGCCCTCGGGCCGCAGCAACAAGGTTGCTGCCAGGTTGCCCTGGGGGTTGGACCACGCCCGGCCGCGCCTGCCACGCGCGGCGGTTTGATGATGCGCCAGGATCCAGACCGGACCTGTTGCAGTGGGTGCGATCCGCGCGGCCTCATTCAGGGTGCTGTCAACTTCCTGCAGGATATGCAGACCGTATCCTTGGGGCCAGGTGCTCATGCCAAAAAGGCCCGGCCTGATGGCCGAGCCCCTTTCCAGATTTTGTTGAAACGGTCAGTTGACAAGCGTCGTCGCCGCGGCTGCCGCTGCGCCCTCGATCCCGAACTGGTAGACCACACCGATCAACATCAATGCGGCCGACCCCATCAGAGCAACCCACAATACCGGGGTCGAGCGGGTTTCGATCGGATCTTCGTTTTCGTCGCCGAAATACATGTAGAAGACGATCCGCAGGTAGTAGAAGGCACCGATCACCGAGGCGATTGCCGATGCAATAACCAACCCAATCAGGTCAGCTTGCACACCGGCCTGCCAGACGCCGAACTTGGCGAAGAACCCCAGCATTGGCGGTACGCCGGCAAGGCTGAACATCAGGATCAGCACGGCCAGCGCCTTGCCCGGGTCCCGCTTGGAATACTGGCGCAGGGCGTCGATGTCTGTCACCGGCTTGCCGTCGCGCTCCATCATCAGGATGAAGGCGAAGGTGCCGATATTCATGGTCACATAGACCGCCAGATACATCAACATCGCTTTGACACCCAATTCGGTGCCTGCGGCCAGACCGATCAGCGCGTACCCCATATGTGCAATTGACGAATAGGCCATCAGCCGTTTGATGTCGCGCTGCCCGATGGCAGCCACGGCCCCCAGCAACATCGACAGGACCGAAAGCAGCACGATCACCTGCTGCCAGTCCGCGATGGCACCGCCGAACGCATCATGCAGAACGCGCGCGAACAAGGCCATCGCTGCAACTTTGGGTGCGGTTGCAAAGAAAGCCGTCACCGGAGTGGGCGAGCCCTCGTAAACGTCCGGTGTCCACATGTGGAACGGAACCGCCGAAATCTTGAATGCCAAACCCGAGATCAGCAGAACAAGGCCAAACAGAAGCCCAACCGAGACATCGCCGTGATGCACCGTGTTGATGATGCCCGAGAACAGCGTCGTACCGGTGAACCCATAGACCAGAGATGCGCCGAACAGCAGCAATCCGGAACTGAGCGCACCCAAAACGAAATACTTCAGCCCCGCCTCGGTCGATTTGGCGCTGTCACGGCGCAGGGCCGCCACGACATACAGAGACAGCGACTGCAGCTCGAGACCCATATAGAGCGACATCAAATCGCCGGCGCTGACCATCATCATCATGCCGACCGCTGCCAAAGCCACCAGCAACGGATACTCGAAACGCAGCAGGTTCCGGCGCGCCATGTACTCCTGGCTCATAACCAGAACCGCGGCGGCCGATAGCAGAATCGCGACCTTTGCAAATCGGGCGAACCCGTCGTCGATGAACATGCCGTTGAAGGCCACGTTGGTCCCCGAGCCGTTCGACGCGATCCAGAACGACAGCGCCGCCATCAGTCCGGCCGTCGTCCAGACCAGAACCGGAGCCAGCGCATCCTTGCTGGTGTAGACAGCTCCGATCAGCGCCGCCATCGCATAGATCGCCAGAATGATTTCCGGCAGAATTACAGTGAGATCAGCCTGGATCATGTCTCCAAAGCTCCCTTAGTGCGAAGCGACCTGGGTCGCGGCCTCGGCCGCGGCCAGAGCCGTGTCATAGTTCGAAATCAGCGCGGCGGTCGAATTGCCGATCACGTCGGTGACCAGCGACGGATAGACGCCCAGCAGGATGGTCATGACGATCAGCGGCGCAAAGATCAGACGCTCGCGTGTGCTCATGTCGGTGATCGACTTGAGGCTTTCCTTGATCAGGTCGCCAAAGACCACGCGGCGATACAACCAAAGCGCATAAGCCGCCGAGAAGATCACACCGCTGGCCGCCACTGCGGTCACCCAGGTGTTGACCTGGAAGGTGCCCATAAGCGTCAGGAATTCGCCGATGAACCCGCTGGTGCCCGGCAGGCCCACATTGGCCATGGTGAACAGCATGAACACCAACGCATAGGCCGGCATCCGGATCACCAGGCCGCCATAGGCCTCGATGTCGCGGGTGTGCATCCGGTCGTAGATCACGCCAACACAAAGGAACAGCGCGGCCGAGATGAACCCGTGGCTGAGCATCTGGAAAATCGCCCCGTCGATGCCCTGCTGGTTGGCGGCAAAGATGCCCATGGTCACAAAACCCATATGCGCGACCGAAGAATAGGCGATCAGCTTTTTCATGTCCTCCTGCACCAGCGCCACCAACGAGGTATAGACCACGGCGATTGCCGACAGCCACAGCACCAGATCGGTCATCACGGCCGACCCGACAGGGAACATGGGCAAGCTAAAACGCAGGAAACCATAGCCACCCATCTTCAGCAGAATTGCCGCCAGCACGACCGAGCCCGCCGTCGGTGCCTGAACGTGCGCGTCTGGCAACCAGGTGTGCACGGGCCACATCGGCATCTTCACCGCGAAGGACGCAAAGAACGCGAGGAACATCAGCGTCTGCATACCGCCGACAATGTGGACACCCAGCACGCTGAAGCTCTCGGACGAGAACTGGTGCGTCATGAGCGCGGCAATGTCCGTTGTGCCTGCATCCGCATACATCGCCACCATCGCCACCAGCATCAGAACCGAGCCGAGGAAGGTGTAGAGGAAGAACTTGAAGCTGGCGTAGATCCGGTCCTTGCCGCCCCAAATCCCGATGATCAGGAACATCGGGATCAGCCCGGCTTCGAAGAACAGGTAGAACAGCACCAGATCCAGCGCCATGAATACGCCGAGCATCAGCGTTTCCAGAAGCAGGAAGGCGATCATGTATTCCTTGACCCGGTCGGTCACGTTCCAGCTGGCCAAGATGGTCAGCGGCATGATGAAGGTGGTCAGCAGCACGAACAGAACGCTGATGCCATCCACGCCCATCTTGTACTTCAGGCCCAGCAGCCACTGACCCTCTTCCACCATCTGGAAGCCGGTGTTCGATGGGTCGAACTCGGTATAGATTCCGATCGAAACAAGGAAGGTCACTGTGGTCGCAACCAGCGCGATCCACTTGGCATTGCGCTGTGCGGCCACATCGTTCCCATGCAGGAACAGCGCCATCAGACCGGCGGAAATGGCCGGAATGAACGTTACAATGGATAGGATATTGTCCATCAGTTTGCGCCTCCGCCGATCGACATCCAGGTGACCAGGGCGGCGATCCCCAGAACCATCCAGAAGGCGTAAGTGAAGATGTAGCCCGTCTGCGCCTTGCCTGCGAGGCGGGTGAAGAAGGGAACGACGCCCATTGCTACTCCGTTCAGGAAACCGTCGATCGTCTTGCCGTCACCGCCCTTCCACAGGAACCGGCCAAGGGCCACAGTCGGTTTGACAAGGATCGCGTCGTAGATTTCGTCAAAGTACCACTTGTTCTTGAGGAACAGGTACAGCGGACGCTGGTTCTCGGCCAGGCGGCCCGGCAGCGCCGGGTTCACGATGTAGAACAGGTAGGCCAGTCCAAAGCCCAGAACCATTGCGATGAACGGCGAGACCTTGACCCATTTCGGCGCCGCATGCGCGTCGTCCAGAACATGGTTGTCCGGCGCGATGTACAGCGCACCCTCGCCCGGTTTGCCGACAAAGGCATAGTGGTGATCTCCGCCCTTCGCCTTGTCATCATTCGCAGCCTCGTCGCCATGGGATTCGGTGGCATGCGTGTCGTCGCCATGTTCATCGGCCTTGGCATGGTCACCGGCGTCGGCATGCGCCTCGGCAACCGGAATGCCATAGAACTTGCCCACCTGATCGGCGTGACCGAAGAAGTTGTTGTACCAGATCATACCCGCGAACACGGCGCCCAGCGACAGAACACCCAGCGGCACCAGCATGACCATCGGGCTTTCGTGCGCGTGCTCATGCGTGTGCTTGTCGCCCCGCTCCTCGCCATAGAAGGTCAGGAAGATCAGGCGCCAGCTGTAGAACGAGGTCATCGCGGCCGCGATCACCAGCGCCCAGAACCCGAAGGCCGATCCGCCGGCATAGGCGCTTTCGATGATGGCGTCCTTGGACAGGAAACCGGCAAAGCCGATCGTGGTCAGCGGGATACCGACACCGGTGATGGCCAGCGTGCCGATCATCATCGCCCAGAAGGTATAGGGGATCTTCTTGCGCAGGTTGCCATAGTTCATCATGTCCTGTTCGTGGTGCATGGCGTGGATCACCGAGCCCGCCCCCAGAAACAAGAGCGCCTTGAAGAAGGCATGCGTGAACAGGTGGAACATCGCCGCCGAATACATGCCCACGCCTGCGGCCACGAACATGTAGCCCAGCTGCGAGCAGGTCGAATAGGCGATCACGCGTTTGATGTCCGTCTGCACCAAGCCCACGGTCGCGGCAAAGAAAGCGGTGGCAGCCCCGAGCACGGTGACGAACCCGGTTGCTCCTGGCGCGAACTCCATCAGCGGCGACATGCGGCAAACCAGGAACACACCGGCCGTCACCATGGTGGCCGCGTGGATCAGCGCCGACACGGGCGTCGGGCCCTCCATCGCGTCCGGCAACCAGGTGTGCAGGATCAACTGCGCCGACTTGCCCATCGCACCGATGAACAGTAGCACGCAGATGACCTCGATCGCGGTCCATTCGCCCCACAAGAAGGTCAGTTGCGTTTCTGCCAGCTGGGGTGCAGCGGCAAAGATATCCGAGAAGTTGATGCTGTCGGTCAGGAAGAACAGCGCAAATATCCCAAGCGCGAAGCCGAAGTCGCCCACACGGTTGACGATGAACGCTTTCATCGCCGCCGCATTGGCCGAGGGTTTGCGATAGTAAAAACCGATCAGCAGGTACGACGCGACGCCCACGCCTTCCCAGCCGAAGAACATCTGTACGAGGTTGTCGGCCGTCACCAGCATCAGCATGGCGAAGGTGAAGAAGGACAGATATGCAAAGAAGCGCGGCTTGTAGCTTTCGCCCTCGCGCCACTGCGGGTCGTGATCCATATAGCCGAACGAATAAAGGTGCACGAGCGCCGAAACGGTGGTGACGACGATCAACATGATGGCGGTCAGCCGGTCCAGACGAACGGCCCACGAGGTCGACAGCGAGCCGCTCTCGATCCAGCGCATGATCTCGATCTGCTGGGTCTGCCCGTCAAAGCTGAAGAAGACGATCCACGACAGCAAACAGGCCAGGAACAGCAGACCCGTCGCCGTCCACAGCGCGGCCTTTTCGCCTATGAACTTCCAGCCAAAGCCGCAGATCAGCGCGCCCACGAGCGGGGCAAAGAGGATTGTGGTTTCCATGATCCCTTACCCCTTCATCATGTTGACGTCTTCAACCGCGATGGTGCCGCGGTTGCGGAAGAAGCAGACCAGAATGGCCAACCCGATGGCAGCCTCGGCCGCGGCCACGGTCAGCACGAACAGCGTGAAGACCTGCCCGACCAGATCGCCGAGGAAACTGGAAAACGCCACGAGGTTGATGTTCACGGCCAACAGCATCAGTTCGATGCTCATCAGCAGGATGATGACGTTCTTGCGGTTCAGGAAGAGACCGAAGATGCCGATGACGAACAGCGTCGCCGCGACGGTAAGATAGTGTTCAAGTCCGATCATCGTCTCAAAGTCCCTGCCCCGGTTTCACGTCCTTCAACTCCATCGCCTTGGCCGGGTCACGCATCATCTGACCGACGATGTCCTGACGCTTGATGTCCTTGCGGTGGCGCAGTGTCAGCACGATGGCGCCGATCATGGCCACCAGCAGGATCAGGCCCGCCAGTTGGAACAGAAGGAAGTATTGATCGTAAAGGATGACACCCAGTGCCTCCGTGTTGTGGCGGTCGGCCGGGATCGGCTGGGCCAGATTGGCGGTCGCGCCTTGTGCGCTTTCCCAGGCGCCAAAGGCCATGACGAACTGCATAAGGATGACCAGCCCGATCAGCAGGGCCAAAGGCATGTAGCGCGCCATCTCGGCCTTGAGCTCGGCAAAGTCCACGTCCAGCATCATCACCACGAACAGGAACAGCACCGCCACCGCGCCGACATAGACGATGATCAGCAGCATGGCGACGAATTCCGCCCCCAGCAGCACGAACAGCCCCGCCGACGACAGGAAGGCCAGGATCAGCCACAGCACCGAATGCACCGGCTGCCGGCTGATCACTGTGAACAGCCCGCCTGTGATGGCGCTGATGGCAAAGAGGTAAAAGGCAAATACGCTCATTGGTCATCTTCCTCGTTTTCGCCCATGGCCTCCTGCGCCAATTCCAGCGCCCGGGTCATGGCCGGGATGCCGGCAAAGACCGACATCTGACCGATCGTTTCCACGATCTCTTGTTTCTTGGCCCCTGCCTCGATGGCGTGGCGCACCGTCTGGCGAATGGCCGTGTCGGCCTGTGCGCCCTGACAGGTCAGCCCGGCCAGCGTCAGCAACAGGCGGGTCTTGGCATCCAGTCCGCCCGGATTGACGGTGTTGCCGAACATCATTTCCATGACCTCTTTGGGCATGGTCGGCCACAGCGCCTCGAAGCCGCGCATCGCGTCGACGGGCGAATAGCTCTCCAGCGCCGGGTTGAACGCCTTGGCCATGTCATGCGCCTGTCTGAGCATCTGCTCGAATGGGTTTTTGGCCGGATCGCTCATCGGTAGGGCGCGTCCAGTTCCAGATTGCGGGCGATCTCGGCTTCCCAGCGTTCACCGTTGTCCAGCAGTTTCTGCTTGTCATAGAACAGCTCTTCGCGGGTTTCCGTGGCGAATTCGAAATTCGGCCCCTCGACGATGGCATCGACCGGGCAGGCCTCTTGGCAGAAGCCGCAGTAGATGCACTTGGTCATGTCGATGTCATAGCGCGTTGTACGGCGGCTGCCGTCCTCGCGCGGTTCGGCGTCGATGGTGATGGCCTGCGCGGGGCACACAGCCTCGCACAATTTGCAGGCGATGCAGCGCTCCTCGCCGTTGGGGTAACGGCGCAGGGCGTGTTCACCGCGGAACCGGGGCGACAGCGGACCCTTTTCGTGGGGGTAGTTCACGGTGGCCTTGGCGGCGAAGAAGTACTTCAATCCCAGCTTCATGCCGACCCAGAAATCCTGCAGAAGGAAGTATTTGGCCGCGCGGGTATAGTCGATATTTGCCATTGTCAGCCTCCTACGCTCCAACGGGCGAATGCACCCCAGAACCAGTCGAATTTCGCCGCAAAGGCCACGAACACCACCCACACCAGGCTGAACGGCAGGAACACTTTCCAGCCCAGCCGCATCAGCTGGTCATAGCGGTAACGGGGCGTGATCGCCTTGACCATCGCGAAGAGGAAGAAGAAGAACGCCATCTTGGCGACCATCCACAGCACGCCATCGGGCAGGCCGGGGATCGGCGACAGCCAGCCGCCGAAGAACAGCAGCGTGGTCAGCGCGCACATCAGGAAGATGGCGATGTATTCGCCGGCCATGAACAGCAGGAAGGGCGTTGCCGAGTATTCGACCTGATAGCCTGCGACCAGTTCCGATTCAGCTTCGGGCAGGTCGAACGGCGGGCGGTTGGTCTCGGCCAGGGCCGAGATGAAGAACAAGAAGACCATCGGGAAATGCGGCAGCCAGTACCAGCTGAAGAACCCGAACGAGCCATCCTGCGCCCGCACGATGTCACCAAAATTCATCGACCCGGTCGAAATGATCACCCCGATGATGATCAGGCCGATCGAAACCTCATAAGAAATCATCTGCGCGGCCGAGCGCAACGAGCCCAGGAACGGGTATTTCGAGTTCGACGCCCATCCGCCCATAATAACGCCGTACACCTCGAGCGAGGACACTGCGAACACATAGAGGATAGCCACGTTGATGTCGGACAGGACCCAGCCGTCATTGAACGGAATGACTGCCCAGGCGATCATGGCCAGCACGAAGGACGTCAGCGGTGCCAGGATGAACACAGTCCGGTCCGCGCCGGCAGGGATCACCACCTCTTTGACGACGTATTTCAGTGCGTCCGCCACCGATTGCAGCAGGCCGTAAACGCCAACCACGTTGGGGCCGCGACGCATCTGGACCGCGGCCCAGATCTTGCGGTCGCCATAGACCAGAAACAGCAGCGAGATCATCACGAAGGCCACGACGGCCAGCACCTGCGCCAATATGATCAGGGCTATTCCGCCTGGGGTGTCAAAGAATTCAGCCATTGGTCCTCACACCGTGGGTATTCCGTTTTCCGCTGCCATCGCGAGGCCCGACCGGCCGGTCGGAGACTCGCGTCGCTCGCGATTGGTTTGGCGAATTGGTGTAAACAGCATCCGCTGCCCGCACGCCACCTTTTTCCTTCATTTCATTCGGCAAAACATACGACCACGCCCCTCGTATCTCCTCTGGGAAAAACGAGCTCGGGCTTCCGCCCGCTTTGCGGTTTATGGTCGTTGCAAGCCTCATTCCGCGGCAATCTTTTGGTCACCGCGCGCCTTGGCCAGCGCCGAAAGCTCGGCCATCAACTGCGAGGCTCGTGCAATCGGGTTGGTCAGATAGAAATCCTTGATCACGGTCCGGAAATCGGCCTGTCCCAAAGGTCCGGCCTCGATTGCCTGATCTTCGTTCTCGGGCACTTGGTCGATCCCGGCCAGATGCGGCACTGCTTCGATCAGCTTTTGCCGCAGCTGGGCCAACGTGTCATAAGGAAGTTTCTCGCCCAACTCTGCCGAAAGCGCCCGCAGGATCGCCCAGTTTTCCTTGGCTTCACCCGGTGCAAATCCGGCGCGCATCGCCAATTGAGGGCGACCCTCGGTGTTGACGAACAGACCGTTTTCCTCGGTGTAGGCTGCGCCTGGCAGGATGACGTCGGCGCGGTGTGCACCGCGGTCACCGTGGCTGCCCTGGTAAATGACGAATGGACCCGCATCGATATCGACCTCGTCCGCGCCCAGGTTGAAGATCACCTCGGCGCCGTCGATTGCAGCCTCAAGGCCACCCTCCGTCACTGCACCCACATCCATCGCACCGACGCGGGCGGCCGCAGTGTGCAGAACAAGCATCCGACCCGACAGCGCGCGCGCGGCGGCCAAAACAGCCAGACCGTCTGCCTCGGACACGGCGCCCTGTCCGACGATCACAACGGCTTCATTGCTTGCCTTGGCCTTGGCCAGCGCATCGCGGTCGGTGCCAAGATGCTCGTAGTCATAAGTCAGATCAACGGTCGGGCCGATCAATTTGACATTGGCGCCCGCCAGCCACGCCTTGCGGATGCGCGCATTCAGCACCGGGGCCTCGTCCCGCGGGTTGGTGCCGATCAGGATGATCTCTTTCGCCGTGTCGATCTCCTCGATCGTCACATTGCCGACATAGCCCGAACGGTTGCCGATAGGCAGGCGGGCATTGTCGGTTCGGCATTCGACCTTGCCACCCAGCCCCTCAATCATCTGCTTCAACGCAAAGGCGGCTTCGACAGGAACCAGATCGCCGATCAGACCGGCAACCTTCTTGCCCTTCATCGCCGCTGCGGCGGTGGCCAAAGCCTCGGGCCAGCTGGCGGCGCGCAGGCGACCGTTTTCACGGATATAGGGCGTGTCCAGACGTTGACGGCGCAAACCGTCCCAGACGAAACGCGTCTTGTCCGAGATCCACTCTTCGTTCACGCCATCATGGTTGCGCGGCAGAATGCGCATCACTTCGCGGCCCTTGGTATCGACACGAATGTTCGATCCCAGCGCATCCATCACGTCGATGGTTTCGGTCTTTGTCAGTTCCCACGGGCGTGCGGTAAAGGCATAAGGCTTGGAAGTCAGCGCCCCCACCGGGCACAGGTCAATGATGTTGCCCTGCAGGTTCGAATCCAGCGTCTGGTTCAGGTACGAGGTAATTTCCGCATCCTCGCCCCTGCCCGTCTGGCCCATCTGGTCGATACCCGCGATCTCGGTCGTGAAACGCACACAGCGGGTGCAGCTGATGCAGCGGGTCATGGCCGTACCAACCAGCGGACCCAGATCCAGATCATCCACGGCCCGCTTGGCTTCTTTGAACCGGCTGGCCGACATACCGTAGGCCATTGCCTGGTCCTGCAGATCGCATTCACCGCCCTGGTCACAGATCGGGCAATCCAAGGGGTGGTTGATCAGCAGAAACTCCATGACGCCTTCCCGGGCCTTCTTGACCATGGGAGAGTTGGTCTTGACCACCGGCGGTTGACCTTCCGGCCCTGGGCGCAGATCGCGCACCTGCATCGCGCACGAGGCGGCGGGCTTGGGCGGCCCGCCCACGACCTCGACCAGGCACATGCGGCAGTTACCGGCAATCGACAGGCGCTCATGATAGCAGAACCGTGGCACCTCGACCCCGGCCTGTTCGCAGGCCTGGATCAGGGTCATCGCGCCATCGACTTCGATTTCCTTGTCGTCGATTACGATCTTGCGGAGGTCAGACATGGTCTAGTTCGCCCTCAAATACACGCCAATGGCGCTGTTTCGTTCGATTTCCTTGCGCCCCAGGGCACAGAATGTTTCAGCTTTTCCGTAGCTCACGCCGTTCTGCGCGAGGTATTTTTCGCCTTTGGCCCGCATCCGCGCCTTTTCGGAATCCGACTCGACATAGGCCCGGATCTCTCCGTCCGAATAACCCAGGCTGTTGGCCTTGGACCGCAGGCTCCACATCACACCGATTGCTTTCATACGCCGCCCACTGATCGACGGGCAGTATTCCGAGATCTCATTTGCGATGGCGATGTAGTAGAGCTCGTTGTCGATTTCCTTGACTTCACGCAAGGGCGGCTTGGCGTCCGCCGAGACGGGCAACGCCATCGCACAGGCAAATGCGGCAAGTTTCACAAGTTTCATGACATATCCTTTCGTCTTGGGTTCCCCAAGACGTTCCGCAGCACGGCTGTTATGCAATAACGACGGTCCGATCAGCGCAGGATATGCAATAGCGAAGCTCATGGTCGTTGACAGGCTCCGGCAAATGTCAGGCTGTCATTTTCGACGCGCAGGTTCTGCGGTTCGGTGTCAGGACCAACCTTCCACGCAATGCGGGAGGAACCGAAATTCTGAATGCAGAACCGGGTGCCCTCGTACCGACCAGCCTCGCGCGCGCCGTCCAGCGAAGCCGACACACCTTTGATCGTCACGGTGAAATCCGCAGGCGACCGTTTCTTGTCGACCGGCTTTGCCTTGGCCCGAAACGACTTGCCGTCAAACAGGATCCGGTCGCTGGTTGGCGCCGTCCCGCATGCCGAAAGCAGCGTTAGCAGAACAAGGACACCGACAGCCGGGCGACGCAGGTTCGCGGTGATATCAACAATTGTGACGGCCATCAGAATGCAGCCACCAATGCAAGGATCCCAAGCACGAACATGCAGGCCCAGGCCACCACATACAGGACTGAACGAATACCGCTATGCGGTTTGCCGACGCCCTGAATGTGTACGACAAGCATCACCAGTCGCGCGACCAAGGCAATCGCGGCCAGCCAGTTCACCCAGAACGGGCTGGCACCCAACAGAATGGCTGCAACAGTAACGGTCATAAACGCGGGCAAAGTCTCGGTGCCGTTCAGATAGGCACGGTTCAGGCGATAGGCCTTGTCGGCATAGTCCTGGTCGGGGGTCGCGCCGGGAGCCAGCCCTTTGCCCTGTTTCGCCAGTGCCGAAAACGGCGACAGGAACAAAACGACCAGTGTGAAAATCACCAAAGACGCAATCGCGTGGGAATACTCTGCATAGGCTTCCATCGTTGTCACTCCGCCGCCATCGCACCCATACGGCCCGATTTCTGAGCCTTGATGCGGTCTTCGATTTCTTCGCGGAAGTTGCGGATCAGGCCCTGGATCGGCCATGCGGCCGCGTCACCCAGCGCACAGATCGTATGGCCTTCGACCTGCTTGGTCACCTCGAACAGCATGTCGATCTCTTCCAGTTCGGCCTCGCCGCGCACAAGGCGGTCCATCACCCGCATCATCCAGCCGGTACCTTCACGGCAGGGCGTGCACTGGCCACAGCTTTCGTGCTTGTAGAATTTCGACAGGCGCCAGATCGCCTTGATGATGTCGGTGGACTTGTCCATCACGATCACCGCCGCCGTTCCAAGCCCCGAGCCCAGGTCGTTGCGCAGATAGTCGAAATCCATGATCGCGTCGCGCATGTTCTCGCCGCGGACGCAGGGCACGGACGAGCCTCCGGGGATCACGGCCAGCAGGTTGTCCCACCCGCCGCGGATGCCACCGCAATGGGTCTCGATCAATTCTTCAAAGCTGATCGACATCGCCTCTTCGACCACACAGGGGGTATTGACGTGACCCGAGACGGCAAACAGCTTGGTGCCCGCGTTGTTCTGGCGACCGAAACCGGCGAACCAGTCGGCACCGCGGCGCAGGATCGTGGGCACGACGGCGATGGATTCCACGTTGTTCACCGTGGTCGGGCAGCCATACAGACCCGCCCCGGCCGGGAACGGCGGCTTCATGCGCGGCATGCCCTTCTTACCTTCGAGGCTTTCGATCAGGGCGGTTTCCTCACCACAGATGTAGGCGCCTGCCCCGTGATGCAGGAACAGGTCGAAATCCCATCCCGATCCAGCGGCATTCTTGCCCAGAAGGCCCGCGTCATAGGCTTCGTCAATTGCAGCCTGCAGTGCCTCGCGCTCACGAATGTACTCGCCGCGCAGGTAGATGTAGCAGGTGTGCGCATTCATCGCGAAAGACGCAATCAGGCAGCCTTCGATCAGCGTGTGCGGATCGTGGCGCATGATCTCGCGGTCCTTGCAGGTGCCCGGTTCGGATTCGTCGGCATTGACCACCAGATAGGACGGGCGGCCATCGCTTTCCTTCGGCATGAACGACCATTTAAGGCCGGTCGGGAAGCCCGCACCGCCACGCCCGCGCAACCCTGAGTCTTTCATCGTCTGGATGATCCAGTCACGACCCTTTTCCATCAGGCCAGCAGTGCCGTCCCAATGCCCCCGGGCGTGGGCGCCCTTCAAGGTGCGCTCGTGCATCCCGTAGATGTTGGTAAAGATCCGGTCCTGATCCTTCAGCATCGCGTGTTACCTTCAGCTGTCCTGACGCATGCGCCAGAGTTGAAATATGTTGACGCCCGCATAGATGAACGCCGCGATCGCGGCGAAATCAAACAGCAGCGCAAAGCGTCCCGGCAGCTCCAGCGCCGGGCCGATGAACAGGGTCATGGCAAGCCACAACAGCATGGTCACCGCGATGACCACGCCGATATGTCGGCCCTTGCGGGCGATGGCCTGTTCCTTGTCCTTGTCCATCACTCTCCGTTGCCCGGTTCGGGCACCGTCTCTCAGTCTTCGTAGGTGCCGTCTTGCTTGGCACGTTTGGCAAATTCGGTTTCCTCGCCAGCAGCCAGCTTGGCCGCCTGCTCGATCCAGCCGTCGCGTTCGATCCGGCCCTTGAACTTCAGCCGGGCATCAACCCAGGCCACATGTTCTGGCGTCCAGGCCGCGATCTGATCGAAGTGGTAGAACCCGAGTTCGTTCAGCGTCTGCTCGAGCTTCGGCCCCACACCTTTCAGCAGCTTGAGGTCGTCGGGCTTGCCCTCACGCGCACCGCTCAGCGTTTCGGGCTGAGCCTCAGTCGCTTCTGGCTTGGCCGCAGCACCCTCGGGCGAAGATGGCTCGGCCTTGGCGGATTTTTTGGGCGCGGCCTGACGGGCGGCTGGTTTGCCCTGCTCTGGCACCTTCGGCGGCTTGGGCGCGGCTTTCGCTCCGGCGGCTTTGCCATCCTTGCCCAACCAAGGCGTCAGGATCGGAACTTCGGTTCCGTCGATGCGCTTGACGGTATCGCCCAGTTCCGTGGCCAGTTGCACACTGGCATTGTGCTTTGCCTTGCCACCCTCGTAGTCCTTCAGGCTGGTCACCCCGCCCAGAGGCTCGGCCGCGTAACGCCCGTTCTGGGGACCGGGCACCGGAACCTTGCCAGCGACCAGTTCATCAATGATCCGACCAAAACTCTCGGCGGTCAGGTCCTCGTAATAGTCTTTACCGATCTGTGCCATCGGGGCGTTGGTGCAGGAACCCAGGCACTCGACCTCTTCCCAGCTCAGCTTGCCGTCCGCCGACAGCTGGTGCGGCTTGGGCGCGATCTTTTCGCGGCAGACCGCGATCAGGTCCTCGGCCCCGCAGATCATGCAGGACGTCGTGCCACAGACCTGAATATGCGCAACGGACCCAACCGGTTGCAGCTGGAACATGAAGTAGAAGGACGCAACCTCAAGCACCCGGATGTAGGACATGCCCAGCATGTCAGCGACGGTTTCAATCGCCGGGCGGCTCAGCCAGCCCTCCTGCTCTTGCGCGCGCCACAGCAGCGGGATGACCGCGCTGGCCTGACGGCCCTCGGGGTATTTGGTGATCTGCGCTTCGGCCCATTGCTGGTTGGCAGCGGTGAAGGCAAAGCTTTCGGGTTGTTCGGGATGAAGACGGCGGAGCATTAGCGGTCAATCTCTCCAAATACGACGTCCATGGTGCCAATGATGGCGGCGACGTCGGCCAGCTGGTGGCCCTTGGCGACGTGGTCCATGGCTTGCAGGTGCAGGAAACCGGGCGCACGCAGCTTGGCGCGGTACGGCTTGTTGGTGCCGTCGGCGACCAGATAGACGCCGAACTCGCCCTTGGGTGCTTCGACGGCGGCATAGACTTCGCCTGCGGGGACGTGGAAGCCTTCGGTGTAAAGTTTGAAGTGATGGATCAGGCTCTCCATCGAGGTCTTCATGTCCGAGCGTTTCGGCGGCGTGATCTTGCCGCGGGCCAGAATGTCGCCCGGGCAGTCGCGCAGCTTGGCGATAGCCTGCCGGATGATCGACACCGACTGGCGCATTTCTTCCATCCGCACCAGGTAACGGTCATAGCAGTCCCCGTTCTTGCCGACGGGGATCTGGAACTCGAACTCGTCGTAGCATT
Organism: Ruegeria sp. CI5; assembly: GCF_056536885.1. Classification (NCBI taxonomy): domain Bacteria; kingdom Pseudomonadati; phylum Pseudomonadota; class Alphaproteobacteria; order Rhodobacterales; family Roseobacteraceae; genus Ruegeria; species Ruegeria sp. CI5. The sequence goes on from NZ_JBQFQN010000001.1 coordinate 1,222,103, forward strand.
CATAGGGTTGCGCGCGGCGCAGGTCCCAGGCCAGGCCCGAACCGCGCACCATCACGCCCGAAAAACCGTATTGCTGGATATCTTCCTCGGTCACCACGCCGATGTCGCAGTTGCGCTGTTTGAAGATGCGGTTCTCGGTCAGCAGTCCGTCAATGTCGTCCAGAACGGCGGGGAACTCGTGGCTCCAGGTCTCGATGTCATCCAGCAGTTCGGGCGGAAGATCCTGATGTACACCGCCGGGGCGGAAATAGGCCGCGTGCAGGCGCGCACCGCAGGCACGCTCGTAGAACACCATCAGCTTTTCACGCTCTTCAAAGCCCCACAGCGGCGGCGTCAGCGCGCCCACGTCCATCGCCTGCGTGGTCACGTTGAGCAGATGGTTCAAAACGCGCCCAATCTCGGAATAGAGGACCCGGATCAACGAGGCCCGGCGCGGAACTTCGACGCCGGTCAGCTTTTCGATGGCAAGGCACCAGGCATGTTCCTGGTTCATCGGCGCCACATAGTCCAACCGGTCGAAATACGGCAGGTTCTGCAGATACGTCCGGCTTTCCATCAGCTTTTCGGTACCGCGGTGCAGCAGGCCGATATGCGGGTCGCAACGTTCGACGATCTCGCCGTCCAGCTCAAGCACAAGACGCAAAACTCCGTGCGCCGCAGGGTGCTGCGGGCCGAAGTTGATGTTGAAGTTGCGGATCTTCTGTTCTCCGCTCAGCGCGTCCGTGCTGCCGTCATCGTATCTTGAGCCGTCCATCAACGCCCTCGTTTCTTTTTCGCTTCGGCCCGAACCCGGACCTTTTCCGCCTCAAGCGCTTTGGCTGCGGCCCCCGCCAGCAGGACCCCCAGCGCACCCAACGCAATCAGTTCCCCCAGCAGCATGACCATCTCAGCGGCGCTCCAGTTCCTGCAGTTTCAACCCGACCCACCACAGCAACGCGATCGTGCCGAATGGGACCAGGCAGAGAAGGCACCAGTATTTGTTGATCCCGAAAAACGGCAAAATCTTCACCATCGGAATGATGGTCAGTGCAGAAAGGATCAGCCACCAGATGCCACCCATTGTCAGGTCTCCTGTTTTTCATCCCCCGGCAGAACATAGTTCGCACCTTCCCACGGGCTCATGAAATCAAACTGGCGATACTCCTGAACCAGCGAGACCGGTTCGTACACGACCCGTTTCTGCGCTTCGTCGTAGCGGACTTCGATATACCCGGTAGTCGGAAAATCCTTGCGCAGCGGATAGCCGCGGAAGCCATAGTCGGTCAGGATGCGACGCAGGTCCGGGTGGCCCGAGAACAGGATGCCGAACATGTCGAACACTTCACGCTCGAACCAGTTGGCCGAGGGGTGCACATCGACGATCGACGGAACCATGTCTTCCTCGCGCACCGAAATCCGGATACGGATACGCTGGTTCTGGTACATCGAAAGAAAGTGGTAAACCACGTCGAACCGTTTGGCACGTTCGGGGTAATCAACTCCGGTAATGTCGACCAAGGTCGAAAACTTGCAGTTCTGATCCGTTTTCAGAAACTCGACAAACTCCACCAGGCTCGAGGGCGCAACATCAACCGTCAGCTCGTCATGGGCTACGCTCCATGACAGAACACAGTCCGTGCGCTTCAGCTCGATATGCGTGCCGAGTTCCTTGAGTGCTTCGCTCATCTCGGTCCCTCCTCAGCGGACGATGGTGCCGGTGCGGCGGATCTTGCGCTGCAGCTGCAGCAGACCGTACAGCAGCGCCTCGGCCGTCGGCGGGCAGCCGGGCACATAGATGTCCACCGGAACGATGCGGTCGCAACCACGCACGACGGAATAGGAATAGTGGTAATAGCCACCACCATTGGCGCAGGATCCCATCGAGATCACATAGCGCGGCTCGGGCATCTGGTCATAGACCTTGCGCAGCGCCGGGGCCATCTTGTTGGTCAGCGTACCGGCCACGATCATCACGTCCGACTGGCGCGGGGATGCGCGCGGCGCGATGCCGAAGCGTTCGGCGTCGTAGCGCGGCATCGAGGTGTGCATCATCTCGACCGCGCAGCAGGCCAGACCAAAGGTCATCCAGTGCAGCGAGCCGGTGCGCGCCCAGTTGATGATGTCCTCGGACGAGGTCAGCAGGAACCCTTTGTCCTGCAGCTCGGCGTTCAGGGCCTGGGTGGCGACTTCCTTGTCGACGCCCGCGGTGTTTGCACCCGTCATCACTCCCATTCCAGGGCCCCCTTCTTCCATTCATAGGCAAAGCCGATGGTCAGAACGCCCAGGAACACCATCATCGACCAGAAACCGACATCGCTGATGTCCTTGAAGCCCACGGCCCAGGGAAACAGGAACGCAATCTCGAGGTCGAAGATGATGAACAGGATCGACACCAGATAGAATCGGACATCGAACTTCATCCGCGCATCGTCGAACGCGTTGAACCCGCATTCATAGGCGCTGACCTTTTCGGGGTCGGGATTGCGGACAGCCAGAACGACGGCGGCCAGAATCAGGACGATTCCAAGGCCCACGGCGACGGCCAGAAACACCAGGATCGGGAGATATTCCCGCAACAGCTCTTCCACGAGTGGCTCCTTTCCTGCGCATCCCGAACGAGACGCGCCGTCAATTGGCGTGTTGACTGGACATTCTCTATCCGCGCGGGGTCAGAGGGTCAACCGAGCAGAAGCGCGCATGGCACCGAATATTCGGCTTGCCAACGCCCAGCGCTGCACCAGGCGCAAGCCCTTGGCTTCAAATGGTCGCGGGCGGTCAAACCTTACTATTCCATGAAGGTTTTCGCTTGTCGAAGAAAGCGCTGATTCCCTCATGCGCCTCGTCGGTTTCCCATCGGTCGACCAGCGCCCGGATCGTGTGGTCGATCACCGCGTCGTCGATGCGCGGCCCGAGGTCCCGAACCAACGCCTTTGCCGAGGCCACGGCGCCCGGCGCACAGGACAGATAGGGCTGCACTTCGGCTTCGATCGCGGCATCCAACTCATCCGCCGGAACGGCCCGCGCGAGCAGGCCAAGATCCACCGCCTCGGCCGCGTCGAACAGACGGGCCGACATGAACACGCGCCGCGCGCGGGCCTCGCCCATGCGGGCGATGACATAGGGCCCGATGGTGGCCGGTATCAGCCCCAGCCGGGTTTCGGTCAGCCCCATCTTCAGGCTGTCCACACCGATGGCCACGTCGCAGACCGCGGCCATGCCCACGCCACCGCCAAAGGCATTGCCCTGCAGCGCGCCGATCAACGGCTTGGGCAGGGTGTTCAGGGCGTTCAGCATCTCGGCCAGCTTGCGCGCCTCGACAAAGCGGGTCTCGGGGTCGGCTTCCATCTGGGCCTGCATCCAGCCCAGATCCCCCCCGGCGCAGAAGCTTTTGCCCGCGCCGGTCAGAACTACGACGCGCACATCGTTGGCTTTGCCCAACTGCGCCGCGGCCTGTGTCAGCTCGGCGATCATCTGCGCAGACATCGCGTTGTGTTTTTCCGGCCGACTCAGCGTCAGCGTAGCGACGCCGCGCAAGTCGGTGGAGATCGAGATGGTTTCAAACATGTCAGCCTCTTATCCCGCCCGCATCGCGCGGGCCATTTCCGCCGCTTGGTTCAGCACAGCGGCGTCCAGTCCGGTGTCATAGCCCAGCCGCTCCAGATGCGCGGCCACGGCTTCGGTTGCCACATTCCCGGCCGCGCCCGGCGCGTAGGGGCAGCCGCCCAATCCGCCTACGGCTGCGTCGAAAACGCGAACGCCCAGCGCAAGGGAAGCATCGATATTGTCGATCGCGCGCCCGTTGGTGTCGTGGAAATGCCCGGCCAGGCGGGTCGCGGGCACATATTCACGCACCGCCAGCAGCATCCGAGCGATGCTGTCGGGTGTCCCCTGCCCGATCGTGTCGCCCAGCGAGATCTCGTAACAGCCGTGCGAGAACAGCAGGTCGGCCACCTCGGCCACCTTGGCGGGGGGCGTCGGCCCGTCATAGGGGCAGTCGGTCACGCAAGAGACGTATCCCCGCACCGGCAGGTCGATATGACGCGCCGCCTCGAGGATCGGGACGAAACGCTCGATGGATTCGGCGATGGTCGCGTTGATGTTGGCCTTGGAAAACCCCTCCGACGCCGAGGCAAACACCGCGATTTCATCCGCACCGGCAGCCAGCGCGTCCTCATAGCCACGCATGTTCGGGGTCAGCGCGGCATAGCGCACGCCGGGGGCGCGGGTGATCCCGGCCAACACCTCGGCGCTGCCGGCCATCTGCGGCACCCATTTGGGCGACACGAAACTGGCCACCTCGATCCGGCTGAACCCCGCCCGGCTGAGGCAGTCGACCAGCGCGATCTTCTCGGAAACCGGGATTTCACGCTTTTCGTTCTGCAGCCCGTCGCGCGGCCCCACTTCGAAAATCTCGACACGTTCCGCCATGGCGGTGCCCTCCTGTTCAGTCCCGGCCCGCCCCGCTCGGGGTGGGCGTTCAGGGTTTCAGTCGTCTTCCAGCCGGACCAGCGCCGCGCCAGCCTCGACCTGCGATCCGGCCTCGGCCAGAACCTCGGCCACGACGCCGTCGCGTGCTGCCAGCAGCGAATGCTCCATCTTCATGGCCTCGAGGATGGCCAGCCGGTCGCCCTCCTTCACCGCCTGCCCCGGCGCGGTGAACACCGCCTTGACCAACCCGGGCATCGGCGCCTCGACCACGTTGGTATCACCGGCGGCGCTGACATCGCGGTCCAGCGGGTCCAGCACCTCGAAGCTGACGCCATAGGCGTCGAACACGGTGACATCGTGGCCCGCAATCGCAACCGGAGGCATCGGTTGGCCGTCGATGATCCAGCGGCCGTTGACCCGTTCGGCGATCACGCTGGTCCCGCCGACCTGCCAGTCCTGCCTGTCCGGTCCTGCAACCTGAACGTCCAGATCCAGAACCTCGCCGTCGCGCTTCAGCTGAAGCGCCCGGTGCAGCGGGGCCCAGAGAGTAAACCCCGTATCCTCGGCGGGTTTGTCCAGTCCGGTCGCGGCCATCGCGGCCGCAACGGTCATTGCCGGGGTGACGGCCGGTTCGCGCACCAGATCGTCCAGATCGCGGCCGATCAACCCGGTATCTACATCGCCTGCCGCAAACCCGGCGTGCCGGGTCAGTGCGCCCAGAAAGGACAGGTTGGTGACTGTTCCCGCCACCTGCGTCCGGCGCAGCGCGCGGTGCAGTTGTTCCAGCGCCACCGCGCGGGTCGGGCCGTGCACGATCACCTTGGCGATCATCGGGTCATACCATGGGCTGATCGTGTCGCCCGCCCGCACGCCGCTGTCGGCGCGGCAATCGTGCGGAAACTCCAGATGGGTCAGGGTGCCCGTCGCGGGCAGGAACCCTTTGGGCACGTCCTCGGCATAGAGCCGGGCCTCGAAGGCATGGCCGTTGATCGACAGCTCTGCCTGCCGTTTGGGCAGGCTTTCCCCCGCCGCAACCCGCAACTGCCATTCGACCAGGTCGATGCCGGTGATGGCCTCGGTCACCGGGTGTTCGACCTGCAGGCGGGTGTTCATCTCCATGAACCAGAACCGGTCGGGGCGCAGCCCGTCCGAGGCATCGACGATGAACTCGACCGTGCCCGCGCCCTTGTAGCCGATAGCCTCGGCCGCGCGCACGCCCGCCTGCCCCATCGCTTCGCGCATCTCGGGCGTCATTCCGGGAGCCGGGGCTTCCTCGATAACCTTCTGATGGCGGCGCTGCAGCGAGCAGTCGCGTTCGAACAGATGCACGGCATGGGTGCCATCACCAAAAACCTGCACCTCGATATGGCGGGGCTTGGCCACGAATTTCTCGACCAGAACGGCATCATTGCCAAAGGCGGTCTTGGCCTCGCCCCGGGCGCTGTCCAAAGCAGCGGCGAAATCCGCCGGTCTCTCGACCAGCCGCATCCCCTTACCACCTCCGCCGGCCACCGCCTTGATCAGAACTGGATAGCCGATCGTATCGGCCGCACCGGCCAGATGCTCGGGGTCCTGGTTGTCGCCGTGATAACCGGGCACGACCGGGACGCCGGCCTGCTCCATCAGCGCCTTGGCGGCATCCTTCAGGCCCATCTTCCGGATCGCATCCGCCGAGGGGCCGATGAAGGTCAGGCCCGCCGCCTGAACCGCATCGACGAAATCAGGGTTCTCGGACAGAAACCCATAGCCGGGGTGGATCGCCTGCGCGCCGGTATCCAGCGCGGCCTGAATGATCACATCCCCCTTCAGATAGCTGTCGGCCGGAGCCGCCCCGCCGATATGTACGGCCTCATCCGCCATCTGCACATGTTTGGCGGCCGCGTCCGCATCCGAGTACACGGCAACGCAGGCCACGCCCATCTTGTGCGCGGTTTCGATGACCCGGCAGGCAATCTCGCCCCGGTTGGCAATCAGGATCTTGTCAAACATGGCCGTTACCCTTTCCCTGCCAGATCTTCCACAAGGCGAAACCGTTCGCAGACCAACTCCATCTTCGGGTCGAAGCCGCCGTTTCGTTCGAAATATCTGCGATGATCCTCGCGCCAGCCTTCCAGGCTGTCGTTTTCGCCCTCGGCCAGGGCAAATGCCTCGTCCACATCGCAATAGCGCCGGACCGTCACCTCGACCGTTTCGATGACCAGCGCGGGCCGTCCGTCCCAGTCCAAGGCGATGTCGCGGCGACCTGCCTGCGGCATTGCCTCGCCACCCGCCGCAAAGTCCCGCAACGCGCCACATGTCGCGGTCTTGTGCCCCGAGCGGACCAGAGCCAGCAATTCGTCGCACAATGCCCGGCTGTCGCCGAACTGAAAGGTCTCGGCCCCCGGATATCTTTCTTTCAAGCTCTCCAGCATCGAACCGCCCCTTCTACATCCGGAACACGCCAAAGCGCGTGTCCTCAATCGGGGCGTTCAATGCGGCGCTCAGCGACAGGGCCAGCACGTCGCGGCTTTTGCGCGGGTCGATGATGCCGTCATCCCATAGCCGGGCAGAGGCATAAAGCGGGTGCGACTGTTCCTCGAACATTTCCAGCGTCGGGCGTTTGAATTCGGACTCTTCTTCGGCCGACCATGTGCCGCCCTGCCGTTCGATCCCGTCGCGTTTGACCGTTGCCAGAACACCGGCGGCCTGTTCGCCACCCATGACCGAGATACGGCTGTTCGGCCACGTCCACAGGAAGCGGGGCTGATAGGCGCGGCCCGCCATGCCATAGTTCCCGGCCCCGAACGAGCCGCCCACCAGCATGGTAATCTTGGGCACGCTTGTGGTGGCCACGGCGGTCACCATCTTGGCGCCGTGGCGCGCGATGCCTTCGTTCTCGTACTTGCGGCCCACCATGAACCCGGTGATGTTTTGCAAGAAGACCAGCGGGATCTTGCGCTGGCTGCACAGCTCGACGAAATGCGCGCCTTTCTGCGCGGCCTCGGAAAACAGCACGCCATTGTTGGCGATGATCCCGACGGGGCAGCCTTTGACATGGGCAAAGCCGGTCACCAGCGTCTCACCGAACCGAGGCTTGAACTCGTCAAAGCGCGAGCCATCGACCAGACGCGCGATCACCTCGCGGATGTCATAGGGCGTGCGCAGATCGGCCGGGACGACTCCCAGGATTTCCTCGGGGTCATAGGCCGGGTCTTCGGGGCTGGCCCAATCCACCGTCTGCGGCTTGTGCCTGTTCAGCGAACCAACGGCCCGGCGGGCCAGCGCCAGCGCGTGGGCGTCATCCTCGGCCAGATAGTCGGCGACGCCCGACAGGCGCGTGTGCACGTCGCCGCCGCCCAGGTCTTCTGCACTGACGACCTCGCCCGTCGCCGCCTTGACCAGCGGCGGGCCGGCCAGAAAAATCGTGCCCTGTTCCTTGACGATGATCGTCACGTCGGACATGGCCGGCACATAGGCGCCGCCTGCGGTGCACGAGCCCATCACCACGGCGATCTGCGGGATGCCCTTCGCGCTCATCCGGGCCTGGTTGTAGAAGATGCGGCCGAAATGGTCGCGGTCGGGAAAGACATCGTCCTGGTTGGGCAGGTTCGCGCCGCCGCTGTCCACCAGATAGATGCAGGGCAGATGGTTTTCTTCGGCGATCTCCTGCGCGCGCAGGTGTTTCTTGACCGTCATCGGGTAGTAGGTTCCGCCCTTCACGGTGGCGTCGTTGCAGACCACCATGACCTGCTGCCCCTGCACAAGGCCTATGCCCGCGATGACGCCGGCGCAGGGCGCGGCATCGCCATACATCCCATGCGCAGCCGTCGCGCCGATTTCGAGGAACGGAGACCCCGGGTCCAGCAGGTTCGCCACCCGCCGGCGCGGCAGCATCTTGCCCCGGGATTCATGCCGCGCGCGGGATTTTTCACCCCCGCCCATACGGGCCGCTTCGGCGGCGGCAGAGATTTGCGCCAGCGCGTCGAGGTGGGCTGCTCGGTTGGCCTTGAAGCCCTCGGAGGTGGGCATGGCTTTGGATGTGAGTTTCATTGCTTAACCTCTAAGGCAAGTCGCTGCAAAGACCGCCATTGTGCCCATTCACCAGAATTCAGATAAATGTCGCACCAAGCATCTGGCGGGATTTCTTCAATGGGAGACGCGTCGCAAACATCAAAGACGTCTTCGACCAACTGCAGGTATCTGCGTTCATAATTACGCGCCTGCCAAGTCGATCCCTCTATAGACTGAGGAATACTGTCTTTAATCGTGGCCGATAGCGAAACCATGTGCTCTGAAAGGTCGGCGAGGCATTGTAGTCGTTTTTCTTTAAGACGACCGGTAATGCAGTATTGGACGGCAAGATCCGCACAACTGGTATCCATGACCATCCCATTGGCAGGCTGAGTAAGTTGAGTGCACCCCTCAAACCACTCCAAGGCGTCTATAGGAACTGGATTGGTTTCTGCGCTCGCTCGACAAACACAGGAAACTGACAGGAACATGACAATCAGTTTGTATTTCATGTACTTACCTCACCCGCCGCCCGCGCCTTCAACTCCTTGCGGATCACCTTCCCCGTCACCGTCATCGGCAATTCCTCCAGAAACGCCACCTCACGCGGATAGGAATAATGCGCCAGACGGTCCTTGACCCAATCCTGCAACTCGGCACCCGTGGCCTCGGCCCCCGGTTTCAACACCACATAGGCCTTGACGATCTCGGTCCGCAGCGGGTCGGGCTTGCCGACCACGCCAACCGTCGCCACCGCCGGATGGGTCAGCAGGCAATCCTCGATCTCGGCCGGGCCAATGCGGTAACCGGCCGAGGTGATCACGTCATCCTCGCGGCCGACAAAGCGCAGATAGTCGCCCTCCCACACGCCGCGGTCACCGGTGACCAGCCAATCGCCGCGAAATTTCTCGGCGGTGGCCTGCGGGTTGTTCCAGTATTCCAGCAGCATCGAGGCCGAATCGCGCCGGATAGCCACATCACCCTCGGCGTCGGTCGGATTGCCGTCCGTGTCGATCACCGCGACCTCGTGGCCCGGCACGGGCTTGCCGATGCAGCCCGGGCGCGCGTGGAAATCCTCGGCGCAGGAGGAAACCACCATATTGCATTCGGTCTGGCCATAGAATTCGTTGATCGTCAGACCAAAGGCCCGCTGTCCCCACGCCAGCATTTCCGCACCCAAAGGCTCGCCGCCCGAGGCCACGGACCGCAGGCCGGGGATCGTCACATCCGCGGCCTTGAGCATCCGCAGCGCCGTGGGCGGAAAGAAAACGTTGCGCACGCCGCCGCGCGCGATCACGTCCGCGCAGGCCTCGGGGGTGAACTTGTCGAGCCGCGCGGCGACGACCGGAATGCCCAGCGCCAGCCCCGGCATCAGCACGTCGAACAACCCGCCGATCCAGGCCCAGTCGGCCGGCGTCCACAGGCAGTCGCCCGCGCGCAGGTGGTTGTGGCTGGTCGAAACGCCCGGCAGATGCCCGGTCAGCACCCGGTGCCCGTGCAACGCGCCTTTGGGCTTGCCCGTTGTGCCCGAGGTGTAGATCAGCACCGCCGGATCCTCGGGGCCGGTGTCAGCAAACTCCACGGCAGGCCCGTCCGACCCCAGTTCGGACACGATCAGCGGCTGCGCCAGATCACCCAGCATACCGGCGCCCTCGCCGTCGGTCAGCACATACCCGGCCCCCGCATCGCCGAGGCGCGAGGCCAGGGCATCGCGTTTGAACAGCTTGAACAACGGCACCGAGATTGCCCCAATCTTCCAGATGGCCAGATGCGCCGCCGCGCACCACGGCGACTGGCTGAGCAGCACGCCGACCCGGTCGCCGGGTTGCACCCTGCCCAGCAACCCGCGCGCCAGCCGGTCGGTCATTTGTTCCAGTTCACCATAGGTGATCTCGGTCGTAGCCTCGGAAGACAGATCGAGGATCGCCACCTGCTCACTAGGCCGCGACAGGCACTGACGTGCCATGTTCAGCCTGGGCGGAATGTCCCAGCTGCCACCAGACCGCAAACCCGGTATGACCTCAGCGGGACGCATGGCGTTTTTCCCTTAAATTTAAGCGACTTGCCGCGCCAAATTGAATATCGAACATCAACGAAACTTGATGCAGATCAGAGTGGCCGCCCCGTCCTGCAGGCATGGTCGGCTTGCACACAAAACCAAAGGCAAGAACATGACCAGCAAACTCGCCATCCTCACCCTTTCCACCGCGTTGGCCGCTGTTTCGGCCCCCGCATTCGCCCAGTCTCAGGGAGACTGGACCGTTGGTGTCGGTATCGGCTACCTCGACCCGAAATCCGACAACGGATCCCTCGCCGGCTTCAGCGCCGACGTCGACTCGGACACCCGCCCGATCTTCACCGCCGAGTATTTCATTCGTGACAATCTGGGCATCGAGCTTTTGGCCGCAACGCCGTTCAGCCATGACATCACGCTGGGCGGAAGTGTCGACGCGGGCAGCGTCAAGCACCTGCCGCCCACACTGTCGCTGAACTACCACTTTGCAACCAGCAGCGCTTGGAAACCCTATGTGGGCGCCGGTTTGAACTACACCGTGTTCTTTGACGAGGAATCGCCGCTGGGCGATCTGAAGGTCGACGACTCGTTCGGCGTGTCGCTGCAGGCCGGCCTGGACTACATGGTCACGGACAAGGGCGCGGTTCGCCTGAACGTCCGCTGGTTCGACATCGACTCGGACGTCACCCTCAACGGAGCCGACATCGGCAAGGCCGAGATCGATCCGTGGCTGGTTGGCGTGTCCTACGTCCATCGCTTCTGATCCTTCGATCGGATACGCCTCGCCGTGACCTCGTCGGCGAGGCGTTTTTCTTCAGAGCATTTCGTTCATCAATTCGCGGCCGATCAGCATCCGGCGGATCTCGCTGGTGCCCGCGCCGATCTCCATCAGCTTGGCATCGCGGAAGATCCGGCTGACCGGCGCATCCGCCAGGAACCCGGCCCCGCCCATGGCCTGAACCGCCTGATGCGCCTGCACCATCGCCTGCTCGGACGCATAGAGACAGCACGCCGCCGCATCCTGCCGGGTAACGTCGCCCCGATCACAGGCCTTGGCGACCTCGTAGACATACGCCCGGGCCGAATTCATCGCGGTGTACATGTCGGCGATCTTGCCCTGCATCAGCTGGAAGGTTCCGATCGGTTTGCCGAACTGCTTGCGCTCGGCCAGATAGGGCATGATCTCGTCCAGGCAGGCAGCCATAATGCCGGTGCCAATCCCGGCCAGAACCACGCGCTCATAGTCGAGGCCCGACATCAGAACCGCAACGCCCTTGCCTTCTTCGCCCAGCACGTTCTCGAAAGGCACCTCGACATCTTCGAAGATCAGCTCGGCCGTGTTCGAACCGCGCATACCCAGCTTGTCGAAATGGGGCGAGGTCGAGAACCCTTTCATCTCTTTCTCGATCAGGAAGGCCGTGATGCCCTTGGACCCGGCCTCGGGGTCGGTCTTGGCATAGACGACCAGCGTATCGGCATCCGGCCCGTTGGTGATCCAGTATTTGTTGCCGTTCAGGCGGTAATGGTCGTTGCGCTTTTCCGCCCGCAGTTTCATCGACACAACATCCGACCCCGCTCCGGGTTCCGACATTGCCAGGGCACCTACGTGTTCGCCCGAAATCAGGCGCGGCAGGTATTTCTGCTTCTGTTCTTCAGTGCCGTTCAGCTTGATCTGGTTGACGCATAGGTTGGAATGCGCCCCGTAGGACAGCGCCACCGATGCCGAGGCGCGTGCGATTTCTTCAACCGCGATCGTATGCGCCAGATAGGTCATTTCGGCGCCGCCATACTGTTCGGGAACGGTTACGCCCAGCAGACCGAGTTCACCCATTTCCTTCCACAGCTCGTTGGGAAAGGCGTTGGTCTTGTCGATCCCGGCCGCCATCGGCTTGACCCGCTCCTGCGCCCAGCGGTGCACCATCTCGCGCAGCGCGTTCACATCCTCACCCAGATCGAATTGCATTGTCGCCGTGAACATCCGCGCTCTCCTCTTTCGCGTTAATGAACAGGTGTTCAATAAACTGATACAGACCTTTCCCCGCGCGGTCAATCATCGCGTGACCCAAATGAAAAAGCCGCCCTCGGGCGGCTTTTGCAGTGTTCGAGCGTGCGCCGCATGGCGCACTCGATTGAATTACTGTTGGAAAACGGCGCCGACCTCGGCGCGGATGATGCCGGCAATCAGGCGGCAATCGTCCAGTGAGAAGGTCAACGGAACGCGCATGTCGATGATCCCGCGCAGAATCCGGTCGGTCTCGGGCATCCGTTCCGACTCGGCATAGCGCCAGCTGTCATAGCGCGAGGTGAACCCGGTCGGCTCGGCCCCGCCGAACCACTTCAACTCGACTCCGCGATCGGCGCAGCGTCGCAGAACCTCGGTAATCCTGTCCTGCGCCCAATCCAGCAGAAGGAACTGGATCGACGAGCCGACATAGCTCTCCTCGGCAGGCCGCTCGACGATGGTCAGGCCGGGCGTGCCGCGCAGGCCCGCCTCAATCTCGGCATAGCGTTCGTTCCAGCGCCGCACCTGCCGATCCAACTCGCGCAACTGGGGGCGCAGGATCGCCGCGCGCAGATTGTCCATCCGCCCCGACACGTTTGGCGTGGTGTACTTGATCCGCTCGAACACCTCGGGACTCGGCACCGCAAGGTGGCGTTCGTACAGCATGTACGAGCCCGACAGCATCGTGGCTTTGGCCGCCAGCATTTCGTCATCGGTGATCAACAGGCCACCCTCGCCCGAGTTCACATGTTTGTAGGTCTGGCAGGAATAGCAGCCGATCGCCCCCTGACGGCCGGACAACTGTCCGCGCCAGGCGGCGCCCATCGTGTGGGCGCAATCCTCGATCACCGTCACCCCGGCGGCGTCGCACATCTGCATCAACCGGTCCATGTCACACAGATGCCCGCGCATGTGGCTGAGCATCAGAACCTTGGCGCGGTCCATCTTGGCCGCCAGATCGTCCAGATCGATGGTCAGCCCCTCGGTCACGCCCACGAAAACCGGGCGCGCATTGACCGAGGCGATCGCCCCCGGCACCGGGGCCAGCGTGAAGGCGTTGGTCAGAACCGCATCTCCCGGCTGGACACCCACGGCACGCAAGGCCGTGGCCAGCGCATAGCCGCCCGACGACACGGCCAGACAGTATTTCGCACCCATCTGCGCGGCAAATTCCTGTTCCAACAGGGCGGTTTCGCTCAGCTCTCCGGGGGCCACGTTGTAGCGGTGCAACCGCCCGTGACGCAGAACAGCCAGCGCCGCCTCGATCGCCGCGTCGGGGATCGGCTCCTGCTGGGTGAAACTGCCTGAAAATCGCTCAGTCATGGCGTCGTTTGTGGGGCCAGTCGCAGCGCGGGTCAAGAGATCAGGCCGCCGCGCCCACAAGCTCGGCAACGATTGCGGGCAGATCGTCGAAATGGTGCAGCAGCGCATCGGGCTGCAGTGCGGCCATGTCATCACCGGACGGGCCGAAGGTCACAAGGATCGAAGGCACCCCTGCGGCCCGGGCCGTGTTACGGTCGGTATCCGAGTCGCCTACCAGAATGCAGTGGTCGGGATGCCCACCGGCCCGGCGCGCCGCTTCGCGCAGCGGCGCGGGGTCGGGCTTGCGCACCGGCAGCGTGTCCGCCCCCACCAACGAGCCGAACAACGCCCGCGCTCCCAGCCGCGTCATCAGCAGCTCGGCCAGCGCCTCGGGCTTGTTGGTGCAGATGCCGACACCGTATCCGGCGGCCTTCAGCGCCTCGACCGCCTGCAGCGCGCCGGGATAGAAGGTGGTGTGGGTGTCGATCGCCTGCCCATAGGCCTCGAGCAGGACCGGGTAATAGGCGTTCACGGTCTCTTCGTCATAGGCGCCCACGCGTTTCAGCCCGTGGGTCAGCATCATCCGCCCGCCGCGCAAAGCCACCGCCGCATCCTGCCCGTGCACCAGCACGTCGCCATGCCCCATCTGCCGGAAACAATGGTTGGCCGCCGCCAGCAGATCGCCCGACGTATCGGCCAAAGTCCCGTCCAGATCGAAGATGACCGTGCGCATTCTGTCTCCTTGCTCGGCAGTTTTCCGCCATGTCGTGTTGCAAACGGCAATCTTGTTTGATGGCCGAACGGCTTGCGCCTTTGCCCTCAGCGGATAAAACGGACCGCGACAAAACAAAAGAGAAAACGCATTCATGAGCACTGCCCTTGTCATCCTTGCCGCCGGAAAAGGCACCCGGATGAATTCGGATATCCCAAAGGTTCTGCACCCGATCGCCCAGGTTCCGATGCTGGTGCACGCCATGCGCGCCGGGTCGGTTCTGGCACCCGAACGCACGGTCATCGTCACCGGCCACGGCTCGCAGGCGGTGGCCAAAGTCGCGCAGGCCGAGGATGAAGACGCCCGCATCGTCGTGCAGGAGCAACAGCTGGGCACCGCCCATGCCGTCGCCCAGGCGCGCGAGGCCCTGGACGGGTTCACCGGCGACGTGGTCGTTCTGTACGGCGACACCCCGTTTCTGCAGCCTGACACGCTGGAGCGCATGATCGCCGCGCGGGCTGACAACGATCTGGTTATCCTGGGCTTCGAGGCCACCGACCCGGCCCGGTATGGCCGCTTGGTGATGAACGGCGATGCTCTGGAGCGGATCGTCGAGTTCAAGGATGCGTCAGATGAAGAACGCGCCATAACCTTCTGCAATTCTGGACTTCTGGCCTGTGACGCGGGCACTCTGTTCGACCTGATCGACGCGGTCGGAAACGACAACGCGTCGGGCGAATACTACCTGACCGACGTGGTCCAGATCGCGCGCGACCGCGGCCTGAAGGTCACTGCCGTTTCGTGCGACGAAGCGCAGACGCTGGGCGTGAACTCGCGCGCTGATCTGGCCGCGGCCGATGCCGTGTTCCAGGCCCGCGCCCGGGCCGAGCTGCTGGATCTGGGCGTCACCCTGATGGCCCCCGAGACGGTCTATCTGGCCGCCGACACGGTGATCGGCCGAGACACGGTGATCGAACCCAACGTGGTCTTCGGCCCCGGTGTCACCGTCGAAAGCGGCGCGACGATCCGGGCGTTTTCGCACCTCGAGGGCTGCCATGTCAGCCAAGGCGCCGTGGTCGGCCCCTATGCCCGGCTGCGCCCGGGGACCGAACTGGCCGAGAACACCCGTATCGGCAATTTCGTCGAGATCAAGAATGCCGAAATCGCCGAGGGCGCCAAGGTCAATCACCTTAGCTATATCGGCGATGCGTCGGTGGGCGCGGGCACGAATATCGGCGCGGGCACCATCACCTGCAACTATGATGGCGTGATGAAGCACCGCACGGTGATCGGCGAGAATGTCTTTGTCGGCTCGAACACCATGCTGGTGGCCCCGGTCACCGTGGGCAGCGGCGCGATGACGGCCACAGGCACCATCGTGACCCGCGACGTCGAACCCGACGCCCTGGCGGTGGGCCGCGCCAAACAGGAAAACAAGCCGGGCTACGCCCGCAAGCTGTTCGAGATGCTGAAGGCGAAAAAGGCACGCCGGGACAAGGGAGCCTGAGTAAATGTGTGGAATTGTTGGCGTATTGGGCAAGCACGAAGCGGCGCCCATTCTGGTCGAAGCACTGAAACGGCTGGAATACCGCGGCTATGACAGCGCGGGCATCGCAACCGTAAACGGCGGCAAGCTGGGTCGTCGGCGCGCGGTAGGCAAGCTGGTCAATCTCAGCGACCTGCTGGTGCATGACCCCTTGCCCGGAAAGTCGGGCATCGGGCATACGCGGTGGGCGACCCATGGCGCACCCTCGGTCAGCAACGCGCACCCGCATCAGGCCGGACCGGTTGCCGTGGTCCACAACGGCATCGTCGAAAACTATCGCGAGCTGCGGGCCGAACTGGCCGAGAACGGAATCGATTTCCAGACCGAGACCGACACCGAAACCGTCGCGTTGATGACCGAATTCTACATGAAATCGGGGCTGAGCCCGGTCGAGGCCGCCTTCAAGACCATCGACCGGCTGCAAGGCGCCTTTGCGCTGGCCTTCCTGTTCGACGGCGAGGATGACCTGATCGTCGCCGCCCGCAAGGGCTCGCCGCTGGCCATCGGGCACGGGGATGGCGAGATGTTCGTGGGCTCGGACGCCATCGCACTGGCGCCGCTGACCGACCGGATCACCTATCTGGAAGAAGGCGACCGCGCCGTGGTCACCCGCACTTCGGTCGAGATCCGCAACGAGGCGGGCGAGATCGCAAATCGCGAGATCCGCAAGATCCAGCTGGATCAGACCCGGACCGACAAGGGCGGGCACAAGCATTTCATGGCCAAGGAAATCGCCGAACAGCCGGTGGTGGTGGCCGAGGCGATCCGCTCGTACCTGCCCACCGGCAGCGACCGGGTGGTTCTGCCGGACGCGGATCTTGATTTCTCCAAGCTGGACCGCCTGACCATGGTGGCCTGCGGCACGGCCTTCTATGCCTGCCTGACCGCCAAATACTGGTTCGAGCAACTGGCCCGGATGCCGGTCGAGGTCGATATCGCCAGCGAGTTCCGCTATCGCGAACCGCCGATCACCGACAGCACGCTGGCCCTGTTCGTCAGCCAGTCGGGCGAGACCGCCGACACCCTGGCCGCGCTGCGCTATTGCGAGAGCAAGGCCGACAAGATCGTGTCGGTGGTCAATGTCCCCGAAAGCTCGATCGCGCGGGAAAGCGACGTGGCGCTGCCCATCCATGCCGGGGTCGAGATCGGCGTGGCCTCGACCAAGGCCTTCACCTGCCAGCTGAGCGTTCTGCTGATGCTGGCGCTCAAGGCCGCGGCCGACCGGGGCACGCTGGACGATGACGCGCTGGCCGATCACGCCGCCGCGCTGCGCGGCTTGCCAACGCTGCTGAACGCCGCGCTGGACCAGGAGGAGGCGATCCGGAAATCCGCTCAGCGCCTGTCCGAGGCACGCGACGTTCTGTTTCTGGGGCGCGGCCTGATGTACCCGCTGGCCCTCGAAGGCGCGCTGAAACTCAAGGAAATCAGCTATATCCACGCCGAAGGTTATGCCTCGGGCGAGCTGAAGCACGGCCCCATCGCCCTGATCGACAAGCACATGCCCGTGGTGGTGATGGCCCCGCGCGATGCGGTGTTCGACAAGACCGTGTCGAACATGCAAGAGGTCATGGCGCGCAAGGGCAAGGTCATTCTGGTCTCGGACGACGACGGGATCGCGGAGGCCCAGGACGGGGTCTGGAGCACGATCCGAATGCCGCATGCCCACGCCTCGGTCGCGCCGATCCTGTATTCGGTACCCGCGCAGCTGCTGGCCTATCACACGGCGGTCGCCAAGGGGACCGATGTGGACCAGCCGCGCAACCTGGCGAAATCCGTCACGGTCGAGTAAGCCGCGATGTCAGACAGCCCTCTGGACCAGATCAAGGCGTATGCCGACTTGGACCGGGCCGCCCAGATGGCGGCCTATCACAAGGTCGATCGTCCCTATCTTGGTGTACCGAACCCGGTGCTGAATGATCTGACCAAAAGCTGGCGGCAGCAGATGGACGTGGACGCCCGTGTCGCGCTGGCCGATCAGCTGTGGCAGACCAACATCCACGAGGCGCGGCTGGCCGCCGCCAAGCTGCTGACGCAGGCGCGCATCCGCCCCGATCAGGCGGTTTGGGACCTGCTGCAAAGCTGGCTGCCCGATTTCGACGCCTGGGCGGTGGCCGATCATGCCAGCATGGCCATGCAAAAGCGCCTGTGGGCCGATCCGTCGCGGCTGGACCAGGTCGAAAACTGGACCACCTCGGATCACATGTGGACCCGGCGTGCGGCACTGGTCGCCACCCTGCCCTGGACCAAGCAGAACCACCCCAAGCCCGAAGACCTTGAGCGCCGAGACCGCATTCTAGGGTGGGCCGCCGGTTATGTCCCTGATCGCGACTGGTTCATCCAGAAGGCGGTGGCCTGGTGGCTGCGCGACCTGTCCAAACATGACCCCGACCGGGTGCGGGCGTTTCTGGCCGCGCACGGTCACGCGATGAAGCCTTTTGCCCGCAAAGAGGCCGGCAAGTACCTGAAAGATCAGTTAGAATAAACGTCCAGTTCAACCAGTTCGTCAAACGGCACCAATAGCGCACGCATCGCCTCAACCGACAGGCGGCTGCCGCCTGAGGGCGCCGGTACAAGTGTGATATAGGCCTGCGCGCCCGTCTTGGGCACGACCACACGGCCATTGATCTCAGTTTCGACCAACGGCGTTTCAAGCCAGCGTCCGGGCTTGTTCGGATCGCCCAGTCCGGCAATCGTTGTCTTGGCGCCGGCCCATCCGGTGTTCACGGCCGCAACAGGCGTTGCTTCCACCTCTTCGGTCGCAGCGGCGGTTTCTGTCGTCTGCGCAGGTTCCGCATCCGGGGCGCGATCAAGGCTTTGCCGCACCGCATCACAGCCGGTCAGAAACGCAGGAAAAAGAACAAACAGGTATCGCATGCGACCAGCCTACCCCTGCCCGCGCCCGCGTTCCACCCCTCAAGCGCAGTTCTGACTTGTCGCAAGGCACCGTGCACTTTACCTATTGGGCATGACTGCTCCGCTGATCGACCCGTTTGCCCGCGCAATCACCTATCTCCGCGTCTCCGTCACGGACCGCTGCGATTTCCGCTGTGTCTATTGCATGTCCGAAAACATGACCTTTCTGCCCAAGAAAGAGCTGCTGACGCTGGAGGAGCTGGACCGGATGTGCTCGACCTTCATCCGGCTGGGCGTGGAAAAGCTGCGCATCACGGGGGGCGAGCCGCTTGTGCGCCGTGGGATCATGGGGTTCTTCGACTCGATGACCCGGCATCTGGACAGCGGCGAACTGAAAGAGCTGACGCTGACCACCAATGGCTCGCAACTCGCCCGGTTCGCCGACGACCTGTATGCCGCCGGGGTGCGGCGGGTGAATGTCTCGCTCGACACGCTGGACGAGGACAAATTCGCCCAGATCACCCGTTGGGGTCGCTTGAAACAGGTCCTGGGCGGGATCGATGCCGCGCAGAAGGCCGGGTTGCGCGTCAAGATCAACGCGGTGGCCCTGAAAGGGTTCAACGAGGAAGAGCTGCCCAAGATCACCCGCTGGTGCGCCGAACGCGACATGGACCTTACCTGGATCGAGGTCATGCCCATGGGTGACATCGGCAACGAGGACCGGCTGGACCAGTACTGGTCGCTGAAAGACGTGCGGGCCGAGTACGAAAACCACTATACTGTCACCGATCTGGCCGAGCGCACGGGCGGACCGGCGCGCTATGTCCGGTTGGAGGAAACCGGGCAGAAGATCGGCTTCATCACGCCGCTCAGCCATAATTTCTGTGAAAGTTGCAACCGGGTACGCCTGACCTGCACGGGCGAGTTGTACATGTGCCTGGGGCAAGAGGACATGGCCGACTTGCGCGCCCCTCTGCGCGACCACCCCAACAGTGAAGAGCCACTGGAACAGGCGATCCGCGCGGCGATTACCCTCAAGCCCAAGGGCCATGATTTCGACTATTCCCGCCAGAAGATCGATGGCCAGATGAGCCGTCACATGAGCCACACGGGCGGCTGACATGGCAGACCAGTCGGGGCAACCCACGACGCTGTACCGTATGTACTGCGCGTTGACGTCCATCGCCATGCCATTGGCCTGGCGCACCGTTCGCGCCAAGCTGCAGACGGCGGGTGTTTCCGAGGTCCGTCAGCGCGAGCGGCTGGGCCATGCGAGCCAGCCCCGGCCCGACGGTCGGCTGATCTGGTTCCATGCGGCCAGCGTTGGCGAAAGCCTGTCGGTTCTGAGCCTTATCAGGCGCATGAGCGAACGGATCGAGGATGCGCAGTTTCTGATCACCTCTGGCACCCCGACCTCGGCGGCGCTGGTGGAAAAACGTCTGCCGCCGCGCACCCGCCACCAATACCCCCCTCTGGACAGCGCCGGCCCGGTGGCGCGGTTCCTGGATCACTGGCGGCCCGATGCCGGCGTCTTTGTCGAAAGCGAGATCTGGCCACGACTGATCGTCGAGACCGCCCAGCGTGGGACACCACTGGCCCTGCTGAACGCGCGCCTGTCCGAGAAATCGGTGGCCGGGTGGAAGAAGCGCCCCGACACCGCCCGCTATGTCCTGAGCCAGTTCCGCCTGTTCCTGACGCAAAACGACCGCACGGCCGCAAACCTGATCGTCATGGGCGCGCCCGCCGATCTGGTGCAACCCGGAACCAACCTCAAGGCCATGTCCGATCCGCTGCCGGTGGATCAAGACACGTTGTCGCATATTCGCGCGCAGATCGGCGCGCGGCCGGTCTGGATCGCCAGTTCGACCCATGCGGGCGAGGAGGAGACCGTTCTGGCCGCCCATGCCGAATTGCTGAACCGCTGGCCCGACCTGCTGCTGCTGCTGATCCCCCGCCACCCGGAACGGCGGGACGAGGTCTGCGCCCTGATTGATGCCGCAGGTCAAAGCCACGCCCTGCGCAGCGCCGGGCAGCAGATCACCGACGACACGCAGGTCTACGTGGCCGATACATTGGGCGAAACTGGCACCTGGTACGCACTGTGCCAGATCGTGTTTCTGGGCGGGTCGCTGAAAGAGATCGGCGGCCACAACCCGTTCGAACCCGCACAGGCCGGGGCCGCGGTGATCACCGGGCCGGGTTACTACAATTTTGCCGAGACATTTGCCCCGCTGGTGGATAGCGGTGGCGCGGTCGAAGTGTCCTCGGGTTACGAGTTGGCCAAGGCGGTCGAACTCTGGCTGTCGGACAGATCGGCGCTGGCCGCGGCGCAAGCTGCGGCGCAGTCCTGCGTGAATACCCAGAAATCGGCGCTGGATGCGGTTGTAGATACGCTATGCGACAAACTGGGTCTGGAGGACGCAGGCCGCTGACCGCAAGCAGCAGCGGGGGCCTGCGCCCCCGCCACGGTATCAGGCTGCGGGCATCCGCTGTTCGACGATCTCGGCCCACCAGCTGCACCCGGCAGGGATCGCCTCGTCGTTGAAATTGTATTCCGGGTGGTGAACCATCGCCGTGTCGCCATTGCCGACCAGGATATAGGCGCCGGGGCGCTCTTCCAGCATGTAGGCGAAATCCTCGCCGCCCATGACCAAAGGCGCCTCCTCGCAGGCCCCCGAAACCGAGCGGGCGACCTCGGCGGCGAACTCGGTCTGTTCGTCGCTGTTGATCATGACCGGATAGCCCCGGATATAGTTAACATCGGCAGTACCGCCGAATGTCGCGGCGACGCCCGAGCAGATTTCGTTGATGCGCTGCTCAGCAAGGTCGCGCATCTCTTTGCTCATCGTGCGCACGGTGCCCTTGATCTGCACTTTCTGCGGGATCACGTTGAACGCCTTCGACGAGGTCTCGAACGAGGTGACCGAAACAACGACCTGATCGATCGGATCGGCATTGCGCGACGCGATGGTCTGCAACGCCAGAACCGCCTGCGCAGTCATGACAGTGGTGTCCACGGTTTCATGCGGTTTGGCGGCATGACCACCACGACCTTCGAACGTGATATCGAACTGGTCAGTCGCCGCGAAGAACGCCCCCGGCCGGATCGAGAAGCTGCCCACAGGCTTACCGGGCCAATTGTGCATTCCGTAGACTTCCTGAATGCCCCAACGCTCCATCAGGTTGTCTTCGCACATTTCGCGGCCGCCGCCGCCACCCTCCTCGGCGGGCTGGAAGATAACAACGACGGTTCCGTCGAAATTGCGCGTTTCGGACAGGTATTTGGCCGCCCCCAGCAGCATGGCGGTGTGGCCGTCATGGCCGCAGGCATGCATCGCACCCGGCGTTTTCGAAGCATAGTCCAACCCCGTCGCCTCGTGGATCGGCAAAGCGTCCATATCCGCCCGCAATCCGATCACCTTCCCCTTGGTGTCGGCCTTGCCCTTGATCACCCCGACAACTCCGGTGCGGCCAATCCCCGTGACCACCTCGTCGCAGCCGAATTCTCTCAGCTTTTCCGCAACCAGCGCACTGGTGCGATGCGTATCGAACAGAATTTCAGGATTCTCGTGAATATCACGCCGCCAGGCGGTGATTTCATCCTGCAATTCGGCAAAGCGGTTCTTCACTGGCATTTTCGTCTTCTCTCCTTAAAAAATCTCAGGCCACCGGCATCCGGCGTTCGACCATTTCTGCAAACCACGAGCATCCGATCGGAATGATCTCGTCATTGAAATCGTATTCGGGGTGGTGAAGCCCGGCGCTGTCGCCATTTCCCAAGACTATGAAGGCGCCGGGACGTTCCTGCAACATGAACGAGAAGTCTTCGCCCCCCATCACCATCGGTGCTTCGGCACAGCTGCCACCAACGGCAATTGCCGCGGATTCTGCATATCCGGTCTGCTCTTCCGCGTTGATCGTGACCGGAACGCCGCGCGAGTAGGTCACCGTGGCGGTGCCACCCATGGTCGCCGCGACACCTTGCACAACTTCATTCAGTCGCTGTTCGATCAGGTCGCGCATCTCGTTCGAATGGGTGCGGACGGTGCCACGCAGCCGGGCCGATTGCGGGATCACGTTGAACGCATTCGACGAGGTCTCGACCGCCGTGACCGACAGAACGGCCTGCAAGATCGGGTCGGCGTTGCGCGAAACGATGGTCTGCAGGGCCACGATCAGTTGCGACAGCATGACCGTAGTATCCACGGTTTCCTGCGGCTTGGCGGCATGACCGCCGCGGCCTTCAAGATGGATGTCGAACTCGTCCGCCGCCGCCAGCAGAGGCCCGGAGCGAATGGCAAACTGCCCGGTCGGCAGGCCCGGCACGTTGTGCATCGCATAGACTTCCTGGATGCCGAAGCGGTCCATCAAACCGTCCTGGCACATGGCTTCAGCACCGTTGCCGCCTTCTTCGGCCGGTTGAAAGATCACGATCGCGGTCCCATCGAAGTTTCGGGTCTCGGCCAGATATTTGGCGGCGCCCAGAACCATCGCAGTGTGACCGTCATGGCCACAGGCATGCATGGCGCCCGCAGTCTTGGAGGCATATTCCGCTCCCGTCTGCTCGTGCATTGGCAGCGCATCCATATCGGCCCGCAGACCAATCACGCGGCCTTGGGTGTCGGTCCTGCCCTTGATCACGCCGACTACCCCGGTCCGGCCAATTCCGGTCACCACATCGTCGCAACCGAACTCTTTCAGTTTTTCCGCAACCAATGCGCTGGTCCGATGGGTATCGTAGAGAATTTCGGGGTGCTGATGTATGTCGCGCCGCCAACCGGTGATTTCGGGGTGCATTTCGGCAAAACGGTTCTTGATCGGCATGACTGTCTTTCCTGTTTCAGGCGATGGGCATTCGTCGTTCGACAAGCTCGGCGAACCAGCTGCATCCGGCAGGAATGGCCTGGTCGTCGAAATTGTATTCGGGATGGTGGCACATGGCCGTGTCGCCGTTCCCCAAGAAGATGTAGGCTCCGGGCCGTTCTTCAAGCATGTAGGCGAAGTCTTCCGACGGCATGATCGGATCCGTTGCGTCATTGACCTTGCCGGCCACCGCCTCGGCGGCTTCGGCGGCGAAGGCCGTTTCCGCCTCGGAGTTCACCGTCACCGGGTAGCCGGGCGTCCAGGTCACGCGGGCTTTGGCGCCAAAAGCCGAGGCTGTGTCTTCGGCGATCCGGTGCACGCGCTCCTCGGCGATGCCACGGTATTCCGGGTCCAGTGTGCGAACCGTGCCCTGCAGCCGGACCGTGTGCGCAATCACGTTCGAGGCGACGCTGTCAGTTTCAAACGTCCCCACCGTCAGCACCACCCGTCGGATTGGATCAACGGTGCGGGATACAACCGATTGCAGCGCAACCACGATATGCGATGCCACCAAGGTTGTGTCGATGGCTTCATGCGGTGCGGCGGCGTGGCCACCTTTGCCGGTCACGACAATCTCGAACTCGTCCGACGACGCCAGCAGCGCGCCGGGCCGGATTGCGAACTCTCCGACAGGCAGGCCGGGCATGTTGTGCAAGCCGTAGATTTCCTGAATGCCCCATCGATCCATAAGCCCATCGCGGCACATGGCCAGACCGCCGGCTCCGCCTTCTTCGGCCGGTTGAAAGATCAGAACCACCGTTCCGTCGAAATTGCGCGTCTCGGCAAGATATTGCGCAGCGCCGAGCAAGATCGAGGTGTGCCCGTCATGCCCGCAGGCATGCATCTTGCCCGGCACGGTCGAGGCATAGTCCAGTCCGGTCGCCTCGTTGATCGGCAAGGCATCCATGTCGGCCCGCAACCCGATCACCCGCCCCTGCGTGTCCGTCCGCCCTCGGATCACGGCCACGACACCGGTTTTACCTATACCCGGCGTGATTTCATCGACACCGAACGCCTTGAGTCGGTCGACAACGAAGCCGGCGGTTTCATGCACGTCGTACATCAACTCGGGATGCGCATGCAGGTGCCGCCGCCACTTGGTTATCTCGGCGTGCATTTCAGCAAGTCTGTTTTTGACCGGCATGTTCAACTCTCCGAGCTTCTGACTGAAATCCTGAGTTTCCAGTGCCTCTTTTTGGGTCACGCCGCCAGTTTGTAGACCAGACGCTGCATGAAGTCATGGCCGGCGTTGAACTGAGCGATCGTGATGTATTCGTTCGGCTGGTGCGCCTGGGCGATATCTCCGGGCCCACAGATCACGGCCGAGTAACCGGCTTCCTGAAACTGACCGGCTTCGGTGCCATAGCTGACGACATGGGTTGCGTTGTCGCCCGTAAGGGCGCGCACCAGTGTCTCGGCTTCACCATCGGTTTCCGGGACCAACGCCGGAACGGCAAAGCTGGCCTTCACCTCGATATGGGCGTCAGGATGCACTTGCTGCATCTTCTCTTCCGCCACTCTTACCTGTTCCAGATAGGCTTCTTTCCAAGCTGATGCCTGCTCGCCGGGGACGACCCGGAAATCCATCATGAAACGGCAATCCTTGGCCGTTATGTTGTGCGCAGTGCCGCCCTTGATCATGCCCACGTGACAGGTTGTCCAAGGAGGATCAAAGACTGCCGCGATATCGCTGGGGTCCGCCGCCATGTTGATGTCGTTCTGCGCATTTGCCCAGTCGATCAGCGGCGCGGCATACATTATCGCATTGACACCGGTATGCATGATCGAACTGTGCACCTCGTATCCAACCACGTGGGTATCAAAGCCGAAGCCGCCCTTGTGGCCGGTGACGGCCTGCATCATCGACGGCTCGCCCACCACCACGGCCGAGCCCTTGGGCAGAACCTCCTGCATGGCGACGATCATGGGCGGCGCACCGGTGCAGCCGACCTCCTCGTCAAAACTCAGCGCCAATTGCAGCGGGCGCTTGACGTCGGCGTATTGCGCCTCGACCAGCGCCCAGATGGCGAGGGCGTCAAAGCCCTTCATGTCACAGGTACCACGTCCGAAATACTTGCCGTCCCGTTCGGTCACGACAAACGGGTCGCTGTCCCAGGGTTGTCCGTCCACCGGCACCACATCCGTGTGACCGGAAAGCACGACCGCGCCTTCCTCCCAGGGGCCGACATGGGCAAACAGGGCCGCCTTGTGCGGCTGGTCCGGATCCGGCCATCGGTGGGCGCGGATACCGTGGCCGTTCAGGTAGTCTTCGACCCAGTCGATCAGCGGCAGGTTGCTGTCGCGGCTGACGGTGGGAAACGCGATCAGCTTGGTCATGATCTCAAGCGGAGTCAGGCGCTGTGGCATATGGGTCAGTAACCGCTGTCGGTCGTCAGAATGAAGTGACCCGGCTCGACCTCGCGGTATTCCGAAGGCGCAGGCTCATAGCCGATTGGGTGAATTGGAGACGGGATCGGTTTGAAATTCAGATCTTTTTCCGACTTGCGCTGATTGGGATCGGCGATCGGAACCGCCTTCATCAATGCCTGCGTATAGGGGTGCTGCGGGTTCTCAAAAACACGCGCCCGTGGGCCCAGTTCGACGATCCGGCCCAGATACATCACACCCACGTGGTGGCTGACCCGCTCAACCACGGCCATGTCGTGGCTGATAAACAGATAGCTCAGGCCAAGTTCGGACTGCAATTCCATCATCAGGTTCAGAACCTGCGCCTGAACAGAAACGTCCAGCGCGGAAACGGCTTCGTCCGCAATGATCAGTTTCGGGTTCAGGGCCAGCGCCCGGGCAATCGCAATTCGCTGCCGCTGCCCACCCGACATTTCGTGCGGGAACCGGCGCATGAAGCTGCGTGGCAGGTGCACCTTGTCGAACAGCTGTGCGACCCGGTCCTGCAGTTCCGACCCCGATGCCACGCCATAGTTGCGCATCGGCTCGGCCACCTGATCAACCAACTGCATCTGCGGGTTCAGCGATGCGAATGGGTCCTGAAAGATCATCTGCATGTCCAGGCGGGCCTTGCGCAGGCCCTTCTGGTCCAGCTTCATGATGTCCATGCCATCAAGACTGATTTCACCCGCCATAGGCTCGATCAACCGCAGGATCGAGCGTCCGGCCGAAGATTTTCCACAACCCGACTCGCCGACGAGGCTCAGCGTCTGCCCTTTGTTCAGGGTGAACGAGACGTCTTCGACCGCGTGCACATTCGAAATGGTGCGGCGCAGGATCCCGCCTTTTACCGGGAACCGCGTGGTCAGGTTCCGGACTGACAGCAATACATCCTCGGTTCCGGGAATCGGGGCGATCTTCTGTCCTTCGACACCCAGCAACTTCATCGGCTCGGGGGCGGATTTTCCGCGCATCTCACCCAGCTTGGGCACCGCAGCCAGCAGAGCCTTGGTGTAGTCATGCTGGGGATTCTCGAAAATCTCGGTGACGGTGCCCTCTTCGACCTTGTTGCCGCGGTACATGACGACGACCCTGTCGGCCATCTGGGCGACCACGGCCATGTCATGGGTGATGAACATGACCGCCGTGCCGGTTTCACGCTTCAGCCGGTCCATCAAGGCGAGGATCTCGGCCTGGATCGTCACGTCCAGAGCCGTGGTGGGTTCATCGGCGATCAGCAGGCGCGGCTCGCAGGCCATGGCCATTGCGATCACAACCCGCTGGCGCATCCCGCCCGACAATTCGTGCGGATACTGCTTGAGCCGCCGCTCGGGTTCGGGGATGCGGACCTGTTTCAGCAGTTCCAAGGCGCGTGCTTCGGCCTGGGACTTGGACATATCCTTGTGAATCCGCAGCCCTTCGGTCAGCTGTCGCCCGACCGTGAAAACAGGGTTCAGCGCAGTCATCGGTTCCTGAAAGATCATCCCGATTTCGTTGCCGCGAATCTGCTTCATGAGGTCCTGATCGGCCTTGGCCAGATCCAGTTCGGTCCCGTCGTTGCGGTCGAAAATCAACTGTCCGCCGGCGATTTCACCCCCGCCGAATTCAACAAGGCGCATCAATGACAACGAAGATACGGACTTGCCCGATCCCGATTCGCCCACGATGCAGACGGTTTCGCCCGGACGGACCTCGAACGAGACGTCCTCGACCCCGACGACGGGCCCATCCTTGGTTTGGAATTCGACCCGAAGTTCCCTGATCTGGGCGATAGGCTGATCCAGCACGCGAGCGCTCCCCTTGGCTGCATGAGTGTTTTGGTTGCCAAACGCTAAGGCGGGCTGACAGGAAAAGTCAAACGCATTGCCAGTTTCGCTGCGGCAAGGCTTGCAATTTCTGCAAACTCTGTTTCGATACCCCGCGTAACCGTGCCGAGAAATTGGGCGTAGTGCGCAGACATTTGCGCAATTGTCTTTTGTTTCAGTGGCTTGAGCCCGGCACGGCAACGCCAAATCCGCAGGCCTTGCGGAGAAAATCGAGACACGAATGTGTCCAACAAGGAGTGTATGATGAAAATCAAAACCCTTTTGCTTGGTGCGATTGCAAGCACGGCGATGGCCCCGATGGCCATGGCCGAGCGCGGATCGGACGGCAACGTCAGCATCATCTATTGGCAAGCACCCTCGATCCTGAACCCGTTCCTGTCGGGCGGCACCAAAGACGTCGAAGCGGCCTCGCTGGTGATCGAACCCCTGGCCCGCTACGACCAGGACGGCAACATGGTGCCGTATCTGGCAGCCGAAATCCCGACCGTCGAAAACGGCGGTGTGAGCGAGGATCTCACCTCGATCACGTGGAAGATCGCTCCGGGGATCACCTGGTCGGATGGCACGCCGTTCACCTCGGCCGACGTGAAATTCACCGCCGATTACTGCATGGACCCCGAAGGTGGCTGTGCGCAGGTGACCAAGTTCGAAGGCGTCACCAGCGTCGAAGCTGTGGATGATCTGACCGTCAAGGTCACTTTCGACAAGCCGACCCCGTTCCCCTACGGTCCGTTCGTCGGCGGTGAAAGCCCGATCATTCAGGCAGCTCAGTTCGCGGACTGCATGGGCGCGAAAGCTCCGGAATGCACCGAGCAGAACTTCAACCCGATCGGCACCGGCCCGTTTGTCGTCACCGAATTCAAGCCGAACGACGTGATCACCTTCAAGGCCAACGACAACTATCGTGACCCGGCGAAACCGGCCTTCGCAACCGTGACCTTCAAGGGCGGCGGCGATGCGACCGCGGCCGGTCGCGCCGTTATGGAAACCGGCGAGTTCGACTATGCCTGGAACCTGCAGCTGGCGCCCGAAGTGATCGCGCAAATGCAGGAAGGCGGCAAAGGCACTCCGGTGGCAGGCTTTGGCCCGCTGGTCGAGCGCATCATGCTGAACCAGACCAACCCGTCGCCCGAACTACCGGAAGGCGAGCGTTCGACGGCCAAGCACCCGCACCCGTTCCTGCAGGATCCGGCGGTCTACAAGGCTATGTCGATGGCAATCGACCGCCCGCTGCTGGTTGAGATCGGCTATGGCCAGGCGGGTAAAGTGACCTGCAACTGGGTCCCGGCTCCGGCTGCGTTCAACTCGACCTCGATGACCTGCGACACGCAGGATATCGAAGGCGCCAAGAAACTGCTGGATGATGCCGGCATCGTCGACTCCGACGGCGACGGCGTCCGCGAGAAGGATGGCGTTCCGCTGAAGATCGTCTATCAGACCTCGACCAACGCCGTCCGTCAGGACTTCCAGGCGCTGATCAAGGAATGGTGGAGCCAGATCGGCATTGAAACCGAACTGCGCAACATCAACGCTTCGGTCTTCTTCGGTGGTGACCCGGGCTCGCCCGACACGTTCCAGAAGTTCTATGCTGACGTTGAAATGTATGCCAACACCTTCAACGGCACCGACCCGCAAAGCTATCTGGGCAACGGCCTGTGCGACAAGGCACCGCGTCCCGAGACCCAGTGGCAGGGTGAGAACATCAGCCGCTTCTGCAACGAAGAGTTCGACAAGCTGCACGCCCAACTGGCGCAGACCGCCGGTCTGGAGCAGCGCGCCGAAATTGCGAAGCAGCTGAACGACATCATGGTTCAGAACGGCGGCATGATCCCGCTGGTCCACCGTGGTCGTCTGTCGGCCCACGCAAACACTCTGGGCGGTGTCGTCCTGAACGTGTGGGACAGCGAACTGTGGAACATCGCTGACTGGTACCGCAAGACCGGTTCCTAAGCGCTAGCCTTGCACAGCCGCGTCCCGATTTGTATCGGGGCGCGGTCTTTCGCAAGTTCCACCAACAAGAAGACGCATATAAAGGCGCCTCTTAATGCTCAACTTCACCATTCGACGACTGATCCTGGCCGTTCCGACGCTGTTGTTCATCAGTCTCGTCATCTTCCTGTTGCTCGAGCTCGCCCCCGGCGACCCGATGGCACAGGTTCCGCTTACCGTTCCGCCCGAAGTCAAAGAGAAGATGCGCGAGGCGCTTGGCCTCGGCCAGCCGATGCATGTCCGGTTCTGGAAATGGATCGTGCAGTTCTTCTGGATCGAACCGCAGGTTCTGGTCGACCACATCTTTGGCACTACCTTTTCCGAAGGTGACCTGCGTGTGATTTCGTGGCAGACCCGCTCGCCCGTCATGGACATCGTCGTTCAGCGTATCCCACAGACCCTGTGGGTTGTCGGCACCGCCTATGTGGTCGCCATCCTGATCGCCCTGCCCATCGGCATCTATTCAGCCTATCGCCAGTATTCCTGGTTCGATCAGATGGGCACCTTCGTGTCGATGGTCGGCTTCTCGGTTCCGCCGTTCTTCTCGGGGGTGCTGGTGATCGTGATCTTCTCGGTCCAGTTGGGCTGGTTCCCGTCGATCTATGACACGACGCATGTGGTCAATGACTGGGACAGCTTCGTCATTCAGCTGAAACAGATGATCATGCCCGTGATGGTGCTGGCGCTGCAGATCACCGCGCAGCTCAGCCGGTTCATGCGCGCCTCGATGCTGGACAACCTCAACCAGGATTACGTCCGTACCGCCCGCGCCAAGGGCCTGAGCGAGTACACCGTCGTCATGGTGCATGTCCTGCGCAACTCGATGATCCCGGTGGTCACCGTGATCGCCCTAGGGATCCCGGCGATATTTGGTGGCGCGATCATCACCGAGCAGGTGTTCAAGGTGAACGGCATCGGCCAGCTGCTGATCGGCGCCATTCAGGCCAATGACCTGCCGATGGTGCAGACGCTGACCTTCATCTTTGCCGTGCTGATCGTCCTGTTCAACCTGATCGCAGACGTTCTCTATGGCATTCTGGACCCGAGGATCCGCTATGACTGATCACAATCAATCAGACACGCTGGTCCCTGATGAGGGCCTTGCGCCGGCCTCGACGGCCTTGCCGACTGCCGATGTATTGGAAGAACTGACCACCCCGCCCCGCAGCCAGTGGCGCGACGTGTGGGACCAGTTCAAGACCCACAAGGGCGCCATGATCGGCGCGATGCTGTTCATCTTCATCGTCGCGGCCGTTTACCTTGGCCCGTTCCTGTGGACCATCGACCCGACCCAGATCGACATCCGTGCCCGAAACCAGGGGCCCAGCTGGGCCCATCCGTTCGGCACCGATCAGCTGGGCCGGGACATCATGGCCCGGATGATGTCGGGGGGGCAGACCTCGGTATCGGTCGGCATCACTGCGATGCTGCTGGCGCTGTTCCTGGGGTCATTCATCGGCGTGGTTGCCGGGTTCTTCAAACGGCTGGACGGGCCGCTGATGCGCCTGACCGACCTGTTCCTGGCCCTGCCGCTGCTGCCGCTGCTGCTGGTGATGATGCTGCTGTTCCGCGAGCCTCTGTCCGCTGCGTTCGGGCTTGAACGTGGGATCTTCATCCTGATCGTCTGCGCCATCGGCATCACCTCGTGGATGCCCACGGCGCGGATCGTGCGCGGTGACGTTCTGGCCATCAAGGAACGCGAGTTCGTTCTGGCCGCCCGCTCGATCGGCACCAGCAACACGCAGATCATCACACGGCACATCCTGCCCAACGTGCTGTCGCCGATCATGGTGTCGGCCACGCTGGGCATCGCCACGGCGATCATCACCGAAAGCGCGCTGTCCTTCCTGGGGCTGGGCTTCCCGCCTGACTTCCCCACCTGGGGCCGGCTGCTGTTCGATGGTGTCGACTATCTGCAGCAATACCCCGAGCGTGTGTTCTGGCCCGGCCTGGCGATCTCGCTGACCGTTCTCAGCGTGAACTATCTGGGCGACGGCCTGCGCGATGCGCTCGATCCGCGGATCCGCGGACGCTGAACCAAAGTCAGTCGGCGCGCCTGAGCGCGCTGGCCAACACCACGATCACCACCGCCAGCGGCAGAAGTACGGCAAAAGCCAGCCGCAGTGACAGGATACCTGCCAGAAGCCCGATCAGCGGCGGACCGATCAGCAAACCTCCGTACCCCAAAGTGGCGACACTGGCGATGGCCTGCCCCGGCGGGACATGCGGGTCGTTCGCCGCCCTGCTGAAGGCCAGCGGCATGATCACCGCATAGCCCACGCCCATCATCGCGAATCCAGCCAGCGCCCCGACCGCGCCTCCGGCCGATACCACCAGGAACACGCCAACGGCCGCGCAGACTCCGCTGACCCGGGCCACCGGCACCGGGCCGAACCGGGCGATCACGAGACCGCCCAGCAGCCGCACAGCAACCATGGACACCGAAAAGACGGCATAGCCCAAGGCCGCAACGCTTTCAGCCACACCCGTGACATCCCGCAGGAAGATGGCGCTCCAGTCAGCCACTGCGCCCTCGCCCAGCGCGCCGCACATCGCGGTCAGCCCGACCAGAACCAGAACGCCGCTGGGCAAGGCAAAGATCGCGGCGCCGTCGGACTGCACCCGCCGCGACGTCCATCGGACCCAGGACAGGGCAAGCGCGAGCGCGACGGTTGCCCCGCCGGCCAGCAGGAAATGCGGTAACACGGCAAGTTGCATCTGAACCGCGCCATAGCCGCTGAGCGCCCCTAGCCCGGCGCCGAGGCTCCACATCGCGTGGAACGAGGACATGACCGGTTTGGCATAGGCCTGCTCGACCTCGGCGGCCCAGGCGTTCATGGCCACATCCATCGAGCCGTGGAAGGCCCCGAAGATGAACAGGAAGGCGGCCAGCATGCCGAAGCTGTCGGCGGCCGCAAGAAGGATCAGTGATGCTGTGTACAGGACCGCGATCACCCGCGTCACGGTCACCGCGCCGAACTTGTCGGTCAGGCGTCCGGTGACCGGAAAGGAACACACCGCCCCGGCCGCCATGAACAGCAGGCCATAGCCCAGCTCCTCGTGGCTCAGCCCCAGACGGTCACGGACAGCCGGAATGCGCGAGGCCCAGATGCCGAACAGGGCGCCGTTCAGGACGAACATGGCGGCCACGGCCCGCCAGGCTGAAACCAATCCGATCATGAAACCTGCCCTGCCTGCGAAATATCTGCCTTGCAGCAATACAGGCAGCGCGTCGGTTGGCAAGCCGCGCTATTCCAGCTTGCGGCGGATGCGGCGGACGGCCAGCCAGACAAGCGCCACAACAGGCAGCGTCACGCCTGCGGTCAGCATCCCCTTGCTGATCCCGGCATTGGTCAACGGGTACAGCAGGTAACTGACCAGCGACACGGCGTAATAGCTGATGGCGACCACCGACAGGCCTTCGACCGTGTGCTGCAATCGCAGCGCCAGATCCGCCCGGCGGTCCATGCTCTCCAGCAAGGCCTGGTTCTGCGCGCTGCGCTCGACATCGACCCGAGTTCGCAGCAGATCACCGGCCCGAATGGCCCGGTCCGAAAGCGCCTGCAGCCGACGTTCGGTCGCTTTGACCGTGCGCATGGCCGGGTCATAGCGGCGCATCATGAAATCGGCGAATGTCTGACGCCCATGAAAGCGATCCTCGCGCAGCGCCTCGATCCGCTGGTGCACGATGGCCTCGTAGGCCCCCGTCGCGGCAAAGCGAAAGGCCGAACGCGCCGACAGCGTCTCGAGCTCGGTCGAGGTGGCCAGCAATTGCGGCAGCAGGTCGTCGGGATGGGTCGTGTCCTTGGTCATTTCACCCATCAGCTGGGTCAGTTGCCGGTCCAACTCGCCGATCTGGGGCATCAGGGCCTTGACCCGGGCAAAGCCCAACATGGACATCGCCTTGTAGGTCTCGATCTCGCACAGGCGCTGGATGATCCGACCGGTGCGCCTACGCCCGGTGCCCTCGGACACGAACAGGGCAAACCGCATATGGCCCGCCGGGTCGATGCGAAAATCGCTGGCGCAGATCGCGGAGTCGTCCAACACCCGCGACACCGCCAGGCTTTCCGGCTCGAACCAGTCCGCCAGCGCGGCTTGCGTGGCCCCGTCATCCGGGCGCGGCACCACCCGCAGCATGATCGAGGTCACGCGCTGGCCCGGACTGGCCATCAGCCAGTCGGGGGGAAATACCTCGAAATCGGCGGGGTTGAAGGCACGCTCGCTGACATTCTGAGTAATGGCCGTGTAGGTCACGAATTCCGTGTGGTGTTCCCACTTCAACCAATGCCGCCCGATCTGGCCGGCATAGTGGGTGGCATCGGGCTGCGGATGCTGCGCCCCGTGGCGGTCCAACAGGTCGATCAGGTGGGCCATATCTTCGGCCCGGTCGCGCGCCACCGCGGCGACCGGCTTTTTGATCGCAAGGAAGACAACCGTGCACGGCGCCTGCGCCACGGGGAACGGCCGCGCGTGCAATTCATTGGCCAACGCATAGCGCAGCGGATGATCCT
The DNA here is from genome assembly GCF_056536885.1 of Ruegeria sp. CI5. Classification (NCBI taxonomy): domain Bacteria; kingdom Pseudomonadati; phylum Pseudomonadota; class Alphaproteobacteria; order Rhodobacterales; family Roseobacteraceae; genus Ruegeria; species Ruegeria sp. CI5. Next base: position 1,256,527 of record NZ_JBQFQN010000001.1, read on the forward strand.
CGATTGGCGTCATGAACGGCTCCTTGTGTTCCGGGCACTATACGACACCGGAGGATTTCATCAATTCTCTTTTTATTTCATATACTTACGTGGATACCGCGGTATACAAGCCGGCTATCTCATTGATTTGGCTGCCAGAGCTCAATGGGATTGCCCTCGGGGTCGTGCAAGCGGGCGAATTTTCCGATCTCGCTGTTCCATTCGTCACGGGTCTCCACCTCGATTCCAGCCGCACGCAGTTGGTCGACCATGGCCGCCAGATCGTCGACTCGGAAATTGATCATCCATTGTTGCGCCGCATCGCCGAAATAGTCCGTATCCGCCGCGAATGGGGCAAACACCGTGTAGCCTTCGCGCTGCTTCCACGGGACCGGGTCATAGTGATTGACGCCCAGATGGGTCTCGTACCATTGCGACAGAGCCTTCGGATCGCGGGCGCGAAAGAACACTCCGCCAATGCCGTTTACCTTCTGCATGGAACACCTCCTGCCGATTGGGGTTGATACGGCATCATACCCTGAAACGGAAAAAGGCGCCCGCGAGGGGCGCCTTTTCCAAGTATAAGAGCCACAGATCAGTCGATCATTGGCAGCAGCTTGTCCAGCGACTGCTTGGCGTCGCCATAGAACATGCGGGTGTTCTCCTTGTAGAACAGCGGGTTTTCGATGCCCGAATACCCGGTGCCCTGCCCGCGTTTCGAGACGATCACCTGCTTGGCCTTCCAGCATTCCAGAACCGGCATCCCGGCAATGGGGCTGTTCGGGTCTTCCTGTGCCGCAGGGTTCACGATGTCGTTCGAGCCAATGACGATCGCCACATCTGTTTCCGGAAAGTCGTCGTTGATCTCGTCCATTTCCAGCACGATGTCATAGGGCACCTTGGCCTCGGCCAGCAGCACGTTCATGTGGCCCGGAAGACGGCCCGCGACGGGGTGGATGGCAAAGCGCACATTCTTGCCCTTGGCGCGCAGCTTGCGGACCAGTTCGCTGACCGATTGCTGCGCCTGCGCCACCGCCATTCCGTAGCCGGGGATGATGATGACGCTGTCGGCATCGTTCAGCGCTGCTGCAACACCGTCGGCGTCGATCGCCACCTGTTCGCCTTCGACCTCCATCTGGGGTCCCGAAGTGCCGCCAAAGCCGCCGAGGATCACGCTGACAAAGTGACGGTTCATCGCCTTGCACATGATGTAGGACAGGATCGCACCCGACGAGCCTACCAGCGCGCCGACGACGATCAGCAGGTCGTTGCCCAGCGAGAAACCGATCGCAGCCGCGGCCCAGCCCGAGTAGCTGTTCAGCATAGACACAACGACCGGCATGTCGGCACCGCCGATGCCCATGATCAGGTGATAACCGATGAACAGCGCCGCCAGCGTCATCAGGAACAGCGGGAAGAACCCACCCGAAGCGGTGTACCAAATCAGACAGATCAGCGAGAGGCCAGCCGCCGACGCGTTCAGCGCATGCCCGCCCGGCAGCTTGGTGGCCGCTGAGGTCACCTTGCCGGCCAGCTTTCCATAGGCCACGACCGAACCGGTAAAGGTGATCGCACCGATGAAGATGCCCAGGAACAGCTCGACATGCAGAATGGCCAGCTCGGCCGGAGTTTTCTTGGCGATCAGTTTCGCGAAGGCGCCCAGATCCGACAGGTCGGCATCCTTGGCCGCGTCAACGATCGCAAAGACTTCGGCGACATTCTTGATCTCGAAATGGGCGTTGTACCCGACGAAAACCGCCGCCAGACCCACCAGCGAATGCATGGCTGCGACAAGCTGCGGCATCTCGGTCATCTGGACGCGCTGCGCCACGTATTGACCGATCAGACCGCCGCCGATGATCAGCAGCAGCGACAGCAGCCACAGGCCCGATCCGGGGCCGACCAGCGTGGCAAAAACCGCCAGCGCCATTCCAACGATGCCGTACCAGACCGCGCGCTTGGCGCTTTCCTGGTTCGACAGGCCGCCGAGCGAAAGGATGAACATAACAGCCGCAACGACATAGGCGGCAGTGGTGAAGCCAAATTCCATGTGCCCGGCCTCCTTAAGATTTCTGGAACATGGCGAGCATGCGCCGGGTTACGAGGAAACCGCCGAAGATGTTGATCCCGGCCATGAAGATCGACAGCGCCGCCAGCAGAATGACGAGGAAAGACCCCGACCCGATTTGCATCAACGCGCCCACGATGATGATCGAGGAAATCGCGTTGGTGATCGCCATCAACGGTGTGTGCAGACTGTGGCTGACGTTCCAGATCACCTGGAAGCCCACGAAGACGGCCAGCACGAAGACGATGAAATGCTGCATGAAGCTGGCAGGAGCCACCAGCCCCACCAGCAGCATCAGCGCACCGCCCACGCCCAGCAGGGTGACCTGTTGCTTGGTCTGCGCCTTGAAGGCAGCGATCTCTTGCGCGCGCTTTTCTTCGGGCGTCAGTTCCTTGACCTCGGCTTTGGGTTTGGCGGCGATGGCCTGCACCTTGGGCGGTGGCGGTGGGAAGGTGATCTCACCTTCGTAGGTGACGGTCGCGCCACGGATCACGTCATCTTCCATGTTGTGATTGATCTGACCGTCCTTGTCCGGGGTCAGGTCAGTCATCATGTGACGGATGTTGGTCGCATAAAGCGACGAGGACTGAGCCGCCATTCGGCTGGGGAAGTCGGTATAGCCGATGATGGTCACGCCATTGTCGGTCACGACCTTTTCATCCGGCACGGTGCCTTCGACATTTCCTCCACGCTCGGCCGCAAGGTCCACAATGACCGAGCCGGGCTTCATCGCCTTGACCATATCCTCAAGCCACAGCTTGGGGGCCGGGCGGTTGGGGATCAGGGCCGTAGTGATGACGATGTCCATCTCGGGCGCAAGCTCGCGGAACTTGGCCAGCTGCGCATTTCGGAACTCCTCGGACTGAACCGAAGCATACCCGCCGGTGGCCGAGCCATCCTGCTGTTCCTCTTCAAAGTCCAGATAGACGAATTCGGCGCCCATCGACTCCACCTGTTCAGCGACCTCAGGGCGCACATCGAACGCATAGGTGATCGCGCCAAGCGACGTCGACGTCCCGATGGCGGCCAGACCTGCAACACCGGCACCAACGATCAGAACCTTGGCCGGCGGCACCTTGCCCGCGGCCGTCACCTGGCCGGTGAAGAAGCGGCCAAAGTTGTTGCCCGCCTCGATCACCGCACGGTACCCGGCGATGTTGGCCATTGACGACAGCGCATCCATCTTCTGTGCACGGCTGATGCGGGGCACCATTTCCATCGCGATGACATTGGCGCCCTTGGCTTTCGCCAATTCCATCCCTTCTTCGTTCCCTGCCGGGTTGAAGAACGAGATCAGCGTCTTGCCCTTGGTCAGACGCTTCATTTCGGTCTCGGTGGGCACGCGCACCTTGGCGATGATGTCCGACGATTTCCACAAAGAGGCAGCTGTCTTGACGATTTCGACCCCGGCGGCCTCGTAAGCCTCGTCTGAGAAACCGGCGGCAGCACCAGCCCCCTTCTCGATGGCGCATTCATAGCCCAATTTCTGCAGCTGCACGGCTGACTCCGGAGTCATCGCGACCCGGTTCTCGCCTTTCAGTATTTCCTTTGGCGTGCCTATTTTCACCGGCAAGTCCCCCTAATTTTCACTCTGACCGAGCGGGTGGTCGGTATTGTTTGTTAAGCAAAGATCTATCCTGCGCAACATTATTTCGCAAGCGCAGCATTCATTACGTTGTGTCACGGGTCGGCGCATTTCAGATCCACCGACGGGTTTTGCGTTCGTAACGCGCGAAATCCGCACGGAAGGTGCGGCGCAGGCGGTCCTCTTCGGGCAGGATGAACCGCCGTTCCAATACCCAGACGAACACAGGAACCAACACCAGCGACAACACGGCATCGAAGCGCAGGATCAACCCGGCAAGGATCAGGACATCGCCCAGATAGATCGGATTGCGGCTGCGTTTGTAGATGCCCGACTGCACCATTGCGGTGGGTGTTTCATGCGGAATGACCGTCGTACGGTGACGGCGGAATTCTACGATGGCCAGAACCGCCAGCAGGATACCCCCACCAATCAGCAACCCGCTTAGCAGGTCGGTCAACCCGCCTTCCAGCGACAGGCCGAGCGACAGATAACGGCCCTGCAACCAAGCCAACACCGCGAAGCCCAAAAGCCACAGTGGCGGTACGTCGATACGGCGCATGAGCATCCCTTTTGAACGACGACATGCACCGACACATGTCGCTTCCGGGCCAAGTCCTACCGCTTTCAGACCCCGATGGCAAAGCATCTTGGCCTTGCGGTCGAATATTGTGCACCCGGGCCACAAACAGGCGGGCGTAGACAGCCCGGCACCGATCCGATACCCCGGGTCGGACACAAGAAAACACCGGGATTGATCATGACCGATTTCGCTGCCACCAAAGCCATGTTCCACCTGCCGGAAGGAGTGCTGTATCTGGACGGCAACTCGCTGGGCCCTCTGCCCAAGGCGGCGGCCGCGAAAGTGCAGAAGATGCTGACCGAGGAATGGGGCCAGATGCTGATCACCGGGTGGAACAAGGCCGGATGGATGAGCATGCCGACCGACCTGGGCGATCGGATCGGCCGCCTGATCGGCGCCGCGCCCGGTACGGTCGTGGTCGGCGACACGCTGTCGATCAAGGTCTTTCAGGCGGTTGCCTCGGCGTTGGAGCTGAACCCGGGGCGCAAGGTGGTCCTGTCGGACAATGGCAACTTCCCTTCCGATCTCTACATGGCTGACGGGCTGCTGCGCTCGCTGGGCGAGGAGTACGAGCTTCGGGTCGTGGACCCCGAGACCGTGGCCGAGCACATTACCGATGAAGTCGCCGTGCTGATGCTGACCGAAGTCGACTATCGCACCGGCCGCAGGCACGACATGAATGCGCTGACCGAGCTGGCCCATGCGCGCGGCGTCATCACGGTGTGGGATCTGGCCCACTCAGCCGGGGCCATCCCGGTGGACCTGGCCGGCTGCAACGCCGATTTCGCGGTCGGGTGCACCTATAAATACCTCAACGGTGGTCCGGGCGCCCCGGCCTTCATCTATGTCGCTCCGAAATGGGCGGACACCGCGCGCCCGGCCCTGTCGGGCTGGCTGGGACACGAGGCGCCGTTTGCCTTCGATCTGGACTATCGCCCCGGCGCAGGCATCGAGCGCATGCGCGTCGGCACGCCACCGGTGATCCAGATGACCGCGCTGGCTGCGGCGATGGATATCTGGGACATGGCCGACGTGGATAATGTGCGCGCCAAGTCCATCGCCCTGACCGAACAGTTCATCCAGCAGGTCGAGGCCACCTGCCCCGATCTACAACTGGCCAGCCCCCGCGACCCCGAGATGCGCGGTAGCCAGGTCTCGTTCCGGTTTGCCGACGGTTATGCAGCGATGCAGGCCTTGATCGCCCGCGGCGTGATCGGGGATTTCCGCGCGCCCGACATCATGCGGTTCGGCTTCACGCCGCTGTATATCGACGAAGGCGACGTGACGCGCGCCGTCGAGATCCTGACCGACATCATGCAGAACCGTTTGTGGGACAAGCCGGAATACAAGATCCGGCAGCGGGTTACCTGACCTCAAGCCCCGCGCCGATCAGCGCGGACAACTGGGCGATGCGCTGCTCGAACTCCTCGGCGTTCGAGGCGGTCATCTTGATCCCCTTCAACGTGGCGGTGATGGTCCGCGCGGTCTCGGCCGGACCGTCCGGCAGGCGTACGCGACCGGCCGCCAGTTCGCGCTTTAGCCATTCAGCGTAGAGATCCGCCAGCGCCGCCTCGCCCTCGGCCACGATGTCGGCAGCGGTGGACTTGCTGGTATCCAGCATCTCAAGCCCATGCGGCGAGGCCAAGATGGCCGCCATCCCGGCGATCTGCGCGTCAATCGCCCGCGCCAGGATCTCGGACACCGCTCCGTCGCCCTGCAACGCATGTGCCACCGCCGCGATCTTTTCGGCGTAATGCGCCTGTGTCAGGCTGCGAACGATGGCCACTTTGTTCTTGTAATGCAGATAGACCGCTGGGCGGGACATGCCCGCGCCACGCGCTATGTCATCCATCGAGGTCTTGCGGAACCCATAGGCGGAAAAGGCCTGAAACGCCGAAGTCAGGATCGCCTTTGCTCGTGTATCATCCAGTTTTTCCGCCATGAATTGACCTCTGACAGTTTCGCGCAAAATTGTCAATTGACGCACTGACATTTTTCATCAATTATGTCAGAAACCAGCCACAGCCAAAAGAGGTGCGCCATGGCGACCACGCTGACGATCAACGGAAAGCCACATCAGGTCGATCTGCCCGACGATGTCCCCCTTCTGTGGGTGCTGCGCGACGAGGTTGGCCTGACCGGAACCAAGTTCGGCTGCGGTGTGGCCGCCTGCGGAGCCTGCACGGTGCAGATCGATGGCGAGGCCGTCCGCTCGTGCCAGGTTGCCCTGTCCGATGTCTGGGGCGAGGTCACCACGATCGAAGGGTTGGGAACGCCCGACAACCTGGCCACGATCCAGCAGGCCTGGGTCGACCATCAGGTCGCGCAATGCGGCTATTGCCAGTCGGGGCAGATCATGCAGGCCGCCGCGCTGCTGGCCGAAAACCCCGCCCCTTCTGACGAAGAGATCGACGATGCGATGCAGGGCAACCTGTGCCGCTGCGGCACCTATCCGCGCATCCGCGCCGCGATCCACGACGCCGCCGCCAAGCTGAAGGAGGCCTGATCCATGGCCAGTATCGGAAAAATCCTGCGCCGCACCTTCCTGATCGGGTCCGCCGCCATCGTCGGCGGCGTGGCTTTCGGCGTCTATTACGTCAACCGTCCCGCCAAGAACCCGCTGAAACCGGGCGAGGGCGAAGCGGCGCTGAACCCCTTCATCCTGATCGACCAGAACGGCGTGACCCTGTTTGCGCCGCGCGCCGAGATGGGCCAGGGCGTCAAAACCACATGGGCCGCCCTGATTGCCGAGGAACTGGACGTGGATCTGGATCAGGTCACCGTTCTGCACGGACCTGCGGCGGCGGCCTATTACAACTCGGCCTTGATCGGCGAGAGCCTGCCCAACAAGGGCTATGACGTCTCGAACTTCCAGCACAATCTGGGTGAGGCTCTGGGCGTGATCGGCAAGGCGCTCAGCCTGCAGGTCACCGGCGGCTCGACCTCGATGAAGGACGGGTTCGAACGCATGCGCGCGGCGGGCGCCTCGGCCCGCGAGACGCTGAAACAGGCCGCCGCCGAGCGGCTGGGCATTGACCGCGGCCAGTTGAAAACCGCATCAGGCCACGTCATCGCGCCTGATGACAGCAAGATCGCCTATACCGACCTGGCTGCCGACGTGGCGCAGATGGAGCCCATCGACGCAGAACTACGCGACCCGTCCCAGTGGCGCTATCTGGGGCGGACCCTGCCGCGTCTGGACATGGTGGAAAAGGCCACCGGCACCGCCCAGTTCGGCGTCGACGTGCGCCTGCCCGGCATGAAATTCGCCAGCGTCCGGATGAACCCCAAGCTGGGCGGCCAGATGAACGGCTTCGACGACAGCGCCGCCAAGGCAATGCCGGGTGTCGAAAAGGTTGTCGATCTGGGCAATGGTGTTGCGGTGATCGCCACCAACACCTGGCTTGCGAACAAGGCGGTCGAAGCGATCGAGGTCGATTGGGGCGAGGCGCCCTATCCGCCCGAAACTGACGCCATCTTTGCCGAGATCGCCAAGGCCTTCGACGCGGACCCGAACTCGACCATGCGCGATGATGGCGATGTCAGCACCGTTCCCGAAGGCGCAACCGTGATCGAGGCCGAATACACTGTCCCCTACCTGGCCCACGCCACGATGGAACCGATGAATGCCACCGCGCTGTTCACCGGCGACGCGTTGGAACTGTGGTGCGGCAACCAGGCCCCCACGCTGATCCAGTTCCGCGTTGCCAACACGGCCGGCCTGGACACCGAAGCCGTCCAAATCCACACCACCTATCTGGGCGGCGGGTTTGGTCGCCGCGGAGAATTGGATTTCGGCGAAATCGCAACCAAGGTGGCCATGGCGATGCCCGGCACTCCGGTCCAGACCACCTGGAGCCGCGAAGAGGATATGCGCCACGACTACTACCGCCCCGGTGCGATGGCGCGGATGCGCGGTGCGGTTCAGGATGGCAAAGCAGTGCTCATCGATGGTGCGGTCGCCGCGCAGTCCTGCACGCAGCAGGCCGTCGAGCGCTATACCGGAATGCCCGGCGCTGGCCCCGACAAGGTGCTGGTCGAAGGGTTCTTCAATCAGCCCTACGCGGTGCCCAACTATCGCATGAGCGGCCACATCGCCGATCTGAAGATCCCGGTAGGCTTCTGGCGCTCGGTCGGCAACAGCCACAACGGGTTCTTCCACGAAACCTTCATCGACGAGATGGCCCATGCCGCCGGACGCGACCCGCTGGAGTTCCGGCTGGAACTGGCGGGCGGCGAACATGCGCCCTCGGCCGGGTGTCTTGAGGCGGTGCGCGACATGTCCGGCTGGACCGGCAAAACCCCCGATGGCGTGGGCCGAGGCGTGGCCCTGACCTACAGCTTCGGCACCCCCGTCGCGCAGGTGATCGAGGTGGTGGACGAAGACGGAACCATCCGCATCAGCAAGGCCTGGATCGCCTGCGACATGGGGCTGGCGCTGGATCCCGAAAACGTCAAGGCGCAGATGTTCGGCGGCATGATGTATGGCCTGTCGGCGGCTTGTTACGGCGAGATCACCTTCGCCGATGGCGAGGTCGAACAGTACAACTTCCCCGACTATGACGCGCTGCGCATGCACACCGCGCCGCAGGTCGAGGTTCAGGTGCTGGAAACCAACCGCTTCATGGGTGGCGCGGGAGAGCCCGGCACGCCGCCCTCGATGCCGGCGCTGGGCAACGCGCTGTTTGACCTGACCGGTCAGCGCGCTCGGACCCTGCCGCTCAACAAGCAGTTCAACCTGCTGGTGTGAAACGAAAAAGACCGGCGCGGTGGTTGCCGCGCCGGTCTTTTGAAGAAATCCGAGAGCCGATTGTCAGGCCGATTGCCGCACAGGCGTCGGCATTGCACCTGCCGACCAAGCCCGCACCGCGTCGCCGAAAGCCTGAAACAGGGGCCGCGAGACCGGGTCATTCGCCGCATCCCATTCCGGGTGCCATTGCACCGACAAGGTGAACCCGGGCGCATCCTGGATATAGATCGCCTCGGGCGTGTCGTCCGGCGCGTGGCCGTCGATGACCACGCCCTTGCCCACCGTCTTGATGCCCTGCCCATGCAGTGTATTGGTCATCACCTCACTGGCGCCGAACAGTCGGTGGAACACCCCGCCCTCGGTCAGCTTGACCACGTGGCGCAAGGCGAATTTCTCTTCCAGCGTGCCATCGGGTGGCATGCGGTGGTTCATCCGGCCGGGCAGATCGCGGATTTCCGGGTACAGAGTGCCGCCCATGGCCACGTTGACCTCCTGGAAGCCACGGCAGATGCCCAGAAAGGGCTGGCCGCGCTCGACGCAGGCCCGTACCAGCGGCAGGGTGATCGCATCGCGCGCCCGGTCGAATTCGCCATGTGCATCGGTCGCCGGCTCGCCGTATTCTTCGGGGTGAACGTTGGGGCGGCCACCGGTCAGCAGGAACCCGTCGCAAACCTCAAGCAGTTCGGCCACGTCGACATAGCGCGGGTCGGCCGGGATCAGCAGCGGCAGACAGTTCGAGACGTTCGCGACCGCGTCCGAATTCATCGTCCCCCCGGCATGGGTGGGGTACTGGTCGTTCATCAGATACGAATTGCCGATGATGCCAACGACGGGTCGGGACATTGTGCTACCTTGCTGTTTTACTTGAACTGGTCGGAAATTATCCGCCCCGTCAGTAACGTGCAAGAAAACACGCCCTGCACCATGGCGCAAGGACGTGTTCAGATACGCACACAATGTTCCCGATTTCCGCAGATTACTGGACCGATTTCCCGCAAGATGCGGCCGCGGCGGAACGGCGCTTGTGCAGATCAGGTTTCGCCGGTCAGCCCGGCGGCCTCGATCCCGGCCATGGCGGCTGCGGCGTCGTTGTCGGAGGTGTCGCCGGTTACCCCGACGGCCCCGATCACCGCGCCCTTGCGGTCGCGCAGCAGCACACCGCCCGGAACCGGAACGACCTGCCCGCCATAGACCCCATTCACCGCGGCCATGAAATAGGCCTGCGCCTCGGCCCGCTGCATCTGGGCGGTGCCCGCCATGCCCAGCATGACCGATCCATAGGCCTTGCCATGGGCAATCGCGAACCGGCCGGGGGCCGCGCCGTCCTCACGCTCGAAGGCGATGACATGGCCACCGGCGTCCAGAACCACCACCGACAGGGGTTTCAGGTCCATCTCGCGCCCTTTCTCAAGGGTTTTGCGTATGATGGTGCGGGCTTTTCTGAGTGAAACCGACATGATATTTTCCTCTGTCTGCGGTGGTCTGCCCCGGTTCTAGCCCTGACTGGCTTTCAGTTCCAGCCGCCGCGCATGCAGGACCGGCTCGGTATAGCCCGAGGGCTGCACCCGCCCCTTGAACACCAGATCGCAGGCGGCCTGGAAGGCGATGCCGTCAAACCCCGGCGCCATGGGCCGATAGGCCGGGTCGTCCGCGTTCTGGCGATCAACCACGGCGGCCATCTTCTTCATCGCCGCCATCACCTGATCGGCGCCGATCACGTCGTGATGCAGCCAGTTGGCCAGCGCCTGGCTCGAAATCCGGCAGGTGGCGCGATCCTCCATCAGACCCACGTCGTTGATGTCGGGCACCTTCGAGCAGCCGACGCCCTGATCGACCCAGCGCACGACATAGCCCAGGATGCCCTGCGCGTTGTTCTCGATCTCGCGGGTGATTTCATCGTCGCTGAGGTTGCGGCCGCCCAGCAGCGGGATGGTCAGCAGATCATCGAGCGTGCCGCGCGGACCTCCGGTAGCGATCTCGTCCTGACGGGCCAAGACGTCCACCTTGTGGAAATGGGTCGCGTGCAGGGTCGCTGCGGTGGGAGACGGCACCCAGGCGCAGGTCGCACCGGCCATCGGGTGGCCGATCTTGGCCTCGAGCATCTCGCCCATCCGGTCAGGCATGGCCCACATGCCCTTGCCGATCTGCGCCCGGCCTTTCAGCCCGCAGGCCAGCCCGATATCGACATTGCGATCCTCATAGGACTGGATCCACGGCGTGTTCTTCATTTCGCCCTTGGGCAGCATCGGCCCGGCCTCCATCGAGGTATGGATCTCATCCCCCGTCCGGTCGAGGAACCCGGTATTGATGAAGGCCACGCGTGATTTCGCGGCGCGGATGCATTCCTTGAGGTTCACCGATGTCCGGCGTTCCTCATCCATGATGCCCAGTTTCACGGTGTTGCCCGGCAGGCCCAGAATGTCCTCGACCATGTCGAAGATTTCGACCGAGAACGCCACCTCTTCAGGCCCGTGCATCTTGGGCTTGACCACATAGACCGAGCCGTGGACCGAGTTGCCGCCATCGCGCTGCAGGTCGTGCATGGCGATCAGCGTGGTGCAGAGCGCGTCCATCAGCCCTTCGCCGATCTCGTTGCCCTCGGCGTCCAGCACGGCGGGGTTGGTCATCAGGTGGCCCACATTGCGCACCAGCATCAGCGACCGGCCCTTGAGGCTGCCGGTCGATCCGTCGGGCCGGGTAAAGGCGATGTCCTCGGACAGTTTGCGGGTAAAGGTCCGGCCGCCCTTCGTGACCTCTTCGGTCAGATCGCCCTTCATCAGGCCCAGCCAGTTGCCGTAGGCCACGACCTTGTCCTCGGCATCGACACAGGCGACCGAGTCTTCGCAGTCCATGATGGTGGACAGGGCCGATTCCAGGCGCACATCGGAAATGCCCGCCGGGTCCGAGGCGCCGATGGTGCTGGACGGGTCGATCATGATCTGGATGTGCAGGCCGTTGTTCTTCAGCAGCACGAAGTCCGGGGCCTCGGACGCGCCGCCGAAGCCCACGAATTTCCCGGGCTCGGCCAGCGCCGGCACCAATGCGCCGCCTTCGACCTTCAGACCGGACACATCGGTCCAGCTGCCTTGGGCCAGCGGCGTGGCCTCGTCCAGAAACGCCTTCGCCCAGGCGATCACCCGCGCACCGCGGGCCGCGTCATAGCCGCCCCCCTGCGGCAGGTCGCCCGTCGCGTCGGTGCCATAGAGCGCGTCATACAGGCTGCCCCAGCGGGCATTGGCCGCGTTCAGGGCAAAGCGTGCATTGGTGATCGGCACCACCAGTTGCGGGCCGGGCGTCGCGGCGATCTCGGGGTCGACATTCGCCGTGTCGATCTGGAAATCGGGGCCTTCATCCAGCAGATAGCCGATCTCGCGCAGGAACGCCTGATACTCGGCCATGTCGATGGGTTGCCCTTTGCGCGCAAGGTGCCACGCGTCGACACTGCCCTGGATATCCGAACGCTTTTGCAGCAGGTCGCGGTTTTTCGGGCCAAACTCGGACACCATCCGCGAAAGTCCAGCCCAGAATGCATCGGGCTCAACGCCCGTTCCGGGAAGCGCGCGTTCCTCGATGAAATCGATCAGAACCTGATCTAAATCCAATCCGCTCCGGATAGCTCTGCCGCTCATGACTCGAATCTCCTGCCCTTCGTGTGCCGTTGTATGCAGTCTTCAATTAGGGGCATTATTTCCGATAGGCAACTTGCCGCTGCATCAATCCGCCTTTCAATTCCGCCTGAAACAGCTTCAAACCGCGCAAGGTAATGCCGCCCCGACCCGCCGGCTTGCAGCGCCACGGCGATCCTCCTAACGTCGCGCGGGAACACACCGACACGAGGCCCCAGATGCGCGACGCCGCCCCCACTACGATCTACCTGTCCGACTATTCGCCCTTCGGTTTTCTGGTCGACAGCGTTCACCTGACCTTCGATCTGGCCCCGCAGGCAACGCGCGTGACATCGCGCATCGCGTTCCGGCCCAATCCGCAGGCCACCGACCGCACGTTTTTTTTGCACGGTGAAGAGCTGAAGCTGATCCGCGCCAGCATCGACGGCACCCCGATCACTCCTGACGTCACCGACAAAGGCCTGACCGCCAGCGTCCCCGATGCCCCCTTTGTCTGGGAGGCCGAGGTCGAGATCGACCCCGGCAACAACACCGCGCTCGAAGGGCTTTACATGTCGAACGGCATGTATTGCACCCAGTGCGAGGCCGAGGGGTTCCGCAAGATCACCTTCTATCCCGACCGTCCCGACGTGATGTCCACCTTCACCGTGCGCATCAACGGCGACCTGCCGGTGCTGCTGTCCAACGGCAACCCGACGGGCAAGGGCGAAGGCTGGGCCGAATGGACCGACCCCTGGCCCAAGCCCGCCTATCTGTTCGCTCTGGTCGCCGGTGACCTGCTTGCCCATTCCGACAGTTTCACCACCAAATCGGGGCGGCATGTGGAGCTAAATCTGTGGGTCCGCCCCGGGGACGAGGGCAAATGCGCCTTTGGCATGGAGGCCTTGAAGCGGTCGATGAAATGGGACGAGGATGTCTATGGCCGCGAATACGATCTGGACGTTTTCAACATCGTCGCGGTGGATGATTTCAACATGGGCGCGATGGAGAACAAGGGGCTGAACATCTTCAACTCGTCGGCGGTGCTGGCCAGCCCTGAAACCTCGACCGATGCCAATTTCGAACGGATCGAGGCGATCATCGCGCATGAGTATTTCCACAACTGGACCGGCAACCGCATCACCTGCCGCGACTGGTTCCAGCTGTGCCTGAAAGAGGGGCTGACCGTGTTCCGCGACGCACAGTTCACCTCGGACATGCGCTCGGCCCCGGTCAAGCGCATCCATGACGTGATCGACCTGCGCGCGCGCCAGTTCCCCGAGGACAACGGGCCGCTGTCGCACCCCGTGCGCCCCGAAAGCTTTCAAGAGATCAACAACTTCTACACCGCGACCGTCTATGAGAAAGGCGCCGAGGTGATCGGCATGCTGAATACGCTGGTGGGGGACGAGGCCTATTCCAAAGCGCTGGATCTGTATTTCGAACGCCATGACGGGCAGGCTTGCACGATCGAGGACTGGCTGAAAGTGTTCGAGGACACGACCGGCCGCGACCTGACCCAGTTCAAGCGGTGGTACAGCCAGTCTGGCACGCCACGGGTGAAGGTCGAGGAGGATTGGGCCGACGGCACCTATACCCTGACCCTGTCTCAGAGCACCCCAGCCACGCCCGGCCAGCCCGAGAAGCTGCCGCAGGTGATCCCCGTGGCCGTGGGCCTGCTGGGTCCCAATGGCGACGAGGTGCGCGGTACCGAGGTGCTGGAACTGACCGAAGCGCTCCAGAGCTTCACCTTCGAGGGGCTGGCCGCGCGGCCCGTCGCCTCGATCCTGCGGGGGTTTTCGGCGCCGGTGATCCTTGAACACGACCGCCCAAACGCCGAACGCGCGTTTTTGTTGGCCCATGACACCGATCCGTTCAACCGCTGGGAGGCCGGACGGACGCTGGCGCAGGATACCCTGCTGCGCATGATCACCCAGGACGCGGCCCCCGATGCCGAATACCTGGACGGTCTGCTGGCCGTTCTGCGCGACGCCGATCTGGACCCGGCCTATCGCGCGCTGATGCTGGGCCTGCCGACCCAATCGGAACTGGCCGCCGCGCTGCACGAACAGGGCGAAACGCCCGACCCGATGGCGATCTGGCGCGCGGTCGAGACTCTGCGCCAGGCCACCGCTCAGCACATGCAGGACCTGCCGCCCCGCCTGCACTCCGAGGCGCTGGTCGATGGCCCTTATTCGCCCGAGGCCGAACAGGCGGGCAAGCGCGCCCTGGGCAGCGCCGCGCTGGCCCTGACCACCCGGCTGGACGGCGGTGCCATGGCGGCCGAAGTCTATGCCAAGGCCGACAACATGACCCTGCAGCTTAGCGCTTTGTCCTGCCTGCTGCGTGCTGGCAAAGGTCAGGCGGAACTGGCGGCATTCTACGACCAATGGCGCCATGACCGGCTGGTGTTGGACAAATGGTTCGGGCTTCAGGCCTCGCTGGCCGCCCCGGACGATGCGCCGCGGATCGCCCGCGCCCTGTCCGAGCATCCGGATTTCAACTGGAAGAACCCCAACCGGTTCCGTGCGCTGATGGGTGGGCTGGCAATGAACCATGCCGGGTTCCACCACGCCAGCGGCGAGGCCTACGCCCTGCTGGCCGACTGGCTGATCCGGTTGGACCCGGTCAACCCGCAGACCACCGCGCGCATGTGCACCGCATTCCAGACCTGGAAACGCTATGACGCCGACCGTCAGGACCTGATCCGCGCCCAACTGACCCGCATCGCCGAAACCCCGAACCTGTCGCGCGACACGACCGAGATGATCTCGCGCATCCTCGGGGCATGACGGCGCCCGAGGGCTCCGGGTTTCGCTTTACCCGACACAACCGGTCGCCCCGCAGCATCGCCATCCTGGCCGCTGCCTATGCGGGGCTGCTGGCACTTGTTCTGGTTTTCGACGCGGCCTGGTGGCTGATCGGGTTGCTGGCGCTGGGCACCCTGCCCACGTTGTGGGACGTGCTGCGCGACACCGATGCCGGGCTGGACCTGGACCCGGCCAAACTGAGCTGGCATTCGGGCGCGCGGCAGGGCGAGATCGACCTGACCGAGATCGACTTCTTCCGCTTCGACACGCGCTGGGATTTTTCCGTGCGCGTGTCGATTGTGTTGACCAGCGGCAAGCGGTTGCGCCTGCCGGACGAGTCCCTACCGCCGCACAAACAGCTGGAACAGGCGCTGCAACAAGCCGGCTTCCGGGTTGATCGGCACCATTTCACGGTTTTCTGAAACGATTCACGGAATCCGCGTAGATTGATCCTGTCCGATCCATTGAAGCAGAAAGTTTAATGTTAGAATCCTTGAACTGGTCACAATTCCGGTTCAGAATTCATCGCTAGTTAACAAGTTTGTACAGTTTCGAGTGTTTTCGATGTTCCGGTCGTTCTGGGCAGGTCTTGCCCGTATCAATCCCATATCAACTCACGTGGCTCCGGTTTCGGACGCGGGTTCCCGCTGTCTGGAAGATGTCGGGCGTCTCAATATTCCCGTTGCGGAACTGGGTGCGGCTGACCTGATCGGGCGGGACATGATCGAACGCGGGCGCCATCTTGCTCGGCAGGATCGTTGGGCCGAACTGTCAGCCGAGATCCGGGCCGCGGACCAAGCGCGGACAACAGCCCCGGACGGGCTGCCCATCGCCGATCTTCTGGCATTTGGCGCGCGATCGGATGTTGTCCTGGCCGCCGAACACGCGCTGTCCGACGGCGGTGCGATCGCCGAGTACGACCTGCTTGGCGGTATTTCCGAGCTTGAGGGTGTGAAACAGGATCATCCCGATGATCCGATGATTGCTCTCATCGTCGCTCTGGCCCACATCGATCTGGCATGGGCGTGGCGTGGCACGGCTCTGGACGCGGCGCTACCGCCGCTGCATCGTTCACGCTGTGCTGCACATTTTGACCGGGCTGCAGCCATCCTGCCCGAGTGCCGCAAGGCGCTGCCGGACAGCCCTGTGGTCGCCGCCGCCGACTGTGCCCTGCTGGCTGGTCAGCGCACCCAGCGGGCCCGGGTGGCGGATCAGTACGAACGCCTTATTTCTCTGGATCCGCGAAACCATCGACACATGCGCGCGATGGGCAGCCACCTGCTGCCGCGATGGTTCGGCAGCTATGAAGAGCTTGAGGTGCAGGCCCTGCGCAATGCCGCGAACACGCGCGACACGTGGGGTGCCGGCGGATACACGTGGGTTCAGTTCGACGCAATTGCCTTGGATGAACAAGCCTGCGCGCGGCTGGACGTCGAGTATTTTCTGGAAGGTCTGCGCGACATTGTGCAACGGATGCCGGACCAGCAAACGATCAACCTGCTGGCCTCATATTGCGCGATCACGGTGCAGAATGGGTTCGGTCTGGACGACAAGGCCGATCTGGTCCGGTGCCAGATCCGGGAGGCCGCCCAATGGCTGATCCGCGATCATTTGACCGAACTGCACCCGCTCATCTGGGCTCACGCGGCCAACGGGTTCAACAACTCGGTCCGCGTCAACTCACCCGAGCGGTTCGCGGCACGTGGACAGCGTGACGCTTTGCGCGCCATCGGTGATCTGTTCCGCGAGGAATTGCGCAACGGGACCGACGTGACCTTCACGCCTTCAGGTCTGCAACTGACCAGCCACTGAGAATTGCGTCTCGGCGCCCTTTGCCCCTTGCCCCTTGGCCTTGCCGGGCATAATACCCATGCCTGAACTTCTGCGGAAATGAGGCGCGCCATGCTCGACTTGACCTATGAACTGCCCAAACCCAAGACCATCGCCGGTGCCAAGCACGACTGGGAACTGGTGATCGGGATGGAGGTGCACGCGCAGGTCTCGTCCAATGCCAAGCTGTTCTCGGGGGCATCGACCAAATTCGGGGCCGAGCCGAACTCGAACGTGTCTTTCGTGGATGCGGCCATGCCGGGCATGCTGCCGGTGATCAACGAATTCTGCGTGGAACAGGCAGTGCGCACGGGTCTTGGCCTGAAAGCGCAGATCAACCTGAAATCGGCCTTTGACCGCAAGAACTATTTCTATCCCGACCTGCCACAGGGCTACCAGATTTCCCAGCTGTATCACCCGATCGTGGGCGAAGGCGAAGTTCTGGTGGAACTGGGCGACGGCACCGCGCGCATGGTGCGCATCGAGCGTATCCACATGGAACAGGACGCAGGCAAATCGATCCACGACATGGATCCGAACATGTCCTTCGTCGACCTGAACCGCACCGGCGTTTGCCTGATGGAGATCGTCAGCCGCCCCGACATCCGCGGCCCGGAAGAGGCCGCCGCCTACATCGCCAAGCTGCGCCAGATCATGCGTTATCTGGGCACCTGCGACGGCAACATGCAGAACGGCAATCTGCGGGCCGACGTGAACGTGTCGATCTGCCGTCCGGGCGACTATGAGAAATACATGGAAACGCAGGACTTTTCGCACTTGGGCACGCGTTGCGAGATCAAGAATATGAACTCGATGCGTTTCATCCAGCAGGCCATCGAGGTCGAGGCGCGTCGCCAGATCGCCATCGTCGAGGCCGGCGGCAAGGTCGAGCAGGAGACCCGCCTGTATGACCCCGACAAGGGCGAAACGCGCTCGATGCGGTCCAAGGAAGAGGCGCACGACTATCGCTATTTCCCGGACCCCGACCTGCTGCCGCTTGAGATCGAGCAGGCTTGGGTCGATGACATCGCCGCCAAGCTGCCCGAGCTGCCGGACGAGAAAAAGGCCCGTTTCATCAACGATTTTGGCCTGACCGACTATGACGCCTCGGTGCTGACCGCCGAGGTTGAATCGGCCGTGTACTTCGAAGAGGTCGCCAAGGGTCGCAACGGCAAGCTGGCCGCGAACTGGGTCATCAACGAGCTGTTCGGCCGCCTGAAGAAAGACGACCGCGACATCACCGACTCGCCGGTTTCGCCCGCGCAGCTGGGTGAGATCATCGACCTGATCGCCTCGGACGCCATCTCGGGCAAGATCGCCAAGGACCTGTTCGAGATCGTCTATACCGAAGGCGGCGACCCGGCGCAGATCGTCGAAGAGCGCGGCATGAAGCAGGTGACCGACACCGGTGCCATCGAGGCTGCTTTGGACGAGATCATCGCTGCCAACCCGGCCCAAGTCGAGAAGGCCAAGGTGAACCCAAAGCTGGCCGGCTGGTTCGTCGGACAGGTGATGAAGGCCACCGGCGGCAAGGCCAACCCCAAGGCGGTCAACCAGTTGGTTGCGCAGAAGCTGGGCCAATAAGGTCTTTCCATTTGTACAGGCCCGGCAGCCGGGTTTGCCCGGTTGCTCAAAGTTTTACCCGGAGTTCTTGACGCCTTCCAGGCTCGAGGCGGCGCTTGACTCGGGCGGCCGGTTGCGGCCTTTGTCTTGGCCAGAGAGGTAAGGTGCCATGCAGAACAGATTTGACCAGGAGCTGGAGGACCGGCTGGTTCGCTACGCTGCTATCGACAGCCAGAGCGACGAAAACTCACCCACCACCCCCAGCACGGAAATCCAATACGACATGCTGAACCTGCTGCGGCAGGAACTGACCGAAATGGGCGCGCAGGATGTGACCATGACGGACTATGGCGTCGTTCTGGCCACCATTCCGGGCACCGCGCCGGGGCCGACTATCGGCTTTCTGGCCCATGTGGACACTGCACCGCAGTTCAACGCGACCGGGGTCAAACCGAGAGTCATCAAAGGCTACAATGGCGGCGACATTACCTTTCCCGACGATCCGTCACTGGTGCTGTCCCCGGCCGAGCATCCCTATCTGGCCAGCAAGGTCGGTGACGACCTGATCACCGCCTCGGGCGCCACGCTGCTGGGCGGCGACGACAAGGCGGGCGTGTCGATCATCATGACGATGGCCAGACACCTGCTGGCCGATCGGACGATCGCGCATGGACCGATCCGCATCGCCTTTACCCCCGACGAGGAAATCGGCCGGGGCGTAACCGAGGCGCTTCCCAAGGATCTGGGCGCCGACTTCGCCTATACGCTGGATGGTCAGCAACTGGGCGAGATCGAATATGAAAGCTTCTCGGCCGACCGGGCAGTGATCAGGATCGAGGGCGTTTCGATTCACCCGGGCTTGGCCAAGGACAAGATGGTGAACGCGACCCACCTGGCCGCCAAGATCGTGCAGACGCTGCCGCAGGCCACCATGACCCCCGAAGTCACCGACGGGCGCGAAGGGTTCATCCATGTGACCGATCTGAACGGCGGCTCGTCCGAGATGGAGATCAAGCTGATCCTGCGCGATTTCGAGATGGACGGGCTGGAAGCCAAGGGCGAACTGGTGCGCAAGGTCTGCGACGCGGTGCAGGCCAGCGAACCGCGCGCCAAGATCAGCGTCGAGATCAGCCACCAGTACCGCAACATGCGCTATTGGCTGGAAAAGGACATGACACCGGTGGATCTGGCGCGCGAGGCCTGCCGCGACATGGGGATCGAGCCGGTCTCGGTTCCGATCCGCGGCGGCACGGACGGGTCGCGCCTGACCGAGTTCGGCACCCCCTGCCCCAACATCTTTACCGGGATGCAATGCATCCACGGGCCGCTGGAGTGGATCTCGGTCCAGGACATGGCGGTGGCGACCGAGCTGTGCCTGAAGATCGCCTCAAAGGCGACGCAGGGGGAAAGCAACAGTCGAGGCTGAAATTCGCCGGGGCGCGAAGTTTTCTGTTCCCCGTCCCGGACGGAACGATACATTGCCCGCCAACACCAGTTCAGGAACCATTGATGCAGCGTTACGAATACAAGGTCGTCCCGGCCCCCAAGAAAGGCACCAAAGCCAAAGGGGTCAAAACACCCGAGGGCCGGTTTGCCGTCACCATCGAGCAATTGCTGAAC
This sequence comes from Ruegeria sp. CI5, assembly GCF_056536885.1. Classification (NCBI taxonomy): domain Bacteria; kingdom Pseudomonadati; phylum Pseudomonadota; class Alphaproteobacteria; order Rhodobacterales; family Roseobacteraceae; genus Ruegeria; species Ruegeria sp. CI5. The sequence continues at coordinate 1,276,920 of NZ_JBQFQN010000001.1, forward strand.
GAGTTGGGTGCGAAAGGCTGGGAGTACCAGCGCGCCGAGCTGCTGCCCAGCGAGGAGCGGGTCGGCCTTACCGGAACCGCGGAAAACTGGCGCAATGTTCTGGTGTTTCGCCGTGCGGTCGAAACCGAAGTCGCCAACGACGACGTCGCCGCACTCCTGACCCCGCCAGAAGAGGATGACACTCCACTGGCACGACCGGTTCCTGGCCCGGACGATGCGGCTGCGGCCGGTCAAGTCGAGGCTCCGGCCCGCATCGCGCAGGACCATGACGACCCGCCGCTGACGCTGAAGCCGGCCAAGTCAGAAGATGCCCCCAAAGCGGATGCCGAGGACGAAAAAGAAAAGCCCGACAGCTAGGCGAAGGCCGCGTCAGGCCGGCGCGGCACCGTAGGCGTTTTCGGCCTGCTCGCTGGGTTGAATGTAGAAATACAGAAGGATCAGCGTACCGATCAGCGGAATCAAACCGATCAGGATCCACCAACCGGACCGCCCGGTGTCATGCAGACGGCGCACACCCACCGCGATGTTCGGCACGATCACGCCCAACGAGACTAGCCACGACAGCGGTTGACCGGCTTCCGAAGCGAAGGCATCGAAGCCCAGCAAAGGCGCCACCACCGCACCGTCGATCAATTGTGTGACAACCAGCACCAAAAAGAGCGCCAACACCCACCACCAGAACTCGGAGCGCGGCGCGCGCCCCTGAAAGGTTGCGTATTTTGACAGCACCGTACGAACGGCGTGGCTCATCTGTTCCATAGTTTCCTCCGCGCAAATCACGGGAAACATAGCAGATTATTGAAAAAAGCCGACAATAATCGACAACGTCGGGCGAAAGGCTTCAGTCACCGATGTCCAAAGCCAGGGCGTGGATGCGCGGAACGATGTCGCCCAGGGCCTTGTGAACGGCCCTGTGACGCGCAACGCGGGACTGCCCCTGAAACGCGGCAGCGCGAATTCGGACGTTGAAGTGGCTTTCGCCGCCTTCCTGAAACCCTGCGTGGCCGCGATGGCGTTCACTGTCGTCCACGACTTCCAGCTCACGCGGGTTGAACTCGGCCTGCAGTCGCTGGCGGATTTCGTCGGTCACGGTCATTTTTACGCTCAGCGGCAATTATTTTGCCGCGCCCCTCTTCTACTTTCGATCACTTAGATTAAACTGCTGCCTCCGAGTCGAAAAGACGCGTTCATGAGGATGAGCATATGGTGAAATCAGATCCCTTCGGATTCGACATGTCGGTGTCCAGCGCCAAGAAGAAAAACCCGCGCGGGCGTCGGGGCATGTCGGGCGCGTCCGAGACCTCGACCCGGGTTTGTGACCACGAAGGATGCCAGGAAGCCGGCAAGTTCCGCGCGCCCAAGGCACCGGATGTGCTGGACGACTTTTTCTGGTTCTGCCAGCAGCACGTGCGCGAATATAATCAGAAGTGGAATTTCTTCGACGGCACCACCGAGGCCGAGTTGAACGCCCAACGGTCGAAAGACAAAGTGTGGGAACGCGAAACCAAGCCCATGGGCGACCCCGAGGCGCGGGCCTGGGCCCGGCTTGGCATCGAAGATCCGCATCAGGTTCTGGGCGAAAACGCAACCAAGAACCCCGGTCGAGCCGCAACAGGCCGTCGCCTGCCGCCTACTGAGCGTCGTGCGATCGAAATCCTCGAAGCAAAGGACACTTGGACCAAGGCCGAAGTTCGCAAAGCCTACAAAAAGCTGATCAAGGTGCTGCACCCGGACATGAACGGCGGCGACCGCAGCCAGGAAGAACAGCTGCAGGAAGTCGTCTGGGCCTGGGATCAGATCAAGGACAGCAGGAACTTCAAGTAAGTTCGGCCGCGGCGGCGGACCTGTCCGTTAACTGGGCATATTCGGACAGGAAGACCTGCACCTCGAACCGTTTGAGCGCCCGGCGCGCGAGGTTCGGGAACCCATCGACCAGAGCGTTCAGTTGGTCCCCGAAAATGTCGGCCAACTCCTGCAACCCGTCCGAGCTGAGCGTCGTCAGCGCCTCTTCTCCCAGAAACAGGCTTTCAGCGGGGGCACCTTCTGCGAACAGAATTTCGTGACGGTCCAACAGGACATGCACATAGGTCACGCCATCACTCGGACGGACCCAGCGAATTCCGGGCAGGCCGACCAGGTGGCAAGCCGCAACCAAGGCCTCGGACTCGCCGAACAACAATTCCACAAGCGGGCCGTCCAGCAACATACGATGCTGTGGAGATACCCGAAGTGGTCTGGATGGTCGGTTCGGCCCAAGCGCCCCCGGCGCGATTTCGATCGGGCAGAGATGCTGGCTCTGGTCCAGTTGATCCGCTGAAATACGCGCGGATTCCGCCCATCGAACCGGCTGCGCCCCCCGATCCATGGTCAGAACCAGATCTCCGGGTTCCAACCGATCCACCGGCACTGGCCCGGATGGGGTTTCAATCAGTGTACCCAAGGCAAAGCAGACGACCTCGATCTCGATGGTGATGGTCTGAAACGCCTCGCCACCGCGCAGTTCCCCACCCGGGTTGAACGCGGTGCCAACGCCGCGAACGACAAAGGTGTCGGTATACGTGCCGGGATCGAGGCTGTCGTAGTAGGCGGGGTCCACCTCATAGGTCCATTGCCCACTGACCAGCGTGATCGACGCCGTGCCGAACTGCGGCGGCGTCGAAATCTCCCAAAAAGTGGCAAATGGCGTCCATCCAGGGCCTGGGACACCAATTGTTCCGTCAAGCTCGCCAGTCGCCGGCAAGGGGGGCTCGCCCGTCACCGTGCCGGATGTGTCCCCTGATATGGTCAGAAGGACCGCGTCAACCGGATCAATTGGGGTCGAAACCATGCAAACACCTGACGGGTTGCGCCCTAGTGCACCGCCACACCGGCGGCGATTTGCATGACGGCGCGCGTCCCGCTCAAACCAAGAACTGAAGGCATTATATTGTTTGAATTTGTTTTGCCTAGTGTCAGCCTGTTTGGCCGGTTTTTGGAGTTGTCTTGCGCCGACCCCCCCACCAATCCGGGTTGTCGGCGGGTGTTTGTTTCTTACATCCGCCCCCTACTACGCCGGTGCACACTTGGATGATCCGGGGAACCGCATGGTGCCAGCTTCCAGTTTTCGTTCCCACCCGCCACCGAACGCCCCTGTATACAGCCAGTTTCAAAGAAACACCGGACTACGCAACGGCGCGAACGGCTTTCCCTTGCCCTTGCCTGCAATATGTTGCACCACACACGGGTTCAAACCCGGCAAAACGGGCCAAAGGATAAGGACAAGGCGAATGGCTGACGGATCGACCGATATCAACGCAAAACCCACCGAAGAGATCTCGGTCCGTGACGTGTTCGGGATCGACAGCAATATGTCCGTCAAAGGGTTCGCCGAAAGCAGCGACCGCGTTCCGGCAATCGACCCTACCTACAAGTTTGATCCCGAAACCACGCTGGCAATTCTGGCCGGGTTCACCCACAACCGCCGGGTGATGATCCAGGGCTATCACGGCACCGGTAAATCGACCCATATTGAGCAGGTCGCTGCGCGACTGAACTGGCCTGCCGTGCGCGTCAATCTGGACAGCCACATCAGCCGGATCGACCTGATCGGCAAGGATGCGATCAAGCTGCGTGATGGCAAACAGGTGACTGAATTCCACGAGGGCATCCTGCCCTGGGCGCTGCGCAACCCTGTGGCCATCGTGTTCGACGAATACGATGCAGGCCGCGCCGACGTGATGTTCGTGATCCAGCGGGTTCTGGAGCATGACGGCAAGCTGACCTTGCTGGACCAGAACGAGATCATCACGCCGAACCCCTATTTCCGCCTGTTCGCGACCGCCAACACCGTCGGCCTGGGTGACACCACCGGCCTGTATCATGGCGTTCAGCAGATCAACCAGGCCCAGATGGACCGCTGGTCGCTGGTGGCGACGCTGAACTATCTCAGCCACGACGCCGAGGTCATGATCGTTCTGTCCAAGGCGCCGCATTACAACACCGAAAAAGGCCGCAAGACCGTCAGCCAGATGGTCACCGTTGCCGACCTGACCCGGACGGCGTTCATGAACGGCGATCTGTCGACCGTGATGAGCCCGCGTACCGTTATCAACTGGGCGCAGAACGCCGAGATCTTCCGCGACGTGGGCTACGCCTTCCGCCTGTCTTTCCTGAACAAATGCGACGAGCTGGAACGGCAGACCGTTGCCGAGTTCTATCAGCGTTGTTTTGATGAAGAACTGCCGGAAAGCGCGGCCAGCGTGAGCCTAGGTTGATGGCATCGATTGCGCCCAGATCGGGCGCAACGCCCCCGGCGGGGACATCGGGGGCCAGATGAAGACGGGGTCCGGTCACTTCAACCGGGCGTCGGGCCTAAGGGCGTGAGTGAGGGCTGATAGATATGGCGCAGAAGAACGACAACCCTGCTGATCCGTTCAAGAAGGCTCTGGCCGAGGCGACCAAGGTCATGGCCGATGATCCCGAGTTGTCGGTAAGCTATTCCGTCGACCCGTCGGGCCTGTCCGGAGATTCGATGCGCCTGCCGCAGGTGTCACGTCGTATGACACGCGAAGAGGTTCTTTTGGCGCGGGGCACCGCAGATGCCTTGGCGCTGAACCGGCGCTACCATGACGATGCGACGCATGCACGATATGCGCCTCCGGGAGATATGGCGCGCGACCTCTATGAAGCGATGGAAACCGCCCGGTGCGAAGCGATGGGCGCCCGGGACATGCCCGGCACGGCTTCGAACATTGACGTCAAGATCGGCCACGAGGCGTTGCGGCGCGGCTATGACCAATGCAAGCAACCCTCCGAGGCACCGCTTGCGGTGGCGGCGGGTTATCTGATCCGTCATCTGGCAACGGGGCGTGATCTGCCCGCTGCAGCCGAGAACGTCATGAACCTGTGGCGCGGGTTCATCGAAGAACAGGCCGGCGGTGTGTTGGAGAATCTCGACGAGGTGCTCTCGGATCAGGCCGAATTCGCCAAATTCGCCCGCCAGATGATCAAGGATCTGGGCTATGGCGACCAGTTGGGTGACGACCCGGACGAACTGGACGAAGATCAGGAAGATCAGGCCGAGGAAGACGCCGAAGAACAGCCCGATCCGGACAGCACCGGCCAGGACGACCAAGACGAACAGGACGCCGACGCGACGCCCGAGCAAACTCAGGAAGAGCAACAGGATCAGTCTCAGGCGCAGGTCTCGATGGACGAGATGGCCGATGACGAGATGGGTGAAGAAGCCGAGATGCCCGAGGGCGAAGCGCCTTTGGAGCCGCCCGCCCCACCGCCCGCATCTGAGGCCGATCCGGACTACATGGTCTATCTGAACACGCATGACGAAGAGATTGCGGCCGAGGACCTTGCCGAACCCGCCGAACTGGAACGGCTGCGGGCCTATCTTGATCAGCAGCTCGAGCCGCTGAAGGGCGCTGTAAGCCGCTTGGCCAACAAGCTGCAGCGCCGCCTTCAGGCACAGCAGAACCGCAGTTGGGAGTTTGACCGCGAAGAGGGCATTCTGGATGCCGGTCGGCTGGCGCGGGTGGTGGCCAACCCCACGACACCGCTCAGCTTCAAGGTCGAGAAGGATACCGAGTTCCGCGACACCGTGGTGACACTGTTGCTGGACAATTCGGGCTCGATGCGTGGACGGCCGATTTCCATTGCAGCGATCTGCGCCGATGTTTTGGCCCGCACGCTGGAACGGTGCAACGTGAAGGTCGAGATCTTGGGCTTCACGACGCGGGCATGGAAGGGTGGACAAGCGCGTGAGGCGTGGCTCAACGACGGCAGACCGCAGCAACCCGGCCGCCTGAATGACCTGCGCCACATCGTCTACAAGGGCGCCGACGCGCCTTGGCGCCGCGCACGGCCCAACCTTGGCCTGATGATGAAAGAAGGCCTGCTGAAGGAAAACATTGACGGCGAGGCGCTGGAATGGGCCCACCGCCGGATGTTGGCGCGTCGTGAACAGCGCAAGATCCTGATGGTGATCTCGGATGGCGCTCCGGTCGATGATTCAACACTCAGCGTGAACCCCGCCAACTACCTTGAGAAGCATCTGCGCGATGTCATCGCCATGGTCGAAAAGCGCAAGATGGTCGAGTTGCTGGCCATCGGCATCGGCCACGACGTCACCCGCTATTATGATCGCGCGGTCACGATTACCGATGTCGAACAGCTGGCAGGAGCGATAACCGAGCAATTGGCCGCGCTGTTCGACAGCGACCCGCGCGCGCGGGCCCGCGTGATGGGCATGAAAAAGGCCGGATGAGGCCGGTCTTGCCTCCAGCGAGAGCATTTAAAAGAAAGGTGAAGGCAGGCGATCAAGACCTGTAGTGAGCCGAAGGAGATGCAGATGTTCCAGTCTTTCGAAGTCACGGCGCGACCCGAACAGGGGCCGCCACGTTTGGCGGCGCTGCGCAAAGAATTGGAGCGCGAAGGACAGGATGGCTTCATCGTCCCGCGTGCCGACGCGCATCAGGGCGAATATGTGGCCGCCCGCGACGGGCGGCTGGCATGGCTGACCGGATTCACTGGTTCTGCCGGGTTCTGCGCAGCGCTGCGAAACGTGGCCGGCGTATTTGTGGACGGACGGTATCGCACTCAGGTCAAGGCGCAGGTGGCATCCGATTTCACGCCGGTACCATGGCCGGACGTAAGCCTTGCGGCGTGGTTGAAGCAGCAATTGCCCGATGGAGGGAAAGTGGCGTTCGATCCCTGGCTGCATTCCGCCGGACAGATCACCGCAACCCGGGCCGAGCTGCAGAATAGCGGGATAGAGTTGGTTGCGTCAGACAATCTTGTGGACCGCATCTGGTCCGACCAGCCACCACCGCCAATGAACCCGGTCAAGGTGCACCCGCTGGAATTTGCAGGCGAAAGCGCCGAAAGCAAGGTCTCGCGGCTGGCTTTGGCGCTGGCTCAGAACGGGAGGTCGGCTGCCGTCATCACGTTGCCGGATTCGATCATGTGGCTGCTGAATATCCGCGGGTCAGACATCCCATATAACCCGGTTGCGCATGGGTTTGCGATTTTGCAGGCCGACGGGCACGTGGACCTGTTCATGGCCGCAAAAAAGCTGAAGGGGATGGACGAGCATCTGGGGTCGCGCGTTTCGATCCACGAACCCGACGCGTTCCTGAACGCTGTTGCGGCGCTTGAGGGCGCGGTGCAAGTGGACATGGGAACTCTGCCGCAAGCCGTTGCCGATGTGCTTGGCGACCGGGCTGTGGACGGTGGCGATCCCTGCGCCCGCCCCAAGGCCTGCAAGAACGAAGCCGAAATTGCCGGCAGCGCCGCCGCGCATCTTCGTGACGCCGCCGCCGTCATCGAAACACTGTGCTGGCTGGATGCCCAACCCCCCGGCAGCGTGACTGAAACGCAGGTCGTCACACGGTTGGAGGAGAACCGGCGGCGCGACAATGCGTTGCAGGATATCTCGTTCGACACCATTGCGGGCACCGGGCCAAACGGCGCCATCATGCACTACAGAGTGACCGAAGAAACCGACAGCCGGCTTGAGGACGGTCATATTCTGGTTCTGGACAGCGGCGGGCAGTATCTGGATGGTACCACGGACATCACCCGGACGATCCCCATCGGCACGGTGGGAGACGAGGAAAAAACCTGCTTTACCCGGGTTCTGAAGGGAATGATCGCGATGTCGAAACTGCGCTGGCCCGTTGGTCTGGCCGGTCGAGACATCGAGTGCATCGCCCGGGCACCTTTGTGGGCCGCGGGCCAGGATTTCAATCACGGCGTCGGCCACGGTGTCGGCGCATACCTGAGCGTTCACGAAGGGCCACAGCGCCTGGCGCGGGTCAGCCACGTTCCGCTCGAGCCCGGGATGATCCTGTCGAACGAACCGGGTTACTACCGCGAAGGTGCCTTCGGCATTCGGATTGAGAACCTGCTGGTTGTTGAGGAGGCCCCCGCCCTGCCCGGCGCAGACCCCGAGCGCGCGATGCTGTGCTGGCGGACACTGACATATGTCCCCATCGATCGACGCCTGATCGTCGTCGACATGCTGACCACTGCCGAGCGTGATTGGTTGAACGCGTATCACCGGGACGTGGCGGAAAAAGTCCGGCCAAGACTGTCACATGCCGCGCAACTGTGGTTGGATGCCGCAACCGCGCCCTTGTGACACCCGTTTGTCACATACTATGGGCATAGGCGAAGGCCTGACCACAACGAGGCCGCGACGACGAGGGAAGGAGCAGACATGACAGATTACATCAAGATCCGCAAAGCACCTGGCAAGTGGTGCGTCAGGTCCGGTGGCGCGATTCTGGGCGAGACGACCAACGCCCTGGAACTGTTGGAAGGCGATCTGGCCCCCGTCATCTACTTTCCGCGTGCAGACATCGCGATGGCCTTTCTGGACAAGACCGAAAAGTTGACCCATTGCCCGCACAAAGGCGATGCCACGCATTACTCGATCGTCAACAAGTCGAGCGTGACGCAGAACGCGGTCTGGAGCTATGAAGATCCGATACCCGCCGTTGCCCAAATCAAGGGCTACCTTGCGTTCTACCCGCTGGAGTCGGTGAAGGTCGAACAGATTTGAGGGCTGGACAAACCTGGCCCTCAACTACGTCTGTCAGAAACTGTAGCTGTATCCGACAATGAGCGAGTGCGAAGAGTAGCGGCCATTCGCGAGATCTGTCGGGATGAACACTTGGGTCGTGGTGAAATCAAGATCGCCGGTCGTCTTGTAGCGGTACCCGATGTCAATGTTCCCGCGTTCCCCTACCTGAAAGCGTCCGCCAAACCCCAATTGCCCCGCAATGGCGGTGTCGCTGTCATCGACCAATGTGACGCCAGCACCAGACTGACCGTCATGGGACACGCGCGCAAACCCGAGCCCGCCCCCAACATAGGGCTTGAACCTGCCCTGAACCGGGACGTCATACCAAAGGTTTGCCATCCCGAAGGTCGCATCAAAGCTTCCGTCATACTGAGCAAACGGGCGACCGATTTCCTTGGTATCATTCGAAGCATATGAAAGTTCGAACTCGGCCCGCAGATTTGGCGCGACACGTAGTCCGACGGCCAGACCGTAGGTTACTCCATTGTCGGTTGTGATGGTGCCTTGGCCAACCACGACCGAAGGAATTGTCTGGAAAAAATCAAAATCATAGTCGCCCATATCGGTGATACCGAGAAAGCCGGTCACGTACGGAGCCTCCTGCGCCCGCGCGGGGACAGCACCAATCATCGAAACCGCAACCACCACAGTCAGCAAAGAAGACCGTTCGAAAGCCATGTTCACACCTCAATCAAAGTGACTATCAGGGATAATTCTTCCATCAGGCTAGAATGCTCTCACTTTTTGACAAGGCGTCAAAATCAAAGAGAAACTCTCAGTGGCCCGCCTGCCACTGCTGCGTCATGAGTGTTCCTCGGCCGCTGTTGCGGCCAGTGCACGATTGTACGCCTTCAATGCGTCCACGTGGTACAAGGCTCCGACCGGGTTCTCGACCCCGTCGTCATCCCGAACGACCACCGGGAGCCAGGTGATTCCGTCTCGATCGAAATACGGCATTGCCGCCTCGAGGGTTGCGCTGGCCCGGACGCACAGACCCTGCTCAATCATCTCCTGAACCTCTTCCCTGCTTGCCGTATTCGGATCTCCCAGCGGTCGCATCACGGCCCCGGCGCGCAGCATCGCCAGCAAATAAGCCTGTGGCCCGGCGGCCAAATGCACCCCGCGGCGCTCAAGCTGGGTCAGGAAGAAGGACCGGTCCACAAGGCGGGAGGCCAACGCCGTGGACATCGACACCGAGACCATCACGGCAAGCCCGATCTGCCAGTCTCCGGTCAATTCAAACACAATCAACGTGGTCGAAATCGGAGCGCCCAGAACCGCCGCCGCGACAGCACCCATGCCGGCAAAGGCATAAAGCGTATGCGTGCCCGAAACGCTTGGCAGAAGGCCTGTGGCGATCAGGCCAAAGGCAAGGCCGGTTAGCGCGCCGATCATCAACGACGGAGAAAATACCCCGCCGCCCATACGTCCACCCATGGTAATGGCCACTGCCACGGTTTTCATCACGGCAAACAGGATGGCCGTGGTCAGCACCAGATCTCCGGTCAGGGCACGGATGGTCGTCTCGTATCCGACGCCGATGATATGCGGGAACCACACCGCCAGCACGCCCAGCATCGCGCCGGACACGGCGGGTCGCAGCCAGCGCGGCAGCGACAGGCGCGCCTGCACGTGATTGCCAAAATCTTCGGCAAAAAAGATCGACCGCATCAGCAACAGCGAGACCAGCCCACAGATCAGCCCAAGGATCAAAAAGGCCGGAAGTTCGACGTAGAATTGCAGGGATCCGGGCGTATCCAGGACAAACTCTGTCACATCGCCATATGCCAGCCGGTTGATGACGGTGCCAGCCACCGACGCGATCACGATCGGTGCGAATGCGTGGACTGCAAAATGGCGCAACACGACTTCCAGCGCGAACAGCGCTCCGGCGATCGGGGCGTTGAAACTGGCCGATACAGCCGCGGCCACCGCGCAACCCAGCAGGTCGCGGCCGGTTATTCCATCCGCATTGATGCGCTGGCACACCCAGGTCGAAATCACGCCGGCCATGTGCACGACAGGTCCTTCCCGGCCCGTCGACCCGCCCGTGCTGAGTGTGATCAGCGAGGCGAAAAACGACGCGACCCCGGCTTTGGTTTCGACCCGGCCATCGCTGATCGCGGATCCTTCGATCACATCGGCGACAGACCGAACTCTCCCGTCATCGGTAAAACGGTGCAGGATGATCCCGACGACCAGCCCTCCAACCGTGGGGATTGCCAAAATCCAGGTCCAGTGCAGTTTCTCGGCAAAGCTGTGCAGAAACAGGATGTCGTCGGTCTGATAGACCAGCGCTTGCAGGGCCGCGATCCCCTTGCGAAACCCCAAGGCCATGAAACCCGCCGTGATCCCGATCACCAGCGCGATGAACCAGAACTGGATCTGGCTTGGCCCGCGGTGCCGCAGCACCCGCCACGCGTCCTTGAGCGCGGCCAGGGCCTGGTTGAGCTGAGTGCGCAGGACGGTTCGGGTTGATTGTGTCATAGGGCTTTGTGGATAAACAGGTATCCCTTACTAAGCCACGCCGAGCGCGTAGAAAAGTCGGCTGACAAGATATTGAAGGCAAGTGTCGCCGCCTGGCTGCATCAGGCTTGCAACAACGAACGGGCGGCCGCGCGGGCTTCATCCGTGATGACGTCGCCCGAAACCATGCGCGCGATCTCGTCGATACGGTCCGGTTCGGACAGCGGCAGGACGGTCGACAGGGTTTGCCCGTCGGTCACGTGTTTCTGAACCCGCCAGTGATGCGCCGCGCGGGCCGCGACCTGCGGCGAATGGGTTACCACCAGCACCTGCCCACCCTGCGCCAGCGCCGCCAGCCTGCGGCCCACGGCGTCCGCGGTGGCGCCACCCACCCCGCGGTCGATTTCGTCAAAGATCATGGTGCGGGTGCTGTCGTCGCCCGACAGGCACACCTTGAGCGCCAGCAGAAAGCGGCTGAGTTCTCCACCCGAGGCGATCTTGTTCAGCGGACCCGACGGCGCGCCCGGGTTGGTGGCCACGGTAAAGGCCACGGCGTCCTGCCCTTCGGGTCCGGGGTCGGCGGGCGTGATCTGGGTTTGGAACACCGCACGCTCCATCTTCAGCGGCGCAAGCTCGGCCATCACCGCCGCGTCCAGCCGGCCGGCCGCCGTTCGCCGCAGAGCGCCGAGCGCCTCGGCGGCCGCGTCATAGGCGGCCTGCGCGGTCTGAACCGCAACACGGCGGTCGGCCAGGTCGGCGTCTCCGGCCTCAAGCTGGCCCAGACGGGCGCGCAGCGTGTCGGCGAAACCGCTCAGGTCATCGGGCGCCACGTCATGTTTGCGGGCCAGTGCGCGGATGGCAAACAGACGTTCCTCGGTCTGCTCCAACTCGACAGGGTTGAAGTCCAGCGCCTCGAGGCAGGCGGTCACGCCGTCCTGCGCCTCGCCCAGTTCGATAAGGGCGCGCCCCAAGGCGGCGATCGGCTCGTCCAGCTGGCCCTCGGCCCGGTCGGCGACGCCTTCCAGCCAGCGCACGGCATCTGCCATCGCACCTTCGGCCCCGTCACCGCCCAGCAGGGCAAAGGCGCGGGCCACGTCGTCGCGGATGCGCTCGGCCCCCTGCATCATCCGGCGGCGCGCGTCGAGTTCGGCGTCCTCGCCCGGCTGCGGATCAAGTTTGTCGAGTTCGGCCACGGAATGCCGCAGAAATTCTTCTTCGCTGCGCACGGCGGCCACGGCGGTCTCGGTCTCGGCAAGGGCCTTGCGGGCCCGCGCCATCTCGGTCCAGGCGGCGCGCACGGCGGCCAATTGCGGCTCGGCCCCGGCATAGGCGTCCAGCATGGCGCGATGGCCGCGCGGGTTCAGCAGGCCGCGGTCATCATGCTGGCCGTGCAGTTCGACTAAGGTTTCCGACAGCGCCCGCAGCACCTCGCCCGAGCAGCGGCGGTCGTTGACCCAAGCGGTCTTGCGCCCCTCGGCGGTGTTGACGCGGCGCAGGATCAGCTCTGCCCCGCCGGGCAAACCAGCCTCGGCCAGGATCGCATGGGCAGGATGGCCCTCGGGCAGTTCGAACTCGGCCACGACCTCGCCCTGCGCGGCCCCCTGCCGGACCAGTTCGGCCCGACCGCGCCAGCCCAGCACAAAGCCCAGCGAGTCGAGCAGGATCGACTTGCCCGCCCCCGTCTCGCCGGTCAGTGCGTTCAAGCCCGGCTGAAAGGTCAATTCCAGCCGGTCGATGATCAGCATATCGCGAATATCAAGGGCGCGCAGCATCGGGTCGTCAGCGTCCCAAGCCTGTGACCATGGCGATTACAACCACTGGCCCTTGATGGTCTGGCGGTAGATCGTGCTGAGCCAGTTGTTGCCGCGGCTCTTGAGTTCAAGCCCGCGCGAGGTCAGCAGCTTGTAAGCCGCGTCATACCATTCAGACGACTGGTAGTTGTAGCCCAGGATCGCGCCGGCCGATTGAGCCTCGTCGACCAGCCCCAAGGCCAGATAAGCCTCGACCAAGCGGTACAGCGCCTCGGCTGTGTGGCTGGTGGTCTGGAAATCCTCGACCACGACACGGAAACGGTTGATGGCCGCAGTATAGTGATCCTGACGCAGGTAATAGCGCCCAATCTCCATTTCCTTGCCCGCCAGATGGTCGAAGGCCAGATCGAATTTCAGCACGGCCGAGGTGGCGTATTCGCTGTCGGGATAGACCTCGATCACCGTGCGCAGCGCCTGCAACGCCTGGAAGGTCAGACCCTGGTCGCGGCCGACCTCGTCGATCTGGTCATAGTAGCTGAGCGCCAGAAGGTACTGCGCATAAGCTGCGTCTTCGTCGGTTGGGTAGAAGTCGATATACCGCTGCGCGGCGGCGCGGCTTTCTTCATACTCCTTGTCCGAGTGGAACGCGAAAGCCTGCATGATCAGTGACCGCTTGGCCCAGTCGGAATAGGGATAAAGCCGTTCGACTTCGGAAAAGTACCAGGCCGCATCTGCGGGACGATTCTGCGCAAGCTCGTATTCGCCACGGGTGTAGATCTGCTCGGGCGTAAAGCCTTCAAGGTTCTGGGACTTGTCAGCGCCCTTGTTACCAAACAGGCCGCCCGCGTTGCCGCAGGCCGTCAAAGTAGCTGCCAGAAGAATCGCGCCCGCAAGCCTGACTGCCGCTTTGGTGCCAACCATACCGCCCATCCTAGTCGTCTTGTCTCTTTGGGTAACCCCGGATTGAGCTTTGGTCTAGCACATAAAATTCCGGTGCAAAACGCCTTATCGGCCCCACGACCGATTTGTCGCCGGGCCGGGCCGGATCAGGCAACTTCGGGGATTTCGTCCCAGACCAACCCCTGCCCGGGAAGTTGTGCGGCTTGCTCAGGCGTACACAGCACCGGTCGCACGGCGCCAGGCGTCTCGAACAGCTTGCGCAGCAATGTGTTGGTCATGGCATGGCCGGATTTCTCGCCGACGAAGTGACCAAAGATCGGGCCGCCGGCCAGATACAGGTCTCCCAACGCGTCCAGCATTTTGTGGCGCACCGCTTCATCCTGGTGACGGAAGCCACCCGGTGTCAGTACTTCGGCCCCTTGAACAACAACCGCATTCTCCAGAGTGCCACCCAAGGCCAGACCGTTTTCGCGCATCGCCTCAACATCGGTTCGGCGGCAGAAGGTCCGGCAGTCGGAAAGTTCCCTTGCAAACGACCCGTTGCGCATATCCAGGATCTTCGACTGGCTGCCGATCGCAGTGTCTTCGAAATCGATGTGGAACTCGATGATCAAACCGTCTGCCGGCCGGATCGAGGCACGGGCACCTTCCCGCTCGGCCACGACCGGCTTGAGGACCTCATACGCCAGAACCGGGCTGGCCTGACGGCGGACGCCCTTGGCGATGATACCGCGCACGAAGTCGATCGAAGAACCGTCCATGATAGGAACTTCGGGTCCATCAATCTCGATCAGGGCGTTGTGGATCCCGCACCCTGCCAGCGCAGCCATGATATGCTCGACAGTCGACACCGAAACGCCGGCGTCATTGACCAGGCGCGTGCATAGTTGGGTTCTTTCGACCACATCGTAGATGGCCGGGATCAACGCATTGCCCAGTTCGATATCTGTCCGCTTGAACCAGATTCCGTGACCGGCAGCTGCCGGTTTCAGAACCATCGTCGCGGGCTTGCCACTGTGCAGGCCCACGCCTTTGAACGTGATCGAAGATTTGAGCGTCTGTTGCAAATTGAACCTCGGTGAGCGGTGTCCAGCCTTTTTCGGCTGTGTTGCACCCTCAGTTAAGGAAGCGCGCATCAAGGCTCAACTCACTCTTTGTAACTGAATGAAACAGTTCTGCAACAGATCGGCAAAACCCTGCTTACTGGCACTTAAACGTTTGCATCAAAAGGAAAAAGGGCCGCCTTTCGGCGACCCCGTGAGTGGATATTGTTACCGCGATCAGTTGGCCTGACGGCGCAGGAAAGCCGGAATTTCGATACGCTCCTGCTCGGGATCGACCTCCTCATGCGAGGGTGCCGTAGCGTCAGTCTGGCGCATCGCAGGCTGTTGCCGGGCCGGTTGAGCGGGGGTATCCGGGGCATGCCCAGTCATCCGGTCGATCAAACGGTTGAACCCGAACCGCGGCCGTTCCTCGGCGGCGGGCTGGCGCTGCGGCGCCGGTTCCTGCGGGCGCGACGCGGTCAGACGCTGGGCCGAAGTCGGTACGTTCTGAACAGCCGCCTGCAGCCGTTCCAGCGCGGCCGGCGAAGGCGTTCCAGGGGTATGCGGCACCTGTTGCGGCTGATAGCTTTCCGCCGGGCGTTCGACCGGCTCGGGCTGCGGATCGAACTCGGCGCTGCGTGGCTGATAGGCCGGAGGAGGCAGCCCGTCGTCATCGTCCTCGACAGCCTCATCCGCGCCTTGACCGAATTGCAAAGTCGTGTGCGAAGGCTCTTCGGCCGCTTCAAACAGAGACGGTTCGCGCGGAGCTTCGGGCTGCGGAGCCGGTTCAGCAACTTCCGCCGCGACCGGAGCCGGCTGTGCTGCTTCTTCTTCCGCCGATACGGTACGGGTCAGAGGAGCGGACATGGACCGGCGCGGCGCCGGCGCCTCGGAGCCGCTTTCGCTGGCGTCGATGCCGGTTGCCACGACCGAGACGCGCATCTTGCCTTCCATCTCGGGATCCAGCGTCGAGCCGACGATGATGTTGGCCTCGGGGTCCACTTCCTCGCGGATGCGGTTGGCGGCCTCGTCCAGTTCGAACAGAGTCAGGTCATGGCTGCCGGTGATGTTGATCAACACGCCCTTGGCGCCCTTGAGGCTGATTTCGTCCAGAAGCGGGTTGGCGATAGCCTTTTCCGCAGCCTGGATGGCGCGATCTTCGCCCTCGGCCTCGCCCGTGCCCATCATGGCCTTGCCCATCTCGTCCATCACCGCGCGGACGTCGGCGAAGTCGAGGTTGATCAGGCCCGGACGCACCATCAGATCAGTCACGCCCTTGACGCCCTGGTACAGCACATCATCGGCCATCGAGAAGGCCTCGGTGAACGTGGTCTTTTCGTTGGCCAGACGGAACAGGTTCTGGTTGGGGATGATGATCAGCGTGTCGACGACCTTTTGCAGCGCCTCGACGCCATCTTCGGCCTGACGCATGCGCTTGGCGCCCTCGAACTGGAACGGCTTGGTCACCACGCCCACGGTCAGCACACCCAGCTCACGCGCAGCCTGCGCGATGATCGGAGCGGCGCCGGTACCGGTGCCCCCGCCCATGCCGGCGGTGATGAAGCACATATGCGCGCCGGCCAGGTGATCGACGATCTGCTCGATGCTCTCTTCGGCGGCGGCGGCACCGACCGATGCGCGGGCGCCCGCGCCCAGACCCTCGGTCACCTTGATGCCCAGCTGCACCCGAGCCGAAGAGCGGCTTTGCTGCAGTGCCTGCGCGTCCGTGTTGGCCACCACGAAGTCAACGCCGTCGAGTTGTTTTTCAATCATGTTGTTGACGGCGTTTCCACCTGCACCGCCTACGCCAAATACCGTAATCCGAGGCTTGAGTTCGTCGTGCCCGGGCATCGAAAGATTCAATGTCATGCTCTGTCCGCCTGTATTTATGATCCCGCAAAGCGGTGTTTTTCTTGCCTATCCGCTTGTGATTCTACCTTTCCAAACGTCAAACGTCACGCCAAAAATCGCGTGAATCCACAAAATATGGAAGAAATAAGGCGGTTTTTCGCGGCATTTCGCCCGCCTGCGCAAATCTAGCGGTTCAGGGCGGACAGACCACCACACACGCGAAAACGCCCAGCCTGATTTGGCGGGTGCGATGCTGGACATCCTGTTCAAACTGCGGCTGACTGCTCGGGTCCTGCCGACGAGCCTCTGACGGGCCTTGTTGATATTCTGAGGGATAAATCCCTGCACCGCAACCGGAATTTTCAGCTGATGGGAACGGAAGGACAATCCAGGCCGTCGTCCGAAAATCCGCTGACTTCCTGGATTTCGCCATCCCCCAGCCGCGCGATCCGGACCAGCAACCGCCCATCATGCTCGAATGGCCACCAGCACACAGGGCCGGGCTCGGTGTCGTAGAGGAAGCACAGCTTGCCGTCAGGCGTCGTGATCTGGCCATAGACACAGCCCTCGCCCTCTCGCCGCCAGACCGAGCGGGTTGGGCTGAGGAACTCCTCGGTGCCCACAAGCATACCGCTGGTCAATTCGTGGAACGTGACGGTTTTTCCGACCACCGCGTCCAGGAATGCTTCGGGCGAGATACGGGTCTGCGCGACAGCCGCAGCCGGAACCCAGGCTGCGCAAAACACCGCAGCCCGGAGCAGGAACCTACCAGTTGTCACGGAACCAGCGCACGGCACGCTTGAATGGCCGTGCTGCGTAGGTATCGACCGGGATTTCAAAATCCCACCATTCGTCCTGCGGATGCGCCGCGAACAGCGCAAGACCGACCGCCGAGGAGAACCCCGGGCCCGTCGCGGATTGCGGCAACCCATGCACACGCAGCGGTCGGCCCAGACGCACCCGCTGACCCAGTATGCGGCTGGCCAGCCCATCCAGACCGGGGATCTGACTGGCTCCACCAGTCAGAACGATCTGTTGGCTTGGCATATGTTCGAACCCTGCAGCGTCCAGCCGAACACGGACTTCCTCCAGGATTTCCTCGACGCGCGGACGCATGATGCCGATCAGCTCGGCACGGCTGACGGTGCGCCGGTCGTGTTCCCAATCCCCGGTGTCGCCGCCAATGTCGATCATGTCGCGGTCATCGGCTCCGGTGGCGTGAACCCCGCCATTGAAGGTCTTGATCCGCTCGGCAACCGAGGCGGACACACCAAGCCCCATCGAAATGTCACTGGTGACATGATCCCCGCCCATGCGAACACTGTCAGCATAGATCATGTGCTTTTTGATGAAGATCGAAACGCCGGTGGACCCACCGCCCATGTCGATACAGGCCGCTCCAAGTTCCTGTTCGTCTTCGACCAGCGCAGAAATCCCCGACACATAGGCCGAATTCGCGATGCCCGCCAATTCCAGGTCGCACCGCTTGACGCAACGAACGATGTTCTGAATCGCAACCGCATCGACCGTCAACATGTGCATGTCGACCGCAAGCGTCTGGCCCATCTGCCCCCGCGGGTCGATCAAGCCAGATCGGTTGTCCAGAGCGAAGTTCACAGGTTGTGCATGCAGCACCTCGCGCCCTGCCCCATAGTCCGGGACATCGCAAGCGTTCAGGACACGACCGATCTCGGCCTCGGTCACCAGCTGACCGTCCAGATCCACCTGCGCATCCAGCCCATAAGACCGAGGGTTTGCCCCCGAGAAACAGGCGATCACATGGTCTACCCTGATATCGGCCATCTTCTGAGCAGCCTGCAGCGCGGTGCGGATGGCGCGCTCGGTTTCCTGCATGGCCGTGATCTCACCAAAGCGCACCCCGCGCGATCGGGTCGTCGCCGCACCGATCACCCGGAACCCGGTCTGCCCGGCCATGGACCCGATCGAGTTGTCCTCGCTGAGCCGCGCCGACCCATCAAACCGCAGCACAAGACAGGCGATCTTGGAACTTCCGACATCCAGGATCGCAACGACACCGCGTTGCATGGCCTGTCTGCGCATCTGGCGCATTGCGCGTTGAGACTGATAGAGATCCGTCATCATCGTATTACTGCCCGTTACCCATAGTCACTTTTGTATTCCACCAGTCTGCGCTGGCGGCTTCTGTCATCCGAATGGTCGGCCGCGCCCCAATGCGCATATCGACCACGGCAACATCCCGTTCCAAAAGGTCCTGCACCTCGTTCACCGCCAGTACACGCTCGAGCGCGCGCACCGGACGTTCCGTCGGCAGCATGACCCGTTGGCCTCGGTCCAGAACCAGGTCCCAGCGCCGCTCGCCGACGCGGACCAGACCGCGCACCCGGCTGCCCAGGCTGCGCGCGGTGGCGAGAAGTTCCAGTGCCTCGGCCACATGCTGATCTGCACCCTGACCGGCAATCAGCGGAAGATCGGAGCGCTCGGTCCGAGCCGCGATCTCGGCCACGTGGGTGCCCGTTTCGTCCAACAGCTGGATGCCTTCACGGGTGCGCCAGACGATCACGGGCTGACGTTCGACAACATCGACCTGCAGAATGCCGCCCGGACGGATCCGCACGGTTGCCGATTTGACCGGATCCAAGCCGGTGATCGTATCCCGGATCTGCTCGACATCCAGGTCCCAGGAGCTGAGCGGGAAGTCCAAAGGCACGACTTCGCGGATGTCATCAGCAAGGCCGGCCCCCGCCCCGTCGATAGCCATGAGCTTGACCATGAATTCAGGACGCTCTTGGAACGACGTGATCAGGTTGTCCACCTGCGCCCGAACCGCTTCTCGCCGCTCTTCGGCCGCGAAGTAGAGCCCAACCGTTGCCACGACCGCGCAGAGCGGCACACCTATCTTGACCCCCAGCCGGATTCCCGGCGTCAGCATCCATCGCTGGAACCGATAACTGAACCGCGACGGTGCCGGGTCCGCACGGCCCTTGCCACGGCGGAAAAACCTACCACCGCGCAACAGCAATTTGGGCTCTGCACGTTCGGCGTCGGCGTCCGCAGACTGGAACTCGGCATCCGGGCCGGACAGAGGCTTGGCGCGGTGGATCACCGGCGCACGAGTGGCGGTCAGCGGTCGCATGAGGCGTCCTCGACCATCCAGGCGCAGAGCTGACCGAAGGTCATGCCCAGATGCGCGGCTTGTTCAGGCACCAGCGAGGTGGGGGTCATACCCGGCTGGGTGTTGGTCTCCAGCAGGAACAGGCCCTTTTCGCCCCGGGCCTCGTCCCAGCGGTAATCGGTACGGCTGACGCCCCGGCAGCCCAAAACTTGATGGGCACGCAGGGCGTAATCCATGCACAGATCGAAGATCCGCGGCGGGATATCGGCGGGCAGCACGTGGCGTGATCCGCCGGGCTTGTATTTGGCGTCGTAGTCATACCAGCCGTCGGTCAGGATCTCGGTCACGGTCAGGGCGCGGTCGCCCATCACGGTCACCGTCAACTCGCGCCCGGCGACGTATTGCTCGACCATGACCTGTTCGGGCATGTCCTCCGACAGCTGCGGCGGGCCGTTCGAGCCTTCGAACACCAGATAGATCCCGACGCTCGAACCTTCGTTGTTGGGCTTGACCACATATGGCGCGGGCATGACGTGCCCCGCCATCACGTCCGATTTCGGGACGATCACGCTGTCGGCCACGGGCAGGCCGGCCGCGCGGA
This sequence comes from Ruegeria sp. CI5, assembly GCF_056536885.1. Taxonomy (NCBI): domain Bacteria; kingdom Pseudomonadati; phylum Pseudomonadota; class Alphaproteobacteria; order Rhodobacterales; family Roseobacteraceae; genus Ruegeria; species Ruegeria sp. CI5. The sequence goes on from NZ_JBQFQN010000001.1 coordinate 1,297,201, forward strand.
AAACCTCTTTGCTGCGCTGTTTGTCCATGGCCAGCGCTGAGGCAAGAACGCCGGAATGCGTGTAGGGCATTCGCAGCCACTCCAGCAGACCCTGCACGCAACCGTCCTCGCCCCAGCGGCCATGCAAGGCGTTGAAGACCACGTCGGGCTTGATGTCCTGCAAACGCGCACAAAGGTCGGGACCGGCGTCCAGCTCGACGACCTCGATCCCTTCTCCCACAAGGGCGGCTGCGCATTCGCGCCCGCTGCTGAGAGACACCTCGCGCTCCGCCGAGGGGCCACCCATCAATACCGCCACTTTGGGGTTTGTCCTGCTCGACCTACCCACGTTCGTGCGCCTCAATGTCCCCGGACCTTATCTGGTGGTCCGTATTTCGTTATGCCTTTGATCCGTCGCCTGAATTTGCCTGTTTTGGTCTGACGGTCGGGGCTTTAATCTGTCAGCGGATCACCGACCCGCATGATTTCCCACTCTAGCGTGATCCCGCTTGTTTCGTAAACCTTTTTTCGCACCTCTTCACCCAGCCCTTCGAGGTCGGCGGCGGTGGCGTTTCCGGTGTTGATCAGGAAATTCGAGTGCTTGGGGCTCATCTGTGCGCCTCCGCGCCGGGCGCCGCGCATTCCGGCGTCGTCGATCACCTTCCAGGCCTTCAGGTCGTGCACATCATCGGCCCGCCCGGTCGAGGAAAACCCCGCCGGATTGCGGAAGGTCGACCCGGCGCTGCGGTCCTTGGTGGGCTGGGTCTCGTCTCGCTTTTTCAGCTGCGCCTCCATCCGGGCGTGCAGGTCGGCCGGGTCACCCGCCGGGCCCTGGAACGTGGCCGACACCAGCACCGCACCCTCGGGCAGGTCGGACTGGCGATAGCGGAAGTTCAGATCGGCTGGTTTCAACTCGACCACCTCGCCCTGCCGGGTGACGATCGTAGCCGATTTCAGAACATCCGCCGTGTAGCTGCCATAGCAGCCGGCGTTCATCCGCACGGCCCCACCGATGGAACCCGGAATCGTCCGCAGAAAGGTGAGGTCCACCCCCGCATCCGCCGCCTTGCGCGCCACATGCGCATCCAGCGCGGCTGCCCCCGCGGTGACGGTGGTGCCGTCGACCGCGATGCCGTTGAAGCCGCGCCCCAGCCGGATCACAACGGCCCGCAAGCCCCCGTCGCGCACGATCAGGTTCGAGCCGACGCCCATGGGAAACACCGGCACCTCGGCCGGAAGGTCGCGCAGAAAGGCCTGCAAATCCTCAAGGTCAGCCGGCTGAAACAGATAATCCGCCGGGCCGCCGACACGCAGCCACGTGAGGTCGTTCAGTGGTCGGTTCGGCGTCAGGCGGCCTTGAGGCGTTGGCAAAGTGGTCATTGAGGCTAGATCGCGGATTCGGCGGGGCGTGGCAAGCCCGTTCCAAGCCGCAGGGTCAAATCCGCCGCCGCAGCCACCGCCCGAGGTAGATCACCGGCCAGCGCAGCACCGACATGCCGGCGGCCAAAACGAACAGGCCGACCCAGGGGCCGTTTTCATAGGTGACATAACCCAGGATCGGGATGCCCACCGCGATCAGCGCATAGGCGCGGGTCCAGTGGTTGTCCTTGCTGGGGATCATGGCCAGCACGTTGGCGGCGATGCCCCACAGGGCTGCAAGCGCAAGCGACCAGCTCATTGCCCCACCTCGCGGCCGGACCATTTGCGCCAGTAGTACCGGATGGGGTTTCGGAACATCGATACGAACCCGGCAAAAGCCAGCACTCCGATCAGCCAGCCATGTACCACACCCAGCCAGACGATCAGAACCGGCGCGCAGATCAGCAGCACGATGCCCGGCGGGAATTGCAGGCGCATCGGCAACAGCGCCACGACAGTGGCGCAGATCACCCAAAGGGCGGCAAAGATGACGGAATAATCCATGGTTCTCTCCGCAAATGAGTCACGCACCAGGGCAGCGACACATCCGCAAGTTGTGCACCCAAATGCCTGCTAACGTCAAACGGCTTGTTTTACCTTCAACCGGTCAGGCAGCGCGTTGGCCCAGGCACTGATGGTGCCCGCGCCCAGGCAGACGACCATGTCGCCGGGCCGGGCCTGTTCGCGGACCAGACGCTCCAGGTCGCCTTCGTCCAGCAGCGCGCGCGCGTGGCGGTGGCCGTGGCGGATCAGGCCCTGCACCAGATCGTCGCGGCTGGCACCTTCGATCGGGTCCTCACCGGCCGAGAAGACCTCGGCAATGGCCACGACATCGGCATCGTTGAAACAGGCGCAGAAATCGTCGAACAGGTTGGACAGGCGCGAATAGCGGTGCGGCTGGTGCACGGCGATCACGCGGCCTTCGGTCGCCTGGCGCGCGGCCTTGAGCACCGCCGCGATTTCCACCGGGTGGTGGCCGTAGTCGTCGATGATGGTGACGCCGTTCACCTCGCCCACCTTGGTAAAGCGGCGGTTGACGCCGCCGAAATTGGCCAGCGCGTCGCGGATTTCAGCGGTCTTCATGCCCAGATGACGTGCCACGGCGACCGCCGACAGCGCGTTCGAGACGTTGTGATCGCCCGGCATCGGGAGGGTGCAACCCTCAATCACGGTATCCTCGTATTGCAGATGAATGTCGAAATGCGCAATGCCGCCCTTGTAGGTCAGGTTGACTGCACGCACGTCGGCCTGAGCGTTGAACCCATAGGTGCGCACGCGGCGATCGGTGATGCGGCCCACCAGCGCCTGAACCTCGGCATGGTCGGTGCAGCACACCGCCAGACCGTAGAACGGGATGTTCGAGACGAAATCATGAAAGCCCGCGCGCAGCCGGTCGAAATCGCCCCAATGCTCCATGTGCTCGGGGTCGATATTGGTGACGATGGCGATGGTCGCGGGCAGCCGGTTGAACGAGCCATCGGACTCGTCGGCCTCGACCACCATCCATTCGCCCTGCCCCATCCGCGCGTTCGAGCCATAGGCATGGATCACGCCGCCGTTGATGACGGTCGGGTCGAAATCGCCCGCCACCATCAACTCGGCCATCATCGTGGTGGTCGTGGTCTTGCCGTGGGTTCCGGCGATGGCGATGTTGGATTTCAGCCGCATCAGCTCAGCCAGCATGTCGGCACGGCGCACCACCGGCAGGCCCAGCGCACGGGCACCGTCCAGTTCTGGGTTTCCCGGCTTGATCGCGGTCGAAACGACCACGACGGCCGCGTTGTCGAGGTTTTCAGCTTGCTGACCCACAAAGATCTCGGCCCCCAACGACGCCAGACGGTCGGTGATCTTCGAGGCTTTGAGATCGGATCCCTGCACCTGGTACCCAAGGTTCAGCAGCACTTCGGCGATGCCCGACATCCCGATGCCGCCGATGCCCACGAAATGGATCGGTCCGACATCCTGCGGCAGTTTGGTTGCTGGATTCATGGGGTCTCCTTCTGCGCCAGCTGTTCGACAAGGGCCACCAGACGCTCGGTCGCGTCGGGCGCCCCGACCGACAGGGCGGCATGGGCCATTTTCTGTGCGGCTTCGGGGTTGGTCAGAACCAGTGCGATTTGCTCGGTCAGGGCGGGAACGTCAAGCGCATTTTCGGGGATCATGATCGCACCGCCCGCCTGCACCAGCCCGCGCGCATTGGCGGTTTGGTGATCGCCTGCGGCGGCGGCGAAGGGGATCAGGATCGAGGGCCGCCCGATCACCGAGATGTCAGCCACGCTGGAGGCGCCCGAACGGCTGATCACCAATTGCGCCTCGGACATGCGGCGGGGGACGTCGTGGAAAAACGGTTGGACCTCGGCCAGAATCCCGTGGTCGGCGTAGAAGGCGGTGACCCGCTCGGCGTCCTCTTCGCGCGCCTGGTGCGAAACACGGATATACTGGCGCAGGCTCTCAGGCAGTGCAGCGATGGCGCCGGGCACCACGTCGCTGAGTATGCGGGCGCCTTGGCTGCCGCCCATTACCAGCACCGACATCGGATAATCTCCGGGCGGGATGTAAGGCGCGGCGGCGCGTTCCAGAACGGCAGCACGGACCGGGTTGCCGGTGTGGATGCCGTGAGCGCCTTCGGGCAGGTCGGTGGGCCAGACGCCGCAGGCCACATGCGCCACACGGGTGGCGAACAGCTGGTTCACACGCCCCAGAACGCCGTTCTGTTCGTGAATCATGCGGGGCAGACGCAGCATCACTGCCGCGCTCAGTGCCGGGATCGACGGATAGCCGCCGAACCCCACCACCACGTCCGGCTTGTCGCGCAGCAACTGGGCCGTCATCCCGGCAACCCCGACTGCGATCCGCGGGCCGGCCAGCGCCTTGGCCGCCAGCCCGCCGCGTGCGAAGGTGGCCGAGGAGACCTCGACGATCTCGGTGGAATGCGGGAAGCCGCCCGTATAACGCGCGCCGCGCGCGTCGGTGGACAGGCGCACGCGCCAACCCTTGTTCAGCATGGCCTCGGCCAGCGCCTGGGCGGGGAACATGTGGCCCCCGGTTCCACCAGCCGCAATCAGCAAATAGGGGTTCGTCATCAGCCTCGTCCGCGCAGAATGTCGCCCAGCTCGCCCTGGGGCCGCGACCGCGTGAACGCCAGAAGCATCCCCAACGCAATACCACCCGCAATCAACGACGAGCCGCCGTAGCTGACGAAAGGCAGCGTCATGCCCTTGGCCGGCAGCAGGCGCACCGCGACGCCCATGTTGATCATCGCCTGCACACCGAACATGCAAGCCAGCCCCGTGCCTGCCAACCGGGTGAACATGTCACGCTCGCGCATCAGGCGCAGCAGGGACCGTACCACGATGATTGAATAAAGCGCGATGATGATCAGCACCAGGATCAGGCCGTATTCTTCGGCCGCGACGGCGATGATGAAATCGGTATGTGCATCGGGCAGCGACCATTTCACCTGGCCCTCACCAACCCCAACGCCAAACAACCCGCCCTCGCGGATTGCGTTGGTGGCATAGCCCAACTGGGTCGTCGGATCGACCTCTTGATTCAGGAAACCATCGATGCGCCGGGCGAAGTGTTCAGAATTGGCGTAGGCGAACATGCCACCCAAGACGACCGCTCCGGCCATTCCCAGCAGCAGGAACATCGGTGCACCCGCCACGAAATACATCACGCCCCAGCCGAACAGGATCAGACAGGCCTGACCGAAATCAGGCTGCATCACCAACATCCCAACGATCGACATACACAGCGCAAACGACCACAACCGCCCCGGCGGGCCATTGATTTCCTGCGCTGCGGCCAGCAGCCAGGCGGCCACGACAATGAAGCCCGGCTTCAGAAACTCGGACGGTTGCAGCGAGGCGAAGCCCAGCGAATACCAGCGCACCGCACCCTTGCCGAAATCGGTTCCGAAGACCGGCAGAAAGGCCAGCGCAACAAATGAGGCCAGAAAGCCCAGCACCGCCAACCGACGCACCAAGGTGGGTGACATCATCGAGGTCAGCATCATCGCGATCAGCGCCAACACACCGAAAAGGGCCTGACGCTCGACATAGTGAAACGGATCGAACCCGTTGCGCTGCGCCAACGGCGGCGACGAGGCCAGCCCCAACAGAAGCCCGATCGCAAAAAGGATCAGCACGCAGGACATCGTCCAGCGGTCAATCGTCCGCCACCATTTCGGAAGGATCGGTTCACCGCGCTGGTCCTGGACCGCGCCATACACCATCTCAGTCATGAGATACCGCCACTATCTGCCTCGTTACCGTCCCGTTTTCGGGATCTGTTCGAGAGTCTACAGGGAAAATGCCCCTCAGGCCAGCCTCTTCCTCTTGTCATTGGCGTCAATCCGCGCCAAGGGCGAGAGATGCGATTTGACACGATCATACTGGGCGCCGGAGCCGCCGGCATGATGTGCGCCGCCCATTGCGGCGGGCGTGTGCTGCTGATCGATCACGCCAAGGCGCCGGGGGAAAAGATCCGCATCTCGGGCGGGGGGCGGTGCAACTTCACCAACCTCTACGCCGGGCCGCAGAACTTCCTGTCGCAGAACCCGCATTTCTGCAAATCGGCCCTCGCGCGATACACCCAGTGGGACTTCATCGACCTTTTGGGCCGTCACGGCATCGCATGGCATGAAAAGACGCTGGGGCAGCTGTTCTGCGACGGCTCATCGAAGCAGATCATCGCCATGCTGCTGGCCGAGATGGACCGCGCGGGCGCAGAGCTGTGGTTGCACACGTCGCTGCGCGGTCTGCGCAAGACCGAATTCGGCTTTGAACTGGTGGTCGAGCGCGAGGGTAAGCGATATGACCTGACCTGTGCCAACGTGGTGTTGGCCACCGGCGGAAGATCCATCCCCAAGATGGGTGCGACCGGGCTGGCCTATGACATCGCCGCGCAGTTCGGATTGCACGTCACCGAGACCCGTGCCGCACTGGTGCCGTTCACCTTCCCCGATGGGCGGTTCAAAGACTTGTCCGGTGTTTCCGTCCCCGCGCGATTGTCGAACGATCGCACGAGTTTCGACGAGGCGCTGCTGTTCACCCATCGCGGCCTGAGCGGTCCGGCGGTGCTGCAACTGTCCTCATACTGGCGCGAGGGCGAGGCGATCCGGGTCAACCTGATCCCCGAGCTGCCCCTGTTCGACCTGCTTCGCGAACGGCGGCAAAGCGCGGGCCGCAAGGCCCTGACAACCGAACTCGCGCGCCACCTGCCCGCCCGCCTGGTCGAGTTTCTGAGCGCCCAGATCCCGATGCACGGCAACCTGGCCGATCAGTCGGATGCGGCGCTGCAGGCACTGACCGATGCGCTGAGCGACTGGGCACTGACCCCCTCGGGCACCGAAGGGTACCGCACCGCCGAGGTCACCCTGGGCGGCATCGACACGGACAGCCTGTCTTCCAAAACGATGGAGGCCAGGGATGTCCCCGGCCTCTATGCAATTGGTGAAGCGGTGGATGTCACCGGATGGCTGGGCGGATACAATTTCCAGTGGGCGTGGTCCTCGGGCCACGCCGCCGGAATTGCGATCGCCGGTCGCCTTTAGCCTACGACGTTGTAGCCGCGGCCGCGCATGCAGTTGCGGACGATGACTTCCTGCTTCTGGGTGTTTTGCAGAGCGCTGGCGCCTGCCCCCACCAGTGCGCCAGCTACGGCCGCACGGCCCAGATCGCTTGCGCTGTCGTCGATGATGGCTTTGGTGCCCGCAGCACCCGCCGCGCCAATGGCCGCCGCCCCAGCGGTATTGCTGTCGATCGTGCCCTGCTGCCGCGCTACGGCCTGACACTGCGCCAGGTCTGCGTTGTAGTTCGGGCTGACGGGTCCATCCACAATGGGTTGGTAGTTCGCGCCTGTGTTCGTGCAGGCCCCTGCCACCAGGATGGCCGGCAGGATCATTGAAAGCTTGCGGTTCAGCATGGTCTTAACCTCGTGTTGAATTCCTAGGGTAACAAAATCATTAATTCTGGTGCGTCAAGCTGATAGCACTTCAATTTGGCCCAACCGGCGGTTCATTGCAAATGTACAGTTCAAAGCCGCTTTTGAACCTGCGCCACGAAATCGTCGCCGCGCTGTTCGAAATTGTCGTACTGGTCGAAACTGGCCGCCGCGGGCGCCAGCAGCACGGTTTCACCCGGCGCGGCGTCGCGCATGGCCTGTTCGACTGCCTCGGCCATTGTGGTGCAAACGCGGGCCTCAACCGACAACTGCATGGCGAAGCCGGCCGCCTCGCGCCCGATCACATAGGCGCACAGAACCTCGTCGGTCGCGTCGTTCAGCGCGGCGATACCCCCCTCTTTCTCAAGCCCGCCGCAGATCCAGCGGATTTTTTTGAACGCGCCCAGCGCCTTGGCCGCGCTGTCGACATTGGTGGCCTTGGAGTCATTCACGAATGTCACACCGTTTGCCTCAGCGATGATCTGGCTGCGGTGCGGCAAGCCTGGATAGCTGTGCAGCGCGTCCTCGATCAACTTGGGCGCCAGGCCCAGCGCGCGGCAGGCGGCATAGGCCGAGCACGCGTTTTGGTGGTTGTGGGTTCCGGGCAGGCCCTTGATGCCGCGCAGGTCGATCGAAGCGGCCTGGCGCCCCTTGCGGTATTCCGAGAGGAACCCCTTGCGGGCAAAGACCTGCCAGCCCGGGCCGGCCAATTTGCGCGCCACCGAGACGCGGATCACCCGGTCGTCGCCCGGCCCTTCGGCCAGTTGACCGGCTAGAAACGCGCCTTCGATCTCGTCCACGCCGATCACGGCGCGGTCGGGACCGCCTTCTGAGAACAGGCGGCGTTTGGCGGCGAAATAGCCGCCCATGCCCCCATGCCGGTCCAGATGGTCGGGCGAGAGATTGGTGAACACCGCCACATCGGGCGTCAGCGCACGCGCCAGCTCGGTCTGATAGCTGGAAAGCTCCAGCACCACCACTGATCCGTCGCCGCCGGGCTCGATATCCAGCACGCCGCGCCCGATATTGCCCGCCAGCTGCGCCTCGCGCCCCGATTGGGTCAGGATATGGTGGATCAGCGCCGCCGTGGTCGACTTCCCGTTCGAGCCGGTGACGGCGACCACACGCGGCGGCACATCGAACTTGTCCCATTCGGCACCGCCCAGCGAGCGGAAGAACAGACCAATGTCATTGTCGACCGGAACGCCGGCCTGCAGCGCGGCGGCAACAACCGGGTTGGGTTCGGGATAAAGATGGGGAATGCCGGGCGATACGATCAACGTGGCAATCGCGTCAAAGGCGCCTTCCCGCCGCAGGTCCTGACACATGAACCCCTCGGCCTCGGCCTTTTCGCGCGCGGCGGGGTTGTCATCCCAGCACACCGGCTCGGCTCCGCCCGCCCGCAATGCGCGCGCCGTGGCCAGGCCCGACCGCCCCAGCCCCAGAACCGCAACCTTATGTCCTGAAAACCCTTTGACCGGGATCATGCCGCGCACCCTCTTCCATCTGCCAATGCGCCGCCACCCTGTACCGAAGAATTGACCCTTGGCAAGGGCAGCGTCAGGCTCGCGCCCTCGGCGCGAGCTGGGCCCAACGGGTACAGGCGGGCCGCAGGCCCACCGCGCCCGGCGGGAGCCTTACCGTACTTTCAGTGTCGCAAGACCAATCATCGCCAGGATCAGCGAGATGATCCAGAACCGGATCACGATAGTTGGCTCGGCCCAGCCCTTCTTCTCATAGTGGTGATGGATCGGAGCCATCAGGAAGACCCGCCGGCCTGTGCGTTTGAAATACAGCACCTGAATGATCACGCTCAACGCCTCGACCACGAACAGGCCGCCGACGATGGCCAGAACCAGCTCGTGCTTGGTGGCAACGGCGATGGCGCCCAGTGCGCCGCCGAGGGCCAGCGAGCCGGTATCCCCCATGAACACCGCCGCTGGCGGAGCGTTGTACCACAGAAACCCAAGCCCACCGCCAAACAATGCGGCGGTGAAGATAAGGATCTCACCCGTGCCGGGGACATAGTGCACGTCCAGATATTCGGTAAAGTCGACGCGACCCACCGCGTAGGCGATCACGCCCAAGGTCGAGGCTGCGATCATCGCGGGCATGATGGCCAGCCCGTCCAGCCCGTCGGTCAAGTTCACGGCATTCGCCGCCCCCACGATCACCACGATCGAGAACGGAATGTAGAAGATACCCAGATTGATCAGCGTGTCCTTGAAGATCGGCACGGCCAGCTGGTTCTGGAGCATTTCGGGGTGGTGCAGCGTCGCCCACAGCGCGGCCAGCGCGGCAATAATGATGCCCAAAGCCAGGCGCATTTTGCCTGAAACGCCCTTGGTATTCTGCTTCGATACCTTGGCATAGTCGTCCGCAAATCCGATGGCTGCGTAGGCCAGCGTGACGAACAGAACCATCCAGACATAGGGGTTGTCCCACCGCGCCCAAATCAGCGTGGACGTCACCAGAGCACCGACAATCAGCAGGCCCCCCATCGTGGGCGTGCCGGCCTTGGAAAAGTGCCCCTCGGGGCCGTCATCCCGAATTGGCTGACCCTTGCCTTGTTTCCGGCGCAGCACGTTGATCAACGGCTTGCCGAACAGGAAGCCAAAGATCAGGGCCGTCAGAAAGGCGCCGCCTGCGCGGAACGTGATGTAGCGGAAGAGGTTGAAGAAATCCCCTCCGTCCGACAGGCTGGTCAACCAATAGAGCATTACAAAACCTTTCTCACACCGCGGTCATGGGTGGTCATGCATCAAGCGCGCCCACTTGCCCCATTTTCCGCAAACCGTCAACAATCCGTGCCAGCGCCATGCTGAGGGAGCCTTTGGCCAACACGGCATCGCCCGCCCGAACCAGCTGCGGCAGCTCTAGAACCATTTCGGCGCTGGTCTCAAACCACAGCCCGCGCTTGTCCTCGGGCAAGGCCTCGTGCAGCGCCCGCATCAACGGACCGATGCAATGCACCTTGTCGATCCGTGCCATGGCCGGCACATCGGCCAGCCCTGCGTGCATTGCGCGCTCTTTTGGACCCAGCTCCTTCATGTCGCCCAGAAAGGCGATGCGCCTTTCGCCCTTCGCTGCCGCCAGCACATCCAGCGCCGCCGCCATCGAGGTCGGATTGGCGTTGTAACTGTCATCCAGCAGCTCGATCTGCCCGCCGTCCGGCAGGGCCAGCATCTCGCGCACGCCCCGCCCCGTGACCGGCGCCCATTTGGCGAGGCCGGTGATGGCCGCGTCCAGTTCGACACCCAGCGCGACGCAGGCAGCCAGCGCGCCTAGACCGTTCATGGCAAAATGCGTCCCCGCAGATTGCACGTCGAAAGCGAATGGCTGGCCCATGGCCTCGGCGGTCACGTGGATGTCCGTGGGCGACTGGGTCACGCCGGTCAGCCGATAATCCGATGCGGTGCGGCCGAAATCCACGATCACCGCGCCATGCCGGGCAGCGCAGGTGCGCAGGATGACGGTATGATCCAGGTCGGCGTTCACGATGGCGGTGCCGCCGGCCTCCAGCCCATCAAAGATAGCGGCCTTTTCGTGAGCGATGCCGGCAACCGACTCGAACGCCTCGAGGTGAACCGCGGCGACGGTGGTGACCAGCGCCACATGCGGGCGAGCCTGCCGCGCCAGGGGTGCAATTTCGCCAGGGTGGTTCATGCCGATCTCGATCACCGCATATTCGGTGTCGCGCGGCATCCGGGCCAGAGTCAACGGCACGCCCCAATGGTTGTTGTAGCTGGCAACGCTGGCATGGGTGCGGCCTTGATCCGACAGGATGGTCGCCAGCATCTCCTTGGTCGAGGTCTTGCCCACACTGCCCGTCACCCCAATCACGCGGGCCTTGCACCGGGCACGGGCCGCGCGACCCAACGCCTCGAGCGCGGTCTGTACGTCATCGACGATCAGCAGCGGCGCATCGGCGGCCACACCTTCGGGCACCCGCGTGACCAGCGCGGCAGCAGCCCCTTTGTCCAGCGCCTGCGCCACGAAATCATGCCCGTCGCGCGCCGCCTTCAACGCCACGAACAGGTCACCCGGTTGCAGCGTACGCGTATCGATGGACACGCCGCCCGCCTGCCAGTCGGTCGTGGCCCGTCCGCCCGTCGCGGCGGCGGCCTCGGATGCGGTCCAGAGTGTCATGCGACCCTCCCGTCCAGCGCGGCCACGGCGATGCTGGCCTGTTCCACATCATCGAAGGGCAGAACCTGGTCACCCACGATCTGCCCGGTCTCGTGCCCCTTGCCCGCGATCAGCAGCGCATCGCCCGGCTGCAATGCATCTATGCCGCGCAGGATGGCCTCGGCCCGGTCGGCAACCTCGGTCGCGTCGGGGGCCCCGGCCATCACCGCGGCGCGGATGGCGGCGGGGTCTTCCGAGCGCGGATTGTCGTCGGTGACAAAGACGATGTCGGCGTTCTCGGCCGCGGCGCGGCCCATCAGCGGGCGCTTGGTCGCGTCGCGGTCGCCGCCCGCGCCGACGATGGCGATCAACCGGCCCATCACATGCGGACGCAGCGCCTGCAAGGCGGTGGCCACGGCGTCGGGCGTGTGCGCGTAGTCGACAAATACCGCCGCCCCGTTGCTGCGGGTCGCCGCCAACTGCATCCGCCCCCGCACCGTGGTCAGATGCGGCAGGGTGTCGAAGACATGTTCAGCCTCGTCTCCGCTGGCGATGACCAATCCGCAGGCCAGCAGAACGTTTTCGGCCTGGAACCCGCCGATCAGGTTCAGCCGGGTCTGGAAGGTCTTGCCGCGCCAGGCAAAGCGCAGATCCTGCCCGGTGGCGTCAAACCGTTGGTTCAACAGGCAAAGATCGACATCCCCGCTGCCTACGGTCAAAACTGTCTGACCGCGCGCCTGCGCGATATCACGGATCGCGGCGCCTTTCGGGTCGTCCATGTTGATCACGGCCGTTCCGTCCTGCGGCAGAACCCGGTCGAACAGGCCGGCCTTGGCGGCGAAATAGGCCTCGAACGTCGCGTGATAGTCCAGGTGATCCTGGGTGAAATTCGAAAACCCCGCCGCCGTCAGGTGCACACCGTCCAGCCGGCGCTGTTCCAGCCCGTGCGACGAGGCCTCCATCGCTGCGTGGGTCACGCCGGCCTCGGCGGCCTCGGCCAGACAGCGATGCAGGGTGATGGGTTCGGGTGTCGTGTGGGCCAGCGGTGCCGTCCACGCGCCCTCGACCCCTGTCGTGCCGAGATTGACGGCCATGTGGCCCAGTTCGGTCCAGATCTGGCGCACGAAGGTCGAAATCGAGGTCTTGCCGTTGGTGCCGGTGACCGCCACCATGGTGCGCGGCTGCGCCCCGAACCACAATGCAGCGGTATAGGCCAGCGTCTGGCGCGGGTCCTGCACCACCACCAGGGCGGCGTCCGAGGCGGCCAGTTCTTCAGCGGCGATCCGCGCGCCTTCGGCATCGGTCAGGATGGCCGCAGCCCCCATACGCAGGGCGTATTGAATGAATTCGCCCCCATGCACGCGCGTCCCCGGCAGCGCCGCGAACAGAAAGCCGTCCTTGACCTGACGGCTGTCCACGGCCAGCCCGGTAATCTCCGGGTCGGCACCGCCGCGCGCGGTCAGGGCCAGCTGGCTGAGTTTCTTTGACCTTGCGCCCATGACCCACCTCTGTCGGACTGCCTAATTCGAGGTCAGCGTTATAGCAGCGCGATCCTCAGGCTCAAGCCGCGGACGCAAGCCCAGCAGCGGCGCGATGCGGCCGATCAACTCGGCCGCCACAGGTACCGCCGTCCAGCCTGCCGTGCGGCGCTTTTCGCCGTAGGCCAGGATCGACGGTTCGTCCAGCGCCACGATCAGAACGTATTTCGGATCGTAGGCCGGAAAGACCGATGCGAAGGTGGCGATCACCTTGTCATCATAGTACCCGCCACGCGGCTTGGGCTTGTCGGCGGTGCCGGTTTTGCCGGCCACGGCATAACCCGGCACGTCACCAAAGCTGGCGGTTCCGTCCGTCACCACCTTGCGTAACATCATCAGCGATTGCCGTGCGGCGTTTTCCGACATCACGCGCGGCCCGTATTGCGGCCCGTTGCGGCGCAGGATCGTGGGGCTGACATAATGCCCGCCATTGGCAATGGCCGCATAGCCCGCCGCCAGATGCATCGGACTGGTCGACAGGCCGTGGCCGTAGGAAATGGTGACGGTGCTCAATTCGCCCCACTTCTTGGGCTTGAGCGGCACCCCACCCTTGGCCTCGACGATCTCGAACGGGGTGGGGTCGAACATGCCCAGCGCGTCCAGGAACTGTTGCTGGCGCTCGGCGCCGATCTGCAGCGCCAACCGCCCCGTGCCGCGGTTCGAGCTGTGCACGATCACGTCGGTTACGCTGATCTTGCCGTAATTCTTGCCGTTGAATTCGCCGATCGGGAAACGCCCGATCTTCATCGGGCCCGAGGTGTCGATGATCGTGTCTGCATTCACCAGCCCCAGATCGACCGCTTGCGCGGCAGTGAAGATCTTGAAGATCGACCCCAATTCGTACACGCCCTGCACATAGCGGTTGAACAGAGGGCTGTCCGAGGGGTCAAAGCCCGAGGTCGGCGGGCGCGGACGGTCGTTCGGGTCGAACGAGGGCAACGAGGCGGCAGCAATCACTTCGCCGGTATGGGCGTTCATCAACACCGCCGAGGCGCCCTTGGCGTTCATGATCTTCATGCCGCCGTCCAGCACCTGTTCCACCGCCGCCTGAACGGTCAGGTCAAGCGACAGCTGCAGCGGCTTGGTTCCGTTGGCCGGGTCGCGCAGATAGTCATCGAACTGTTTTTCCACCCCGGCCACACCGATCACCTCGGCAGCCGAGACGCCTTCGCGCCCAAAGCCTGACCCACCCAGAATATGCGCGGCCAGCCGGCCATTGGGATAAAGCCGCATCTCGCGCGGACCGAACAGGATGCCCGGATCGCCGATGTCGTGCACCGCCTGTTTCTGCTCGGGCGAGATGCGTTTCTTGATCCACAGGAATTTGCGCTTGCCGGTGAAGTCCTTGACCAACCGCTCTTTGTCCAGATCCGGGAAGATCGCCACCAGCTTTTCCGCGGCCGCGATCGGATCGATCATCAGCGGGGGCTGGGCATAAACGGAGTAGGTATCAAGGTTGGTCGCAAGGATTCGGCCTTCGCGGTCCACGATATTCGCCCGCTGCATGGCAATCGACGCGCCCGGGGCGCTCGCCAGCGGCTCTTGCGCCTCCGAAGTAGCCAATGCGCCCATCCGGAACCCGACAATGGCAAATGCCGCAAAGAAAAACGCGCTGAGCACCAGCAACCGCCCCTCGGCGCGGGCGCGGGCGCGGTCCTTCATCTCTTCGTGGCGGCGGCGGATGTTCTCGCGTTCGATCACCTTGGGGTTTTCCCCGCGGGCGCGGGCCTCGAGGATGCGGGCAAGCGGGCGGAGCGGTGTTCGGGTCATGGGATCTGCACCTCGCCCAGGGCCTGGGTGTCGGTGATGGCCTGCAGTTCAATCGGGTCGGCGATGGGCAGGTCGGGATCCTCGGCATAGGCGATCTGGTCCGCGCGTCCGAACTGCTCGGCACGAAGCGGCAGCAGGCCCAGACGCTCGAAATTCAGGTCGGCCAATTCACGCAGTCGGTCCGGACGGTTCAGATAGGCCCATTCGGCCTGCAATACAGCCAGCCGGGCCTGCGCCGCGCCGATCTGGTGCTGCAGAGACTGGGTTTCCTTCAGTACCTGTTGGGTGCGGTAGTTTTCCTGATAGGCCCACAAGGCCAGCCCGAAAACACCCAGGGCGGTCAATACAAACAGAATACTCTTCATCTTGCCTTTCCCCCGATCATGGGCATGCCGATGGCGCGGGCATCAATTTCCCCCGCCGGAGCATCGGTACGAACAGCAACCCGCAACTTGGCCGAGCGCGCGCGCGGGTTGTCCTGCAACTCCTGCGGGTCGGGGCCGATGGCCTTGCGGGTCTTCAATGTGAATTGCGGCTGATCCTGCTGGATCTCGGGCGCATAGCGGTTGGCACGGCCGGTCTTGCCCGCGCGCGACTGGAAAAAGCGTTTGACCATCCGGTCCTCGACCGAGTGGAAAGTGACCACGGCCAGTTGTCCGCCCGGCTTCAACGCGCGCTCGGCGGCCATCAGGCCCTGGAACAATTCCTCGTATTCGGCATTCACCGCAATGCGCAGCGCTTGGAACGACCGGGTGGCCGGATGGGACTGGCCGGGCTTGGCGCGGGGCAGGCAGGATTCGACGATCTCGGCCAGACGCAGGGTGGTGGTGATGGGCGACTCGGTGCGGGCCTTGACGATGGCGCGCGCGATGCGACGGCTGGCCCGCTCCTCACCGTAGTGGAACAGGATATCGGCCAATTGCTCCTCGGTCGCGGTGTTGACCAGATCAGCTGCGCTTTCGCCCTCCTGGCTCATGCGCATGTCCAGCGGGCCGTCCTTCATGAAGGAAAAGCCGCGCTCGGCCTGGTCCAGCTGCATGGACGAGACACCAAGGTCCAGCACCACGCCATCAAGGTCGTTGGCATATTCATCCATGCGCGAGAAAACACCCGGTTGCATCACCAGCCGGTCGCCATATTCGGCTGCCCAATCCGCCGCCATTTCAAAGGCCAATGGATCGCGATCGACGCCGATTACCTTGTCGGCGCCAGCCTCAAGCAAACCCCGGGTATAGCCGCCCGCACCAAAGGTACCATCCAGCCAGGTGCCGGATACCGGATGAACCGCGTCCAGCAACGGGCGCAGCAGAACGGGAATATGGGGTTTGTCAGATGAAGTGTGATCCGCGCCGGCCATGCCGTCACGCACCTTCGATGCCGTCAAGGAACTGCATCGGATCGAAATCCTCGGGCAGTTCGTCCAACCAGTCTTCGGTGGCGGCCAGTTCCTCGGCCTCGTATGTCTCGGGCTTCCAGATCTGGAACGTGTCGCCCGCGGCGATAAAGAACGCCTCGCCCTCCAGCCCGATCTTGTTGCGCAGCTTGGCCGGCAACACCAGGCGACCCGTTTCATCGACATTGGTCGGGAAAGACTGCCCGTGGAACAGGCGCTGCAACATCTTGCGCTGCATCGAGCCGCGCGGCAGCGCGTCGATCTTGGCGTCGACCTCGTCGATCGCCTCCATAGTATAGCATTCAAGGTATTTGCGGCGGTGGTCACCGTAAACGATCACCAGTTCAGGATTGTCACCGGGCTGCCAGTTGGGGTCCGAGGCCTCGAGCACACGGCGAAACGAGGCCGGGATCGACACCCTGCCCTTCGCGTCCACCTTGTGGTGGCTTTCACCTCTAAACCTGCGCGCCAAGACGACTGTCCCTTTCGCTTGCGCCCCACCTACGTCTTCCCCCGGATGAAAAACGGCGGGTTGATCTGCTGCCACTGATCAACCCGCCGCATTGACCCGCTTTGCGGGATGTCCAGCTGCGCGCGCCACCTGGGGGGATGTCTGCTCGCCCGCGCGCCGGATCTCTTGAGTGATGAAAGCGAGATGCCTGTATGAAACCTGTTTATTTTTGGTTCGGGGTCGTTTGGCGCCCCATGTGCCTCGTCCTCATCGGATGAACAAGGGATGCCATGGGAATTCATGGAAATCAATGAGATTTTTTTCCAAGAAGGTTAGCTTTGGAAAACTACAGCAGTGGAAATTCTTACGCAAACATGAAAAATGACCACAGATAGACGCCACACAATATTCAAACACAACATATAGACGTATTCAGCGCGGCCAAAATTTTCCCACGATTTCCCACATTTCTTGCATGATAACCCTGATTCCACCCAACACCCCTCACTTTTTCGACCAAATGGCGCCGAATCACCCTGCGTTCCAGGCCGAACCCGAGAGAGACCGCCCCGGATTTCCCACCAATTCCCGCCAGTCCCACAAAGTCCCATGACCCCACCCAAATCGGGAGTTGACCCAGACGCACAAAAATCGCGCAATCCTGAACCGCACAAATTCCACGTTTACGCGCGCAAATTTTCATCAAAATGATGGGCGGCAGCCAGACCCGAGCAATGCCCCGCAGTTCGCGCTAACGAAAATATCCATATTTTAAAGGCATATTTTCGGGTGTCTGGATTCCGGCAGTCAATCTATGCACTTGCTGCATAGCAGCATTGATCCTGTCCGGTATTGTGCAATCGCAGCATTTGCCTATCTTCAGTCTCAAGCAAGCGCCGGAACATCGCGGCGGAAACGACAGATGATTGGGTAACGAACATGGCAGTCGCAAGCACCAACAGCGCACACAAGAGCGCATCGACATTTGGTTTCGCCTCTCTGATCGAAACCATGAAAACCCGTATCGCACGCTATCGCGTGTACCGCCAGACGGTAAACGAACTGTCGGAACTGTCGGACCGTGAGCTGGCCGATCTGGGCCTTCACCGTTCCATGATCCGTCGCTTGGCCATGCAGGCCGCCGAAGAACAATTCGCGCGCTGAGCGCCACGAAACACCGAGATCAGGTCCACTCCTCCTCCCATAGGACCTGTATTTCAGCGGCAGCATCTCTCCTCCTCCCTGATGCTGCCGCACCCTATACCGGCCTCAACCTGCCGGATGCTGATACATCGGGGCTCTCCTCCTCCCTGCTCTGATGTTGAAAGCGCGCGGTGGCATCTTCCTCCTCCCTGATGCCACCGCGCCCTTCGAATACCGGGCCAGACCCGGAAACGCATACATCGGGTTCTCCTCCTCCCTTCCCGATGTGAAAAGAGCGCGGTGGCACCCTTCCTCCTCCCTGGTGTCACCGCGCGCTTCAGATACCGGGGAAAACCCGGGTTCGGATACATCGGGGCTCTCCTCCTCCCTGCTCTGATGTTGACAAGAACGGCGGTTCCCTCCTCCTCCCTGGGAACCGCCGTTTTATTTCTTTCGGGCATGAAAAAGGCACCACGTGCAGGACCGGGCGCCAATCAACAAATCGAGCATGTGCCGGCAGGCACATTCCGCTGGATCAGAACGGAACGTCGTCTTTTGCGGATAGATACTGCGCGACGACCTTCTTTGTCCCGGCCTTGTCGAACTCGACCTCGACCTTGTCCCCTTCGATCCCGACCACGCCGCCATAGCCGAACTTCTGGTGGAACACTCGCTCGCCCAACGTGAAGCTGGCCACGGCGGTCGCGTCGATCACGGTGTTGCGGGCTTCGCGCGGCTGTGACATGCCGTATTGCCCCTGCCGCGCCTGCATTCGTTTCCAGCCGGGCGAGTTGTAGACATTGGCCTGCGCCGCGCGGGTCTCGATACCTGCCGACATCTGCCCGCCACCATAGAGGCCCGGAGGCGTCAGCACCTCGACATGGTCCTCGGGCAATTCGTCGATGAAACGCGAAGGCATCGCGTTCTGCCACTGCCCGAACACCCGCCGGTTGGCGGCGAAGGAAATGGTGCAGACCTCTTCGGCGCGGGTGATTCCCACATAGGCGAGCCGCCGTTCCTCCTCGAGCCCCTTGAGGCCGGATTCGTCCATCGACCGTTGCGAGGGGAATAGCCCGTCCTCCCAGCCCGGCAGGAACACGGCCGGGAACTCCAGCCCTTTGGCCGCGTGCAGGGTCATAATCGAGACCTTGGGCCCGCCGCTGTCCTGTTCATTGTCCATCACCAGGCTGACATGCTCCAGGAATCCTTGCAGGTTCTCGAAGTTGTCCAGCTGGTTGACCAGTTCCTTGAGGTTTTCCAGCCGCCCCGGCGCTTCGGGCGTTTTGTCGTTCTGCCAGTGGGCGGTGTAGCCGGATTCGTCCAGCACGATCTGCGCCAGTTCGATATGCGACACCTCGGGTGGGCCATAGCGCACGGGCGCGGTGCCGTCGTCGATGACCGAATCGTCCTCGATCTCGATCCGGGGGCCGCGGGTCATCGCGTTCCAGCGCGCCAGCCCTTCGACCAGGTCGCGCAAAGCCGCGCCGCCCTTGCCCTTGATCAGCCCTTGTTCAACCGCGATCCGCGCGCCCTGAACCAGAGACACGCCATGTTCGCGCGCGGTGCGCTGGATCGTCTGCTGCGCCTTGTCGCCAAGACCGCGCTTGGGGGTGTTCACGATCCGCTCGAAGGCCAGATCGTCCTCGGGCGAGACCACCAGCCGGAAATAGGCCATGGCATCGCGGATCTCCATCCGTTCATAGAATCGCGGGCCGCCGATCACCTTGTAGGGCAGCCCGATGGTCAGGAACCGGTCCTCGAAGGCGCGCATCTGGTGGCTGGCGCGCACGAGGATGGCGATTTCGTCCAGGTTCATCGGCCGCACGCCGCGGGTGCCACCCTGCATGGCGTCGATCTCTTCGCCGATCCAGCGGGCCTCTTCCTCGCCATCCCAATGGCCGATCAGGCGGACCTTTTCGCCCTCGGGCTTGTCGGTCCACAACTCCTTGCCCAGACGGCTTTCGTTGCCGCGAATGACGTTCGAGGCGGCGGCGAGGATATGCGGGGTCGAGCGGTAGTTCTGTTCCAGTCGCACCACATGGGCGCCGGGAAAGTCTTTTTCGAACCGCAGGATGTTGCCTACCTCGGCCCCGCGCCAGCCATAGATCGACTGGTCATCGTCGCCCACGCAGCAGATGTTCTTGTGCCCGCCCGCCAGCAGCCGAAGCCACAGGTATTGGGCGATGTTGGTGTCCTGGTATTCGTCCACGAGGATGTAGCGGAACCAGCGCTGGTATTGCTCCAGCACGTCCGGGTGGGTCTGGAAGATGGTGACCATGTGCAACAGCAGGTCGCCGAAATCCACCGCGTTCAGCTCGCGCAGGCGGGTCTGGTACTGAGCGTAAAGCTCGACGCCCTTGTTGTTGTAGGCCCCGGCATCGGCGGTGGGCACCTTGTCGGGTGTCAGGGCGCGGTTCTTCCAGTCGTCGATGATGCCTGCCAGCATCCGCGCGGGCCAGCGCTTGTCGTCGATATTGGCGGCCTGCACCAGTTGCTTGAGCAGGCGCAGCTGGTCGTCGGTATCCAGAATGGTGAAGTTCGACTTCAGCCCCACCAGTTCCGCATGGCGGCGCAGCAGCTTGACGCAGATCGAGTGAAAGGTGCCCAGCCACGGCATCCCCTCGGCGGGCTGACCCAGCAGGCGGCCGACCCGTTCCTTCATCTCGCGCGCGGCCTTGTTGGTAAAGGTCACCGCCAGAATCTCGTTCGGGCGCGCCCGGCCGGTGTTCAGCAGATGCGCGATGCGGGTGGTCAGGGCCTTGGTCTTGCCGGTGCCCGCCCCGGCCAGCATCAGGATCGGGCCATCCAACAGCTCGACCGCTTCCCGCTGCGCCGGGTTCAATTCATCCAAGTAGTGCGCCTCGGGCCGAAGCGCGGCCATGGCGCGGGCCGACAGCGAGGCGCCTTCGAAGGCGTCATTTTCATCGAAACTGCTCATGCGCCCAAACTAAGCCGGAAGCGCGCCGAGGGAAAGGGTTTGTTCACGGCTTGTTCGCACGGTTTTGCGAATTTCTTTCGTAGCGCTGGTTGAGCCGTCAGGCGCGGGCTGCATCCGACTGAAACCCTTGCCGAATCGCGCGGCAGGTC
Organism: Ruegeria sp. CI5; assembly: GCF_056536885.1. Taxonomy (NCBI): domain Bacteria; kingdom Pseudomonadati; phylum Pseudomonadota; class Alphaproteobacteria; order Rhodobacterales; family Roseobacteraceae; genus Ruegeria; species Ruegeria sp. CI5. The sequence goes on from NZ_JBQFQN010000001.1 coordinate 1,318,055, forward strand.
GGATCAATCTGCATGGACCTGCACAGCACCTATCCGGGCATCGAGGATCTGAAGCGCCGCGCACGCCGTCGGCTGCCGCGCTTTGTCTGGGACTATGTCGACAGCGGCACCGGGGCAGAGACCGCGCTGAAACGCAACCGGGCGGCGCTGGACCGCATCGGGTTTCTGCCCGCCATCCTGAAAGGCCCGCTGGAATTCGACACCAGCATCCGCTTTCTGGGGCGCGACCATCCCCTGCCCTTCGGCATGGCCCCGATCGGGATGTGCGGGCTGGTCTGGCCGGGGGCCGAGGCGCTGATGGCGCGCGCCGCCGCGCAGGCAGGCATACCCTATGTTCTGTCCACCGTCGCCAGCCAAAGCCCCGAGGACATGGCCCCGCATATCGGCCCCGACGCCTGGTTCCAGCTGTACCCCCCCAAAAACCCCGAGATTCGCGCCGACTTGCTGTCCCGCGCCCGGTCCGCCGGGTTCGGCACGCTGGTGCTGACGGTCGATGTGCCCGTGGCCTCGCGCCGGGAACGGCAGACCCGCTCGGGCCTGACCCATCCGCCGCGCCTGACTCCGCGCCTGCTGGCGCAGATCGCCGCCCGCCCGGCCTGGGCCTGGGGCATGGCGCGTCACGGCAAGCCCCGGATGCGCACGCTGGACAAATATATCGACGGCACCGCCAACCTGCCGCCCACGGCGCATATCGGGTACCTGCTCAGGACCTCTCCGGGCATGGATTACGTCAAGTGGCTGCGCGACCACTGGCAGGGGCCGTTCATCATCAAGGGCGTGCTGCGCCCCGAGGATGCCGAGCGGTTGAAACAGGCCGGGATCGACGCGCTGTGGGTGTCGAATCACGGCGGCCGCCAGTTCGATGGCGCGCCGGCCAGCATCGACATGCTGCCCGCCATCCACGCCGCCACCGACCTGCCGCTGATCTTCGACAGCGGCGTTTCGGGTGGGCTGGATATTCTGCGGGCGCGGGCCTTGGGCGCCGATCTGATCATGCTTGGGCGGGCTTTCCTCTATGGCGTTGCAGCATTGGGCGTGCGCGGCCCGGCCCATGTCATCGATATGTTGCGGCAAGATATGCTTGCAAATATGGGACAATTGGGTGCCGCAACGCTAGAAGATTTGCCTAATGTTAACGCAAACATTGATGCCGCGATGCAGCATGTGCCATAAAACGCCGCAATAGGCGGCGTTTGCGAGCGATAACATGCCGGTTCTACCCAGAACTACAGATATATCTGCGCGTAATCTCGGTCTATTAACACGGCCAAATGCAAAAGACCGGGACTTGCCATGACTGACTTCAAGAAAATCCTGATCGCCAACAGGGGTGAGATTGCCATTCGCGTGATGCGCGCAGCGAACGAGATGGGCAAACGCACCGTTGCCGTCTATGCCGAGGAGGACAAGCTGGGCCTGCACCGGTTCAAGGCGGACGAGGCGTATCGCATCGGCGAGGGTCTGGGCCCGGTCGCGGCCTATCTGTCGATCGACGAGATCATCCGCGTCGCCAAGGAAAGCGGCGCTGACGCCATCCACCCGGGCTATGGCCTGCTGTCGGAAAACCCCGATTTCGTCGATGCCTGCGTTCAGAACGGCATTACCTTCATTGGCCCCAAGGCCGAGACCATGCGCGCCCTGGGCGACAAGGCCAGCGCCCGCAAGGTGGCGATTGCCGCCGGTGTGCCGGTGATCCCGGCGACCGAGGTGCTGGGCGACGACATGGACGCGATCCGCAAGGAAGCGGCCGAGATCGGCTATCCGCTGATGCTCAAGGCGTCTTGGGGCGGCGGCGGCCGCGGGATGCGCCCGATCTATTCCGAAGACGAACTGGAAGAAAAGGTTCTGGAAGGCCGTCGCGAGGCCGAGGCAGCGTTCGGCAATGGCGAGGGCTATCTGGAAAAGATGATCACCCGCGCCCGCCATGTCGAGGTGCAGATCCTGGGCGACAAGCATGGGCAGATCTATCACCTGTATGAACGCGACTGCTCGGTTCAGCGCCGCAATCAGAAGGTCGTGGAACGCGCCCCTGCCCCCTATCTGACCGAAGAACAACGCGCCGAGATCTGCGATCTGGGCCGCCGCATCTGCGCGCATGTGAACTATGAATGCGCCGGTACGGTCGAATTCCTGATGGATATGGAAACCGGCAAGTTCTATTTCATCGAGGTGAACCCCCGCGTCCAGGTCGAACACACCGTGACCGAAGAAGTCACCGGCATCGACATCGTGCAGGCGCAGATCCTGATCGCCGAGGGCAAGACCCTCGCCGAGGCCACCGGCAAGGCCAGCCAGGACGAAATCCGCCTGAACGGCCACGCGCTGCAGACGCGCGTGACCACCGAAGACCCGCTCAACAACTTCATCCCCGACTATGGGCGCATCACGGCCTATCGTTCGGCCACGGGCATGGGCATCCGGCTGGATGGCGGCACGGCCTATGCCGGCGGGGTGATCACGCGGTATTACGACTCGTTGCTGACCAAGGTCACCGCCTGGGCGCCGACGCCGGAAAAGGCGATTGCCCGGATGGACCGCGCCCTACGAGAGTTCCGCGTGCGCGGTGTTTCCACCAACATCGCCTTTGTCGAAAACCTGCTGAAGCACCCGACCTTCCTGTCGAACGAATACACCACCAAGTTCATCGACGAGACGCCCGAGCTGTTTCAGTTCAAGAAGCGCCGCGACCGGGGCACCAAGGTTCTGACCTATATCGCCGACATAACGGTGAACGGGCACCCCGAGACCAAGGATCGCCCGCGGCCGCGTGCCGACCTCAAGGAACCCAAGCCCCCCGCGCCCAAGGCGGAACCGCTGATGGGCACGCGCAACCTGCTGGAACAGAAGGGCCCGCAGGCCGTGGCCGACTGGATGAAGGCCCAGCGCCAGTTGCTGATCACAGACACCACCATGCGCGACGGGCACCAGTCGCTGCTGGCCACCCGGATGCGCTCGATCGACATGATCCGCGTCGCACCCAGCTATGCCGCGAACCTGCCGCAGCTGTTCAGCGTCGAATGCTGGGGCGGGGCGACTTTCGACGTGGCCTATCGTTTCCTGCAGGAATGCCCCTGGCAGCGCCTGCGCGACCTGCGCGAGGCCATGCCCAACCTGATGACCCAGATGCTGCTGCGCGGTGCGAATGGGGTGGGCTATACCAACTATCCCGACAACGTGGTGCAGGAATTCGTGCGCCAGGCCGCGCAGAACATCGACGTGTTCCGCGTCTTCGACTCGCTGAACTGGGTCGAGAACATGCGCGTGGCGATGGATGCGGTGATCGAGAACGGCAAGATCTGCGAAGGCACCGTCTGCTATACCGGCGATATCCTCGACCCGAACCGCGCCAAGTATGACCTGAAATACTATGTCGGCATGGCCAAGGAACTGCGCGACGCCGGCGCCCATGTTCTGGGCCTCAAGGACATGGCCGGCCTGCTGAAACCCGCCGCCGCGCGGGTGCTGATCCGCGCACTGAAGGAAGAGGTCGGCCTGCCGATCCATTTCCACACCCACGACACCGCCGGCATCGCCAGCGCCACCATCCTGGCCGCCAGCGAGGCGGGCGTGGACGTGGTGGATTGCGCGATGGACAGCTTCTCGGGCAACACCAGCCAGGCGACGCTGGGCACCGTGGTCGAGGCCCTGCGCCACACCGACCGCGACACCGGGTTGGACGTGAAGGTGATCCGCGAAATCAGCGACTACTTCGAGGCGGTGCGCGGCCAATACGCGGCCTTCGAATCCGGGCTGCAGGCCCCCGCCTCCGAGGTCTATCTGCACGAAATGCCGGGCGGCCAGTTCACCAACCTCAAGGCGCAGGCGCGCTCGATGGGGCTGGAGGAACGCTGGCACGAAGTCGCGCAGATGTATGCGGACGTGAACCAGATGTTCGGTGACATCGTCAAGGTGACGCCGTCCTCGAAAGTTGTGGGTGACATGGCGCTGATGATGGTCAGTCAGGGCCTGACCCGCGAGCAGGTCGAGGATCCCTCGACCGACGTGGCCTTCCCCGATTCAGTCATCGACATGATGCGCGGCAATCTGGGCCAGCCTCCGGGCGGTTTCCCCGAAACGATCTTGACCAAGGTGCTGAAAGGCGAAAAGCCGAACACCGAACGGCCGGGCAAAGACGTGCCTCCGGTTGATTTGGAGGCCACCCGCGCGGAGCTCTCGAAACAGCTGGAAGGCATGGAGGTCGATGACGAGGACCTGAACGGATACCTGATGTATCCCAAGGTGTTCCTGGACTACATGGGCCGTCACCGCATCTATGGCCCGGTACGCACCCTGCCCACCCGCACCTTCTTTTACGGAATGGAGCCGGGAGAGGAGATCTCGGCCGAGATCGACCCGGGCAAAACGCTGGAAATCCGCTGCCAGGCTATTGGGGAGACGGACGAGAATGGCGAGGTCAAAGTGTTCTTTGAACTCAATGGCCAACCGCGCGTCATCCGCGTTCCCAACCGCCTTGTGCAAGCTTCGACCGCCCAGCGCCCTAAGGCCGAGGTCGGAAACGCCAACCATGTCGGCGCGCCAATGCCGGGCGTGGTTTCGACCGTCGCCGTCACCGCCGGGCAGGAGGTCAAAGAAGGCGACCTTCTGCTGACCATCGAGGCGATGAAGATGGAAACCGGCATCCATGCCGAACGCGACGCAACCGTGAAGGCGGTGCATGTCCAGCCCGGCGGCCAGATCGACGCCAAGGATCTTTTGGTCGAGTTGGAATAAAACCGTTAAAACACAGAAAGGCGCGCCATCAGGCGCGCCTTTTTTCATCCGAGCGGGCTAGTTCAACCGTCGCTGGACTCCGCGACAGGCTGTTGCGGCAACTGTTCCGGCGTGCTGTCAATCGAAACCTCTTCCTCGATTGGCGCTGGCAAGCCCAACAAATCGTGCAGTTCATGAAGAGCCGGATCGGACAAGTCACGGCCACCGGTCAAGGTATCAAGTGCTTCCTGCGGATCATCCGCCCCTGCCAAGGCTTCTTCGGCTTCGGTCACAGCCTGCTCCGCTTCGGCCACGGCATCCTCGTATTTGTCCTGTGCGGTGATGCCCTCGGCTGCTTCTTCTTCAGTTGGCGCAAATTGGTCCTCGATCTCCGCTTCGGTCAGACCTTCCAGTTCGGACAATTCCTGTTCGCGCATTTCAAGCTCCTCTGTCGCGCCAGAGAAACCAAGTATACTCTGCTGATAGCTGTAGAGCTTGCCCGGCATGCTGTTAGGGGCCGCATTCATCAGGGCAGTCTGGCTGGCGTGCGCGGCATTCAAGCCCTTGAGCTCGGACGCGATTTTGCCGTGCTTGATTGGTTTGACATACGGCTCCTCGACAACTGCCGCCGCTACCCGCGCTTTACGGATCGGCTTCTCGACTTTCTTTTTTCCAGTGAAGAATTCGTCGAGTTTGGCTGCAAAACCGTTCTGCCCTTTGGTCCGTGATGTAGTTTTGGTGTTCTTTCGTTGTGCCTTTGGTTTAGCGAGACCGAGACCGGCGAGAAAACCCTTGCCCTGGCCGGACCCACCCTTCGTGCTGCGCGCAGATCCTCCGAGGCTGGCACTGGATTTTTCGGCGCTTTTGCCATTTCCGTTGCCGCCACCGTTACTATTTCCGTTTCCACCACCGTTACCATTTCCGCCTCCATTGCCATTCCCGTTCTTGGCTATGGCGATATCTGGCGTAGCCAACACCGCAACGAAGCTAACTGCCCCGGTCAGCAACAAAGATGTCGCCACAACCCGTGACATAGAAATAAACCAGTGCATGCCAATCCCCTCTTAGGTATCCAAATACTTGCGCCAACCGGCACAAGTTTGAGCAGAAATTTCGCATTATGCATATACTAGTTATCGAATACGGCAAAATTTGGCCTTCGAACGAAACCGCTGTTATCCACTCAGTTCGAGAGAATTGACCTCGGACGGCAGTTTGAAAATATCATTAACTTCATAGGCTTGCTCGTTTCTCAACTGACCTGCAAAGAGGCTCAGAAGCATGGCTCCGACCAACGCAGTCAGTTTTATGTTCTCAACCTTGTTCATCCCTCCGTCTCCACCGTTGTCAATATCCGTAGCTGTAGGTTTCAACGGCTCAGCACACCTGTTCCGTCGCAAATTTTTTTCCGGCCAAGTGCGTTTTTCCTCTTGCAGCTTTCCGCCAGAATTTATAGTTCACGCCTCACTCGACGGCGCGGGCGTAGCTCAGGGGTAGAGCATAACCTTGCCAAGGTTAGGGTCGTGAGTTCGAATCTCATCGCCCGCTCCAACGAGGACCGAAAGGTCGCACAAGATATCTGATTGCGGGCGTAGCTCAGGGGTAGAGCATAACCTTGCCAAGGTTAGGGTCGTGAGTTCGAATCTCATCGCCCGCTCCAGATATCCACCTTCCCACAACAAGCACTGGCGGATCGGTCGGTCCTGCGCCATTCTGTTCTGACATGCAGCAGTCAGATGGATGCCCCTATGTCAGACTACCAAATTCGCACGCTGACCGCCGAAGAACTGCGCCAAGCAGTGGATTGGGCCGGGCGCGAGGGCTGGAACCCGGGTCATGAGGACGCAATCTGTTTCCGCTCGACCGACCCCGACGGATTTCTGGGCGGGTTTCTGGATGGCGAGATGATCGCCTCGGTTTCAGCCGTGAACTACGACGACGCGTTTTCGTTTCTGGGTTTCTATATCGTGCGGCCCGAGTTTCGCGGATCCGGTCATGGTCTGGAAATCGCCCAGCACGCCCTGGCGCATTGTACGGGGCGAAACATGGGTTTGGACGGGGTGGTCGAACAACAGGACAACTACCGCAAGTCGGGCTTTGTCTTCGCCTACAACAATTATCGGTTCTCCGGCACAGTGTCAGGCATCCTCTCCAGCCTACCCAAGACCAGTATCGAGGTTGCGCCCCTCGGTGGCCTGTCCGAAGACCTTCGCATCTATGACCGTGCCCTGTTCCCCGCGCATCGGGATGCCTTTCTGACGGAGTGGCTGAGCGCACCGGGCCACATCTCGCGTGTTTGTATCCAGAAAGGTCGCATCGCCGGGTATGCAACTCTGCGCTCCTGCCTGAATGGCTACAAGGTAGGGCCGCTGTTCGCCGACGATCCGGACATCGCGCAGGCGCTTCTGGCTGCGGTCCTGGCCGAAGTTCCCGCTGATCACCACAGTTCTGAGGTCTATGTCGACATGCCACAGCCCAACGCAGCGGCCTTTGCACTGGCTGACGCTTTGGGCCTGGAAAAAGTCTTTGAAACCGCGCGCATGTATTCCGACCACGAGCCGGATATCGACCTGAACCGCGTGTTCGGCGTGACGACGTTCGAACTTGGCTGAGCCTTAGAACGCCTTGAAGGTCATTGTTGTCAACGACCGTTCGATGTTCGGAATGACCAGAAGGTGTTCATTTATGAAATGGCCAACATCCTCGGTTTCGGGGATGTAAAGCTTGAGCAGCAGGTCATATTCACCACTGGTGGAGTAGAGTTCCGAGTGGATTTCGCGCAGAGCGATCTCTTCGGCCACCTTGTAGGTGGTGCCGGGCTTGCAGCGGATCTGGATGAAAACGCAGGTGGACATTTCGTGGCCTTGTTGCTTCCGTTTGGCGCAGGCTGGCACGCCCCGCGCCCGGGCGCAATCCCCTGCAACAGTTTGCTGCGATTGCAATGATCGGGCTGGATAAGGCCGCCCGTCCCCGTCTATAAGCGCCCCTGTAGCAAGAGGATTTCGCCAATGCGCACAGCTTCGATCAGCCGCAAGACCGCCGAGACCGCGATTACGGTCGAGGTCAACCTCGACGGCACCGGCACCTATGACAACCAGACCGGTGTGGGGTTCTTCGATCACATGCTGGACCAGCTGGCGCGGCATTCGCTGATCGACATGACGATCCGGGCCAAAGGCGATTATCACATCGACGACCACCACACGGTCGAGGACACCGGCATCGCGTTGGGTCAGGCGCTGACGCAGGCGCTGGGGGACAAGAAAGGCATCCGGCGGTATGGCGAGTGCCATCTGCCGATGGACGATGCGCAGGTGCGCTGCGCGCTGGACCTGTCGGGCCGACCGTTTCTGGTGTGGAACGTGGACCTGCCGACGCCCAAGATCGGCAGTTTCGACACCGAGTTGGTGCGCGAGTTCTTTCAGGCGCTGGCCACCCATGGCGGCATCACCCTGCATATCGACCAGTTGCACGGCTTCAACAGCCACCACATCGCCGAAGCGGCGTTCAAGGCCGTCGCCCGCGCCCTGCGTCATGCGGTCGAGACCGACCCGCGCAAGGGGAATGCGATTCCGTCCACCAAGGGCGCGCTATAGATGCTGACCGCGATCATCGACTACGAAAGCGGCAACCTGCACTCGGCGGAAAAGGCGTTTCAACGCATGGCGCGCGAGCTGGACGCGGGTGAGGTCGTCGTGACCTCGGATGCCGATGTCGTCGCGCGCGCCGACCGGCTGGTGCTGCCCGGCGACGGCGCCTTTCCCGCCTGCGCGGCCGAGCTGCGCGGGCACAAGGGCATCCATGATGCGATGGTCGAAGCGGTCGAGCAGAAGGGCCGCCCGTTTCTGGGCATCTGCGTCGGCATGCAGCTGATGGCGACCACGGGCCGTGAATATACCGACACGCCGGGCCTGAATTGGGTGACCGGAGATGTGGTGCGGATCGAGCCCGAAGACCGCGCGCTGAAGGTTCCGCATATGGGGTGGAACGATCTGGTGATCGAGAGCGAGCACCCGGTGTTCAACGGCGTCGCCTCAGGCGATCACGTCTATTTCGTCCACTCCTACCATTTCCGCGTCGCCAACCCGGCGCAACGTCTGGCCCATGTGGACTATGGCGGGCAGGTCACGGCCGTGATCGGCCGCGACACGATGATCGGGATGCAGTTTCACCCTGAAAAAAGCCAGGATGTGGGCCTGCGGATGATCGGAAACTTCCTGACCTGGGCCCCCTGACCGGTTACTGCACGCGGGTCCAGGTCTGACCGCGACAGATCAAGCCGCCCGCGACGCAACCCTTGACCGTCAGCTTGTTCTGACCGTCCAGCGACATCTTTGAGTTGTAGGTCTTGTCCCGGTCCGGCGCCCAGATCTTGCCGCCGCTATAGCTGCCGCCGCCATCCGAGACCATGTCCCAGATGATGTTCTTGCCAAGGTTCTCGTAATCCAGCTGCTGGTTTCCGTCCTTGTCGAAGGCGCTGTCGATGGTGCCGCAAACGGCGCTGCCGCAAGGCCCGATCGAGACGTGCAGATATCCGCCGGTATCCCCCGGCTGGGTTTTCCAAAGCCCGTCGACCGGGTCATCCGCGCGCGCGCCGGTGGCCAAGGTGACAAGTGCAGCCGCAGCGGCCAGAGCAAGTTTGTTCATGGTGTCCTCCCTGTTTTGCAGGCAGTCTGACCGCCGGCACCCGTTCCGGCAAGATTGACTTTGCGTCGCGTTGCATCCCCTGCCCCGCCTGTGCCATATCCCGCGCCAGTACCAGTCACGAGAAGGCCGCCCGACATGATCCTCTACCCCGCAATCGACCTGAAAGACGGCCAGGCCGTGCGCCTTCTGCGCGGCGAGATGGACAAGGCCACAGTCTTCAACGAAGACCCCGCCGCCCAGGCCCGCGCGTTTGTCGAAGCCGGCTGCGAATGGCTGCATCTGGTGGACCTGAACGGCGCTTTCGCCGGGGAACCCGTGAACGCCGCCCCGGTCGAGGCGATCCTGAAATCCTGCAACGTGCCGGCCCAGCTGGGCGGCGGCATCCGCGACATGGCCACGATCGAGACCTGGCTGGACAAAGGGCTGGCCCGGGTGATTCTGGGCACGGTTGCGGTGGAGAACCCCGATCTGGTCCGTCAGGCGGCCAAGGCCTTTGCCGGCCAGGTCGCCGTCGGGATCGACGCGCGCAATGGACGCGTCGCCACCAAGGGCTGGGCCGAGGAAACCGACGTGATGGTGACCGACCTGGCGCGCAGCTTCGAAGACGCGGGCGTGGCAGCGATCATCTACACCGACATCAACCGCGACGGCGCGATGCAAGGCCCCAATGTCGAGGCCACGGCCGACCTGGCCCGGGCAGTCTCGATCCCGGTGATCGCCAGCGGCGGGGTCAGCTCGCTGGACGACCTGATCGCCCTGCGCGACTGCGGCGCAAACCTGAACGGCGCGATTTCAGGCCGCGCGCTCTATGACGGCGCGCTGGATCTGCGCGAAGCCCTGGCGGCGTTGAAGGGTTAGGATATTGCAAGCGGTCCGCAAACAGGTTCTGCCCGAGCAGTCTGAATTGTGGTCGCTGTTCACTCCGGGTGATTTCGTTGATGGGTACTCGGTCCAAAGCGACCTTGCACCGTTTGACGCGATGAAAACCGGTCTGAACATGCCGGGGTGGGTGAAGATCCTGATGGGAATCCGGAACGCAATCGTTGCCCCATTCGGCTTGAAGGGCGGCAAGCACTTGAACACCGACAATGGCTCGCCCGACGCAGGCACCGGCGCGATTTTTCCTGTGACCTACAGGGATGAGACAGAGGTCATCGTGGGAATCGATGACCGCCATCTGGATTTTCGCATCGCCGTGCATCGCGACAAAGACCGCGTAGTCATGGCAACCTGGGTGCGGACTCACAATCGTTTGGGACGTATCTATCTGACGGTGATCATGCCCCTTCACATTCTGATCGTGCGCAATTGCATGAAACGGATCGCACGCGCTTCTCAGGTATGACGCCGATCAGTTGGCTGCGGCATCCGTCAGCTTGCTCAACGCACCGCGCATCTTGTCGATCACCGGGGATTTTTCCACCGCATCAAGCTCGTCCATGGTTTCCTTGGGATCCTCGTAGGCCAACCAGACCTGACCGTCGGCATCCTCATAGGCCTGCACCTTTAGCGGAAGGAACAATCCCGCACGCGGGTCGATCTGCATGGCGGGCGTTCCCAGGGCCGGGTTTCCGAAGATCAAAACCTGATTGGGCGGTATCGTCATGTCGACCTTGTGCGCACCGGCCGCGTGGTCAACGCGGGCAAATACGGTCGCGCCTGCATTTTCGACAGCAGCCTGCAGCGCGTCGATGGCCTCGGTCACGGACTTGTCGGTCGGGACCTTGTCGATGGCCTCGGTCACGGACTTGTCGGTCGGGACCTTGATGATGTCGTCAGCCATCGCCCACGTCGCACCGGACAGAATGAAAGCGGTTGTAAGAAACAAGTTGCGCATGGTTTTCACCTCCTGCTGAAATCCGCTTCAGTTTCACGAGGTTCCGGGCGCAGGACAATCACAACTCTGGCATCGGCGGGGCTTTGCCGGTAGAGGTGCGGCAACAAAGGACAAACCATGCTGAAAACCCGCATCATTCCCTGTCTGGATGTCGCCGATGGCCGCGTGGTCAAGGGCGTGAATTTCGTGGGCCTGCGCGACGCGGGCGATCCGGTGGAATCGGCCAAGGCCTATGACGCCGCCGGCGCTGACGAGATCTGCTTTCTCGACATCCACGCCACCCACGAAAACCGCGGCACCATGTTCGACGTGGTTCAGCGCACGGCCGAGCAGTGCTTCGTACCGCTGACGGTGGGTGGCGGCGTGCGCACCAAGGAAGACGTGCGCGCGCTGTTGCTGGCGGGGGCCGACAAGGTCAGCTTCAACTCGGCCGCCGTGGCCAACCCCGACGTGATCGCCGAGGCTGCCGACCAGTTCGGCAGCCAGTGCATCGTCTGCGCCATCGACGCCAAAACCGTCAGCCCCGGCAAATGGGAGATCTTCACCCACGGCGGACGCAAACCCACCGGCATCGACGCGGTAGAGTTCGCCAAGACCGTCGTCGCCAAGGGGGCGGGTGAGATTCTGCTGACTTCGATGGACCGCGACGGCACCAAGGCGGGGTTCAACATTCCGCTGACGCGCGCCATCTCGGATGCGGTCGACGTGCCGGTGATCGCCTCGGGCGGCGTGGGCAATCTGGACCACCTGGTCGAAGGCGTGACGGAAGGCGGAGCCAGCGCGGTGCTTGCGGCATCGATCTTCCATTTCGGCGAATACACCATTCGCGAGGCCAAAGAGCACATGGCATCCGCGGGTATCCCCATGAGGCTGACATGAGCATACTGGACGATCTGGCCGCCACGATCGCATCCCGCAAGGGCGCGGACCCCGAATCAAGCTGGACCGCCAAGCTGCTGTCCAAAGGTCCCGAGAAATGCGCGGAAAAGTTCGGCGAAGAGGCCGTGGAGGCGATCATCGAAGCCGTGAAGGGTGACCGCGACCGGCTGACATCCGAGGCCGCCGACGTGCTGTATCACCTGCTGGTCATGCTGGCCGCGCGCGACGTGGCGCTGGATGACGTTCTGGCCGAGCTTGCCAAGCGGCAGGGCACCAGCGGCATCGCCGAAAAGGCCGCACGCGACCGGGGCTGAGACCCGGCTTTCACCAATAGCGTCCGCGCCCTATACTGATTGACCGAAGCGCCTGCCGGGCGCAGGGGCGACGAGGGACACAGGCATGTTCAAACCCATGATCTGGGCGCTGACGACGCTGGCCATTCTGGGGCTTGGCGCATGCTCATCCGCGCCGCCCGCTCGCAGCGACGACGTCGCGCGGCTTGCAGCCCAGATCCAGGCGCTGGGGCCCGAGGTCGACCCGGAAGAGGCCCGGCGCGCGGCCCGCGTCACCTATGCCTATACCGCGCAGCTGGCGCAGGAATACCAGATCACAGACCCCCCTCTGATCCATAACGCCAAGGTCAACAAAGGACTGCGCCCGCGCGGGCTGTGCTGGCACTGGGCCGAAGACATCGAACGGCGCTTGAAGCAGGAGAACTTTCGCACGCTGACCCTGCACCGCGCGATCGCCAACGCCGACAACCCGTTCCGAATCGATCACAGCACGGCAATAATCAGCCGACGCGGTGATTCGATGTACGACGGTGTCGTTCTGGACCCATGGCGCTATGGAGGGGTCCTGTTTTGGAGTCCTTTGCGCGAGGACACGCGCTATGACTGGGTCCCGCGCGACATCGTGCTGGAGAAACGGCGGCAAGAGCAGCTTGCGGAACTCAACGCCGTGGCGGTCAACTGAGCGGTCAGAGTTTTGATGAGATGATGCCGGTGGCGAACCCGCCCATGCGCAGCTCGCCGAACAGGCGCTGATATTCGATCTTGGGGCAGCGATTCATGACGACATCGACACCGCGCGCCTGCGCCACCGCGGCGGCCTCGGCGTTTTCGACGCCGATCTGCATCCAGATCGTGCGCAGGTCGGGAAATGCAGCCAGCGCTTCATCCACGATCGGAGGAACGGCTTCGGACCTGCGAAAAATATCCACCATGTCAACGGGTTCACTGATTTCGGACAACGAGGCCCGAACGGTTTCCCCAAAAAGATCGGCTCCGGCATGGCCGGGATTGACCGGGATCACCCTATACCCCTTGAGCGACAAGTAGCGCGCGACGTAATAGCTGGGCCGCACCGGGTTCATCGACACGCCAACGACCGCAACCACCTTGGTGCGTTTCAGGACGGATCTGAGGAAGTCATCGGAATAGTCGGTCATGGCTGCAGCCTAGCCGTGACTTGGAAAAGAAAAAAGCGCCCAAGGATACCTTGGGCGCCAGTTGTTGGAACGAGGGACAGTGAAATGACCCGCGGCAGTTCCGTTCCGCGGTCACTGTGACATTTAGGCATGAGTTGAGGAAAAAAAAGGGGCTGCGCGCATTTTTGTGATGACACGAGCGGATAAGCGGGAATCTGCCTGTCAACCGTATAGGATCGCCGGCCAGTTTTTCTCGGCCTTCTGGATAAAGCCGGTCGTGTCCGTCAGCCACATCTTTTCGATCTCGAGGGAATGCGTCAGATACAGCCTGCCACCTACGATTTTCCACGCCATCGGGTCCGTGCTGGTGAGCTCGCCATAGGCCATGGCATAGGCGCAATATCCGCCGAACCTCGGCGCGTAGGCACGCGGATTAAGCTCGAACGCCTCTCGGTTCTCCTGCGAGGCAAACCGCCAGGTAGCGCCCTTCCACATCACCGCAATGTCGGGTTGCCCTTGAACCGGGCCGCCATCGCGAAAATAGCTGACCGCGTCATAACCGGTAATGGCCGCACCTTTTGCGGAATAGAAGACCGGGGCGGTCTGCGCCCGCAATGTCAGCGGACCAGCGATTGAAAATGTGAGACCGGCAAGTACGGAGCGTCGGGATAGCATCAGATTTCACGGGTTGTGTTTTACAGACGCTATAAGATGCAACTTTTGACGCGCCGCGAAACCCATTTGACGCAGTTGTGAAGGGTCGTGTCGGAACGGGCTCAGTCGAACACGTCCTCGATCACATCCCAAGCTTCGTCCAGAACGCGCGAGAAAAGGCCCTTTTTCCTTTTCTTGTAGCTCTTTTTTTTGGGCTTTTGCATCGGAATGCTGTGTCGCGGCTGTGGATCCGAAGCCTTTTTGACAGGGATCATCTTCAGGTTATGCAGCGGGGCACCGCAACTGGAACAGCTGAGTTCGTGCCGCTGGCGACCCTTGAGGACCAGCGCCGCGCGGGTGCCGCAGTAGCAGCACGTAGCAATCTTGGACGGGGCGGGAATGGGTCTCTCCTCTCAATGCGGCTGAGAAGCATATAGGGCAATCGCCGCGGCATTTGAGACGTTCAGCGATCCGAAACCGCCCGCTGCGTCAATTTTGACAAGCGTATCCACCGTTTCCTTGGTCTTTTGCCGCAACCCCGGCCCCTCGGCGCCCAGAACCAGCGCAACCGGCCGATCGCGCTTGCCCTCCAAAGCGGCCTCGATGGTTTGTTCGACCTCACCATCCAAGCCCAGAACCAGGAACCCCATATTCTGCAACTCGACGATCGCATCAGCCAGGTTACGCACCCGCAGATAGGGCTGGCGTTCCAACGCACCGCTGGCGGTCTTGGCCAGCGCACCGGTTTCCGGCGCCGAGTGGTGGCGCGTGCCGATGACCGCGCTGGCGCCAAGAACCTCGGCCGAGCGCAGAATCGCGCCCACATTGTGCGGATCGGTCACGCGGTCCAACAGCAGCACCCGAGGGTTTTCGCGCCCGATGCAATTCTCGGCCAGACCGCCCCATTCCAGCGGCTTGACTTCAAGCGCCGCGCCTTGGTGCACCGAGCCCGGGTCGATTGGCGCGTTGAATTTTCGCGGATCTACGAGTTCAGCCTGCATGCCGGATTCCGCGATCGCATCTGCCAGCTTGTCCTGCGCGTTGCGGGTCACGATCAGGCGCAGTTTCTGCCGTTTGGGGTTCATCAACGCATCACGCACGGCGTGCAATCCGAACAACCAGACGGTTTCGGAAGCCGCCGCTTTGCGCGCCTGCTCTTTTTCGACCACCCACTTCGGTTTCTTCATTTTACTGGCCTCCGGGCCGGGAACAATGTTTCCTGCGCCAAAGCGGAATTTTCCTGTTGACGCTCCTTTTGAGCGCTAGTAATCACGCCTCCACGTCAGGTGCAACGCCTGACAGTGGGCGACAGGCCGCAAGGTGTGGCAGGGGACTGTAACTCCCTCGCGGAGACGCACGCCTGGTTCGATTCCAGGGTCGCCCACCATCTTCTTCCGCAAATCAGAACGCAGATAGATGGCACACACCGGGTTTGTCCGGGTGGTCCCTTGCGCTTGCCCTCGATTCTGCAAGGAAATTCAGGCAAAGGTTGAGTGCCCGGAGATCATGCGATGCCCCGAGCATCAACGGCCGGACATCGGACGGCGTGGGAATGGCGGTTGCGTCGAGACACCCGATGCTTGTATCGAAACGGGATTTTCTGACTCATCCTTTCCAAAGAGCAACTTAGCATCCGCCAGCTCCAATAATTTACAAATTCATAAATCAAAGAGTTCAAGAATTTACAAAATAATATTTCATTTCTAGGGACTTGTTGGGGAATTTTCATTCTGCCCCTCATACTTGCCCTGCGCAGGTTGCGTTTTACCCGACGGAAGAGGAGCCCGAGGGCGTAGCCTGCTAATTGGGAGGAATTCATGTCAAACAAATCTGTCACGCGTCGCGGCGTGCTGAAGTCTGGTGCCGTCACAAGCGCCGGTCTGGCATTGCCGACGATCTTCACGGCCTCGTCGGCCGCCGCCTATACCAACGAACCCACTGGCGGATCAGTCACGCTGGGCTTCAACGTGCCGCAGACCGGCCCCTACGCCGAAGAAGGCAATGACGAACTGCTGGCGCAGCAGCTGGCGGTCGAGCATCTGAATGGCGAAGGCGACGGCGGCTGCCTGAACACCTTCACGTCGAAGGCGCTGAAAGGCAACGGCATCTTGGGCAAGAAGGTCGAGTTCGTCACCGGCGACACGCAGACCAAGTCCGACGCCGCCCGTGCATCGGCCAAGTCGATGATCGAAAAAGACGGCGCGATCATGATCAACGGCGGTTCGTCCTCGGGCGTGGCCGTTGCGGTTCAGGGCCTCTGCCAGGAGGCGGGCGTGATCTTCATGGCCGGCCTGACGCACGCCAACGACACCACTGGCAAGGACAAGAAGGCGAACGGCTTCCGTCACTTCTTCAACGCCTACATGTCGGGTGCCGCTCTGGCGCCGGTGCTGGCCAAGGAGATGGGTACCGAACGCCGCGCCTATCACCTGACCGCCGACTACAACTGGGGCTGGACCCAGGAAGAGTCGATCGTGGCGTCGACCGAGGCGATGGGCTGGGAGACGGTCAACACCGTCAAGACCCCGCTGGCCTCGACCGACTTCTCGTCCTACATCGCGCCGGTTCTGAACTCGGGCGCGGACGTGCTGGTTCTGAACCACTACGGCGGCAACATGGTCAACTCGCTGACCAACGCGATCCAGTTCGGCCTGCTTGACAAGGTCGTGAACGGCAAGGACTTCAAGATCGTCGTTCCGCTGTACTCGGAACTGATGGCCGCCGGCGCCGGCGAGAACATCAAAGGCGTTCTGGGTTCGATGAACTGGAACTGGCAGCTGCAGGATGAGGGCACCAAGGCCTTCGTGAAGTCCTTCGGCGAGAAGTACGGCAAGCCGCCGTCGAACTCGGCCCAGACTTGCTATGCCCAGGTACTGCTGTACGCGGATGCCTGCGAGCGCGCAGGCACCTTCAACCCGTGCGGCGTGGTCGAAGCTCTCGAGGACTTCGAGTTCGACGGTCTGGGCAACGGCCCGACCTGGTATCGCGGTGCCGACCACCAGTGCTTCAAGGATGTGCTGGTCGTGCGCGGCAACGAAAACCCAACCAACGCCTATGACACGCTGGAGATCGTCGAGATCACTCCGCGGGCGCAGGTCGAGTACGATCCGGATCACCCGATGTTCGCCGGCGGCGAACTGGGCAAGTGCAACCCGGGCGCGTAACCCCGACACTCGGTTTTTCGCAAGAAAACCCCTGAGTCCTCAAAACGGCTCTCTCCGGTCAGACGACCGGGGAGAGCTGCCGGGACCAGTCAAAGGTAAGGACAATGGACGCAATCCTACTGCAAATTCTGAACGGGCTGGACAAGGGCTCGGCCTATGCGCTGATCGCGCTGGGGTTGACGCTGATCTTCGGCACGCTCGGCGTGGTGAACTTTGCCCACGGGGCCCTGTTCATGATCGGCGCCTTCTGTGCCGTCACGCTTCAGAAGATCTTCAACCTCAGCTACGAGGTGGTCGACGAAACCCAAACAGACTTTCTGGGCAACCCGCTGAAGGTGAAGACCCCCTATGTCGAAAGCTGGTTCGGCCCCGAACTGGGCGCGACCATCATCGACTGGTCCGTGCCACTGGCCATCCTGTTTGCCATCCCGATCATGTTGATGGTCGGCTACGTGATGGAACGCGGCCTGATCAAGCATTTCTACAAGCGTCCCCATGCAGATCAGATCCTTGTGACCTTCGGCCTGGCCATCGTTCTGCAAGAGATCATCAAGTATTTCTTCGGCGCCAACCCGATCCAGACCCCGCCGCCTGCGGCACTGAGCGGGTCCGTCGATCTGGGCGTGGCGCTGGGGTTCGATCCCAACGCGATCATCTATCCGATCTGGCGTCTGGTCTATTTCCTGTTCGCGGTCGTGATCATCGGGGGCGTGTTCTCGTTCCTGCAGTTCACCACCTTCGGCATGGTCGTGCGCGCCGGAATGGCCGACCGGGAGACCGTGGGCCTTCTGGGCATCAACATCGACCGGCGGTTCACCATCATGTTCGGGATCGCCGCCGCGGTGGCCGGTCTGGCAGGCGTAATGTACGGCCCGCTGAACCCGCCCAACTATCACATGGGCATGGATTTCCTTGTGCTCAGCTTCGTGGTCGTCGTGGTCGGCGGCATGGGCTCGCTGCCCGGCGCCGTTCTGGCCGGGTTCCTTCTGGGCATCCTTGAAAGCTTTGCCTCGACCACCTGGGCGACCACCACGATCCCGGGCATCAACCAGATCATCATCTACCTTGTCGCCATCATCGTTCTTCTGACCCGTCCGCGGGGTCTGATGGGCCGCAAAGGCGTGATGGAGGAATAACCCATGCTGGGACTGAACAAAAAAGACACAAGCCTGCTGATCGTCGTCGCAATCCTGACGCTGCTGGCCCCCTTCATCCTGAACCCCTTCCCCACTGACAGCGCCATGGCGCAGTTCAATGCGGGCTATCCGGACCTGATGCAGCGGTTCGTGATCTTCGGCATCTTTGCCATCGGGTTCAACATTCTGTTCGGCCTGACCGGATACCTTTCCTTCGGCCACGCGGCCTTTCTTGGGGTGGGTTCCTACTCGGCCGTCTGGATGTTCAAACTGCTCAGCTACAACGTCATCCCGGCCATCGCGTTGAGCGTCGTGGTCGCCGGGCTGTTCTCGGTGCTGATCGGCTATGTCAGCCTTCGCCGGTCGGGGATCTACTTCTCGATCCTGACGCTGGCCTTCGCGCAGATGAGCTTTGCGCTGGCCTATTCGGTGCTGTCGAACCCCAAGTTCAACCTGACCAACGGCGAAACCGGCCTGCAGGTCTATGCCGACGACCCGCAGATCCTGCAGGGGGCCAATGCGCCCGATCTACCGCATCTGTTCGGACTGCCGATGCGCGCGACCTACACGATGGATGTGGGCGCGTGGAGCTTTGACTTCAACGCGGGCTACTACCTGTGTGCGGTGATCATGATGGTGGTGTTCTACCTGGCGATCCGCATCTTCCGCTCGCCCTTCGGCATGATGCTGCGGGCGGTGAAGTCGAACCAGCAGCGGATGAACTATACCGGTCTGAACTCCAAGCCCTACACTCTGGCCGCTTTCGTGATCTCGGGCATGTATGCCGGTCTGGCCGGCGGCCTGATGGCCGCCATGGACCCGCTGGCCGGCGCAGAACGGATGCAATGGACCGCCTCGGGCGAGGTCGTTCTGATGACCATCCTGGGCGGCACCGGCACCCTGATCGGGCCGGTTCTGGGTGCGGGCTTCATAAAATATTTCGAGAACATCTTCTCGAAGATCAACGACAACGTGCTGCACAGCTGGTTCGCCTTCCTGCCTGACGGGCTTGAGGACGCGGTGGTGTTCATCATCCACCCGTTCATCGGCAAGGGCTGGCACCTGACCCTGGGCATCCTGTTCATGCTGGTGGTGATCTACCTGCCCGGCGGGCTGGTCGAGGGCGGTCAGCGATTGCTGAACTGGATCCGCCGCAAAAGCGTTGGCGGGGATGACACCCGCGAGGGCAAAACCGAGCCGGCAGAATAAGGAAACGCGTCAATGGCAATTCTGAAAGTAAAAGATGTCAGCAAGCGCTTCGGCGGCCTCAAGGCCCTGACGGACGTGAACCTGAGCGTCGAGGAAAACTCGGTCCATGCGATCATCGGCCCCAACGGGGCGGGCAAGTCCACCCTGCTGAACTGCCTGGTGGGCAAGCTGATCCCGGATACCGGTTCGGTCTTGTTCGACAACCAGTCGGTGCTTGGGCGCGAGCCGTACCAGATCAACCAGATGGGCATCAGCCGGGTGTTCCAGACGCCCGAAATATTTGGCGAGCTGACTGTGATGGAGAACATGCTGATCCCAATCTTCGCGATGCGCGACGGGGCATTCCGCATGCACGCCTACGAGACCATCGCCAACGAAAAAGAGGTGGTCGAACAGGCCGAGGCCATGCTGGAAGAGATGAACATGGCCGACAAGCGGCACATGCACTCAGCCTCGCTGTCGCGCGGCGACAAGCGGCGGCTCGAAATCGGCATGTGCCTCAGCCAGAAGCCGCGCCTGCTGCTGCTGGACGAGCCCACGGCCGGCATGGCACGGGCCGACACCAACAACACCATCGACCTGCTGAAACAGATCAAGGATGAACGTGACATCACCATCGCGATCATCGAGCATGACATGCACGTGGTGTTCAGCCTGGCCGAGCGGATCACCGTTCTGGCGCAGGGCACGCCGCTGGTCGAGGACACCCCCGAAAACATCCGCGGAAACCCCAAGGTCCGAGAGGCCTATCTGGGCGAGGCGGCGTGAGGAAAAGCTATGAACGAGAAACCTGACTTTTCGAAAAACGCCAACATGGCCAGCACCGCGCCCGCGTTCCTGTCGGTGTGGGACATGCATTCGTATTATGGCGAAAGCTACATCGTCCAAGGCGTCAGCTTCAACGTCCACGAGGGCGAGATCCTGGCCCTGCTGGGGCGCAACGGGGCGGGCAAGACTTCGACCCTGCGCTCGATCGCGCGGGTGGGCGAACCCGAGGTGCGCCACGGCGAAATCTGGCTGGACCACAAGCCGCTTCATAATATGACCAGCTACGAGGCCGCCGCCGCCGGGTTGGGTCTTGTGCCCGAGGATCGGCGGATCATCCCCGGTCTGACGGTCGAGGAGAACCTGCAGCTGGCCCAGATCGCCCCCCCGATCGGCTGGTCGCTGGAACGGATCTACGAGCTGTTCCCGCGTCTGGGCGAACGACGCAAGCAGGAGGGCGTGACCCTTTCGGGCGGCGAACAGCAGATGCTGTCCATCGCCCGGGCGCTGGCCCGGGACATCAAGGTGCTGCTGCTGGACGAACCCTACGAGGGCCTCGCCCCGGTGATCGTGGACGAGATCGAAAAGACGCTGATCCACATCAAGCAGCAGGGTATGACCACCATCATCGTCGAACAGAACGCGGTGCGCGCGCTGCAACTGGCCGACCGGGCAATCATTCTGGACACGGGTTGCATCGTGTTTGACGGCACCGCCGACGAAGTTCTGGAAAACACCCAGCTGCGCGAGGAATATCTGGCGATCTGACCCGCGTCAGTTGGGCAGGCAGGCCCATTCGGCCACGACCCGCCCCTGCCGCAGGGCCAGAACCGTGCCGAACTGGTTCACAACCGCTTCACTCTGACTGGGGCGCAGCAAGGCGATATCGCCGGGCTGCGCCCTGGTTGTTTTGGGACCCACCCAGACCTCTTGATTGCTAGATCGCCCGAACACGCCGGAATAGCCGAACCTTTCGGGCCAGATGGGGCTGGCCAGGTAGTGCCCACCGGAAATGGCGAGGTTGGAGCGGCGCAGGCCGGGCAGGTCGATCCCCGGCACCGGGTTGCGCGGCATCACCTTGAGAACCGGCGTGGCCAGGAACAGAGCGGGCGAAAACGCCTGCGTCGATGCGTGGTCGAAATCCGAAGGTTTCACCAAAACCGACCCAAAGGCGACCTCGGTCGCCAGGCTCCGCGTGGCCGGATCTTGGAAGGTCAGGCTGCCGCCGGTGTTCAGGCACAGCCCCTGCGCCCCCTGCCCAAGCGCAGCGACCGCCTGCTCATAGGCTTTCGCACTGGCTCGCCGCGCGCGGCGTCGGAGCAACGCAGGCAGTTTGGCCAAATGCACCTCGTACCCCATCAGCCCCGACAGAGCGGCATGGGCATGACCCGCGATCCGCGCCGCAACGCCTGCGACCTGATCGGCGGCCAAGCCACCGCGGTGCAGGCCCACGTCGATCTCGAGCGACAGGCGCAGGGTTTGGTCCGTGTCAGCGGCCAGCGACAGATACGCGTCCAGCCGCTGTGGCGTGTCGATCAGCCACTGCACCCGCCGGGCGGCGTCGGGATGCGTCTCAAGAATCCGCCGGGCGGCGGTGACCGGCAGCGGTTTGCCCAGCAGGTGATCGGTGTCCGGCTCGGCGGCCAGCAGGGCCGACAGCATGGATTCGGAAAAGCTCATCAGGCCCGTTGTGGAAATCCGGGCGCGAATATGGTCCAGCAGAGGCAGGCACGGCAGCGATTTGGCCACCAACCGGACCTGCAGGCCGTGGCCCAACCCCGCGCGGGCAGCGTCACAATTCGCCTCGACCCGGTCCAGATCGACGACGGCAACCGGCCGATCGACGCCATGATCACGCAGCACTTGGGCGAGATGTTCAAGATACTCTGCGGTCATGGGCGGAACATCCGGGCCAGCGCGGGTGTCAGGAACTTGCCCTTTGGGTCCAGCCGTTCACGCAATGCGCAGAAGGCATCGAAATCGGGATAGAGGCGCGACAGATCGGAATAGGTCAGGCTGTGCAACTTGCCCCAATGGGGGCGGCCGCCGGCCTGCAGGAACAGCGGCTCCATCGCCTCGAAATAGCGCAGATGGCCTTCCTTCGCATCGGTGTGGATGGCAACCGATACCCGTGGGCCACCTTGGAATGGTGACAGGCAGGCGTCGTCGCCCGCGGTCTGGCGCACCTCGATGGGGAAATAGATGTCGGCGTGGTCACGCTCCAACCGTCGGATCAGTTCGGACAGCACGTCACGGGCGTTTTCCGGCGGCAGGTGGTATTCCATTTCCTTGAACCGGATGTGCCGGTCGCTGCACAACACACGCCAGCTTTCGCCAGTGTAGTCCTCGTCGGACTGGGCCATCGTCAGCAGACGCAGCAGGGCGCGCCGCAGGCCGGGACTGAGCCGACCCGCGCTGCGCGCCAGCTTCAGAACCTTGACGGCGATCATGTCCAAATCGCGCGGCGCGCGGGTCTCGGGTGCATCGGTGATTTCATGCCGGATTTCAACGGTCTTGCCGGTGAAGGGGATGTAGAAGAACTCGAAATTCCGGTTCTCGTCCCAATGCTGGTGCATGCGCTCCAGTGTGTCCTGCAGGCCTGACAGACGCACCCGGCGGCGCAGGTTGTATTTCGGCACGACGTTGATCTGCGCCTCGGTCAGGATGCCCAGCAGACCCAGCGAGACCTGCACCATGTTCAGCGGAATGTCGTCGGTGGTCAGGGTCTGTCCGTCAGCGCCGATCAGCCGGGCCGCCGTGATCTCGGCAGACAGGCACGGCAGGGTGCGCCCGGTGCCATGGGTCGCCGTGGCCGCCGCGCCGGCCAGTGTCTGCACGTTGATATCACCCAGATTGCGGAAGGCCAGGCCGTGCTGACCCAGGGCCGGCGACAGATCGCGCAACCGGGCATTGGCGTTGACCCAGGCCCGTTCGCCTTCGATCTGCGTCACGGCAGGCAGGTCCAAGGCGGTAAGGTCAATGATATGTTGCGCGCCCGGAACCAGCGGGGTGAAGGAATGCCCTGCCCCGACCGGACGCAGGGTTTCTGCAGAGGCGATCAGCTGCTGCAGGTCTTCGGTCGTGGTCGGCCGCTTGGGCCGTATTTGGCTGGTCTGGTTGCCTGCCCAGTTCTGCCACATGGCTGATCCTCCTCCCATCCGGGGCAGAAGATTGCAGCCGGGGCGACAGGGAACAAGCCCGGTTTTCAGGACGTTACGTCGGGAAAGCAGTTATTCGGCCGCAGGCCGCAGGTTGGCGACGCTGTCGAACCAGGCCTCGATGGTGTCCAGATCGGGTTCAAGCGACTGCGCAGAACCATCGGTGAAATCCACGAACTTGTCACGGTTCAGGCCGTTGACCCCGACCAGCACCGGGATATCCAGCGCCAGCGCTTCGGCGATGACGGGGCGGAACCCGCGGCCATCGGCCTCGTGCTTGCCGAACTTGTTGACGATCAGCAGTTGCGGACGGTCTGCCAGCGAAGCAGTCACATAGCCCACCGCATGCTCCAACGCGGCGGGGTCCAACCGGCACCCGCGCGACTGGCTGCCCAGCGATTGCGAGATACGGATGGTCTCGCCATTCGGCAGCACCCGCAGGTCCATGTCGCATTTGCTGCTGTCGGCGCATTCGGTGTTGGTCTGAACCACACCGGCCAGACGGGCGCCCTTGGCCAGCAGACGTTCGGCTACCGCGCTCAGCAGGCGGTCGGTTGCGCCGCGATCGGTGGTGGTGACGTAGGCCAAGTGCATCGGCAGACCTTTCTGGGTTTCATCTTGTTGTTTCAATTAGCACGCATGAGGCGCCCCTGCCAGCACCCGCATCAAGGCAGCGGAGACATCCCGATCACCGGCGCGTGCAGGTGCAACAGCGCGACATAGGCCAGCCCCGCCACCAACCAGACCCAAGGCCGCGGCCAGGGGCTTGGCAGCCGCAGCGACAGGCGTGCTGTGTTGCGCGACAGGCGCGTCCAATCGGCCCCCATCTCGCGCGCCTTGCGCCTGTCGATCAGGGCCATGCCCATCCAGGCGAAACCCGCGAACAGGCCAAACAGAACCACATGCGCCAGGCTGCCATTGGCCAACAGATGCGCCAGCGCCCACAGCATCATCGCCAGCAGGATCGGGTGACGGGAGGTGCGCAGGATGCCGGGCTCATTGGGGTTGAACGGGCGGCGTCCCAGGCCGCCGAAGGAAAAGGGGTTGGTCGCCGCCAGTCCGGCCACCGCCAGCCAGCAGACGACGGGCATAACCAGCAGCGGCATCCAGCGCAGGATCGCCAGCGGTGGGATCACCTCGACATAAGGCGCATCGGCCGCGGCCACGATCAGCCAGGCCAGAACTGCCAGTGACAGTGCCGAATAGACCGCGAAATAGGGCCCGCGCCCCATCAACCCGATCAGCCGGCCACGCACTGCCGGACGCGCCGGAATGGCGTGGCTCAGCAGAAAGATCAGAAGTGCAGCAACAAAAGCGCCCCAACCGGCCATGGTCATCTCCGCCTGTTTTGCGCCCGAGATACCGGGGGAAACGGCCCCGGTCCTTGTCCGAAATCAAGTGTGGTCGGGGGCAGCTGCGCCGCCCCCGATCCAAGGCTACAGGCCCAGCGCCTTGCGGCGTTCCTCGGCAAATCCCTGAACCATGCGGTCGGCGATCAGCGCCAGAATGGCCATCGCCGCCCCGGCCGAAATGCCCAGCCCCACATCTGCCTGCCCCAGCGCCAGATAGATCGACTGGCCCAGACCGGTCGTGCCGATCAGCGCCGCGATCACCAGCATCGCAAAGGCATAGAGGATCGTCTGGTTCAGCCCCAGCAGGATCGTGGGCGCAGCATAGGGCGCACGCACGTCGCGCATGATCTGCCACTCGGTCGCGCCGCTCGAGATCGCGGCCTCCATCATCTCGTCCGGGGTGTTGACCAGACCGTGACGGGTGTAGCGGATCATTGGCACGATAGCATAGGCGCAGATCGCCAGAAAGGCCGAAAACTCGCCGATCTGGAACACCATCAGCACCGGGATCAGGAACACGAACAGGGGAATCGTCTGCAGCATGTCGCAGATCGGGCGCACGATCTTCCAGACCGGCGACCAGACCGCGCTGGCGAGGCCGATCAGCCCGCCGACAACGGCGCAGAAGAACACCGCCGCACCGCTGAGATAGAGCGACAGCAGCGCCCTCTCCCACAGGCCCGAGATCAGGATCGTGCTCAGCAGCGCCACCGACAGCGCCGCCAGACGCCAACCGCCCGCCACCCAGCCCAACGCCGCCGCGCCGGTCAGCACGAAGGGCCATGGCAGGTTCGCGATGCCGGTTTCCAGCATGCCGATCAGGATCAGCGTGACCAGACCGCCAGTCAGGTGCCCGCGCCACGCCATCAGCAAGGCGATCACCGCACCGGCGGCGAACAGTCCAAAGCTCATGGCCGGGGTCCACTGGAACCCCCAGGTAAAGGGCAGAACCGCCTGATCCAGACCGATCCGCAGCGGCAGCAGGACATAGAACATCGAGTTGTTCTTGAGCGAATCCAGCCACGGGCCGTTATTCTGGGTAAAGGCTGTCAGGCCGCTGTCCACCGCCTCCGCGACCGGATCCAGCAGCGTCAGTTCGGACGGGTTGGGCAGCCGCGCCCAGAACAGCAGCGTGAACAGGACCGCAAAGCCAAGAACCGCCCAGACGACGCGGTTGTCATGGCGATTGCGCTCGGTTGCGAGCGTGCCGCTCATGCGGTCGATCACCACGGCAAAGACCACGATTACCATGCCGGCCAGCAGAGATTCACCGAACTGCGCCTTGCGCATGGTCAGCAGGACCTCCCAGCCGATGTCGTTGAACCCGCCGATGACCGCAGCGATGATCACCATCGACAGAGCCGCCATCAGGCACTGGTTCACACCCACCATGATCTGCGTCGCCGCCGCCGGGATTTCGACCTGGAACAGCTGCTGGAACCGGGTGCCGCCCGACATGATAGCGGCTTCCTTGATCTCGGGCTCCACGCGCTCCAACCCCAGCATCACGTTGCGCGCCATCGGCGGCGCTGCATAGATGGCCGAGGCAATCAGCCCCACCACAGGGCCAAACCCGAACAACAACAGCAACGGCGTCAGATAGGCAAAGGTCGGCACCGTCTGCATGATGTCCAACACCGCCTGAACGGCCGATTTCACCCGCGGCACTTCGTTGGCCAGAATGCCAATTGCACTGCCGACGATCAGCGCGACCGGTACCGATACGGCCACCAGCGCCAAGGTGTTCATGCTCTCGGCCCAATAGCCCGAAGCCAGCACGAAGCTGAGGCCCAGAAAGCCCAGCGCCGCCATGGGCAACCCGCCCAAATACCAGCCGAGTGCAGTCACCAGCCCGATCAGAATTGGCCAGGGCGTATTGCCCAGCACGAAATTGGCCCAGTTCATCGGGTAGGCCATAAGGTCGGAAAACAGCCGGGCCGCCGGTTTGATCGCGTTCAGAAACCAGTCGAGGAAGGCGCCCACCCATTGTGTGGCTGGCACTTCCCATGACGCAGGCCATTTGACGAGCCAGGGCGCGTGCGGCTCAAGCGCCAGACACAGCGCGCCCACGATCAGCGTGATCAGGGCCGCCTGCGCTCCGGCTGTCAGGTGAATCCGAGTGGGTCTGGGAACATCGGCGACGACGGTCATGCGTCATCCACCTGCAGGGCTGCGGCCAGATCCGAGGGGTGCACGGTGCCGACGATCGCGCCGGTTTCGTCATGCACCGGCACGGGCTCGTACAATGCCATACAGCGCGCCAGCGCCGCGTCCAATGTCATCTTTGTTGTCAGGCCAGGGTCATCGGGACCGCGCTCGGCCTCGCCCGCTTGCATGACCGAGGCGACTTTGGCGTGCTGGCCCTTGGCCACGTCCTTTGAGAACTCGCGCACATAGTCGTCGACGGGGCGCAGAACGATATCCGTCGGCGTGCCGATCTGCACAATCTTGCCGTCCCGCATGATTGCGATGCGGTCCGCCAGCTTTAGCGCTTCTTGAATATCATGCGTGATGAAGACGATGGATTTCTTCAGCGTCGCCTGAATGCGCAGGAATTCGTCCTGCAGCTGCCGCCGGATCAACGGGTCCAAGGCCGAAAACGGCTCGTCCAAGAACCAGATGTCGGGGTTCACTGCCAAAGACCGGGCGATGCCCACGCGCTGACGCTGACCGCCCGAAAGTTGCCGGGGAAAGCTGTCCTCGCGGCCCTCAAGCCCTACCAGCGAAATGACTTCCTGCGCGCGGGCCAGACGTTCTTTGCGGCCCACACCCTGCACGCGTAGCGGATAGGCGACGTTCTCGGCCACCGTCATGTGCGGGAACAGTCCGAAATGTTGGAACACCATGCCCAGTTTCTTGCGGCGCAGTTCGGTCAGCTGCTTCTTCGGGGCACCCATCACGTTGTCGCCGTCGATGCGGATCTCGCCACCCGTTCCGGGCAACAGTTGCGAGATGCAACGGATCAGGGTCGACTTGCCGGACCCCGACAGACCCATGATGACGAACAATTCACCATCGCGGACTTCGAAATTTGCATCCTGAACAGCCGGGATGAAACCCTGTTCGCGCAAATCGGCGGCGGCCTTGTCGGCGTCGTTCCCTGACCGAGACAACGCGTCGGTCAGGGCTTTTTCTGCGCCTTGGCCAAAAACCTGCCAGAGAGACTGGCAGGCAATGGCTGGCGTATTCGCGTCAGTCACTTAGGTGGCTCACTTCGTTGCCGCGTCCACGACCGGACGCCACTTGTCTTCGTTGTCCGCCATCCAGGCCGCGACAACCTCTTCGACCTTGCCGCCGTCGACATCGATCGCACCCATCATCGGCTGCTGGTCTTCGACCGCCAGTTGATAGTTGCTCAGGATTTCATAGGCGGCAGGCCACTTGTCCGCCAGACCGCTCCACCCGGCTTTGAAGATGCGCGAGGGCGAGAAATCGCAGTCATTGACGGCATTGGGGTTTGGCCCCCAGGCCGGATCGTTGAAGCAAGCGTCTTCACCCGGCGGCAACTCAACGAATTTCACATCATAGGCCGACATGGCCCAATGCGGTTGCCAGAAGGTGATCAGCAGAGGCGATTTGCGTTCGGTCGAAGCGCGTAGTTCGGCAATCAGCGCGCCCTCGGACCCGGCAGGAATAGCCTTGAACGGCAGTTCAAGCCCGACCATGCGGTCTGCCCCGGGCGTACCCCAGTCAGCCGGATAGTCGACCAGACGTCCCATCGGCAGGGTCTCAGCCGTCGCAAAATTCTGTGCGCAGTCCTTCAGCGCTTCCCACGCGGGCAGGCCCGGGCAAAGGTCGGCGACATGGGCCGGATATGCGATGCCTTCCTTCGCATCGAGGCCAAGGTCGCCGATTTCGACCACGGTGCCCTCTTCAATTTTCTTGGCGTATTCGTCCGACACGTTCGACGACCAGATCTCGAGCGTGGCGTCGATGTCTCCGTCGGCCAGCGCCTGGAACTGGTTCAACATGCCCGCGGTGACGAATTCGACCTGGTAACCGGCGGCCTTGAGCATCTCTGCAGCGACATGCGTGGTGACGTGTTGGCCCGTCCACTCGTTGATCGCCAGTTTGATCGGCTCGTCCACTGCGCCCATGTCAGCCGCGTGCGCGGCGCCAGCGACCATGATCGCCAGAAGGCTTACATTCAGTTTTTTCATGGATTTTCTCCCTGTTTCTTTGTTTTGCCCACCCCGGCGGAAACGTGCCCGCCGGCTGACTTGTCTAACGACAATACCATGTCGCAACATGCACAAATTTGGCCGGAAAAGGAAAGCGAACAGTTCGCGTCATTCCCAATAAACGGCCTCGGTACCGCATTTCATTCCTCTCGCGCCCTCGTGTCATGGGGCGGCTTGCCCGAGGTTTCGCGGACCGGACATTGATTGACGAGTCAATCACAAACCCAATTGGGGTCGTTTGTCGAGTATTTCTTGTGACGATGGGGCAAAATCCTGACTTTCCGACTGTTTTGCCCAAATGGCAGACCGTACTGGGCGGCTGCCCTTGCATTTACCGGAACAAATTGGCAACATTTGGCGCGAAGGGAGCTTTGCGATGCACCATTTCGATGAGATCTATGGGCTGGCGGCCGACCGGCACGGCGGACCGCACGCGCTTGAAGACAAACTGTCCAAGCCCAAATCCGCCAAGGAATTGGGCGCCCTGTCAGAGGATCGGTGGCTTTCGACAATCACCAAATGCATCTTCCAGGCTGGCTTCAATTGGAAGGTCATCGAGGCGAAATGGGACGGTTTCGAGGCGGCCTTTGACGGGTTCGACGTTGGGCGCTGCGCCTTCATGGATGATGAGAAATTCGACGCGCTGTTGCAGGACACGCGCATCGTGCGCAACGGCACCAAGATCGCCACCGTGCGCGACAACGCAGCGTTTCTTATGGAACTCCGCACGGAAGGCGGCGTTGGCAAAGTGTTGGGCGGCTGGCCATCGACCGACTATGTCGGACTTTTGGACATGCTCGCAAAACGTGGTTCTCGGTTGGGCGGGGCTTCAGCCCAGTATGCGATGCGCTTTGCCGGAAGAGACAGCTTTATCCTGTCACGCGACGTAACCGCCCGTTTGATCGCCGAAGGCGTCATCGACAAGCCAGCCACCTCCAAGAAAGCGATGGCTGCGGTACAGGACGCCTTCAACACCTGGATGCGTCAATCCGGCAGGTCGTTGACCGAAATCAGCCGGGTGCTTGCGATGAGCCTCTAGAATCGCTTGCGACCGAACCACAGCGGGCTAGGGTTTGGTCATGGTCCGGTTGATTTCGATCCTGCTTTTTCTTGCTCTGTTGTCCTGCGGTCGCCCTCTGACCGAGAACGAGCGCGCCTTTGCAAGCAAGGTTCAAGGCGAAACGCTGGATCTTGACCGGGTTCGGCTGGTCGAAGGCGCGCCGGTCGCCTCCATCACCTACGAACGAAAAGCCAGACCGAGGCTGGCTTGCCGCGAGCGTATCCTGCCGCCGGTCAAGGACGAGATCGTAACCGGAAAACCGGCGGCGATCGCGCTGTTCAACCGGGTATACTTCACCAAGGACTGGTATCTTGACGACTACATGGCGCGGTACCCCGACCAGATGAACCTTGTGGCCGCCATGATCTTTGCCCATGAACTAACCCATGTCTGGCAATGGCAGAACAGGAAAACCACCGGCTATCACCCGTTGCGGGCGGCTGCCGAACATGGTGGCCGCAAGGATCCTTACCTGTTCGATCTGGATAACTCGGCCGATTTTCTGGACTACGGGTTTGAACAGCAGGGCGCCATCGTCGAGGAATATGTCTGCTGCCGCGCATTGGATCCGGACGCCCCGCGGACCCAGCGTTTGCATGACATGCTGGCCAAGCATTTCGACCCGGAAAAACTGCCGGGTGCCCGGCGAGAAAGCGACGTGGTTATCCCTTGGAGCGGTGCCAAGGTGGAAGGCATCTGCAGATGAGGTTCACTTGCCTTGCAAGGTCTTTAGATACGCGACCAGATCGGCAATCGGCTTGCTTGTCAGGATCGGCTGGCCGGCATCTGTCTTGATGGCGGTGTCCTGCCCTTCGAAATATGGCCCGTAGACCGGCATCGGACTGCCATGGCTGACCAGAGGATCACGGCCGTCTATCCGCTGCACCACACGCGCGGTCGGAAATTTACCGCCCGCGTTCCCAAGCGTCTTCAGATTGGTAGGTTGGATCAACAGCACGCCGGCCATTGGCCCATGTCCAGTCGCATCCAGTCCATGACAGGTGGCGCAATGGTGCAGGTAAAGCTGCTCCCCGGCTTCGGCATCCTGGGCTTCAGCACCTGTGGCGGCTATCGTACCCGCCATGGCCAAGGCCGTAAACGTCAACAGTTTCATTGCGTTCCTCCGTTCTAACGCCAAAAGCAGGGTTGCCCGAACCGTAACGACCCGCAATGATCCAGATCAACGAAATCGGCTAAGGGGTCCGGGCCATGACACATTATGCAGCCATCATGCTCGCCGCCGGGATCGGAGTTCCGATTCTCGCCGCGCTGAATGCGGCGCTCGGAAAACTGATCGGCTCGCCCACCACCGCTGCGGTCATCCTGTTTGCAGTGGCGTTTGGGTCTTCGGCGCTGGTGATGCTGCTGTTCCCCGGAACACAAGCTTTGGCAAAGGTTGCGCAGACCCCGAAACATCTGCTGTTGGGTGGGGTTCTGATTGCCTTCTACGTGCTATCCATTACCCACGTCGCACCGCATTTCGGCGTCGGCAACGCGGTGTTCTTCGTGCTGTTGGGGCAGTTGATCAGCACCGCGGCCATTGACCATTTCGGCCTTTTCGGCGCGCAGGTCACACCGCTGACCCTGATGCGCGCCGGCGGGATCGCGGTGATGGCCGTAGGCGTCGCGATCACTCAGCTGGCCTGAGCACACCCCCGTCCAGCCGCAGCATCCGGTCCATCCGCGCCGCCAGGTCAAGGTTGTGCGTGGCAATCAACGCCGACAGGCCGGACTCGCGCACCAGACCCATCAGCGCGGCAAAGACCTGATCCGAGGTACCTGGGTCCAGATTCCCTGTCGGCTCGTCCGCCAGCAGTACACGCGGTTCATTGGCTAGGGCCCGGCAGAAAGCCACCCGCTGCTGCTCGCCCCCCGACAAAGCTGCCGGGCGGTGGTCGGCACGGTCGGCGACGCCGACACGTCCCAGCAGATCCATCGCGCGGGCCTTGGCCGCCCTGTCGGACACCCCGTTGGCCAATTGCGGAAGCACGACATTTTCCAGCGCGGTGAATTCCGGCAGCAGGTGATGAAACTGATAGACAAAACCCACATCCCGCCGACGCATCGCGGTGCGGGTGCGGTCGCCCTTGCCGGTCGCATCCTGCCCGCCGATTTCGACCGTCCCGAAATCCGGCGTATCCAGAAGACCGGCGATATGCAAAAGGGTCGACTTGCCCGCCCCCGAAGGCGCCACAAGCGCCACCGCCTCGCCCGCCCGCAGCTCCAGATCGGCGCCGCGCAGCACCTGCACCTCGGCGGGCGTGCCTTTCAAATAGGTCTTGGTCAGGCCGGTCAGACGCAAGGTGACATCATTCATAGCGCAGCGCCTCGACCGGGTTCAGCCGCGCCGCACGGCGGGCCGGGAAATAGGTGACGAAGAAGGACAGGCCCAGCGACAGCCCCACCGCCTTGAGCACGTCCGACAGGTGCAGCTCGGCCGGCAAGGCATAGATGCCGCGGATCGCCGGATCCCAGACGCCGCCGCCCATCACGTAGTTCACGAAAGAGAAGATCGGATCGATATAGAGCGCGAACAGGCAGCCCAGGATGACGCCCATCGCGGTGCCTATGATCCCGGTGAAGGCGCCACAGATGAAGAACACCCGCAGCACCGAACCCTCGCTCAGCCCGATAGTGCGCAGGATGCCGATGTCGCGGCCCTTGTTTTTCACCAGCATGATCAGCCCCGAGACGATGTTCATCGCGGCGATCAGCACGAGGATCGACAGGATGATGAACATCACGTTGTCCTCGACCTCGAGCGCGCGCAGAAAACCGCCTGAGGCATCCTGCCATGTCCAGATCTGCGAGCGTTCTCCCGCCGCCTCAAGGATGGGGATCAGGACCGGGTTCAGGTCCTCGGGGCGGTCCACCATCACTTCGATCTCGTCGGCGACACCTTCGCGGTTGAAAAAGCTCTGCGCCTCGGAAAACGGCATGTAGACGCGGGTGCGGTCGATGTCATAGCGCCCGGCCGAAAACACGTAGACGACTTCATAGGCATTCACGCGGGGCGAGGTGCCGAAGGCGGTCTTGACCCCGTTGGGCGAGGTCAGCTTGACCCGATCCCCCACCGTTGCACCGATGGCGCGGGCCACGCCCGAGCCGATGGCGATCCCCTCCTCGAACCGGGACAGGTCGCCGTAAGCCTGATCGCTTTCGGCGATACCGGGAAGGCTGTACAGGTCGTCGGGGCGGATACCGAACACCTCGACCCCGCTGCTACGATCGCGGTTGGTGATCAGAACTTGCCCCTTGACCAGCGGAGCGGCGCGCTGAACACCCGGCACCTGCGCGATGCGTTCGGCCATGGCGTCGTATTCAACGATGGTGCGATCAACCTGCCCTTGCGCGTCCAGTTCGCCGGCCGAGTAGACTGTTACATGAGCGTTGGCCCCAAGAATGGTGCCCACGAATTCGGACCGGAACCCTGACCGGACCGCCAGCGTGGCGATCAGAGCGAACACGGCCAGCGTGATCCCGATCAACGAGATCCAGGTCATCACGCTTACACCGCCTTCGGCACGCCGGGCGCGCAGATAGCGCCAGGCGATCTTCCATTCGAAGGCGGCAAAGGGAGGGGGTGTTCTGGCCATTCCTGCTCCGGCAAATCTGTGGTGGGGACATTTTCGGGATTTGGCTGGATGGTCAAGCCGGTTCTGGATGTACGCGCCCGTTCAACCGGCCAGCGACGCAGTTGCATTCAGCACGGACTGGGTCGTCTCACGATCACTGATCCCCCGACGCGCCAAGGCATCGAACAAGCGATCTTGGGTTTCAGGCGTCAGCATGGAAACCGCCCGGTTGTGCAGACCAAGGCTCAACAGTTCCGGGTCGTCGATCCTGGCGATCAGGTCTTCCAGCTTTTGTTGCGAATAGGTTGGCCACAGCCCCAACGCGGTGCTGGGCGCGTCCTCGAACCACGGGCGCAAAGCCAGATCCGACCGGAGACAAAATGCATTCAGCAGCATGAATTCCGAGGGTCTCCGGCGCGACCCGAAGAGCGACTGCACCGAACCGTAGCGTTCGTTGATCTCGTCCAACATCTCCAGCACCAACGACCTACGCACCGGGAACGGCGTCGAAAACGTCGTGGTCTTCAAAGCCTCGATATCCGGAACGGTGACCTGCAAAGCGTCCAGGCTCTGCTGCAGCCAGTTGCGGTGAAAGTCGCTTTTGACCGAAATGAACGGAAGCCGGGCGGCTCCGCCATCCGAAAAGAACTCTGCCTCAGCGAAAGACCGCAGAAACAGGTTTTTGGTGTCCAGAATAACCATCTGCTCCGCCTCGGCGATCCGTGCGGCACCCAGCTTGAGCACCTGCTGCGCGCGGTATCCGTTGTTGCCGCGCCAGCCCCCCTTTCGCACGAAAGGGATACGGTGCCGTCCTTCAATCAGAAGCCGCTCGCCTAGTGAACGCCGGGTGTATTGACCTGCCCCAAGCAGAATGTCATCGCCCCCGACGACCCGAACCTTGGATTGCAAAGGACCGTAGGCCGCCAATATGGGCTCGATACGCGCCCGCAATGCGGTTTCGTCGACGTCGTTCAGAACTACATGGATAGAAGCAACCTTGGCCGGATCAGCAAATCGCGCAAAGGAACGCGCCTGCAACTCGAGCAGCGGGTAATCCTTGGAATACACTATCGTGGCAAAACTCAGCACGGTCGGGTTGCCTTTCATAATCACTTGGCGCCGCTGTATCAGCTTCTCGACCGGCCGCCAAATCCGCTTTGCCGTGTTGGCGCAGAATCAGCCATCGGGCGCAAATTCCAGCAGCGGATGATTTTCGAAAGGCGATTATACCGCTGGTTGTGAAGCCCATCACAGACAGGCCCTTATTGTTTCAGGTATGAAGTCAATGTGAGGTTCAGACATTAAACTGAACTTGAAATGCAACATTTTCACAGCAACTTTGTTTCGCATTTTGCTTCTTTTGAGAAATTTTGGCACCCTGATTGTGGGGGAATACATTTTAAAGAGCGGGGGTCGCTCATGAATATTGAAAAGGAAATTGAACAGGTTGGTGCGCCAGCCACGACGATCACTTCTCAGGACATGGATTGCGAAACCGCAGCGTTGCTGCGGGCCGTCATCCGACCGCTGTTTGCTGGTGCGGCCAGTTGGGCCAGTCTAGCCGACACGCTGCGCGAAAAAGGCTATCGCCTGGCATTCCAAAGCGGGCGCATGTGCCTGATGGACCGGGCGACCGGCAAACGGCTTTGCGGGTTGCGGTTCCTGGACATCGAATTGAAGGATCTGGTCCGACGTATGGGCCGCCCCGTCGTAGTCGCCCGAGGTGACAGGGCGGATGGGGAACTACTTCGCGCGCGTCCGGCGACGGGCGGGCCCTAGTACCGCCGCCAGAACTGGACGGACCGGCGTAGAGACTTGGCAAGGCCGTGTTTGGCGGCCCGCCGGATCGGCAGTGGCGTTTCCGGGCGCCTCAGCACCTCGATGAGCAGGTTTGCCGGCATATGCCCGCGGCGATAGAACTCCGCGAAATCATCCAGATCCAATCCTTGTGCCGCACGATAATCGGCAAAGAACCGTTGCCAGACTCGGGCATAGTCCTGCCCCGTCGCTTGCTGGTCGCTGGTCTCGCCTCGGTCCCAGAACAATGAAATCGGCTCATCCATCCTTTCGCCGCGATAGCCCCCGGCAACCAGTCGCAGCATCAGGTCGTAGTCCGCGGCGATGCGAAACTGTGTGTCGTGTCCCCCCAATTCCTGAAAAACATCTCGTCTCAAAAAAACAGAATTATGGCAAAACGGCATACGCTGGAGGATGGCTTTGACCGACATCCGTTTTTCCATCTTTTCCCCGCCGTCAGCGGACCGGTGCAGGGTTGACCCAAAAAGATAGTCGGGGTGGGTCGCGGTCAATCGCTCGGCCGCCCGGTTCAGAACATCATCCGCTGCCAACGAGTCGTCGGAATTGAGGAACAGCACGTATTCGCCGCGTGCGGCTTTGACGCCGCGATTCATCGCGTCGTACAGGCCTTGGTCCGGTTCACTGATCAGCCGCGTGCGCGGAGCGTCGGCGATCAAATCCTGAATGAATTTGACCGTCCCGTCCGTCGATGCTCCGTCCTGAATGATGTGCTCGGAACTGTCGCAATTCTGCCGCGCCATGCATTCGATGACGCGGGGAAATGTGTCCTGACGCCCTTGGGACAGCAGGTTCCAAGTTGCCGTGATCACCGAGATCAGCGGCGCGTCACCGGTTTCAGACGGAGCGCTCATAGATCTCGGCAATGCGGGTTACGGCGGCCTCGGGGCTCAGCTCTTCGCTTTCGCCCGTGCGGCGGCTGGTCAGTTCGACCACCCCGTTCTTCAACCCGCGCGGGCCGACGGTGATACGCCAGGGCAGGCCGATCAGGTCCATCGTGGCAAACTTGCCCCCTGCCCGCTCGTTGCGGTCGTCATAGAGCGGCTCGAGCCCCAGCGCGGTCAGCGCCTTGTAGATCTTGTCGCAGGCCGCGTCGGCCTCGTCATCGCCTTGCTTCAGGTTGACGATGCCGCAGTGGAACGGGGTCACGCCCTCGGGCCAGATGATGCCCTTGTCGTCGTGGCTGGCCTCGATAATCGCACCGATCAGGCGGCTGACGCCGATGCCGTGGCTGCCCATGTGCACCGGAACCTGCTTGCCGTCGGGGCCTTGCACCGTGGCGCCCATCGGCTCGGAATACTTGGTGCCGAAATAGAAGATCTGCCCAACCTCGATGCCACGCGCGCTGCGGCGGCGTTCCTCGGGCACCTGCTGGAACAGGGCCTCGTCATGGGTTTCGTCCGTGCGGGCATAGAGCGAGGTGAACTCCTCCATGATCGCCTGGCACTGGGCCTTGTCGTCATAGTCGATGTCGCGCTCGCCCAGACGGATATCAGTAACCGCGCTGTCATAGAACACCTCGGATTCGCCGGTATCGGCCAACACCAGGAATTCATGCGTGTCGTCACCGCCGATCGGGCCGCTGTCCGCGCGCATCGGGATCGCCTGCAGCCCCATGCGTTCATAGGTGCGCAGATAGCTGACCAGGTGGCGGTTGTAGGCGTGCAGCGCGTCTTCTTTCGTCAGGTCGAAATTGTAGCCGTCCTTCATGTAAAATTCGCGGCCGCGCATCACGCCGAAACGGGGGCGGATCTCGTCGCGGAACTTCCACTGGATCTGGTACAGGGTCAGCGGCAGGTCCTTGTAGCTGCTGACGTGAACGCGGAAGATGTCGGTGACCAGTTCCTCGGCGGTGGGGGTATAGAGCATATCGCGGCCGTGGCGGTCCTGCATACGCAGCATTTCCTGACCGTAATCATCATAACGCCCGGATTCCCGCCACAGATCGGCGGATTGCAGGATCGGCATCTGGATCGGAATGTGCCCGGCGCGGATCTGTTCCTCGTGCACAATGTTTTCCAGCTTGCGCAGCACCTTGAATCCCAGCGGCAGCCACGAATAGATCCCGGCGGCAGCCTGCTTGATCATCCCGGCGCGCAGCATCAGCCGGTGGCTGACGATCTGGGCCTCGGACGGGTTTTCCTTGAGTACGGGCAGAAAGTAACGGCTGAGGCGCATGTTTTTACCTTGCAGGTGAGAATTCCACGGCCACGTGATTATGCGAAAGCCCCGCCGGGGGCAATCGGGCAATGGCGGATTTGCGACCTCAGGTCAGTCGGAATTTTGATTGACCCGCCAATCAGGTCTCGAAACAGTGGGAAAACTTCTGAAGACGAGGCCCCGATGCAGACCATCCGCGAACCCGCCCGAGACATCCCCGTGGTGCACAAGACTGACGTATTGGTGGTGGGCTCTGGCCCGGCAGGGCTGGCCGCGGCGCTTGCTGCCGCGCGCGCCGGGGCCGAGGTCGCTCTGCTGGACCGTTTCGGCTGCATGGGCGGCAATATCACCGCTGTCGGGGTCGAGGGCTTTGCCTGGTACCGGCACGACAAGACCATCGAGGCCGGCGGCATCGGATGGGAGTTCGAGCAACGCGCCAAGGAGATGGGCGCGGCGGTCCCGGAAAGCCAATCGCTGAGCTACGAGTTGGACAGCGAGGGTTTCAAGCTGGTGGCCGACCGGTTGGTGGAAGAGGCCGGTGTCCGCCCGATGCTGCATCGCCAGTTCGTGGCCCCGATCATGGACGGCGACCGGATCACTGGTGTGATCACCGAGTCGAAGGCGGGGCGCGAGGCAATCCTTGCCCGCATCGTGATCGACGCCACGGGTGATGCCGACGTGGCCCACCGTGCCGGCGCACCGACCCGCAAGACCGAGTCGGAACAGATGATGGCGGCCTCGGTCATGTTCCACTTGGCCGGGGTCGACAAGCGCGCCTTCATGGATGGCGTAAAGGCCGACCCGCAGACCTACAAGGACTGGGGCGGCGGCGGTGAATGGAACATCGAGACCAGCGGCAAAGAGGACAACATGTTCTCGCCCTTCGTCTACAAGCCGTTCCAGCAGGCCATCGACCAAGGCCTCATTCCGGCGCACCTGAACACAATCGCGGGCACCTGGGGTGCAATGCATGACACGGGCGAGCTGACCTATATGAACCTGATCCACCTGGCCGGGATCGACGGGACGGACCCGGACAGCCTGACCAGGGGCGAGATCGAGGGCCGCCGCCAGACCATGCTGGCGATTGACGCTCTGCGTCGGTTCATGCCCGGATGCGAAAACGCACGGCTGCGCAACTTCGGCATGACCATCGGCATCCGTGACACCCGCAAGATCGACGCGGTCTACAACATGACCGAGGACGATGTGCGCCATCAGGGCCGGTTCGAGGACACGATCGGCATCTACCCCGAGTTCATCGACGGTTACGGCATCCTGATCCTGCCCACCACCGGGCGCTACATGCAGGTACCCTACCGCTCGATGCTGCCCAAGGGGGTGCGCGGGCTGCTGGTGGCTGGCCGGTCTCACGGGGCCGACCGCATCGCCCACGCGGCGACACGCAACATGGCCTGCTGCGCGGTGATGGGCCAAGGGGCCGGCATCGCGGCCGCCATCGCACTGAAAAGCAATCAGGATCTGTCCGAATTGAACCTGACCCCGGTTCATTCCGAATTGGACAGACAAGGCGTGAGGATCCACTGATGGAACACATCCCGACGATCGACCTTGCGCCCTTGATGCAGGAGGCCCACCCTTACCACGGAAAAACCGTCCAGCAGGTTATGGACGCGTGCACCGGGATAGGTTTCCTTTCGATCACCGGCACCGGCATCCCGCCAGAGCTGGTCGAGCGGGTCCGGGTTTGCGTTCGCGCAATCTTCGACGTGGACGAAGCCAGCAAATGGCAGCAGGCGATCACCCGCGAGAACTATCGCGGATATATCCCGATGGGGTTTTTCACCCCCAATGACGGATCGGGACATGCGGACAAGTATGAGGGCTACAAGCTGCACCACGAAGTGGCCGAAGATGCGCCCATCCGCCGGGATTGCGCGCTGTACGGACCCAACCTCTGGCCCGCAGAAATACCGGATGCGCATGGTATCATCCTGGAATACTGGGCGCAACTGGATCAGGTGGCCGACAGCTTGCTGGGCGCGTTGGAGTCCGGGCTGGAACTGCCTGCGGGCAGCCTGCGGAATGCGTTCCGCGACCCGTTGACCAACATGACTTTGCTGCACTACCCGCCGCAGGCCCCGGAAGAGGGCGGCTATGGCATCCACCCCCACAAGGACACTGACGCGTTGACCATCATCGCCCCTGACCCGGTGGGTGGGCTGGAGGTCCAGACGCGGGGCGGCGGCTGGATCACTCCCGACTGCCCAACTGGTGGGTTTGTCGTCAACATCGGGGACATGCTCGAGCTCTGGTCCGGAGGGCGCCTGAAATCGACCCCGCACCGCGTGGTCAACCGATCCGGAAAGGAGCGCTACTCTTTTCCCTATTTCGCGGTACCACGGCACGACGTGGTGGTTTCTCCGCTGCTGCCGCCGCTGCCGGGATTTGACCGCCCGTCCGTACATTGCGGTCACTGGTCCGCCGAGATCTGGCGCACCAACTGGTCCGACGAGACCGCCGCCGAAGACACGCCGGAACTGGGCACTCTGCACGACTGAGACACAAAAACACTGATCCATGAACCGCTTGCATCGCGGGCCTTCATCAGCCAAGAACAAGGGCAACGACGCAGTCAGGAGGCCGCGATGGCGTTGCCGGTTCGGGATCAATTCAGATATTGGGGCATCGCCGCTGCGATATTCATATTGCTGTTGTGGCTGCTGGGCGACGTTCTGCTGCCATTCGTGATCGGCGGCGCAGTGGCCTATTTCCTGGATCCCGTAGCCGATCGGCTGGAGAACATGGGGCTCTCCCGCGCGGCTGCGACGGCGATCATTACCGTCTTCAGTATTCTTGCCTTTGCCTTGATGATCCTGATGGTGGTTCCGGCCCTGATCACTCAGCTGATCGATCTGGTGGACGTACTGCCCAGCCTGTTCCAGGAATTGCGAGCCTTCGTCGAGCGGCAATTCCCGTCGCTGCTGGACCGGGAATCGAACACCCACCAGTTCCTTCTTTCAATGGGCGACACGCTGAAGGGCAAAACAGGCGACATCCTCGAAACGGTCATGGCTTCGGTCGGGTCAGCGGTGAACATCGTGGTCCTTCTGGTGATTGTGCCCGTCGTGGCCGTCTACCTTTTGCTGGACTGGGACCGAATGATCGCCCGGATCAACGATCTGCTGCCCCGGGACCATGCGCCGACGATCCGCAAGCTGGCCGCCGATATTGACGCTGTTCTTGCCTCGTTCGTGCGCGGCATGGGTACGGTTTGCCTTATCCTGGGCACCTACTACGCCGTTGCCTTGATGATCGTCGGCCTACAATTCGGCCTGGTGGTCGGTTTCATCGCCGGGTTGGTCACCTTCATTCCCTATCTGGGCGCATTGATCGGCGGTACGCTGGCCATTGGCTTGGCGCTATTCCAATTCTGGGGTGACTGGGCCTCGATCGGTCTGGTGGCAGGGATATTCGCCATCGGCCAAGTCGTCGAAGGCAATTTCCTGACGCCCAAACTGGTTGGTGACTCGGTCGGGTTGCACCCGGTCTGGTTGCTTCTGGCCTTGTCCGTCTTTGGCGCGCTATTCGGGTTTGTCGGCATGCTGATCGCCGTTCCGGTCGCGGCGGCCTTGGGCGTGCTTGCACGTTTCGGAACTTCGCAATATCTGACAAGCCGCCTGTACACGGGGCGTGACGAGCTGGATCCGGAAAGCGAGTGAATGGCCAAACAGCTGAGCTTTGATCTTCCGGCGATGACGGCGCTGGGGCGCGAGGATTTTTTCGTATCTCCCGCGAATGCGCTGGCCGTCGCAATGATCTCGGCCAATTCTTGGCCGGGCAACAAGCTGGTCCTGAGCGGCCCGGCCGGATCGGGCAAAACCCATCTTGCGCATGTCTGGGCCGCCGAGACAGGCGGGCGTATCGTGCAGGCCGCGGATCTGAAACACGAAGATGTTCCCGCACTTGCGCAAAGTCCCGTGGCGGTCGAGGACATCCCGATGATCGCCGGGGATATAGACCAGCAGAAAACCCTGTTTCACCTCCACAATCTGGTTCTGGCCGAGGGGCATGCCCTGCTGATGACCGGGCGCCTTGCCCCCAAATACTGGGAACTGCCGCTGGCCGACCTGCAAAGCCGGGTGGAAGGTGCCCATCATGTGGCGCTTGATCCGCCCGATGATGCCTTGCTGTGTGCGGTTCTGGCGAAACTGTTCGTCGACCGACAGCTGAACCCGGGGCCGGACGTCATCGCCTACCTCGTCAAGCACATGGATCGCCGGTTTGAATCCGCAGCCGACGTGGTGGCGCAACTGGATCAGGTCGCCTTGGCAGAAAAGCGCGAGATAACACGGGCCTTGGCCGTGCGCGTTCTGAACAACGAAATCGATACGGCGGTTTCCGGTGATTGACCCGTGGGGTCCGATTTCGCATCCTGCGCGAGGCAACGTTGGGGAGATCATGGAACAGAGCGCTGCAAGGATCCCGGACTGGGGACCATTCGGAAGACCGCTGTTCGACCATCCGGGAATCCGCGATCTCTCGCGCGTTGGCGTGGTCGATGTCGGATCGAACTCGGTTCGGATGGTTATCTTTGACGGCGCGGCCCGGTCACCCGCTTATTTCTACAACGAAAAAGTCATGTGCGAGCTTGGCGCCGGGCTGTCGGAAACCGGCAGGCTGAACCCGCGCGGTCGCGTACGTGCGTTGGCGGCGCTGCGGCGCTTTGAACACCTGTCCCGCGATCTTGGCCTGCCCGGACTGCACGTTGTAGCCACCGCCGCCGTGCGCGAGGCGGAAGACGGTCCGGAGTTCTGTCAGGAGGTTCTGGCCGAGACAGGGCTGCATATCTCGGTCATCGACGGCGAGGAAGAGGCCCGATTGTCGGCACAGGGCGTCCTGCTGGGCTGGCCGGGCGCCTACGGCCTGATCTGCGACATCGGCGGTTCGTCCATGGAGCTGGCAGAGATCGGCGGCGGATCGGTCGGAAGGTGCGTGTCCTCGTCTCTGGGGCCGCTCAAACTCCGGGATATCAAGGGCGGACGCCGCGCCCGCAAGGCCCACATCAAGGAAACACTCGAGGCGCTTCGTGACCAGATGGGGCCGCAGCGCGACCGACTGTTCCTGGTCGGCGGAAGCTGGCGAGCCTTTGCAAGGTTGGACATGCTGCGCCGCGGATATCCGCTGAACGTGCTGCACGAATACCGCATGACCACCAAGCAGGTGCGCGAAACGATCAAGTTCATCGAAAAGGGCGACCACGAACACCTGCGCTCTCAGGCCGGGGTCTCAAGCTCGCGGATGGCCCTGATTCCGTATGCCATGGACGTGCTGTCGCGGCTGATCCGCACCTTCAAACCCAAAGACATCGCAATATCCAGCTATGGTATCCGCGAGGGTCTGCTGTATGAGCAGATGCCGCAGATTCTGCGGGATTGCGACCCTTTGATCGAGGCCTGCCGGTTCTCGGAGCAAAAGGACGCTCGCCTGCCCGGTTTCGGGCCGCATCTTTATGATTTTGTGATGCCGCTGTTCCGGTCCGCCCCTCCGGCCCGAGTTCGGCTGATCAAGGCGGCCTGCCTGTTGCACGATGTCAGCTGGCGCGCCCACCCCGATTATCGGGCCGAGGTCTGTTTCGACAATGTGACTCGCGCCAACCTGGGCGGCCTGAAACACTCGGAACGTGTCTTCATCGGACTTGCCCTGCAGCATCGTTACCGGAACAAGCGAGAGGGCAACCGCTTCGCCCCTCTGTACGAACTGCTGGACGAGCGCGACCAGAAGCAGGCCGAGATTCTGGGAAAGGCCATGCGTTTCGGCGCAATGCTGTGGATGCAGAACGACGCGGCCACTGGCAAGCTGCGGTTCTACCCCAAGAAGCGCGAACTGGAGTTTTACCTGCCCAAGTCGCTCAGCCCTTTGTTCAACGAAGTGGCCGAGGCAAGATTCGAGTCACTGGCGAACGCGCTCAAATCACGCCCGATAGTCAAAATGCAGGGCTGATCCGGACGATCAGATATCGGTTGCACCTTCGTCGTCCTCCTTGGGAGCAACCTCATCGGGCTGGTCGGGAACGTCCGGTTTCCTGCGGATGATAATGTCGCCATTGGGCAGCATTTCGGGCGCCTCATAGGCGCTCCAATCCTTGACCTTGCCGCCGATCTCGGCAAGGGCCGGGCCCATCTCCTCGATAAAGGACTGCATGGCCGGGCCGAATTGCTCGGCAAGCCCCAGAAGATCCTCGAGCGCGGGCTCCATTTCCTTTCGCAGGCCCTCGAAGAACAGCTCGGCCCCCTGCTCCATCAGGGACTTACCGCCTTCGTCCTGGGCCGCGGCCGGCGCGGCAAAAAGGGCCGTGGCACCTATCAGCATCAATCGTTTCATGACCTGAAATATAAGGGGCGGGAACAGTTGTTGAAAGGGTCAGATGTCGATGTCCAGCGTCACCGGAAAATGATCTGAGGCCGTGACCAAGGCATCGCGCAACTCCGGCACCGTCCAGCAGTGCTCGTCCCGGAACGGGTGCCAGATGCGCCAGACCGGACTGCGGGCCCTCAGATCCTCGCTGATCATGATGTAGTCCAACAACGCCTCAAGATATTGGCCTTCCTTCGGGCGGGCAAAGCGCGCGGTCGATGGGATCCAGCCCGGCCGAGGTCGAAGTGCCTGTGCGGGATGCG
The DNA here is from genome assembly GCF_056536885.1 of Ruegeria sp. CI5. Classification (NCBI taxonomy): domain Bacteria; kingdom Pseudomonadati; phylum Pseudomonadota; class Alphaproteobacteria; order Rhodobacterales; family Roseobacteraceae; genus Ruegeria; species Ruegeria sp. CI5. The sequence continues at coordinate 1,362,427 of NZ_JBQFQN010000001.1, forward strand.
GATCGTACAGGCCGGTTTCCAGAAGGATTTCCACCGATGACCGCCCGAAAAGATGTTCGAATTCATCCAATCCCGGCCCGTCATTCAAGTCGCCCAGCAAGATCACCGGTTCAGCAGCGGCTATGTGCGCGCGCACCCGGCGCGACAGCCAGACAGCCTGCGCCAACTGCTTGCGGCGGTTGGCGATAGAGATGCGCAAGGCTTCGTCGCGCGATTGGGCACCGTGCGGTGCCTTGGACTTCAGATGTGCACCGATCAACCGGAACTCGAACCCGGCCCGGGTTCGGACCGCCAGTTCCATGGGTGGTTTTGAAAACCGCACCAGATCCTCGGTCGCGTCAATGTCCAGATCGATCCGAAACTCGCGGTCAAAGCGTGGGAGATCGTCGGGGTCATGGCCGCCATCTTGCACTCCTTTCGGGTCGTGCCGGGCGGTCAGGGCCTCGGGATCATACAAGAGGGCCAGTTCCTGATGCGTATCGTTGGCGAAACCCATGATCGCATTGGATGTACGCAGATCGAACGTCTCGGCGAAATGCTGCAAGGCGCGCACCGTGTTTTGCGATTTGCCCGTATTCGGCGCCTCGACGATCAGCATGGCGTCGGCGTCGACGGCCGTCAGCACCGTCGCAATGGCCTCGATCTGCTGTGCCTTGGTGACATTGTGCCGGCCCGACCAGCTGTCATCGGCAACCAGTTCATCATTGCGGTCGAACAAATTGGCGAACCATTCAATGTTGTAGGTCGCCAGACGCATCGCCTCAGACCCGCGCGCCGTTGATTTCATCCCAGGCGCGGTTGATGTCGATCATCTTTTTCTCGGCAAGCCGAATTGCTTCTTCGGGAACACCACGGGCCATCATCGCATCTGGATGTGTGTCACGCACAAGCCTGCGCCAGATTTTTCGGATCTCGGGTAGTGGAGTGTCAGGGGTCACGCCCAGAACGGTGTAGGGATCCTTGGGCGCATCTGGAACGAAGCGCGCACGCAGGGCTTTGAACTGTGCATCGGTCTGGCCAAAAATCCGCGCCACATCCTCCAGAAACTCGTTCTCGTTGGGGTGATAGAACCCGTCCGCCATGGCGATGTGAAACAGCCCCTCCATGAGGTCGCACAGGGTGGTGCTGTCTTCGGCGAACATGCGCGCGATCTTGCGTGCGTATTCCTGATACCCGGCCACATCCGTCCGGGCCATGTTGAACACGCGCGCCGCGCCGGCCTCTTCCTCCGGCGGAATACGAAACACCTCGCGAAAAGCGGTCACCTCGTCGCGGGTCACCTGCCCGTCCGCCTTGGCCATCTTTGCGCCCAAGGCGATCACAGCAATCGCGAAGGCCACCGAACGTTCGGGCGGCGTGCGTAGCTTCTCAAAAACGGCCGTCAGGCTTTCACCTTTGGCAAGCGCGCTCAGCGCCTCGGATATGCGGGACCAGATCGACATGAGCGCACACTAGCGCGCCGAGTACGGACTGTCAGGTGCGACCATTCATTCCGGGGCCAGAATTTTCTGCATCAGCACAAGATCCAGCCAACGCCCCCATTTATGACCAACTTCCGGCATTCGGCCGACCGTCTCAAAACCGACCGCCGCATGAAAGGAAATCGCGCCCGGGTTCTCGGCCGAGATTCCAGCGACCAGAACATGCACGCCTTGCGATCGCGCCACCTCCTCCAAGGCTCGGATCAGCGCGCGACCCGCGCCGCGCCCCCGGCCTTCAGGAGCCAGCAGGATGGTGTGTTCCCGGCTGTGCGCATATCCGGGACCCGAGCGAAAACTGCCGTAAGTCGCATATCCCGCGACACGGCCTTCAAGCTCGGCAACTTGGAACGCCAGCCCTCGCTCGTCGATATCCCGCGCGATTTCTTCGGGGCTTCGCTCGGTCGTGGTAAACGTGATCAGCGTCTCGCGGATGATCGAATTGGTGATCTCCGCAATTTCAGCCGCATCCCGGGGCAGAGCCGGGCGAATGATCATTCCAGCACCCGCGGTCCGTGCGGCGTTTCAAATTCAGCCCGCAAAGCCGCAGGCCCGGAATCGAAAACAACCTTGTCGAGCGGGCCGAGCAATTGCGCCAAATCCAGCGCGTCCGGGTGATAGACCACCAGCCGCCGCAGGTGGCAGCCACTGGCCCGCAGCATGCCTGCCGGATGCAAGTCACCTTGCCACTGAATCAAAGCGGGAAACAGGTTGTCGAACGGCAAACGCCCCGATCCCGGCACCGCCATCTTCCACCGCAAGGCACCACGATCAAGGTCATGGATATCGCCTATGTCGATTGAGAACCCATCGGAATAGGTCTGCAGATCCGAAACCTGGCAGACCCAGTTGCTGAGCCTCGGCGGCCCCGAGAAACGATCAAGATCAAACCAACGTGGCCGCCCTGGATCGGCAGCGTCCGGGTCAATCGCGATCGCTTCAAGATACAGGCCCTCGTCCAGCCCAAGAAGCTTGTTGTAGGTGCCGAATTTTCCATGTTTGCCACCGGGCATCATCGGAATACCCAAGGCATACTCTACATGCGCGACCGCCTCGTCCAAAGTCGACGCGGCCACCGCCAGATGATCAAGCTCCATAATTGCGCCTCCAGCGTCCAAAACCGACCTCATGCCATCGGATACCATGAAAAGTCCGACTTGGGCACTTCGTCTGACACCAAACATCCCAGCGGGTGAATGCCCGAGGCCGCAGGCATCGCGAAAAAGGGGGCAGAAAGCCCCCCAAAGTCACAGTTCAGGCGCGCGCCTCGCGTATCAGGCGCAGAATGTCCTGTGCCGCCTCAGGGATGTTGGTCCCCGGCCCGAAGATGGCCTTGACCCCGTGATCATACAGGAACTGATAATCCTGCTGAGGGATGACGCCACCGCAGATAACAATGATATCTTCGGCGCCGGCCTTTTTCAGCTCTTCCACCAGTTGCGGTGCCAGCGTCTTGTGGCCCGCCGCCTGGCTGGAAATGCCAACCACATGCACGTCATTGTCGATCGCGTCCTGCGCGGCCTCGGCCGGGGTCTGGAACAGCGGACCGACGTCCACGTCGAAACCGATATCGGCGAACGCGGTGGCGATCACCTTTGCCCCGCGGTCGTGACCGTCCTGGCCCATCTTGACCACCAGAAGACGCGGGCGGCGGCCCTCTTCCTCGGCAAATTCCTCGATCGATTTCTGGATGGCGGCAAAGCCCTCGTCACCTTCGTAGGCTGCGCCATAGACACCAGCCAGCGTTTTCACTTCGGCCCGATGACGGCCGAATTCCTTTTCCATTGCCATGCTGATCTCTCCTACGGTTGCGCGAGCACGCGCGGCCTCGACGGCGGCTTCCAGCAGGTTGCCCCCTTCTTTCGCGCGCCGGGTCAGTTGGTCCAGCGCGGCCTGACAGGCGGCCTCGTCCCGGGTCGCGCGGATGCGTTCCAGCCGGGCGATCTGCGCCTCGCGGACGGCCTGGTTGTCGACCTCGAGGATTTCGATCGGGTCTTCCTTTTCCTTGCGGTATTTGTTGACGCCGACGATTACTTCTTCGCCACGGTCGATCATGGCCTGACGGCGCGCGGCGCTTTCCTCGATCCGCAGCTTGGGCATGCCGCTGGCAACCGCCTTGGTCATGCCGCCCATTTCCTCGACCTCTTCCATCAGGGCCCAGGCTTTTTCGACCAGTTCATTGGTCAGGCTTTCCACATAGTAGGAGCCAGCCAACGGATCGACCACATCGGTAACGCCGGTTTCTTCCTGCAACACCAACTGTGTATTCCGCGCAATGCGGGCCGAGAAATCGGTAGGCAGAGCAATCGCTTCGTCCAGCGCGTTGGTATGCAGCGACTGTGTGCCACCCAACACCGCGCTCATCGCCTCATATGCGGTGCGGATCACGTTGTTGTACGGGTCTTGCTCCTGCAGCGAAACGCCCGAGGTCTGGCAATGGGTGCGCAGCATCTTCGAGCGGTCCGACTTGGCCCCGAATTCGGTCATCACCCGGTGCCACAGAGTACGCGCGGCGCGCAGCTTGGCGATCTCCATGAAAAAGTTCATGCCGATGGCAAAGAAGAACGACAGACGGCCAGCGAACTTGTCCACGTCCATTCCCGCGTCGATGGCTGCGCGCACATATTCGCGCCCATCGGCCAGGGTATAGGCCAGCTCCTGCACCAGGTTCGCCCCGGCCTCCTGCATGTGGTAGCCCGAGATCGAGATCGAGTTGAACTTGGGCATCTCGTTCGAGGTGTACTCGATGATGTCCGAGATGATCCGCATCGAGGGCTCGGGCGGGTAGATATAGGTGTTGCGGACCATGAACTCTTTCAGAATGTCATTCTGAATGGTGCCCGCCAGAACCGACTTGTCATGGCCTTGCTCTTCGCCGGTGACGATGAAATTGGCCAGGATCGGGATCACCGCGCCGTTCATCGTCATCGAAACCGAGACCTGATCCAGCGGAATGCCATCGAACAGGATCTTCATGTCCTCGACGCTGTCGATGGCAACACCGGCCTTGCCCACATCACCCACCACGCGCGGGTGGTCGCTGTCATAGCCGCGGTGCGTGGCCAAATCGAAAGCTACCGAAACGCCCTGCTGACCGGCCGCGAGGTTGCGGCGGTAAAAGGCATTCGATTCTTCGGCCGTGGAAAAACCTGCATATTGGCGGATGGTCCACGGGCGGCCCGCATACATGGTTGCCTTCACACCGCGTGTGAACGGCCCGAAGCCGGGCAGCGACCCGATATGCGGCAGGTTCTCGATGTCGTCCTGCGTATACAGCGGCTTGACCTCGATCCCCTCCAGCGTCGTCTTGCTGAGGTCTTCGACAGGGCGCCCACGCAACTCTTTTTCGGCCAGGGCGCGCCAATCCTTCGTATCGGTCATAGAGTAATCCTCTTGTCTGTTCCCGTCGCGGGCCCGAATGGCGCGCCGAGGGGCTGGGTATGAATATGGAAGGGCTGACCCGGCCCACGGCAGGTCCGATCATTCAAATTTTTGATCGTCGCACGCATTTCGCCGGTCGCATTCGCGGCAACTGGGTCTATATTCAAAGGAACAGGAGACCACATGACCCGCACGCTTGCCCTTGTTTTGTCAGCTTTTTTGCCTGTGACTGCCGTCGCCGCCGACGGTGCGGCCCCGGATGAAACTGCATATATCCGGCCAGCCGGAGACAGCGATCTGAACGAGTTTCTGTGGACACACCGCCCCATAGTGGTGTTTGCCGATACGCCAGCCGATCCCCGGTTCCAGCAGCAGATCGACATGTTGCTGGAGGGCGAAGACATGATGCGTGACCGGGATGTCATCGTGCTGACCGACACCGACCCTTCGGCGCGATCCCCGATCCGGACGCAACTGCGCCCGCGCGGGTTCGCGATGGTCTTCGTCGACAAGGACGGTGTGGTGAAGCTGCGCAAGCCCACGCCGTGGAGCGTGCGCGAGATCAGCCGGTCCATCGACAAGACCCCCCTGCGCGAACGCGAAGTCCGCGAGCGGCGCGAGGGGCGCTGACGACCCAGACCCGCCCGGCGCAAGGGGTCTGCCACGCCCGCCTCCTCCGCACCGACGGTGCAGATCTCGGCAACACGGGCAAAACCCACATTTTCCGGGCAAGCGCACATGGGCGTTATTCGAACTCCATGATCACGTCATCGACGGCGAGGCTGTCGCCCGGACCGGCGTTGATCTTGGACACCACGCCCCGGCGCTCGGCGCGCAGGATGTTCTCCATCTTCATCGCCTCGACCGTGCACAGCGCCTGACCTTCCTGCACCTCTTGGCCGACCTCGACATCGATCTTCACGATCAGGCCCGGCATCGGGCACAGCAGCATCTTCGAGGTGTCTGGCGGCAGTCTCTCGGGCATCAGCTTGGCCAGTTCGGCAGCGCGCGGCCGGCGCACATGCACCTTCAGGTCCGCCCCCCGGTTGCGGATGCGGAACCCGCCCGAGATCTTGCCCACCTTCAGCACGAGCGGGCTGCCGTCCACGTCCAGAACCGCAAGTTGGTCGCCGGGAGTCCAGTCCGAGCTGACGCGTAGGGCGGCACCGCCCTCGAACTTGACCGTGGCGCCGTCGCGGTCTGCATTCACCTGCACGGCATATTCCTGCCCCTGCAGCGTGACCACCCAGCGCTTGCCGACCTTGCGTTCGTGGTTGTCCATCCGGCCCGAAACGCGGGTGCGGCGAATCTCGGCCACCCGGTGCATCGCCGCGCACGAGGCCGCAATGCGGCGCAGGTCGCCTTCGGGCAGTTCTACACCGTTGAACCCATCGGGGTATTCCTCGGCGATGAATGCGGTGGTCATGTCACCACTGACGAATTTGGGGTGATCCATCACCGCCGACAGGAACGGCAGGTTGTGGCCGATGCCTTCGACCTCGAAACTGTCCAGCGCCACGCGCATCGCCTCGATCGCCTGCTCGCGGGTCGGCGCCCAGGTGCACAGCTTGGCGATCATCGGGTCATAGTACATGCTGATCTCGCCGCCCTCATAGACGCCGGTATCGTTGCGCACGGCTGTCTCGCCACTGGGCGCATCGCCCTGCCATTTGCCGTTTTCCAGCAGCGGCCCCGCGGCCACCTCCTGCGGTGGACGATAGCGGGTCAGCCGCCCGATCGAGGGCAGGAAGTTGCGATAAGGATCCTCGGCATACAGCCGGTTCTCGATGGCCCAGCCGGTCAGCTTGACGTCGTCCTGGGTGATCGACAGCGGCTCGCCCGCGGCGACGCGGATCATCTGTTCGACCAGATCGACACCGGTAATCAGCTCGGTCACCGGGTGTTCCACCTGCAGGCGGGTGTTCATTTCCAGGAAGTAGAAATTCTTGTCGCCATCCACGATGAATTCCACCGTGCCTGCGCTGGCGTACCCGACGGCCTTGGCCAGCGCCACGGCCTGCTCGCCCATCGCGCGGCGGGTCGCTTCGTCCAGGAAGGGCGACGGGGCCTCTTCCACCACTTTCTGGTTGCGGCGCTGGATCGAGCATTCACGCTCGCCCAGATAGATGCCGTTGCCATGCGTGTCGCACAGAACCTGAATCTCGATGTGGCGCGGTTGCGTCACGAATTTCTCGATGAAGATCCGGTCGTCGCCGAAGGAATTTGCCGCCTCGTTCTTGGACGACTGGAAACCCTCGCGCGCCTCTTCGTCGTTCCAGGCGATGCGCATGCCCTTGCCGCCGCCGCCGGCGCTGGCCTTGATCATCACCGGATAGCCGATCTGCTGGCTGATCTTCACCGCCTCGTCCGCATCCTCGATCAGGCCCATGTATCCGGGAACGGTGCTGACATCGGCCTCCTGCGCGATCTTCTTCGAAGTGATCTTGTCACCCATGGCCTCGATCGCCCCTTTCGGGGGGCCCACGAACACGACGCCTTCGGCCTCAAGCGCTTCGGCGAATTTCGCGTTTTCGGACAGGAAACCATAGCCCGGATGCACCGCCTGCGCGCCCGTCTGGCGGATGGCGTCCATCACCTTGTCGATCACGATATAGGACTGGTTCGCCGGCGGGGGGCCGATGTGAACCGCCTCGTCGGCCATTTCCACATGCAACGCGTGCTTGTCGGCATCCGAGTAGATGGCGACAGTGCCGATTCCCATTTTCCGAGCGGTCTTGATGACCCGGCAGGCAATCTCGCCTCGGTTGGCGATCAGGATCTTGTTGAACATGGAACGTCCTCTGTCTTTGTGTTCTGGACAAACGAAAACGCCGCTGCCGGGCTGATGCCCCGCAACGGCGTTCCGTCAATTGATGGGCGGGACGCCGTGCGCCCCGGGAAACCGGTATCAGTTACAGTTGTTTTGCGTCTTGCAATACAGCACGTTGCCGGCCGCACCGACCGCAGCCCCAAGGATCGGGTCCGCGCTAAGAACCGCAGCCCCGACAGCCCCGACACCGCCGCCGAGCAGCGCCTGTTCCCCGGTTGAATCACCGCAGGCTGCCAACCCGCCACAGGTTGCGAGCGCAAGGAAAACTCGTGAGATTCGCATGTATACTGCCCCTTTTGGTTTCTTGTCGAATTGAACAGCAAATGCCTGAATCGGGCTTTGTTATTCAATATCAAACGGGGTGAAACAGGGCTTTGCGCAGGTTTTTGCCGCCTTGGCTCCGCAGTTCGGGCAAAGAAAAGCGCGGGCAGGTCTGTGTTGGAAACACGGTCCTGCCCGCGGAAGGAAGGGGTACGGAATAGTAGGTGCATGTGCGGCGCAGGCAAAGTCGAGCCGCACGGCCCGATCACCTTGCACAGCAAAAATGCGGCCGCCAACGGATCAATTGCAACGCCGGAAATTCCGGCTGGAAATTGCCCATTCCCGGAAACGGCGCGCAGGTTCGTGCCGAAAGAGCCCGGTTTGCAACGGGTTCCGGCACAGACTTCAGCCATCACTGGGCGCCGACTGGACCGCATACCCGGTCGCCGCCGGATCGCGCTCCAAGCAGATGAACCCATAATATTTGGCTGAAAGCTCATGCTGAACTACGCCTCCCCACCGAAGATATCGGGGAAGGATTGCCGCGCGGTCTCAAAGTCGATCTTCAGCAACGCATCATAGCTGGCCGGATCGAACGGATCCTCGGCAGGCACGACCTCGCGCCCAAACAGCCAGCTGAGACGGCCAGCGTCCAGATTTCCGCGTTCAAACGGCTGATCTCCGAAATGCTCCCACAATGCTTCGAGGAATGCCGTATCGGCACGCTTGTCCGCGGCTTTTCGGTCCCGATAGCGTTCACGGCGGGTCAATGGCGTCACGCCCTTGGGGTTTGCCCGGCGGATCGTGAACTGGAAATCGGTTCCCGGCAGCCGTCCGGGGAAACCACGGTGCTTCAACATGCCGGCACCTCGTTCAAAAAACCGGTCCGCGACGGGCACCCGCGCAGGGATGAATGTGTCATGCGTATCTCCAAAGCCGCATCAGTTTCTCGGAATGCTCCGACGACATGAGATCGGGAAATCATGTTCAGAGTCCCTCCCAGATACATGCGGATTGCTCCAACCGGTAGGCTTCAAAATACTGCGTCGCGTCCGGAGACGAGTTGCCGAATTCCACCGGGCGGTCGGACAGCGAGATCACGACCCGCGCCGGGCTGAGTTGATGGTGCGCGACATAAGGAATGGCCAGTGTCTGACACAGATGCTCCATGTCGGTCGCGGCCACGTCATAGCCGATACCGCCCACCTCATCGCCGATCTTGGGCGCGACAAATCGAAACCGCAGCCAGAGTTCGCCCGGGTTGGTATCGACCAGAACGTCCTCAAGTGTCACCGGCTGGCCGGATGGAACCGGCAACAGGTTCCCGTCCTGCGCGAAACCGGGCGATCCAAAACACATGAATGCCAGAACAAGAGCGCGACCCCGGACCCGCCACAGGCAGGCTCCTCCTTCCGGGGTCGCAGGCGCCAGGATCATCTCCTGCGCTGTTCCGTATCTGGTGGCTGGGATCATGAAACGGTTTTGTGTCAGCGGTCAATCGGGAACATTCGTGGATCGAACCGGGGCAAAGCGCCCCGGCTGATTACAGCGGAATGTTGTCGTGTTTCTTCCAAGGGTTCTTCAGCTGCTTGTTGCGCAGGCTGGCAAAGGCCCGCGACACACGGCGGCGCGTCGAGTGCGGCATGATCACCTCGTCGATGAAGCCGCGTTCGGCGGCGACAAACGGGTTGGCGAACCGATCCTCATAGTCCTGGGTGTGCTTCGCGATCTTGTCCGGGTCTCCCAGATCGGCGCGGTGGATGATTTCGGTTGCACCCTTCGCGCCCATCACTGCGATCTCGGCGGTTGGCCAGGCATAGTTGAAATCACCGCGCAGGTGCTTTGACGCCATGACGTCATAGGCGCCGCCGTAAGCCTTGCGGGTGATCACGGTTACCTTGGGCACAGTCGCTTCGCCATAGGCGAACAACAGTTTGGCGCCATGTTTGATGACACCGCCATATTCCTGGCTGGTGCCGGGCAAAAAGCCGGGAACGTCCACCAGGGTCAGGATCGGAATCTCAAAACAGTCGCAGAACCGTACAAACCGTGCGGCCTTGCGGCTGCTGTCAATGTCCAGACACCCCGCCAGAACCATCGGCTGGTTTGCCACCACGCCGACGGTCTGCCCCTCAAGCCGAATGAAACCAGTGATGATGTTTTTCGCGAAATCCTCCTGAATTTCATAGAAATCACCCTCATCGGCTACCTTGGTGATCAGTTCCTTCATGTCGTAGGGGGTGTTGGGGTTTTCCGGGACCAGCGTGTCCAGAGAAGTCTCGATCCGCCCCGGCTCGTCAAAAAACGGGCGCACAGGCGGCTTTTCCCGGTTGTTGAGCGGCAGGAAGTCCACCAGTCGCCGCACCTCGGCCAGCGCCTCGACATCGTTTTCGAAAGCGCCATCAGCCACACTGGACTTCTTGGTATGGGTCGACGCCCCGCCCAGTTCCTCGGCGGTGACGACCTCGTTGGTGACGGTCTTCACCACGTCGGGGCCAGTCACGAACATATAGGAAGTGTCTTTGACCATGAAGATGAAGTCGGTCATCGCCGGGCTGTAGACCGCGCCACCGGCACAGGGGCCCATGATCACCGAGATCTGCGGCACCACGCCCGAGGCCATGATGTTGCGCTGGAACACCTCGGCATAGCCCGCCAGCGAGGCGACGCCTTCCTGGATTCGCGCCCCTCCCGAGTCGTTGATGCCGATTACAGGCGCGCCGTTCTGCATGGCCATATCCATGATCTTGCAGATCTTCTGCGCATGCGTTTCCGACAGAGACCCGCCAAACACCGTAAAGTCCTGGCTGAACACATAGACCATGCGGCCATTGATCGTACCCCAGCCGGTCACAACGCCATCCCCGGCAGGTTTTTGTTTTTCCATGCCGAAATCGGTGCAGCGATGGGTCACGAACATGTCGAACTCTTCAAAGCTGCCCTCATCGACCAGCAGCTCGATCCGCTCGCGCGCCGTCAGCTTGCCCCGCGCATGCTGCGCATCGATCCGTTTTTGCCCGCCACCCAGGCGCGCGTCCTCACGGCGGTTTTCAAGCTCGGCAAGGATGTCCTTCATCACGATTTTCCCCTGTCAAATTTGTGGCGACAATATAGATTGCTCCGCATCACCCAAAGGCCTTTTCGGCAAATTTGCAAAATTTTGGCAATTACATTTCTGGGAATTGCAAATCAGTTAATGTTTGTGCATCGGCATGGCCTTTCCCGAATACCGGAACTATGAGTGAACCATGCAGTTCAGTTCCACGTCTACGCACCGCTCTCCGCCCAAGCTGCTAACGCTTGTCCTGCTGTCGGGATTGTCGGCGCTCAGCATGAACCTGTTCCTTCCCAGCCTGCCTTTCATGGCGGTGTATTTTGAGGCAGACTACAAGGTCATGCAGCTGTCGATTGCGTTGTACCTGCTGATCAACGCCGTTCTGCAGATTCTGATCGGTCCGATCGCCGACAAGGCCGGGCGGCGACCGGTGTTGCTGTGGGGTCTGGTGCTGTTTCTGCTGGCAACGCTGGGGTGCATCTACGCCCCAAACGTCGAGACATTTCTTGCCTTCCGCATGGGGCAGGCCGTTATCGTCGTAGGGATCGTCCTCAGCCGTGCAGCGGTGCGCGACATGTATGACCAGGATCAGGCCGCATCCATGATCGGTTACGTCACCATGGGCATGGCGGTCGTGCCGATGATCGGACCGGCCATCGGGGGCATTCTGGAGGAAAGCTTTGGCTGGAAGGCCAATTTCTGGCTGCCTTTCGGACTGGCCGCCTTCGCGCTGGCGCTGACCTATCATGACTTCGGAGAAACCTCGGCCAAGAGCGGCAAAACCCTGATCCAACAGTTTCGGGAGTATCCCGAACTGCTGACCTCTCCGCGGTTCTGGGGGTATTCGCTGTCATCCGCGTTGTCGTCTGGCGCGTTCTTCGCCTATCTGGGCGGCGCGCCTTTCATCGGTACCGAGATCTTTGGCCTGACCGCCGCCGAAGTCGGAATCTATTTCGGCGCCCCGGCCGTCGGTTACTTCTTCGGGAACTTCATCAGCGGCCGGTACTCGGTGCGCTATGGCGTCAACCGGATGGTGCGCTGGGGCTGCTGGCTGAATGCAATCGGCGTCGCGCTGTCCGCGGTTCTGTTTCTGGCGGGTTGGGGCTCGGCGCTCAGCTTTTTCGGGTTCATGACATTCGTCGGCTTGGGCAACGGCATGTCGATCCCGAATGCAACCGCCGGATCGCTGTCCGTGCGACCACATCTGGCCGCGACCGCATCCGGGCTAAGCGGCGCGATCATGCTGGGCGGCGGCGCAGCTCTCAGCGCCCTGGCCGGTGCAATGCTGACCAATGAAACCGGCGCCATGCCGCTGTTGTGGTTGATGTTGGCCACATCGGTTCTGGCCATCGTCGCGATCAGCAGCGTGATCTGGCGGGAACGTCAACTCGGCATCTAGCCATCTTGCACCCGGGACTTTGCAAAGTTAGCCTGCGCAGACGGAATAACTGCAAAGAAAACCCGATGGCCACTCAGAAACTCTACGCAGGTGCAAAGCTGCGTGAAATGCGGACGCGTCTGACGCTGACGCAAAAGGAATTTGCCGCCAAGCTCGGTGTTTCCCTGCCCTATCTGAACCAGATGGAGAACAACAACCGGCCGATCTCGACCACGGTTGTTCTGGCGCTGGCGCAGGAATTCGGCATGGATGTAACCGAGCTGAGCACCGGCGATAGCGAGCGTCTGGTCTCGGACATGCGCGAGGCGTTGGCCGATCCTGTCTTCGCGGATGCCATCCCCCCTCTGGCGGACCTGCGGCTAACGGCGTCCAATGCCCCCGCATTGGCGCGGTCCTTCATCGAGCTGCACAAAGCCTACCGTCAGACCCACGAGAGGCTCGCCTCACTGGACGAGGCCCTCGGACGTGAGGATGCCCGCATCCAGGCCAGCCCGTGGGAAGAGGTGCGCGATTTCTTTCACTACTGCGACAACTACATCGACGCGGTCGACCGGGCCGCTGAACGGTTCGCCGCCCGCGCCGAAGGACCGGGAGGCATTCGGCAGGCAGCACTGGACAGCCTGAAGGAACGCGGGGTTCAGGTGATGTTCGAAGACATTCCGGCCCTGCGCAGCTACGACAACGCTACAAAAACATTGCGCCTGTCTTCGCGCGCAGCGCCGCAGACCCAAGTGTTTCAACTGCTGCTGCAGGTCGCGCTGATCAGCCAGGACAAACTGCTCGAGGCCACGCTGGACTTTGCCAAGTTTCAAAGCGACGAAGCCCGCTCGATCGCCAAGATCGGCCTCGCAAACTACTTCGCTGGCGCGTCACTGATGCCCTACACCGCCTTTCTGTCAGCAGCGCAGGAAGACCGGCACGATCTTGAATTGCTGAGCAACCGGTTCGGCGCTTCGATCGAACAAGTCGCCCACCGGTTGTCCACGCTGCAGCGACCGGGCGCCAAGGGCATCCCGTTCTTCTTTGTGCGGGTCGATCAGGCGGGCACGATCACCAAACGCCATTCGGCCACACGGCTGCAATTTGCGCGGTTCGGCGGGGCCTGCCCGCTTTGGAACGTGCACCGGGCCTTTGAAACGCCGGGTCATTTCCTGCTGCAATTGGCGGAAACACCCGACGGGGTTCGGTATATCTCGATCGCGCGCGACGTTTCAAAGTCAGGCGGGTCCTTCGGTGCGCCAGTGCGCCGCTATGCCATCGCCCTCGGGTGCGAGGTCCGGCACGCCGAAGCACTGGTCTATGCCGACAATTTGGACATCAACAACACCAGCGCCTACGAACCGATCGGGATTTCCTGCCGCATCTGCGAACGCCAGACCTGCCACCAACGGTCCGTGCCACCGCTGGAGCGCCGACTGAAGATCGACGCCCATACGCGCGGCACGCTGCCCTACGAAGTCACCTGAGCTGAAAAACGGAAAGGGCAGGATCATATCCTGCCCCCTTTTTGGTTCACGCTTTGCTCAGGATCGACCAGATCTGATCCTTGAGCGCGGCCCGCTTTTTGCGCAGTTCGCCCTCGGCCAGGTCTTCCATCGGCTCAACATTGGTTTCCGCCCGATGCACCATACGGTTGAGTTCGTGATATTCGTCCGCAAGCCGGGCGAAATGGGCATCGGTCTGCTTGAGCTGGCTCATCTGTTCAACCTTGTCCGGGAATTCCTCGGCCAGTTCATGCGGGGTATGGGACATTCCTGCTCGCTCCTTCAGTTTGGTTTCGCACTACAGCTAGACCCTAATACCAAAGCTGACTTTGACTCGGATCAATTGGAAGGGGAATGTTTCCCTCGCGGTCGCATCCCCCTTACCGACAATGCATTCAACGCTGCGCCTCGGCCCATTTGGGGTGGATCCACGGCCGGTCATTGGACCGGGGCAGCGGGTCTTTGCCCAGCAAATGATCCGACATCTTTTCGCCCACCATGATCGACGGCGCGTTCAGGTTGCCGTTGGTGATCTGCGGGAACACCGAGCTGTCCGCCACACGCAACCCATCCACCCCGATGACACGGCCCTGCGGGTCGACGACCGCGTTTGGGTCGTCCGCCCGCCCCATGCGGCAGGTGCCGCAGGGGTGATAGGCGCTCTCGGCATGTTCGGCGATGAAGGCGTTCAGTTCTTCGTCGGTCTGCACGTCCGCACCGGGCTGGATCTCTTTGCCCGCATAGGGTTTGAACGCGTCCTGGCCGAAAATCTCGCGGGTCAGGCGGATGCAGGTGCGGAAATCCTCCCAGTCCTGCTCGGTGCTCATGTAGTTGAAGTGGATCACCGGCGCGTCCTCGGGCTTGGCCGAGCGCAGCGTCACCGCCCCGCGCGAGGGTGAACGCATCGGCCCGACATGCGCCTGGAAGCCATGCCCCTCGGCTGCGGCCTTGCCGTCATAACGCACGGCGATGGGCAGGAAGTGGTACTGGATATCCGGGTACTCGACCCCTGGCTTCGACCGGATGAACGCCGCGCTTTCAAATTGGTTCGACGCGCCAAGACCGGTCTTGGTGAACAGCCACTGCGCCCCGATCAGGCCCTTGCCGAAAAGGTTCCAGTATTTGTACAGCGTGATCGGCTGCAGCGAGGCCTGCTGGATATACAGTTCCAGGTGATCCTGCAGGTTCGCGCCCACGCCGGGCCGGTCGGCGACCACGTCGATGCCGTGCTCGGCCAGATGCGCGGCCGGTCCGATCCCCGACAACATCAGAAGCTTGGGCGAGTTGATCGACGAGGCCGCCAGCACCACCTCGCGCCGGGCGCGCACGATCTGCGTGCGGCCACCGCGGATCAGTTCAACCCCGGTTGCGCGGCCGTCCTCGATCACGACGCGCGTGGCGAGGCCCCGGACGATGTCACAGTTCGGCCGTTTCAGCGCGGGCTTCAGGTAGGCATTGGCCGCCGACCAGCGCCGCCCCTTCCAGACGGTCTGCTCCATCGGGCCGAAGCCTTCCTGTTTCTCGCCGTTGTAGTCGTCGGTCAGCTCGTACCCCGCCTGCCGCCCGGCCTCGACGAAGGCCTTGAACAGAGGGTTCTTGCGCGGCCCCCGCGACACATGCAGCGGGCCATCGGTGCCGCGCCATTTCGGGTCACCGCCATGGCCGCCGTCGTGCCAGCTTTCCATCCGTTTGAAATAGGGCAGAACATCCGCAAAGGACCAGCCATCCGCGCCCATATCGGCCCAGGTGTCAAAGTCGCGCGCATGGCCGCGCACATAGACCATCCCATTGATCGAGGACGACCCCCCGATCACCTTGCCACGCGGGCAGGCCAGCCGCCGGTTGTTCAGGTGGGGTTCGGGCTCGGACTGATAACCCCAGTCATAGATCGGCATGTTCATCGGATAACTCAGCGCCGCCGGCATCTGGATGAACGGCCCGGCATCGGTGCCGCCGTGCTCGATCACCAAAACCGAGGCCCCTGCCTCGCTGAGACGATAGGCCATCGCACATCCGGCGGATCCGGCGCCGACGATGACGAAATCTGCTTCCATGGTCGTGTCTCCATTGGCCCCGACCGGTGGCGCGGGATGTCCCATGCGTTGCCACCGGTGGGCGTATCTTCAAAATGCGAAAGAGGTCATTCGCCGCGTGGGAAGCGCTGGCTTTCCTCGAGGTTATCCAGATTCATGTGGTTGCGCATGTAGCGTTCCGACGCTTTCTGCAGCGGCTGATAATCCCACGGGTAATAGCCGCCCTGCCGCAGCGCCTCGTACACGACCCAGCGCCGCGCCTGGCTGGCGCGCACGTCGGCGTCGAACCGGTCCAGATCCCAGCGCGCCTCTGACTTGGCGCGCAGGGTTTGCAGCGTACCGGCGTGTTCGGGCTTGCCGGCCAGGTTCACCAACTCGTGCGGGTCGGCCTCGAGGTCGAACAGCTGATCGGGGTCCAGCGCGCAGCGGTTGTATTTCCACTTTCCATAGCGCATCGACACCAGCGGGGCATAAGACGCCTCGGCCGCGTATTCCATCAGAACCGGCGCCGCGCGCTCGGTGCCGTTGGCCAGCGGCACCAGGCTTTCGCCATCCGTCCACGGAGCGATCTCCGCCATGTCCACCCCCGCCAGTTCACCCAGCGTCGGGGTCACGTCTATCGTTGAAACCGGGGTGTCGATGCGGCCCGTCGGCAGGCCCGGCGCCGAGATCATCAGCGGCACCCGGGCCGAGCCTTCGTAGAAGTTCATCTTGAACCAAAGGCCCCGCTCGCCCAGCATGTCGCCGTGGTCCGAGACGAAGAGGATGATCGCCTCCTGCCGGGTGGTCTGCAGCACGTCGAGGATCTCGCCGATCTTGTCGTCCAGATACGAGATATTGGCGAAATAGGCCCGGCGCGAGCGGCGGATGTCTTCTTCGGTGATGTCGAAACTGCGCCAGTCATTGGCGTCGAAGATGCGCTGGGAATGTGGATCTTGGTTTTCATAGCCCAGATCGCCGACCTCGGGCAGTAGGTGCTCGCAATCCTCGTACAGGTCCCAGTATTTGCGCCGCGCAACATAGGGGTCATGCGGGTGGGTGAAGCTGACGGTCACGCACCACGGGCGGTCATCCTTGCCACGGGCCAAATCATACAGCTTGGCCTTGGCGTGATAGGCGACCTCGTCGTCATACTCCATCTGGTTGGTGATCTCGGCCACGCCTGCCCCGGTGACCGAGCCCATGTTGTGGTACCACCATTCGATGCGCTCGCCCGGTTTGCGGTAATCCGGGGTCCAGCCGAAATCGGCCGGGTAGATGTCGGTGGTCAGGCGGTCTTCGAACCCGTGCAGCTGGTCCGGGCCGACGAAATGCATCTTGCCCGACAGGCAGGTGTAATAACCCGAGCGGCGCAGGTGGTGGGCATAGGTGGGGATGTCGCTGCGGAACTCGGCCGCGTTGTCACAGACGCCCGTGCGCGAGGGTAACTGGCCCGACATGAAGCTGGCCCGCCCCGGCGCACACAGCGGTGAGGCCGTGTAAGCGTTGGCAAACCGCGTTGACCGCGCCGCCAGTTTCTTGAGGTTGGGCGCGTGCAGCCACTCGGCGGGACCGTCGGGAAAGAGGGTTCCGTTGAGCTGATCCACCATCAGGATCAGAATGTTGGGTCGTGTCATTTTTCGGCCTCGAGCAAGGTCGTCAGGACGCGCATGGCGTGGGTAACCGCCAGTTGCGGTTCCTCGGGCGCGGACAAAGCGGCGCGGATGTACAGACCGTCGATCAGAGCGATCATGTTCTCGGCCGCTTCGACCGGGTCCTTCATCAGCGGGCGCAACGCGTGGATCAGGTTCGACCGGATCCGCGCCTGATAGATCTGCCACAGGCGCAGCGCGTCATCGTTGGTCTGGGCCAGAACGTAAAAGGTCATCCACGCGGCGATCACGTCGGGGGTAAAGCAGGACGGCGCGAAACAGGCGCGGATGATGGCCTGGGCGCGCTGGTCCGGGGCCGCGGCCTTCAGTTCGGTTCGGGCTTCGGCGCCGAAATCGCCAAGGATGCGCCGCATCGCCGCCAGAAAGATCTGGTCTTTCCCCCCGAAGTAATGGTGCGCGAGAGCGCTGGACATGCCGGCGCGTTTGGCGATCTGACTGACGGTTACATCCAGAGACTTCTTGGACCCCAACTCGGCAATCGTCGCCCTGACGATCGCATCGCGCCGGATCGGCTCCATTCCGAGTTTTGGCATAACCGCCCCCAAACCTAGTCTCAACAGAACAAACGCTAAGGGCTTTTTATTGACTCGTCAATCAATAACGTTGCCCTTGAGGGCTCCAGGGCTCCGGGGCTTTTACAGCTTGGGGGCAAGGCTTGGAGGGGTCAAGCCACTGCGGTTCAGGACGGCCTCGCGCCAGGTTATGAAACTGACCGCCGCGAGGATCAGCGTCCCCCCGGCGACGACCCAGATATCGATGCCCTCTTGAAACACGAGCGCACCCAGAAGCGTGGCCCAGATCAGCTGCAGGAAGGTGACCGGCTGAGTCACCGCGACAGGTGCAGCCTGCAAAGCCAAGGTCATGAAATAGTGCCCCGCCGTTGCAAAACTGGCGATCATGAACAGCACGCCGATGTCGCGCAGGCTGGGCGGAGTCCAGACGGCGATCGCAAAAGGGATCAGAAACAACGTCGTCCAGATCGACAGATGCGCCACAACGACCGAAGGCCGCACGTCCTGCACCATCGCTTTGGCCAGCAGGTACGACCCCCCCAACATCAGCGAGGTGCCCAGCATCGCCAGATGTCCGGCGGAAATCTCGCGGAAACCGGGCCGTAGAATGATCACAGCGCCCACGATGGCGACAAGAACGGCCGCGATACGGCGAAAGGCCATCGTCTCGCCCAGAAAAAGCGCGGCGCCCAAGGTCACATAGACCGGCGTCAGGTAGTTCATCGCAGTCACTTCCGCCAGCGGGATACGGGTCATCGCAAAGAACCACAACATGACCCCGACCGCATGTATGGCCCCACGCAGTCCAAACAAGGCGATATGCCGGCGGGTCAGATGCGTGGTCAGGATCGCCCGCATGGCTGGCAGCAGAAAGACCAGCCCCAAAGCATAACGCAGGAACGCAGCCTCAATCGGATCCATCGAGGTACCCAGAGATTTGACCAAGGCTGTCATCGCCACAAAAGACAGCCCAGCGCTGAACATCCAGAACATTCCGGCAAGCGGGCGGGATTGGGTGGCGATCGTTGTCATGGGTCCGGTTGAACACGGAAACCCGGCGACGAACAAGCCTCTACATTGCGACCAGCTTCCAGGCGATCGCCAACATGACGATACCAATCAGCACATCCAACACCTGCCATGCCCTGGGCCTTGCGAAAATGGGAGACAGCACCCGGGACCCATATCCCAGAGAGAAGAAGAAAACGAAACTGGCGGACATGGCGCCGATGGCGAAACCCATCCGGTCTTCATACTGCGCCGAAATCGAACCGATCAGCACCACCGTGTCCAGATAGACATGCGGATTGAGCCAGGTGAAAGCCAGAACGGTCAGCAAGGCCGCGCGCAGACTTGTACGCTTCGCCTCTCCGACCTCAAGCGCGGCGCCGCCGCGCCAGGCTGACGCCAGACTGCGCAGTCCGTACCACGTCAAGAACAGCGCGCCGCCGTATCGCATCATCGGCTCGAACCACGGCGCCGCAGTTGCCAGGCTGCCGAAACCCGCGACACCTGCGGCGATCAGAATGGCGTCCGACACGGCGCATGTCAGGCACAACACAAAAACATGCTCGCGCCGGAGCCCTTGTCTGAGGACAAACGCATTCTGAGCGCCGATTGCCAGGATCAAACTGAAGCCAAGCGCAAAGCCGGCGATGACGGATGTAGACATGGACCCTCCTGTTCAGGTCTGTTGACTACGCGACAGATACGCATGTATCAAATTAAAGATAATGAGCCATAATTAGTTTTTCTAATGCACTTGGACCCACATCACTTGGCCGCGTTGGCCGCTATTCTGCGGCATGGCAGCTTTGACGCCGCCGCCGCTGAACTGGCGGTAACGCCATCTGCGATTTCGCAACGGATCAAGGCGCTGGAGGATCGGGTCGGCGTATCGTTGATTCACCGCGGCACACCCTGCACCGGAACCCCGGCTGGCTTGCGGCTTGCCCGCCATGCCGAAGACATCGGCCTGCTTGAAGCGCAACTCAATCGCGAGCTTTCGCTGGAACAGGGCACAGGCCCCACCCGAGTCAGGATCGCGGTTCCGGCGGATGTTCTTTCCACCTGGTTCATAGACGCGAT
Organism: Ruegeria sp. CI5; assembly: GCF_056536885.1. Classification (NCBI taxonomy): domain Bacteria; kingdom Pseudomonadati; phylum Pseudomonadota; class Alphaproteobacteria; order Rhodobacterales; family Roseobacteraceae; genus Ruegeria; species Ruegeria sp. CI5. Next base: position 1,382,600 of record NZ_JBQFQN010000001.1, read on the forward strand.
GGCAGCCGTTGATGATATGCTGTTTGACCTTGTGATCGACGATCAGGATCACTCGGCTGAATGGCTGCGGCGCGGGGATGTCAGCGCCGCCATCTCGGTCGGCGGGCAGACCGTCCCTGGATGCGATTCCATTGCCCTCGGCACGCTCAGATACCTGCCGACGGCAAGCCCCGAGTTCATGGCTCGTTGGTTCCCTGACGGAGTGAATGCTCAGAGCCTGTCGCGGGCACCCTGCCTGACCTTCAACAGGAAGGATGCCCTGCAAAAGGCCTGGATCCATGCGCAAACGGGTAGCCGGCTGTCTCCGCCGACCCACTTTCTGCCCTCGTCTCACGGGTTCGTAGCCGCTGCTGCCGCAGGTTTGGCTTGGGGGATGAACCCAGCGCATCTGGTCCAAAGCGCGATCGCGGATGGCCGTCTGCGCGAGCTTGTGCCCGACACCCCGCTGGATGTGCCTCTGACCTGGCAGGTCGGGCGTATCCTTGCACCGGCGCTTTCACCGTTGACGCGAGCGGTCCGGAAAGTTGCGGCGCAAGTGCTGGCAAACCCGTAACACCACGCTGTGATCGATGGCTCAGGTGGCGCGTTCCGCATCCTTCCGCTGCGGCGTGACCAGACGATAGCATGCGATTGCGGACCAGAAACTGCACAGGGTGAGGAAAGCGACCGCCAATGCGACCTCGTTCATATGCGCAACCGCCGCCAATCCCGCCGACCCGACAATCGCCACGAGCCTACAAATGCTCTTGATCGCGGCCGACGCCTTGACCCGCTGTTCCTTGGGCGCGGTGTCGATGAAATACAGCTTGCGCGCACTGCCGATGCCGGTTGTCGCGACGGTCGCCACGAACAGGGCGATCGCGTGCAGGTGAACGTCGTGGTCAAAATTCAAATAGTGAACCGCAACCAGAACGACGCCCGTCACCCCCACCATCAACGACCCGGCCACCATGACCGCCCGGTGTGACTTCATGTTCACGAGCTGCCACAGGGGCGCGGCGACCAGATAGCCGGTCGCCGACGAAATGATCAACGCCGTCAGTCCCTTGGCCGATCCATGATGCGCCTCGGCTGCGATCAATGCAAAGAACGGCACCGACAGAGAAACCCCGACCAGCGGCAACCGCATGGTCAGATACCGTCGGAACCAGGGGAATTCGAACATGGCCCGAGCGTCCGACAGGAACTGCCCCGCCGCTCGACGACCGGTTTGCGCCTGGGGTTGCGACCGCGACAGTTCCGCAAGGGCAAGAATGGACAATCCGGACAGCACAAAGAACCCGGCAGACACCGCGATCACGGTCGAGTGACGCGAGAATGGCGGGTTGTCCGAAGTCAGATGATGCAGCGTCAGTGTCAGCCCGATGGCTCCAAGCCCCCCTGCCCCCAGTTGAAGATAGCTCATCCAAATCCGGGATTTCGAGCGCAGGTGATCCCCCCAAAGGTCAGTGAACATCAGCGCCTGGACCTCTTCGATTATGCCGATTGCAAAGAAGGCTAGGACGAAAGCCGCAGCCACCATGGGCGAGCCCCCGATCGCCGCAACCACGATGGCTGCCAGAAGGCACGCACCAATCGCGACCTCGGTCAGGGCAATGGAACGTTTCTTCTGCTGCTTCGCGGACACAGGGACCGCAAAGAACATGTCCGAAATCATGTTGCCTGCCTGACGCACGGAAACCAGCGCCCCGGCAAGAAACATGGGCATCTCCAATGAGACCGCCAGAAACGGCAAGACGATCGAAGGGCTGCCCATCGTCCACGCGACCTGGGACAGCACGCTTTGGCTTGCCAGAACCGGCACATTTCGCCGCTCCAATTCCGTGGATTTGCCTGTCATGTCCTGTCGTGCCGGCCCCGACCTGTCTGTCGCAAGGTCTCTGCCAGCTCCTTTGTGCGCGGTTCAACCCTAAGGGTATGCGCAGGACCCATATGCGCCAAGGACCAACTGCGACGCAGGCAAAAAAAGAAACCCGGCCGTGTTCGGCCGGGCTCCAAAAACAACCGAGTGCGACGCTTAGAGTTGCGCCATCACCTCGTCGGTGGCCTCGAAATTGGTGGTCACGCGCTGAACGTCGTCATCGTCTTCTAGCGCCTCGACCAGCTTCATCAGGCGCTGCATGTCCTCGAGGCCCAGTTCGGTGGTGGTCGTGGGTTTCCACACCAGCTTGGTGGATTCAGATTCACCCAGAGCCGCCTCGAGCGCACTGGACACTTCGTTCAGGTCGGTATCCGCACACCAGATGATATGACCGTCTTCCGAGCTTTCCACATCCTCGGCCCCAGCCTCGATGGCCGCCTCGAAGATCGTGTCGGCATCGCCCGCCGATGCGGGATAAATCACTTCGCCCTTCCGGTCGAACATGAACCCGACCGAGCCGGTCTCGCCCAGGTTTCCGCCATTCTTGGAAAAGGTCGAACGCACGTTCGACGCAGTGCGGTTGCGGTTGTCGGTCATCGCCTCGACGATCACGGCCACACCGTTGGGACCGTAGCCTTCGTACCGGATTTCTTCGTAATCCTCACCGTCGCCCGCCTGGGATTTCTTGATCGCGCGTTCGATCACGTCCTTCGGCACCGAGTTCGACTTGGCCTCTTTGACCGCCAGACGCAAGCGCGGGTTCTTGTCGGGATCGGGGTCGCCCATCTTGGCGGCCACGGTGATCTCTTTCGACAGCTTGGAAAACAGCTTGGACCGCGCGGCGTCCTGGCGCCCCTTGCGGTGCTGGATGTTGGCCCATTTTGAGTGGCCTGCCATGTTGCGTCCTCGTAATCGTGATTGCGTATTCGGCGCACATATAGACTTTTGCGGGGCAAAGGATCAAGACACCCGCTTGCTCGTGCAGTCAGCGCGTTTATGGTGGCCCAATGACGACAGATCAGATCATTCTCTTTGCACTCTTTATTACGGTATTCGGTCTGCTGCTTTGGGGGCGGTTCCGCTATGACCTTGTGGCGTTTGCCGCCTTGATGGTCGGCGTGATCCTGGGCGTTGTTCCGGTTGACAAAGCCTTTGCAGGGTTCGGCCATCCGGCCACGATCATCGTGGCGCTGGTGCTTGTGGTCTCGGCCGGGTTGGTGCGGTCGGGTGCGGTGTTCCTGATCACCCGCACGCTGGTCGATGCCTCGCGGGGCCTGGGCGCGCATATCGCACTGATGGGCGGGATCGGAGCCGTACTATCCGCCTTCATGAACAACGTGGCGGCGCTTGCGCTGTTGATGCCTGTCGACATTCAGACCGCGCGAAAGGCGGGGCGTTCAGTTGGGCTGACGCTGATGCCGCTGAGCTTTGCAACCATTCTGGGCGGCATGGCCACGTTGATCGGCACACCGCCCAACATCATCATCGCGTCGATCCGACAGGAAACCCTGGGCGAGCCGTTCCACATGTTCGATTTCGCCCCGGTTGGTGGGCTGGCGGCCATCGCAGGTCTGGCCTTCGTCGCCCTGATCGGCTGGCGACTGATCCCCAACCGCGGCGAACAGACCGAGAGTTCGGAAACGCTGGCGGAATATATCGCTGAACTGACAATCCCGGCTGAGTCTCCCCATATCGGCAAGCGCGTCGCCGAGCTGGACGAGGTCGCCGAGAAATCCGACGTCGCCATCATCGGCCTGATCCGGGACGGCAAGCGCCGCTATGGCCGCGCGGCAAACGCGATCCTTCAGGAAGGCGACGCGCTGGTGCTGGAAGCCAGCCCCGAGGCGCTGGACGAATTCCGTGCCGCGCTGAACCTGGATTTCTCGGATGCCCGCCGGCAAGAGCTGCTGACCGCGGCCGGCGACGGGTTGGAGGTGATCGAAGTCGTCGTACCCGAAAGCGCTCGCATCAATGGCCGAACGGCACAGGGGCTGGGGCTGGCCTGGCGGCAGAACACGATCCTGATGGGCATTTCCCGCCAGGGCCGGCGCATCACCCAACAGGTCCGCAAGACCGAGGTACAGCCGGGCGACATCCTGCTGTTGCTGTGCCCGCGCGACCGGGGCGCGGACGTGACCGAGTGGCTCGGCTGCCTGCCTCTGGCCCAGCGCGGCCTGAACGTGACCGCGAATGACAAGGCGTGGCTGGCGATCGGCTTGTTCGCCGCTGCCGTTCTGGCCGCCAGCATCGGCCTGATCTACCTGCCGATCGCGCTGGGGCTTGTGGTGATCGCTTATGTGCTGACCAAGATCATCCCGATCACCGAGATCTACAATCAGATCGAATGGCCGGTCGTGGTCCTGCTGGGCTCGATGATCCCGCTGGGCAGCGCGCTGGAAAGCTCGGGCGGGACGGAACTGATCGCGAACGCGCTGGTCCAACTGACCGACGGCCTGCCGGCATGGGCCATCCTGACGGTTCTGATGGTCGTGACCATGACGCTGTCGGACGTGCTGAACAACACAGCAACCGCCATCGTGGCCGCGCCGGTGGGCATCCAGATGGCGCGCACGCTAGAGGTTTCACCCGATCCGTTCCTGATGACGGTGGCGGTGGCCGCCTCGGCGGCGTTCCTCACCCCGATCGGGCACAAAAACAATACGCTGGTGCTGGGGCCCGGCGGCTATCGTTTTGGCGACTATTGGCGTATGGGCCTGCCGCTGGAAATTCTGATCGTGGCGGTTTCGGTCCCGGCGATCCTCGTGTTCTGGCCGCTGTGAGGGCTTGCGTGACTGCCGGACCGCGCGCTAAGGGCAGCGCATGAAACGCTTTCTGATCCTGCAGCTGCGCCCCGAGACCGACGCCTCGGACGCCGAATATGCCTCGATCCTGAACCGGTCCGGGCTGACACCCGAGCGTACCCACCGCATCCGACTGGATTGCGAGGCCCTGCCCGAAGGTCTTGACGTGACCGACTATGCCGGCGTGATCGTAGGCGGCGGGCCGGGCTGCGTCAGCGACGATCCGGCCAGCAAATCGCCGATGGATGCCCGGATCGAGGGCGCGATCATGGGACTGATGCCGCAGATCACGGCGCACGATCATCCCTTCATGGGCTGCTGTTACGGCCTGGGCATTCTGGCCGCGCACCTGGGCGCGCCGGTCAGCAAGGACCGCTATGGCGAGCCGGTCGGCCCGTCGCGCTGCCACCTGACCGAGGATGGCGCCCGCGACCCGCTGACCGCCGGGCTCGAGCCCGACTTCGATGCCTTCGTCGGTCACAAAGAGGCAGTGCAGGCCCTGCCCGCGGGCTGCGTGCATCTGGTCGCGTCAGACCCCTGCCCGTTCCAGATGATCCGCTGGGGCCAGAATGTCTATGCCACGCAGTTCCACCCCGAAGCCGACGCCAAGGACTTTGAACAGCGCATCCACATCTACAAGGACCACGGCTATTTCCGTCCCGAGGACGCCCAGCCGCTGATCGACCGCTGCCATGCCGCCGAGGTCACGCAGCCCGGCGAAATCTTGCGCCGTTTCGCCCAGCGCTTCGGGTGACCCAACGGCGCGGTTGCCTGACCGGGGACCGCGCGCTTAGGTTGGACCGAAACGACTTTGGGAGGGGTTGTTTTGGATCTTCTGATAAACGTGGGCCTGCCGGTTTCGCTGGCTATCATCATGCTGTCTCTGGGCATCGGGCTTGAGGTGGCGGATTTCCGGCGCGTAATCAGCCGGCGCTATCCGTTTGCGATCGGCGCGGTCTGCCAGGTCGTTCTGCTGCCGGTCGCGGCCTTCGTCACGGTCAAGCTGTTCGCGCTGCCGCCAGCGATTGCGGTCGGGTTCATGCTGCTCAGCTTTTGCCCGGGCGGTGTCACCAGCAACATTCTGTCGAAACTGGCGAAGGCCGATGTGGCGCTGTCGGTCAGCCTGACGGCGGTGATCAGCCTGTTGTCGATCGTCACGGTGCCGGTTCTGGCGGCCTGGTCGATCGACCACTTCATGGCCGAGGACGCGCCCGAGGTATCGATCAGCGGTTTGGCGCTGGCGATGTTCCTGATCACCACGCTGCCCGTCGCCATCGGCGTTGGCTTGCGCCATTTTGCAACTGGTTTCGCCGACAGGATCGAAGGCACTCTTTCGAAACTGGCCACCATCCTGTTCGTGCTGATCGTGATCGCCGCGCTGGCTGGAAACTGGCAACTGTTCGTCGACAATCTGGGCATCATGGGCGCCGGGCTGATCTCGCTGAACCTCGCGCTGCTGCTGATCGGATTGGGGCTGGCGCGGGCGGCGAAACTGTCGTGGAATGAGGCCAAGACCATCTCGATCGAAACCGGCATCCAGAACTCGACCCTGGGCATCACGCTGGCGGCCCTGATCACCGGAACCGAAAGCGGCTTCAGCCCGCTGGCCCTGCCCTCGGCCGTCTACGGGATCACCATGTACGCCGTCGCGATCCCCTTCATCGCCTGGTACCGCAACCGCTGAAAGGACAGAGCATGACCGAAAACACTGCTGATGCGATCGTCGTGGGCGGCGGGCTGGCCGGGCTGGCCGCGGCGGCCGAGCTGGGTGACCGCGGCAAAAAGGTGATCGTGCTGGATCAGGAGCCCGAGCATTTCTTGGGCGGTCAGGCCTTCTGGAGCCTGGGCGGCCTGTTCATGGTCGACACGCCTGAGCAGCGCCGCATGGGTGTCCGCGACAGCCGCGACCTGGCCCTGCGCGACTGGATGGGCAGCGCCCAGTTCGACCGGGACGAGGACGCCTGGCCCCGCAAATGGGCCGAGGCCTATGTCGAATTCGCCGCCGGCGAGATGCGCCCCTGGCTGCACCAGATGGGCCTGCGCTGGTTTCCCGTGGTCGGCTGGGCGGAACGCGGCGGGTCCTATGCCGACGGTCACGGCAACTCGGTCCCGCGGTTTCACATCACCTGGGGCACCGGCCCGGGCGTGCTGGAGCATTTCATCCGCCGGGTCCGCGACCATGTCAGCGCCGGCCTGATCCAGCTGAAGTTCCGCCATCAGGTCAGCCACATCATCATGCAGAACGGCGAGGCCAAGGGCGTCTCGGGTGAGGTTCTGGCCGATGACGCGGCCCAGCGCGGCGGCAAGACCAACCGCGACGAAGTGGGCGAGTTCGAGGTCTATGCCCCATCGGTCATCGTCACTTCGGGCGGGATCGGTGGCAATTTCGAGATGGTGCGCCAGAGTTGGCCCCGCGACCGCTTGGGCGAACCGCCCAAGGACATGGTGGCGGGTGTGCCCTTCCATGTGGACGGTCGGATGATCGCGATCAGTGAAAAGGCCGGCGGGCAAGTCATCAACGGCGACCGCATGTGGCACTACACCGAAGGCGTGCGCAACTGGGACCCGATCTGGCCCGCGCATGGTATCCGCATCCTGCCCGGCCCCAGCTCCATGTGGTTCGACGCTCGCGGCAACCGGCTGCAGCCCCCCTGCCTGCCCGGGTTCGACACGCTGGGGACCCTGCGCGAGATCCTGAAAACCGGCTATGAATACAGTTGGTTCGTTCTGACCCAGAAGGTCATCAAGAAGGAATTCGCCCTGTCCGGGTCTGAACAGAACCCCGATTTCACCTCGGGCAGTTGGAAGGAGGTCATCCGCCAGCGGGTCCTTTCGGGGTCGAAGGCCACCGGGCCGGTCGAAGCGTTCAAGGAAAAGGGCGAGGATTTCGTCGTCGCCAACACGCTGACCGAATTGGTGAACGGGATGAACCATCTGGGCGGCGGTCTGATCGACGAGGCACATCTGCGCGCCCAGATCGAAGCCCGCGATTCACAGGTGGACAATCCGTTCTCGAAAGATGCGCAGATGATGGCGATCCTGGCGGCGCGGAACTATCGCGGAGACAAGCTGATCCGCACTGCCAAACCGCACAAGTTCCTCGATCCGAAAAACGGCCCGCTGATCGCGGTCAAGCTGCATGTGCTGACCCGCAAGACGCTGGGCGGTTTGCAGACCAATCTGGACAGTCAGATGATCGGAGCGGACGGCCAGGTGGTGCCCGGCCTGTTCGCGGCCGGAGAGGTCGCGGGGTTCGGCGGCGGCGGCTACCACGGGTACAACGCGCTCGAGGGCACGTTCCTGGGCGGATGCATCTTCTCGGGCCGCAATGCCGGGCGGTCGAGGGCCGTCGCCTGACGGCCCTTGGGCATTATTGGTCGCGGCGGAACTGCAGAACCGGTTCACCTGCCGCATCGAGCAGAACCAGAGTGTCCCCGCGCTGAACAAAGCTTGCGACCTTTGGCAGAGCAGCAAGGAATTCCCGCTCAACCTCGTCCAGCGGCGGCGGGCAGGCCATCAGGGTGGCGGCCATGTTGTCGGGGAAGGAAATCGACTTGCCCGATATCTCGGCCTGTCCGCTGAACCGGTTGCAGCCGCCCGTTCCCCCAAAGGCTCCGCCCTCGGCAAAGGTAATCTGCGGGCGTTTCTCGGTCTCCAGCGCAAAGCCGTTCACCTCGGTTGCGGTCCATTGCGTGTTCTCAAGCATCGCCGCACCCCGTTCCTGCACCTTGACCATGACCAGATCGACCGAGTTTCCGGCGTCGTTGGTCAGAACCGGGTAAGCGGTATCGGTGGTGAACAGCAGTTTGCCGTCCTGATGCACCGAGGCCCGAACCACATAGCGGTGCCGATCCTGAATCAACGCGTCGTCATAAGTCAGCTCGAACTGTGCAGGCACGCCCGTCAAAGCATAGCGTTGCGCAGCCAGCGTGACGGCTGGCGCGTCAGCCAGTGAAACGTCCTGCAGTTCGACGAACAGGGTTGCCCCGGGCGGAACCGCGATCCGTTCGCGATATGTGGCTGTTCCCTCGACGGTCCCCGCCTGGGCGGCGCCCCACACGGCTGCCCACAACGCGGTTCCTGCCAGCAGGCTTTTTGCGGTTTGCATTGTCCGATCCCTTTGTCACCAGTTTCCAGCACAAAAGATCGGGACATCAGCGCGTTTTACAAGGTTTTTCAGTTCCAAGCGGCAAATTCGTGCCGGAGATCAAAGCGGCCAGAGGAACGGGATGATCAGCGAAGCCAGCAATCCAACCGTCAGGTTCAGCGGAATCCCGACCTTCATGAAGTCCGTGAACCGGTACCCACCGGGGCCGTACACCATCATGTTGGTCTGATACCCGATCGGTGTGGCGAACGAGGCCGAGGCCGCGACCATCACTGCCACCACCAGCGGGCGGGGGTCCACCCCCACAGCCTGCGCCAGACCGATGGCGATCGGCGTGACGACAACCGCCACGGCGTTGTTCGAGACCAGTTCCGTCAGGACGGAGGTCAGCAGATAGATGGCCCAGACGATCAGGAACGGCGGCAGGTTGGCAAAAGACGGAGCAATCGCGTTGGCGATCAGCGTGACCGCACCCGAGCTGTCCAATGCAGCCCCGATGGCCAGCATGGCAAAGATCAGCGCCAGCAGACGGCCTTCGACAAAAGAAAACGCCTCGTCCGCGTCGATGCATCGCGTCAGCAGCACAACCGCAACCGCCAGAATCGACAGCAGGAAAATCGGAGCCACGCCGAGCGCCGCCAACACCACGATCCCAATCAGCGCAGCAATCGCGATCGGAGCATGACCCCGCCGGAAGGCGCGGGCCGACGGCTGGGTGACGTCGACCATGTCCATGTCGGCAGCCAGTTTGCTGATATCGGCCGGCGAGCCTTCGAGCAGCAGCGTATCACCGACCCGGACGACCAGATCGTCCAGTTGCCCCCCGATATTCTGATTGCGCCGGTGCACGGCCAAGACGTAAACCCCATAGCGACGACGCAGCCGCAACGCACCCAATGTGCGCCCGACCATGCGACAACCGGGGGTGATCAGAACCTCAACCGTGCGTGTTTCGACCGCCGAAACCTGATCAACGCGTTTTAGTTCCTTGTTGCTTTGCAGGCTCAGCAGCTCGGTCATTTCCGTGCGCAACACCACGCGGTCACCGACCTTCAGTTCGACCCCTTTCAGGTTCCGCCGCAATGACTCGTCGCCGCGGATCACGTCGATGAGCCGCACGCCCGGACGTTTGAACAGCTGCACGCCGGTCACTTCACGGCCAATCAGGTTGCTGTCGGGCGGAATGACCGCCTCGGTGAAGAATTTCATCTTCGACCGATCGCTGAGCATGGTTGCCATGCTGTCACGTTCGGGCAGAAGGCGCGGCGCGATGAAGCGCAGGTAAATCATACCGTAAATGACAAGAATGATGCCCAACGGCGTGACCTCGAAAATCGTGAAGGCCGGCAGGCCCTGTGCCCTGGCCACACCATCGACCAACAGGTTCGTCGAGGTTCCGATCAGGGTCAGCGTCCCGCCGAGAATCGCAGCGTAGCTGAGCGGGATCAGCAGCTTCGACGCTGAAATATTCAGCGTGCGGGCAATCTGGATGAACACCGGGATCATCACGACGACGACGGGCGTGTTCGACACGACCGCCGAGGCCAGGACGACAAATGCCATCAGCAAACCGATGGCAATGCGCGGGTTGACCTGCGCCTGTTTCTGCGCCGTCGCTGTAAAGGCGTGCAGGGCACCAGTCCGGACGAGGGCGCCCATGATGATGAACATCGCCGCGATGGTCCAGGGCGCCGGGTTCGACAGAACCGCCAGTGCGCTTTGGTAGGGAAGCACGCCGGTGACCAGCATCACCGAAACGCCGCCTATGGCAACGACCTCGGTCGGATAGACCTCGCGCATGAACATGATGAACATGCCCGCAACAACCGCCAGCGCAAGTATCGCGCTGCCCATATCTGACAATTGAAGGAGTTGCATTCGTGGTGTTCTGTCCGAAACCTGTCCCGGCCCAAGCGCCTGAGGGTCAGTTTCACGTATTGCAGGCCGCAGAGCAAGCCTGACGTGCGTTCACGGTGCTGCCTGCTGCAGGCGCCCGCCAACCCGGACCATGCTGATCGTCTTGGCTTGCCCGTCACGGTCATCAGTTTCTACGAAAACGCCGCTTAGCGTCGCTTCGCCATTGGCCGGGGTGAACCGAGCCTTGGGCATCCCCGTGATGAAGCGGCGCATCGGCTCCTGCTTGTCCATTCCGATTACCGAGTCATAGTCGCCGCACATGCCCGCATCGGTCAGGTAAGCGGTGCCGCCGGGCAGGATCTGGGCATCGGCGGTCGGGACATGGGTATGGGTTCCCACGACGAGGCTGGCGCGTCCGTCGCAATAGTGGCCCATGGCCATCTTCTCCGAAGTCGCCTCGCAATGCATGTCCACGATGATGGCCTGCGCCTGACCGCCCCGCGGGTGGGACTTCAGGATCGGTTCCACCGCAGAGAACGGATCGTCGAACGGCCGTTTCATGAACACCTGTCCCAGAACCTGAACCACCAGTACCTTGCGTCCGCCCGGCGCGGTGAACAGTCGGTGTCCGCGACCCGGAGCACCCTTGGCGAAATTCACAGGGCGCACGATCCGGGGTTCGCGTTCGATGAACTGCAGCATGTCTTTCTGGTCGAAAGCGTGGTCGCCCAACGTCAGACAATCTGCGCCCGACTCCAGCAGCAGCTTGGCATGATCGCCGGTCAGCCCCATGCCGTTCGAAGCATTCTCGCCATTGACCACCACGAAATCCAGCCGCCACTCGTCGCGCAAACGGGGCAGATGCTGTTGAACGGCGGCGCGCCCCGCGCGCCCCATGACGTCACCTAGGAACAAGATTCTCATATCGCGGTCCTAGGCCCTGCAAACGGCAATAACAAGGCGGAACGATGCAATTCGCGGGCCGCATGCGGGTTGAATTCCGGAGGAAACCTGCAATTCTGACGCAACCGGTTTTTCACTTGGAGATTTCGATGAAACGCATAGTCCTGACCGCAGCTGTCTCTCTCGCTATCTCGGGCAGCTTTGCCCACGCGACGACCAAGACGACAATGGCAAATCCGGCCGCGACCTTCTGCATCGAAAACGGCGGCGAATATCAGATCCGCAAGAACACCGATGGATCGGAATACGGCGTGTGCATCCTTGAGGATGGAACCGAGGTTGATGCCTGGGACTATCTGCGGAGCCACTTTGAGAACTGACGCCTAAAACGTCAGGACCCTGGTCTCGGTAACGATCATGTCCAGCGGCTGGTCCGTCGGTTCCAGCGGCAAGGCTTCGGCCTCTTGGGCGTCGAAGGCGAAACCGATGGCCAATGTGGGACGTTTGGCGCGCAGCCCTTCAAGCGTGCGGTCATAAAACCCGCCCCCATAGCCCAATCGCCCGCCTTGCGGATCGAATGCCACAAGGGGCACGATCAGGATTTCAGGATCAAAATAGTCGTCCGTTTCCGGCACCTTGGCGCCAAATGGTCCATCTTTCAGCGGCCCTTCGGGTGTCCAGCGCGAAAACCGCAGAGGCCGTCCGGCGCCCTGGATGACCGGAACACCCACGGGACCATAGGCTGCGGCCTCGGCCATGGCGGGCAGCGGGTCGATTTCGGTGCGGATCGGCATGTAGCCAGACAGGGGAACGCCACGAAATCCGGCCAGCACCTCGGACAGGCGGCCCGCGGCGGCCGGCGGCCCCGCGTCGAAGGCCGCTTTGCGTCGGGCAAAGGCAGCCTTGCGCGCTGCGGCCTTGATTTCAGTCAGATCGGTCACAGCAGCACCACGCTTGCAAGCCCTAGAAAGATGAAGAACCCCATTACATCCGTCGTGGTCGTAACGAAGGTTCCCGAGGCCAATGCCGGGTCTACACCCAGGCGATCCAGCACCACCGGTACTACCGTACCCGCGAACCCGGCGATGATCATGTTCACGACCAAGGCGGAACCGATCACGACACCCAGCAGCGGGGATTCAAACCACATCATCCCCACCGTCCCCAGAACGATGGCGAAACACAGTCCGTTCAACATGCCCACCAGCAATTCTCGGCGGATGACCCGCGCCACGTTCGAGCCCGTCAGGTCGCGGGTCGCCAACGCGCGCACGGCAACGGTCAGAGACTGTGTTCCGGCGTTACCACCCATCGAGGCAACGATGGGCATCAGAATCGCCAACGCCACGATCTGCTCGATTGCCGCCTCGAACTGTGAAATCACCAGCGAGGCACAAATGGCGGTGCACAGGTTGACCGTCAGCCAGGGCAAACGACGACGACTGGTTGCTGCAACACTGTCTGAAATCGAGCTGTCATCACTGACACCTGCCAGTCGCAGCATGTCTTCCTCGATTTCTTCATCCAGAACGGCCATCGCGTCGTCAATCGTGATGACCCCGACCAGCCGTTTGTCACTGTCCACCACCGGCGCGGAAATCAGGTGGTATTGGTTGAATGCATAGGCAACGTCTTCTTCATCCTGATCGACCGGGATGATGTGGAACTCGTCCTCGGCGATGTCCAGCAACTTGGTATCGCGCCGCGCGGCCATCAACTTGCCCAACATGACTTGCGCCACCGGCTTCAGCCGCGGATCGACCAGAACAACGTGATAAAACTGCTCGGGCAGATCGTCCTGCGAGCGCATGTAGTCGATCGCCTGCCCGACCGTCCAATGATCGGGAGCCATGACCACTTCGCGCTGCATCAGACGGCCTGCCGAGTTCTCGGGATAGGCCAGCGCCTGCAGGGCAGCGATCCGTTCCGAGGCCTCAAGGGCCTCCAGCACCGCTTCCTGCTGCGGCTCCTCCAGATCCTCCAGAAGGTCCACGACATCGTCGCTTTCCATCTCGCGGACCGCTTCGGCCAGAACGTCGGGCCGCAGAACTCCAATGACCTCTTCGCGGACGGATTCGTCCAGTTCAGACAGAATGTCCCCATCGAATTCCCGGTCATACAGGCGGATCAGCCGCGCCCGATCATAGGGGTTGATCTGTTCCAGAAGGTCGGCAATGTCGGCCGCGTGCAGCGGCTCCATCAGCTCGATCAGCTTCTCGCGATCCTCGACATCGACGGCGTAAAGGATTGCGGCAACCGTTCGCCGGTCCAGCGCATAGACGTCATCATCGCGGGAGGGGTCGGTTTTGTTGTCTTCGGTGCCGGTCGTCATGCGCTGCCCCTTGTTCTGGGAATTGGCCCCTAAATAGAAGAAGCAGCTACCGGAAAACAATGACAATGGTGCGATTTACCCGCATCTTTCACATCCCTATGCTGCAAGCCGGATTCACCAAGGCGGAGATCACGGCGGATGGCGCAAAAGACGCTTCTGACAGGGCGCGTACTGAGTTTCGAACACTCCCCCTTCGAAACGCAACCGGATCAGGCGGTCCGGCTGCACGAAGCCGTTCTGATCGAGGGCGGGAAAATCCAGGAGTTGGGAAGTACCGCTGACCTGCAAACCGCGCACCCCGAGGCCGCCATTCATCATCATGGTAATAACCTGATCCTGGCTGGTTTTGTCGACCCCCATGTCCACTACCCCCAGACGGCGATGATCGCGAGTTGGGGCAAACGGCTGATTGATTGGCTGAACACCTACACCTTTCCCGAAGAGATGAAGTTCGGTGATGCAGACTACGCTGCCGAGATTTCGAACCGGTATCTTGACCTGACCGCCGCACACGGCACCACGACCATGTGCAGTTTCTGCACCATTCATCCTGAAAGCGTCGATGCCTTTTTCACGGCCGCTCAGCAACGCGGTCAGCGTGTCGTGGCCGGCAAGACCTGCATGGACCGCAACGCGCCCGACGGTCTTCGGGACACGGCCCAAACAGCCTATGACCAGTCCAAGGCTCTGATCGAAAAATGGCAAGGTGTCGACCGGATAGCCTATGCGATCACGCCGCGGTTTTCCCCGACCTCGACCCGCGAACAGCTTGAGGCAATGGGCGCGCTGTGGGCAGAACACCCGGACTGCCTCATGCAGACGCATCTCAGCGAGCAGACGGACGAAATCGAATGGGTTCGGGCGCTGTTCCCCGAGGCGCGTGACTACCTGGACACCTATGAAAAATTCGGACTGCTCGGCGCGAATGGCCTCTATGGCCACGTGATCCATCTGGAACCGCGCGAGCGAGACCGCCTGCGTGAGGTCGATGCGTCGCTGATCCATTGCCCCACCTCGAACACTTTCATCGGTTCGGGTCTGTTCGATTTGCACGGGCTGATGCGGGATGGCCATCGTATCGGCCTGGCAACCGACACCGGCGGCGGGTCCAGCTTTTCCATGTTGCGGACCATGGCGGCCGCCTATGAAATCGGCCAATTGCGCGGACATCCGCTGCACCCGGCGCAACTGCTGTGGCTGGGCACCGCAGGCTCGGCCCGGTCGCTGCGGATGGACGACCGCATCGGCAATATCGCCCTCGGAATGGAGGCGGACCTGATCGTGCTCGACCTCGCCTCGACCCCCGCGATTGCCCAGCGAGAAGCCAATGCCGAGTCCCTTTGGGAGGCGGTGTTCCCGACAATCATGATGGGCGACGACCGCGCCATCGCCGATGTGTGGATCGGCGGACGGCGCGTTTCGACCTGAAGGCAGATCAGCCCTGCAAGGCGAGGGCCAACCTGTTCTGCCGTTCGATCGCGCGCGGCAGATCGAATGTGGCAATGTTGCCGTCCCGGACGACCTGTCGCCCCTCGACAAACAGATGTTTGACGTGCACCGGACCTGCCAGCAGCAGGGCGGCCGGGTCCCAACTGCCCGCGCATTCCACACCCCTTGTGTCCCAAACAGCGATATCGGCACGTTTGCCCGGCATCAGGCGGCCGCAGTCCGGCCGGTTCAGCACGTCCGCCCCACCCCGCGTCGCAATTTCCAGAGCTTCGCGCGCCGACATGGCATCGGCACCGTTCGCCACGCGTTGCAGAAGCATCGCCTGCCGCGCCTCGGCCATCAGGTTGCCGCTGTCGTTGCTTGCGGAACCGTCAACGCCCAAGCCAACCCTGACCCCGTTGTCACGCATCGCGCGCACCGGCGCGATCCCCGAGCCCAGACGGCAATTCGAACAGGGACAGTGCGCAACCCCGGTGCGTGACCGAGAGAACAGGTCGATCTCTGCCCCGTCCAGCTTCACGCAATGGGCGTGCCAGACATCGGGGCCGATCCAGCCAAGTTCCTCGGCATACTGGCCGGGTCGACAGCCAAACTGGGATTCTGAATACAGTATATCCTCGTCGTTTTCCGCCAGATGGGTGTGCAGCATGACCCCCTTGTCCCGTGCCAGCAGTGCGGTGTCGCGCATCAGATCCCGACTGACCGAAAAGGGTGAACAGGGCGCAAGTCCAACCCTGCACATTGAGCCTTCGGACGGGTCATGGAACGCATCGACCACACGGATCATGTCATTCAGGATGTCGGCCTCGGCCTCGACCAACGTATCGGGTGGCAGACCCCCGTCGCTTTCGCCGATGCTCATCGCGCCGCGGGTCGGATGGAACCGCAGCCCCACCTCCGCAGCGGCCGCGATCGTGTCATCCAAGCGGGACCCATTCGGATACAGGTACAGATGGTCGGAACTGAGCGTGCAGCCCGACAAGGCCAACTCAGCCAGGCCGATCTGAGCCGAAGTGAACATCTCGTCGGGACCGAACCGCGCCCAGATCGGATAGAGCGTCTGCAGCCAGCCAAAGAGCAGCGCATCCTGGCCCGCCGGAACAGCTCGGGTAAGTGTCTGGTAGAGATGGTGGTGGGTATTGACCAATCCCGGCGTCACGACACAGCCGCTGAGGTCATGCACCTCTCCGTCGGTGGTCAAACCTTGGCCGATGCGGGCAATCTGCCCGTCACGGATCAGCAAATCGGCGCCGGCCAGTTCTTGCCGGTTGTCGTCCATGGTCAGGATCGCATCGGCGTTTCTAAGAAGGATTTCGGGCATCTCGCACTCCTGCATCTGCCCGCCTCATGCCAGAAATGCGTGTGCCGGTGGAAAACGGGCGCAAGAACCGGCGCGACGACCCTAATCAATCGCGGCCGCAGCGGCAACCGTCGTCAGAAGCCGCGCAGAATCTCGAGGGTCGCGGCGTGGATCTCAGGGTTCGCAGCCGCCAGTGCCCGCCCCCCCTGATGGGCCGGCCCACCCTGCCAGTCGGTCACTACGCCGCCGGCGGCCTCGATCACCGCTATCGGTGCCTGAATGTCATACGCGTTCAGTCCAGCCTCGATCACCAGGTCGACCTGCCCGGCCGCCAGCAGCGCGTATGCGTAGCAGTCCATGCCGTAGCGCGTCAGTTGCACCTGTCCAGCCACGGCGCGAAAGGCGTCTCCTTCGGCGGTCGTGCCAACTTCGGGGAATGTCGTGAACAGGATTGCGTCCCGCAAGGCATCCGTCCGACGGGTCGCCAAGCTGGTTCTGCCCAGAGGACCGGTCATGAACGCACCGTCTGCATGACCCACAAACCGTTCGCCGATATAGGGTTGGTCAATCACCCCCATGATCGGCCCGCTATCGTCGCCTAGCGCGATCAGAACGCCCCATGTCGGTGTGCCGCTGACGAAACCGCGGGTGCCGTCGATCGGGTCCAACACCCAGGTTCGCCCCGATTTGCCTTCGACCGCACCGTACTCCTCGCCCAAGATGCCGTCGTCGGGGCGGAGCTCGGCCAGAACGGATCGCATGGCCTGCTCGGCTTCGCGATCGGCCACGGTCACAGGGTCATACCCGCCTTGCAGCTTGTTTGAGGTTTCAAGATTCGACTGGCGAAAATACGGCAAAATGGCCGCACGCGCCGCGTCGGCCATTTTCTCGGCAACTTCAAGGTCACTTGCAGAGGCTTTGGTCATAAGCCACTGGTGCGCTCAGCCCTGTGCGAAGTCAAGTCCCGGTCTCAGGCCACGTCGCTGAGAACGCGCGCAAGCTCAAACAGGCGCCGGCGCTGGTTTTCCGGGATCGCGTAGTAGGACCGAACCAGATCCAACGCTTCCTTGTCGCCCATCAGATCAGCGGGAACCGATTTCTTGCCCGAGTCTTCCTTTTGGGCGTCCTCCAGACCTTCAAAGAAAAAGCTGACCGGAACGTCCAGAGCTTCGGCAATGTCCCACAGGCGTGATGCGCTGATGCGGTTGGCCCCGGTTTCGTATTTCTGGATCTGCTGGAACTTGATACCGACCTGCTGTGCCAGCTGCTGCTGCGTCATGCCAATCAACCAGCGGCGATGCCGTACGCGCTTGCCCACATGGACATCGACGTGATGGGTCATTGGTATTCTCCTCTGTTACACACAACCGCCCGGGAAAACGCTAACTGAACCATGACCGCACACTAGCGAGACGCTTGTAAAAAACTCTCTAATACGGAACGTGCCCCCCGAAACAGCACTGACAAGCAATATTGCCGCTTTTTGGAAAATTTTCAAGATGGTTGAATCTGCGCGCCCGAAGGAAGGTTTACGGTTGTGCACGATTTGGCCAGTGCGACAACGACGCCCGGGCCGTTCCCTTCCGGAATGATTGACAAGTCAGGGGCGGCCCCGATCAATGGCGCCAACATGGAGATTTGAGATGCTGGCCTACCAGATCCAGTCTGCCGAAGAGCAGGCCAAATTGCGCGAGATACCCGTGCCCGCACCCGCCGAAGGCCAGATCCGCGTGGCCATTCGCGCCTGCGGGCTGAACTTTGCCGATCTTCTGATGCAGAAGGGCACGTATCAGGATACGCCAGCGGCCCCTTTCACATTGGGGCTTGAGGTTGCGGGGGTCGTAGACGCGATCGGCGCAGGGGTCAGCCATCTGAAGCCCGGAGACCGGGTCGCGGTATACTCAGGCCAGGGCGGATTGGCGCAATTCGGGGTTTTTGACGCCGACCGTGCCGTACTCATCCCCCGGTCGTGCAGCTTTGAAGATGCGGCAGCCATCCAGATCGCCTACGGCACCAGCCAAATGGCGCTGGACCATCGGGCGCGACTGCAGCCGGGCGAGACCCTTTTGGTGACCGGTGCCGCCGGCGGTGTCGGGCTGACGGCGGTCGAGATCGGCAAGCTTATGGGCGCGACGGTGATCGCACAGGCCCGTGGCGCCAATAAACTGGCGGTCGCCCGCGCGGCCGGGGCCGATCACCTAATCGACGCGGACGAAGATCTGCGCGAGCGCGTGCTGGCATTGGGTGGCGCAGACGTTGTCTATGACGCCATCGGTGGCGACGTGTTCAAGGCTGCCTTCCGGGCGACCAATCCCGAAGGCCGCCTGCTGCCGATAGGTTTTGCCGGCGGCGAAGTCCCGCAGATACCGGCCAATCATTTGCTGGTGAAGAACCTGACCGTGATCGGGTTCTACATCGGTGGCTATCTGAGGTTCCGGCCCGAGGTCGTTCGCAACAGCTTTGAGACCCTCTTTGCCTGGCATGCCGAGGGACGCATCCGGCCCCATATCAGCCACAGCCTGCCGCTGTCCGAAGTGGCGCAGGGCATGGCTCTGCTGAAGGAACGAAAGTCGACCGGGAAAGTCGTCATCACGATCTGACCGGATCAGCCCACCACGGCGCGCAGTGGTGTACCACCAAGCATGTGGAAGTTCTGCCGCACCAGCGCAGCGAGGGCCTCCACCACTTCGCCGCGCCCCTGATCGCCTCCGTAAAGGTTGATCATATGCGCCGGCAACTCGGGCAGAACCCCACCTGAATCGATCTTCTCCAGATGTGCCGCCTCGGTCCCCTCAAGCATGGCGTGGACGGCGAGGTCCGCGCTGACGGTTGCCTCGATCGTGCGGTCGTTCTCGGTTTCAACCGACAGCTCCCATGGAATGCCTGCTGCATCCAAGGCGGCAATGACCTGAGGCCGGAAGAGGCAGCGCCGACCCAGCGCCAACGGAAGCGGCCGCCGTCGCCAAGCCGAGCCTCCTGACGCGCCGATCCAGCGCAGAGGCAGCTCTGCAATGGTTTCACCGCCGTCCGAATTCGCAGCCTCGGTCGTCAGGATCACATCACATTCACCACGCCGAAACATCTCTTTCAACTGGATTGAATAGGACGAAACCAACTGCACGCGCACGCGGGGGAAATCGGCATTGAACCGCTGCAGAACCCGTGGAATGGCCGGGTAGACGATATCGTGCGGCACCCCAAGCACCACCTCGCCCTCAAAGGCCTGATCGGTCAGCTTCGAGATGACCTCGTCGTTCAACGCCACCATTCGCCGGGCATAAGCCAACAGCTGTTCGCCAGAGGCCGTCAACGCGATGGTGCGCCCAGACCGGTCCAGCAATTCCAGGCCCAACAACTCTTCCAGACGTTTCAGCTGCATGGACACAGCCGACTGTGTCAGATGCAGGAAACCGGCGGCGCGCGTTACGCCCCCGTGGTCCGCGACCGCCACGAATGAGCGCAGGGTGGTGATGTCCAGGTTCCGCATCATCAACAATCCTTATGGATGAATTCAAAAACATTCATTTTTAAAATATGCCACAACCCGCCATATAGTTCAAGGACGTTGATGCAAAAACGGCTTTACATCACCTACCGATGAAAGGACATAAGCCATGACCCAAATTGCAGCACACCGACCCTGTGCCTCGGCATCGATCAGAACGGGCAATTGGTTTCAGCGTATGCTTGCGGCCGCTCATCAACGGCGGGAGCTGGCCCGGCTGGATGACCGCGCCCTGCAAGACATCGGGATCACCCGATCAGAGGCCCTGACAGAAGCATCCCGCCCGTTCTGGGACGCGCCCGAAACCTGGCGCAAGCGGCCCTGAATGCACGGCCTGCAACGGATTTCAGCGCCACCTTCCAAAGCGGCGCTGAAATTGTTGACCATATTGCTGAGTTTTGACCCCAAAACCCTTGAAACATGCGCTACACTCTCCGATATTTGCAGGGAAATCGCCCCGCAACCGGGGGCTGAAAGCTGAATTCAAGGGAGACCTCTATGGCACAATTCGATACGATCCGGACGGCGACCGGCGCGCGCGCTGCCGAGATTGACGAGGGCCTGCGCGCCCACATGAACAAGGTCTACGGCACGATGTCCGTGGGCATGCTGATCACCTTTGCGGTTGCATGGGCCGTCGGCACCAGCCCGCAACTGTTGTCAGTATTCCGCGATCCGGTGACCCTTAGCCCGAACATCTTGGGCTGGATCGTCATGTTCGCCCCGCTGATCATGGTGTTTGCCTTCGGTGCGGCCATCAACCGCCTCAGCGCAGCTGGCGCCCAATTGTTCTTCTACGCCTTTGCGGCGGTGATGGGCCTGTCGCTCAGCTGGATCTTCGTGGCCTTCACCGGCATTTCGATCGCCCAGGTCTTTCTGGTGACCTCGATCGCCTTCGCCGGTCTGTCGCTGTACGGTTACGTCACCAAGAAGGACCTGTCCGGTATGGGCACCTTCCTGATGATGGGTGTGATCGGCCTGATTGTGGCCATGGTCATCAACCTGTTCCTGCAATCGCCGGCCATCATGTTCGCCGTGTCGATCCTGGGTGTTCTGATCTTTGCGGGCCTCACCGCCTATGACACGCAGAAGATCAAGACCACCTACATCCAGATGGCCCATGCGGGCGATCAGGAGTGGCTGGGCAAGGCCGCCATCATGGGTGCGCTGAACCTGTACCTGGACTTCATCAACATGTTCATGTTCCTGCTGCAGCTGCTCGGCAATCGCGAGTAAGACTGCCGGAACACCAAATCAAAGGGCGGGCCCGAATGGCCCGCCTTTTTTTTGTTCAGGTGCAAGTAAAGCCAGCCCAAAGAAAAAGGCCCCAGCCAAATGGCAAGGGCCTTACATCATTGTAATCGCAACGGATCCGATCAGCTGCAGTTCAGCGGAACCGCGAAACCCGAGCTGCGCGACGACCCGCCCTTGCGGTATACGTCGCCGGCAGGCAGACAGCCGGTAAAGCGCTCGGTCTGGCTGCCGAACGCGGCCCCAACCGAGTTGTCCACCTTGGTGCTGTTGTTTTCGGTGCGCAACACGCCGAACAGGGTTCCGTTCACGCTCACCGTGCTCAGGAACATGGTGCTGCTGCTGCCGGTCAACTGTACGGCCGTGGTGTCGGACCGTCCGCCATTGTCGATGGCAACGCCCGCGACCTTGTCGAATTCTGTCTTGTCAGTGCTGGCCTGAATGGTCGGCAATTCAGCCAACTCAGCCGGAACGTTCGTCGCAGGCGGAACAAAGGCAACGGCGCCTTTGACGTCCGAAACGGTTCTTGGTTCGCCATCAATGCCGGTGAACCCGACGCCTTGGCGGTTGAACGGGTCCTCACAGGCCGAAAGTGTCAGAATGGCGATTGCGGGCAACAAGATTTTTTTCATGGCGCTCAACATTTTGTGGCGGTTTGCTGAACCGTACTGGCAGGCGGGGCAAAAAAGCAAGCCAACACCAATCAGAATACCTGTCGGCCTGATGCGCCTCTGCAACGGCCCGAAACGGCCGGATCGGGCGGCGTCAGGGCTACACGACACGGTCAAAACAACGAAAAAGGGTTCTGCCGAAGCAGAACCCCCTAAGCTTTCGCGTCGAAAAAAGGCAGATTACTTGATCTTGCCTTCCTTGTACTCGACATGCTTCCGAACGACCGGGTCGTACTTACGAACGGTCATTTTCTCGGTCATGGTGCGAGCGTTCTTTTTGGTCACGTAGAAGTGGCCCGTGCCCGCGGTCGAGTTCAGACGGATCTTGATTGTCGTCGGCTTCGCCATGGTTATCTCCTGCGTCCGGAAAGGCAGGGGCCTTTCGGTTGAATTCCTATGAGCGTGCGCTTTTACCCGGTCGCGCGCCCGAGTCAACCGGAATCGGCGGTGTTTCAACACAAATCACAGTATCCGACACACAGTGGATCAGCGCCCGGTTTGGACAGATCACGGTTTCGTGATATGATCGCGTCACAGCATCCCAGAACGCCGCGGTCCAAGGTTGTGCGGCGTGAGGCAGCGAAACCGGGCAAGACCCTCTGTCGGCAGAGTTTTCTTGTACGTCTGCTTGGGGGAAATCATGACAGAATGGAAACTTCAGGGCGAGACTCTGGCCAATTGCAACTGTGATTTCGGTTGCCCCTGCCAGTTCAGCAGCCTGCCCAGTCACGGGAATTGCGAGGCCGTGGTCGTCTTTGACATCACAAGCGGCCACTACGGGGACACGGATCTTTCCGGCCTGCGGGCTGCGGGTGTCTACCACTGGCCAGGCCCGATTCACGAGGGCAACGGGCAGATGCAACTGATCATCGACGAACGGGCGGACGCCGATCAGCGGGCCGCCCTGCAGGCCATCATGTCCGGTGAGGACACCGATGAAATGGCCACCATGTGGTATGTCTACAGCGCCATGGCGCCGACCAAGCATGAGACACTGTTTGCTGAACTCGACGTGAACTGGAGCCGCGAAGACCGGACCGGCTACGCGAAGGTCAAGAACGTGTTCGACGTGGACGTCAAGCCGATCGCCCATATCGTCTCGGGCCAACCGCATCGCGCGTCGATCCAGTTGCCGCATGGCTTCGAATACCGCCACGCCGAGGTCGCATCGGGAACGGCCAGGACAAGCGGTTCAGCCATAAACCTGACTTTCGAGTCCTCACATGCCCATCTGGCGCATTTAAACATCTCAGGTCATGGCGTTGTCGGGCCATAGTGCAGACGCGTCAGAACAGGCCCGCCCTGCCCGAACGATCAGCCTCGAGCGAGTACTGCGAAAAGAACGTCTGATCGTCGCTGGAAGTGTCCTTCTGATCGTTTCGGGTGCGGTCTGGTACACGGTCGCCGGTGTCGGGATGCAGATGTCGGCCGTCGAGATGACTCGGATGGCCGGTCCAATTGGCCAGCCCATGTTGATGGGGGCCGGTGCCGTCTGGACGCTTTGGTACGCCGCATTGGTCTTTGCCATGTGGTGGGTGATGATGGTCGCAATGATGACGCCCAGCGCGGCCCCGACTGCCCTATTGTTTGTGGCGTTGAAACGGGTTGGACCCGACAGGCAGCGCAGCGCCAGCTTCGGATTGGCCTTTCTGTCGGGGTATCTTTTTGCCTGGGCCGTGTTCAGCCTTGGGGCAACCGGACTGCAATGGGGCCTGCAACAGATCGGAGCGATGGATGGCCCGATGATGACCATCCGGTCCGGAATCCTGGCGGGCATCGTTCTCTGTGCTGCCGGGATGTATCAGTTCAGCGGGTTGAAATCCGCGTGCCTCCGCCATTGTCAGAGCCCGGCTGCCTTTCTGACCCGCCACAACCGGCCCGGGCATTGGGGTGCGTTTCGATGCGGCACCCTGCACGGAGCCTACTGCTTGGGCTGCTGCTGGGCCTTGATGGCACTACTGTTCGTCGGCGGCATCATGAACCTTTGGTGGATCGTCGCAATCGCCGTCTACGTCGCGCTGGAAAAGCTGTTGCCCCGGGCGGGATGGCTGACGCCGGTCGTCGGTGTCGTTTTGATCGGATTGGGAGCCTGGGTGTCGATCACCGCATTGGTTTGATGCGGCAAGCCTGTCTTCCGGGCCAAGGAGCCGGCCAATTGGAGCGCTCTGCACATTTCGTTCACGAGGAGATCGTCATGCCTGTCTTCATCACTTATGCCTCTTATTCCAACGCCGGTGTCAAAGGGATGCTGAAGAAACCGGAAAACCGCACCGGGCCGGTGGCGGCGCTGCTGGAGAAGGTTGGCGGCAAACTGCTGGCGTTCTACGTGACGACCGGAAGCAATGACGTGGTGGTCATCAGCGAAGCTCCGGACGGAACGGATGCCGTGGCCGTTGGTATGGCCGTTGCGGCTTCGGGGGCGGTTTCGCGTGTCGAAACGGTTCGGGCCTGGTCGGCCGACGAATTTGTTACCATCACCGAGAAAGCCTCGAAACTGGTCGCGGCCTACACACCGCCCGGAGGATGAAGAAGATACGCGCGGAGGGCCTGTAAGCCGGATCCTGTTCCGGGGTTGCCCCCTTCGATGACCATTCCTCTAGGCCGGGCATTGCTGCGCGGCTCGAGCTGCCAACCCGGTCCCTCTCGGCCAAGGCGAGCCTAGCGGCGGTATCGGCTGACGCCGACCGGCCCGCGCGGGGACCCTATTCGGCATTGCTCCCGGTGGGGCTTGCCGTGCCGCCGCTGTTGCCAGCGGCGCGGTGGGCTCTTACTCCACCGTTTCACCCTTGCCATGAGTTGCCAGAGGCGAACCTCCGATCCGTCATGGCGGTCTGTTTTCTGTGGCGCTTTCCGTCGGGTTTCCCCGCCCGGGCGTTACCCGGCACCGTTGCCTTGTGGAGTCCGGACTTTCCTCTCGGGCCTGAGCCCCAGCGGCCATCCGGCCCTCCGCGCGGTTGCCGGGTTAAACGTCCACCCGAATACCGTCAAGGTGTTCCATCAAACCAGCCAGTCGTTCGATGTCGCCCATATCCTTCTTGGACAGGGGCCCGCGCCGCCACGGGGCAAACCGGCTTCGGAACGCTTTCAGCAGATCCGCGGCAGGGGCTTTGGGGTACCCGGCCCTCTTGGCAACCAATGCAAAGTATTGGTCGTCTGGCGGCAATTCATCAAGGCATATACCCTTCAGAACGGCCGGCCCGGCCGCCAGTTTCTGGTGCGCGAGACGATCCCAATCAAACTTGGGACCGGGATCAAGCTTTCGCTCGGGGGCCATGTCCGAATGGGCGATAACGTTCCAGGGCTTGATCCCCAACCGCTCTTGCAGATGTGAAAGCAGGTTTTCCAATACCGCCATCTGCGGTTCGGAGAAAGGATGATCGCCGCGATTGTCGAGTTCGATCCCGATGGAGCGGGAATTGATGTCGCTGAACCCCCGCCACGCGCCTGCACCGGCGTGCCAAGCGCGATCTTCCTCACGGACCATCTGCCAGAGCGTTCCGTCGCAGCCGATCAGATAGTGGGCCGATACCTCGGAGTCCGGGTCGCACAAACGCTCCAGCGCGGCTTGAGCGCTGTTCATCGCGGTGTAGTGAAGCACCACCAGCGACGGCTTCAACCCATCCCGGCGGGGGCCGAAATTGGGGGATGGGTGCCAGATCGGCGAGAACTCAGTTGCCGACGGCACTGCGGAACGGGCTGGGGTCCCAGCCGCAGGCAAATCCGTCGCCATCCGGGTCCAGGCCCTTGCGGTCGCGCTGGGGGCCACCATTGGCCAGGAAATCGATCTGTGCCTGGTCAGGCGATGCGTATCCCGCGCAGTTGCGTTGTGCCTTGGCCTGCAAATTGAACCCAGCTCGGCTGTAGAGCTGTGTTCCAACTGGATTGGTCGTAGTCAGAGCATATTGGACGATATTGGGCTGTCCGTCCGACCCGCGCTGAGGAACCGCCGTCGGCGCGACAACCTCGTATGTCTGACGGTTCTGCTGAATCAGCGCGGCATCATCCTGGATGCTGCGGCTGCTTGAAACCGCTGCGAAATCCTGCTCGTTCGAAATGCCGTTTGAGCTTACGGCCACCGGTGCAGTCGGCTGCGCCGATGTGCTCGCCAATGCCGCCGCGGTCTGGTTGGCAATGTCCGTGGCGCTATCGCCCGTCGTGAAGGGGGCAGGACCGGCTTCGGCATTCAACTGCTCCTGCGAAATGGCCGGGGGCGGCAGCAGCGGGTTGCCTGCTGCGCCCTGCCCGGCCAGCTGCGCCTCGCGTTCGGCCTGATACTGCGGCGTATTGAAGCCGGAGTCCGTGACTGGTGCCACGGTATCGCAAGCCGCGACGAACCCGAAGGCCGGAATGAGAAGCATTTTGCGCATGGAACTGCTCCGTCCTCGCGTTGTTACCGCTGCCTGAGGGTTACCACCATTTGCCCGGCTTGGCCACAAACCCGGCGGCATTCTCGAGAGCGTAGGCGGTATTCAGAAGGTCACCTTCTTCCCACGGACGACCGATCAGCTGCAGCCCCAGCGGCAAGCCCTGCCCGTCAAGACCGGCGGGAACCGAGATACCCGGAAGACCCGCGAGGTTGACGGTCACGGTGAACACGTCGTTCAGATACATCTGCACCGGGTCAGCCTCGGTCATTTCGCCCAGACCGAACGCCGCCGAAGGTGTCGCCGGTGTCAGGATCGCATCGACGCCTGCGGCAAAGACATCCTCGAAGTCTTTCTTGATCAGGGTCCGCACCTTGCGCGCGCGGTTGTAATAGGCGTCATAGAAACCGGCTGACAGCACGTAGGTGCCGACCATGACGCGGCGCTGCACCTCGTGGCCAAAGCCTTCGGCGCGGGTCTTTTCATACATCTCGGTGATGCCGTCGCCCTGCGCCAGC
Source organism: Ruegeria sp. CI5 (assembly GCF_056536885.1). NCBI lineage: Bacteria > Pseudomonadati > Pseudomonadota > Alphaproteobacteria > Rhodobacterales > Roseobacteraceae > Ruegeria > Ruegeria sp. CI5. Next base: position 1,409,520 of record NZ_JBQFQN010000001.1, read on the forward strand.
TGCGCACGGCGGCCATAGCGCACGCCGTCATAGCGCGCCAGGTTCGACGACGCCTCGGCCGGCGCGATCACGTAATAGGCGGGCAGCGCGTATTTGGTGTGCGGCAGCGAGATGTCGACGATCTCGGCCCCCGCATCACGCAGCATTTCGGCCCCATCGGCCCAGAGCTTTTCGATCTCGGCGGGCATGCCATCCATCCGGTATTCTTTTGGAATGCCGATTTTCTTGCCCTTGATGTCTCCGGTCAGCATGGCCTCAAAATTCGGAACAGCCAATTCTGCGCTGGTCGAGTCCTTCGGGTCGTGCCCGCACATCGCCTCAAGCATGATGGCCGCGTCGCGCACGTTCTTGGTCATCGGCCCGGCCTGATCCAGCGAGGACGCAAAGGCCACGATGCCCCAGCGCGAGCAACGGCCGTAGGTCGGCTTGATGCCGGTGATTCCGGTAAAGGCGGCGGGCTGCCGGATCGAGCCACCGGTGTCGGTTCCGGTCGCTGCCAAACACAGATCGGCTGCGACGGCAGACGCCGAACCACCTGAGGAACCGCCCGGGGTCAGCTGCGCGTCATCATTACCGCGCCGCCAAGGGTTCACAGCATTGCCATAGACCGAGGTTTCGTTGGACGAACCCATGGCGAACTCGTCCATGTTCAGTTTGCCCAGCATCACCGCGCCCGCATCGGCCAGTTGCTGCGAGACCGTGGATTCGTATTCGGGCTTGAACCCGTCCAGAATCTTGGACGCAGCCTGCGAGGGCACGCCCTTGGTGCAGAACAGATCCTTGATGCCGATCGGAAGGCCACACATGGCAGGCGCGTCGCCCGCCTTGATCCGCTCGTCTGCGGCCTTCGCACGCTCCAGCGCGATTTCCGGAGTCTTGTGCACGAAAGCGTTCAAGACATCGGCTGCGTCGATCGCCTTCAGGCAGGCCTCGGTCAGCTCGACCGAGGTCACATCTCCGTTGCGCAGGGCGTCGCGGGCCTCGGCAAGGCTCAGTTTGTTCAGATCGGACATGTCTTACTCCACCACCTTGGGAACCGCGAAAAAGCCCTCGCGCGCGTCGGGGGCGTTGGACAGGATCTTGCCCTGCATGTTCCCGTCGGTCACCACGTCCTCGCGCCGCTTCAGCCGCATCGGCGTCACCGAGACCATCGGCTCGACCCCTTCGACGTCAACTTCGTTCAGCTGTTCGATGAACCCCAGGATCGTATTGAATTCCGAGGCCAGCGCGGGCAACGCGTCATCCTCGACCTTGATCCGGGCCAGTTTGGCCACCTTGGCGGCGGTGCTTTGGTCAATCGACATGGGAAACCTCATATGCGTTACAGGGGCATTTACCCGTCTGATGCAGCAGTCGCAAGACCACTGAGCCACAGCGATTTGTCCAAAGCCCACGCGGTTGCCGCCAAGCCAAACAATTTTGAATACCCGCTATGCAAAAAAGTAAACGGATTAGTTCACTTTGACGATTGAAGCCGACGCAAAAAGTTACTTTATGTACTGAACGAAACAGTTCAGTCCGGAGAATAATCATGAAACGCATGTTGATTGCTGTGTCCGTTGTTCTGACAACCGCTGCCGCGCCGGCCCTCGCGCTGGGGGTTCCCATGGGCGACCTGACACCGACGCTGACCTTCCCCGATCAGCACCCCTCGGACCAGGTGAGCCAGGAGAAATCTTCGCTCCGCAACTAACCCTACCGCTTCCCTGTTGGATCGGGCCGGTTCTCCCCCCTTTTTCCGCCCCGATCCTGCACCTGCCCTCGTGGCGCCGCCGGCCCTGAATGGGTCGGCGCTTTTTTGTTGAAGCACGGTGCTCTATCGTTCATTCACTCAAGAGTTTCAGGTCAGCATAACCGAATGTCCCGAGGTGCCGTTGCCAAAGCAGGAGATGCCATGACAGAGCGCAAGCAGAAGGTTCTGGATGCAATTGATACGGCCAATTCGGCCGATCCCACCCAGGAAGACGGCCGCCCCGCCGCGCTGCTTTATGGCGAACGGATGAGCGCCGAGTTGGACCGGCTGTTCCCCGACGCCTCCGAGCCGTTGCAGATCGCCGCCCGCGGCCAGCATGTCGAGCGCTGGAAGCTGGCCCGCTCGGCCTACCCTGAAGGGCGCGCGGGCTATCTGGCCTGGCGCAAGGCCCAGGCCGAGCATCACGCGCAGGTCGTTGCCGAGCTGATGTCCGAGGCCGGCTACGATCAGGCCGAGATCGACGCCGCCCGTCGCATGTTGCGCAAACAGGGCATCAAGCGCGACGACGACGTTCAGGCGCTGGAGGACGTGATCTGCTTTGTCTTTCTGAAATGGTATTTTGCGCCCTTCGCCACGAAACACTCGGACGAAAAGGTCCAGCGCATCGTCGAAAAGACCGCCCGCAAGATGTCGGCCGAGGCGCGCCGACGCGTGCTGGACGAGTTCGACCTACCCGAAGACCTGGCCAGCGCTTTCAAGGATTGACGGGTCATGACTGATGACATGCAGCTGTTGATCGACCTGCACCTGCCCAACGACCGGCAAGGCCCCGGCAGCGACGCGGCAACGCAACTGGCGCTGACGCTTTCGGGCGTGCAAGCCGATCCCGGACTGAAGGTTGCCGACATTGGCTGCGGAACCGGAGCCGCGGCCTTCTGCCTTGCGCGCCATCTGGGCGCATCGGTGACGGCAGTGGATTTCCTGCCGGAGTTTCTGGCCGAGCTGAACAGGCGTTCACAGGACTTGGGTCTGGCGGCCCGGGTTCAGACGCTTGAGGCGTCGATGGAGGACCTGCCCTTCGACGATGCCAGCCTTGACGTGATCTGGTCGGAAGGCGCGATCTACAACATGGGTTTCGAAAACGGCCTGACCGCCTGGCGTCGGTTCCTGAAACCCGGCGGGCTCCTGGCTGTGTCCGAGCTGACCTGGCTGACCGATCGACGCCCCGAACCGCTGACACGGCACTGGGATGCCGCCTATCCCGAAGTTGCGACCGCCGGACAGAAGATCCGCCAGATCGAGACCGCCGGCTATGAACCTGTCGGCTATTTCCCGCTGGGCACCGACTGCTGGATGGAGAACTACTACCTCCCCCTTCAACGCAGCTTCGCTGCCTTCCTTGACAGGCATGGCCATTCCGAGCAGGCCAAAGCCATTGTCGATGCCGAAGAGGCCGAGATCGATTTGTATGAAACCTATTCCGACTTTGTCAGCTATGGGTTTTATCTGGCGCGGCGTCTGCCGGACTGACCGCATCCGTCATGGCCCGGCGATAAACCTCGATCATCCAGCCCAGCATGGTGGCGTTCAGGATGTGCCACATGAAATGCGTTCCCATCGGGATGCGGGCGCAAAGCGGGGCATCGAGCGCGCGAAAAGTGATCGACGCAATCAGGATCACAGCCCCGCCCGCCAGACCCCGGGCCACTTGCGGCCTGCGCGCGCGTAAAAGATACGCATAGATCAGGATCAGCAACGGCACCGGAGCATAGGCGGCCGACCCGCCCAACCCGGGAACCAGCTGAAACACCGGAATGGTCAGCGCCGCATAGGGAATGAACAAGGCCGTCAGCCCCGCCGCCTTCGGCGTGGATAGCTGCCAGATGTCCCGGTTCACCGCGAAGATATAGACCAGGATGAACAGCAAGATCGGCGTCGTATCCGCCAGCGCGGCCCAGACCTGCGCATGGGTATGAAACAGATAGCTGCCAATACCGATCACCGCCAGAATGGCGACCAGCAGGTTGGCCAAGGGCAGACCCTGCCCCCGCACCCGCCGCCACATCACCCATGCCGCCAGCAGAAAGGCCGCGTTGGTCACGGCGTTTACGGGTTCGGCCCAATAGGCCGGCGACAGGCGCTCGCAATAGCCGTCGATTTCTCGCATCCAGTCCATGGATTTTTACATAGCCGATGCTAGGCTGACCCTGAACCGGTTTCAGGAGGGTCTTTCATGAAAATCATCTGGTTGGGGCATGGCAGTTTCCGAATTCACGCAGCGGGACAGGTCCTGCTGATCGACCCCTGGCTCAGCGGCAACCCGATGCTGCCCGAGGATCAGCACGAGGCCGCCGTCCAGGGCGCCACGCATATCCTACTGACCCACGCGCATTTCGACCACGTTGCCGACGTTCTGCCGCTGGCCAAACGCCTGAACATTCCTGTGGTGGGCCAATACGACGTCATGGCCCATTGGGCCGAGGCCGAAGGGATCGAGACCATCGGCTTCAACAAGGGCGGCCGGGTCGATCTGAACGGGGTCAAGGTCGACATGGTGCCGGCCTCGCACAGCTCGACCTTCGCTACACCCGATGGCCCGCGCACCGGTGGGTCCGAGGTGGGGTTCATCCTGTCGGCCGATGGTCACACGGTCTATGTCTCGGGCGACACCACGATCATGGCCGACATGGAGTGGATCGGCGACTATTACAAACCCGATATCGGCATCCTGTCGGCGGGCGGCTATTTCACGATGGACATGAAAGCCGCCGCCTATGCCTCCCGGCGGTATTTCGACTTCAAGACGGTGATCCCCTGCCACTATCGGACTTTCCCGATCCTGGAACAATCCGCCAAGGACTTGGCGGACGGGCTACCGGGCGTAACCGTCATCGAGCCCGAGGTCCTGCAGGAGATCGAGCTTTGACACCCGCGCTGGCCTTCTCGGCGGAAGAATACGCGGCGCGGCTGGTCAAGACCCGTTCCGCGATGGCCCAGCGGGGTGTCGAGACCCTGCTGGTTGCCGACCCGTCGAACATGGCCTGGCTGACGGGCTATGACGGCTGGAGCTTCTACGTCCCGCAGATGGTGATCGTCCCGCGCGACGGCGTGCCCCTGTGGTGGGGCCGGACGCAGGACAAGCCCGGCGCGGCGCAGACCACCTGGCTGGACCCCGCCGACCTGTTCGACTGGCCCGAAGAACATGTGCAGCACCCAGACCATCACCCGGTCGAGTCGCTGGCATCGCTGCTGCGCGCGCGCGGCTGGACGACCGATCTGGGTGTCGAGATGGACAATTATTACTACTCGGCCGCCAGCCACCGGATCCTTGAGACCGCGTTGGGCCGGGATGCGCTGATCGACTCGACCGGGTTGGTGAACTGGCAGCGCGCGGTCAAAAGCGAGGCCGAGATCGCCTTGATGCGCAAGGCCGGGCAGTTGACTGCGCATATGCACGCGGTGCTGCGCGACGGGTTCCGCGCCGGGATTCCCAAGAACGTGCTCGTGGCCGAGGTTCAGGCGGCGGGCATCGCCGGGCTTCCGGGTCTTGCGGGCGACTATCCCGCGATCGCGCCCATCGCGCCTTCGGGGGCCGAGGCCTCGGCCTCGCACATCACCTGGAACGACCGTCCGCTGACACCGGGCGAGGCGACCTATTTCGAAATCTCGGGCTGCCACCGCCGCTATCACTGCCCGGCCAGCCGCAGCCTGTTTCTGGGCGACCCGCCCGCCGATATCCGGCGCGCGGAAACCGCGATCCTCACCGCGATCGAGGACACGCTGGCCGCCGCCCGCCCCGGCGCCACCTGCGAAGAGGTCGCCGCCAGCGTCTATGACAGCTTTGCCCGGGCCGGATATGTCAAAGGCAATCGCACGGGCTATCCGGTGGGCCTGAGCTATCCGCCCGATTGGGGCGAGCGCACCATGAGCCTGCGTCCCGGCGACAGCACCGTTCTGCAGGACAACATGACCTTTCACCTGATGCCGGGCCTTTGGACCCCTGATTGGGGGCTGGCCATCACCGAAACCTTCGTCGTCACGCCGACGGGCGGGCAACCCTTGGCAGACATCCCCCGCGAACTGGTCGTTAAACCGGCCTGAGCGCGCCTCAGCCTTTGGGCCCGCCGCCACCGCGCTGCGCGGCAAAGAAGTCGCGCAGCAACCGGGCGCAGTCCTCTGCCGCGATGCCATCATAGACGTCCGGCCTGTGATGGGCCTGAGGGTGCGAGAACACCCGCGCCCCATGCGCCACGCCGCCCGATTTCGGATCGGCGGCCCCATAGTAGATCCGCCGGATCCGCGCCGCCGCCAGCGCCGCGGCACACATGGCGCAGGGCTCCAGCGTGACATACAGGTCATGCCCCGTCAGACGTTCGGACCCGACGGCGCGGCAGGCGGCGCGCAGGGCCAGGATCTCGGCATGCGCGGTTGGGTCGTGCAACTCGCGCGTACGGTTGCCGTCCGCCGCGATGATCCGCCCATCGGGCGACACGATCACCGCGCCCACCGGAACCTCGCCCCGATCACCCGCCGCGCGCGCCTGTTCCAGCGCCTTGTCCATATGCGTTCTGAAGACCATGCCCCTGACTGCCCCAGAAACCCACCTTTCGCAAGCCGCGCCGATGCGCTATGCGCAGGGCATGAGCAACACCCCTCCTCCTGGCGACCGGATCGCCAAAGTGCTGGCCCGCGCCGGCATCGCCTCGCGCCGCGAGGCCGAACGCATGATCGAAGCAGGCCGCGTAACCGTGAACGGCAAGACCATCGACAGCCCGGCGCTGAACGTCACGACCAGCGACAGGATCACCGTTGACGGCAAGCCCGTGGCCGAGCCCGAACCCGCGCGTCTGTGGCTGTATCACAAGCCAACCGGCCTTGTGACCACGAACCGCGACGAAAAGGGCCGCCCCACAATCTTCGACAACCTGCCCGAGGACATGCCCCGCGTCATGAGCGTCGGTCGGCTGGACCTAAATTCCGAAGGCCTGCTGCTGCTGACCAATGACGGGGGCATCAAGCGCAAGCTCGAACTGCCCTCGACCGGGTGGCTGCGCAAGTACCGGGTGCGGATCAACGGCCGCCCCAAGGACGAGGATTTCGCCGCTCTGCGCCAGGGTCTTGTGATCGAGGGCGAAAAGTTCCAGCCCATGACCGTGACGCTGGACCGCCAGCAGGGCGCGAATGCATGGCTGACGATCGGACTGCGCGAGGGCAAGAACCGGGAAATCCGCCGCGCGATCGAAGACATCGGCTTTACCGTGAACCGGCTGTTGCGCGTGTCCTACGGGCCATTCCAGCTGGGCAATCTCAAACCCGGCGAGGTCGAGGAAATCCGCCGCCGCGTTCTGCGCGACCAGTTGGGTCTGGAACCTGAAACCCCACCGGCTGCTGCGAAACGCCCAAGCCGCCCTCAAAGATCCCGCAGGCCGGTCGGCAAGAAATCACGCAATTGACGCGGGTTATCGAACCTTCCCCCTAGCGCCAAGCCCCTTGATCCCCTAGGTTTTCAAGGGGACAACCGCAGTTGGAGGACGTCATGTCCGGGACCGGAGTGCAAAAAATGGCCTACGCGGCCCTACTGGTACTGTTGTTCGGCGTCTGCACCGGTTGGCTTGGGGGGCTCTGACGCCATGGCCAAGCGATACGGCGGAAAGTTCAGCCCCGACGGCCAGTCCGACACCGACGCGCCCGCCCCGCGCGGGCAATACGATGGTGCCCGGGTGAACCCGGTCGGCGCCCGCGCCAATGTGATGTTCGTTCCGGCGATCTCGCTGGTCTTTCTGTCGCTCAACGACGGCGCGATCGGGATGACACTTGGATTGGTCGCCGCCGGCATTCTGACCGCTGCAGCCTTTCTGCTGCGCGAAGGGCTGAAAGCCGAGGATGCCTACAACGCACGTCGCACCGCGCGCCGCCCCGCCTTTCCCCGCAAGATATTTTCGTCGGTGTTGACCGGGCTGGGGGTGGGTCTGGCCGCTTATCGCAACGACTATCTGGATGCCGAGACCGCCAGCCAGGTCAGCCTGCTGGCGCCGGTCTTGTTCGGCGGCGTGGCAACGGCCCTGCATTCCGTCGCCTTCGGGCTCGACCCGATGAAAAACAAAGGCATGGAAGGTGTGGACACCTATCAACAGGACCGGGTCGCCCGCGTGGTCGAAGATGCCGAAGCCCATCTGAACCAAATGACGGATGCCATCAAACGGGCCGGCGACCGCAGGATCGAAGCCCGGGTCGAGCGGTTTCAGACCACCGCTCGCGATCTGTTCCGCACGGTCGAGGAGGACCCGCGCGATCTGGCCGGTGCCCGCAAATACCTGACCGTCTATCTGCAGGGCGCCCGCGATGCGACGATCAAGTTTGCCGATGTCTATGCGCGCACCCGCGACCCGCAGGCTCTGTCCGATTACTCGGCGCTGCTGGACGACCTCGAGCAGAATTTCTCGGCCCGCACCCGAAAGATGCTATTGGATGACCGCAGTGATCTGACGGTCGAAATCGACGTGCTGCGTGAACGACTGCAGCGCGAAGGCGTCCGGCTCGACTGACCGGCCAAACCAAGAACAGGGAAGCTTCTCATGTCTGACGAAATCAAGAAAAAGGCGGCCGAGGCCGAAACGCTGGTTCAGGAAGTTGCAGCAGTCTCATTGCCCGAGCCGAGTTCCGAGATCGTGCCGTTGGAAGAGGCCGACGAACCGGTGGGCGCCGAAATCCGCAAGCGCATGTCCGAAATCGACATGGGCGACACCAACTCGATCGTTGCATTTGGATCGGCTGCGCAGGCCGAGCTGCAGGAAATCAGCCAGGCCATGCTGGCTGACGTGCGCAACAAGGATGTCGGCCCCGCCGGTGACAGCCTGCGCGACATCGTCACCACGATCCGTGGCTTTTCCGTGTCTGAACTGGACGTGCGCCGCGAGCGCAGCTGGTGGGAGAAACTGCTGGGCCGCGCCGCGCCTTTCGCCAAGTTCACCGCGCGCTACGAAGAGGTGCAGGATCAGATCGACCGGATCACCGACAACCTTCTGTCGCACGAGCACACGCTTCTGAAGGACATCAAGTCTCTGGATCTGCTGTATGAAAAGACGCTGGATTTCTATGATGAACTGGCGCTGTACATCGCGGCCGGCGAAGAGAAGCTGACCGAACTGGACAGCCATGACATCCCCGAGAAAGAGGCCGAGGTGCAGGCCGCCCCGGAAGATCAGCAGGTGATGAAGGCGCAGGAACTGCGCGACCTGCGGGCCGCCCGCGACGATCTGGAACGGCGTGTGCATGACCTGAAGCTGACGCGACAGGTGACGATGCAATCGCTGCCCTCGATCCGGCTGGTTCAGGAAAACGACAAGTCGCTGGTGACCAAGATCAACTCGACGCTGGTGAACACCGTGCCGCTGTGGGAAACCCAGCTGGCGCAGGCGGTCACCATCCAGCGCAGCGCCGAGGCCGCTGCCGCCGTGCGCGACGCCAACGATCTGACGAACGAGCTACTGACCTCGAACGCCGCGAATCTGCGCCAGTCGAACAAGATGATCCGTGAGGAAATGGAGCGCGGCGTGTTCGACATCGAAGCCGTCAAGAAGGCCAACGAGGATCTGATCGGCACGATCAATGAAAGCCTCGCCATCGCTGACGAAGGCAAGGCGAAACGGGCCGCCGCAGAAGAAGAGCTGAAGAAGATGGAAGCCGAGCTGCGGGACACCTTGGCTTCGGCCAAGGCTCGGAAAGACGGGCTGGGCGACACGGCCGGAACCGCCGTTCCGGGCTGAGGAGAGATCGCAGGTGCGGCTTCGGAGATTTCTAGGGCACGGGTTGGGGGCAGCTGCATTGCTGATCTTGGCCAATTGCGATGACGCGCTCGAGTCCTCGATTGCCCCGCAGGCGCGCCCGTCCCAGCCGCAGTTGGCCAATGCTTATGTCGAACCTTCGGCCGCAAGCCGGGATCTGGCGCGATATTATCAGCGCGTCGAGCGCGACCTGTTGACCCGTGGTCTGATGCGTACAGACGGTGGCGGGCCGGACACCCCGTTTGATGCGAATGATTTGGCGCGGAATTTCGAAGCCATCGCGTTCTACAGCGAGTATCCCGGCGCCGCCGTATCCGGCAGCAGCCAACGCACCAGCGGAAGGCTAAGCCGCTGGTCTGGCCCGGTCCGAATACAGGCAGAATTCGGGCCGTCAGTATCGCCAGACCAACGTGCGGCCGACAAGGAACAGATCCGGGCCTATTCCGAACGCATGTCGTCCTTGACTGGCCACCCGATCTCGACCGTAACCAGAAACGCGAACTTCCATGTGTTCGTCGCCGGCGATGACGATACGGAATTCGTGCAAACGCGACTGCGCCAGTTGTTTCCCAATATCGGACAGGCTCAGTTGAACCTGTTTCAGGATTTACCGCGCTCGTTCTACTGCTTTGTCTTCGCTTCGGCGTCGAACGGGGCACCGAACACCTACACTGGTGCGGTTGCGTTGGTGCGGGCCGAGCACCCCGACTTGATGCGGCTGAGCTGCATCCATGAGGAAATCGCCCAGGGGCTGGGCCTGCCCAACGACAGCCCACGGGCGCGGCCGTCGATCTTCAACGATGACGACGAATTCGCCCTGCTGACCAGCCATGACGAAAAGCTGCTGACGATGTTGTATGATCCGCGCCTGAAACCCGGGATGACCGCGCAAGAGGCCGCGCCGGTGGTGCGGATCATCGCCCGTGAATTGATGGGGCAGTCGCTCTGACCCCGATGACAGGAGAACCCAGATGGGAATTTTCGATTTTCTGACCGGAGAATTCATTGATGTCATTCATTGGGTGGACGACACCCGCGACACGATGGTCTGGCGGTTCGAGCGCGAAGGCCACGAGATCAAGTATGGCGCCAAGCTGACCGTGCGCGAGGGCCAGGCGGCCGTATTCGTGCACGAAGGCCAGCTGGCCGACGTGTTCACGCCCGGCCTCTACATGCTTGAGACCAACAACATGCCGATCATGACGACGCTGCAGCACTGGGATCACGGGTTCCAGTCGCCGTTCAAGTCCGAGATCTATTTCGTCAACACGACCCGGTTCAACGACCTGAAGTGGGGCACCAAGAACCCGATCATGCTGCGCGACCCGGAATTCGGCCCGACCCGGATCCGCGCCTATGGCACCTACACGATCCGGGTCAAGGACCCGGCCCGTTTCCTGGTCGAGATCGTGGGCACCGATGGCGAATTCACCATGGACGAGATCAGCTTTCAGATCCGCAACATCATCGTGCAGGAATTCAGCCGGGTCATCGCAGGCTCGGGCATTCCGGTTCTGGACATGGCTGCAAACACCGCCGATCTGGGCAAGCTGATCGCGGCCGAGGTCTCGCCCGTGCTGGACGGCTACGGCCTCGAGATGCCGGAGTTCTACATCGAGAACATCTCGCTGCCGCCGGCGGTCGAGGCGGCGCTGGACAAGCGTACCTCGATGGGGCTGGCGGGGGATCTGGGCAAATTCACCCAGTATTCGGCGGCCGAGGCAATGACGGCGGCCGCCAGCAACCCGAATGGAGGCGGTGGCATGGGTGCCGGCCTTGGTATGGGAATGGGCATGGCGATGGCGAACCAGATGTCGAACATGGCAGCGGGTCAGCCGACTGGCCCGTGGGGCGCGCCCGCGCCCGCTGCCCCGCCACCGGCCGCGCATGTGGCCCCGCCGCCTCCGCCGCCGGTCGAGCATGTGTGGCATATCGCGGTGGATGGTCAGACCAGCGGCCCGTTCTCGAAGGCCAAGATGGGCCGCATGGCCAGCGAGGGAGAAATTACGCGAGACACTTTCGTGTGGACGCCCGGTCAGGACGGATGGAAGAAAGCGGGCGAGGTGCAGGAGCTCGCGCAGCTGTTCACGATCCTGCCGCCTCCGCCGCCCGGGGCGTGAGGCATCAGCATGCCCGCATCGCGGAAACGCTCGAACACAGGCGGGCGCAAAGCGCCGCCGCCGCCGCAATTCATCTGCCCGTGCTGCGGTTATGTCACCCTGGCCGAGCGCGGGGCCTACCTGATCTGCGCGATCTGCTTTTGGGAGGACGAGGACATTCTGTACGACAAGAACCCCCGCGAGCCCTCTGCCGCCAATCACGGCCTGACACTGGCCGAGGCGCGCGAGAATTTCAGGGCGATCGGGGCCTGCGAGGCCGCGATGCTGCCGCATGTCCTGCCCGAGGAGCAGCGCGCAGCCTATCTTCACTTTCCCCTCGACAAGTGACCACCCATGACACAGCCCCCTGCCCCGCCACCCGGCTCTGCGGAACATCGTTTTCCATGTGACAATTGCGGCGCGGACTATCGTTTCGACCCGCAATCCGGCACGCTGACCTGTGACCATTGCGGCCATTCCGAACCGATCGGGGCTGGCCCCTGGGGCGGCGCCAGCCTTCGCGAATTGGACTTCGACGCCGCCATCGCCGACCGCCTTCCCGACAGCGAGATCGAAGAGACGCGGGTTCTGACCTGCCCCAATTGCGCGGCCCAGGTCGAGTTCGACCCCAACACCCACGCCGCGGAATGCCCGTTCTGCGCCACCCCGGTGGTGACCGATACCGGCGTGAACCGGCACATCAAGCCGCGCGGCGTTCTGCCCTTTGCGCTGGACGAACGCGCCGCGCACAGGGCCATGAGTGACTGGCTGGGGCGGCTGTGGTTCGCGCCGAACGGGCTCAAAGACTACGCCCGTAAGGGCCGCAGGATGCAGGGCATCTATGTGCCCTATTGGACGTTCGACGCCGACACGAAATCGGCCTATCGCGGCGAACGGGGCGTGGTCTATTACGAAACCCGGACGGTGATGCGTGACGGCAAGCGGGTGCAGCAGCAGGTGCCCAAGGTGCGCTGGACGCCGAAATCCGGCCGGGTAGCCCGGCTCTTTGACGACGTGCTGGTGCTGGCCTCGCAATCCTTGCCCAAATCCTACACCGACGCATTGCAACCTTGGGACCTGCCCGCGCTCGAGCCCTACCAGCCCGAGTACCTGGCCGGGTTCCGGGCCGAGGCCTATACGGTCGATCTGCAGCAAGGCTATCAGGAGGCCCGCGGCCACATGGCCCGCGTGATCGAGCGCGACGTCCGCTTTGACATCGGCGGTGACCGGCAGCGCATCCACGCGATCGAAACCGACATCCGAAACGTGACCTTCAAGCACATCCTGCTGCCGGTCTGGATGGCCGCCTACAAGTATCGCGGCCAGACCTATCGCTTTGTCGTCAACGGCCGCACCGGGCAGGTGCAGGGCGAACGGCCCTGGTCGGCGATCAAGATCACGATTGCGGTGGCCCTGGGCCTGCTGGCGGCAGCCGGCATCGGGTATCTGGTGGCGACCGGACAGCAATGACCGCTGGGTTCCGCCGCCGAAAACTCTGCCTCGGAACCCCTTGAACATCCCGGGCTTCTCAGCCATCCTGCCGCCGGCTGCCCCGGAGGAGAGGACGACGTGACCCTGGCCGATCTGAACACGCTTCTGACCGCGCGCCAGTCCTGCCGCGCCTTCCGGTCCGATCCGGTGCCGCGGGGTGACATCGAACAGATTCTGACCAGCGCCGCCCAAGTGCCCAGCTGGTGCAACGCGCAGCCCTGGCAGGTGGTCGTGACCAGCGGCGCGGAAACGGATGCGTTCCGCAGCGCCTTGCGGGCCGAAGCCGAGACCGGCCAGGCGCAGCCCGACCTGCCCTTTCCGACCGGCTATTCCGGCGTCTATCAGGACCGGCGCCGCGCCTGCGGATGGGCCCTGTACGAGGCCGTGGGCGTGGAAAAGGGTGACCGCGCTGGATCGGCCCGGCAGATGATGGAAAACTTCAACCTGTTCGGCGCCCCGCATTGCGCCATCCTGTCCAGCCCGGCGGAACTCGGCCCCTATGGCGCGATGGATTGCGGCGGGTTTGTCACGGCCTTCACACTGGCGGCACAGGCCTTGGGCATCGCCACGATCCCACAGGCGGCGGTGGCCGCCTATGGGCCGTTCCTGCACCGCTATTTCAACATCCCCGATGACCGGCTGATCCTGTGCGCGATTTCCTTCGGCTATCCGGATGCCGATCATCCGGCCAACCGATTCCGGACCGAACGCGCCAAGCTGGACGAGTTCGTCAGCTGGCGTGAGGCGCCGGCCGAGTGAGCGGAGTTTGAGAAAGACACTGTCATGCGCGCATTGATACAAAGGGTGTCCGAGGCATCGGTCTCGGTCGAGGGGGAAGTTATTGGCCAGTGCGGGCCGGGGCTGTTGATTCTGGTCTGCGCCATGCAGGGGGACGACGACTCGCACGCCGAGCAACTGGCGGCCAAGATTGCCAAGCTGCGGATCTTCAAGGATGACGCGGGCAAGATGAACCGGTCGGTGCTGGATATCGGCGGCTCGGCCCTTGTGGTCAGCCAGTTCACCTTGGCCGCCGACACGTCGCGCGGGAACCGGCCCGGATTTGCCGCGGCGGCCGATCCGGCAACCGGCGAACACCTGTACGAACATTTTGCCCGCGCGCTGGCCGCGCTTGGCGTTCCAACCGAAACCGGGTCTTTCGGAGCGGATATGGCGGTGTCCCTAGTCAATGACGGCCCGGTTACGATCTGGATGGACATGTGATGACGATGCAGGATCAGGCGATCGCGATCTGGAAGGCGGGCGTTGCCGCCGTTGACGGCTATGGCGCGGTCAAGGCGGCACTGCCTAATGTTCCGCGCCCCGATTTGATTCTGGCGGTGGGCAAGGCCGCGGCGGCGATGATGAATGCGGCGCAGGATCATTTCGGCAGAACACCGGGCCTTGTGGTCACGAAAGACGGCCATGCCGAAGGGCTGCCGTCACATCTGCAGGTCATCGAAGCCTCTCACCCCGTGCCCGATGCCCGCAGCCTGAAGGGTGGCCAGGCCCTGCGCGCGGCTGTTCAGGCCATGGAGCCTGGCACGCATCTGTTGCTGCTGGTCTCGGGCGGTGCGTCTTCGCTGGCCGAGGATCTTGTGCCGGGGGCCACCCTCGAAGATCTGGCGCGGCTGAACGCGCAGCTGCTGTCCGAGGGGCTGGACATCACCGCCATGAACGCCCGCCGGCGCAAGATTTCGCGGATCAAGGGCGGCGGTCTGCTGACCGGTTTCGGCGGAGCGCGCGCGACGGTCCTGGCCATTTCGGACGTGCCGGGGGACGACATCGGCGTCATCGGATCGGGCATCGGCGCCTTGCCCAACGCCCCGCAATTCGAAGCGAGTGTCGAAATCATTGCCTCGAACGCCCATGCGCGCTGCGCCGCAGCCGACGCGGCACGTGCCGCCGGTCTGGACGTTTTGGTTGAGGAAGAGGCCCTGCACGACGACTATCTGTCCGTCGCCGCAGATATCGGCGCGCGGCTGCGTCAGATGCCGCCGGGCGCGATGATCTTTGGCGGAGAGCCGACGGTCGTCCTGCCCGAAAACCCGGGCCGAGGCGGGCGCAACCAGGCGCTGGCACTGGCGTTGGCGCGCGAGATTCAAGGATGCGAGGGGCTGTGTGTCGTGGTCGGTGGAACCGACGGCACCGACGGGCCGACTGATGCGGCCGGCGGTGTCGTGACCGGCGCGACATGGGCCGATGGGGCGGACCCAGCCTTGCGCGAGGCCGATGCGGGGACGTTCCTTGAGCGAGCCGGCGCTCTGCTGGTGACCGGCCCCACGGGAACCAATGTCATGGATCTGCTTGTCGCAACGAAGGAATGAATTGACGCTTTTCCTCGCACACGATCCGCCGAACCGCCCGAGACTGGGCGCATGACGCAGGCGAAGAACTCACTGTCCGAGATCGAAGAGGTTCCGGATCAGGGCATCATTCTATCGGACGGCTGCCGCCTGTCGGCGCGGATCTGGCGCCCTGTCGATGCGGCGCGGCACCCGGTGCCCGCCATCCTGGAATACCTGCCTTATCGCAAGCGCGACGGCACGACGGCGCGCGATGCCCTGACCCATCCCTGGTTTGCCAAACGGGGATACGCCTGCATCCGCGTCGACATGCGCGGCAATGGTGACAGCCAGGGGCTGATGGAGGATGAATACACACAGCAGGAACTGGACGACGCCGTCGAGGTGATCGAATGGCTGGCCCAACAGCCATGGTGCAGCGGCGCAGTCGGGATGATGGGCATCAGCTGGGGCGGCTTCAACGCGCTGCAGGTGGCGGCGCTGCAGCCCGCACCCTTGAAGGCCGTCATCACCTTGTGTTCGACCGCCGACCGTTATGCCGATGACATCCACTACAAAGGCGGCTGCCTGTTGAACGAGAACCTGGGCTGGGGGGCGACCATGTGGTCGTATTCGTCCCGCCCGCCCGACCCGGCGCTGCGTGACGACTGGCGTGAGATGTGGTTGCAACGGTTGAAGGCCGAACCGTTTCTGCCCTCGGTCTGGCTGCGGCATCAGACCCGCGATGCCTATTGGCGACATGGGTCTGTCTGCGAAGACCCCGGCGCGATCCGAGCCGCGACACTGGCGGTGGGCGGCTGGGGTGATGCCTACAAGAACACGGTGCCCTGGCTGGTCGAGAACCTGACTGCGCCGGTCAAGGGCATCGTCGGCCCCTGGGTGCACAAATACCCGCATTTTGCCGTCCCCGAACCTCGCATCGGCTTCCTGCAAGAGGCGCTGCGCTGGTGGGACCGATGGCTGAAGGACAAAGAGACCGGCGTCGAACAGGACCCGGCCTATCGCGCCTATCTGATGGATGGCGTGCGCCCGGCGCGCTGGTATGCCGAGCGCCCGGGTCGGTGGATCGCCGAGGATGCCGGCGCCACGCCCCACCTGCCGACGGTCACCCTTCCGCTTTCCGATGCCGGGCTGGGAGAGGACGGGCCCTTGGATACCAAAATCCGCTCGCCGCATCATTGCGGCATGGATGGCGGCGAATATTGCGCCATCTGGCTGGGTCCGGACATGCCGGGCGACCAGCGGGCAGATGACGCTCTGTCCTCCTGTTTCGACACGACCCCTCTGACCGCAGATCTGGACATTGTCGGTGCCCCGCGCCTGCGCTTGAAGCTGAGTGTCGACAAACCACAAGCCCAAATTGCCGTTCGGCTGAACCACATCCACCCCGACGGAGCTGCGACTCGGATCACCTATGGTGTACTGAATCTGACCCATACGGAGGGGCATTTGTCCCCCAAAAGGTTGGTACCCGGACAGGTCTATGACATCGAGGTCGTGCTGGACCACATCGCCTACCGGGTTCCCGAGGGCCACCGCCTGCGCGTTGCCGTCTCAAGCGCCTATTGGCCGCTGATCTGGCCTTCGCCGGAAACAGCGGAGCTGCACCTGACAGGCGGCACGTTCACGATCCCCCAGCGCGACAGGTCGGATCGGGATGAATGGCAATTTGCCCCGCCCGATGCGGACTCTCCGTGGCAAGTAACCCAATTGCGAGAGGCGACCCATGCGCGGCGCGTCGAAACAGACATGACGACCGGCACCATCGATCTGGTCATCGAAGATGATTTCGGCCTGGTCGAAGACGCGGATCATGGTCTGGTCAGCGGCGGAACCGCTTTTGAACGGTGGTCCATCCATCCGGACGATCCGCTGAGCGCGCGCGGTCGCTGCGAATGGGTACAAGAGACCCGGCGCGACGGCATCCAACTGCGAACCGAGGCCAGTTGCGAGATGTGGTCGGACCGATCCAACTTTCATCTGCGCGCGACGCTTGATGCCTTTGAAAACGATGTGAAGATTTTTTCCAAAACCGTGGAGGACACCATACCTCGTGATCAGATGTGATTTTGCTGGTGGCACGTCCCCGAGATTTGACCTTGCCCGCCGCGACGAAATGCGCCAACGTTGACTCATGCGTCAATAAAAAGCCCGTAAAACGGGCACACAAAACACTCAACTGGGAGATATCCGAATGAACGAACAACTCACTCACATGGCCAGCCAGGTGACCGCCGGGAAACTGACCCGACGTGAATTCATGGGGAAGGCAGCCGCATTGGGTGTGTCGGCTGCCATGGCCAGCACCGTCTTCGCCGACGCGGCCCGCGCCGCCGGCGCCAAGAAAGGTGGCGATCTGAAACTGGGCCTGCAGGGCGGTGAATCCACGAACTCGCTGGACCCGGCCACCTATGCCAGCTCGGTTCCGTTCCAGAACGGCAAGCAGTTCGGCGACCAACTGGTCGAAGTCGCCCCCGACGGCACGATCGAGCCGCGCCTTGCCGAAAGCGTTGAAGGCAGCGCCGATGCCAAGGTGTGGACGTTCAAATTGCGTCAGGGGGTCGAGTTCCACAACGGCAAGACCATGACCAGCGAAGACGTGCTGAAAACGATGCAGCGCCATTCGAACGAAGATTCGAAGTCGGGCGCATTGGGCATCATGAAGGGCATCGAGTCGATGAAGGCCGATGGCGAGTATTTTCAGGTCACCCTGAACGAGCCGAACGCCGATCTGCCTTACCTGATGGCCGACTACCACCTGATCATCCAGCCGGACGGCGGAATGGACAACCCGGGCGCCGGTATCGGCACCGGTCCGTACAAGCTGGAAGCGGACGAACCCGGTGTGCGCCACCTGTTCTCCAAATTCGAGAACCACTGGAACCCGGATTTCGGCAACTTTGACAGCGTCGAAGTGGTGGTCATCAACGATGCCACGGCCCGGACGGCCGCGCTGCAGTCGGGTCAGGTTCACGCGATCAACCGGGTTGAGCCCAAGGTTGCCGACCTCTTGGGTCGTGCGCCCAACCTGACCGTACATTCGACGGCAGGACGCGGCCACTACGTGTTCATCATGCATTGTGACACGGCGCCGTTCGACAGCAACGAGCTGCGGACCGCTCTGAAATACGCGATCAACCGCGAAGAACTGGTCGAGAAGGTACTGCGCGGCTATGGCTCGGTCGGGAACGACATGCCGATCAACGCAGCATACCCGCTGTTCGATGAGACGATCCCGCAGCGTGAGTTCAGCGTCGAAAAAGCCGCCGAACATTACAAGAAGTCCGGTCATGACGGGTCGCCCATCATTCTGCGTGTGGCCGACGGAGCCTTCCCTGGCGCCGTAGATGCCGCAGCCCTGTTCCAGCAGACCGCCCAGCAGGCCGGCATCCCGCTTGAGATCAAGCGCGAGCCGAATGATGGCTACTGGTCCGAAGTCTGGAACGTACAGCCGTTCTGCGCGTCCTACTGGGGCGGCCGCCCGGTGCAGGACCAGATGTACGCAACTGCCTATCTGTCCACCGCCGACTGGAACGACACCCGGTTCAAGGTCAAAGAGTTCGACGACCTGCTGTTTGCCGCGCGTGCCGAGCTGGATCCGGCAAAGCGCAAGGCCATCTACAGCCAGATGGGCATGATGGTCCGTGACCAGGGCGGCCTGATCTGCCCGATGTTCAACGACTTTGTCGAGGGCATCAGCAACCAGCTGGATGGCTGGGAGACTGATCCGACCCAAGAGATGATGAACGGCAACATGTCCCGCAAGATGTGGTTCGTCTAACTCGGATCGACAGGTATGCATCCTATTATCAAACTGGTTTCCCAGCGCCTGGCGCTGGGATTCCTCTTGCTGTTTGGCGCTTCGGCCCTGATTTTCGGGCTGACCGAGGCCCTACCCGGAGACGCCGCGCAAGCCGTCCTGGGGCAGTCCGCCACCCCTGAATCCCTTGCCAACCTCCGTGAGGAGATGGGGCTGAACCGTCCCGCCTTGACCCGGTATTTCGAATGGCTTGGCGGAATTGTCCAAGGTGACATGGGCACGTCCCTGACCAACAAGCTGGACATCGCCGAGTCGGTCAGCAACCGATTGGGCAATACGTTGTTTCTTGCCTTTTGGGCGGCCATCGTCTCGGTGCCCCTTGCAATTTTTCTTGGCCTCGTCGCGGTACGCTACCGCAACCGCTGGCCCGACAAGCTGATCTCAGCCGTTACTCTGACGACAATCTCGATCCCGGAATTCCTGATCGGCTACGTCCTTGTCTATTTCATCGCGGTCAAGCTGGGCATGTTCTCGCCGCTGGCGATGATCAATGACAGCATGTCCTTTTGGCAAAAGCTGAACTCGATCGCGCTGCCCGTCATCGTGCTGACCATGGTGGTTCTGGCGCATATGATGCGCATGACTCGCGCCGCGATTTTGAACGTAATGCAGTCGGCTTATGTCGAAACGGCCGAACTCAAGGGCCTGAGCAACTTCAAGGTCATCTGGCGCCATGCCTTCCCGAACGCCATCGCCCCCATCGTGAACGTGGTGATGCTGAACCTGGCCTATCTGGTCGTCGGCGTCGTCGTGGTCGAGGTGGTGTTCGTCTATCCCGGCATGGGACAGTATCTGGTGGACCATGTGACCAAGCGCGATGTGCCGGTGGTGCTGGCCTGCGGCGTCATCTTTGCCGCCATCTATATCGGGCTGAACATGGTTGCCGACATCGTCGCGATCCTGGCCAACCCAAGGCTGAGGCACCCGAAATGAAGAACATCCCAATCTCTGCAATGATCGGGCTGGCCTTCACCGCCCTGTATTTCATCATCGCCGTCTTTGCGCCCTTCCTGGCGCCCTACGGCATGGCCGAGGTGGTCGGCGACGTGTGGGAGCCCTCGAGTTCGGAATTCTGGCTGGGCACCGACAATATCGGCCGCGATCTTCTCAGCCGAATGATCTATGGCGGGCGCACCACGATCTTCATCGCCACCGCCGCCACCATCCTCAGCTTCGTCACCGGTTCGATCCTGGGCTTTCTGGCGGCCGTGCTGGGAGGCTGGGCCGATCAGGTGATGTCGCGGACCGTGGACCTGATCATGTCGATCCCGTCGCTGATCACCGCGCTGGTGGTTCTGGCCATGGTGCCGGTCACCATCCCGGTTCTGATCGTGGTCATGGGCCTGCTGGACGCCACCCGCGTCTATCGTCTGGCCCGGGCCGTGGCCGTTGACATCGAAGTCATGGACTATGTCGAGGCCGCCAAGCTGCGCGGTGAGGGCCGCGGCTGGATCATCTTCCGCGAGATCCTGCCCAACGCGCTGTCCCCGCTGGTGGCCGAACTGGGCCTGCGCTTCATCTTCATGGTGCTGTTCGTCTCGACCCTGTCGTTCCTGGGCCTGGGCGTTCAACCTCCGCTGGCCGATTGGGGCGGCATCGTGAAGGAAAACAAAGACGGCATCGTCTATGGCATCGGCGCGGCGCTGTACCCGGCGGTGGCCATCGCCACGCTGGCCATCTCGGTCAACCTGGTGGCCGACTGGATCCTGAACCGCACCACATCGCTGAAAGGAGGCCGGGGATGAGCGATACCCTTCTCAAGGTCCGTGACCTCAAGATCGGCGCAACCGTCTACCCGCCGGGCGAAAAGCCCCGCGACATCGAAATCGTGCACGGGGTCAGCTTTGACCTCGAGCGCGGCAAGGTGCTGGGGCTGATCGGGGAATCCGGTGCGGGCAAATCGACCATCGGGCTGGCATCGATGGCTTATGGCCGGGGCGGCGTTAAGATCACCGGCGGTGAGGTCTGGGTGAACGGGCGCGACATCCTCAAGACGTCGCTGTCGGATATCCGCAAACTGCGCGGCGGCGAGGTGACCTATGTGTCGCAATCGGCGGCGGCGTCCTTCAATCCCGCCAAGAAGATCATGGATCAGGTGGTCGAAGCCGCGGTCGAGCAGAAGAAGTTCAGCCGCAAAGAGGCCGAGGCCCGTGCGCGTGAGCTGTTCGCCAAGCTGGGCCTTCCCGACCCGGACAACATCGGCAACCGCTATCCGCACCAGGTCTCGGGCGGGCAGCTGCAGCGTTGCATGACGGCGCTGGCGCTGTGCCCCGAGCCGGATCTGGTGGTGTTCGACGAACCCACGACCGCGCTCGACGTGACCACCCAGATCGACGTCCTGATGGCGATCAAGGAAGCAATCCGCGACACCGGCGTGGCCGCGCTGTACATCACCCACGATCTGGCGGTCGTGGCGCAGGTCAGCGATGACATCATGGTGCTGCGCATGGGTGACACGGTCGAATACGGCACCACCGACCAGATCATCAACAACCCACAAGAAGAGTACACGCGGGCGCTGGTCTCGGTCCGTTCGATCGAACACGAGGAAAAACAGCCCACGCCCGAACCCGTGCTGCAGGTTGATGGCATCACGGCCCGTTACAAGGGGCTGAATTTCGACGTGCTGCACAACGTCAATGTCGAGGTACATCCGGGCCAGACGCTGGCGGTCGTGGGGGAATCGGGGTCGGGCAAGTCCACGCTGGCCCGGGTGATCACCGGCCTGCTGCCCCCGCGCGACGGCGAGATCACCTTTGCCGGGCGCAAGCTCAGCCCCGATCTGGCCGGACGCTCGCGCGAGGACCTGCGCGAGTTGCAGATGATCTACCAGATGGCCGATGTTGCGATGAACCCGCGCCAGACGGTGGGTACAATTATCGGCCGGCCGCTCGAGTTCTACTTCAACATGCGCGGCACCGAGAAGCGCAAGCGCATCGTTGAACTGCTGGACGAGATCGAACTGGGCGAAGGTTTCATCGACCGGTATCCGGCCGAGCTGTCCGGCGGTCAAAAGCAGCGTGTGTGCATTGCCCGCGCTCTGGCGGCCAAGCCCAAGATGATCATCTGTGACGAGGTCACCTCGGCGCTGGATCCGCTGGTGGCGGACGGCATCCTCAAGCTGTTGCTGGACCTGCAGAAGATCGAGGACGTGGCCTATCTGTTCATCACCCATGACCTAGCGACGGTGCGCGCGATCAGCGACAGCATCGCCGTGATGTATCAGGGGCGCGTGGTTCGCTATGGGCCCAAATCGCAGGTGCTGAGCCCACCGTTCGACGACTATACCGACCTGCTGCTCAGTTCGGTGCCGGAAATGCATCTGGGCTGGCTGGAAGAGGTCGTGGCCCACCGCAAGATGGAGAGCGCCGGCAACTGAGCCGCTGGCTGTTCAAGCCGACAAAACACTCTGAAATCCCGACACTTTGTTTCTATCGAAGTGTCGGGATTCTCTCATTCCGGACGGGAACAGGCAGCCTTGGCTGACCGAATCTCCTAGGGTGGGCCAAACAAGTGATCCAATACGAGGGCCATGCGATGGACCGCAAGCTTCTGCTCATCATTCTCGACGGGGTTCCCTGGCGCAATTTCCGCCGGCTATTCGGCAACCTCGAAGGCTGGGTCGACAGCGGCGAAGCGCGGGTTTGGAAGCTGCGTTCGGTGCTGCCTTCGATCTCGGCCAGCTGCTATGCCTCGATCCACACGGGCGTAACACCGCAGGAGCATGGCTGCACCGGAAACGGCAACGTATTCCGGTTGGACCACAAGGACATCTTCAGCCAGGTGCGCGAGGCCGGCGGCGTGACCGGGGCCGTCACCCACAGCTTCTGGTCGCAGTTCTTCAACCGCCACCCTTTCGACTATGTGCGCGACATCGAATATGATGAACCGGACAGCGCCACCATCAACCACGGCCGCTTCCACTCGATGACGGGCTATGGCAAGGCCAACCAGATGACGCCGTCGGATGTCGACCTGTTCGCGACCCTGACCAACCTGTGCCTGCGGTTCGGGCTGGATTACGGCATTCTCCATACCTGTACGCTCGACAGCATGGGGCACCGGTTCTACCACGACTGTGAAGAGATGGATCACGCCTGTTTCGTCATGGACGAAATGCTGGCCCCTTTCATCCCCCGCTGGCGGCAGTTGGGATACGAGGTGATCGTGACCGCCGATCACGGCCAGGACGAGCGCGGCCACCACGGCGGGCGCAGCGCGCTGCAGCTGGAAACGGCACTGTACTACTTCGGCGATGCCGAGGGTCCCGATGCGGAAACGGTCATTGACCAATTGCAGTTGGC
Source organism: Ruegeria sp. CI5 (assembly GCF_056536885.1). Lineage (NCBI taxonomy): Bacteria > Pseudomonadati > Pseudomonadota > Alphaproteobacteria > Rhodobacterales > Roseobacteraceae > Ruegeria > Ruegeria sp. CI5. Next base: position 1,433,014 of record NZ_JBQFQN010000001.1, read on the forward strand.
GCCCACGATCCTGAACCGCATGGGCGCTCCGGTGGCCGAGACGATGAAGGCCAGGCCGTTCCTGCGCTGAGCGCGGTCAGTCGTAGTTCCACAACCCCTGCCCCAGCGCCTCGACCGCGATCGAGATCCGCTCGAAGCTGTCGGCGGCGCGGGTCACCGAATGGCGGGCACGCAGGTAGCCATGCACGAGGCCGGCCTCGTTGATCCAATGCGCCTGCCCGCCAGCGGCGGTGATTTTGGCGCAGTACGCGGCTCCGTCATCACGCAGGGGATCGCAGTCGGCGGTCACCACCACTGTCGGCGGCAGCCCGGAAAAGTCGGTATCGTGCAGGGGGGCGAATGTGGGGTCATGTTCCGGGACGGCGCCGCCACACCGGACTTTTTCATAGAACAGGACCTCGTCGCGCGTCAGCATTGGGGCGTGGGCGTGTTCGATATACGATCCCTGGTTCGGGTCGCCACCCAAACCGGGATAGATCAGAACCTGCCCCAGGATGTTCCCGATGCGCCCGCGCGCGTGATGGGCGACGGCTGCGGCCAAATTTCCGCCCGCGCTGTCCCCGGCCAGAACCAGCGGATCGCCGAATTCGGCTTGCACCCAGTTCACCGCGGTCCAGCAATCCTGGAACTGCGCCGGATGAACATGTTCAGGACACAGGCGGTAGTCGACCGCCACCACCCGATAGCCGGTTTGGGCGCACAGTTCGGCGCAGACGTCATCGTGGCTGTCCAGCCCGCCGACGACGAAACCGCCGCCATGCATGTAGACGACGGTTCGGGTGGGATCTCCGCAGGAATAGACGCGCACCCCGACCCCATCGGCTGAGGTGTCCCGCGTTTCGACGCCCGCTGGGCGCGGCTGCCGAAACGCGCGGCACATGTCGCCATAGACGCGGCGCTGGTCCTCGATGGACCGATCCACCGCGTCTTCGGGATAGCTTTCGGCGGTGCGCCGGATGAACGCCCAGGTCTCCTCGTCGATCAGACGTTCATAGTCCATTGCCCCTCCGGATCAGTCGGCCCACTCCCACGGCCGGGTGAAGTTGCCCAGCACCTGGTTCACATCGTCCTCGGATGCGCCGTTCGCGTCAAGCTGCGCGACAAGGCCGCGCTTTTTGTCGTCGATGACCGACACGACCCGCGCCGCAACGCCGGCGGTTTCCAACGCCTGGTTGTAGACCCGCGTGATCGCCTGTTTGCGCAGCTCAGGCTTGAAGACCTTGCCCACCGCGGTTTTCGGCAGTTCGGGCAGGATGGTCATGTGCTTGGGATGCGCCGCGCGTTCGTGCACGTGGATCTTGCAATATTCCAGCAGTTCTTCCTCGGTCACGCTGGCGCCTTCGACCAGTTCGACAAAGGCACAGGGAACCTCGCCCGCATGGGCGTCGGGCTGGCCGATGGCGCCGGCAAAGGCCACCGCGTCATGGCCCAGCAAGGCCTCTTCGATCTCGGCCGGGTCGATATTGTGACCGCCGCGAATGATCAGGTCCTTGGCGCGGCCCGTGATCCACAGATACCCGTCCGCATCGAACCGTCCCAGGTCGCCGGTGCGCAGGTATTTGTCGAAATAGTAGAGATCGACGTTCTTGTCTTCCTCGGTATAGGTGTTCCCGGCATAGACGCCCGGGTTCGACACGCAGATCTCGCCCACTTCGTCCACCGCGCATTCCTTGGGGCCGTCGGGGCTGTCGCGCAGGATCTTGACGTCGGTGTACGGGAATGGAATCCCGATCGAGCCGATCTTTTTCTCGCCATCCACCGGGTTGCAGGACACCAGGCAGGTGGCCTCGGTCAGGCCATAGCCTTCGACGATGGTCACACCGGTCGCTTTCTCGAACCGGCGGAACAGTTCGACCGGCAGCGGAGCCGAGCCCGAGAATGCCGTCTTGACGGTTGAAATGTCGGCATCCACCGGACGCTGCATCTTGGCCGAAATCGCCGTGGGCACGGTGATGATGAACGACACCTTCCAGCGCTCGATCAGCTTCCAGAAGTTGTCGAACACGCCGTCGCCGCGATACCCGGCGGGGGTCGGGAACACCACATGGGCGCCCGACGACACCGCTGCCATCACGATCACATGGCAGGCAAAGACGTGGAACATCGGCAGCGGGCACATGATCACGTCCTCTTCCGAGAACAGCAGCGTGTGGCCCAGCCAACCATTGTAGATCATGCCGGAATATTTGTGCTGCGCGACCTTCGGCATACCCGTGGTGCCGCCAGTATGGAAATAGCAGGCGACACGGTCCTCTTTGCTGTCCTCGAAGGTCAGCGTGGTGGGTTGCTTGGCCAGTTCCTTGTTGAAATCCAGGTAGTCGGCGTGGGCCAGATGCTCTTTGTCGGCCATCTTGGGCCGGACCAAAGGCACGATCCACGATTTCGGCGGCGTCAGGTACCGGTTCAGGTCAATCTCCAGCACGGTGTTGACACCCGGCGCGTGGCGCACGGCCTCGGCGACCTTCTGCGCGACGTCCGTTTTCGGGAATGGCTTCAGCGTGACCACGACCTTGGCCTTGGTCTCACGCAGGATCGACGCGATCTGCTCTGGTTCAAGCAGCGGGTTGATCGGGTTCACGATCCCGGCCACCGCGCCGCCCATCATGGTGACCAGCGTCTCGTTGCAGTTGGGCAGCACATAGGCCACCACGTCGTTTTCCTTGACCCCCAAAGAGCGGAACAGGTTGGCCGCTTGGTTCGTCATGGCCAGCAGTTGCGACCATGTCAGGGTTTCGGCCTTGTCCTTGGGGCCGGACAGGATCTGGAAACTGATCGCGTTGCGATCCGGGAACTTGGTGGCCGTCCGCGAGAGCAAATGATGGAACGTGACGGGGACGTCGCGGTCCTCCCACGGCATTTCCTGCTCCATTCTCAGTTTGTCTTCCTTGCCCACAAAGGCCATGTGGTTCCTCCCCTTTTTTACCCTGCATTTTTGCAGGCTGTCTTGCGTCCAAGATGTAAGCAAATGCAGCCCTGCGCAAGCGAGGGCTTACCCTCGGGCAAGGGGAAAAAGTAGAATGACGCTACGGCGGTTCGCGAAATGCCCGCGCGTCACTTCACTCGGCGGCCACACCATCGGTGAACTGGAGACGCGCCAGACGCGCATAAAGCCCATCTTGCGCCACCAGATCGTCATGGGTGCCCTGCGCCACGATCCGGCCGTTCTCCATCACCACGATGCGATCGGCCTTTTTCACGGTGGCCAGACGGTGCGCCACGATCAGGGTGGTGCGCCCGGCGCGCATCTGGTCGACAGCGGCCTGTACGGCGCGCTCGCTCTCGGCGTCCAGCGCCGAGGTCGCCTCGTCCAGCAGCAGAACCGGAGCGTCGCGCAAAATCGCCCGCGCGATGGCGATGCGCTGTTTCTGACCGCCCGACAGCATCACGCCGCGTTCGCCGACGAAACTGTCATAGCCTTCGGGCAGGGCCGAGATGAAGTCATGCGCCGCGGCGGCACGGGCCGCGGCCTCGACCTCGGCATCCGAGGCGTCCAGCCGTCCGAACCGGATGTTTTCGCGCGCCGAGGCCGCAAAGATCACCGGATCCTGCGGAACCAGCGCCATGTGCTGCCGGAAATCCGAGCGGCGCATGTCGCCCAGATCGATCCCGTCCAGGCTGACCTGACCGGCCTCGGGGTCGTAGAACCGCTGGATCAACTGGATCACGGTCGTCTTGCCCGCGCCCGAGGGTCCGACGAAGGCCACGGTCTCGCCCGGGTTCACTGTCAGCGACAGGTCGTCCAGTGCCAGAACGTCGGGCCGGGCCGGGTAGCGGAAGGTGACGTTGTCAAAGGTGATCTGTCCCTTGACCGGCTGCGGCAGCGCCTTGGGTTGTGTCGGGTCGTTGACCGTATCTTCGGCGTTCAGCAACTCGACCAGCCGCTCGGTGGCGCCTGCGGCACGCTGCAGCTCGCTCCAGATTTCGGAAAGGGCGGCTACGGACCCGGCCATGATGATCGAATAGATCACGAACTGGATCAGCACGCCTTCGGTCATCACGCCGTTGCGCACATCGTTCGCCCCCATCCACAAAACTCCGACGATCCCCGAGAAAACCAGAAAGATCACGATCACCGTCAGAACCGCCCGCGTCTGGATACGGCGCAGGGAAACATGGTACGAGGTCTCGGTCATGTCGCCGAACTGGCGGCGGCTGGCGTCCTCATGGGTGAACGCCTGTACGGTCTGAACGGCGCCCAGCGCCTCGCCTGCATTGCCCGACGAGGCGGCGATCCAATCCTGGTTTTCGCGGCTTATGACCCTCAGCCGACGCCCGAGAACCAGGATCGGCACCACCACCACCGGGATCAGCAGCAAAACCAGCCCGGTCAGCTTGGCCGAGGTCAGCAACATCAGCACAAGCCCGCCGATGAACATCAGGAAATTCCGCAATGCGATCGACACCGACGACCCCAGAACGGATTGGATCAGCGTGGTGTCCGTTGTGATACGGCTCAGGACCTCACCGGTCATGATGCGTTCGTAGAACGCAGGGCTCATGCCGATGACGCGGTCAAACACGGCTTTGCGGATGTCAGCCACCACACGTTCACCCAACCGGGTCACCAGCATGTACCGGATACCCGTTCCCACCGCCAGAACCGCCGCGATGCCCAACGCCGCCAGGAAATACCAATCGAGCAGTTCACCGTCTTCGATGCGGAAGTTGTCGACCACGCGCCGCACCGCCAAAGGCAAGGTCAGGGTCATGCTGGCCGTCAGAACCAGCGCCAGCGTCGCCCCAAGCATCAGCAGCCGATAAGGTTTCATGAACGGCCACAAAGAGGCCAGCACGCCCAGCTTCCGGGATCCGGGTCGATCTTCATGAGCACCGGGCGCCTGCACGTTTGCTTGGTTGGCGGAGCGTGTTCTTGCCATGCCTGACCCTTTTTACCTTCTGGGACTCGCGATATGGCTTCTTGGCGGCGCAGGCGCGCCGGGTCAAGGAGACTGCGCGCAATAGCACCCCGACAAGGGCTTTTTGACGCAACTTATTCCGGAGAGTTTGGAGCGGGTAGACGGAATCGAACCGACATAGCCTGCTTGGAAGGCAGGGGCTTTACCATTAAGCTATACCCGCTTGGTGAAGGGCTGAGTAGTCCATGCCCGGGCCGTCGTCAAGAACCGAAATCCACCTACGCATCGCTTTTGCGACTGCCTGCGTGCGGTCAACCATTGCAGACTGCGCGGCCAACCGCCCATCGCTCTGAATTGCACTTGTTTTGGGGTCGCGCACTGGCGCAGCATACGATTGCAGTGCTTGCCGTTCGCGAAAACCTGCCTAGCGTGTGTACCGCCCCAAACGGTTAATGGGGTTGTTAAGTACCTGTAACAATCAGTTCCTAAATCCGTTTCACAAATTCATTCCGACAGCGAGGAATCATCCAATGAAAGACGTTGATCCAGCCACCCTTTCCGCCGACGATTGGGACGAACTGCATTTTCCCCGCCCCGACGAAAACGACTTTGACCGCGTCGTCGAAAGCGCCCTGTCGCGACGCGGCTTTCTGGGCGGAGTGTTGGCCTTCGGGTCGGGCGCTGCGGCCATGGGCAGCGGTCTGCTGGGGTCGACCTCAGCCTACGCACAGACCGCTTCTCGTTTTGCCTTCACTCCGATCGCGGCCCAGACCGATGGCACCGTGCATGTACCCGAGGGGTATGAATGGAAAGTCCTCATGCGCTGGGGCGATCCGCTGTTCTCCGAGGCTGACGGGTATGACATCACCGATGGTGGACCGGTCGAAAACTCGGACAAGGTTTTTGGCGAAAACACTGATGGTATGGAAACCTTCTCGTTCCAAGGGCACCAGTTGATCGCCATCAATCACGAGTATCCCAATCGCAAAATCAACCTGCCCGCAGCGCAGGAAGGTGTGCCCGCAAACGCGGATGACGTTCGAAAGTTGCAGAACCTGCAGGGTGTGACGGTGATGGAAATTGCCGAAACCCCGGATGGCTGGACCGTGGTCAAGGACAGCCCTTTCAATCGCCGCATTCACCACAACACCCCCATGAAGATCGTGGGGCCGGCAGCTGGCCACGACCTGCTGAAGACCGAGGCCGATCCGACCGGCACAACGTCGCTGGGCACGATGAACAATTGCGGCTCGGGCAAGACACCTTGGGGCACCTACCTGACCTGCGAAGAGAACTTCAACGGCTACTTCGGCTCCAGCAACGAAAGCGTGACATATACTCCAAAGGTCGCGGATGGCTTCAAGCGATACGGCATCAAGGCCGAAAGCTGGAACGGGTATGAGTTGTTCGATCCGCGGTTTGACACCTCGAAGAACCCCAACGAACCACATCGCGTCGGATGGGTGGTCGAAATCGACCCGACCGATCCCAACAGCACCCCGGTCAAACATACCGGACTTGGGCGGTTCAAACATGAAAACGCCGCGGTCGAGCTGGCCAAGGATGGTCGCATTGTCGTCTATATGGGCGATGATGAGCGGGGCGAATACCTGTACAAATTCGTCTCGAACGGCGTCTACACCCCCGGCGGGGATACCGAAGGTCTGCTGGATGACGGCACTCTGTATGTTGCCAGATTCAACGACGACATGTCCGGTGAATGGGTGCCGCTGACGCCGGAAACCACTGGCATGGACGAGGCCGAGATTCTGATCTTCGCCCGCATCGCTGCATCTGAGGCCGGTGGCACCACGATGGACCGACCGGAATGGGTTGCAACCAGCCCGGTTCTTGCCGAGGTCTATTGCTGCCTGACCAACAACAAGAACCGTGGCGTCAAACCCAACGCGGGTGGCGATGATACTTCGGTCAATGGCCCCAACCCTCGGGAGGCCAACAAATACGGGCAGATTGTTCGCTGGCGACCAGCCAACCAGGATCATGCAGAAACCTCGTTTCAGTGGGATCTGTACGTCATGGCCGGCAACCCGACAGTGCATTCCGATGCGTATGCCGGGTCCGAGAATGTAAACGAAGGCAACCTGTTCAACTCGCCCGACGGGATGATGATCGACAGCACCGGCGTGGTCTGGATCCAGACCGACGGGAACGACGACAACGAAGGCGATTTTGCAGGTCATGGCAACAACCAGATGCTGGCCGGCGACCCAATCACGGGTGAAATCGTTCGCTTCATGACCGGCCCGAACGGCTGCGAGGTGACCGGCCTGACATGGTCGGCCGACCGCCGGACCATGTTCGTAGGCATCCAGCACCCCGGTGGATCCTGGCCAGATGGGGGCACGCCGCGTTCCTCGATCATCGCGATCAAACGCAAGGACAACGGACTGGTCGGCTGAACCGTCTTACCTCAGCGATCACCCCCGGCGAAGCGTCGGGGGTGGCAGCGCCGTTCAGAGATCTTGGCCGGGCATCGCCAAAGGCCCACCATCGGCCGCAAGGTGACGCTCGGGCAGCCAAGGGTTCAGTTCCAGCGCCTCTGCCAGAGCAACGCGGGCTTCTTCCATTCTCTGCAGACCCATGAGGGTCAGCGCCCGACCGCTCATCGCTGCGATATGGTTCGGCGACAGTTCCAGAGCACGGTCCAGATCGGTCAGGGCCGAGTCAAAATCCTGGCGCAGGAAATTCACGAAGGCGCGCTGGTTGTAGCCCTCGGCATACTCGGGGCAGTACGCAATCAAACGGTCGAAATCCTGCAGCGCCCCCAACAGATCCCAGGCATTTCGTCTGGACATGCCCTGATCCAATACGGTCTGCGCGGCCTCGTCAGGTGCGTCGGCCCACAACTCCCACATCTGGTTCGAGATCTCGCGGGCGGCCATCTCGGTCTCGGCCTGCTGGATCTGACCGATAAGTTCACCCAGCCGGGCGGCGTGATCGGGTGCAGGCGGACAGGTCTCAGCAAGCGCCGGAATCGCAACGCCCGCGCTCAGAACTGTGGAAAGAAGTAGGTGTCTCATAATTCAATGGTGACGCGGATCGCCCTTTCGTCAACCCGCGCCATCGATGGCATCGGCCAGACCGGTCTCTTTCACCGCCTCCATCGCCACGAAGGTCGAGGTGCTGGCCACATGTGGAAGCGACGAGATCTTTTCGGCCAGAACCGCGCGATATTCGGTCATTGACCCGGTCCGCACCTTCAGCAGATAGTCGAAATTCGACGCGATCATATGCGCCTGTTCGATCTCAGGCACTTTGCGCACGGCCGCGTTGAACTCGGCCAGCGCCTTTTCCCGCGTGTCGGTCAGGCGCACCTCGACAAAGGCCACATGGTCCAGGCCCAGGCGGATCGGGTCCAGCATGGCACGGTAGCCAGTGATGATCCCTTCGGACTCGAGCCGTTTCAGCCGCGCCTGTGTCGGCGATTTCGACAGCCCGATCCGCCGGGCCAGATCAGCGACCGAGATCCGCCCGTCCTCGGCCACGATGGACAGAATCGCGCGGTCGAACCGGTCCAAACCCGGAAAGTCTTTTCGCATGGCATTTGATCCAAAATTCAGGACGATACATGCTTGTTAGAACAATTTCGGTCCGTTGTCCCGCCAAATCACCGGTATACTAATCGAAAGACCGGAGGACACATGACTCACAGCCTGCGCCACACCATCGATTCCATGACCTACGCGGACCAGACCGCGTTGCTGAAATCCCTGACCGATCAGGCCGCCCTGACCCAAGCAGACAGGGCTGCCATCTGCTCGGCCGCGGCGCAGTTGGTACGCGACATCCGGTCCAGCACATCGCCGGGGCTGATGGAAGTGTTTCTGGCGGAATACGGCCTGTCGACCGAAGAAGGCATCGCCCTGATGTGTCTGGCGGAGGCACTGTTGCGCGTTCCCGACGCCGACACGATCGACGCGCTGATCGAGGACAAGATCGCGCCCTCGGACTGGGGCAAACACCTGGGCCACTCCTCGTCGTCGCTGGTCAACGCCTCGACCTGGGCGCTGATGCTGACGGGCAAGGTGTTGGACGAGGGCAAGGCCTCGCCGGTCAGCGCCCTGCGCGGCGCCATCAAGCGGCTGGGCGAGCCGGTGATCCGCACCGCCGTCGGACGCGCGATGAAGGAAATGGGCCGGCAGTTCGTTCTGGGCGAAACCATCCAGTCCGCCATGAAACGCGCCGCCGGGATGGAGGCCAAGGGCTACACCTATTCCTACGACATGCTGGGCGAGGCCGCCCGCACCGAGGCGGATGCCGCGCGCTATCACCTTTCCTATTCCCGTGCCATCGCGGCGATTGCCGATGCCTGCACGCAGGACGACATCCGAGCCAATCCCGGCATCTCGGTTAAACTTTCGGCGCTGCATCCGCGCTATGAGGTTGCGCAGGAACAGCGCGTGATGGACGAGCTGGTGCCGCGTCTGCGGGCGCTGGCGCTGTTGGCCAAAGCGGCCGGCATGGGCCTGAACGTGGACGCCGAAGAGGCCGACCGCCTGTCGCTGTCGCTGCAGGTGATCGAGGCGGTGCTGTCCGAGCCAGCGCTGGCCGGATGGGACGGTTTCGGCGTGGTGGTGCAGGCCTATGGGCCGCGTGCCGGGCTGGTGCTGGACACGCTTTATGACATGGCCGAGCGGTACGACCGCAAGTTGATGGTGCGTCTGGTCAAAGGCGCCTACTGGGACACCGAGATCAAGCGCGCGCAGGTCGAGGGCGTCGACGGCTTCCCGGTCTTCACCAACAAGGCGGCAACCGACATCTCTTACATCGCCAATGCCCGCAAGCTCTTGGGCATGACCGACCGGATCTATCCTCAGTTCGCGACCCACAACGCCCACACGGTCAGTGCGATCCTGCACATGGCCGAGGGTCAACCCTTCGAGTTCCAGCGCCTGCACGGCATGGGCGAGACCCTGCACCAGATCGTCAAGGACCAACGCGATACCCGCTGCCGCATCTACGCGCCAGTTGGCGCGCATCGCGACCTGCTGGCCTATCTGGTGCGGCGGCTGCTGGAAAACGGCGCCAACAGCTCGTTCGTCAACCAGATCGTGGACGAAAACGTGGCCCCCGAAGTGGTGGCAGCCGATCCGTTCGAGGTCGTGCGGAAACCTGCACGCCACATCCCAACCGGCCCCGAACTGTTTCAACCTGAAAGACCAAACTCGCAGGGTTTCGACCTGCATCACACGCTGACTTTGGACCGGATTGATGCCGGCCGCGACGCCTTTCGCGCACATCACTGGTTCGCGCAGCCCCTGCTGGCCGGTGACGCAGCGCCCGAGGCCGAGGAAAATGTCATCAACCCCGCCCTGCCCGAGGACCGGCCCGGCGCGGTCGCCCCGGCCAGCGCCGCGGATGTGGAGCTGGCGCTGGCCGCAGCTGCTCCGTGGCAGGTCCCGGAGGCCGAGCGCAGCCGCATCCTGAATGCCGCCGCCGACCTCTACGAGGAGCAGTATGGCGAGCTCTTCGCCCTTCTGGCGCGTGAGGCCGGCAAATCGCTGCCCGATGCGGTAGCCGAACTGCGCGAGGCGGTGGACTTCCTGCGCTACTACGCCGCCAACATCCCCGAGGGCGAGCCTGTGGGCACCTTCACCTGCATCAGCCCGTGGAACTTCCCTCTGGCGATTTTCACCGGGCAGATCTCGGCTGCGCTCGCCGTAGGCAATGCGGTTCTGGCCAAGCCCGCGCCGCAGACTCCGTTGATCGCCCACCGCGCCGTGCAGCTGCTGCACCAGGCCGGAGTACCGCGCGACGCGCTGCAATTGCTGCCGGGCGGGCCATCGGTGGGCGCCGCGCTGACCTCGGACCCGCGGGTTTCCGGCGTGGCCTTCACCGGCTCGACCGCGACGGCGTTGAAAATCCGCGCCGCGATGGCCCAGAACCTCAAACCCGGCACGCCGCTGATAGCGGAAACCGGCGGGTTGAACGCGATGATCGTGGACAGCACCGCCCTGCCCGAACAGGCCGTGCAGTCGATCATCGAAAGCGCCTTCCAGTCGGCGGGCCAGCGCTGTTCCGCCCTGCGCTGCCTGTATCTGCAGGACGACATCGCCGATGACGTGCTGACCATGCTCAAGGGCGCGATGGATGCCCTCTCAATGGGCGATCCTTGGCTGCTCTCGACTGATTGCGGCCCGGTGATCGACGAACAGGCCCGGCAGGGCATCGCAGACCACGTCGCCAAGGCCCGCACTGAGGGTCGTGTTCTGAAGGAACTGGCGCTGCCGCCCGAGGGGATCTTCGTGGCGCCAACGCTGATCGAGGTCCCCGGCATCAATGCGCTGGAACGCGAGATCTTCGGCCCTGTCCTGCATGTCGCCCGGTTCAAGTCACACGAGATCGACCAGGTGATTGCCGACATCAACGCCACCGGCTATGGCCTGACCTTCGGCCTGCACACCCGCATCGACGACCGGGTGCAGCACGTGACCGAGGCGATCCACGCCGGTAATATTTACGTGAACCGTAACCAGATCGGCGCGATCGTCGGCTCGCAGCCTTTCGGCGGCGAAGGCCTGTCCGGCACCGGCCCCAAGGCGGGCGGCCCGAACTATCTGGCCCGTTTCTGCGCCCCGGACCGACAGGTCGTGGCTGCGGAATGGTCCGCCCCAGCCGACCTGCCGGCGCCGATCGGGCAGCCTGCCGCGCCGACGACCCGTTCGATGCCCGGACCGACCGGCGAATCGAACCGGCTGACCGAGTTTCCCCGCGCGCCGTTTCTGTGCCTGGGCCCCGGCCCCGAGGCGTCCAAGGCACAGGCAGACGCCATTCTCGCGCTTGGCGGCACCGCGATTCAGACCGAGGGCGCGCTTGACCTGCACCGGCTTGAGAACCTGCCGGGAATATCGGGGGTTCTGTGGTGGGGCGATGCGGACACCGCGCGTCAGATCGAGCGTCATCTGGCTCGGCGAGGCGGCCCCATCCTGCCGCTGATCCCCGGCTTACCCGACCGGTCGCGGGTGATGGCCGAGCGCCATGTCTGCGTCGACACCACGGCTGCCGGAGGAAACGCCGCACTTCTGGGCGGTGCGGCATAAGCTGACTTGACGCTGGGCCGGGAAAAGCCCAGCGTCCCCCCATGTTTCCAATTCGAGACCACAACCCTTCGGGGCGGACGCCCTATGTCGTCTATGCGCTGATCGCGGCGAATATCCTGATTTTCCTCAGCTATGTCGGAATCATGGACGATGCCCGGCTGATCAACCGGTTCTATTTCGACTATGCGATCATCCCTGCCCGCATCAGCGACGGCGTGGCGCTCGAAACGCTGGTGACGTCGATGTTCCTGCATGGCGGCTGGATGCACCTGATCGGCAACATGCTGTTCCTGTGGATCTTCGGCGACAACATGGAGGACGAGATGGGCCACCTGCCCTTCCTGCTGTTCTACATGGTCGCGGGTATCGGCGCCGGGCTGGTCCATATCGTCACGGCTCCCGGGTCGTTGGTTCCCACCATCGGCGCGTCCGGCGCAATTGCGGCCGTTATGGGGGGCTACCTGCTGATGTTCCCAAAGGCGCGTGTCGATATCCTGCTGATTCTGATCATCTACTTCCGGGTCTTCACCATCCCGGCCTTCGTGATGCTGGGCGTCTGGCTGGGAATGCAGTTCCTTGGCAGCGTGTCCAGCAACCCTGACGCCGGCGGTGTCGCCTATTGGGCGCATACTGGTGGCTTTGTGATCGGTTTGGTTCTGTGCATCCCGATGTGGCTGAAACGAGGCGGACCAGCTTATTGGAACCGTACCCATGGTCACCCGCCACATCCCGAACACCGCTACAAGCTCAGCCAGTCCCGTATACCAAGAGTACCTCGCCGATGACCCGAATGACTGCCATCTGCCATTGCGGCGCCGTGAAGATCGAGGCCGAGTTCCCCGGTGGCCTGTCCACGGCTGCCCGATGCGACTGTTCCTTCTGCATCCGCCGCGGGGCCGCCGCCGTGACGGCCACGACCGAGAGCCTGCGCATTCTTGAAGGCGCCGAGAACCTGAGCCTCTACACGTGGGGAACGCACACGGCGAAACACTATTTCTGCAAGACCTGCGGGATATACGTTTATCACCAAAGACGCTCGGATCCGGGGGAGTGTGGCGTCAACCTTGGCTGCATCGAGGGCGGAAACCCCAGAACCCACGGGCCGATTCCCTGGAATGACGGGGTCAATCACCCGTCTGATCGGTCTGACTGATCCGGACTTTGACCACCGCTCAACCGCGTGATCTCTTGCGCAGCCTGAACGACGTGGGCGGCAAGCTCGGGTGCCCGGTCCGGATTGAATCGCGCGGTCGGCCCCGAGACAGAGATTCCGGCGCAAGGTTCCTGCTTGTCGTTGAAGATCGCGGCTCCGATGCAGGACATGCCCGAGTGGCGCTCCTCTCGATCATAAGACCATCCGCGCAGCCGCGTTTCGGTCAGATCCTCGCGCAAGGTTTCCAATGTGGCGCAGGTGTTGGGCGTATAGGGCACAAGCTTGGTGTCCGCCAACACCTTGGCCCGGGATGCCTCGGTCATGGCCGCCAGGATCGCTTTGCCCGTACCCGAGGCATACATCGGCGTACGAGCGCCCGGCGGAAAGAACGCCCGGATCGGGTTCGATGTCTCGACTTGCCCGACAAACACAACTTCCGACCCGTCGGGAACTGCAAGGTTCGCAGTTTCTCCGCTGTCCTGCATCAGGCGTCTAAGAACTGACCGGCCGATCTCGACAACGCTGTTGTGCCGCAGAAACGAAGCGCCTGTGCGATAGGCTTCGACTCCGATCATCCATTCCTGACGTTCTTCGCTGAAGCTGACGAACCCATGCTTTTGCAAGGTCGTCAGGATGCGATGCGTGGTTGCAGTAGGCACGTCGATCTCACGCGCGAGGTCGCTGAGCGCGGTGCGTTCAAGCCGTGCGACCGTGGTCAGGACCCCCAGCGCACGGTCCAACGCCTGCATGGTTCCGGCCGAGCTTTCCTTGAACAACGACTTGGGCCGTCCGCGCGGCCGCTTCTGGGCTGACATTGTGATTCTCCCTCATTTTGGCCGAACGGCCGTCTGGCTTTCTCAGTTGATCACAAACACTCAGCGAAATGAGAAAGTGAATATCCTGCGTTTATGGCAGGTTACGAATTTTTTCGAAATAATGAAAATATTTTTCAAGAAAATTGCATCATCGCCGACGCGGAGACAGACTTGGGGCAAAGCGGAGGACATGATGATGTCAAAACAGAACCCGGTCTTCATTCCCGGCCCGACGAATATCCCGGATCGCCTCCTGCGCGCGATGCAGGTCCAGACCATTGACCACCGCGCGCCGGATTTCGTTCAGGCCTTTGCTCCGGTACTCGAGGGCCTCAAGCAGGTCTTCCGGTCGACCACGGGTCAGATTGTGACCTTTCCATCCAGCGGCACAGGTGGGTGGGAAGCTGCGATCAGCAACACACTGAGCCCGGGCGACAAGGTTCTTGTGGCCCGCCATGGCGTATTCAGCCATCGCTGGATCGACCTTTGCCAACGGCATGGGCTGGATGTGCAAGTCATCGATTGCCATTGGGGCAGCGGAGCACCTGCCGAACGGTTTCAGTCGATCCTCGCCGACGACCGGAACCACGACATTCGGGCGGTTCTGGTGACGCACAATGAAACGGCCACCGGCGTGCGATCCGATATCCAGTCGATCCGATCGGCGATGGATGCCTCGGCGCACCCTGCCCTGCTGATGGTCGATTGCGTCAGTTCGCTGGCCTCGATGCCGTTCGAATTCGATGGCTGGGGCGTCGATATTGCGGTTTCGGGGTCGCAAAAGGGGTTCATGCTGGCCGCTGGAATGGCAATCCTGTGCGTCAGCCCCAAAGCGCTGGCAGCGATGGATGGTGCGCGGCTGCCCCGCACCTATTTCGACTTTCGGGACATGTTGGACGCCAATGCCTCGGGCGGGTTTCCTTACACGCCGCCGCTGCAACTGATCTGCGGGCTGCAGGAAAGCCTGTCGATTCTGTTCGATGAAGGCCTGGACAACGTCTATGCCCGTCACTTCCGTCTGGCTGAAGGCGTGCGTCGGGCCGTCGACGCGTGGGGATTGAACCTGGTCGCTCAATCACCGGACCTCTACTCGGACACTGTCAGCGCAGTCTATGTACCCGATGGGTTCGACAGCAATGTCCTGACTAACCATACCTATGACACCTATGGAGTGTCCTTCGGGATCGGCCTGGGCCAATTGAACGGCAAGGCGTTTCGCATCGGGCACCTTGGCAGCCTGACGGACGTCATGGTTCTGTCCGGCCTCGCCACGATCGAGATGGCGATGGCCGATCTGAACTACCCGATACAACTGGGCAGCGGCGTGGCGGCAGCGCAGGAATACTTCCGTGCAAACGGCACCAACCGCTCGCGTGCTGCGGCTTGAGGAGATCGGTATGTTGGACACGCTTTCGGCTGCAGAGCTGACGATCGACGACATGCGCGCTGCGCATGAACGGATCAAACCACATATCCGGCGTACACCCGTCCTGTCGTCGGAGTATCTGAACGCACAAACTGGCGCGCGGCTCTTTTTCAAGTGCGAGAACCTGCAGGAGGCCGGAGCCTTCAAGGTCCGCGGCGCCTGCAATGCGGTATTTGGATTGCCCGACGAGATCGCCGGCAAGGGCGTCTGCACCCACTCCAGCGGGAATCATGCACTGTCCCTGTCATATGCGGCAGGTCGGCGCGGTATTCCCTGCAACGTCGTCATGCCGCGCACCGCACCTCAGGCCAAAAAGGACGCGGTCCGCAGGTTTGGCGGCACGATCACCGAATGTGAGCCTTCGACATCATCGCGCGAAGCGACCTTTGCCCAGGTGCAGGCCAAAACGGGTGGCGAATTTGTTCACCCCTACAACGATCCGCGTGTCATAGCAGGACAGGCCACATGCTCGGCCGAGATGCTGGAACAAACAGGTGGGCTTGATGCCGTTATCGCTCCGATCGGCGGCGGCGGAATGGTGTCGGGCACGTGCCTGACGGTATCGAATCTGGCCCCTGATGTCGCGATCTATGCCGCGGAACCTCAGCAGGCTGATGACGCATACCGATCTTTCAAAGCCGGTCGGATCATCGCCGACGACGCACCCAAGACGGTGGCCGATGGCCTTCTGGTTCCGCTCAAGGAAAACACCTGGCACTTCGTGTCGCGGAACGTTGCCGACATCTTCACGGCCTCCGAAGACGAAATCGTGGCGGCCATGAAACTGGCCTGGAAACACCTGCGACTGGTGATTGAGCCATCTTCGGCTGTTCCATTGGCAACCATTCTCAACAACCCCGAGGTTTTTCGAGGCAAACGCGTCGGCGTGATCCTGACCGGCGGAAATGTGGATTTGGACAAGCTGCCCTGGCTGGCCGGGCAAGGAGGAGAAGGATGAACAAACCCGTGAACATCGATCAATTGGACGTCGGCTTCGACATCCCCGCAGCAATCGGCATGGATGAAAGCGAAATCCAGACCCCTTGCCTGATACTGGACCTCGACGCGCTGGAGCGGAACATCCGCAAAATGGGCGACTACGCCAAAGCGCACGGCATGCGCCATCGGGTGCATGGCAAGATGCACAAGTCTGTGGACGTCGCGCGCCTGCAGGAGAAACTGGGCGGCGCAGTTGGCGTGTGCTGTCAGAAGGTCTCGGAGGCCGAGGTTTTTGCGCGCGGCGGGATCAAGGACATCCTTGTGTCCAACCAGGTGCGCGATCCGGCCAAAATTGACCGCTTGTCTCGGCTGCCGAAGCTGGGCGCGCGAACGCTGGTCTGCGTGGACGACATCGCGAATGTGTCCGAGCTGTCCTCTGCGGCGCAGACCCATGGAACGCAGCTGGAGATCCTGGTCGAGATCGACTGCGGCGCGGGGCGCTGTGGGGTGACCAGTACGGCTGAAGTCATTGCCATTGCCCACGCTGTAGAGGAGGCGCCGAACCTGAAGTTCACCGGCCTCCAAGCTTATCAGGGTGCGATGCAACATCTCGACAGCTATGACGAGCGAAAGGAAAAACTGGATGCAGCAATCGCCATGGTGCGGGACGCCGTCGACGGGTTGAAGGCGGACGGGATTAAGTGCGAACTGGTTTCGGGTGGTGGGACGGGATCCTATTATTTCGAAAGCAATTCTGGCGTTTACAACGAATTGCAGTGCGGGTCCTACGCGTTCATGGATGCCGACTATGGGCGGATTCTGGACCGGAATGGCCAAAGGATCGATCGGGGCGAATGGGAAAACGCCTTGTTCATTCTGACCAGCGTCATGAGCCACGCCAAACCGGAAAAGGCGATCTGTGACGCAGGGCTCAAGGCGCAGTCGATCGACAGCGGTTTGCCGGTGATTTTTGGCCGTGATGATGTCGAATACCTGAAATGTTCGGACGAACACGGTGTGATCGGCGACCCCAACGGCGTGCTGCGGGTGAACGACAAGTTGCGTCTGGTCCCCGGGCACTGCGATCCGACCTGCAACGTGCACGACTGGTATGTTGGCGTGCGCAACGGAAGGGTCGAGACCCTGTGGCCGGTCTCTGCTCGCGGTAAGGCGTTTTGATCATGAGGGACGAGATGAACGCTGAAACCAATCTGATACAGATCGTTGGCGAAGACCTCTGCCGGCAATTGGTCAACCGCAAGCTGGCGTTTGACGCAATCCAAGACGTGTTCTCAGCGATGGCACGCGGCGGAGCGCGCAACTTCCCCGTCATCCGCGAAGGGCTGAGTCATGCCGGCGCCGTATATGGGTTCAAATCCGGCTTTGACGCCGAAGGCCTGGTTCTGGGTGTCAAATCTGGTGGATATTGGCCGGGAAACGCCGATCGCGGGCTGACCAACCACCAATCCACCGTCATCCTGTTCGATCCCGATACCGGGCAGCCCTCCGCGCTGGTCGGAGGAAACTACCTTACGGCTATCCGCACGGCTGCGTCCTCGGCAGTGTCGATTGCGCACCTGGCCCGCACGGACGCCAAGGTGCTTGGCATGGTCGGCGCGGGCCATCAATCGGCCTTTCAGTTGCGCGCCGCCGCCAAGCAGCGCGACTTCGAAAAGGTGGTGGCATGGAATCCCCATCCCGAAATGCTTCCGAAACTGGCCGCCGTCGCGCAGGACATCGGACTGGATTTCGAATCCGTCTCGCAGCGGGAACTGGGGGCACAGGCCGACGTCATCATCACGATCACATCGGCGTTCGAACCGTTGTTGATGCGCGATTGGATCAAGCCCGGAACGCATCTGGCCTGCATGGGAACCGACACGAAGGGCAAGATGGAAGTCGACCCCGAACTGGTTGCTTCGGCTCAGGTCTTCACCGACGAGGTTGCCCAGTCCGTCACCATAGGTGAGGCGCAACATGCCGTGGCTTCGGGAGCGCTGGATCCTGACGTCATCACCCCGATTGGAGCGGTGATCAATGGCGATCATCCTGGCCGGACAAAGGTTGATCAGATCACCCTGTTCGATGGGACCGGAGTTGGGTTGCAGGACCTGGCTGTGGCATCCGTGGCCGCGCGGCTGGCCTCCGAGGCAGGTCTGGCAAGTACTGTACGGCTTTGAAACAAAACGCGCGGCCAATTCGGCCGCGCGAACTTAGAAATTGGTTCTGGTCGTTTCCAGCCGCCGTAAAGGCGGATCAGCCGCGGATCACCTTGGCGAACTGGTCGAAAATCGGTTCGTTGGCGCAGATCACTTCCCCGTCAGACAGAATGCTGCCTTCGGGGTTCAACGGTTGAACGAACCCACCCGCTTCTTTCACGATGATGATGCCGGCGGCCAGATCCCAGGCGTTCAGGCGACGCTCCCAGAAGCCTTCGTAGCGGCCAGCGGCAACATAGGCCATATCCAGCGCAGCT
Source organism: Ruegeria sp. CI5 (assembly GCF_056536885.1). Classification (NCBI taxonomy): domain Bacteria; kingdom Pseudomonadati; phylum Pseudomonadota; class Alphaproteobacteria; order Rhodobacterales; family Roseobacteraceae; genus Ruegeria; species Ruegeria sp. CI5. Next base: position 1,451,740 of record NZ_JBQFQN010000001.1, read on the forward strand.
GCACCCCAGCGGCGCACACCCGCGCAGGCGGGCATCAGACGGGCCAGGTCCTGCAATGTGGCCGGCAGGTCCGAGCGGCCACCAAACGGCAAACCGGTCGAGAAGATCGATTCGATCATCCGGCTGCGGCTCGACACGCGGATACGCATGTCGTTCATCCAGGCACCCTCGCCCTTTTCGGCAAAGAACATCTCGTCCTTCGCGGGATCGTAGATGACGCCCGCGACGATCTTGCCCTTGTGTTCAAGTGCGATCGAAACCGCCCAATGTGGCAGGCCGTGCAGGAAATTGGTCGTCCCGTCCAAAGGATCAACGATCCAACGCCGGGTCGGGTCTTCGCCCTCGATCACACCACCTTCTTCAGCCAGCCAACCGTAGGTGGGTCGCGCGCCCAGCAGTTCTTCTTTCAGAATGTTCTCGGCTGCAATGTCGGCCTTCGAGACGAAATCGCCCGCGCCCTTCATCGACACCTGCAGGTTCTCGACTTCGCGAAAGTCTTTTACCAGCGATCGGCCCGCTTTGCGCGCGGCCTTGATCATGATGTTGAGATTTGCACTGCCAACCATAGTTCCGAGGCTCCTGTCCGGTCAAACCGCGCGTATACTGGCGCAACGCCCCCTTGCCAAGAGGAATGATGCGCATAGCAGCATGCCGTTTCCCGCGTGGCCAAAACCTTATTGCTGCTGCAGCTTGCGCGCCTCTAGGCTGGCCAGCTTGACCAATTCCTGCACAAAGGGTTTTTCCATGTCCTCGGTACGCACCGCGGCATACAGCCGACGCGTGATGCCATCCTTGGTCAGCGGGCGGGTCACATAGTCCGAGTTGTACTTGACCTCGCGCACCACCCAGTCGGGCAGAACGGATATTCCACGGTTTGACGCCACAAGCAGCAGGATCACGGCGGTCAACTCAACTTGCCGGATCGCAGCAGGCTCAACGCGGGCCGGGATGAGAAGCTGGCTGAAGATATCAAGCCTCGTGCGTTCGACCGGATAGGTGATCAGCGTTTGACCGCGAAAATCCTCGGCCTCGATATACGCTTTCCCGGCCAGAGGGTGGGTCGAGGCGGCGACAAAGACAGGATTGTAGTCGAACAGTTCGATGAACTCGACGCCCAGCAGGTCTTCGGGGTCCGAGGAGACGACCAGATCGACCTCTTCCTTCTGCAGCGCGGGCAGCGCGTCAAAGGCCAGACCCGGCCGGATATCGACATCCACATCCGGCCAAGACTTGCGGAAGGCCTCGAGCACCGGGAACAGCCATTCAAAACAGGCGTGGCATTCGATCGCGATGTGCATCCGCCCCGTGCGCCCGTCGCGCAGCGAGGAAAACTCCTCCTGCATCGCTTCGACCTGCGGCAGAATCTGCTCGGCCAGACGCAGAAGGCGCAGCCCAGCGGCCGACAATTTCATCGGTTTCGACCGGCGCAGGAACAGCTCGACGCCGGCCTGATCCTCCAGCCCTTTGATCTGATGACTGAGCGCCGACTGCGTGATGTTCAGTTGATCCGCCGCACGGGCCAACCCACCACATTCATGGATGGCTTTGATCGTGCGCAGGTGTCGAAATTCGATATGCATCTTTCGCGTCGTTCATGTTGTTCTTGAATAATATGAGTTTGTCTCACAAAGAACTCCATGGCACAAGAGCCGCAACACAACCTGCGAGACTGCCATGACCCAGCCCGAGATTTCCTTCGAATTCTTTCCGCCTCAGACGCTCGAAGCGTCGTTTCGCCTGTGGGATACGGTCCAGACACTGGCGCCACTGGCACCCCGTTTTGTCTCGGTCACATATGGAGCGGGGGGCACCACCCGTGAATTGACCCGCGATGCGGTGGCGACGTTGCACAAATCCTCGGGATTGAAAGTCGCGGCCCATCTTACATGTGTCGACGCCTCACGCGGCGAGACCTTGGCCATAGCCGACAGCTTTGCCGCGGCCGGCGTCACTGACATCGTTGCGTTGCGCGGCGACCCACCCAAGGGGCAGGAACGGTTCGTCCCGCATCCCGATGGGTTCGCCCACTCGGTCGAATTGATCGCAGCACTGGCGGAAACCGGCAGTTTCACCATCCGCGTCGGTGCCTATCCCGACATTCACCCCGAAGCGCCACATGCACAGGCTGACATCGACTGGTTGAAAGCCAAGTTGGACGCCGGCGCAGACGAGGCTTTGACGCAATTCTTCTTCGAGGCCGAAACGTTTTTACGCTTTCGTGATGCCTGCGCCAAAGCCGGGATCGACAAGCCGATCGTGCCGGGCATCCTGCCAATCGAGAACTGGGCCGGTGCCAAGAAATTTGCCAAACGCTGTGGCGCGCAGGTGCCGGACTGGGTCGACCAGGCCTTTGACAAAGCAATCCGTGACAACCGGCACGACTTGTTGGCCACTGCGCTATGCACCGAGCTGTGTTCGGACCTGATCGACGAAGGCGTGGACAAGCTGCATTTTTATACGCTGAACCGCCCCGAACTGACCCGCGATGTGTGTTTTGCCCTTGGGATCACGCCCAAAGCCGATCTACAAAACGTCGCCTGACTGTTCCTTGCATTTGCACTGGCCAAAGGGGGATTGCCACCTGCGGCCCTTTGTAAGGTGCGAACAATTCCCCCTGCAACGGCGCACTGTCCCCGCCAATCCTACCAATTCACTGGATAATTTGACAGAAACTCAAGGCTCCGGAAAATAGGAGACAGTTGTTTTATCGAGTGATTTTGGTATGGAGCCAGTCGAGAAAATTCAGGCTCGCGTAGATGCACTGCACGTCTTGGGCCTTGATCAGACCGCCACCGCATCGGACATCCGGAATGCGTGGCGTGACATCGCCTTTCATGCACATCCCGACCATACAGGCGGCGACTGCAATCAGTTTGCGCAGGCGAAGTCGGCCTATGACCTTCTGCGCAAAAACGGGTTGGCAGGAAAAGGCGCCGGGCCGGCCCAACCGCGACGCCCGAAACTCAGAAAGCGTATCATCGAGCTGGACGAGAAGGATATTTCCGCCTGCCTGAAGCTGCTCGATCCAAGTCGCGCCCTATCCTTTGGCGAGACCAGCACGGAAGATTGCCCGCTATCGGCGCGCAATTCGGACCATGTACCAGAGGCGATCGGATGCTATGGCCGCGACCTGACCTATTTCGTTGCGACGCCGGTTTGCGAAGGTGAAAACCGCGTTGCCCTGCCGACATCCGTTCTGGCCGGCTTTCGGACCGTCGAAACCGAAATACTGTCCTTCCAGGCCAAGAATGGCGGAGCGGGCGAGGTCGTTGTTCCCGACACCATTCGAGAACGCAAGTTTCCCGGCGCGCGCAGCGTCCGGATCCGGTTTGAGGCGGATCAGGCCACTCGGGAACAGTTCTGGCAGGCTTGTTGAAGACTTAGCATAGAAAAAGGCCCGGCGGGTCTGCCGGGCCTGCAACGCGCGTCACGTCAGTTCGCGATCGGGCCTTCGGACGTGAATTTCGGGATCACGTTGGTCGAGGCGTCATTGCCTTCGAGCCCCGGCCAGTTCCCCTCAGCCAGGTTGATGTTGCCCGGGACGTCTTCTTCCCAAAAACCGACCACGACATCGGTGATGTTCAGATACAGCTTGTCGTCAACGATCCGCCAAAGGTTGGGGTTGCCGGGAACCTTGCCGCCCTTTGACACGCCATAGGCGCAATGCCCATCATATTGCGGCGCATAGAACGCGGGGTTTTCAAGGAACTTCGCGCGGTTTTCTTCGGTCGCAAAAGCCCAGGTCGCCCCATTGTAATCCGCAGTGATATCCGACCGTCCGCGCACGCCTTCTGGCTGGGATTGTCCAATCGGCGATTGTGCAAGCCCACGATAGGCCACCACATCATATCCGGACACGGCGAAGCCGGTCCCATCGACATATTGCGGGCCGGCAAAGGCGGGCACGGCCAACGCCATTGCAGCAGCAAAGGTCAGAGCAAATCTGTTCATGTTTCATGTCCTCGTGTCTTGACGGGTTGCAGGGCCAGAGTGGCTGTCTGCAGAGACAATAAGCAATTCCCTTCGACGGCGAAGACCCGTTAACGCCGCTGTGACCATTGACGAGCAAACGTGAGCAGTCTTGCCGCAATTGTTACAGAACAGCCGCCACGTCGGGGGTTGGCGTTCTTGTTCTGCAACACTAACTCTTGTCGGGCCGGGCGCAGATCGGCTCTGGGACGAAAGGCAGAAGATGAGCGACACCACCACATACACCCCACCAAAAGTCTGGACATGGGATAGTGAAAGCGGAGGGCGTTTCGCGAATATCAACCGCCCCATCGCAGGGGCGACCCATGACAAGGAATTGCCCGTCGGTAAACATCCCTTGCAGTTGTATTCGCTTGCAACGCCCAACGGGGTGAAAGTGACGGTCATGCTGGAAGAGCTTTTGGCCCTGGGTCACACAGGCGCAGAATATGATGCATGGCTGATCAATATCGGTGACGGCGATCAGTTCGGCTCGGATTTTGTCGCGATCAACCCGAACTCGAAAATCCCCGCCCTTATGGACCGCTCGGCTGAAGCGCCGATACGGGTGTTTGAAAGCGGCTCCATCCTTGTCCATCTGGCCGAAAAATTCGGTGCATTCCTGCCCAAATCCGGCCCTGAGCGCACCGAAGTGATGAACTGGCTTTTCTGGCAGATGGGCAGCGCGCCTTACCTGGGTGGTGGGTTCGGGCATTTCTACGCTTATGCGCCGGAGAAATGGGAATACCCGATCAACCGCTTTGCGATGGAAACCAAACGCCAGCTGGATGTTCTGGACCGCGAGCTTGCCGACAAAACCTTTATCGCCGGCTCGGACTATTCGATCGCTGATATGGCAATCTGGCCGTGGTATGGGCAACTGGTTCTGGGTCGCTTGTACGACGCGGCCGAGTTCCTTGATGTGACGTCCTACAAGAACGTCATGCGATGGGCGCAAGAGATTGACGCGCGGCCAGCCGTGAAGCGGGGCCGCATGGTCAACCGCGCCTTCGGAGAGTTGCACACCCAACTGCGCGAACGGCATGATGCAAGCGACTTCGAAACCCGTACGCAGGACAAGCTGGAAACAGCTGCCGAATAAATCTGTTCATTTGGCGCAGGGAGCAAACCATCCCTGCGCCGAAACCTCGACTTCACTTCAAGATCGGGGGACTGTCCGGGTCGCTTCCGGGCGCTGGTCGGGACCCGGAGGCGCGCACAGGCTCGGGGATATCAAATCGCAGGCCCACTTTCGCCAATGCTGCGGCAGCCGGATCGCTGGCCGCGAAAAAACCGACATCCAAGGCACCAGCCTCAATCCCCGAGAATGTCAGAGCTTCGGACACTGCCTTGGCCAAGGCCGTCTGGGCACCGGGTATCGCGTCAACGAAACCAAGAAGATGACCCTGCCCGCCGCCCTCGGCGCGAGTTCCGGCGAGATATGCGGCGGAGGCCAGACCTGAAGCTGTGGCCAGTTTGGTGTCCAGCGCCGTCAGCAAAATGTCTGGCAACCCCGCGGGCGGAAGGAACTCCGTCAGACGGGATCGCACTTCTTGCGGAGCATGGCTGAGGGTTTCAGCAAGCCAGGCCAACGCTTCGGCAGGGACGAGCATCGACGACGGCGCCACCTCGAGGTTCAGCCCCAACCCGATGCCCTGCCCTGCAAGCATCCCCGCCAGAACACGTCCGGACAGAGAGGCATAAGGGGCAGGACAGCCCGCAAACTGCGCCAGTCTGTCTTCGCGGTCAAAGGCCAGCACAAACCGACCATCTGCCACGTCAAACAGCTCGGGTGAGATGTTTTCGTCTCGCGCCTCTTCGGTCAGCAACAGAAACAGTTCGTTGTCCGCGAGCCGTTCGAAAAACCTCAGCCGCGCGGCATCGCTCTGAGGGTCGGCCTCCATCTGGGCATGCGCAATGTCCAGCGCGGTCGTGTCAGTCATCCATCACCTCTTTGACCCGGGCACGCAGCACCGGCAACAGGTCCGTTTCGAACCAGGGATTTTTCTTCAGCCATGCCGTATTGCGCCATGACGGATGAGGCAAGGCAAATACCCGCGGCGCATGCTGTTGCCAATTGCGCACCGTATCGGTCACCGAAGCTTGTGCGCCCAGATGGAATTTATGCGCGTGGCCACCGACAAGGATGGTCAACGGAACATCGCCAAGTTCACTCATCACCCTGTGATGCCAGGTCTTCTTGCAGATCGCCGGCGGCGGCAAGTCCGCCTTTCGCGCATCGTACCCCGGAAAACAAAACGCCATCGGGACGATCGAAACCCGCGCCTGATCGTAGAATTGTTCTTCCTCCAACCCCAGCCAATCCCGCAGCCGGTCGCCTGAGGGGTCGGTGAACGGTCGGCCGCTCTCATGGACCCGTGCCCCGGGTGCCTGCCCTGCAATCAGGATGCGCGCACCGGGGCGGAACCACACCACCGGGCGCGGCTGATGCGCGGTTGCAGTCGCAGCAAAGCGGTCGGCGCACAACCGGCACGATCTGATTTCCTCAGCAAGTTGCTTCACCTGATCTCCAGCCCTTTGGCGCTTTCTGCAATCCTAGGATGGATCATAGTCGTTCCCGCAAACCGATCCAGTTGTCGGCTCTATGCGTCACAATTGTGGTCAGGCGTATCGAACGCGCATTGAACATTTGTTTCATATTTCGACATAATGTGGCCAACATGGAGCGGTAGAACACCCGGCCGTCAGCCAGCCACCGGTGGCCGCACCCAAAGCAAAAACATGAGCAGGCAGTGAATGCTTGAGTTCGAGAATGTCAGCAAGTCCTTTTGGACCGGGACTCGCCGCAAGGTGATCCTGGACAGGGTCTCGTTCCGGGTCGAGCTGGGAAAATCACTTGGCGTTCTGGCCCCGAACGGCACCGGAAAAACCACGCTTATCAACATGATGGCCGGCCTCGAAAAGCCCGACGAAGGCGTGATCCGCCGAGAGTGCCGGGTGTCTTTCCCCATGGGCTTTGCCGGCGGCGTTTCCAAGAAGATGTCCGCGCTCGAGAATGCCCGTTACATCGCCAAGATTTATGGAATGGACCCCGACTATGTCGAGGCTTACTGCAGCTGGATGTGCGACTTGGGCGAGTATTTCAACCAACCCTTGGCGACATACTCAGCCGGCATGCGCGCCCGCTTCACCTTTTCGTTGATGCTGGCTCTGGACTTCGACATGTACCTGATCGACGAAGGTATGCCTGCCACCACCGATGTCGAATTCAACAAAAAAGCAGGTTCAATCCTGCAGGAACGCTTGCGAACCACGACTTTGGTGATTGTGTCACACAATCCCAAAACCCTCGAAAAATTCGCCCGCCAGGCCGCCGTGCTTGTGGATGGGCAGCTTCATATGTTTGACTCCTTGGAAGAGGCGACGCAGCTATATGACTACCAAACCCAAGGTTAAAAAATACGACCCGAACCATGCCTCGCAGGCCGAAGGCACGGTTGAGGCGCGTGCCGAGGCGATTTCGCGCATCAGAAAAGCAACTCAACCGGCCGAGGAAGCCCCGGCCGGAACTGAACTGGATGCCATCAAGAAAGAAGGGTTGACCGGTCGTCAGCTGCGCATAGCCCGACGCCTGGCGCAGAAACACGGTCTGGCTACGACGTCGGACTACGATGCCGTGCGTCTGCTACGAAAAAAGGGGATCGATCCGTTTCCGCGCTCCAACCTTCTGGATTTTGCGGCGGGTTCTTCCGATACCGCGGATGCGGAAGACCAGCCAAAAGACAAGGTCACGATCCAGCTGCCGCAAACGGTGAAAGAAAAGCAACAGACCCTTCCCGGCCCCGAATGGAGCCCGGCACAGCGGCGCGAATTCGAAATCGGCCAGATTCAGAAGGATATCGCCCGTCGGCGCAGACGAAAGCTGTTTGGTCTGTTTGCCCGTCTATTCGCCTTTGTTCTGCTGCCCACGATTATTGTCGGCTATTACTTCTATCGCATAGCCACTCCGATGTACGCCAGCGAGTCCGCGTTTTCCATTCTACAGGCAGATGGTGGCGCTGGTGAGATCGGCGGGCTTTTGGCCGGGACGCAATACGCCACCACGCAGGACTCGGTCGCGACCCAGGAGTTCCTTGAATCCAAGGATGCGCTCAACCGTCTGGAACGGGACACTGGTTTTGCCGAGATTTTCAAGCAGGACTGGATAGATCCGATTCAAAGACTGCCTCAGGACGCCACGCTGGAAGAGGCGTTCAAACTGTACAAGCGCATGGTCACAATCGGCTATGACCCCAGCGACGGTATCATCCGGATGGAGGTTGCGGCACCCGACCCGGACACCGCCGTCGACCTGTCAAATCTTCTGATTTCCTACGCCGAAGAAAAGATCAACGGCCTCACCGAGCTTAAGCGCGAAGATCAGATGCGAGATGCTCTGCAGTCCTTCGAGGACGCTCAGGAAGAACGGCGCAAAGCCCAGGAAGCGCTGATCGAACTGCAGTTGCAGGGTGCCGTGCTGGACCCCGAAAACGTGATTGCCGGGCTGCGCGCCCGCATCAACGAGATCGAGATACAGCTTCAAGACAAGGAATTGGAACTGGCGGCGTTGCTGGACAACCTTCGGCCGAACAAAGCCAAGGTCGACGGTGTCCAAGCCGATATCAACCGGCTTGAGGCCGTGCTCGAAGAGCTCAATGCCGAGATGCTGGACGCCTCCGCCGGCGAAAACTCGCTGGCGCGGTTGAGCGTTCGGATCCAGATGGCACAGGCCGATCTGGCCGCACGGGACATGATGCTGCAATCGGCCATGCAGCAAATGGAAACCGCCCGGACCGAGGCCAACCGCAAGGTTCGATACCTCACCGTTTCCGTGAACCCGGTCGCCAGTCAGGAGCCCACCTATCCGCGAAAGTTCGAAAATACGATTTTGGCTTTCCTGTTGTTTGCTGGTATCTACCTGATGATTTCGCTGACTACGTCAGTCCTTCGTGAACAGGTATCCTCGTAGAGCTCATGAAACATGTAAAAATAGCCAACGTCACCGTTGGCAACGACCTTCCGCTGACCATCATCGCGGGCCCTTGCCAGCTTGAAACGGCGGATCACGCACAGATGATCGCGGGAAGGATGAAAGAAGCCTGTGAAGCCGCGGGGGCACAGTATGTGTTCAAGGCCTCATATGACAAAGCCAACCGTACGTCCCTGTCCGGGAAACGCGGCATGGGGATCGAGGCCGGGCTGAAGGTGCTGGATGACATTCGCAAAACGATGGGTATTCCGGTCCTGACGGATGTCCACACTGAAGCGCAATGTGCCATCGCGGCCGAAGCAGTGGATATCCTGCAAATCCCGGCCTTCCTGTGCCGCCAGACAGACATGCTGCTGGCAGCCGGAGAAACAGGCAAGGCCGTCAACGTCAAGAAGGGTCAGTTCCTGGCCCCCTGGGAAATGCCAAACATCGTCGAAAAGATCGAAAGCACGGGCAACCACAACATCCTGCTGACCGAGCGCGGAACCTCGTTTGGCTACAATACGCTTGTCGCCGACATGCGATCCCTGCCGCAAATGGCGCAAACCGGGTATCCGGTTGTCATGGATGCAACCCATTCCGTTCAACAGCCCGGTGGCCGAGGCGGCTCGTCCGGCGGGCAGCGGGAATTTGCACCGGTAATGGCCCGCGCGGCCGTGGCCCTGGGCGTCGGTGCCGTATTCATTGAAACGCATCAGGATCCGGACACGGCGCCGTCTGATGGGCCGAATATGATCCCGTTGGACCAGATGGGCCAACTGATTGACACATTGATGCGTTTCGATGCCCTGGCCAAGGCCAACCCAGTTCAGATTTAACGATCGAGATTTTCCATGACCAAACCAATCCCCGAGGTGACCCCGAACACCTGGAGCTTTCTGCGCGATGCGATGATCAAACCCACCGGGTTTCGTGAATATGATGCCCGCTGGAAATACCCTGACGAGATCAACCTGCCGGGGATGACGGCTCTTGGTCTTGGTTTGGGAACTCAGATGCACAAGCGTGGGATCGAGCCGGTAATCGCGGTCGGCAACGACTACCGCGACTATTCTCTGGCGATCAAGAATGCGTTGATTCTGGGCCTCATGCAGGCCGGCATCCAGGTCAAGGATATTGGCCCGGCGCTCAGCCCGATGGCGTATTTCGCCCAATTCCACCTGGATGTTCCTGCGGTCGCCATGGTGACGGCCAGCCACAACCCCAACGGCTGGACCGGGGTGAAGATGGGCTTTGACCGCCCTCTGACCCACGGCCCTGACGAAATGGCCGAGCTGCGCGACATCGTGCTGAACGGCGAAGGCGTGGCACGCCCCGGCGGGTCCTATGAATTCGTGGACGGCGTGAAAGAGGCCTATATCGACGATCTGGTCGGTGATTTCAAAATGTCACGCCCCCTCAAGGTGGTGTGCGCGACAGGGAACGGCACCGCATCTGCCTTTGCCCCCGAGATCTTTGAGCGGATCGGGGTCGAGGTCGTGCCCAGCCACAACCGGTTGGATTACACCTTCCCCAACTACAATCCGAACCCCGAAGCGATGGAGATGTTGCACGACATGGCTGACGCCGTCAAAGCCAGCGGGGCGGACCTGGCGCTTGGGTTTGACGGAGACGGCGATCGCTGCGGTGTGGTCGATGACGAGGGCGAGGAGATCTTTGCCGACAAGGTCGGTGTCATAATGGCGCGTGATTTGGCCAAGCTGCATCCCGGCGCGACATTCGTGGCCGACGTGAAATCGACCGGCCTGTTCGCCAGCGATCCCGAACTGCAGGCCCATGGCGTCAAGGCGGATTACTGGAAAACCGGCCACAGCCACATGAAACGGCGCGTGAAGGAGATCGGCGCTTTGGCCGGGTTCGAAAAGTCGGGCCATTACTTTCTGGCCGAGCCAATCGGGCGTGGATACGACTGCGGAATGCGGGTCGCGGTGGAAATCTGCAAACTGATGGACCGCAACCCGGGACAGAGCATGTCCGATCTGCGTCGCGCCCTGCCCAAGACGTGGTCGACCCCGACCATGTCGCCCTATGCTGCCGATACCGAAAAGTATGACATCCTCGCCCGCTTGGTGGACAAGCTGGTTGCCAAGGCAGAGGCGGGTGAAACATTGGCCGGTCGGCCGATCAAGGAAGTCGTGACCGTCAATGGTGCCCGCGTCATCCTCGACAATGGAAGTTGGGGCCTGGTCCGGGCGTCTTCGAACACGCCCAACCTGGTGGTGGTCTGCGAAAGCAGCGAGAGCGAAGATGAGATGCGGGCAATTTTCGCCGATATCGATGCCGTGATCCGCACCGAGCCAGGTGTGGGCGACTACGACCAGACGATCTGAGCAAAAAAGGGGCGCGGAGGCGCCCCTTTCTCAATCCCGTCCCAGCAGTTTAAGCAAACCCTTCTTGGCCTCGTCCTCAAGCTTCTGCTTCAGTACATCTTCGACCTGTTCGCTGTCGGAGATGGTTGTATTCAACTCCTCTCCGACCTTCTTCAGCGCCTTGTCCTTCGCGTCCTGCTCCAGTTCCTTGAGCTTTTCTTCCGTCGCAGCTTCGATCACCTTGCTCAGGTCGGGCTTGATCGACGGATCGCTCCACGGCCCCTTGATCCGCACGGGAACGGCAATGCCATTGCCCCCGTTCGCCCGCAGCGCGACCGGCGTGAACACATAGTCGATATCCCGCGCGCCCAGCCCGACACGGCCCGCGCCATCGGCACGGAAATTGTCAAGCTGCATCAGAAGGTCGTTGTTCGTCAGGTTGCCGTCCTGAATCGTGTAGGTGGCAGTCAGGCTGTTGAAGACGGTGGCTCCTCCACTGCCTTCGCCGCGCCCCATCAGACGATCCAGATCAAACCCGGAGATCACCCCCTTGCCGACGTCCAGGCTGCCCTTGCCGCTGAGCGAGCGCATGATCTGCGCTTCGGTTTGCCCCACGCCCAGGAATTGTAATGTTCCGGACGCAGTACCGGACAGACGTTCGACACCGCCCAATGTGGTCAAAGCCTGCTTGAGGTCGATACCGGTGGCGGTCAGGTTGCCCCCGACCGACAGTCCGTTTCTGTTGTTGGCAACGACTTCTCCGGTCAGCTTTCCGGAAAACAGCGTGGCCGGTTCCATTTTCAGAACCGCGCGCGACCGATCCAGGCTGAGGCTTAGATCGCTGGGGCCAAAGGTCATATCCGGAATAGCGATCGAATTGGCTTTCAACCGGATCGTTCCATTTGCCAACGAAAGGGGTGACGCGTCGATCGGCGCCTGGGACCAGCCTTCGGGCGCTTGTTTGCCTCCTCCGCCCGTGCCGCCGCTGTTGGGCGCGCTGCCGGCCGTTGCCTGCGTCAGGTCAAGGTCACCGGTGCTCAGCCGCGCAGTAATCTTTGGTGGGCTTGCGATAACGATATCGGCGGCACCGTCAAAACTGTTCTGATCCAGAACGGCCCGCATATCCCGCAAGGAAATGCGCCCATCCTTGGTGTAGGTCATATGGCCGGACACATCCGCGACCCGTCCAAGTCCCATGGGGACTGACACCCCACCCTGACCAAAAGCGGCCAGCATCGCGTCGGTGTTTGGGGTCCGGACATGAGTTTTTCCGTCCATTTCACCGGCCAAGTTGACGCGCCCGTCAAAACTGATCTCTCCGCCCGGCGCTGTCAGGCCAAGAACCAATGGCGTCACCGCACCACTGGAGAAGGCAGGTAAATCAGGAATTTCCAGATCAACCTCAACCGCGCCACCGGGCACCGGCATTGATGCACTCATCTTCATCGGCGCAGTGACATCGGGCCAACTGGCCTTCAGATCGACCCCGGAAAAATCCATCTGAGGGACACCGTTTTCCACATAAACCAGACGCGCGTTGCTGAGCTCCAGTTGGTCAAGGGTCACGGTTCCGGTCTCGGTCGGTGCCGCTGAGTTGGGTGCGGGCGCATCTGCATTGCCAGAGCCCGTGTTTGACGCCCCGGTTTGCGACGCTGACATTTCCCAGTTGCCCCGCCCTTGTGACAGCTCCAGCCGCAAGACGGGATCTTCGGCCACGACGCGCCGGATACGCACATCCCCCGCCAACAGCGCTGATGCGTCCACGCCAACTGCCAGGCTTTGCGCGCTCAGCATCGGTTCGGAGCTGGCCCAGGGCGCGTTCCCAAACGTAACCGGCCCGGTTTCCATTCCCAGAACCGGCCAAAAGGACAGGCGGACATCACCGGACAACGTCAGTTCACGCCCGGTCTGCGCCTTGACCTGTTCAGCGAGGATTTTGCCCAGCTTGTCGCCGGGCATCAAAAGCAACGCCCCGATCACCAGCCCCGCGACCGCAACCAGAATGAATAGAATGCGTATCAGCCACTTCATGATTTGCTCTCTGCCTTGCCGGCTTTTTGCCTCAGCTTCGATGTTCCTCGCGTGCGAAGGATTTGCAAGGGGAAGATTTCCCCACTATATGCCGCGCAATGAGCACCAACCCGCCAAACCTACGCCCCGATCTGGCACCCGCAGCCCGGATCACCGACGCACCGCGCAGCGGCCAACCCACCATCGGAATGGTGTCCTTGGGATGTCCCAAGGCACTGGTCGACAGCGAGCGCATCCTGACGCGCCTGCGCGCCGAAGGATACGGGATCTCGCCCAACTATTCAGGTGCGGATGCCGTGATCGTGAACACCTGCGGGTTTCTGGACAGCGCCAAGGCCGAAAGCCTCGAAGCAATCGGCGAGGCGCTGGTGGAAAATGGCAAGGTCATCGTGACCGGGTGCCTGGGCGCGGAACCTGACTACATCCGCGAACATCACCCCCGGATCCTGGCCGTGACCGGGCCGCACCAGTATGAACAGGTGCTGGATGCCGTTCACGCCGCCGTTCCGCCTGATCCCAATCCGTATGTGGATCTGTTGCCGGCTTCGGGCGTGAAGCTGACCCCGCGCCACTACAGCTATCTCAAGATTTCCGAGGGCTGTAATCACAAGTGCAAGTTCTGCATCATCCCGGATATGCGCGGAAAACTGGCCAGCCGACCGGCCCACGCCGTTCTGCGCGAGGCTGAAAAACTGGTCGACAGCGGTGTGCGCGAATTACTGGTGATCAGCCAGGACACCTCGGCCTTTGGCCTGGATCGAAAATACGACGTGAACCCCTGGAAAGACCGGGAGGTGCGCAGCCACATTACCGATCTGGCCCGTGAACTGGGCCAACTGGATGCGTGGATACGACTGCACTACGTCTACCCCTATCCACATGTGCGCGAGTTGATCCCGCTGATGGCGGATGCAGGCAGCAACCTTTTGCCCTACTTGGACATCCCGTTCCAACACGCGCATCCGGACGTTCTGAAACGAATGGCGCGCCCCGCTGCCGGCGCCAAGACACTGGACGAGATCGCCGCCTGGCGCGCGATTTGCCCAGACATCACGCTGCGATCGACCTTCATTGTCGGCTACCCCGGGGAGACCGAGGCCGAGTTCCAGACCCTGCTGGATTGGATGGACGAGGCGCAGTTGGATCGCGTCGGGTGCTTCCAATACGAAAACGTTGAAGGGGCCCGCTCGAACGACTTGCCGGATCACGTCCCGGATGAGATCAAGCAAGAGCGCTGGGAGCGTTTCATGCAAAAGGCCCAGGCGATCTCCGAAGCAAAACTCGCGTCAAAAGTGGGCCAGAGAATCCAAGTGATCGTGGACGAGGTGGATGCCGAGGCCGCCACCTGCCGCACCAAGTCAGACGCGCCTGAGATCGATGGCAACCTGTTCATCGACGACGGTCATGAAAACCTGAAACCCGGCGACATCGTCCTTGTTCAGGTCGACGAGGCTGGTGAATACGATCTGTGGGGGAAGCTGGTGCGCTGAACCGCCATCCGGCGGAAGAAGGCAGACGGCCCCCAAATCGGGACCGTCTGCAAAAAGCTTATTGAGTGACCGGGTTACACACGGTCTGGCCGGCCTCGGTGGTGGCCAGTTCATAGCCTGCCGAACAGCTGGGCGAGCCATATTTGTCATAGCTTGGCTGAACGTAAACCGGGGTGGGCTCTTCCTGCTGCGAGCAAGCAGTCAGGATCAAAACAAAGGCGCCGGCGGCAGCGAATTTCAGTTTCATGTCCATCAATCCTTTAATACTTTTCTGATATTGCCCAACTTTTCGGGGCCAGGCTAAGGATACGGGCAGTTCGGCTTTCTGGCAACAGATACGGTCACATCCGTGTGATCAGAGGCGAATCCACGCTTGCACCGCGACGTGCCACCGCCGGACCGGGACGCGCGAACTACACATTTCTCTGCGTTGGGCTAAGCTCACGGATGTCCCTTTCAACAGCCGGAGCGCCAGAATGCCAAAAGGATCTCAAATCGCCCAGAAATCGCCCTACCCCATCGAGGTGACTGAAGGCAAAAGCTACTTCTGGTGCGCTTGCGGACGCTCCAAACGTCAGCCATTCTGCGACGGTTCGCACAAGGAAACCGGGGTCGAGCCGGTAAAATATGTAGCAGAATCAAGCAAGAAGGTCTTCTTCTGCGGATGCAAGCAAACCGCTAATCCGCCGCTGTGCGACGGAAGCCATTCCAAGCTTTAGGCCAATCAGGTCAGCGCATTCAAAGCCTTGGCATTCGCGCAAAATTCCGGGGCGGCGGTCGCCCGGCTCTGTTGGCACGCAAGCCAGACGGCACATCTTTCGCTGCAGTCAGCGGCTCGACAACGGGTCACCATTTCGCTGTATCCCTGCGCGGTCAGCCGCCCTTCGGCGATGGCTTCGGACAGCGAGATTTCCATGCAGCGCGCAACCGACCGCGTTAGCCAGAAGTGTTTTTCTATGTCTCCGAGTCGCACATGTTTCATTGTTTTTCCTGATTCTGCAGCGTCTTAAGTTTGGCGAATCGGTTCCGGTTCGGACATGTCTCTGGGGCCTCAACCCTGCCACCTCGGTGCGTCTGCCAATCGGTACAGTCGCAAGCCCACTCGCAGCCCCGGCACCGTCCCACCATGCGGGCCCATTCGTCGGGACTGAGCCGACCCGTGCGATGGGCATCTACAAGGTCAACGCCGGTCGCCTGCCCCATCCGCAGAACAAGGCGTACATGTTTCATGGTCTGGCCAAGGACGTTCATGGTTCTGCCCGTCCGCGCTAGGGTGCAAGCCTGGCCAGCAACTCCTGGTTTCGGCAATACTCCGGTGGCCGTCCGTCGCTGTTTTGAAGCGCCAACGCGCGGTCGCAGTGATCGGGGTTCGTACAGCCTGTACAGCGCAGCACCGCGTCGGTGATTTCGTCGATGGAAACCGAACCGCCGATTGCGGCCTCCTGCAGGTCAACGCCCAGTTTCAGGGCCATTCGATCCACCAAAGCGGCGTGGCGGCGCAGTTCTTCGCGTCTGGACATCCGAGTTCCTTTCGCTGTCTCGCTGAAAAGAACACTAGCGCCATAACCCCGCGGCGCCCTTGATTCAGGTCAAGAGACTACCCCCAGGTCGTCCAGGTAGGCCCGTGTGGCGTCCTGGACGCGCCTGAAACGATCTCCGCCCAGCTTTTTGCCGCCATACCATCGGGTCACAATGACCACGTGATCCTGCACACCGGCGCGTTCCAACATGCGCAATATGACCATCCCCGCACCGGTTTCGCCATCATCTGCCTTGAGAGCGCCGGTCGGCAAAATCGCGGCCCACGTGTTATGGGTCGCCTTGGCATATGCCTTGTCCGATTTAAGGTCGCGCAATACCGCATCGACCTCATCTCGCGACCTGACGGGCGCGCCGCTCACCGCGTATTTCGAGCCTCGGTCCGTCAGCACGACCCCCATCCGCTGGATCTGGGTCATTGGGTCAAGCCGAGCTGGGCGGCTGTTTCCAGAACAACATCGATGCGCTTGGCATTGGGCGGATGAGACGCCAGAAAGCGGTCACCCGGATCGGGAATCCGGCCGAAGTAGGCCATGCCGACCAGCGGATTGTACCCGGCCGAATAGGTGATCAAAGTTCCCATCCGGTCCGCTTCAAGCTCGAATTCTTTCGTGTAGCTCTGAACTCCGACCTCGGCACCCAGCTTCTGAGCACGTTCAATTCCTGCCGCGTCCTCGCCTTGCGCCTCAGCCAGTTCTCCGAAAATTCGAGCCCCTTCCTTGGCGTTTTTTACCTGCCGGGCGATGTGGCCCAGGATGTGATGCGCCGCCTCGTGTCCCATCACGAACGCCATCTCGTCAGCGTTCTGCGTCGACTTGACCATTTCCTGCGTGAAAATGATGAACGGACGCCCATCCTTGTCCAACGTTTGGAACGCATTTGGCTCGGCAAACGGATCCGTGTCGATCAGAATGCCGAAATCGCAGTTCTGCCCCCGTGTCTCGCGCTGACAGACTTTTTGCGCCGCCGCCCCGACCGATCTGCTGACCTGCTGAAACGTCAGTGCCGAGTCGCGCAGTTCGGGCGAGGATGGTGACCAATCATCAACCGCAATGAACCCGCCCGCAGTGCATGCGGACACAACCAAGACCAGCAAAAACCTGAGGCGGTGCATTCCGGATCCTTTCTGTTCGTGCCGGCAGGAAAGCTTAGCGCGATGTGGCCCCCCTGACCACAGCCCGAAACCCAATCAGCGGGTTGCATTGCGATCGCAGGCTGGGCAGTCTGGGAACATGTTTTCGATTGAGCATGAATTCGACTCGACAGTCATTACCCTGGTGGACGAAGGCCCGGAGCCTTTGCAAGAAGACGTGGTGATCAACAGTTTCGCCGAGTGCGTAACGATCGAGCAGTTGGACCCCCGAACGGACCAGATGCAGAAAATCACCCTTTCGCCCGAACAGGTGCGCGATCTTGCCGCCGCTCTGGATCTGCCCGAAGGGGTCTACCAGATCAGGGAGACACCAGCCTAGGGATCGTAGACAAAGACCTTGTCGCGCCCTGTATGGCCTTTTTTCAGCGTCAAAGCTGACGGTGAGGCACCCATGGCCCGGGCCAGCAGCTTGACCACGGCCAGGTTCGCCTTTCCATCCTCGGGCACGGCGGTGACAGCGATGTGCACTGTCGCCCCGTTGAAAAAAATCCGGTCCTGCGCAGCTTTGGGAGTCACCCGCACGGGAATCGATTGCCCGGGTCGCGCCAGATGCGCAAGGTCCGGCAGGTTTCGCAGTTTCGGTTTTGCCATCACGTTCTCTTCCGCATTTGGACGGTGCCGGGTGGCACAATATCCAACAGTTTTGCATCTTGCCCTTGAAACCGGCGCGTGTCTGCCCGAGATACGACAGAACCATGTAAAGGAATTTAACATATGACGCTGAAAAACCCGGCTGCGTTCGAGTTCCTGCAGTCGCGCAGGTCGCGGCCCGCCAAGACGTTGATGGCCCCGGCGCCGACCCGCGACGAATTGATCCCGTTGCTGACCGCAGCCGCTCGCAGCCCCGATCATGGCAAGTTGGAACCTTGGCGTTTCATCGTCATCGAAAAAGCCGCAATGCCGCGATTGGCCGATCTGACCGAGGAACGAGGCGTTGCGCTGGGGAAAAGCCCCGAAGACATTGCCAAGGCCCGTAGTCAGTTCGATATGGGGCATCTCGCTGTTGCCGTCATCGAAGTGCAAAAACCATCGCCGAAAATCCCTGGAATCGAACAAACCTACTCGGCCGGGGCGGTCTGCCTTGCACTGCTCAACGCAGCCCTTGCTGCGGGTTGGGGTGCCAACTGGCTTTCAGGTTGGCAGTCGCACGACCGCGAATTCTGCGAACGCGGTTTGGGTTTGGCCGACAATGAACGCATTGCCGGACTGATTCACATCGCAACCGAAGGGGCCGTTCCGCCCGAAAGGCCCCGCCCGGACGTGGCCGCAGTCACCGAGTGGGTGACGGAATGATCATCCTCAACGCGTTCTTCGCGGCCTTGGGGCAGCTCGGCGATGCTCGATTCCGATCGGTGCTACTGCGCGGTGTCGGCCTGACGATTGTGCTGCTTGTTGTTGCCTGTGCGGTTGCGATTTGGGGCATCAACGCCCTTTCTGGTCAGGAGATCTCGCTGCCATTTGTCGGAGACGTCCCGTGGTTGAACGACGTTCTGAACTATTCAGGGATCTTTCTGGTTCTGATCCTGCCGGTCTTTCTGATGGTGCCGGTGGCCTCAGCCATCACATCGATGTTTCTGGATGAGGTCGCACAGGCCGTTGAAGACCGGCATTACCCGAACCTCCCCCCTGTTCCGTCCGTCCCGATCTGGGACGCACTGTTGGACTCGTTGGGATTCTTGGGCGTTTTGATCGTGGCCAACGTAATGGCGCTGGTCCTCTACGCGCTGTTCACACCCCTCGCTCCGTTCATCTTTTGGGGAATGAACGGGTTTTTGCTGGGTCGGGAGTATTTCACGCTGGCGGCCATGCGCCGGATTGGGCGCGAAGGTGCGCGGGCGTTGCGGGCACGCCATGCCGGGACGATCTGGGTCGCCGGAACCTTGATGGCCATCCCCCTGTCGATCCCGCTGGTAAACCTTGTCATTCCGATCATCGGAGCCGCAACGTTCACGCATATCTTTCATGGGGTGTCGCGACAGGCCGAGCACTGATTACTCGCGCGGTTCCATCTGGTTCAACCAGTCGAAATCACGAACTGAGATTACGCCAGAAACAATGATCCCTGCGATCACCGCCCACAACACGATAGAAATACCGGTGGTGATCCAGATCTTTTTCTTCATGTGGTGAACTTCCGGAGCGCCCGCATGGGTCCCCGGCACGATGTCGCCCAGATCGCCCTGCGTCTTGATCCGGACCGGCAGCACGACCAACAAGGTCATGAACCAGATCACGGCGAACAATACCAGCGCAGCAGTGATTGTCATTTCGAGGCCTCCTCAGCCCGGCTCAGACTTGCTCCAGCTCCACAAGGCACCCGTTGAAGTCCTTGGGGTGCAGAAACAGCACAGGCTTGCCGTGCGCGCCGATTTTGGGCTCTCCGGTTCCCAGAACCCGGGCACCGGTCGCCTTCAGGTGATCCCGTGCGGCGATGATGTCCTCGACCTCATAACAGACATGGTGGATGCCACCCGCCGGGTTCTTTTCCAGGAAGCCGTTGATCGGGCTGTCGTCGCCCAGCGGGTACAGCAGCTCGATCTTGGTATTGGGCAGTTCGATGAAGACCACCGTAACCCCATGATCCGGTTCATCCTGAGGTTCACCAACCTTGGCGCCCAGCGCGTTGCGGTATTGGGCGGATGCGGCCTCGAGGTCGGGCACGGCGATGGCGACATGGTTCAGGCGGCCAATCATGGCGGTCTCCTCTGTTCTGCGTTGCAGCGTTTATGGGGGCTGCCCTGTCAAAGGGCAAGTGCGCCAAAACGCGCGTTAACCCTGTGTTAGCCAGGAGTTCCTAGCGTGGGGCATCTGCTGAAAGGAGTTCTGCCATGGACGATTCGGTGCCGTTCGCCCCATCCGCCGTCGCCCCCAGCGCCAACCGGCCTTTGCTGGGTCAGACCATTCTGGTTGTCGAGGACAGTCGTTATGCCTGTGATGCGATGCGACTGATGTGCCTGCACAGTGGCGCCCGCATTCGCAGGGCCGATTGCCTGAGGTCGGCGCGCAGGCACCTTCAGATCTATCGCCCGTCGGTGATCGTGGTGGATATGGGCCTGCCGGACGGCTCTGGCGCAGACCTGATCGCGGAACTGAACGCGGTTTCCCCACGTATCAGCGTCATCCTTGGTATGTCCGGCGACGACTGCGCCGAAACGCTTGCCTTGCAAGCCGGAGCCGATGGTTTTCTGGCGAAACCGTTGAATTCGCTGATCAGCTTCCAAAGGGCCATCCTGGAGAACCTCCCCGAAGACCGCCGTCCGGGTTCGCTCCAATCCGTCAAAGACGAACAGATCTGCCCCGATCCGCTGGCTTATCAGGATGACATGGCGCATATCGCAGATGTTCTGACCGGGCCTGCGGATTCACGCACGCTGGACTATGCCGCGCAATTCCTGCGCGGTGTTGCCCGAGATGCCGAGGATACGGTTCTGGAACAAGCAGCCCATGACCTCGCATCCTCGCGCGCCAAGGGCGCTCCGGTAACAGCTTTGGCTGCGCGCGTTGCCGGTCTTGTCCAAAGCCGTCTGGAAAGACGAAAGGCGATCTGAATGACACTGGCCTATTTCGTGACAACAGCCATGCTCTGCGCTTGGTGGTATTGGCACACCCGCAGATCCGCACGGACCATTCGCGCCAACCGCGAAAAACAGCCGAACTGGCTGGACTGATTTCAAGTTCAAGGGATTTTAGCCACTTGGAAAACGCGGGCACCGATAAGCACTGAAGTACTTGGCGGAAAGTTCGCTTCGCGCCACCGCAGTAGTTTTGACCGCACCCAAAGGTTTTTCACACTCTGGGTACGGTCCTTGGCTCATTCCTGAGGGATGACCCGCAGGCCCAGTTCCATCAGCTGATCCGAAGTCGGGTCCGAAGGCGCTTGCATCATCAGATCTTCGGCGCGCTGGTTCATCGGGAACATCATGACCTCGCGGATGTTGGCCTCGTCCGCAAGCAGCATGACGATCCGGTCGATACCGGCGGCGCAGCCCCCGTGCGGCGGAGCTCCATAGTGGAACGCGTTGAACAGCGCGCCAAAGCGGCTTTTGACCTCGTCCTCGCCGTAGCCGGCCAGTTCGAACGCCTTGAGCATGATTTCGGGCTTGTGGTTCCGGATCGCACCCGACACCAGCTCGTAACCGTTGCAGGCCAGGTCGTACTGATAGCCCTTGACCTCAAGCGGGTCGCCCTGCAGCGCCTCCATGCCACCCTGCGGCATCGAGAACGGGTTGTGTTCGAAATCGATCTCGCCGGTTTCCTCGTCCTTCTCGTAGATCGGGAAATCCACGATCCAGGCAAAGGCGAACCGGTCCTTGTCGGTCAGGCCCAGCTCTTCGCCGATAACGTCGCGCGCCTTGCCGGCGACTTTTTCAAAGGCTTTGGGCTTACCACCCAGGAAGAACGCCGCGTCACCGACCCCAAGGCCCAGCTGCTGGCGAATTGCCTCGGTGCGTTCAGGGCCGATGTTCTTGGCCAGCGGGCCGGCCGCTTCCATCCCCTCACCCTGATCACGCCAGAAGATATAGCCCATACCGGGCAGACCTTCTTTCTGTGCAAAGGCGTTCATGCGGTCGCAGAACTTGCGGCTGCCGCCACCCGGCGCGGGGATCGCGCGGATCTCGGTACCTTCCTGTTCCAGCAGCTTGGCGAAAATCGCGAAACCGGACCCGCGGAAGTGTTCAGACACCACTTGCATCTTGATCGGGTTGCGCAGATCGGGCTTGTCGGTGCCATACCACAGCGCCGCGTCCTTGTAGGAAATCTGCGGCCATTCCTGATCAACCTTCCGGCCACCGCCGAATTCTTCAAAGATCCCCGTCAGAACTGGCTGGATGGTATCGAACACGTCCTGCTGGGTGACAAAGGACATCTCGAGGTCGAGTTGGTAGAAATCCGTGGGCGACCGGTCGGCGCGCGGGTCTTCGTCGCGGAAGCAGGGCGCGATTTGGAAATACTTGTCGAAGCCCGACACCATGATCAGCTGCTTGAACTGCTGCGGCGCCTGCGGCAACGCATAGAACTTGCCCGGATGCAGACGCGAGGGCACCAGGAAGTCGCGCGCGCCCTCGGGGCTGGAGGCGGTGATGATCGGCGTCTGATATTCGCGGAAGCCCTGATCCCACATGCGGCGGCGCATGCTGGCCACCACGTCCGAGCGCAGCGCCATATTGCGCTGCATCGCCTCGCGGCGCAGGTCCAGGTAGCGATAGCGCAGGCGGGTTTCTTCGGGGTATTCCTGATCGCCGAACACCATCAGCGGCAGTTCCTCGGCCGCGCCCAGCACTTCCAGTTCGCGGACATAGACCTCGATCTCGCCGGTGGGAAGCTTGGGGTTCACCAACTCGGGATCGCGCGCCTTGACCGTGCCGTCGATGCGGATGCACCATTCCGAGCGCACTTTCTCCAACGCGCTGAACGCGGCGCTGTCGCCGTCGCACAGGACCTGGGTCACGCCGTAGTGGTCACGCAGGTCGATGAACAGCACGCCGCCGTGATCTCGCACCCGGTGAACCCAGCCCGACAGGCGGACGGTTTCACCGACATTGGCGGCGGTCAGATCGGCGCAGGTGTGGCTGCGATAGGCGTGCATGGATGATATCCCTTCGGGCGCTGAATTCGTCGCGCCGATACACCGCGATCGGGTCGGGAAGTCAAGTGTCGGGGCGCGATGCGGGCCGGAATGCAGACAAATTCGAAAAAAATCGCTATGTTTCGGACATGTGAACTCAAATAGTTTTCCCGGCACGCGGGAGCCAGGCCCCTTGAGCAAGGAGGTTTTCGGCCGATGTGGCAAACTGTTTTGGATCGCGTATTGCGGGGTTTCATCACCCGCGGAACTCTGCGGATCACCTATCCTGACGGGACGGCGCGCACCTATGGCGACGCCACGCAGCCCGAGGCGCATATCACCCTGCATGACCCTGCATTGATGGCGCGCCTGGTGCACAGCCCCGAGATGGCATTTGGCGAGGGCTACATCGACGGCACCCTGACCGTCGACGAAGGCGGTTTGGAAAGCGCCATGCGGATCGCGATTCGATGTGCGGCCAGCGGGTCATTGCCCCTGCTGCAGCAGATCCAGGACTGGGCCGGGTATCTGCTGCGGCCGATCCTGCAGCGCAACTCGGTCCGCTCGGCGCGGCGCAACGTGGCGCATCACTATGACCTTTCCGACGACTTCTACCGGCTGATGCTGGACCCTGACATGCAGTACAGCTGCGCCTATTTCCAGCAGCCCTGGATGACTTTGGAACAGGCACAAGCCGCCAAAAAGGCGCATATCGCGCGTAAGCTGTGCCTTGAGCCCGGCATGCGCGTGCTGGACATCGGCTGCGGCTGGGGCGGTCTGGCCCTGACGCTGGCACGTGACCACGGCGTGCAGGTGACCGGGCTGACCCTGTCGCAGAACCAGCACCGCACCGCGACCGCGCGGGTGCAGAAGGCCGGGCTGACCGACCGCATCGACATTCGGCTGATGGACTACCGGCAGATGCAGGATCAGTTCGACCGGATCGTCTCGGTCGGGATGCTGGAGCATGTGGGCGCGCCACAGCTGCGCACCTATTTCGACCGGGTCGCAGCCCTGTTGAAGCCCGACGGCGTGGCGTTGATCCATTCCATCGGCCGCAACGGGCCGCCCACCGGCCAGTCGCCCTGGCTGAACAAGTACATCTTCCCGGGCGGCTATGTCCCGTCGCTCGAGGAAATCGTCAAACCCGTGGCACGCACCGGTCTGTGGTTTCTGGATGTCGAAAGCCTGCGGCTGCATTATGCCCTGACCCTGCGTGCTTGGCGCGACCGGTTCGAGAGCAACCTGAACCAGGTGCGCGCGATGTATGACGACCGGTTCATCCGCATGTGGCGGTTCTATCTGACCGCCTGCATCCTGGTGTTCGAGGAGCGCGACCAGACCGTGTTCCAACTGCAGCTGGGTCATCGCCGCGACGCGGCGCCGTTGACGCGGGACTATCTGTATCAGCCCGATCAGGACATGCGCGATGCCGCGGAGTAAAGCACCTAGAACGGGCGCTGCACGTTTCCGGAATAGAAGAACACGCCCAGCCCGGCGGCAAAGATGATGTTGCCCGCGATCGCGTGCAGCAGCACCGCATAGAAGAACGACCCGCGCTTGCGGTAGGCCCAGGAAAACAGCAGCCCGCCCGCGAATGTCATCACGGTGACGATCCAGCTCCAATACATCAGGTGGGCAAAGGCAAACAGCCCGGCGTTCAGCAACGGCAAGGCCGCGCCGTTAGGCAGGATCGCGTGATAGCGGCGATAGAACAGCGTGCGGAACAGCAGTTCTTGCGGCAGTGCCGACAGCAACGGATAGCCCAGCCAGATCACGACCAGAAATTCGGGCCGGTTCAGCAGCAGGAAAAAGGCCGCATCGGGGCGCGTAGCCATCACTAGGGCCGAACAGATTGCCGCCATTGCCAATGAAAACCCGATCACCTCGGCCCAGCGCCAGTTGCGCCAGCCATAGCGCAGCTCGGCCCAGGAAAAGCCCGGAGTGCGATGCAGCAAGGCGATTCCGATGGCGGTGAAGAAGAACAGAGCCGGAAACATCCAGTCGGGTGGAAACAGAACCGCGATTAGCAAGGGAACCGCGACATAGAACGCCACGAATTCAGCCTTCAGGCGCAGGTTCGACACCTGCAATCCACGCGCGGAGCTGCGGTCGCTCATGGCAGCATTACCTTGGCCGGTATCAAACCGCGTAAGGAATTGCCCATCCAGACCCGGTGCGCGGCGACTAGGTCATGCAGGGTCAGGACCGCCTCGGTCGCGCGTCCGGTTTCGATCAACTCCTCACGCAGTATGCCCGGCAGCAGGCCCGCGGCAACCGGAGGTGTCAGCAGGCGCCCGTCTTCAGTTTCGACGAACAGGTTGGTGATGGTGCCCTCGCACAGTTCATCCCGTTCGTTCAGGAACAACAGCTCGTCCACGCCGTCGGGTAATTCCGCCCGCGCTTGATCGTAGATCGCGCGGCGGGTGGTCTTGTGGCGCAGCCAGATGTCCGAGGACGTCAGCCTTGTTGTCGCCAGACCCACCGTCCAGCCCGGCGGGTTGTCTGCCAAAGGCCCCGTGGTGATCTTGGGTGCACCGGTCAGGTCCAGAGTCAACCGACACCGCAGCCGATCAGCGCCGGACGCACCGTCCACCACTTCGCCGACGCGCCGCACGTCGAACCGAACACCCAGCCAGTCAGCCGTCCGCGCCATGCGCCGCAGGTGACGGGTCACACGTACAAAGCCCTGCCCGGGTCGAAACGCAAAGGTTTCGATCAGGCGGAAATCAGGCTCAGTTGGTGCGCGAACCGGGCTTTCCATAGCGCTTCCTCGTATTCCGATGCGGCGGTGCTGTCCCAGACGACGCCTCCGCCGACGTTCAACGTGGCCCGATTGCCCTCGACCATCAAGGTCCGGATTGCGACGTTGAACTCCGACCGCCCGTCCGGCGCGGCCCAGCCGATGGTGCCGCAGTAGATGTCGCGCGGCCAGGGCTCCAGATCCGACAGAATCTCCATCGCACGGATCTTGGGCGCCCCGGTAATCGATCCACAGGGAAACAGCGCCGCCAGGATGTCGGACAGCCCGGCCCCCACCTGCAGCCGCGCCTGCACCAGCGACACCATCTGATGCACGGTGGCGTAGGTCTCGACCTTGAACAGCTCGGGCACCTGAACGGTTCCCGGCAGCGCCACGCGGCTGATGTCATTGCGCAGCAGGTCCACGATCATCAGGTTCTCGGCCCGGTTCTTTTCGTCCGAGGACAGGAAATCGCGCCGCCGCGCATCTTCGGCCAGATCGGCGCTGCGCGGCTGGGTGCCCTTCATCGGCCGGGTCTCGATCATCCCGTCGGCATCGGTGCGGAAGAACAGCTCGGGCGAACGGCTGAGCAAGTCGGGCAGCCCGTCCTGCTGCACCAGCGCGCCATGGCCGACCGGCTGCCCGGCGGTCAGCGCGGCATAGAGCGCGGCACTGTCGCCCTCGGTTTCCAGGTCGATGGGAAAGGTCAGGTTGGCCTGATAGATGTCCCCGGCCCCGATCGCATCATGCACGGCGCGGAAGGCTTCGGCATAGCGCGCCTCGCTCCAACGCGGCTGGAACGCGCTCAAACCGGCCGCACCGGGCGGCAGGTCCTGCACGCTTGGGCCATCGAACACCCCAAAGCACAAAAGCGGCAATCGACAATTCGCGGGCAGCCTTGCGGTCAGTTTCGGCTCAAGCGCATAGCCAAGCTCGTAGCTGGCATATCCGGCCAGCCAGCCGCCCTGCGCGCGCGCGTCATCCAGCGCCGCCAATGCCTGGGGCACCTGCTCCGCCCGGTCGGCGCGGATCACCTGGGCAGGCCGGTCGAAACCGGTGCCCGGACCGGCGGGTCCATGATCGAAACGAATGCGCAATTGCTTCCTCATCTGTCGTGCAGCGGCATATAGAGAATACGGTGCCAAGGGAAAGGGGGGAAAGCGGCAATTTCGCTTCCGTTTCCGATCCCCCTTGCACCTTTTGCCCGGGTCCCTATAACGCACGACAATTTGGGCGCATGGGCGGCGCCCGCGACTCGTGCAAAATCGAAGGGGCCAGGCCATGCCGAAGAGAACCGACATCCAGTCGATCATGATCATCGGGGCGGGGCCCATTGTCATTGGGCAAGCTTGCGAATTCGACTATTCCGGCGCCCAGGCCTGCAAGGCCCTGCGCGAGGAAGGGTATCGGGTCATCTTGGTGAACTCGAACCCCGCAACGATCATGACCGACCCCGAACTGGCCGACGCCACCTATATCGAGCCGATCACGCCCGAGGTCGTCGCCAAGATCATCGAAAAGGAACGCCCTGACGCCCTGCTGCCTACGATGGGAGGTCAGACCGGCCTGAACACCTCCTTGGCGCTGGAGGAGATGGGCGTGCTGGAAAAATTCGGAGTCGAGATGATCGGGGCCAAGCGCGAGGCCATCGAGATGGCCGAGGACCGTAAGCTGTTCCGCGAAGCGATGGACCGCCTAGGCCTTGAAAACCCAAAGGCCACCATCATCACCGCCCCGAAAAAGGCCGACGGCTCTGCCGATCTGGATGCCGGCGTGCAAATGGCCCTGGACGAGCTGGAAAACATCGGCCTGCCCGCGATCATCCGCCCGGCCTTTACTCTGGGCGGCACCGGCGGCGGTGTGGCTTACAACCGTGAGGATTACATCCACTTTTGCCGCTCGGGCATGGATGCCTCGCCGGTGAACCAGATCCTCGTCGACGAAAGCCTTCTGGGCTGGAAAGAATATGAAATGGAGGTGGTGCGCGACACCGCCGACAACGCGATCATCGTCTGCTCGATCGAGAACGTCGATCCGATGGGCGTACATACCGGCGACTCGATCACCGTGGCCCCGGCGCTGACGCTGACCGACAAGGAATACCAGATCATGCGCAACGGCTCGATCGCCGTTCTGCGCGAGATCGGGGTCGAAACGGGCGGGTCGAACGTGCAATGGGCGATCAACCCGGCAGACGGCCGCATGGTCGTGATCGAGATGAACCCGCGTGTGTCGCGCTCGTCGGCGCTGGCGTCGAAGGCGACAGGCTTCCCGATCGCCAAGATCGCCGCCAAGCTGGCGGTGGGCTACACGCTGGACGAGCTGGACAATGACATCACCAAGGTCACGCCTGCGTCTTTCGAACCGACCATCGACTATGTCGTCACCAAGATCCCGAAATTCGCCTTCGAGAAATTCCCCGGATCCGAGCCCTACCTGACCACCGCGATGAAATCGGTGGGTGAAGCCATGTCCATCGGTCGTACCATCCACGAATCGATGCAAAAGGCGCTGGCTTCGATGGAATCGGGCCTGACCGGGTTTGACGAAGTTGAAATTCCGGGCCTCAGCATCGGCCCATGGGATGCGGTCGAAAGCAGCGACGACAAGGCACATGTCATCAAGGCCATCAGCCAGCAGACACCCGACCGTTTGCGCACCATCGCACAGGCGATGCGCCACGGTCTGACCGACGACGAAATCTTTGCCGTCACCAAGTTCGACCCGTGGTTCCTGGCCCGTATCCGCGAGATCATCGACGCGGAGCGCACCGTCCGCAAGGACGGCCTGCCGATAACCGAGGACGGCCTGCGCCGGCTCAAGATGCTGGGCTTTACCGACGCGCGTCTGGGCAATCTGGCCGGCCGCGACGAGGCCAACGTGCGCCGCGCCCGCCACAACCTGGGCGTCACCGCCGTTTTCAAGCGGATCGACACCTGCGCCGCCGAGTTCGAGGCGCAGACGCCATACATGTACTCGACCTACGAGGCCCCAACGATGGGCGAGGTCGAATGCGAGGCGCGCCCCAGCGACCGCAAGAAGGTCGTCATTCTGGGCGGCGGCCCCAACCGGATCGGCCAGGGGATCGAGTTCGACTATTGCTGCTGCCACGCCTGTTTCGCGCTGACCGACGCGGGCTATGAAACCATCATGGTCAACTGCAACCCCGAGACGGTGTCGACCGACTACGACACCTCGGACCGGCTGTATTTCGAGCCGCTGACCTTCGAGCATGTGATGGAGATCCTGCGGACCGAGCAGCAGAACGGCACACTGCACGGCGTGATTGTTCAGTTCGGTGGTCAGACCCCGCTGAAGCTGGCCAATGCGCTCGAGGCCGAAGGTATTCCGATCCTGGGCACCACGCCCGACGCGATCGACCTGGCCGAAGACCGCGAACGGTTCCAGGCACTGGTCAACGATCTGGGCCTGAAACAACCCAAGAACGGCATCGCTTCGACCGACGCGCAAGCGCTTGAGATTGCAGAAGAGATCGAGTTCCCGCTGGTGATCCGCCCGTCCTACGTGCTGGGCGGCCGCGCGATGGAGATCGTGCGCGACATGGATCAGCTGAAGCGCTACATTAACGAGGCCGTGGTGGTCTCGGGCGACAGCCCCGTGCTGCTGGACAGCTACTTGGCCGGGGCGGTCGAACTGGACGTGGACGCGCTGTGCGACGGCAAGGATGTCCATGTGGCCGGCATCATGCAGCATATCGAAGAGGCCGGCGTGCACTCGGGCGACTCGGCCTGTTCGCTGCCGCCCTATTCGCTGTCGAAAGAGATCATCTCCGAAATCAAGGACCAGACCTACAAGCTGGCCAAGGCGCTGAACGTCGTGGGCCTGATGAACGTGCAGTTCGCGATCAAGGATGACGAGATCTACCTGATCGAGGTCAACCCGCGCGCCAGCCGCACCGTGCCCTTCGTGGCCAAGGCGACCGACAGCGCAATCGCCTCGATCGCCGCACGGGTGATGGCGGGCGAGCCGCTTTCGAACTTCCCGCAACGCCCGCCCTACAAGGAGGGTCAGGATACCAAGATCGCTGACCAGATGACCCTGGCCGACCCGGACATGCCGTGGTTCTCGGTGAAAGAAGCGGTGCTGCCCTTCGCCCGCTTCCCCGGTGTCGATACCATCCTTGGCCCCGAGATGCGCTCGACCGGTGAGGTCATGGGCTGGGACCGCGACTTCCCCCGCGCCTTCCTCAAGGCGCAGATGGGCGCGGGCATGGTGCTGCCGTCCAAGGGACGGGCTTTCATCTCGATCAAGGATGCCGACAAGGGTCCGGCGATGATCGAGGCTGCGCAGGTTCTGGTCGAGCAGGGATTCTCGCTGGTGGCCACCCGCGGAACACAGACCTGGCTGGAATCCAAGGGCGTGCCCTGTGACGTGGTCAACAAGGTCTACGAGGGCCGCCCCGATGTGGTGGACATGCTGAAGGACGGTCAGGTCCAGTTGGTCATGAACACCACCGAAGGCGCGCAGGCAGTTGAGGACAGCAAGGCCATCCGCTCGATCGCGCTCTATGACAAGATCCCCTACTACACCACGGCTGCGGCCAGCCACGCCGCCGCACTGGCCATCAAGGCGCAGGCTGAAGGGGATGTGGAGGTCAAATCGCTACAGGGCTGAAGCCCGCAGCGGACAAGCAAAAAGCCCCGGCCGTTCGCCGGGGCTTTTTTGTGGGATCATGCAGTCTGCGCCGCCAACCTGCGCTGTTCTTCCCGAGAGAAGAACAGCAGGTAGAACACCGGCGCGGCGACCATGGTCAGGATCGTCGCGAAAGCCAGACCACCCATGATCGTGACTGCCATCGACACGAAGAACGCGTCGGTCAGCAGCGGCGCCATCCCCAGGATCGTGGTGATCGCTGCCAGCATGACCGGGCGCAGACGCGAGACCGAGGCTTCGATGATCGCGTCGCGCAGAGGCTTGCCCGTGGCGCGGACAAGGTCGATCTCTTCGACCAGAACAATACCGTTCTTGATCAGCATCCCCGACAGGCTGAGAAGCCCGAGAAGCGCGGTGAATGTAAATGGCAGGCCCGTGCCCAGCAGCCCGATCACCACGCCGTTCACCGACATCGGCACCAGCAGCCAGATGATGACCGGTTGCCGGATCGCGTTGAACAGCAGTACCGAGATCAGAACCATGATCAAAAGGCTCAGCGGCAACTGTTTGCCAAGGCTGGCTTGCGCTTTGCCGGAATCTTCGAACTCGCCGCCCCATTCCAGTTTGTAGCCCAGCGGCAGCTCCATGTCCTCGATCGCATCGCGAACCTCGGAATGAACCTGTGCAGCGGTCAGGCCGGCCGGGATGTCTGCGCCAACCGTGACGGTCAGAACGCGATCGCGTCGATGCACCAGTGTATTGAGCGCTTTGTACTGGAACCCGTCCACCATCTGCTCGATCGGCACGAATTTCTGTGACTGGTCCGAGTACACCACTTGATCCACGATCGAGTATTCTCCGTCCGCCGGGCGACGCAGGATAATCGGGATCAGGCGGTCCCTCTCGCGGAACACGCCGCCGGTGATGCCGTCTGTCGAGAATTGCAGGGTGGCGGCGATGTCTTCGCGGGTGACACCGGCCGTCTGCGCACGCTCACTGGCATAGATCGGCTGGACCGCCAATTCCATTTCACGCCAGTCGTGATGCACGTCCAGCGCATTTGGCGATGCCGCCGACATGCGCCGCACCGCCTCGTCGGCCAGTTGCCGCAGGACGACCGGATCGCTGCCCGAGAACCGCGCCTCGATCGGGGTACCGCCGCCGGGGCCGAAGACCAGACGCTTGGTCCGGAATTCGCCTTCGGGGAATTGGGTTTCACCAAAGGCCTCCAGATCAGCACGCAGGACGGGAATGTCCTCGAGTGTTTCCGTTCGGATGATCATGTGCCCATAGCTTGGATTGGGCTTCTCGGCCGAATAGGTCAACATGAACCGCGTCGCGCCCTGCCCCACGAACGTGGTGACCGAGACGACATCATTCCGCTGGGCCAGCCAGTCTTCAAAGACTTGCATATCGGCACTCGTCCGCGCGATCGGTGTCCCCTGCGGCAGCTTGTAATGGACGAAGAACAGCGGCGTGTTGGAGTCCGGGAAAAACTGCTGTTTCACCATCGCGAAGCCGGCATAACAGACTACGGTGACCCCGACCAAACCGGCCACCACCAGCCAACGGAACCGCAATGCCCAGCGCAGGATCGCCCCATAGGTACGGAACAGGATGCCGCTATAGGCGTCGACATCCACGTCCTTGCCCTGTTTGAAGAAATAATGCCCCAATAACGGTGTCGCCGTGATGGCCAGCACCCAGCTCAGCAGCAAAGAGATCGCGATCACCGCAAACAACGAGAACAGGAATTCGCCCGTCGCATCCGGGCTGAGCCCAATCCCGGCAAATGCCATGATTCCGATGACCGTGGCCCCCAGAAGGGGGATCTGGGTCTTGGACGCGGCCTCGTCGGCAGCGTCGCGCGAGTTTTTCCCCTTGAGCATGGAGATCTGCATCCCCTCGGCCACCACGATGGCATTGTCGACCAGCATCCCCATCGCAATGATCAGCGCGCCCAGCGAAATGCGCTCCATCTCGATGGAAAACAGCGCCATGAACAGCAGGGTCCCGACAACGGTCAACAAAAGGGTCGAGCCCACAACGACCGCCGCGCGCCAACCCATGAATATTCCAAGCACCGCCACCACGATGGCAACCGACATGGCCAGGTTCACCAGAAAATCGTTCGAAGCCTGCTCGACCACGACGTGCTGCTGGTAGATCGGCAATACATCGACGCCCGCGGGAATTTCCACATCCAGTTCGGCCAGCTTGGCGTCGACGCGCTTTCCGACCTCCACGATGTTTTCCGTCGACAGGCCGGCAATACCCAGGGTGAAGGCTTCGACGCCGTTGAACCGGATCATGATGTCAGGATCGGTTTGACGGGCCCGGTAGACATCAGCCATGTCAAAGAGGTTGATCACTTGCCCCTGAGAGCCAACCGACAGCCCTGCGATCTCGGACACGCTGTCCGATCCGTCGGCCGTCAGGATCGTGGTGCGATCGTCGTTTGACCGAAGCGTCCCTGACGACTGGACCGAATTGGCGTTCGCGATTGCTTCGTTGATCGACTGCAACGGCACATTCTGGTTGACCGAAATGGCCAGGTCCGGCTCGATGAAAATGGCTTCGTCCGGCAAGCCCTGCACTTCAACGTCCGCAACGCCCTCAACGGTCAGCAACTCGCGCCGCAAGAAGGTCGACAATTCGTGCTTTTCGGCGTCGCTGAACCCTTCCGCGGTGACCGCATAGAAAAGACCGAACACGTCACCGAACCCGTCATTCACAAAAGGTTGGCTGACACCGGACGGCAATCCACGGGCCGCATCCCGGACCTTGGCGCGGAGTCGGGTCCAGATATCCGGCAATTCGCTGCCATCGTAGGTGGACTTGATCTCGACTTCGATCAGCGATTGACCGGGACGGTTGACCGAGGTGATGACATCGACCTCGCCCATCTGCTGGATGGCAGATTCCAAAGGTTCCGAGACCTCCTCGGCCACCTGTTCAGCCGTCGCACCGGGATACGTGGTCAACACTACGGCGTTCTTGATGGTAAAGGCCGGATCTTCGAGCCGCCCGAGCGACGAAAATCCCCAGATCCCACCCAGCAAGGCGATCAGGATCACCAGCCACGTATAGATCGGCCTGTCGATCGAGGCGCGTGCGATATTCATATTCGCCCCCTTTAGTTCGCAAAGCCGGCAAAGCGGCGCACGGTCTGCCCATCGGTCAGAACGGACCCGCCGGCCACCACGATTTCGTCGCCGTCCGACAATCCGGTCAGAACCCGGACGTCCCCTGTCTGGGTTGGTTCGATGGTCACGGGAACACGCCGCACGGTGCCGACATCTGCACCGACCGGCGAAAAGACCATGACGCCCAGATTGCCCTCGGCGTCGGCGACAATCGCGGTTGGGGGAACGATGATGCCAGTACGCTTGTCGTCGACCTGAACATTGACGGTTACCGACGAGCCGGGCAGCACCCGCAAGTTTTCCGGCGGCGTGAGGCCGAACTGAATTCGGAACGTCTGGCCGACGCTCGAAGTTTCGGCGTCGAATTCGCGGATTTCCAACGGGAAGACCTCGTCACTTGCGGGGAATTTTGCCGTGATCGAAATGCCATCTTCCTGGCTGGTCCTCTGGAACAGGATTTCGGGCACATCGACCTCGATCCTCAATTCGGACAGATCGTGGATCCGGACGATCGGCGTTCCGGCGGCCACGGTCGTGAAGTTCTCGACCTCAC
The DNA here is from genome assembly GCF_056536885.1 of Ruegeria sp. CI5. Classification (NCBI taxonomy): domain Bacteria; kingdom Pseudomonadati; phylum Pseudomonadota; class Alphaproteobacteria; order Rhodobacterales; family Roseobacteraceae; genus Ruegeria; species Ruegeria sp. CI5. The sequence continues at coordinate 1,485,843 of NZ_JBQFQN010000001.1, forward strand.
GCCGCGATACCAGCGCATCGAACGGCGCGGTCAGGGTCGTGTGCTCGAGGTTGTACTGGGCGTCACGCACCGCGATTGCAGCCAGTTGGGCGGCGGTTTCAGCGTCATCGACAGCGACCTGACTTGCAGTCGTCCCCCGCAGGCGCGACAGGCGGGCCACGGTGCGGTCAGCCTGATCCTTCTGAAGACGCGCACGTTCCAGTGCCAGTTCGAACGGCTCTTGGTCCAGCTTTGCAATCAGGCTGCCCTTGGGCACCTGGAATCCTTCGTTGACGGGCAGTTCCACGATCTGTCCGGCGACCTGAAACGCCAGATCGACAGTCTGCCGCGCGGCCACGCGCCCGAAGAACTGGCGTGAAAATCCGGGAGCGGTCTCATGCACCACCATAAGTTTCACAGGCTTGGTGTCGTCTTGCGCCGCAAGCGGTGCGGCCAGTACGGCAAGGGCGAGGCCCAGCGAAGTCAGCAGCTTCATTTCGTCAATCCCTCGGGTATTCCCGTTTTCAGAATGTTGTCCCGGATCTTACGGGCAAGCCGGGCAAATTGAGCGGTTTCCTCGTCATCCAACCCGGAGGCACGGTGAAACAGCTCACCGGCGGTGGTGACCAGCATGTTGCGGGCTTCGGCACCTTTGTCGGTCAGCACCAGCAACCACGCACGGCGATCATCGGGGTCCTGTTGGCGGGTCAGATAACCGGCCGCCTCAAGCGCATCGGCGGTGGCCGTAATGGTCGACGGCACGGTCAGCATGTCGGCTGCCAACACTCCCATCCGCTTGGGCTGATCCAACTTGATCAACATGTGGCATTCCTGATGGCTGAGATCGGTATCGATGCAGCCGAAACTCTCTTCCAGTTTCCAGTACAGCGCATAGACGCCCATCATCGCCTGGATCTCAGGGGTCAGTCGGGCCAGCCGTTCACTGATGTCTTTCGTCATGGATGCTCTCCGCGCGAGTCGAGCGGTGATATACTTCGGATTCCGAACTATTCAAGATGTGAAGTTGAATTTGCGCAAACCTATGCCGTTCCCTTGGGTCAACATCTCTTGATCTGGGGGCGCTGTGACTGCATTTTGGGCGAATCCGAAACATTCAGGACCCGACATGTACACGCCCGCAATCACCGGTACCGGGGTTTTCACGCCCGAAAACGTCATCACCAATGCCGAGCTGGTCAAAGCCTTCAACGCCTATGCCGACAAGATGAATGCTGCCAACGCCGATGCCATCGCCGCGGGCGAGATGGAGCCGATGCAGCACTCCTCGGAAGAGTTCATCGTCAAGGCCTCGGGCATCGAGAACCGCTACGTCATGGACAAGACCGGCGTGCTGGACCCGGACGTGATGCACCCCCTGCTGCGCCAGCGCAGCGATGACGAACCGGGCATCATGACCGAAATGGCGCTGGACGCCTGCAACAAGGCGCTGGCCCAGGCCGGGCGGACGGCGGCGGATGTCGATCTGGTGATCTGTGCCGCGTCGAACCATGAACGCGCCTATCCCGCCATTGCGGTCGAAATCCAGAACGCGTTGGGCATCACTGGTTTTGGGTTCGATATGAATGTGGCCTGTTCTTCGGCGACGTTCGGCATTCAGGCCGCGGCCGACATGATCCGGTCGGGGTCCGTACGGGCGGCGCTGGTGGTCAACCCCGAGATCTGCTCGGGGCACCTGGAATGGCGCGACCGGGATTGCCACTTTATCTTCGGTGACGTGGCCACCGCCACGCTGATCGAGCGCATCGAGGATGCAAAGGGCCCGCATTTCGAAATCCTGTCGACCCGATGCGCAACCGAGTTTTCGAACAACATCCGCAACAACAACGGTTTTCTGCGGCGCACCCGGCCCGATGGATTGAAAGACCGCCGCGACATGCAGTTCATGCAGAACGGCCGCAAGGTGTTCAAAGAAGTGCTGCCGATGGTCAGCAAACACATCAGCGACCACATGGATTCCGAAGGGATCGAAAGTGGCGATCTCAAGCGGCTGTGGCTGCACCAGGCCAACAAGACGATGAATGATTTCATCGGCAAAAAGGTCTTGGGCCGAGAGCCGGAGCCGGGCGAACAGCCCAACATCCTGCAGGACTATGCCAATACATCGTCCGCAGGGTCGATCATCGCCTTTTCCAAATATTCAGACGATCTTCAGGATGGCGATGTCGGCCTAATCTGCTCGTTCGGTGCGGGGTATTCGGTGGGGTCCGTCATCGTCAAACGCCACGCCTGACACGCCGGCGCCGCCAGTCCACGTCCGGCGCAACAAGCGATAACCTCGAATATTTCGCCCGCGCAGGCGGACTGTTTTTGTATTCCTGAACACTTCTTCAGAATTGATACAGCGCAGCTTAACCCGCGGCCTCCATCTGGAAGGCCATGCAATTCCGCATGTCAGGTGACGCTAGGTTAAGAAAGGTGCGCCATGTTCAAGAGTTCTAAGTCAGGAATGGCGGCCTGGGTTGTCGCCCCGTTTTTGGGGGTTGCTGCAGCCAGCGCGGCCATGGCCGAGCCCCAGGTTTGCAACGCCAACACAGCACGGATTGCAGCCAACAATGGTGACTATGCGGCCCTTTGCGGCTGTTCGCAGGTTACGCCCAGTTTCCTCTCGCATCTGCAACAACGGGCAGATTTCGGGTCGGTTCTTGCCAATACCTCGCAGCAATGTCCGGGGCTGGCCAATCTGCTGAGCGATTTGCCGACCGGATCGATTTCCAACGCCAACAGCTTTGACGGCCGCGAAAACGACCCCAGCGGATTTCAACCCGCATCGAGCACCGGCCCATCCGCCGGCGGCGGATCCGGGTCGGGCGGCGGAAACAGCGGCCCCGGCAATGGCGGGGGGAACGATGACCCCGGTGATGGCGGATCCGACGATCCGGGCAACGGCGGCGGGAATGATGATCCCGGCAACGGCGGCGGCAAGCCTGGCGATGGCGGTGGCAAGCCCGGCAAGGGCGGCGGCAAGCCCGGCCATGGTGACGGCAAGCCCGGCAAGGGTGGCAGTCACGGCGGCGGTAAAGGAAACAACGGCGACGGGAAAGGCGGCGGCAAGGGCAACAATGGCGGCGGCAAAGGCAACAACGGGGGCGGAAATGGGCCCGAGGGCTCAAGCCCCGGACGCGGGAACAATGCCAACAACGACGAAAACTGACTAAGGCTAAGAGCTACTTCAGCTCAGCTTGAGGAAGGCGATGCGCACATCGCCTTTTTCACCGCCCTATGGCGGCTTTTCGGAAACTAGGTCAGCTGACGCTTTCCTCTTCGAGGTGCAATTTCATCTCGATCAGAACCTGTTGCAGCAACGAAGTTTCTTTCAGCAGACGCTTGGCTTCGTTGACGGTAATGATGCCATCCTCGATCGCGGCCTGGTATTCGGTCATCAGCATCGCAAACCGCTGGCTCAGTGCGATCACGTCCGAATTGACGCCCCCGGTGCGCGTACGGGTCGAATTGCGCTCATCATAGGACAAGGTGATGTTCTTCAGGTCCGCCAGGGCCGAGGTCACATGCGGGTAGCTGGCCGCGTTTTCCAGACGTGCGACCGCATCCACCGGCATGAACCGGTCGCTGTGCTCGGGATTGTCGGAGTAATACCGGCCCAATGTGGCCTTGGATTTCCCTGTGATCTCGCATGCTGCCTCGATCCCCACGTCCTTGACCAAAGCTTCGGTGTGCTTTTTCAGATAGGCCCCGATATCTGCCATTTTTGTACCTTTGTTCGCTGCGCCCTCTTGCCCGGCTGTCCGCACCGGGGAAAGGGAGGGGAAATTTCCCATACTCGAGTCATAATTGAAATGTCATATCTTGGCTATCCCTCAGATATGCGGGGGTTTTGTGAGTGAGTGGCGGCAGTTAATGCCGGTAAAGAGTGTTTGTGGGGCAGTATTTCAGGCCCTGCGCTGTTTCGGCCATTTCGTGGCCGGCGGTGTCGCTGTTGCGGAAGCGGGGTTATCCATCCCCAAGAGCATCTGCTCGGCCTCTGCGACTGCAATGGCGGCGTCGATTTCTTTCAGGACATTGACGACTTGCTCGTGCAGCGTGAGCCGATTAGACCCAGCCCATGGCCAAGCTGTATTTCAACTACTCAACCATGAACGCAGGCAAGTCCACGGTGCTGCTTCAGGCGTCGCACAACTATCGCGAGCGCGGCATGGACACCTATCTGATGACCGCAGCCATTGACGGGCGCGCGGGCCAGGGGCGCATCGCATCGCGGATCGGAATCTCGGAACAGGCCGATACGTTCAATCCCCACGACAATGTGTTCGCGATGATCCAAGATCGTCTTGATCAGGGGAAAGTGGCCTGTGTTTTTGTGGACGAGGCGCAGTTCCTGACCGAAGAACAGGTCTGGCAATTGGCTCGTGCGGTGGATGACCTGAAAGTACCGGTTCTGGCCTACGGGTTGCGGGTGGATTTTCAGGGCAAGCTGTTCCCAGGATCAGCGGCTCTGCTGGCCCTGGCCGATGAAATGCGCGAGGTCCGCACCATCTGCAGATGCGGGCGAAAGGCCACGATGGTGATCCGTCAGGACGAAAACGGAAAAACCATCACCCAAGGCGCGCAGGTGCAGATCGGCGGAAACGAGACCTATGTTTCACTCTGCCGGAAACACTGGCGCGAGGCCGTGGGCAGTTAGACCAGATTTGGCAGCGGTCGCCCGGCGACAAAAGCCGCCACATTGTCCAATGCCATGTGCCCCATATCCGTGCGCACTTCCTCGGTCGCAGTGCCCAGATGCGGCAGCAGGGTGACATTCTCCATCTCGCGGAACGCCTGCGGCACGGCGGGTTCAAACTCGTAGACATCCAGCCCGGCCCCGGCGATCTGGCCGGTCTTCAATGCATGGATCAGTGCAGCTTCGTCCACGACTCCTCCGCGAGCGATGTTGACCAGAATGGCCGACGACCGCATAGCCGAAAGAACCGAAGCGTCTATGAGGTGGAAGGTGTCAACGCCACCGGGGACGGCGACGACCAAAAAATCGACCACAGCAGCCAGGGCCGCCAAGTCGGGAACGAACTCGGCAGGGAAATCCAGATCCTTGGGCGTGCGGGACTGATAGCTGACCTGCATCCCGAATCCGAAATGACAGCGCCGGGCAATGGCTTGCCCGATCCGTCCCATTCCGATGATTCCGACCCGTTTTCCGGTGACGTGCTGTCCCAGCATTTGGGTCGGGTGCCAGCCCTGCCAATTGCCGGACCGGGCCAGCCGTTCACCCTCGCCCGCGCGGCGGGCCGTTGCCAGCAGCAGAGTCATGGCAATGTCCGCTGTTGCATCCGTGACCGCCCCCGGTGTGTTGGTCACGCGAACACCAGCAGCCTGCGCTGCCGCCACATCAATGTGATTGAAACCCACCCCGAAATTGGCCAGCAATTTGCACCGCGGAACCGTGACCATTTCAAAGACATTGGCCGAAAAGACATCGCCCAAGGTCGGAACGACCACGTCGTAGCCCCGCAATGTGCGCGCCATCTCATCAATGCTGAGCGGTGCGTTGCTATCTCGGAAGTCGACGTCAAACTCATCCCGCGCGCGGGCAGTTACGGCGGCAGTCATCGGTCGGGTGATCAACAGCTTCATCAGTGCATCCGCCCGCCCACGGGAACCTTGCCATCAGGACCGATCAAAACAATCTCGCCCGATTCGTCGGGCAGACCCAGAACAAGAACCTCGGACATGAACCGCCCGATCTGACGCGGCGGGAAATTGACCACGGCCAGCACATGTTTTCCGACAAGGGATTCGGGCGTGTAATGCGCGGTAACCTGTGCCGAGGTCTTGCGCTCGCCGATCTCGTCGCCGAAGTCGATCCACATCTTGATCGCGGGCTTGCGCGCCTCAGGATAGGGTTCGGCCCGAATGACCTCACCGACGCGGATGTCGACCTTGAGGAAGTCGTCGAAGGATATTTCACTCACCGGACAGCTCCTTGGATCGATCGGTTGCCGCCTTTACGGCTCGGTGCAACAGGTTTGGAAACCCTTCCTGTTCATGCATCAGGACTTCCAGCGCTGCCTGCGTCGTTCCGTTGGGTGACGTGACATTGATGCGCAATTGCGACGGATCTTCCTCGGACGCTATCGCCAGGGCCCCTGCCCCGGCAACCGTCGCCTTGGCCAAGCGCATGGCCAGATCATGCGGAAGGCCTTGCGCCTCACCCGCGGCAGCCAGCGTTTCAATCAGATGAAAGACATAGGCAGGCCCCGAGCCGCTGAGACCGGTGACCGCGTCCATCTGCGCCTCATCCTGCAGGCGCACGGTATCACCGATGGCCGAAAGCAGACCTTCGGCCAGGGTCATGTCAGAACCCGAGGTGCTGGCGTTTCCAATCAGCGCGGTAATGCCTTGCCGGATCGCCGCGGGCGTGTTCGGCATGGCCCGAATGATCGGAGTACCAGCACCCAGAACACGCTCGAACGTGGCGGTGGAAGTTCCGGCGGCGACCGAGATGAACAGGGTTCCGCCGCCCCCAAACGCCTGAATTGCCGGCAATGCCTCGCCCATCATCTGAGGTTTGACGGCAACCAGCACGACGGCAGGTCTTTCAGGAAGTGGGGTGTTGATATTGACCCCTTGCGCCCTGAGCCAATCGGAAGGGTTGGGGTCGATCACCCATACGGATGCGGATGGCAGGCCATGTTCGAGCCAACCGGCCAACATGGCCGACCCCATTTTGCCGCATCCCAGAAGCACCAGCCCCTGATCCGCGACGCGTGACATGTCCATGATTGCCCCTCCCCTGCTTTTGCGGTTTGGGGCAAAGCTTTACGCGCGGCCGTAAGCCTCTGCAATGGCGACTTGCATCGCATTCTCGGGCGTACGGTTGCCCCAGGTTACCAACTGGATCGCAGGATAGTAACGCTCGGCGCTCAGGACAGCGGCGGTGATCATCGTGTCAATCTGTTCGGGGCTGGCCGATTGCCCGCCGCTGAGCACCAGACCGTAGCGGTAGACCATCAGCTTCTGATTGCCCCAGTAGGTGAAGGCGCCGGCCCAGCACTGGTCATTCATGCGGTTCAGCAATTCATAGAGATCGGAAACCCGGTCCTCGGGCGGCTCCATCTCGAACGAGCAGACCATCCGCAGGGTCTCGTCATAGTTGGACCAGGCCAACGTGATCGAGTAGGTGCGCCACTGTCCTTCGACCGCCATGGCGATCTGGTCGTCACCGATCCGGTCGAAATCCCAATCGTGGTGTTCAGCCAGATGTTCGACAATATCAATCGGATGAATGTCTTCTTCGAAATACTGCTCGGAAAGTGCCATGGTGCCACCTCACTTAATACCTAGCATTTCGGGGCTGGCAGCGCCCCAGCGCTAGTTGCCTGCTCTACAAGCCGGGCTTCCCCCATAGGCCTGTACTAAATATGGTGCGCTGTGGCTGGGACTCTGGCAACCCCCATTCTTGGGGATAACAGCAATAAGTTGTGGACAGCTGGCAACGGCCACCAAAATATTGGCGCACCCTGCAGCTTTGCCTTGATTTATTTTTGCAATGCGGCGAGACTCCCCACACTGCGACACCCAGCGCGGGTTGAGCGGTGTAGGGTCTTGCCAAAAATTCTGAAATGCCGATCTGCGGCTGGGCTTATTTGTCCAGCTTGGCTTCAAGCGCGGCGATCCGCGCTTCCAGTGCCGCGTTTTCTTCGCGCGCTTTCTGGGCCATCGCGCGGACGGCATCGAACTCTTCTCGCGTGACAAAGTCGCGATCCGCCAGCCAGCGGTCGACCAAGGATTTCATCGCCGTTTCAGCCTCTTCTCGCGCACCCTGCGCCACGCCCATTGCGTTGGTCATCAACTGGGACATATCGTCCAGAAACTTGTTGCGGGTTTGCATGTGTCTACTCCGGAATCGCGAATGCCTTCTATATGGGGGATAGAGAGCCCAGTCTCAAGGTTGACTTGGTCAGCCAACCCCGGGCAATGAGACGCACATGCAAGCTGTTTTGAATTTCCCCGATCTGTCGCCCGAGCTGTTCTCGATTTCCGCCTTCGGGATCGAGTTCGCGCTGCGGTGGTATGCGCTGGCCTATATCGCGGGCATCCTGATCGCGTGGCGCATGGCGGTGATGGCGGTGCGCCGTCCCGCTTTGTGGCCGGATCAATCCCCTCCTCTGAGACCGGACCAGTTGGAGGACCTGATCACCTGGATCATCCTGGGGGTCATCATCGGCGGGCGGTTGGGCTTTGTCCTGTTCTATCAGCCCGAATACTACCTGTTCCACCCGCTTGAGATCCTGAAGGTCTGGCAGGGTGGCATGTCCTTTCACGGCGGCCTTCTGGGTGTGGTGACCGCAGCGCTGGTCTTCGCGCGACGCCATTCGGCCCCCTTGCTTTCACTGGCCGACTTGATCGCCCATACGGTCCCCCCCGGCCTTTTACTTGGCCGTTTGGCCAATTTCGTCAATGCCGAGCTGTGGGGCCGACCCAGCGAACTGCCCTGGGCGGTGATCTTTCCCGGCGCAGCAGCTCAGGACTGCGCCAATGTCGCTGCTGGGCTTTGCGCCCGCCACCCGTCGCAGTTGTACGAGGCTGCGCTGGAAGGCGTGCTGTTGGGCCTGCTATTGTTGTGGCTGGTCTATCGGCGCGGCGCATTTCATCGGCCAGGCCGCATCATGGGCGTGTTTCTGGCGGGCTATGGCGCTTCGCGCTTCATCGTCGAGTTCTTTCGTCAACCCGACGCGCAATTCGTCTCGGCCGGAAACCTGCTTGGACTTGCGTGGCATGTGGGCGGCTACGGCCTGACGATGGGCCAGATCCTATCTGTACCGATGATCGCAGTCGGCTTGTGGTTTGCCCTACGGGCACGGCGGGCGGCATGAGCCTGCTTGGCCATCTGTCCGACCGCATCCGGCAGGACGGGCCGATGAGCGTGGCGGACTATATGGCCGAATGCCTTCTGCATCCAACGCACGGCTACTACACCACCCGCGACCCATTAGGCACACATGGAGACTTTGTCACCGCTCCGGAAATCAGCCAGATGTTCGGCGAAGTGATTGGTCTTTGCCTCGCGCAGGGCTGGATTGATCAAGGCAGACCCGCCCGGTTTGCACTGGCCGAGCTGGGTCCGGGGCGCGGAACACTCATGGCCGATATTCTGCGGGCCACCCGGGGCGTACCCGGGTTTCACGACGCCGCGCAGGTGGTATTGCTCGAGGCCTCGCCCGTTCTGCGCGGACTTCAGGCCGAGGCCCTGGATGCGCACGCACCGAACTGGATCGTTTCGGTGGGCGATCTCCCAGAGCTTCCGCTGTTTCTTGTGGCCAACGAATTCTTCGACGCTTTGCCCATCCGCCAGTTTCTGCGCGACGGCGACGGCTGGTGCGAACGTCTCGTGGGCCTGCAGGGCGATCAGCTGGCATTCGGCCTTGGCCCGAGGGCGACACAAGCGGCCTTGGCGACGCGCCTCGAGGATACACGGGACGGTGATCTGGTCGAGCTTTGCGCGGCTGCCGTTCCCATAGTGACCGAAACGGCCCGCATCATCCGCAGCCACGGTGGTATGGCTCTCGTCATCGACTATGGCGACTGGCGTTCGCTGGGCGATACGTTGCAGGCCGTCAAGGGGCACGAATACGTCGATCCGCTCGCCACACCGGGTCAGGCCGACCTGACTGCACATGTGGATTTCGAAACGCTGGCATTGGCGTCGCGCGCGACGGGCTGCGCCCATACGCGGCTAACGCCTCAGGGTGTGTTTCTTGAGCGTCTGGGCATCACACAACGCGCACAATCTCTGGCCAGCGCATTGACCGGATCAAAACTGGAAACGCTGGTTCGTGCACATCGGCGGTTGACGCATCCCGAGGAAATGGGAAACCTGTTCAAGGTGCTGGGCCTCTACCCGAAAACTGCGATGCCACCATCGGGACTTGGGACATGACTCTGGAAATTCTGACCTCGGATTTGCTGTCACCGATTCGACACGGGTTCTTCAGTCGCAAGGGCGGCGCCTCTTCCGGTATCTTCAGCGGACTGAATTGCGGCACCGGCTCGTCCGACCTAAGCGAGGCGGTCGCGCTGAACCGGAGCAGAGTGGCCGAGGCCATGGGCGTTGAACTGGATGCATTGGTCGGCGTGCATCAGGTACATTCCCCGCACGTGATCACCGTCGACAAGCCGATTGCAGGCGAGAAGCCAAGGGCCGATGCAATCGTTACCGCAACGCCGGGTCTCGCGCTGACGATCCTGACGGCCGACTGCCAGCCGGTGCTGTTTGCGGATCCTCAAGCGAAAGTGATCGGTGCGGCACATGCGGGATGGCGCGGTGCTCTGGACGGTGTCCTAGAGGCGACGCTGGACGCCATGGAGGCGCTGGGCGCGCACCGAAAAGACATCACAGCCGTCATCGGCCCGACTATCTCGCAGCGCGCCTACGAGGTTGGCCCCGAGTTTCTGGATGACTTCCTTTTGGACAGCCAGGACAACGCGCGTTTCTTTGCAAATGGGCAAGGTGACCGGATGCATTTCGACCTGCCGGCCTTTGGCCTTCACAAGCTGCGTCAGGCCGGCGTCGGGCAGGCAGAATGGACGCGGCATTGCACCTATTCCGATCCCGACAAGTTCTATTCCTACCGGCGCGCGACCCATGCCGGCGAGGCGGATTACGGCCGCCTGATTTCCGCCATACGATTGTAAAGATCGGCCGAATTGAGGCGAAAGCGCCACTTTTCCGCCACATTTATTGTGTCTATCTGTCATCAGAATCGTTGTTAATTTTTGCCAGTGCTCAGATGGTTATCCGTTCTCCGAACTTCTGATTTCTGGCATCCAAACTCAGGGGGTGCCGCAAGACTTCATCTTTGTCCTCAATTGATCCCGGAACAGCCACATCGCTGCCGCAAAGACGCGTCACATTGGCTTTACAAAGGGAAAAGGGCTTAGGCCCGAACATCGAGCAGGACATGAATATGAAGTTGAAATCTCGCTTTCTTCGCGCCGTTGTCGCGGCCGCCAGGGACCAACAACCGGAAATGCCCTGGAAGCGGGTTTCCAGTCACTCTGCAAGGGTTGTGCGCCGGTTGGCCGCGCGACGCTGATACGAAATCCCTCTGGGGCCAGCTGCCGGCCTCAACAGGGCAAGACGCGCGCCGGAAGCTGCTCTGGGCCGGTGCGTTAACCGAGGCTGGTATTCGCAGCCGACGTTTTTCAGGGCGTTTGTGTGCGGACAATTACGTTCGCAATGTACGAGTTTGTCTGGGGGGTCATTGTGTTGACCAAACGAATGCGAAATCCATTCGCCATGCGCGGCCATGTCGGCACCCGCATGGAGGTGGCGCACTTTATTTCAAGACAAAGAATCAAGCTGTCAGGCGGGCCTGCACAGGGATGTTTCCCGCCTGTTCGGCGTATTGGAAGGAACGGAATAATATGACTATTCCAAATTCACTGGCGCGTGCCGCGCAGAATGCCGTCGACACTTCGGCACTGCTGCGCGAAGCACCGCGTCCAGGCACCAAACAGAAGGCGCAACTGCGTCGATACGAGGTGAGTGCACTGCTGAAAAACGGGGAAGTTTCGCAGACACGCCACATCGCACCGGCGCTGCCAGTTTTTGAAGACGCGTTCTGCGCCTTTACACGTGGGTCTCTGGTCGAGACGGAACACGGCCCGGTCGCCATCGAGGACTTGATGCCGGGCGACACGGTCCTGACCCAGACCGGCGCATCCGAAAAGGTGTTGTGGAAAGGCTCGGTCACTTTGGTACCTGGCCGCGAAGACTCGCGCGGGCGGACACGCCCTTTGACCCGCATCATGGCAGACACGTTCGGCATGCAAAAACCATTGTCCGGCGTCATTGCCGGCCCCGCAGCCCGCTTGCTGGCGACGCCGGCGCATCTGCGGCATCTTGGAGGTGGCCAGCCGATGCTGACACCCGTTGCCGAATTTCAGGACGGCATGTCCGTGATCGAAACGCAGCCGCCCACTCCGGTCGAGCTGTTCCATATCTGCCTGGAGCGCCACGCGGTCATCAATGTCGATGGGCTGCAGTTCGAAACCTATCATCCCGGCGTGAACGCGGTCCGGATGATGAGCCACTCGCTGCGCTCGATCTACCTGAACCTGTTCGCGCATATCCATTCCTTGCACGATTTCGGTCCGCTGCTTATGGCACGCGCCGGGGAGGGCGAGATCGACGCCATCACGGCGTGACAGCTTTGACCATCACCACTGCATTTTGGGGGGCAACATGCAGATTTTACTGAGTTGGGCCATTTCTCTGGCCATCGTGGCGGTGCTGCCGCCATGCGCATCGCAAACCAGACGCGCCGGCGTTACGCCGTCCGGTTCATCCGTTCTTCCAATACGTCGAACGGCACGCCGGGTTCGTCTTTTGCACCGCGGATGACAAGCGAAGTCTTGACGCTGGCCACGTTCGGCGTGGTCAGCAACTCACCCGTCAGGAACTGTTGAAAACTGCTGAGGTCGGGGGCGACGCATTTCAGGATGAAGTCGACCTCGCCGTTCAGCATGTGGCATTCCCGGACCAAGGGCCAGTCTCGGCAGCGGTCTTCGAACGCCCGCAGTTCCGCTTCGGCCTGGCTTTCAAGGCCTACCATCGCAAAGACCTGAACTTCGAACCCCAGTTCCCGGGCGTTGACCTCGGCGTGGTATCCTCGGATAAAACCAGCCTCCTCCAACGTGCGCACGCGCCGCAGGCAGGGTGGGGCCGAGATTCCGACACGTTTTGCGAGCTCGACATTGGTCATTCGTCCGTCTGCCTGCAGTTCTGCAAGGATCTTTCGGTCGATCTCGTCCAGCCGTGTCGTGACCATGCGGTGCTCCTAAAATTTTCGGTTCTTATATCAGCGCAGGTGCCATGCGCAATATTCTTTCGCACCAGCGCAATAATCTTTGTCTGTCGATCAGGCGAGCCGGCACCTTGGAACCACATGACGGACGCGTGAGACGAAGGGGCTTTAAGCCGATCGATGCTATCGCTATATCGAAGCCCGGCGCCCACGACGGCGCTCAGGCAATAATCGAGTGGGGGTTCCATGGCCGAGACACGACACACCAAGGTTCTGATCATCGGATCGGGGCCTGCCGGATACACTGCGGGCGTCTATGCCAGCCGCGCGATGTTGAACCCGATTCTGGTGCAGGGCATCGAACCGGGCGGCCAGCTGACCACCACCACCGAGGTCGAAAACTGGCCTGGCGACACCGAAGTTCAAGGCCCCGACCTGATGGTGCGCATGCAGGATCACGCCAAGGCCATGGGTTGCGAGGTGATCGGCGACATCATCAACGACTTGGACCTGTCCAAACGTCCTTTCACCGCCAAGGGCGACAGCGGCACGATTTATACCGCCGACGCGGTGATCCTGGCGACCGGTGCGCGCGCCAAATGGCTGGGGTTGCCGTCGGAAGAAAAATTCAAGGGCTTCGGTGTTTCGGCCTGCGCCACCTGTGACGGCTTCTTCTACCGCGGGCAGGAGATCGTGGTGATCGGCGGCGGCAACACCGCCGTGGAAGAAGCGCTGTTCCTGACCAATTTCGCCAGCAAGGTCACGCTGATCCACCGCCGGGACGAACTGCGCGCCGAAAAGATCCTTCAGGACCGCCTGTTCAAGAACGACAAGATCGAGCCGTTGTGGTTCCACCAGCTGGAGGAAGTGATTGGCACCGATAACCCGCTGGGCGTCGAAGGCGTGCGGGTGAAGAACGTCAAGACGGGCGAAATCACCGAGATCCCTTGCAAAGGCGTGTTCGTTGCCATCGGCCACGCACCTGCCAACGAACTGGTCAAGGACGTGCTGGAAACCCATATGGGCGGCTATGTCAAAACCAAACCCGGCACCACGCAGACCTCGATCCCCGGCGTGTTCGCGGCCGGTGACCTGACCGACCATGTGTACCGGCAGGCGGTGACCTCGGCCGGAATGGGCTGCATGGCGGCGCTGGATGCCGAACGGTTCCTTGCCGAACAGGAATGACCGCGACGCGCAGCGCCTTCGGCGCTGCGTACCGCCCTCCTCTGGCACCTTGACCCGCACTGCGCGGCAACGCAGACTTGCCCCGAGCGCGGCAGATTTCAGGTGATCTTTTGAACACCCCCCTTTGGCAGGGCAGTTGGGCGACCCGTCTCAGGATCATCAGTGGTCTTGTGCTGTTTGCCTTTGCTTTCTTCCACTTCATCAATATCGGGCTGGGGCTGTTTCACACCGACTACCTGCATGACATGCAGGACTCTCGGAAAACGGTCACGCGCCATTCGATTGGCAGCGCTGTCCTGTATCTTGCCCTGATCGTACATGCGGGTCTGGCATTGGTGTCGATCGCCCAGCGCCGAACCCTGCGAATGCCTTTTCATACGGCCCTGCAGATCGTTCTTGGCCTTCTCATTCCGCTGCAACTGATCTCGCACATCGTCCAGACACGCTATGCGCATCAGGTTTTCGACGTGAATGACGAGATGGGCTACATCATCATTCTGATGTGGCCAAATTCGGCCATCTGGATGCAAAGTCTGCTGATGCTGATCGTCTGGATACACGGGTGCATCGGACTGCATATCTGGCTGCGACTGACTTCGTGGTGGCGCCAAACCGTACCCTATCTGATCGGAGTTGCCGTCTTCATCCCAAGCTTTGCCCTGGCCGGTTTGCTGACCGAAGGGCGGCGCATCTGGATGGATTTTGCGGATCCGGATCTACGCGAACAGTATATTGAGCATTACAACTGGCCCGGCCCCGAAGAGTTCCAGGTTTTGTTCAGCGTCAAGGACAACGCCTTGATCGCCTTCTGGATCGCGCTTGGTGCAGCTCTTGCGTTCCATTTCGGAGGCAAGCTTTGGCGCAGACGACACTCGGTGCGCGTCAGATATGTCGATGGGCCGGAAGTGACCTCAGAGAAAGGCATGACCCTGCTTGAGATGTCACAAGCCAACGGTATTCCGCATACTGCACTGTGCGGCGGCCGGGGGCGCTGCACGACCTGCCGCGTCATCGTCGAGGATGGCGCCGAGTCACTGCCACCGCCCAGCGAGGTCGAAGCCCGCAGCCTGAAGGCCGTGGGGGCCACACAGCGCACGCGCCTAGCCTGCCAGGTCCGCCCTTCCAGCCCCTTGACGGTTTTCCGCGTTTTCCGGCCGGATGGTGGACGTCAGCGGGCGCATGCCAGTCAGGGGCAAGAGCGAAAACTGGCCGTGCTTTTTCTGGACATGCGCGGGTTTACTGCGCGCACAACGGGGCAACTGCCCTATGACATCGTGTTCCTGCTGAACCGGTTCTTTGACGCCATTGTTCCAGCCATTACCGCAGACGGCGGGGTCGTCGACAAATACATGGGCGATGGCCTTTTGGCCGTGTTCGAAACACCCGACACGTCCAGCTCGGCCCGTTCTGCCCTGAAAGCTGCGATCGACATCAGTCATGCGCTTGCGCAGTTCAACCAGCAGCTGTCCCAGGAAAACAGCCCCGAGATCCGCATCGGCATGGGCCTGCACCTGGGCGACCTTGTGTTGGGAGAGATCGGCGCTGCCGGCCACGCCGCGCGGACCATCATCGGTGACGCCGTGAACGTCGCCAGTCGGCTGGAAGGAGAAACCAAGGCGCTCGGGGCTGAGCTGTTGGTCTCGGAAGCCGTGCTGCGCGCGGCCGGGTTTGAGACCGATGGGCTTGACCTGCGTCTGTTCCAACTGCGGGGCGTAACCGAGTCCGTCCCTGCCCTGCCCGTCGAGCGCGCTCTGGATCTGGACCAACTTCTGACCTCACCAGAACAGATCGTCGCCGGTTGACGATATTGTCCCCATCCGGCGGGATTTTCGTCGCTTTTTCGGCTCCGGCCCGGAAAAACCTTCCATTCCGGGGAAAAACCGCGCATATCCTCCTTTGTTTCATGAATGTATATGGACTTCGACTGACGACCGGGGCACATGGCCCGGAAATGCACCTGAATCACTGACTGACCACACTGCCTCAAGAGTATTGCGATGACGATGTTGAGTAACCTGGCTCCGATCCCAGAACTGTATGTTTCCTATGAGTCCGCCCAAAAGCTGAAAGTCGAAGCCGCCGACCTGACCAGCTGGGACCTGACCCCGCGCCAGATCTGTGATCTGGAATTGCTGATGAATGGCGGGTTCAACCCGCTAAAGGGCTTTCTGAGTCAGGAAGACTATGACAGCGTCGTCGAAAACATGCGCTTGGCCGACGGAAGCCTTTGGCCGATGCCGATCACACTGGATGTGAACGAAGATTTCGCCGATCAGATCGAACTGGGTCAGGACATTGCGCTGCGCGACCAGGAAGGCGTGATCCTGGCGACCATGACCGTTACCGACCGCTGGACCCCGGACAAATCACGTGAGGCCGAGAAGGTGTTCGGTGCCGATGATGATGCGCATCCGGCCGTGAACTACCTGCACAACGTGGCAGGCAAGGTTTATCTGGGCGGCCCCGTGACCGGCATCCAGCCGCCGGTGCATTATGATTTCAAGGCGCGCCGCGACACCCCGAACGAGTTGCGCGCTTATTTCCGCAAGGTGGGTTGGCGCCGCATCGTGGCTTTTCAGACCCGCAACCCGCTGCACCGCGCACACCAGGAACTGACCTTCCGCGCCGCGCGTGAGGCGCAGGCCAACCTGCTGATCCACCCGGTTGTGGGCATGACCAAGCCCGGTGATGTCGATCACTTTACCCGCGTGCGCTGCTATGAGGCGGTGCTGGACAAATACCCGGCCTCGACCACCACCATGAGCCTGCTGAACTTGGCGATGCGCATGGCTGGGCCGCGCGAAGCGGTCTGGCACGGCCTGATCCGCAAAAACCACGGCTGCACCCACTTCATCGTCGGCCGCGACCATGCCGGCCCCGGCAAGAACAGCCAGGGCGAAGATTTCTACGGCCCCTATGACGCCCAGGACCTGTTCCGCAAATTCCAGGACGAGATCGGCATCGAGATGGTCGATTTCAAACATATGGTCTATGTGCAGGAACGCGCCCAGTACGAACCCGCGGACGAGATCGAGGACCGCGACAACGTCACGATCCTGAACATCTCGGGCACCGAACTGCGCCGCCGTCTGCGCGAGGGGCTTGAGATCCCCGAGTGGTTCTCGTTCCCCGAGGTGGTCGAGCAGCTCCGCCGCCGCTATCCGCCGCGCAGCCAGCAGGGCTTTACCGTCTTCTTCACCGGTTTCTCGGGCTCGGGCAAATCGACCATCGCCAACGCTCTGATGGTCAAGCTGATGGAGATGGGCGGCCGTCCCGTCACGTTGCTGGACGGTGACATTGTCCGCAAGAACCTCAGCTCGGAACTGGGCTTCTCGAAGGAACACAGGGACCTGAACATCCGCCGCATCGGATATGTGGCCTCCGAGATCACCAAGAACGGCGGCATCGCCATCTGTGCCCCGATCGCGCCCTACGCCACCACCCGCCGCGCCGTGCGCGAGGAGATCGAACAGTTCGGCGCGTTCTGCGAAGTTCACGTGGCCACCAGCATCGAGGAATGCGAGCGCCGCGACCGCAAGGGCCTGTACAAGCTGGCGCGTGAAGGCAAGATCAAAGAGTTCACTGGTATTTCGGACCCTTACGACGTGCCGGAAAACCCGGAACTGCGCGTCGAGACCGAGAATGTGGACGTGGACAACTGCGCCCACCAGGTTCTGCTGAAGCTGGAAAGCATGGGATTGATTGCCGGATCTTGAGCCACAGCCAACTGCTGTCAACACTGACCCCTGGAGACATCTCCGGGGGTCTTTCATTTCCAGAACACTGCTTTGAACACCCCCCTTCCATCCGCGAAGATTGGCGGCGTTCGACGTTTCATCCAAAAAATGCTACTATTTCGCATGTTTTGAGCAGACATAATTTGTCTGCATCCTTTGGGAGGGTGAACATATGGCAACTCAGAAAAATACCGACGATGGCGGAGCCATGTTTGCGGGAGACAATCGCGCAGCGGTAATTGCCGACTACAAGATCGCCCAGTTTTCCCGGTTGCAACTTCCGGCGTTGATGGCTTCGCCGGCTATGGCAGGGGGCCTGACACCATTTATCCCCATAGACTGGCTGCTGGACCTTCTGAAATCGATCCGCACCTACGCGGATTGGGTGAAGGAATGCGACAAGATCAAAGCCAAGATTCAAAAGGCGCTGGATACACTGCAGCCGCCACCCCAGGATCACCCTTTGGGGCTTGTCGTGCCACCGGTTCCGCCGACGCCCGGCACGACCCGTCTTCGCCAGATACTTGAGGTCATCGATGCGGCCAAGACCGCTGCCGGCAACATGGAGCCAGACTCGGCGCGCGACAGTCTCAAAGAGGCCAAGGACATGATGCACCACGACTCGGTCAAAGCCGAGTTCCGCCGGCTGAACGACGTGGATGGCTGGTATGACATTCTGGAGGAATTGCAGGACGCGATCGATTACCTGGAACGTGTCTCGAGGCACTGACCCACTGCGGCACAGCCAAAGCGCGCGTTCGGCACAGTCAGCCTGCTGAAAGCTGATCCCGCAGGGCCTCGGCAGCCCTCAGTTCGAACTCTCCATAGATGGCGGCCTGCGGCTGCATCGCCCGCAGATATGGCAGGCGTTTTTCATAGTCTTCCACCGACAGCATCTGCACGGCCTGCTGGATGTCTGCCTCGGTTTCGCACAGGATCATCCCCTCGGTATCGAGGAAGTCGCCGATATTGGGGCACCCCCAATAGATCGGGACTGTCGAACACAGAACGGCGTCGATCAGCTTCTCCGAGAAGTAGTTCCTCTCGCGCACGTTTTCGATGACGACCGAATAACGATAAGGTGCCAACCCGTCTGACTTGTTCTCGAACGGCTGATAGCCGCGGCCCATGATGTCGATGTCAGCGCCTGTGTCGCGGGCCCAATCGATCAGCCTGTGCCTCAGCTGGTGCCCCTCCAGATCGCGCTTTGCCGACGCGATCAGCGAACATGACCGCGTCTTGACGACGCTCAGATCCTGCCACTCGGGAACTTGGGTCACGCCGTAGGGCAGGAAAACCGCGTTGGGCAGGCTGTTCAGCAATACGTCGTGAAAGGTGAACACCCGGAAAAAACGCCGCCAGGTCCAGCGCAGCATCCGATCGTGCTTGCCATGTATGGCCGATGGCTCGCCCATCATCAGCGATATCCGAGCCCGCGTGCCGCGTCGCAGGCGCAGGTGTACAGTGGAATTGGGATACATGATCAGGTGGTCGGAGGGCGCGAGGTCACCAACGGTCTTTCCTGACAGGCGCTCGGGGCAGCCCAGCGGCCAATTCAGATCTGCCAGCGGAACCGAGGCCAGTTTCGGCCCCAGACGGTGGCCATAGGGCAGAATCGCGATCGCAGGTTCGGTCATTGCAGGCTGTCCGGCAGGTCGGTCTGTCCGCGCATCAGGACGAACCCGCGCCCGGCAACCTTGATGCCCGTCATCGCATCCGTTGGCCCGACCCGCGTTACGGTCGCCTGGCCGGGACGGCCCATGTCGTGGCCCTGTTCGGCGATAAAGCTGTCTTTCGGCATCAGCCCGTATTTCCACAGGTAAGCCGCCATTGCGCCGGTGGCGGAGCCGGTGAACGGATCTTCGGGCGGGCTGGGCGGTGCCAGCAACAGACGCGAGAACGTATCCCCTTGAGCCGTGGCCCCCTGCAGGGTCACCAGAAAGGGTTCGGCCATGTCCGAGCCGGCATATCCGGCAGTTTCCGCCACCCGTTGCAGCGCATCCACATTCAGTTGTGCCGCGCGCAAGGCTGCGTGATCCCGCAGAACTGTAATGCAGAACGGAAGCCCAGTCGAAACCATCTGCGGCGGGGAAATGATCGCACTTGCAGGTAGGCCGATCGCAGCGGCAACAAGGTCTTCTGGCACCCGCGTGCCGAACTCGGGCGCGATCTGGGTCATCTCGATCTGGTCGCCTTGCAGCTGGATCGACACGATCCCTGCTCCGGTTTCCAGCGTCAGTGCGTCACCAGATATCATTCCACGGGTGCGCATGGCTGCCACGGTCGCAATGGTCGGGTGTCCGGCAAAGGGAATTTCACGGCTGGCCAGGAAATACCGCACTCGGATATCCGCCACATCCGATGGGCCGGTAAACGTGCATTCGACCAAAGACGTCTCGCGGACAAATGCCGTGCAGACTGTTTCCGGCAAATGCGCGCCACCATGCACGACTGCACAGCCATTTCCGCCGAATGCCGTGTCGCTGAAGGCATCCACCCAATCGAAATCGAACCAGCTCATGCGCCCTCTCATGTCTGCAGTCAGAAAGTGCCGGGAATGCAAACCCGCGGGTGGCATGTTTGACGCCTCACGCTCCGCTTGTCACGCCGAATCGGTCTGTGGCCGTGTCAGTGCACAGCCACCGGAGACAGGTCATGCTGCCGCGCCAGTACGAAGGCCAGCTTTCGATCGGCGACAAGCGCCAGTTGCTGCCCATCTGAATCGTGAACGGCATAAAGATGATCCAGATCACCCACCTGCGTGCGCACCTCGTGCGGCAGGTTGGCCACGTTCACAGCCTTCACATAGACGATCCGATTGCCTTCGGTGTTGATTTCATACGGTGTATTCATGGCTTACCCCTTCCTTATGTTGATCGTCTGCACAACGGTTTCGGGCACGGCGCGGGTCAGGTCGATATGCAGAAGGCCATTTTCCATGATGGCCTCGCCGACCTCGACACCGTCGGCCAGCACGAACATGCGCTGGAACTGACGGGCCGCGATGCCGCGGTGCAGGAACACGCGCCCCTCGCTGTCGTCGCGCTGACGGCCCCGGATCACCAGTTGTCGATCTTCGATGGTGATCGACAGGTCATCCTCGGCAAACCCGGCCACGGCCAAGGTAATGCGATACGAATGATCCGACGTCTGTTCGATGTTGTAGGGCGGATACCCTTCGTTTCCGGCCTTTGCGGACCGTTCCAGAAGGCGTTCCAGCTGCTCGAACCCCAGAAGATGCGGGTATGAGCCAAGAGTAAGTTTTGACACGTTTTCTCGTCCTTCATTGTCAAAGCGACGTGATGCGCGGCCCCGTAACGGCAGCTGCGCACAAGACAATATGGGATGAAACGTGTGTCTCCACAAGGTCTAGGCGGATTCACTTGAACGCACTATCTTGTGTAACACGCACCACCAGCCACACATGAGTCGCCCATGAACGCGCCCACCGACATTTCGATGAAAACCGACGATGTTCTGCGCGTCGAACTGGAGGTGTTCCGCCAGCAGCACCGCGACCTGGACGAGGCGATCAAGGCGCTTGAGGCGACCGGCACCGCCGATCAGTTGACGGTGAAACGACTGAAGAAGCAGAAGCTGCGCCTGAAGGATATCATCCGGCTGATCGAGGATCGCCTGACCCCTGACATCATCGCCTGACCGGACGCGCTCAACCGCATTGCCACGCAAGCGGATTTCACTATAGTGCGCGCTTCCTAACGCAGGCGGGGAACAGGGCGGATGAGCGAGATCAAGGTCGGAATCATCATGGGCAGCCAGTCGGACTGGCCCACCATGAAAGGCGCTGCAGAGATACTGGACGAACTGGGCGTGGCCTACGAGACCAAGATCGTCTCGGCCCACCGCACGCCGGATCGTTTGTGGGAGTACGGCAAGACCGCCGTGCAGCGCGGGCTTCAGGTAATCATCGCCGGCGCTGGCGGTGCCGCACATCTGCCGGGGATGATGGCGTCCAAGACGCGGGTGCCGGTGATCGGCGTTCCAGTTCAGACGCGGGCGCTGTCCGGTGTCGACTCGCTCTATTCCATCGTGCAGATGCCCAAGGGTTTCCCGGTTGCGACCATGGCCATCGGATCGGCCGGCGGCGCCAATGCCGGCCTGATGGCCGCTGCTATTCTGGCCCTGCAAGACTCAGCCCTGGCCGACCGGCTGGACGTTTGGCGCGCGGCGCTGTCGGACTCGATCCCCGAGGAGCCCCGCGATGAGTAACCCCTTGCAGCCCGGCGCAGTGATCGGAATTCTGGGCGGCGGCCAGCTGGGGCGGATGCTGTCGATGGCTGCGGCGCGGCTGGGCTTCGTGACCCATATCTTCGAGCCGGGCGCCAACCCGCCCGCGGGCCAGGTGGCGCATCGCGTGACCACCGCACCTTATGAGGATGCCGAGGCGCTGGCCGCTTTTGCGCAATCCGTCGACGTCATCACCTACGAGTTCGAAAACATCCCGACCGAGGCGCTGGACATTCTGGAATCGCACCGTCCCATCCGCCCCGGACGCGAGGCGCTGCGGGTCAGTCAGGACCGGCTGACCGAAAAGACATTCCTGCAAGGCCTGGGCCTGAACACCGCCCCCTTTGCCGATGTGACCGACCTGGACAGCCTGCAGGCCGCCATCGAAAGGATCGGCACGCCGGCGATCCTCAAGACCCGCCGCTTCGGCTATGACGGCAAAGGGCAGGCACGGCTGCAGTCGCCCGAGGACGCCCGGGCCGCGCTGGCCGACATGCAAGGCGCACCCGCGATCCTGGAAGGTTTCGTCAATTTCAGCCACGAGGTGTCCATCATCGCCGCCCGCGGGCTGGACGGCCAGGTGGCCTGCTTCGACCCCGGCGAGAACGTGCATCGCGACGGCATCCTGCACACGACCACGGTGCCCGCGCGCCTGTCCCCTGCCCTGCGGACCGACGCGGTGCTGCTGGCCGCGAATATCCTGAATGCGCTGGACTATGTCGGCGTCATGGGGGTCGAACTGTTCGTGACGCCGCAGGGCCTGATCGTGAACGAGATCGCGCCGCGCGTTCACAACTCGGGCCACTGGACGCAGAACGGCTGTGCAGTCGATCAGTTCGAGCAGCATATCCGCGCCGTAGCCGGCTGGCCTCTGGGCGACGGGCAGCGTCACGCGGATGTGGTGATGGAGAACCTGATCGGCGACGACATGGACCGCGTGCCCGAGCTTGCGCAACAGCGCGACGTGGCCCTGCACCTGTACGGCAAGGCCGAGGTCAAGCCGGGCCGCAAAATGGGCCATTTCAACCGGATCAAACGCTAGCGCGCCGCGGCGACGAACCGCCCGGCAACATCCCCCGACAGGAAACTGACCCGGCCGCCGGCGATGGTGGCCGCCACGCGCTGCGTTTCAGCGTCCAGAATGACCAGATCGGCGCGTTTGCCGGGGTGCAGCGACCCGCGGTCCTCAAGGCCAAGCACCCGCGCGGGCCCCGACGACACCAGCGCCCACGCGCCCGCCAGATCCATCAGCCCCGATTTCATCAGCATCAGCGCCGCCCTGCGCGGGCTGGGATAGTGGTAGTCCGATGCCAACGCGTCGCACAGCCCCATGGCGATCAGATCCAGCGCGCTAACATTGCCCTTGTGCGATCCGCCCCGCACCACGTTGGGCGAGCCCAGAATGACGTGATCCCCCGCGGACTTGGCAGCCTCGGCCGCCTCGAGCGTTTCGGGAAATTCGGCGATATCCACGCCGCGCGCGCGCCAGTGGGAACGGGCCTCTGTAGTGGCGTCATCATGGCTGCCCAGACGCACGCCTTTTTGGGCCAGCGCCGCGCATAGCGTATCAAGCGCAGTTGGCACCTCGGAGGTGCGGGCGTGCATGTCCTGCAGCATCTTCAGATGCGCCTCGGGGCTGCGACCAGCCTTGAGCGCCTGCCCGGTCAAACGCGGCGGGGTACGCCCCTGCGCCAGACGGTCATGGGGCAGATGATCGTTGAACACGACATAGGGCACCTGCCAGTCGGCGATGCGCCCCGGCAGGTCGGCATAGTCATCCAGCAGGTGGGTTTCGAACCGCAACTGCGGGATCAGGTCGGTGACCACGCTGCCCTTCACCGCCGCGATCGCGCGGAACACGTCGGCGGCGAACTCTGGGCCGCGTACGCCGCCCTCCCAGCTGTAGAACTGCGCCAGCACGGCGGTGGTGATGCCATTGGCTGCCAGTTCGGCCTCGGCGGCGCGGATGCCCTCGTCCATCTGCTTCATGGCCCCCCGGCGCGGGGCGATGTGACGCTCGAACCCGTCCCCGTGCAGGTCGATGATGCCCGGCAGGATCAGATAGCCGCTCAGATCAACGACCGGCGCACCGCTGCCCTCCTGGATCAAGCCGTCCGCGATTGAGAGATCGTTACCGACAAGTCCGCGATCAGGGTGCAGAACCTGCGCCCCGGAAAAGGTCAGCTCCAATGCGGTCATCGCGTGGGTTCCGAGGCGGGTTCGGCGCAGTCCTCTCCGATGCAGATCTCATCAATGATGTCCATCACACCGTCCAGCCAGGTTATGTTGGGATCGAACTCACCGAACTCGATGAAGTGCAAAGCCTGCGCCATGACCTGCGGGTTGTTCATCATGAACGTATGCGTCACCGGCAGCACGATGTGGTCGGTCATGCCCTGGACTTTGGTTTCTTCGACAGCGACTTTGCCGTCATCCGGCCCATCAACCAGCGACGAAAAGACCGGGTTCAAGGAGTTTTCTCCGGCGATCACCCCAAGTTCGAAATCCACCGGCGGCAGGCGACGCGGAATACCTTCGGGACCCGTACCCAGCTGCAGGCCGGCGGGGCCGTTCAACAGACCGAACACTTCCCAATCGCCCAGTTCATCGACCAATTGGCTGCCTTGGTTGGGCGGGCCAAGCATGACGACGCGGCCCAGATTCTGCGGATGGTGATCCTGCAGCCAGTAGCGCAACAGGATACCCCCCATCGAATGCGCGACAACGTTGACGGTGTCATCTCCGCACGCCGCAAACGCCTCGGGTATGGTCCGGTCGGCCAGTTCCGGAATCGGAAGATCCGTCGAGCGATAACCCGGCCGCACAACGGTGTACCCGTGCACCTTGAACAACTGCTCCATGACCGAAAACGATGCTTCGGTCCGGGCAAGCCCATGCAGCAGGACAACGCATTTTGCCTGCGCGGCGATCGGCATCAGGAAAAGCAATATGAAAAACAGGATCCGCATGGCTGCCAGATAATCGCTATTCTTCAGAGAGGAAAGACCTAGCGCCGCCTCACGCGCATAACTGCCAATGCAATACCGCCCACAACCAACCCTGCCCCTGCCATCAGCCGCAGGCTCAGTTGCTCGCCGAGCAGCGCCACACCTGCAATGATCGCAATCACCGGGACGCTCAGCTGCACTACGGCTGCAACCGCGGGCGCCAACTGGGGCAGCAGGCGATACCACAGGGCGTACCCCAACCCCGAGGTTACGCCGCCAGATACGGCCGCCAGCCCCAAACCCGCCCAGGTCAAGTTCCACGCCGGAGCGCCGGCGATCAAAATGCCAGCGGTCACCGGCAGGGCCACCACAAAGTTCGAGGCCGTTCCCGCCAGCGCATCGGGCTCGGACCGACCAGCAATCGAATACGCAGCCCACCCGACCCCTGCGGCGGCCATCAAGGCTGCCCCTGTCGGGTCCACACGCGCCTCAGCGCCTGGCCACAGCACCCAGGCCAATCCGACCATTGCAATTGCTGCCCCAGCCACCTGTCGAAAAGTCGGGATCGCCCCAGTCAGGGCGCCGGCCAGAAACATCGAGATCTGGACCACCGCAAACAGGATCAAGGCGCCCAATCCCGCATCAAGTGACAGATAGGCCACCGAGAACCCGACCATGTAAAGCGACAAGGAGCCTGCTCCGATCACTCGGCGCCTGTCGAACACCCGCAGGGTGCCACCCCGCGACACGACCAAAGCGCAAAGAACGAGCGCACCACAGAGCACACGAACAACGGCAAAACTTGCCGGGTCGCTGGCTCCGCTCTCCACGGCCAACCGGTTCAGGATGGAATTGGCCGCAAAGGCACACATTGTCAGGGCGGTCAGAAGAAACAGCTGCATGCCCAACCAATATCGTGTCTGCACACAATGGACACCCGCTTTCCTGCGCTTCCGCGTGACCGGTTGCGGCGATCCCCAGAATTGCAAGCAGCGCCGGCCGAAACCCCGCAGATTACTGAAATAAACCAAAACGGGGCCGCCCGAAGGCGACCCCGCTGAAATTTTCGGTAAGACTTTCCCTTGCGGGTTGTCTGAATTCGCTGACGCGAACCCGGCCGTCTTACATCATGCCGCCCATGCCGCCCATGTCGGGCATGCCAGCACCGGCGCCTGCACCTTCTTTGGCGGGCTTGTCGGCAACCATGGCTTCGGTGGTGATCAGCAGACCTGCAACCGAGGCTGCGTCTTCCAGAGCGGTACGCACCACTTTGGCCGGGTCGATCACGCCGAACTTGAACATGTCGCCATATTCTTCGGTCTGAGCGTTGAAGCCGAAGGCGGTGTCCGAGGACTCGCGCACCTTGCCGGCAACGACGGCACCGTCGACACCTGCGTTTTCAGCAATCTGACGCAGCGGCGCTTCGATGGCCTTGCGAACGATGTTGATACCGGCGTCCTGATCGGCGTTGACACCTTTCAGATCGGCCAGAGCCTTGCCGGCCTGAACCAGGGCAACACCGCCACCCACGACGACACCTTCCTGAACGGCGGCGCGCGTTGCGTTTAGAGCGTCGTCCACACGGTCCTTGCGCTCTTTCACTTCAACTTCGGTCATGCCACCGACGCGGATAACAGCAACACCGCCTGCCAGTTTGGCAACGCGCTCTTGCAGCTTCTCACGGTCGTAGTCGCTGGTGGTTTCTTCGATCTGGGTACGGATCTGGGCAACGCGTGCTTCGATCTCGGCCTTCTCGCCAGCACCGTCGACGATGGTGGTTTCGTCCTTGGTGATCGACACTTTCTTGGCGGTGCCAAGCATGTCCATGGTGACGTTTTCCAGCTTCATGCCCAGGTCTTCGCTGATGACCTGACCGCCGGTCAGGATTGCGATGTCCTGCAGCATTGCCTTGCGGCGATCGCCGAAGCCCGGAGCCTTGACGGCAGCGATCTTCAGACCACCGCGCAGCTTGTTGACAACCAGAGTTGCCAGCGCTTCGCCTTCAACGTCCTCGGCGATGATCAGCAGCGGTTTCTGCGACTGGATCACCTGCTCGAGCAGCGGAACCATCGGCTGCAGCGACGAGAGTTTTTTCTCGTGCAGCAGGATCATGCAGTCTTCCAGCTCGGCGACCATCTTGTCAGCGTTGGTGACGAAGTAGGGCGACAGGTAGCCACGGTCGAACTGCATACCTTCGACGACGTCGGTCTCGGTTTCCAGACCTTTGTTCTCTTCGACGGTGATGACGCCTTCGTTGCCAACCTTCTGCATCGCGTCTGCGATCTGGCGGCCGATTTCAGCTTCGCCGTTGGCCGAGATGGTACCAACCTGCGCAACTTCGTCGCTGTCTTTGACTTCGCGGGCAGCGTTCTTGATTTCCTCGACGACTTTGGCGGTTGCCATGTCGATGCCGCGCTTCAGGTCCATCGGGTTCAGGCCGGCAGCAACCTGCTTGAGGCCTTCCTTGACGATGGCCTGAGCCAGAACGGTTGCGGTGGTGGTGCCGTCACCGGCTTCGTCATTGGTGCGGCTGGCGACTTCTTTCACCATCTGCGCGCCCATGTTCTCGAACTTGTCTTCCAGTTCGATTTCCTTGGCGACCGAAACACCATCTTTGGTGATGCGCGGCGCGCCGAAGGATTTGTCCAGAACCACGTTGCGGCCTTTGGGGCCGAGGGTCACCTTCACAGCATCCGCCAGGATGTTCACACCCTTCAGCATGCGGTTGCGGGCATCGGTGTCGAACTTGACGTCCTTTGCAGACATGTCTTTTTCTCCTCGAGAAATGTGTTTGAAATGAAGATCAGAGCAAGCGCGTGAGCGTTACTCGATGATCCCCATGATGTCGCTTTCTTTCATCATCAGCAGCTCTTCGCCGTCGACGTGGACCTCGGTGCCGGACCATTTGCCGAACAGGATCTTGTCGCCGGGCTTCACAGCCATCGCGATCAGCTCGCCGCTGTCTTTCCGCGCGCCTTCGCCGGTTGCAACGACTTCGCCTTCGCTGGGCTTTTCTTTTGCGCTGTCGGGAATGATCAGGCCGCCTGCGGTTTTCTCTTCGCTTTCGGTACGGCGAACCAGCACGCGGTCATGAAGCGGTTTCAATGCCATCTTTGCAGCTCCTTGGGCTCAAAGGTTGTTTTCCTCCCCCCGCAGTCTTGCGGGGTGTTAGCACTCAGCTTGGTCGAGTGCTAACGACGCATAGCTAGGGGGTGATTTCCGGCGAGTCAACAATCGGTGAGGAATTTTTTTCGCGCGCAACCTGAGGCCGGCCAAGTCAGGTCGGGTCTTCCCAGCTGTAAGCCCAGTGCTTCAGCCCCTCGGTCCCGGAGGGCGACAGTTCATAGACGCCCTTCGCCACCTTTTCAAACCAGCCATAATGGTTTTCGCGCATGAGGCGCGTCGCGGCCGCAACGCCCGTGGCACTGGCGACCTCGGCGCCTTTGGTCGCCCCGTTTTCGGCCAGATGCGCGGCACATTTCAGGGCATCCTGCCGATAGGCAGTGACGATTCCGTGCCGAGTTGCCCCACCCGAGTTCGGATCCCCCTCCAACCGCTCGAACTCGCGCAACAGTCGAACAGCTTTGGCCTTGTTCTTTCGCGGCGCATAGGGTCCGGGATCACAATGGACTTCGACCTGTCCATCCGCACGAACGGTGATCAAACCCAACCCCAACCGACGACACAGGGACAGGTTGTCCCGCAGCGCCCTGCGCGCCGACCGGCCGGTGGGCTTGCAGACGGCCACATAAACCTGATCCGATACCTTCAACCGGGTCACGGCCTGGTGGAACAAGGCCAGCGAAAATCTCAGCTTCAATTCAACGATCACTGGATCACAACCGGGCTTGACGGCCACGATGTCGGCGGCGCCCACCTCTCCTTTCACGGAGTACCCTTGCCGCTGCAATAGCGCCTTGATCGGAGGATAGAGATCCTGTTCGCGGTTCATGACGCCATGCTATGGTTTTTTCCGAAAAACGCCATACGGATACACGCCTTGCGCGCGGTAGGCGGGCGTGGCTATCTGTTCCCAAGTTCTTTCAGCCACAATCGGAATGGTCTCAATGCGCGTGTTTCTTTTTGCCCTGCTTGCTGCTCTGCATCCAATGGTGGCCCATGCCGCCTGTGACGGGCGCGATTTGCGGCAAGACATGACGCCTGAGGCCCGGGCCGAATTGAACGCGGCCACCAGTCAGATGGCATATCCCGAAGGCAATCACTGGATTGCACAGAAGGACAACACCGTTTTGCATCTGATTGGCACATTGCACGTCAACGATCCGCGAATGGGCCCGGTGGTCGAGCGGTTGGCGCCGATGTTGAGCGAGGCCGACGCGTTTTATTTCGAGATCACCCAATCCGACATGTCCGCTTTCGAACAAGACCTGGCCAAGGATTTCAGCCCGGTTCTGATCAACTCGGGACCAACTCTGATCGATCTGATGAGCGAAGAGGACTGGGCCGTGATTTCCAAGGCGCTTTCGGCACGCGGCATTCCCGGTTGGATGGCCGCAAAACTGCGCCCTTGGTTCCTGTCGATGATGCTGGGTATGCCACCCTGCATGCTCCAGGTGCCAGACGCAGACCGGGGAATGGATGCGCGCCTGACCGAACTGGCCGAAGCTGAAGGCAAACCGCAATACTCTCTGGAACAGATCGACGACCTGATCGCGATCTTCGACAGCCACACGCTTGAAGAGCAGGTGCAGTCTTTGGTGCGCATGGTCGATGCCTTTGACGCCGGCGATGACCACATGGTGACGATGGCCACCGCATATTTCGAGGAGAAGCACGCAGAAATCCTGCAATTCGCAAAGATATATGGGCGCGAGGCTTCGGGCCTGGCGCCTGACGTGTTTGCACAGGAATGGGCCGCATTCGAGGACCAGCTTCTGGTTCAACGCAACGACAACTGGATGGAAACGATCCTGACCATCGAAAACCAGGCGGCGGTGATCGCGGTTGGTGCCGGTCATCTGGGTGGAGACCATGGACTTCTGCAACAGCTGGAACGCGCCGGATATCAACTGAGCCGCGCACAGTTCTGAGCGGTCAGCGCTTCTGTCAGACCAACCGTCGCAGCCTTGTTTCTGCCGGGTGACAACGCCAATGGACCACCCTATAAGGCGCGCAAACTCCTTATGTGCAGGAAACAGACATGACCACCCAAGTATTTGGCCACAAATCTCCCGACACCGACTCGACCGGATCGCCGATCCTGTGGGCCTGGTATCTGAACGAAGTCAAAGGCGAAAAGGCCGAGGCCGTCCTGCTGGGCGAACCCAACACCGAAGCTGCCTTCATGCTGCAGCGCTGGGACCTGCCCAAGCCGCGCATCATCGAGGATGTCGAGACCGATGCGCCCGTCGTCATCGTTGACACAAACAACCCGGCCGAATTGCCGGCCAATATCAACAACGCCGACATCCGCGCCATCATCGACCACCACAAGCTGGTCGGCGGGCTGGAGACCAAAGGCCCGATCGACATCACCGTGCGCCCGCTGGCCTGCACGGCGACCATCATGATCGACCTGATGGGCGACGACGCCGCCAAGATGCCCGAGGCTGTCAAGGGCGCGGCCCTGACCTGCATCCTGTCGGACACGCTGGAGTTCCGCTCGCCCACGACCACCGCGCATGACCGCGAAGTAGCCGAGAAGCTGGCCGCCGATCTGGGGCTGGATGTTTCGGCCTATGCTGCCGACATGTTCGCCGCGAAATCGGACGTATCGTCTTTCTCGGACGCCGAACTGATCCGCATGGACAGCAAGGAATACGAGGTCGACGGTACCAAGTTCCGCGTGTCCGTTCTGGAAACCACCGCGCCGGGCGTGGTGCTTGACCGCAAGGATAGCTTGGCCCAGTCGATGGTCGAGGTGGCCAAGGAAGACAGTGTGGACCAGGTGCTGCTGTTCGTCGTCGACATCCTAAACGAAGAGGCCACCCTGTTGGTGCCGAACGACCTGGTCAAATCGGTTGCCGAGAAAAGCTTTGGCGCTTCGGTGGCCGGCGACACGGTTGTTCTGCCGGGCATCATGAGCCGCAAGAAGCAGATCATTCCGAACCTCAAGGTCTGATCCCGCTCACAGTTCAGCGAAAGGCGCCCTCACCGGGCGCCTTTTTTGTTTGCGCGTCGAAAGGTTTGCCGGATGGCAAATCGTTGCTAGGCTAGACGCAGGGACAGGGTGGATCAGGACACGGTGGTCACACGGAAATACAGCACGACACGCAGCATTCTGCTGTTCGAAGGCGGCGACAGGCTTGCCTATTGGCGGCGCTTTGCCATGCTGCTGACCCTTTCGGTGATGATCGCAACCATGGGACTGCTGCGCAACTCTGGCGCCGTGGTCATTGCCGCGATGCTGGTCGCGCCGCTGATGACACCCATTCTGGGCATTGCGGCCGCGATGGTCATGGGCTGGCTGAAACGCGCTTTCGTTCTGACCCTGACGGTCTGCATTGCGGCGGTTCTGTGCGTTATGATGGCCTGGATCCTGGTTTATCTTGCCGATGTCCCGCGCGGCATCCTGATCCCCGATCAGGTCTTGGCCCGCACCGACCCGGGCACCGAAGATCTGATCGTGGCGCTCGCGGCCGGCGTGGCCGGCGCATACGTTCAGATCAACAAGGCCGAACTGAGCCTGCTGCCCGGCGCCGCCATCGGCGTGTCTCTGGTTCCGCCATTATCCGCGTCCGGGATCCTGCTGTATTTCGGGGAACCCGCCGACGCCTACGAGGCGGGTCTTTTGTTCGCGACCAACCTTGGCGCGATCGTTCTGTCGGCCTGCGCGGTCTATATCGTCTATGCCGCAAGGTCGGTTGCATTCGGCAAGGGCCGGCGCAAGCTCAACTTTACTGCCGGTGTGGTCATAACCATGGCGTTCCTGGCCCTCGTCGTGGTCCAGTTGGGAAAATCGACCTACAACCGTTACCTGGAAACCCGTACCGAGGCCGAGGTTGCGCAAGCGATCCGCGACTGGGCGGACCCGGTATCGGTCGAGATCATCCGCATCGACGTGAATGCCAAGCGCAAACGGGCCGAGGTCTGGGTGATCGTAGATCTGCCGCCCGAGGCGCAATTCAAGGTCTCGTCCGTTGCCGGGCTGTTGCCCGAGAGCCTACGGGAAACGTCACTGGTGGACGTTCTGCAGGAAGAACTTGGCCCCGGCTATCTCGCCGTCATCCGGTACCAGACCCGCATCGGCGCGCAGGTCATTCTTGGCACCGAAACCGTGCAACAGGCCCCGGATGTCGAAAAGTTGAGCGACGAGGAATGACGGCCAGCACCCGGCTGCCTCTGGTCAAGCGGGGCCAGCTTTGCCATAGGTGGCGCAACGCCGTTTCAACAGCCCGAGGCCCGCATGACCCAGATCATCTCCGCGCTTGACCAGATTTCCGACCGTTACAAGGCGCTGTTCGTGGATCTTTGGGGCTGCGTCCACAACGGCATCACCGCCTACCCCGAAGCTGTTGCCGCGTTGAAGGCCTATCGCGACCGGGGCGGCAAAGTGGTGTTGGTGACGAACTCTCCGAAGCCGCGTGCCGGGGTTGCAGAGCAGTTAAAACAGTTCAACGTCCCCGCGGACTGCTACGACACCATCGCGACCAGTGGTGACTCGGCCCGGTCCGCCATGTTCCGCGGGGCCGTGGGCGAGAAAGTCTATTTCATGGGTGAGTGGGAGCGCGACGCCGGCTTCTTCGAGCCGCTGAAAATCCTGGAACATCCGATCCACATCGAACGCGTGCCGCTGGACCAGGCCGAGGGGATCGTCTGCTGTGGCCCGTTCGACCCGATGGCCGACCCGGCCGTGAACCGCCCGGACTTCCTGTATGCCAAGCAGAAAGGCCTGAAGCTGTTGTGCGCCAATCCCGATATCGTGGTCGATCGGGGCGAAGTTCGGGAATGGTGCGCCGGTGCGCTGGCCAAGCTTTATTCCGAAATGGGCGGCGAGAGCCTGTATTTCGGCAAACCACACCCGCCCATTTATGATCTGGCCCGGCGTCGCCTGCATGCGCTGGGAACGGACGTGCCGGATGACGAGATTCTGGCCATCGGCGACGGTCCGCATACCGACATAGCCGGCGGCATGGGAGAGGGAATTGATTCCCTGTTCATCAGCGGCGGTCTGGCCGCATCGGAAACAAAAACGTCGCACCAGCCGGATTCGGACGCTTTAAGCGATTATATTTCCAAGGAAAACATCAATCCAACCTATACGATCGGCCGCCTGCGCTAAGCAGAAAACGCTTGATTTTCTGCAGTTGCGAAGTAATAAAGTTGCCAACCTTGGGTCGTTGGTGATTTTTTGTTGCCGGGCCGATGCATAGTGAGGGCAACATGTTGGACAATCTTCCACGCGGAACGATCTGTATCGAAGACATCGAAATGGGCATGACCCGCTACCTGCGCAAAGTGGTGACGGACGAAGACATCGAGATGTTTGCCCAGGTCTCGACCGACCGGAATCCGGTGCATCTGGATGACGACTATGCCCGCGATACGATTTTCGAAGGGCGCATCGCCCACGGGATGCTGACAGCTGGTCTGATCTCGGCCGTGATCGGCGAGCAGCTTCCGGGCCATGGGACCGTCTACATGGGCCAGTCGCTCAAATTCCTTGCACCGGTCCGCCCCGGTGACATGGTCTATGCCGAGGTCAAGGTCATCGACATCGACTTTGCCAAGCGCCGGGTCAAGCTGGATTGCCATTGCGCAGTAGACGGCAAGAAGGTTCTGGTTGGCGAGGCGATGGTTTTGGCTCCATCACGGAAATTCGACTGACGGCAGTTTTTGACGCCCTGCTGGACGCTGGTCTGGAACTGCCGCTTGAACCCGGCGGATAGTCCCGCTAGGCAAGCCACATGCAGATCATCCGGGACTACAAGTATGTCGATCCAGAGGACCGCGGCGCCAGCGCCGCGATCGGGAATTTCGATGGCGTTCATATTGGCCACCAGTCGGTGATCGATCTGGCCCGGAAGGCATGCCCCGATGCGCCCTTGGGCGTTCTGACCTTCGAGCCACACCCGCGCGAATATTTTACCCCCGATGCCCCGCCCTTTCGTCTGATGCGCGGCAATGCGCGTGCGCACCGGCTGGAGAAGCTGGGTGTGCAAAAACTCTACGAGCTGCCGTTCAACGCCGCGCTTGCCGGGCTGACGCCCGAAGAGTTCGCCCGCAACGTGATCTGCGAAGGTTTGGGTCTGGCCCATGTGGTGATCGGCGCAGATTTCTGTTTCGGCAAAGGTCGCAGCGGCACCGCGCAGGACATGGTGCAGTTCGGCCAGCAGATGGGGTTCGGTGTCACCATCGCCCCATTGATGCAGCAATCTGATCACGTGGTCTCGTCCACCGCGATCCGGCAAGCCCTGAGCGACGGCCGCCCGCGGGACGCGGCGGCCATGCTGGGCCACTGGCACCGGATCGAAGGCGAGGTGATCGGAGGCGAACAGCGCGGCCGCGAATTGGGCTTTCCCACGGCCAATATGTCGATCGAAGGAATCCACCCCCCAAAATTCGGCGTCTACGCGGTTCTGGTCGACGTGCTGGATGGCCCACATGCCGGCAGCTATCACGGTGCGGCCTCGGTCGGGGTGCGGCCGATGTTCCATGGCGAGGTGCCGAATATCGAAACCTTCCTGTTCGACTTCTCCGGCGATCTCTATGGTGCGACCCTCTCGGTTGGCCTGGTCGAATTTCTGCGCCCCGAGATGACCTTTGACGGCCTCGATGCTCTGATCGCCCAGATGACCGAAGACTGCGATCGCGCGCGCAAGTTCCTGGCCGCGACATGAGCACGGATCCCATCGACCGCGCCGGGCTAGCCCCGCGTTTCTGGGAGCGCAAGCCCTTGCAAAAAATGAACCCGCGCGAATGGGAAGCCCTGTGCGACGGCTGCGGCAAATGCTGCCTGAACAAGCTTGAAGATGAGGACAGTGGCGAGGTTGCCCTGACCCGTGTCGCCTGCCGGCTGCTGGATGACGCGACCTGCCGCTGCACCCAGTATGACATCCGCCACCAGTTCGTACCGGAATGCATCGTCATGCGCCCGGACAACATACACGAACACGCCTACTGGTTGCCGCAGACCTGCGCCTACCGCCTGTTGTGGGAGGGCAAGCCCCTGTACGATTGGCACCCGTTGCTGTCAGGGTCGCCCGACAGCGTCCACGCCGCAGGCGTTTCGGTTCAGGGACTTACCGTTTCCGAATTCGAAACCCCCGAGGAGGAGTGGGAAGACTACATTATCGAGGAGCCAACCTGATGCATTTCGCCTCTGACAATTCCGGGCCCGTCCACCCCGAGGTCCTGACCGCGCTGGCCGAGGCCAATCAGGGCTATCAGATGGCCTATGGCGCCGACGATCTGATGAACGAGGTGCGCGACCGGATCCGCGCCATCTTTGAGGCGCCCGGGGCGGCGGTCTATCTGGTGGCGACCGGAACGGCGGCAAACTCGCTGGCTCTGGCGACCCTGTCGCAGCCGTGGGAGACCGTATTCTGCTCGCCCGTCGCGCATATTCATGAGGACGAGTGCAACGCGCCCGAATTCTACACCGGTGCCAAGCTGACGCTTGTTCCGGGCGGCGACAAGATGCAGCCGGATGCACTGCGCCGCACCATCGCCGCCGAAGAGACACGCGGCGTGCATGGGCCACAACGCGGGCCAGTGTCGATCACGCAGGTGACCGAGCGCGGCTCGGTCTATTCGCTGGCCGAGCTGCAGGCCCTGTGCGGGGTCGCCAAGGCGTTCGGCCTGCCCGTCCACATGGATGGCGCGCGGTTCACCAATGCGCTGGTCGCGCTGAACTGCTCCCCGGCCGAGATGACGTGGAAGGCGGGCGTGGATGCGGTCAGCTTTGGCGGCACCAAGAACGGGCTGATGGGGGTCGAAGCGGTGATCTTCTTCGACGAAAGCAAGGCCTGGGAGTTCGAGTTGCGCCGCAAGCGCGGGGCGCATCTGTTTTCCAAGCACCGGTATCTGTCGGCCCAGATGGCGGCCTATCTGCGCGATGATCTGTGGCTGCGCTCGGCCCGTAAGGCCAACGCCAATTGCGCGCGTCTGGCCGATGGGCTGCGGGCTGCGGGTGCGCAGTTCCTGCATGAACCCCAAGCCAACATCATCTTTGCCAGCTTTCCCCGCAGCCTGCATAGGCGCCTGCACGCGGCCGGTGCCGTCTATCACCTGTGGGGCGACCCGCTGGACGGCCCGGACGAGGACGAGATGCTGGCCTGCCGGTTCGTCTGCGACTGGTCGACACCGACCGAGGAAATCGACCGGTTTCTGGCGCTGCTCTAGGCGCTCCAGAATGCGTCGATCTGCGCGGCCGTCTCGTCCGGGTGCGAGATGGGCAGCATGTGCCCTGCCCCCTCGACAACGCCCTGCCGCGCATCGGGCAAGCGGGTGCACAGCCCGGCATTGACCACGGCCATGATCCGGTGCGAGGCCGATCCATGCAGCAGCAGGATCGGCATTTCGGCCCGCCCCATGGCCGCCGGGGCCAACAGGCCGGTGGTGTCGCGGAACAGCGGCCCCTCGACCGCGCCGACCACGCCGACGCCCCGGATCATCGCATTTCGGGTCCGCTCCGGCAGGTCCGGCCAGCGCGGGCTGCGGTCGGTCGTGCCCCACATGCGGTTGAACAGACGGGCAGCCCGAGGCGCGTCACCTTCGGCGAGGGCAGCCTTGTAGGGCTGGGACTCGGCCGCGTGCTGCGCCGCAAGCGCTGGCGCGTCCTGGTGGGCGACCGCAAAGAACACCGGCTCGATTAGAACGGCGCTGCGCACAAGGTCCGGGTATTCGATGGCCAGCCGCAGGGCGACCATCGCACCGAAACTATGCCCGATCACGTCCATCGGTTCGCTCAGCTGCGCCCGCGACAGGGCTGTGGTGAGGTCGAAGAAATCCCCCTGCCCGCCCCAATCCGGACTGCGTCCGTGCGACAGCATGTCGGGTGCGATCAGCGTTGCCTGATCGCCCAAGGCAACGGCCAGACCGGACCACGCACCGGAATGCGCGATCGTGCAATGCAGCGCTAGAACCTTTCGGGCACCCGCCCCAAGAGTGCGAACGTGGACGGGCGGCAGCACGGCCTTGGCCACGGTCATGCTTTGAGCGTGGCCAGATGCTCGTCCAGATCCTCAAGCCGGTCCTGCCCCCAGAACCTTTGGTCGTCTTGCGTGATGTAGAAAGGCGCGCCGAACACGCCGCGGTCCACCGCCTCTTCGAGGTTGGCCGCATAGGTCTCGGCCCCGACCAGCAGTCCGCTGTCGGCCAGCGCCGGATCAAAGCCCGCCCCGGCCAGACAGTCGCGGATCACGTCGTCCTGCGCGATGTCCTTGTCCTCGGCCCAGCAGGCGCGCAGAAAAGAATGGCACAGTTTGCCCACGTCGCCCGACCCATCCTGAATGGCCGCGATGATGGCGTATGAGGACGGCGCTGCGTTGGTCGGCCAATGTGCAGGTTGCAGGTTGAACGGCAGGCCCGTCTTCTTGGCCTGACGCACCAGTTCCTGCGCCCGGTATTCGATGCGCGACGGATGGCGGTCCTTGGGGGGCACGCCGCCGGTGCGCCCGAACAGCGCAATGATGTCGACCGGCTTGTAGGCGATGGTGGCGCCGTGCTTGGCCGCGATCTCCTCCAGCCGTAGCCCGGCGAGGTAGGAATAGGGCGACAGTGTCGCAAAAAAGTAGTCAATGTCGGCCATGTGCACTTTCTCCACCCAGTTACCTTTGCGGAACCGTAAGGCCATGCTAAGCGGTGTCAACATCACGAATCTGTCACATTGCCACTGCTGCCCGGGGACCTCAGCCGATGCCGACACATCACGAACCCAAGCTTATTGCTGGGAACGCAAACCTTCCGCTTGCCGAAACCATCGCGCGCCGCATGAGCCTGCACCGCGGCGTCAACCAGCGTCTGGTAGATGCGCGGGTCGAACGGTTCAACGATGGCGAGATCTTTGTCGAGGTTTTCGAGAACGTCCGGGGCGAGGACATGTTCATCATCCAGCCCACCTCGAACCCGGCCAATGACAACCTGATGGAGCTACTGATCATCGCCGATGCGCTGCGCCGATCGTCGGCGGCGCGGATCACCGCGGTTATCCCCTATTTCGGATATGCCCGCCAGGATCGCCGCACCAAGGCGCGCACCCCGATCAGCGCCAAGCTTGTGGCCAACATGCTGACCGGTGCCGGGATCGAACGCATCCTGACGATGGACCTGCATGCGGCACAGATCCAAGGGTTTTTCGACATGCCGGTCGACAACCTGTATGCCTCTCCGATCTTTGCGCTGGACGTCAAGGACCAGTTCCGCGACCAGATGGACGATCTGATGGTGGTTTCGCCGGACGTCGGCGGTGTGGCTCGTGCCCGCGAGCTGGCCAAGCGGATCAGCGCTCCTCTGTCGATCGTCGACAAACGGCGTGAAAAAGCCGGGGAAGTGGCCGAGATGACCGTGATCGGCGACGTGAAGGACAAGATCTGCCTGATCGTCGACGACATATGCGACACGGCCGGTACGCTGTGCAAGGCGGCGCAGGTGCTGATAGACAACGGCGCACGCGAGGTTCACTCGTACATCACCCATGGCGTCATGAGCGGCCCGGCTGTTGAACGCGTCTCGAACTCGGTGATGAAATCGCTTGTTTTGACCGACACGATCATGCCGACCGAAGACATCAAGAAGGCCAAGAATATCCGCACGGTGCCGACGGCCCCGATCTTCACACAGGCCATTCTGAACATCTGGCAGGGCACATCAGTGTCGTCGCTGTTCGAAGACAAGACCCTGATCCCGATCTACGAATCCCTGTACCACACAGACTGAAGA
This sequence comes from Ruegeria sp. CI5, assembly GCF_056536885.1. Taxonomy (NCBI): domain Bacteria; kingdom Pseudomonadati; phylum Pseudomonadota; class Alphaproteobacteria; order Rhodobacterales; family Roseobacteraceae; genus Ruegeria; species Ruegeria sp. CI5. The sequence continues at coordinate 1,524,567 of NZ_JBQFQN010000001.1, forward strand.
AACCGGAAAGCCATTCCCATGACCGCCAACAAACGTCTGGTTCTTTCCAGCGATCACGCTGCCATCGACCTGCGCAAGGAAGTTGCCGCTTTTGCAGCGGCACAAGGCTGGGACGTTCTGGATCTCGGCCCTGACAGCCCCGAAAGCACCGATTACCCCAAGCACGGCAAAGCCGCCGCCGAGGCCGTCGTCTCGGGCGAGTGCCAATTGGGCATTGTCCTGTGCGGCACGGGGCAAGGTATCATGATGGCTGCAAACAAGGTTCCCGGCATCCGCTGCGGCGTCTGTTCGGATACGTTCTCTGCTCGCATGATCCGCCAGCACAATGACGCCAACATGCTGTCGATCGGCGCGCGTGTTGTTGGCACTGGATTGGCGCTGGATATTGTCGATGCCTTTCTGAGCACCGAATTCGAAGGCGGCCGGCACGCGAAACGCGTGGCGATGATCGATCCCTAAATCATTACGGAGCGCCCGCTGGGAACGGCGGGTCAGGAGATATCCCAGTCGTCCTCGTGGGCAACTTCCCCTATCGCGGTCCATGCCACACGGATCCGGGCGATACGGGTGTCCGACCACGTCCGGAACACCGCATCAAAGCCCGTGGTTGTAACATTTTCGGACAGCAGCTCGGCGCGCAAGGCCGATGAGGTATCGACATCCCACAAGGACACTCCAATCTGCACGACGGGCGGGGTCCGGAAGGGTTGGCTGAAGGTGACGGGCCGGCGTCGTTCCCGCGGCCCCTCGCCCGTCCACATGTCTCCGCCATCTGCGAATTCCGAGAACAGAACCTCTTCACCTCGGTCAATTCCGATCGGGTGGGTCAAGAATTTCTTCATTGCGCATCAATTCCTATGAATTTCCGCAACTTATCCTGACCTTTCGGCGAAATCACGACAAAAAAACGGCCCCGCAGCAGCAGGGCCGTTCCCAATTCTGACAGTGCATCAGCCGTTACAGGCTCATGTGGGTTCCCAGCGCTTCCATGTCGGCCAGCAGCTTGGCTGCCTCGTCGACAATGGTCTGTTCGCCGTTTTCCTTCGCGGCCTCGTGCGAGGCGCGCGCCTCGGCAATCAGCTCGTCCAGATGCGTGCGGGTCACTTCGTCAACCGGGATGGCCTTTTCGGCCAGCACCGACAGGGCATCTCCGTTGATCTGGGCAAACCCGCCGGTGACCAGGTATTCGCTGGACCCTTCGGGCGCTTCGACCTTCAGGATGCCCGGACGCAGCGTGGTAATGGTGGGGGCATGATCGGGCATCGCCGTCATGTCCCCGTCCGCGCCGGGAATCTGGACCGCGCTGGCCTGAAGCGAAGCAAGGCTCCGCTCCGGGCTGACGAGGTCGAATTGCATCGTGTTTGCCATCGGGGATACTCCTTAGGCAGCTGCTGCGGCCATCTTCTCGGCTTTGGCGATCACTTCGTCGATGCCGCCAACCATCAGGAAGGCCGCTTCGGGCAGGTGGTCGAATTCGCCGGCCACGACACGCTCGAACGAGTCGATGGTGACTTCCAGCGGAACCTGCACACCCGGCGAACCGGTGAAGACTTCGGCCACGTCGAACGGCTGCGACAGGAAGCGCTCGATCTTGCGGGCGCGGGCCACAGTCAACTTGTCCTCTTCCGACAGTTCGTCCATGCCGAGGATGGCAATGATGTCCTGCAGCGACTTGTAGCGCTGGAGGATTTGCTGAACGTCGGTCGCAACCTTGTAGTGACGCTCGCCGACGATGGCGGGGTCAAGCAGGCGCGAGGTCGAGTCGAGCGGGTCCACGGCCGGGTAGATACCCTTCTCCGAAATCGCACGGTTCAGAACGGTGGTTGCGTCCAGGTGGGCGAACGAGGTTGCCGGCGCGGGGTCGGTCAGGTCGTCCGCAGGCACGTAGATCGCCTGCACCGAGGTGATCGAGCCCTTCTTGGTCGAAGTGATGCGTTCCTGCAGGGCGCCCATGTCGGTGGCCAGCGTCGGCTGGTAGCCCACCGCCGAAGGAATACGACCCAGCAGAGCCGACACCTCGGAGCCCGCCTGCGTGAAGCGGAAGATGTTGTCGACGAAGAACAGAACGTCGGTACCGGACTGGTCGCGGAACTGCTCGGCCAGGGTCAGGCCGGTCAGAGCAACACGGGCACGCGCCCCCGGAGGTTCGTTCATCTGACCGTAGACCAGGGCCACCTGGCTTTCCGACAGGTTGTCGGGCTTGATGACGTTCGATTCGATCATCTCGTGGTACAGGTCGTTCCCTTCACGGGTCCGTTCACCAACACCCGCGAACACCGAGAAACCCGAGTGCACTTTTGCGATGTTGTTGATCAGTTCCATGATCAGAACGGTCTTGCCCACGCCGGCACCGCCGAACAGGCCGATCTTACCGCCTTTGGCGTAGGGGGCCAGCAGGTCGACAACCTTGATGCCGGTGACCAGAATTTCCGACTCGGTCGACTGTTCGTCGAACTCGGGCGCGGGCTGGTGGATGGCACGGGTTTCCGTCGCTTCGACCGGGCCTTTTTCGTCGATCGGCTCGCCGACAACGTTCAGGATGCGGCCCAGGGTGGCGTTGCCAACCGGAACCGAGATCGGTGCGCCGGTGTCGACAACGTCCGCGCCACGGACCAGACCTTCGGTCGCGTCCATCGCGATGGTCCGGACGGTGTTCTCACCCAGGTGCTGGGCAACTTCCAGCACCAGGCGCTTGCCGTTGTTTTCAGTTTCAAGTGCGTTCAGAATTTCAGGCAACTGATCTTCGAAGTGCACGTCGACGACGGCCCCGATGATCTGTGTGACTTTGCCTTTTGCATTCGCCATGTTTCGTCTCCGGTTTGTCTCTACAGCGCTTCGGCGCCGGAAATGATTTCAATCAGCTCGTTGGTGATCACGGCCTGACGTGAGCGGTTGAACTGGATCGTCAGCTTGTCGATCATCTCGCCCGCGTTGCGCGTCGCGTTGTCCATCGCGGACATCCGTGCACCCTGTTCCGAGGCCCCGTTTTCAAGCAGAGCCGAGAAGATCGCCGTGGCGACCCCCTTGGGCAGCAATTCGGCCAGGATGGCCTCTTCGCTGGGCTCGTAATCGAACACGGCGCCGCTGTCGTCCCCTTCGGTCTCCTCGAACGAGGCAGGGATGATCTGCTGGGCCGTCGGGATCTGGGTCACGACGTTCTGGAACTTCGCGTAGAAGATCGTTGCAACGTCGAACTCGCCCGCGTCGAAACGCGACAGGATGTCCTTTGCGATGTCCTGCGCGTTGGCATAGCCGATGCGCTTGACCTCGCTCAGGTCGATGTGACCGACGAACATATCGCCATATTCACGCTTGAGAGCGTCGCGGCCTTTCTTGCCGACGGTCAGGATCTTGACCGTCTTGCCCTTGCCGCGCAGCTCATCCGCCTTGGCGCGAGCCAACTTGGAAATGTTCGAGTTGAAGCCGCCGCAGAGCCCACGCTCGGCCGTCATGACGACCAGAAGGTGGACATCGTCGCTGCCGGTGCCGCGCAGCAGCTTGGGGGCGCTGTCGCTGCCCCCGACCGACGCCGCCAGCCCCGCCATCACGGCATTGAACCGTTCGGCATAGGGGCGCGAGGCTTCGGCAGATTCCTGGGCGCGGCGCAGTTTTGCTGCCGCAACCATCTGCATGGCCTTGGTGATCTTGCGGGTCGATTTGACCGACTCGATCCTGTTTTTAAGGTCCTTTAGACTTGGCATCGCCGCGTCTCCTTAAGCGAAGGTTGCGGCGTATTCGTCCAGCGCAGCCTTGATCTTGTCGGCAGCCTCGCCCTTGATCTTCGGATCTTCGTCGGTGATCCACTGCAGCAGATCGGCATGCTTGCCGCGCAGATGCGCCAGCAGACCCGCTTCGTAGCGGCCAACGTCCGAAACGTCGATCTTGTCGAGATAGCCGTTGGTACCGGCGAAGATCACGCAGACGATTTCCGCATTGGTCAGCGGCGAGTACTGCGGCTGCTTCATCAGCTCGGTCAGACGCGCACCGCGGTTCAGCAACTGCTGGGTTGCGGCGTCGAGGTCCGAACCGAACTGCGCAAATGCAGCCATTTCGCGGTACTGGGCCAGTTCCAGTTTCACCGGACCAGCAACCGACTTCATCGCGTTGGTCTGAGCCGACGAACCCACGCGCGAAACCGACAGACCGGTGTTCACGGCGGGGCGGATGCCCTGATAGAACAGCTCGGTTTCCAGGAAGATCTGGCCGTCGGTGATCGAGATCACGTTGGTCGGAATAAAGGCCGACACGTCGCCGCCCTGGGTTTCAATGACCGGCAGAGCGGTCAGCGAACCGGCGCCGAAGTCTTCGTTCAGCTTGGCCGAACGCTCCAGCAGGCGCGAGTGCAGGTAGAAAACGTCACCCGGATAGGCTTCGCGGCCCGGCGGACGGCGCAGCAGCAGCGACATCTGACGATAGGCGACGGCCTGCTTGGACAGGTCATCATAGATGATCAGAGCGTGGCGGCCGTTGTCACGGAAGTATTCAGCCATCGCGGTTGCGGCATAAGGTGCCAGGAACTGCATCGGCGCCGGGTCGGACGCGGTTGCGGCCACGACGATCGAGTATTCGATGGCGCCGGATTCTTCCAGTTTCTTCACCAGCTGAGCAACGGTCGAACGCTTCTGGCCGATGGCCACGTAGACGCAGTACAGCTTCTTCGATTCATCGTCGCCAGCGGCTTCGTTGTAGACCTTCTGGTTCAGGATGGTGTCCAGAGCCACAGCGGTCTTGCCGGTCTGACGGTCGCCGATGATCAGCTCACGCTGGCCACGGCCGATCGGGATCATCGCGTCAACCGACTTCAGGCCGGTCGCCATCGGCTCATGCACCGACTTACGCGGGATGATGCCCGGCGCCTTGACGTCTGCGACGCCGCGCTGCTTGGCATTGATCGGGCCTTTGCCGTCCAGCGGGTTGCCCAGACCGTCAACAACGCGGCCCAACAGTTCGTCACCAACCGGAACGTCCACGATCGAGTTGGTGCGCTTGACAGTGTCACCTTCCTTGATGTCACGGTCCGAGCCGAAGATCACGACACCGACGTTGTCGGCTTCGAGGTTCAGCGCCATGCCCATGATGCCGCCGGGGAACTCGACCATCTCACCCGCCTGCACATTGTCCAGGCCGTAAACACGGGCAATACCGTCACCGACGCTCAGCACGCGGCCGATTTCGGCCACCTCTGCTTCTTGACCAAAATTCTTGATCTGGTCTTTCAGGATTGCAGAAATCTCTGCGGCTTGGATACCCATTTATCCGACCTCTTTCATTGCATTCTGTAGGGAGTTGAGCTTGGAGCGGATCGAACTGTCGATCATCTGCGAGCCCACTTTGACGACAAGACCACCGATGAGGCTTTCATCGACGGTCGCATTGATGGTCACGTCCTTGCCTACGCGCTCGGACAGTGTCTTGGACAGTTTCTCCAGCTGGGTCTTGGTCAGCGCCTTGGCCGAGGCAACTTCGGCAGTCACTTCGCCGCGCTCGTCAGCCAGCATTTCGCGCAGAACCTTGATCAGCTGCGGCAGCACGAACAGACGGCGCTTCTGCGCCATCAGAGCCAGCGTGTTGCGCAGGATCGGGTGCAGCCCCATCTTGTCGGCCACGGCGGTGATGGCCGCCTGCTGGTCGGCCCGAGAGATCAGCGGCGAAGAGATCACCTCGCGCAGGTCCGCGCTTTCACTCAATGCAGCCGAAAGGTCATTGATGCCGGTTTCCAGACCTGCAAGGTCCTTGTTCTCTTTTGCGATCTCGAAGATCGCCGTTGCATAGCGTTTGGCTATGCCCGTGGAAATCGAAGCTGGTTCGGACACGTCCACCCTTCCGATATTTTAGGCCCCGATTTCGCGTGTGGCAGCTGAACCGGGGGCGTGAGGAAACCCCGTCCTGAAAGGGCGGGGATCAAAATCACCGGGGATGTAGCAGAGCCTAAGCCACCTAGCAATATGTTATGCCGGGCTCAGCTTTATCCACAAAATCTTTCTTTTCAATTGGTTACGGAAACTGCGACGGTTTGAACCCATTCGCCGGCGTGAAAAATGTTACCAAGTTGCCTGTTTTAGCGATTCCTGTGGCCTTTTTCCCTCATGTTTCCGGGAATCCCGCGCTTGTGGATGCGCGCCAGTTCACGCCGGCTTCAGCAATCCGTCCAACGCTTTGATGGGGCGTTTTTCAGCATCCTTGGTCACGCTGCCGCTTGGTGGCCGCACGAGCTTGCTGGCTTCGACCATCAGAACACCACCGGCCATGATGGTCGGGATCCGTTGCCCTGTCTTTTCGATCAACCCACCCGAGCGCAGCCAGAACCGCCGGAACGAGGGCGGCAGGTAAAGCGCGGAACAGTGCATCTCGGGCACGAAATGATGTGCGCGCAACTGGTTCTCCAACTGGGTTGCCGAATACGGATGTCCGTAACCAAAGGGCGTTCGGTCGGTTCGGGACCAAAGCCCGGCCCGATTGGGAACGACGAACACCGCCCGACCTCCCGGCCCCAGAACACGCCAGCATTCTTCAAGCAGTTGACTGGGTCGTTCCGAGGTCTCGAGCCCGTGCATGACCACCAGCTTGTCCACATGACCGGTTTCGATCGGCCACCGGGTTTCCTCGGTCAGCACCGACACGTTCTGCATACCGGCGGGCCAAGGCATCACCCCTTGCGGTCCGGGCATCAGGCCGATGACACGCCGCGCGTCCGCAAGATAAGGGCGCAACAGAGGCACCGCAAAGCCGAATCCGGCCACCGTCTGGCCCTTGGCCTCGGGCCACAGTTCGATCAGCCGGCCACGAATGGCAGCCTGCGCCGCACGCCCCAGCGTGCTGCGGTAGTAGAAGTTCCTAAGATCCTGCACATCAAGATGCATTGCAGATACCCGATCGATCGGCTTAGCTGAGTGCAGTCTAGCAACGAAAGGGCAAAAGGCCATGCCTCTTGAGATCGTCACCATCCCCTGTCTCAGCGACAACTATGCTTTTCTGGCACATGACCATGCAAGCGGACAGACAGCCCTGGTCGACGCTCCGGAGGCCGGACCCATTCTGGCCGAATTGACCGCACGCGGCTGGCGCCTGAGCCATGTCCTTCTGACCCATCACCACTGGGATCACGTCGACGGCTTGCCGGGCATCCTCGAGCAGCACCCAGCACAGGTGATTGGTGCGGCGGCCGACGTTCACCGGCTTCCTCCCCTCGACAAACAGGTGGCTGACGGTGACCGGTTCGAGATTGGGGGCGAACCCGTCGAGGTTCTGGATGTCTCGGGGCACACGGTGGGACATGTGGCGTATTACTTGCCCAAAAGCGCGGTGGTGTTCACGGCCGACAGCCTGATGGCGCTGGGATGCGGCCGCTTGTTCGAAGGAGACGCAGCGCAAATGTGGACCTCGCTTTCGAAAATCGCTGCTTTGCCCGACGAGACGTCGGTCTGCTCGGGTCACGAATACACCCAGTCAAACGCACGATTTGCGGTAACCATCGATCCTTACAACACAGCGCTGCAGCAACGGGTGCATGAGATCGATCAGGCACGGGCAAAGGGTCGCGCGACCGTGCCGTCAAATCTGGGCGTGGAAAAGGCGACCAATCCGTTCCTGCGCGCGACTGATCCCAAGATTCAGGCACAGCTTGGAATGGTGGGGGCTGACCCGGTCGCCGTTTTTGCCGAGATCCGGGGTAGAAAAGACCGCTTCTGATGCCTAATTGGACTTCTTCACGGCCACGGTCACGTTAAATGTGACTGTCAAGTGAAAGAAAACCCTTGAAGCCGCGCCATGATCAACCAAACTCTAATAGTATGAGGTCATGGTTGGGATGGGGATCCGGCCAATACTCGAACCCCTTCCGGCCCAATACAGAGGAGCACCCGCGTGCCTTCATTCTCGAGCACACTGGAACAAGCCATTCACGCGGCCCTGGCGGCTGCAAACGAACGGCGTCATGAATTCGCAACGCTGGAGCATCTGCTGCTGGCGCTGCTGGAAGAACCCGATGCGGTGCGCGTCATGAAGGCGTGCAGCGTGGATCTGGACGAATTGCGCAGCTCTCTGGTCGAGTTCATCGACGAGGATCTGTCCAATCTGGTGACAGACATCGACGGGTCCGAAGCCGTACCGACAGCTGCGTTCCAGCGTGTTATCCAGCGCGCTGCGATCCATGTGCAAAGCTCGGGCCGGACCGAGGTGACCGGGGCAAATGTTCTGGTGGCCATCTTTGCCGAACGGGAAAGCAACGCTGCATATTTCCTGCAAGAGCAGGACATGACGCGGTATGACGCGGTGAATTTCATCGCCCACGGCGTCGCCAAAGACCCGGCGTTTGGTGAAAATCGTCCGGTGACCGGCGCCGATCAGGGTGAAGAGGAAGCGCAGAACGCCTCCGGTGACGCCGACCAGAAGGAAAGCGCGTTGGGCAAGTATTGCGTGGACCTGAACGCCAAATCCCGCGCCGGCGACGTCGATCCGCTGATCGGTCGCGCCGACGAGGTCGAGCGCTGCATCCAGGTTCTGTGCCGCCGCCGTAAGAACAACCCGCTGCTGGTGGGTGATCCGGGCGTGGGCAAGACGGCGATTGCCGAAGGCTTGGCCTATAAGATCGTCCAAGGCGACGCGCCAGACGTTCTGGCCAACACCACCATCTATTCGCTGGACATGGGCGCATTGCTGGCCGGCACGCGCTATCGCGGCGACTTCGAAGAGCGGCTCAAGGCCGTGGTGACCGAGCTTGAGGATCACCCAGACGCCGTGCTGTTCATTGATGAGATTCACACCGTGATCGGTGCGGGTGCAACTTCGGGCGGCGCCATGGATGCCTCGAACCTGCTGAAGCCTGCGTTGCAGGGCGGCAAGCTGCGCACCATGGGCTCGACCACCTACAAGGAGTTCCGCCAGCACTTCGAGAAAGACCGCGCGTTGTCGCGCCGGTTCCAGAAGATCGACGTGAACGAGCCTTCGGTCGAGGACAGCGTAAAGATCCTGCGCGGTCTCAAGCCCTATTTCGAAGAGCATCACGACATCAAATACACGGCCGACGCGATCAAGACCGCGGTCGAGCTGTCTGCGCGTTACATCAACGACCGCAAACTGCCTGACAAGGCGATCGACGTGATCGACGAGGCCGGTGCGGCCCAGCATCTTGTGGCCGAAAGCAAGCGGCGTAAGACCATCGGCGTCAAGGAGATCGAGGCCGTGGTGGCCAAGATCGCGCGCATTCCGCCGAAGAACGTCACCAAGGACGATGCCGAGGTACTGAAGGACCTTGAGAACTCGTTGAAACGGGTGGTGTTCGGGCAGGACCAGGCAATCGAGGCTCTGTCCAGCGCAATCAAGCTGGCACGGGCCGGTCTGCGCGAGCCGGAAAAACCGATCGGCAACTACCTGTTCGCCGGCCCGACCGGTGTGGGCAAAACCGAGGTTGCCAAGCAACTGGCCGATACACTCGGCGTGGAACTGCTGCGCTTCGACATGTCGGAATACATGGAGAAACACGCAGTCAGCCGTCTGATCGGTGCGCCTCCGGGCTATGTCGGATTTGATCAGGGCGGTTTGCTGACCGATGGCGTTGACCAGCACCCGCATTGCGTGCTGCTGCTGGACGAGATCGAGAAGGCCCACCCAGACGTGTTCAACATCCTGCTTCAGGTGATGGACCACGGCGAGCTGACCGATCACAACGGCCGGACGGTGAACTTCCGCAATGTGGTGTTGATCATGACCTCGAACGCGGGCGCGCAGGAACAGGCCAAGGCCGCAATCGGCTTTGCCCGCGACCGGCGTGAGGGTGAAGATACCGCTGCAATCGAACGGATGTTCACCCCTGAATTCCGCAACCGTCTGGACGCGGTAATCTCGTTCGCGCCGCTGCCCAAAGAGGTCATCCTGCAAGTGGTCGAGAAATTCGTCCTGCAGCTTGAGGCGCAACTGCTGGATCGTGGCGTCACAATCGACCTGACCCCGAAGGCTGCCGAGTGGCTGGCCGACAAGGGGTATGACGACAAGATGGGCGCACGGCCTCTGGGCCGGGTCATCCAGGAGCACATCAAGAAACCGTTGGCCGAAGAACTGCTGTTCGGAAAGCTGGCCAAGGGCGGTGTTGTGCGGGTTTCGGTCAAGAAAGGCGATCTGGATCTCGAGATTATCGGCCCCGACAATCCGCGGATCTCGGGCGACAAGCCGCCGCTGCTGACCGCGGACTAGACCTCGGTTCAATCGAAAAAGTCTCGTCGCCCGGCAGTCAGTTCTGCCGGGCGATTTCTTTAGAGGCCACCCCTCTCCCGCAAGTATTCGCCAAAAAGAAAGTTCCCAGCGACGGAAACCGCTGCGCGCCACGTTTCAGACCAAAGCCTTTGGAGTGGAGCAGCGCAGTGTCCAGAAAAATCGCCGTCATATGGAGCATCGCCTTCGCGGCCTCGGTCGTCGGCGTAATCGCCTCTGCCCAGCATCGGTTTCGCTTTCATGACAAAACCCGTGCGGAACCGTTGAACCTGGAACCGGCGACCGTCAACCCAGGCGTCAACAGGTCAGATATCTCCGAACAAGGCCGCAACTTGTCGATTACCGGCAATGGCATCCCCAATCATCTGGTCGGTCGCTTTCCGAACAAAGGCAACCCCCATCAAATCGCCGAGCAGTCGGTCAAGTTGAACGTGCCGGCTGTTCCGAGGGCGAATGCAACCCCGACGCCTCTGCGCATGGGGTGGAATTTTGGCGTGTCCCTGACTGGGGTCGTCTTTGACCCACTGGCCGCTGAATTCTGGCACGGCGATCCCTGGTCAGGCTGGTCCTACAATGCCCTGGGCGGCGCGATCGCCCTTGGGCTCGATGCCAATTTCGCACATGTCCAACCAAACGGAAAATATCACTATCACGGGGTGCCGACCGGCCTGATCGAAATGCAGGGCTGGTCACCGAAAGAACACTCTCCGTTGATCGGGTATGCAGCGGACGGGTTTCCGATTTACGCCCGAACCGGTTTGGTGGGCGGCAAGGTCACGCAAATGACCTCTTCCTACCGGCTGAAGGCCGGACAGCGCCCGGGCGGCGCCGCTCCTGACGGACGACATGATGGAACGTTCAACGAAGACTACGAGTTCGTGGCGGGGCTTGGAACGCTCGATGAATGCAATGGCGCCATGACCGTTTCGACCGAGTTTCCTTCGGGCACCTACGCGTATTTTCTGACCGATGACTACCCGGTTGTTCCACGCTGTTTTGCGGGCACACCCGATCCCAGCTTCCGCTTCGGGCCGCGCTGACACTGGCTTAGCGTTCGGTCAGCTTCAATTCGATGCGACGGTTCTTTGCCCGCGCTTCCGGAGTGTCCGCCGTATCGACAGGTTGAAACTCTCCAAATCCGTTTGCTGACAGACGTTCCGGCGGAATGCCCAACTGTTCGACCATGTAGCGCACGACCGACAGCGCCCGCCCTTGGCTGAGCTCCCAATTGTCTCGATACCGTCCTGTTCCGTTCAGCGGGATATTGTCCGTGTGACCGTCGACCCGGATGACCCAGTTCAATTCGGGCGGAATGTCCGCCGCAATCCCACTCAGAATGCCCGCCACTTTCGCGACCTCGCGCCGGCCATCCTCGGACAGAACCGCCGAACCGGGTGGGAACAGCACCTCGGACGAGAATACGAAGCGGTCGCCCTCGATCCGAACGCCTTCCTGGTTGCCCAACACGTCGCGCAGGCGACCAAAGAACTCGGAGCGGTACCGCTGCAGGTCTTCGGCCTGTGCCGTAAGTTCCTGATTCTGGCCGGCCAGTTTCTCGGCCTCGGCCTCCAGGCGGACGCGTTCGGCCTCTTCCAACAAGCGGCGGCGCCGTTCTTCGGACGCGGCCCGGGCAAGGGCCGCGTTCAGGTCCTGGCCAAGGGTCTGAATTTGCACCTCGGCCTCGGCATTCCTGTCCTTGTAGTCATCCAGCAGCGCCTGCAACGACCCCAATTGGCCGCGCAATGCGGCGATCTGCTGGTTCAACAAGGCCGTCTGGCGTTGCGCCTTGGCGGAAAGAGCCTTTTCGGTGGCGATCGTTTCCCGGGCAACGGCAAGCAAGGCGTCGCGCTGCTCGGCCAGCGTCCGCTGGCTTTCGGCCTCGGCCTCGGCTTCGGTTCGCGCCGCAAGGGCTGCTTCAAGCTGAGCCTTGAGCTCCTCGTCATTCAACTCACCGAATTGCCGCTCAAGCTCAGCCTTGGCCGACTGCGCGGCGGCCAACAGTGTCAGTGTTTCCTCGGCCTTCTTGCGCTGCTCTTCCAGTGCCAGGGTCATGGCCGTCAATTCGGCATCCGCATTCTGCAATCTGTTGCGCAGTGCCTCAGCGGCAGCAGCTTCGGCGACGCGGGCGGCTTCCTCTTCGGACAGTTGGCTTTGCAGTTCCGCGATCTGGGCCGCGCGCGCGCTGTCCGCTTGCTCAAGGTCGGCTACCAAGGCCTCCAGCGCTTCGCGGCGTGCAGCCGCCAGCCGTGCTGCCTCGGCCTGGGCATCCACCTCCGCACGGCTTTGGGCCAAGGCAAGGTTCAATGCCTCCTGCTCGGAAAGCAGTTGCTCGCGCTGGGATTCCAATTCGGCAATATCGCCCTGCGCGCGCGCCTGATCAGCCAAAAGCGCGGCAACTTGCGCTTCGAACCCTGTGATACGAGTCTGCGCCTCTTCCAACTCGGCCGCGCGCTGGTCACGCTCCGAGGTGAGTGACGAGATCAAGGCTTGCGCCTGGCTCAGATCCTCTTCGGCCTGCGACAGCGTCGTGTTCAGTGCCCCCAACCGGGCCTGCAGGCGGCTGTTCTCGCGCTCTTCCAGGCCCAAGGCATCCGCAAGGGCGGCCACTTCGTCCGACAGGGCAGTCAGCTCGTCTTCCTGTCCGGAGATGGTTTCACGCAGCACGAACTGCACGACCATGAAAATGGTCAGCACAAAGGTCATGACCATCAGAAGTCCCGTGATCGCATCAACGAAGCCGGGCCAGACCGAGCCTTGGAAACGCTGACCGGTTCGACGAGACAGGGCCATGTGTTATTCTCCGCCCGGTGTGTGGCGCGCCGCCCCGCGCGGAAGCGTCAGCGCTTTGACCAGCAGCTCGAAATCCTTGCGCAGTTCGTTCATGCTGTCCTGGCGACCGGCCGAGATTTCTTCGAGAATGCGCAGAAGCTGCACGTCCATCGACCGCAGCCGCATTCGGCTTTCGGCGTCGATCCCCTCGCCCGCACCATGTTCACGCATGTGATCCAGCAGCGCGTCCTGCCCCAACGCGATCCGCTCGAGCGCGGCGGTGACCCCTTCGGTTTCCGCCTGTCGTTGGTTCATGTCCGCGATGACATCGACCAATGCACCCAGCTTGGCCGATACCTCGGCGCGATCCGCCTCCTGGGCCGCGAACAGGTCCTGCAGCGCGTCCATCTGCTCGGACATGGAATCAAGGACCGGGGTCAGCACCGCAAGTTCCGCACCGCCTTCATCTCCGGCGGCAAATCCGACGCGCGTGATCGACGACAGCCATTCCTCAAGCTCACGGTAGAACCGGTTCTGCCCGTGGCCGGCGAATAGTTCGAGCAAACCCACGATCAGCGATCCGGCAAGCCCCAACAGGGAGGACCCGAACGCCACGCCCATGCCTTGCAGCTGGGATTCGAGGCCACTCATCAGACGATTGAATACGGCCAGGCCTTCTTCGCCCTCTTGCGGGTTCAGGCTGCGAATGGTGTCGACAATTGCAGGAACCGTTGTTGCCAAGCCGAAGAACGTACCCAGAAGACCCAGATAGATCAGTACGTTGGTGATGTAGCGGGTGAATTCCCGCTCTTCCTCGACCCGTTCCGCGACCGAATCCAGGATCGATCGGGTCGATGTCGAGCTGATCTGCGATTTCGCCCCGCGCGCGCGAAGCAGCGACGCCAAAGGGGCCAACAGCTGCGGTGTACGAGCATCTTCGCGCACGACGCCGCCCACGAACGCTTCGATCCAGCGAACCGAACCGATCAACTGGGTCACCTGATAGAAACAGGCCACCACGCCGATGACAAAGACCAGCAGGATGAATCCGTTCAGATAGGGGTTGGCATAAAAAACCGGCAGCACGTAGGGCAGAGCCATGAACACGCCCAGACCCGACAGCCCGATGGCGATCAGCATCATCACGATTTGACGGATCGGTTGCGAGAAATGCGGTCTCGCGCCCTGCTGTACATGCGCCATGCGCGTCTTTCCCGGTTTTGCCTGCTCTGAGGCGAATCTATCGAAAATCTGGTGGCAAAGCCAAAGGTTTATGCGGTCAGGCTGCGCACCCGTTGCGCCAACCACTCAAGATCCGGGTCGTGCAACCCGATCTCGGACAGGTGTTCAGCGGTATTGTACAGATACTCGGGGTTGGGGCCACGGCCGCCCACGGCCCGCGCGATGATTTGCGCCTGCTCCTCCAGCGGCAGGCCCCCGCAATACTGCACGTGGTCGGGATCGATCACATAGGTCACTGCCGACACCGTCTGGCCACTGTCCAGATGCACATCCAGCATCTTCTCCACATAGGCGGACGAGATCAGTTCGCGCTCGCGCAATTCCTCAAGGGTGCGTTCCTCATGGCCTGGATCGACCGCCAGCGCCAGACCCTTGCAATGGGCGTCCGGGTGTTCGTCCAAGGCCAGGACAAGTCCGGGGTTTTCCTCGGTTCCGCGGTGATGGATCGACCGCATGCAAAATGACCGCGCATAGCCGTGAAGTGTCGCCTGCTCTCGCCGGGCCACCGGAAAGCCCGGATTCCACAACAGCGACCCGTATCCGAATACCCACATCGTCATAGTTCTGGTCCTTGCCCGTTTAGGCCTATAAACATCAATTCCAAGGCAGGAAAAAGGGCCATTTGCGATGCGCCGACTGGTACGAGTGTTCATATTTCTGGCCATCCTCTGGGGCGGGTATTGGGCCATAGCCGGGTATGGGCTGCGCAGCGCCATCACCGGTTGGTTCGCGCATCAGCAGGATCTTGGATGGCAGGCCGACTATTCCGACGTGGAAATCGCCGGATTTCCGCTGCACCACGTGACCCGCCTGAACAGTGTAGCGCTGGCCGATCCGGTGAATGGCACAGCCTGGAGCGCGGATTGGATCGAATTCGAAAGCCCCGCCATCTGGCCCGGACGACAGATCTTGCGCTTTGCGGATACGCCGCAGCGGCTATCCTATTTCGACCAGACCGCAATCATCCTGGCCGACAGCCTTCAGGCAGAACTGAATCTGCGTCCGGGCGTCGCGCTGGAGCTGGAGAAGCTGGCCCTGACATCGGGCAACTGGTCGGTGACCCAGGACGGAACCGACATGGCTGCCGGCCAGTCACTTGCCCTGGTCATGGAACAAGGCACCCAGCCCGAGAGCTATGCGATCGGGGTCAGTTCGGATGCCTTCACGCCCGGTGAAGACCTGCGCGCGCTGATGCGAACGGCTGCTTCGCTGCCCCAAGCCTTCAATACACTCGAACTGGATATGAATGTCACCTTCGACAAAACCTGGGACCGTTCCGCGCTGGAAGAACGTCGCCCTCAACCTCGTTTGATCGACCTGCATCTTGCCGAGGTGCAATGGGGCGAATTGCGTCTGTTTGCAACCGGCGAACTGGAGGTCGATGAACAGGGCATTCCGGTCGGAGAGATTGCGGTCAAAGCCGAGAACTGGCGTGACATGATTGCCATGGCCAATGCTGCAGGTGCCCTGCCCGATCAGGCCGTTGATCCGGTCACGCGGGCGTTGAACCTGCTGGCAGGTCTGGGGGGCAACCCCAACGCGCTGGACCTGCAGCTGAATTTCCGCGACGGATTCGTGGCTTTGGGACCGTTGCCACTAGGACACGCGCCACGGCTTTTTCTACGTTGAAGCGGTGATCTACCTTTCCATATTGTTGAAACAATTCAAGAATCGCTGGGGGATACAATGGGACTAAGGACCTCGCTTGCTAGAGCAATCTCAAAGCTGTTGCTGCAAAACAAAAAGACAAGGCGAGAGATACTTCGAAACCTCTACGAGAATGATGTCCTTCTGTGCCGCAAGCTAGCCGATCATTTCTTGATCTACTATCCTCATGACGTAATCGGGGAAAGCATTTCGGCACGCGGTGAATTCAGCCGGACCTCGGTCAGGAAGCTTCGAGACTTTCTCAAGCGATCCGATCATCCGATAACCGATGGCTCGGTGCTGGAAATCGGTGCCAATATAGGGACTCACACGATATACTTTCTTAAGGACATAAAGGCACGACATGTCGTTGCGGTCGAGCCGGATCCAGAGAACTATGAAATCCTGAGCCAAAATATCAAGTTGAACGGGTTGGAGGATTACGTGTCGCTAATAAAGCTTGGTGCGTCCAACAAACATGGCCAGTTGCCATTCAACAAAAACTCGCTCAACCGCGGCGGCTCACACTTCGGAGATTCATCGGAATCTGCGATAAATGTCGATGTCACAACCGTGGACGAGATTTTCAAGACAAACCAAAAGAAACTGCAAGACCTCAAGTTGATCTGGATCGATGTGGAAGGCCATGAACTACAAGTTCTGGAGGGCGCCCAAGAGACGATCCAAACTCAGAAACCAACTGTGTTTATGGAATATACCCCGCATACGGATCAGTTTCGCAACGCAAGGTTGGGAGATATACTGTTCAAAAATTTCGAAGCGGTATTCGATTTCCGCAATTTGAACGAATCGCTGACACCTGAAACGTTCGGAAAAATTTCATCCGCCACCGATTTGCTGGCGATCCACACAGACAATACAGAACAAAGCAATTATTTGAGAACATAGTCATTTTTTGGGCATTGCTAGTACTGACCACCGAACCTTATCGGCAGTAGGGTCCGCTGCGGTAACGGGCGGTATCGAGGTGGAAATGGTTCTGATGATAGCGGTCTGAATTCGGGCCCAGCACCGTGCCGAAGGGCCCGCACGCTCCGCGCCAGATTTTGGTCAGCTGTTTCTTCGAGGGGTTCTTGCGCCAACCGTCCAGAACCGTCACCACCTCGCCATCGGCCATTTTGAACCCCGAGATATCAATGGCCCGACCCTTGCCATGCTCCGAGATCCTGGCACCTTTCCGGTTGTTCCGGGTACGGCAAGCGTAGTGCGCAGCAACCTGCAATTCGACAACTGGACCGCGCCGTTTGAACGTCGGTTTGACGGTCTTGTCGACCCATTTGTTCAATGCGATCGCCGTGCCGCAATCCATCGTCGATGGGCGGCTGAGAACCACGCCTGACACCGATGTGATCTGGACGGCATCCTTGATCCCGCAGGCTTTGATCTTGCCGGGAACCGAGCCCACGGCCTTGCCCTGAATGGCGATGTCACCGCACACCGATCCTTTGCGCAGTTTTCGCTTTTTGAACAGGACTTGCTGTTCCAACGCCTCGGGCCGCAGATAGGGTTTGAGCGAGGTATCCGGTCCAAGCAGCGGAAGGTCGGCCGGGCGCGCTGCCACGGCCAGCACCTGAGGGGATACGGGCCGCACCACGGGTCGCATCTTCGCTGGTACAGCGATCGGCGCCGCCGGACTTGCCGGGACATATGCGGCCTGCACCAGCTCTGACACCGGGGATGGCCGCGCAACCGGAACCGGTGATGTGTCGGGGGCCGATGCAGTGGCTGCGCCGGCCCATACCATCGCTATAACCGTCAGAGCTTTGCCTTTGATCAGTTTCATGACTTGGCCTTTACGCGCCCGAAATCAGGAGCGTCGGTGTCCTGACCCGCGTCGATGATGCCGCGCCGGATTGCGCGGGTGTGGGTAAAATAGTCGAACAGGTGCTGACCGTCGCCCGTGCGGATCGCGCGCTGCAGGGCAAACAGCTCTTCGGTGAAACGGCCGAGGATTTCCAACGTCGCGTCCTTGTTGGTCAGGAACACGTCGCGCCACATGGTCGGATCCGAGGCCGCGATCCGGGTGAAATCACGGAAACCGGCGGCCGAGTACTTGATGACCTCGGAGTCGGTGACCCGCCGCAGGTCGTCGGCGACGCCCACCATCGTATAGGCGATCAGGTGCGGCGCGTGGCTGGTGACGGCCAGAACCAGATCATGGTGATCGGCATCCATCTCGTCGACATTGGATCCCATCCCTTCCCACAAGGCGCGCAAGCGGGCGATGGCCTCGGGATCAGACCCTTCAACCGGAACCAGCAGGCACCAGCGGTTGTCGAACAGCTCGGCAAAACCGGATTCGGGGCCGGAATGCTCGGTCCCGGCCAGCGGGTGGGCGGGCACGAAATGCACGCCTTCGGGAATATGCGGGCCGACCTCCTCAATGACGTGCCGCTTGACCGAACCGACATCCGACACGGTTGCGCCGGGCTTGAGCACCGGCGCGATGTCCTTGGCGACGGCGCCCATTGCGCCCACCGGCACGCAGAGCACGACCAGATCGGCACCCTCGACCGCCTCTTGCGCGGTGTCGCAGACCCGGTCGCACAGACCGATGCGCCGCGCGGTGTCCCGGGTGGCCTCGGACCGGGCATAGCCGGTCACCTCGCCCGCCAGCCCGGCGCGCTTGATCGCCCAGTACATCGACGAGGCGATCAGACCCAACCCGATCAGCGCCACGCGGTCATAGATCTGGCTCATGCGGCGCCCCCTTTGAACGCGGTGATGGCCGCAACCACGCGGCGACAGGCCTTTTCGTCGCCCACGGTGATCCGCAGCGCGTTGGGCAGCTTGTAGCCCGCAACCCGGCGCACGATCAAACCTTTCGATTGCAGATAGGCGTCGCAGGCCTCGGCCTCGGCCTGATCCGCGAAACGCGCAAGGATGAAATTGGTGCAGGACGGATCGGACGGAACGCCGATCTTGGCCAGCTCGGCCGACAGCCATTCGCGCAGGCGGGCGTTTTCGGCCCGGCAGAACTCGACATATTCCACATCGGCCACGGCGGCCTCGGCCGCCGCGATGGCCGTCAGCGACAGATTGAAGGGCTGGCGCACGCGGTTCAGCACGTCGATGATTTCGCGATGCGCATAGCCCCAGCCGACCCGCATACCGCCCAGCCCGTAAATCTTCGAGAAGGTCCGGGTCATGATCACGTTGTCGAACCGGTCCACCAGACCGGCGCCGCCGTCAAATCCCGGCACGAATTCCGCATAGGCGCCGTCCAGAACCATCAGGCAGGTCTGCGGCAGGCCCTCGGCCAGGCGCGTCAGCTCGGCGTCCGAGATCATGGTCGAGGTCGGATTGCCCGGGTTGGTCACGAACACGATCCGGGTGCGGTCGGTCACCGCGGCCAGGATCGCATCGACATCGATCTTGCGCTCGCGCTCGGGCACCTCGACCGGAGTCGCGCCGGCCATGCGGGCGATGATCGGATACATCGAGAATCCATGCTCGGTATGGATCACCTCGTCGCCCGGCCCGGCATAGGCCTGGGCCACGAATTGCAGCACCTCGTCACTCCCCACGCCACAAATGATCCGGTCGGGGTCCAGCCCGTGCCGCTCGCCGATCGCCGCGCGCAGGTTGTAGTGATCGGTCACCGGATAGCGATGCAGCATCGTGGCGCTGTCGCGCACGGCTTCGATCGCCTTGGGGCTGGGGCCAAAAGGGTTTTCGTTGGAACTCAGCTTGATGACGTTTTCCACGCCTTCGACATGCGACTGGCCGCCCTGATACAGCGCGATATCCATGATGCCGGGTTGCGGGGTGATCTTGTTCATGAGGGGCTCCGTTGGTTGCGCCCCTCATACAGGTCTCAAGACCTTGGGAAAAGCGGCAATTCCGTCACGCCGCCTTGAAGCGGGCGGTTGCCGGATCGGCGGCGTAGAACGGGGCGTATTCCTGCGTACGGCGCGACAGGTCGTTGACGCTGTCGATGATGAACTGAACCGTGTCCTCGGTCATCATGTACGAGAAGTTCAGCCGCACCCAACCCGGTTTCTTCATCTCTTCTCCGGCCGACAACGCCGCGTGCAGCGCCTCTGAGGCCGCCTTGTCGATGCCCAGCAGCCGATGCGCATAGGGGCCCGCGCAGGCACACCCGCCGCGCGCCTGAATGCCGTAGATGTCGCTGAGCATCCGTGTGAACAGCTGTTGGTGTACCGGCTGCCCGGTGTTGTCGCGCACCAGGAAGGAAAAGATCGGCAGGCGGTGAGGATGGTCCACCCCCAGCAGGGTCAGGTTCGGGTTGTCACGCCACCCATCCAGCGCCATGCGGTTGTACAGCGCCTCGCGCCGGGCGATCTCGTCGGTACCCACGGCATCCTTGACGATAAAGGCCAGCGCCGCGCGGATATCTCCGATCACGTTCGGGGTTCCGGCCTCTTCGCGGGTGGCCAGATCGGTGCTGTAGTCGTGGCGCCAGGGCGAAACGAAGCTGACCGTGCCCCCGCCCGGCCAACTAGGACAGGTGCGGCGCACGGCGCCCCGGTTCACGATCAGAACGCCCGAAGCCCCCGGCCCGCCCGGAAACTTGTGCGGAGACACGACGATGGCATCCTTGCGCGCATCGTCCGGCCCCATATCCATCGGCAGGTAGGGCCCGCCCCCGGCATAATCCCAGACCGCGCGCGCACCGTACCGTTTCAGCAGCCGCGTCACCGGATCGGGGTCGGTGATGACACCCGTGACGTTCGACGCCGCCGAGAATGACCCGATCACCAGATCCGAATCCGAATGATCGATCAGCGCCTTCTCCAGCACCGCCATGTCCGGCCCGCCCTCAGGGCCTTCGGGGATCTCGATGACCTGCGCCTTGCTCTCGCGCCAGGGCAGGATGTTCGAATGGTGCTCGTACGGGCCGATCAAGACAACCGGCTGGTCAGCCTCTTGCACTCCCATCAAACTGACCAGCCGGTTGAGCCCCGCAGTGGCACCGGACCCGGTGAAGATCACCGCGTCATCTCCCCTCGCGCCAACGATGCGGGCTATTTCCGCGCGCGCTTCGCGGCGCAGTCGCGTCATGTAGGAACCGCAATAGGAGGCCTCGGTGTGGCTGTTCGCATAGAAAGGCAACACATGCTGGGCCACAAAATCCTCGACCTGCCGCAATGCGCGACCCGAGGCAACGTAGTCCGCGTACACAAGCGGCACGTCCCCATGCAGACCCGGGATCAGAACGTTCTCTCCGATCAGCCCGTCGCGCAGGGTCGAATTGTGAGTGGCGGCTTGGATTTCTGCACGAAAATGGGACAGGGTCATGTCATTGGCTCCATATTGCACTTCCAATATGATCTACTTGAGCCGAGTAAACTTCACCTATCTTTGCTTGAATTATTAATAATTTGGGTCATATGATCTGTAATGAGTGAAAATATAGATCAAATTGACAATCGCCTTCTGCGCGAACTGCAAAAAGACGCGACCCTGTCCCAGCGCGAACTGGCCGAGCGAGTCGGCCTTTCGCAAAACGCCTGCTGGCGGCGGTTGAAGGCGCTGAACGACGCAGGCGTCCTGACAGGGTCGACAGCCCGGATCGCGCGCGAAAAACTGGGGCTGAATCTGGTGGTCTTCGTGATGCTGCGCACGCGTCACCACTCGGCCGAATGGCTGCAGGCCTTTCGCAGCCATGTCCTGACCATTCCGGAAGTCGTGGATTTCCACCGGATCGGCGGCGACTACGACTATCAGTTGCGGGTCGTGACACAGGATATGGCGACCTATGACAAAGTCTATCAGCGCCTGATCGAGAAGGTCGAACTGGACAGCGTGACCTCGTATTTCGCGATGGAGGCGATCGCAGAAGACCGCCCTTTGCCGATCTGAGTGCTTGCCATGAAAAAGGGCCGCACCTTCGCAGGTACGGCCCGTTTTCTAAAACTGTCTGCGAAGATCAGTTCTTCGCGTAGAATTCGACGACCAGGTTCGGTTCCATCATGACCGGGTACGGCACGTCGCCCAGCGACGGGGTGCGCACGAAGGTCGCGGTCATCTTCGAGTGGTCGACTTCCAGGTAATCCGGAACATCACGCTCGGCCAGGCCAACGGCTTCCAGGACGACGGCCAGTTGCTTGGACTTGTCGCGGACCTCGATCACGTCGCCTTCCTTGACGCGGTAGCTGGGGATGTTGACCCGCTTGCCGTTCACTTTGACGTGGCCGTGGTTCACGAACTGACGTGCGGCGAACACGGTCGGCACGAACTTGGCGCGGTAGACGACAGCGTCCAGACGGCGCTCCAGCAGGCCGATCAGATTTTCACCGGTGTCGCCCTTCACACGCTCGGCTTCGGCGTAGATGCGGCGGAACTGCTTCTCGGTCAGGTCGCCGTAGTAGCCTTTCAGCTTCTGCTTGGCGCGCAGCTGAAGGCCAAAGTCCGACAGCTTGCCCTTGCGGCGCTGGCCGTGCTGGCCGGGGCCGTATTCACGACGGTTGACCGGGGATTTCGGACGACCCCAGATGTTTTCGCCCATCCGGCGGTCGATTTTGTACTTGGCAGACGTGCGTTTGGTCACGGCTGATCTCCTTCGTTAGGTCGAGGCCCCGCGGGGCCACTATGAAGGGCGTTGTCCTCTTGAGGTTTCCCCCATGACAGGCATCCCCTTGCGGGGGCCACCAACACCAATGAAGCCGCGTTTATATCTGCGAACAGACCAGAGTCAACACGCGGCGATGCGCGGACGAAAAAATAGTTCCTAAGGAATGGGCCGTCTATTCAGCGGCGGTCGCTGCCATATGCGGCGCAAGAACCAACGTTTGCTCCGTTGACCTGCGATGCGTGGGGAAGGAAACAACGTTGCCCGCACCCGATTGGCTTGCGTCGGCATATTCTTCGACGGCGCACACCCAGAAGTCCTGACCCCGCGCGGGGAAGCCATTTTCGAACATAAGAACCGCGTCCTTCTGACCTTCGACCAACGTCAACTCGGCCTCGTAGGTCTGCGCACCATTCGTCAATGAGATAACTGCAAGCGTGGCGATCGGCTTCAGCGTTGCGGCTTCGGGGCCATGCCCGGCCAACGCCATCAACGCCTGGTCATGTCCAGTCTTCACGGAATATTCCGCGTCACAATCCGGCAAGCGTGTCATGCACCCATGCCACGACCAAGACGCTCCAATGGCCAAATCTGCCACAGGCGCTGCTTCAAGCCCGTCAATTTCCGTCTGGGACCAAAATACTGCTACGCGACCGTTATACCCGGCTGTCATCTGCCCGCCCGACCTTTCAAACTCATCACCCCGTACATTAGCGGTGTATCAACGATGAATCCGGCGGAAAAGAGACGGAATTGCAGCTTTCACGAGAATGTTGCCGGAGAGTCAAATCAAATTGAGACTCCGGCGAAACACAATACAACTTTAACGACAGTTATGTGGCATTCGTCAACCGCATTTCGAGTGTCCGCAGCTGCGGCAGGTCATGCAGCCCTCGATCATCACCATGTCATACTGGCCGCAGGACGGGCAGGCCTTGCCGCGTGGGGCATCCATGTTGACCACCTGCGCTTGCGGGTCGGATTTCAGCCCCATCCCTTCGCCTTCGAGAAACCCGATCGCGATCATGTGCTGCTCGATCACGCCGCCGATGGCCGCCAGGATCGAGGGGATGTACTTGCCCTGCACCCAGGCCCCGCCGCGCGGGTCGAACACGGCCTTAAGTTCCTCGACCACAAAGGACACGTCGCCACCGCGTCGGAACACGGCCGAGATCATCCGGGTCAGAGCCAGCGTCCAAGCGTAATGCTCCATGTTCTTCGAGTTGATGAACACCTCGAACGGACGCCGCCGGCCACCGATGACGATGTCATTGATGGTCAGATAGATCGCGTGCTCGCTGTCGGGCCATTTCAGCTTGTAGGTCGAACCCTCAAGCGACTGCGGGCGGTCCAGCGGTTCGGACATGTAGATCACGTCGCCGCCGTCCACCTCGTGTGGCGCGTCGGCGCTTTCACCCGGCACCTTGTCGTCGCTTTCCGATACGGTCAGCACCGAACCCGTCACATCATTCGGGCGATAGGTGGTGCAGCCCTTGCAGCCCATATCCCAGGCCTGCATGTACACGTCCTTGAAAGCATCGAACGAGATGTCCTCGGGGCAGTTGATCGTCTTCGAGATCGAGCTGTCGATCCATTTCTGCGCGGCCGCCTGCATCTTGACATGCTCGGCCGGGGTCAGCGTCTGGGCGTTCACGAAATAGTCGGGCAGTTCGACGTCGCCGAACTTGTCGCGCCACATCTGCACGGCATAGTCCACCACCTCTTCCTCGGTGCGCGACCCGTCCTTCTGCAGCACCTTGCGGGTGTAGGCATAGGCAAAGACCGGCTCGATCCCCGACGACACGTTCCCCGCATACAGCGAGATCGTCCCCGTAGGCGCAATCGAAGTCAGCAGAGCATTGCGGATCCCATGCTCGCGGATGGCCTCGCGCACATCGTCATCCATCTGTTGCATGGTGCCGCTGGCCAGATATTTCTCGGCATCAAACAGGGGAAAGGCCCCTTTTTCCTTGGCCAAGTCCACCGAAGCCAGATACGCGGCGCGGGCGATCGCGTGCAACCAGCGCTCGGTCTGACGCGCCGCCTCGTCCGAGCCATAGCGCAGGCCCAGCATCAACAGAGCATCCGCCAGCCCGGTCACGCCCAGACCGATACGGCGCTTGGCCTGCGCCTCGGCGGCCTGCTGCGGCAGCGGAAATTTCGAGGCATCCACCACGTTGTCCATCATGCGAACGGCCGTGGCGACAAGCTCCTGCAACGCGGCCTCGTCCAGTTGGGCCGCGTCTTCGAACGGTGCCGACACCAGCCGGGCCAGGTTGATCGAACCCAACAGGCAGGCGCCATAGGGCGGCAGGGGCTGCTCGCCGCACGGGTTGGTGGCGGCGATGGTCTCGGCATAGCTCAGGTTGTTGGCCTGGTTGATCCGGTCGATGAAGATCACGCCCGGCTCGGCATAGTCATAGGTGGCCTGCATGATCTTGTTCCACAGATCGCGGGCCTGCACCGTGTGATAGACCTTGCCGTCAAAGACCAGATCCCACGAAGCATCGGCCTTGACCGCCTCCATGAAGGCATCGGTCACCAGCACCGACATGTTGAACATGCGCAGCCGGGCCGGGTCGGACTTGGCGGTGATGAACTGTTCGATATCCGGATGGTCGCAACGCATCGTCGCCATCATCGCGCCCCGGCGCGAGCCCGCCGACATGATGGTGCGGCACATGGCGTCCCACACATCCATGAACGACAGCGGCCCCGAGGCATCGGCGGCCACCCCGTGCACATCCGCGCCGCGCGGCCGGATGGTCGAGAAATCATAGCCGATCCCCCCGCCCTGCTGCATGGTCAGCGCGGCCTCTTTCAGCATGTCGAAAATGCCGCCCATGCTGTCGGGGATCGTGCCCATCACGAAACAGTTGAACAGGGTCACCTGCCGCGCGGTGCCTGCTCCGGCCGTGATGCGCCCGGCGGGCAGGTATTTGAAGTCCTCAAGCGCCTCGTAGAACTTCTGCTCCCAATGCGCGGGGTCCTTTTCCACCCGTGCCAGATCACGCGCGATCCGCCGCCACGAATCCTCGACCGACTTGTCGATCGGCGTGCCATCCGCCTGCTTGAAGCGGTATTTCATGTCCCATATCTGCTCGGCGATGGGGGCGGCAAAGCGGCTCATAAGAGTTCCTATACGTTGTGCTGGGCTAGTGGAGCCTCACTATATATGACATTGAACATGCCGTTCCAGCAAAAATAGTAGCGGCTTTGCCGATTGACCATTTGCCATTTGATTGGCAGAGTCCGGTAGATTCTATCCTGTGCCTTTCGGGGACAGGATAGGTGGTGGAGGTGGAGGGGCTCGAACCCTCGGGGCAATGGATGACAAGCCGCACCCCGTTCCATACCACCCCCAACTGATTGGCGCCCCGTTTATTCGGGGTGCCAGCATCTTCAGCCTATCGGTCTGTTTGTGGTTCCCCCTGTTCACTTGATTGCCGCATTGACACTGATTCCGTGCATTGAAAGAGGCACCCAGAATAGACGCCGCCCCCCGCAAACCACAACAGCTTGATAGCGCGCAACGGTAAGCTACAATATAAA
Source organism: Ruegeria sp. CI5 (assembly GCF_056536885.1). Classification (NCBI taxonomy): domain Bacteria; kingdom Pseudomonadati; phylum Pseudomonadota; class Alphaproteobacteria; order Rhodobacterales; family Roseobacteraceae; genus Ruegeria; species Ruegeria sp. CI5. Next base: position 1,550,539 of record NZ_JBQFQN010000001.1, read on the forward strand.
GATAGTCCGTGGGACGACTCTGTGGGAAAGCTGTGGATAATTACATCAACCTCGTGAAACTCTCCGTCGGGTCCGAGAGCGTGGACAGCCTGATCGCCTGGCAGGACAGCTATCGCCAGCGGTTTCCGGACGGCCTGCCCCGCCACATCACCCGCATGTGGCCCAAGCGCGAGGCCGAGATTCTGAACGGCGGATCGATCTTCTGGGTCATCAAGGGTGTCATCCAGTGCCGCCAGCGGGTTTTGCGGTTGGACGAGGTGACGGGTGAGGATGGCATCCGCCGCTGCTCCATCGTGCTGGACCCGCAGGTCCACCGCACCCAGGGCGCGCAGAAACGGCCCTTTCAAGGCTGGCGCTATCTGAAACCCGAGGACAGCCCCGCAGACCTGCCCGAAAGCCGCGCGCAGGACGACGCTCTGCCCGAGGATCTGAACCGCGCGCTGGCCGAGATCGGCGTGCTCTGACCTCAGCCCAGACGGCGCATCACTTCTGTCAGAGCAGCCTTTTCCGTGGCCCCGTACTCCGCAACCCGGCTGCGCCACAGAGTGGCCTGCGATTGCAGGATCAACCCGTCCGAGAGGATCTTGAGGTGGTTGGCGCGTAGGGTCTCACCGGTCGAGGTGATGTCAGCTATCGCCTCGGCGGTTTCATTCATCACCGTGCCCTCGGTCGCCCCCTGGCTGTCGACCAGCGTGTAGTCGGCAACCCCGGAATCGGTCAGGAACTCACGCACCAGACGGTGGTACTTGGTGGCGATCCGCAGGCGGTGCCCGTGCGTGGCCCGAAAGGCGGCGGCGGCGGCGTCCAGGTCATCCAGCGTCTCGACATCGACCCAGCAGACCGGAACCGCGATCACCAGATCGGCCTGGCCGAAGCCCAGCGGCGCGATTTCTTCAACCTGCTGTTCCCAGCGTGGCAATTTCTCGTGCACCAGATCGGTGCCGGTCACGCCCAGATGAATACGGCCGGCAGCCAGCTCACGCGGGATCTCTCCGGCCGACAGCAGGATCAGCGAGACATCCTCGATCCCGTCCACCTTGCCCGCATATTCCCGGCCGGACCCGGCCCGCGAAAGCTCGATCCCGTGGCGGGCGAACCAGGCAAAGGTTTTCTCCATCAGCCGCCCCTTGGACGGCACGCCCAGCTTCAGGGTCATTGGCCCGCCTCCTCGATTTCCAGCATCAGGTCGGGGCGCAGCACGCCACCCACCGCCGGGATCTCGGCCCCGTTGCCCAGCCGCCGCGTCAGCGCATCATAGCGCCCGCCGGTGGCGATGGGCGGCAGGTCGGGGCGGCGCTCGGCGTAGAATCCGAAAACGAACCCGTCGTAATATTCCATCGAGGTGCGCCCATACGAGGCTTCGAAATCCAGCTTGCCGACGTCAACGCCACGCGCCTGCAGGGCGGCGATCCGCGCTTCAAGCCGGTCCAGCGCGGGGATGATCTGAGGTAGATCGACGGCGATATCGCGCAGGTGCTCCAGCGCATAGGGCATGGTCTCGCGCACGCCCAGCAGCGAGTCCAGCCCGGCCATTTCCGTGTCGGAAATCGGCGGCGTGTCGCGGTCGGCGCGCAGGGCGTCGATACGAGAGGCGATCTCGGCCGGTCGGCGCTTGCCGATCACCGGCGCGTCGAAGGCCATCGGGTCAGCCACCGAAAGCAACGCGGCGCGGTGGTCCGGCTCGGGCTTGCGGCCCGCGAACCGGTCCAGCAGAGCCCGGAATCGGCGCGGCCGCCACAGGTGGCGCATCAGCGCGGCCTTGCGTTGGTCGGAGGTGCGCAGGCCCTGTACGGCCGCGGTCAGAATGCCGATGTCGCCGGTCGCCGCGCGCAGCGGCAGGCCGCGCAATTGCAGGGCAAATAGCGAGAACACCTCGGCATCGGCCCCTGCCGGATCGTCGCGGTCAAAGACCTCGTAGCCTACCTGGATGTATTCATTGGCGCGGTCGGGGTCATGTTCCTGACGGCGGAACACCTCGCCCGAATAGGTATAGCGCGCCGGTTCGGCCCCGTCGCGCATGTGCATCTGCACCACCGGCAGAGTGAAATCCGGGCGCAGCATCTGTTCGCCGCGCAGCGCGTCCGAGGTGACATAGGCGCGCGCGCGGATATCCTCGCCGTAAAGGTCCAGCAGCGTCTCGGCCGATTGCAGCAGCGGCGGGTCGACGACCTGCGCCCCGGCGGCCTCGAAACGCACGCGCATCATCGCGGCCCGGGCCTGGATCTGGGATCGGTTGGGCATGGCTCAGTCCTGACTGTCCAGAATCTCGCGCACCTTGGCGACCAGATCACCGCGCGGTACCTCGAACTGGCTGGGGCGTTCCTTCCATTCCTCAAGCGTGGCGCTTTCGGCGATCTTCGCACCCAGGATCAGGTCCTTGATCTGAACCACGCCGCGGTCCTTCTCGTCCCCGCCCTCGATCACCGCGACGGGCGAGTTGCGCTTGTCCGCATATTTCAGCTGATTGCCGAAATTCTTGGGGTTACCCAGATAAACCTCGGCGCGGATGCCGCCATTGCGCAGCTCGGCCACCATCGCCTGATAATCGGCCATGCGGTCCCGGTCCATCACGGTCACGACGACCGGCCCGGTGTCATGCGACTTGATCCGCCCTTTTTCGCGCAGCGCGGCCAGCAACCGGTCGACCCCGATCGAGACACCGGTCGCGGGCACTTCCTGTCCGGTGAAACGCTTCACCAGATCATCATAGCGCCCGCCGCCCGAGACCGACCCGAACTGCCGCTTGCGGCCCTTTTCGTCGAAGATCTCAAAGGTCAGTTCGGCCTCGTAGACCGGACCGGTGTAGTATCCCAGCCCTCGCACGACCGAGGGGTCGATCTGGATGCGATCGGCACCATAGCCGCCCGCGGCCAGCAACTCGCCGATCTGTTCCAGCTCGGAGATGCCTTCGGCGCCGATCTTGCTGTCGCCCACTGCCGCGCGCAGGTTGGCCAGCGTTCCGGCGGTGTCATCAGCCTTGGACGTCAGGAAGGCGATCACCGGCTCGGCCTGATCGTCGGACAGACCCACGCCATCGATGAACGCGCCCGAAGCGTCCAGCCGGCCCTTGGTCAGCAACTCGCGCACGCCCTGCTCGCCCACTTTGTCGAACTTGTCGATGGTGCGCAGAACGTCGTCGCGCGCCGCCGCGTCCGTGCTGAGGCCCATGGCCTCGAGCACGCCGTTCAGGACCTTGCGGTTGTTGACCCGCACCACATAGTCGCCGCGCGGGATGCCCACGGTCTCCAGCGTGTCGGAAAGCATGGCGCAGATTTCGGCATCGGCGGCCATACTGGCCGTACCCACAGTATCCGCATCACACTGATAGAACTGGCGATACCGTCCCGGCCCCGGCTTTTCGTTGCGCCAGACCGGCCCCATCGCATAGCGGCGATAGGGCGTGGGCAGGTCGTTGCGGTGCTGGGCATAGACCCGGGCCAAAGGTGCTGTCAGATCATAGCGCAACGCCATCCAGTCGCCGTTGCCGCCCTCGTCAAACTCCTGCCAGGCGAACACGCCTTCGTTCGGGCGATCGACGTCGGGCAGAAATTTGCCCAGCGCCTCGACCGTTTCCACGGCGCTGCTTTCCAGCGCGTCAAACCCATAGCGATGATAGACGTCCGCAATCGTCCGCAGCATCTCGGTGCGCTGCGTGACTTCCTGGCCGAAATAGTCGCGGAACCCTTTCGGCGTGACGGCCTTGGGGCGGGGCTGTTTCTTGGGCTTGGCCATGTGGGGCGTCCTTGGGATTTCATCACTTGCGCGCGCGGTCTATCCCATGGTCTGGGTCGGGGCAAGCCAGCGCTGGCATTGCGCGCGCCACAGCGGTATGACCGCACCAGATCACAGGAGCCCCAGCGATGCAGCATCTGGAAGAAAAAATTGCCCATCTGACCCGCACCGTGGATGACCTTAGCATGGTGGTCGCCAAGCAGCAGGACGAAATCGACCGCCTGACCCGCCGCGTGGCGATGTTGATGCAGCGCGAAGCCGAACGTGCGCAGGAAGGATCCGGCGGAGTCATTCTGGGCGACGAGCGCCCACCGCACTATTGAGCCCAGCCCCTACAGCCCAAGCGTTGATCTAACGGCATCGTCGACGACACCACCCAACAGGGCATCCTCATCGCCTGCGCAACCTTCGGTCAACGCTGAAAGAAAAGCCTCGCGCAGCTTGGCCTTTTCTTCGTCCGAGGATGCAAAATCTTCGATATTAACCTGACGGTTGTAGAGTGAAAGAGCGGTCATCTTTCTGACGACGTCGAAAACGTATTCATCATTCCCATCAGCCTCTTCGATGACCGACGCGCAGGTATGGTACATTAGCGGAAGTGCGTCTTGCGCCATCTGGTCGGCGGCCTCGTCCGCCATGCCAATGGACGGGAGAAGGATCAAGCCAGCCAGAACAGGTTTGAAATCAAGCAGTCGCATCAGGGCTCCTTTCTGAAGGCGGTCAATCTTGGACACCCCCGTCACTTGCGGTTTGCCCCAATGATGGCACCGACAACCGCACCTGCGGCCGCGCCTTTGCCATCTCCGATCAACGCTCCGACGCCGGCGCCAATCAGGGCGCCCTTCAGCGCATCTTCTTCCTTTTTCTTGTCCGCCAAAGCAGCTGACGCAGGCAAGACGATCAGCGATGCCGCCAATATACAGGCTGGCGCCTGCGCGCATTTCCTCAAGATCCACATTTGGTTGCCCTCCCGTGACCAAGCCCGAACCGGATGGTCAGCGTAGCCCGCTCCTGGAATTCTGGCAACTAAGGCCATCCCCAGGCTATTTGCGCCGAATGCCGATTGGTCTGCCGATCTGCGGCTCGGGGGGCAATGTGGCATGGTCGGACACCATTCGCGCCAGCCGCGCCGCGGCCCAGTCCGGATAGGGTACCGACCGGCCTGTTGTGTGGCTGACATTCATGACCAGGGCCTCTTGGGTGGCACAGACCACGCCATCCTCGGCCGACACCATCTGCGCAAAATAGTGACCACGCTTGTGATCGGCATCCAGCATCCGAAACCGGAAAACCAGCGCCTCGCCCTCGCGAACCTCGCGCAGGAAATGCAGGTGCGACTGCAGGATGTACGGTCCCTGCCCCAGCGCCGCGACCTGCGGTTCGCCCAAGCCCAGATGATCGACCAGCAGCCGTTCAAAGGCCAGATCGAACACCACGCCGTAATACCCCACATTCATGTGGCCGTTGTAATCGATCCAGTCGGGCCGGACCGAAAAACCGGTGATTTCGACCGGCGCGGGGTACGGGCCGTCATGGCCGCCCAAGGGTTTGGATTGCGGGGTCATTCGCCGTCGTCCTCCTCGAAGATCGCCACCGCGCGGATGAACCCGGCCGAGGCGCCCTTGATCTTGAACGGAAAGCACGAGATCTCGAACCCCGTGGGCGGCAGGCTTTCCAGATTGGTCAGCTTCTCCATGTGGCAATAGCCGATCTCCATCGACGCGCGATGCCCCTCCCAGATGATCGAGGGGTCATGTGTTTCCGCGTATTCCTGCGCGGTCAGCGGAAAGGGCGCGTCCCAGCTCCAGGCGTCGGTGCCGGTCACGCGCACGCCGCGCTCGGTCAGGTACAGCGTGGCCTCGCGCCCCATTCCGCAGCCTTTCATCAGGTAATCCGGCTGGCCATAACAGGTGCCGGCCGAGGTGTTGACCACGACGATATCCAGCGGTCGCAGGTCATGCCCGATCCGCTTCAGCTCGGCCGCGACATCGGCGGCGGTGACGACGTAGCCATCCTCGAAATGCCGGAAATCCAGCTTCACGCCCGGGTTCATGCACCACTCCAGCGGCACCTCGTCGATGGTGATCGCCCGCTCGCCCCGGTTCATGGTCGAGTGGTGATGGTACGGCGCGTCCAGGTGGGTGCCATTATGGGTGGCGATCTGCAAACGTTCGATGGCCCAGCCCTCGCCGCCAGGCAGGTCCTCTTTCTTCAGACCAGGGAAAAAGGCCATTACCTGCTCGGCCGTCTGGTCGTGGCTCTTGTATTCGATCTGCGGCAGCATGATTGGCGGGTCCGACACGATGCCGGTTTCCAGCGGGACGGACAGATCGACGAAACGGCGGGCCATGAACTCCTCCGGGGTTGCGCGGCCCAAGGGTTGGCTGGCTGCAAGCATCTGTCAAGCCAAGAAAAAGGCGGGCACGCTGGCCCGCCTTTTCAGACTTTTGGTGTGTGGTGGCAGTCGTTACTCGGCCGCGATGGCGTCCTCGATCTTTTCGACACGGATGGCCGAGAACTTGAACTCGGGGATCTTGCCATAGGGGTCGATGGCCGAGTTGGTCAGGATGTTCGCCGCCGCCTCGACATAGGCGAAGGGGATGAACACCATGTCCTCGGCAATCGCCCGGTCGGCACGCACCATGATCTCGATCGAGCCGCGCCGGGTGGTCAGACGCACCATCTCGCCGGGTTCGATCCCCATCAGCTTGAGCGTGCGCGGATTCATCGAACAGTTCGCCTCGGGCTCGACCGCGTCCAGAACCTTGGCACGACGGGTCATGGACCCGGTGTGCCAGTGTTCCAGCTGCCGCCCTGTGGTGGCAATCATTGGGAATTCCTCGTCCGGGGCCTCATCCGGGGGAATGATGCTGGCCGGGGTGAATTTCGCACGGCCATCCGGGCGCGGGAAGCCGTCGCCGAACACGATCGACTGGCCCGGATCGGTCTCGGACAGCGACGGATAGGTGATGCTCTCGGTCTCGAGCCGCTCCCATGTGATGTTGTCCAGCGAAGCCATGGTCAGCTTCATCTCGTTGAACACCTGCGAGACATCCGTGTAGTCCCAGTTCAGCCCGATGCGCTGCGCCAGATCGACGGTGATCGCCCAATCCTCGCGCGCCTCGCCCGGCGGCGGCACCGCGGGGCGCACGCGCTGCACCTGACGGTTGGTGTTCGACACCGTGCCGTTCTTTTCATACAGCGCCGAGGCCGGCAGGATGATGTCGGCATAATTCGCCGTCTCGGTCAAAAAGATGTCCTGCACGATCATCAGATCCAGCTTGGCCAGCGCCTCGCGGGCGTGGTGCACGTCGGGGTCGGACATGGCCGGGTTTTCACCCAGGATGTACATGCCCTTGATCTTGCCCGCATAGGCGTGGTCGATGATCTCGGTCACGGTCAGGCCCTTCTCGTTCGAGAAATCGCCCGAGTTCCAGACCTGGCTGAACCTGGCCCGCACGGCGTCGTCGGTGACCGACTGGTAGTCGGGCAGGAACATCGGGATCAGGCCTGCGTCCGAGGCCCCCTGCACGTTGTTCTGCCCCCGCAGCGGGTGCAGACCCGCGCCGGGCTTGCCCACATTGCCCGTCATCAGCGCCAGCGAGATCAGACAGCGCGAATTATCGGTGCCGTGGATATGCTGGCTGACGCCCATGCCCCAGAAGATTAGGCCCGCATTCGCATTGGCGAAAATCCGGGCCACGCGGCGCAGCTGATCGGGTTCGATCCCGCAGATCGGTGCCATCTTCTCGGGGGTGAACTGGCGCAGGTGCTCCTTCTCGGCCTCCCAGTTCTCGGTCCAGCGGTGGATGTACTGGCTGTCATACAGCTCTTCCTCGACGATCACGTTCATGATCGCGTTCAGCATCGAGACATCGGCACCGGGCCGGAACTGCAGCATCTCGGTCGCGAATTTGCGCATGCCCACGCCGCGCGGGTCCATCACGATCAGCTTGCCGCCGCGCTTAGCGAACTGCTTGAAATAGGTGGCTGCGACGGGGTGGTTCTCGATCGGGTTGGCGCCGATGATGATGGCCACATCGGCGTTCTCGATCTCGTTGAAGGTCGCGGTCACCGCGCCCGAGCCCACGTTCTCGATCAGCGCCGCCACCGACGAGGCGTGGCACAGCCGCGTGCAGTGGTCCACGTTGTTGTGGCCAAAGCCCTGCCGGATGAACTTCTGGAACAGATAGGCCTCTTCGTTGGTGCATTTGGCCGAGCCAAAGCCCGCCACGCTGCGCGGATCTTCATCCCGCAACTCCATCAGCCCCTTGGCGGCCAGATCCAGCGCCTCGTCCCAGGTCGCCTCGCGGAAATGGGTGCTCCAGTCGGCGGGATCGACGTTCAACCCCTTGGGTGGCGCATCCTCGCGCCGGATCAGCGGCTTGGTCAGGCGGTGCGGATGGTGGATGTAGTCGAACCCGAACCGGCCCTTGACGCACAGTCGGCCCTCGTTGGCGGGGCCGTTGATGCCCTCGACATATTTGACCTTGCCGTCCTTGACCTTGAGGCTGACCTTGCAGCCCACCCCGCAGAAGGGGCAGACGCTTTCGGTCTCGAAATCGTAATCCTTGCCGTCGCCGCGCTGCTGGTCGTCCAGCACGGTGGCGGGCATCAGCGCGCCGGTGGGGCAAGCCTGAACGCATTCGCCGCAAGCCACGCAGGTTGAGTCACCCATCGGGTCGTTCTGGTCGAACACCACCTGGGCGGTATGCCCGCGGCCGGCCATGCCGATCACGTCATTCACCTGCACGTCGCGGCAGGCACGGACGCAGAGGTTGCAGTTGATGCAGGCATCCAGATTGACCCGCATCGCCACATGGCTGTCATCCAGAAGAGGGATCTTCTCGGGCTCTTTCGCCGGAAAGCGGCTGTCGCTGACATCGTTCAGCTTGGCCATGTCCCAAAAATGGCTCGAGGCATCATGCGGCTGTTCGGGCTGGTCGGCCACCAGCAGTTCCATCACCAGCGCGCGCGATTTCTCGGCGCGGTCGGTGTCGGTTTTCACGACCATTCCTTCAGCCGCCGGACGGATGCACGAGGCGACCAGCGTCCGCTCGCCCTCGACCTCGACCATGCAGGCGCGGCAGTTGCCGTCGGGGCGATAGCCCGGCGCAGGTTTATGGCACAGGTGCGGGATGACCAGGCCCTTGCCGTTGGCCGCTTCCCAGATCGTGGTGCCCTCGGGCACGGTCACGTCTTCGCCGTTCAGGTTGAAGGTGACGGTCTTGGTTTCGCTTGCGTCAAGCATGGCTGTCTCCCTCAGATCTCATTGGCGAAATGTTTCATGACCAGGCGTATCGGGTTCGGGGCCGCCTGCCCCAGACCGCAGATCGAGGCATCGCCCATCACCTGGCACAGGTCTTCCAGCAGGTCGGTGTCCCACTTGTCAGCCTGCATCAGCTTGACCGCCTTTTCGCAGCCGGCCCGGCAGGGCGTGCACTGGCCACAGCTTTCGTCCTCGAAGAAGCGCAGCATGTTCAGCGCCGCATCGCGGGCCGTGTCCTGATCGGACAGGACAACCACTGCGGCGGACCCGATGAAGGTGCCGTGCGGTTGCAGAGTGTCGAAGTCCAACGGGATGTCGTCCATCGACGCGGGCAGCAGACCCGACGACGGCCCGCCCGGTTGATACGCCTTGAAGACATGGCCCTCGGCCATGCCCCCGGCGGCATCAATCACGTCCAAAATGGTCGAGCCTGCCGGCAGCAGGTAGACGCCCGGCTTGGCCACCCGGCCCGAAACCGAATAGCTGCGCAGGCCCTTGCGGCCATTCTTTTCGACTGAGCTGAGGATTTCCGGGCCTTCCCGGCAGATCTTCGAGACCCAGTAGAGCGTCTCGACATTGTGCACCAACGTCGGGCGGCCGAATACGCCGACCTGCGCCACGAAAGGCGGACGGTGACGCGGCAGGCCCTTTTTGCCCTCAATCGACTCAATCATCGCGGATTCTTCACCGCAGATATAGGCACCAGCACCCCGGCGCAGGTCGATATAGCCTTTCTCGACGATCCCGGCCTGTTCCAGCGCCGCTATCTCGCGCCGTAGGATTTCCAGCACCGCCGGGTATTCGTCGCGCATGTAGATGAAGCAGGTCTCAGCCTCGACTGCCCATGCGGCGATCAGCATCCCTTCGAGGAAAACATGCGGCGTGCGTTCAAGATAGTAGCGGTCCTTGAAGGTACCGGGCTCGCCCTCATCCCCGTTCACGGCCAGATAGCGCGGGCCGTCATTCATGCGGACAAAGCCCCATTTCTTGCCCGACGGGAAACCGGCGCCGCCGAGGCCCCGCAGGCCCGAGGCCAGAACCTGTTCCTGAACCGCTTCCCAGTCGCCGCCTTCGCGCAGTTCTTTCAGTTTGGCGTAACCGCCGTTCTCGACATAGGTCGCAAAGGTCTCATAGTCGGGCTGTTGGGCGTGGGTGTCTCCGGCCGCGATGGCGGCCTGCACCTTTTCGGGGGTTGCGTGGTCGATGTGATTGTGCCCGATTTCCAGCACTGGTGCGGTGTCGCAGCGACCCATGCAGGGCGCACGCAGAACGCGGACTTCGGACGGGTCCAGCCCGTCCTCCAGCGCCTTCTTCAGCTGCTGCGCGCCTGCCATTTCGCAGGACAGTGAGTCGCAGACGCGGATCGTCAGGGCCGGCGGAGGAGTTTCACCTTCTTTCACCACGTCGAAATGGGCATAGAAAGTCGCGGTCTCGTAGATCTCGGCCTGACCGATCCGCATCTCGACCGCCAGCGCCGCGATGTGGTCGGAACTGATATGGCCGTGCGCATCCTGGATCAGGTGCAGAAACTCGATCAGCAGATCGCGGCGGCGCGGGCGGTCGCCCAGCAGGCGCTGAATCTCGGCCTGCGCTTCGTCTGTGAACTGACGGCCCTTGGGCGTGTGCCGCCCCTTGCCTTTACCTGACTTCCAGACGCCCTTTGGCGCGCCTGATGGCTTGGTATCCAATGGTGCCATGATGCCCTCCGATCGAGCCTCGTCTCTCATCAGAGTAGCATATCGTCAAATCGCAAAAACCAATGGCACGATAACGACAGTTTATCACCGCAAAGACGTCACGACCTGCCGCAATGCGCCAACGGTGGGCAATTCCGGATCCCGCGCCAGCGTCGCCAGACAGATCGGCTTGCTGACCACCGGGTCGACCAGAGGCAGGACACCCGTGCCTTGCAAATCGCCGAGCGCCCGTACCAGAACCCGTGGCACTACCGTCGCCGCCAGCCCTTCGCGCGCCATGACCATCGAGGCAGTAAACCCGCTGGTTTCAGCCACCACACGCGGATGCAACCCCTGTTCGGCGAAAATCCTGTCGAGAATGCGCCTGTTCTGCATCTGGGGCTCCAACAAGCTGAGCGGAAACTCGGCGACCTGCGCCCAAGGGATCGGGCCGGTCTCCTGCGTCATATGCTCGGGCACGAGCAAAACATAGGTTTCCTCGTACAAAGGCTGCACATGGCGCAGATCAGTGCCGATGCTGTCGCCATAGGTGATCCCGGCATCCAGGCTGCCTTCGTCCAGACGGTGCTGGATTGCCGTGGCCGACATCGTCTCGATCCGCGACAGGATACGCGGATGCGCCTGCTGCAGCCGCTTGACCAAGCGGCCAGTAAACGCGATGGCGGTCGGGATCACGCCCAGGATCAGTGTACCGGTGATCTCGCCCTTGATCGCCTGCACCTCCTGCTCGAGCGCTTTGGCGTCATCCAGTATGCGGCGAGCGCGGCGAACGATCATCTCGCCCTCTTCGGTCAGGCCCTGAAAGCGGTTCGCACGTCGGACGATGGACACGCCAAGCCGATCCTCGAGGTTGCGGATGCGCATCGAGAACGCGGGCTGCGAAATACCGCACTCCTCGGCCGCCTTGGCAAAATGGCGGTGGCGCGCCAAGGCGCTGAGCAATTGCAGATCGCGGATTTCGAACACGTGCGGGCCTCGGGCGAACTGGAGCGATACCGTAAGATACCGCCAATGCCCGCCCAGAAAAGCTGTTTCGTGATCAGGTGTTGAACAGGAAGTGCATCACGTCGCCATCCTTGACGACATAGCTTTTGCCTTCTGCACGCATCTTGCCGGCCTCTTTGGCACCCTGTTCGCCATTGCACGCCACGAAATCATCATAGGCAATGGTCTCGGCGCGGATGAAACCCTTTTCAAAGTCGCCGTGGATGACACCGGCTGCCTGAGGCGCTGCAGTGCCCCTGCGAATGGTCCAGGCGCGCGCCTCTTTCGGGCCGACCGTGAAATAGGTTTCCAGTTTGAGCAGGTCGTACCCCGCACGGATCAGCCGATCGAGGCCCGGTTCTTCGAGCCCCATCTCTTCGAGGAACATCTGCGCCTCTTCAGGCTCCAGCAGACTGATCTCTTCTTCGATCTTGGCGCTGATGATGACATGGGCATTGCCCTGCGCCGCGGCCATCTCGGCCACACGCGCGGAGTATTCATTGCCTTCGGCAGCGTCTTCTTCCGAGACATTGCAGACATACAGGACCGGCTTGGTGGTCAGCAACTGCAGCATCTTCCAGGCTTTTGCATCCTCGTCAGACACCTCGACCAAACGGGCGGGTTTGCCGCTTTCCAGCATCTCTTGCGCGGTGGCCAGCAACCGATCCTGCTGCTGCGCCTCCTTGTCGTTGCCCTTGAGCTTGCGCACGAGGTTGGCGCGACGCTTTTCGATGCTTTCCAGATCGGCCAGCATCAGTTCGGTCTCGATGGTCTCGGCATCGGCCACCGGATCGACCTTGCCTTCGACATGGGTCACGTCGCCATCCTCGAAACAGCGCAGCACATGAGCGATGGCATCGGTTTCGCGAATGTTGGCCAGAAACTGGTTCCCCAGCCCCTCACCTTTTGAAGCGCCTTTGACCAGGCCTGCAATATCTACGAAGGTCATCCGGGTCGGGATGATCTGCTTCGACTTGGCGATCGCAGCCAACTTGTCCAGACGCGCATCGGGAACGGCCACGTCACCCACATTGGGTTCGATTGTGCAGAACGGGAAATTCGCCGCCTGCGCGGCCGCGGTCTTGGTCAGCGCGTTGAACAGGGTCGACTTGCCGACATTCGGCAGACCCACGATACCCATTTTAAAGCCCATGACGGCCTCCTGATGCCATTCGCGGGCTGCTTCTATGCGGGTCCGGTGCAATGCGCAAGGCATCTGCGGCTGCTGGCCCTGAGTCCAATCTGCAACATCACGAAAATGTAGGGAAAACGTGTGCTTGTTGACATTGAACACGAAAGAATAGTGTCAAACTTTAACATTTTACGAATATCAACAGCGAACATCCCCATGAAAAACCTCCTTTCAAGCGCCGCTTTTCTGGCTTTTTCAACAGCCGCGCAGGCGCAGTCGGTGATTTTCGGCGCCGGCTACGCCGACTATTCCGACAGCAGCTCGATTGACCAGGCGATCTTTTCCCTCGAATACCAGCACCGGCCATTTCACGAGGCCACCCGCTTCAGCGCCGCGCTCGGGGCCGCGCTGTCGGTGGACGAGGATGGAAACACACATATCGGCGCCGGGGTGATCGGGGTCTATTCCTTTGCCGACAGATGGTTTGTGGAAGGTAGCGTGATGCCGGGATTCTACAGCGAAGCCAACGAATTGAACGATCTGGGCGGGAGCTTCGAAATCCGAAGCCTTCTTGGGCTGGGCTATACGTTGAACAACGGCAATGACATATCGTTGGCCGTGACCCACAAATCGAATGCCAGCACGCAAGAGGAAAACCCCGGCGTGAACGCGCTCTTGCTGCGGTATCACCTGAACTTCTGACCCCACCGCTCAGGACGGGATTGATTTTCGGCCAAAGTTTCTGCACATCAGGTCCAAACCTGTATGCAAGGATCGTCCATGACCCGTATCGACGCCAAGTTCGCCGCCCTTAAAGCCGAGGGGAAGAAGGCCTTTGTCGCCTATATCATGGCCGGGGATCCCGACTATGACACCTCGCTTGAGATTGTTCGGGGCCTGCCGGCGGCCGGCGTGGACGTGATCGAACTGGGCCTGCCCTTCACCGATCCGATGGCGGACGGCCCCACCATTCAGGCGGCTGGTCAAAGGGCGCTGGACGGTGGCATGACGCTGCAGCGCACGCTGGATCTGGCCAAGGCATTCCGGGAAACCGATGACACCACCCCGATCGTACTGATGGGCTATTACAACCCGATCTACAGCCGCGGCGTGGACAAGTTCCTTGCCGACGCCAAAGAGGCCGGCATCGACGGCCTGATCGTCGTCGACCTGCCACCCGAAGAAGATGAAGAACTGTGCCTGCCCGCGCAGGCGGCCGGTCTGAACTTCATCCGGCTGGCCACGCCAACCACGGATGACAAGCGCCTGCCGCGGGTGCTGCAGAACACCTCGGGCTTCGTCTATTACGTCTCGATCACCGGCATCACCGGCGCGGCCGAAGCCGAGGCAACCGATGTCGGCCCCGAGGTCGCGCGCATCAAGGCGGCGACCGATCTTCCGGTGATCGTGGGGTTCGGCATCAATACGCCCGAGAAATCACGTGCCATCGCCAGCGTTGCTGACGGAGCGGTGGTCGGCTCGGCCATCGTCAGTCAGATCGCCGCCGGCAAACCCGTGGCCGAGGTTCTGGACTTCGTGAAATCGCTGGCAGACGGCGCCCACAGCGCCTGAGGCCAAATCCCAAACGGATTGCAACCGCTGCAGGCCGCACGCCTGCGGCGGTTTTTCTTTGCGCCTTTGACCCACCTGACCACATGCGCAACTGGCCGTTGCGCCGCGGCGGAAGAATTGGTAAAGAAACCTAACCAATCTACAGAAGGGTGCGGCCATGCCTGTCATTACCAATATCGACGACCTGAAACGCATCTATGAACGCCGGGTGCCCCGGATGTTCTATGACTATGCCGAAAGCGGCAGCTGGACCGAGCAGACCTTCCGCGACAACAGCTCGGACTTCCACGACATCCGCCTGCGCCAGAAGGTTGCGGTGGACATGTCCGGCCGCTCGACCGCGTCGCAGATGATTGGACAGGACGTTGCCATGCCGGTGGCCCTTGCACCCGTGGGCCTGACCGGGATGCAGCATGCGGATGGTGAAATGAAGGCCGCCAAGGCCGCGCTGGATTTCGGCGTGCCCTTCACGCTGTCGACCATGTCGATCAACTCGATCGAGGATGTGGCCGAGCATACCGGCGCGCCGTTCTGGTTCCAGCTGTACACCATGAAGGACGAAGATTACGTCCGCCGCCTGATCCAGCGCGCCAAGGATGCCAAATGCTCGGCCCTGGTCATCACCCTGGATCTGCAGATCCTCGGCCAACGGCACAAGGACCTGAAGAACGGCCTGTCGGCCCCGCCGAAACTGACGGCCAAAACCATCGCCAACCTGATGACAAAATGGGCCTGGGGCATCGAGATGCTGGGCGCGAAACGGCGCGAGTTCGGCAATATCGTGGGCCATGTCGAGGGCATCTCGGACGCCTCATCGCTGGGCGCGTGGACCGCCGAGCAGTTCGATCCCAGCCTCGACTGGAAGAAGATCGAGAAACTGATGGAGCAATGGGGCGGCAAGGTGATCCTGAAGGGCATCCTGGACCCCGAAGACGCCAAGATGGCGGCCAAGTTGGGCGCCGACGCCATCGTGGTGTCGAACCACGGCGGGCGGCAGTTGGATGGCGCGCTCAGCTCGATCCGGATGCTGCCACGGATCATGGATGCGGTGGGCGGCGACGTCGAAGTGCATCTCGACAGCGGCATCCGCTCGGGGCAGGACGTGCTCAAGGCGCTGGCGCTGGGGGCCAAGGGCACCTATATCGGGCGCGCATTCGTCTACGGGCTGGGCGCGATGGGCCAAAAGGGCGTGACCACCGCGCTGGAGGTGATCCAGAAGGAACTGGACACCACCATGGCCCTGTGCGGCGAACGCAACGTGGCCGATCTGGGGCCGCACAACCTGCTTGTCCCGCAGGACTTCCGCGGCCGCTGGCAGGAATGACGCGGAAATCGTTTTTACCCCTTTCCAAACGGCCGGATTCGGTCTAAGTACGCCGCTTCACGCGGGGTGACAGCCTTGGAGGCACCCTGCCCTAACATTGGAGATTTATCATGGCTGGTGAGATTCCTGATCTCGTAGCTCTGGAACGGACGGGGACAGGCAAGGGCGCCGCTCGTCAGGCACGCCGCGACGGCATGGTTCCGGGCATCGTATTTGGTGGCGAGAAAGACCCGCTGCCGATCCAGATTCCGTTCAACGAACTGTTCAAGCGCCTGAAGGCAGGCCGCTTCAAGTCGACCCTGTGGAACCTGAAGGTCGAAGGCCACGAAGACGTCCGCGTCATCTGCCGCGACGTTCAGCGTGATGTCGTCAAGGACCTGCCGACCCACCTGGACCTGATGCGTCTGCGTCGCACGACCAAGATCGCCCTGTACATCCCCGTCGAATTCATCAACGAGGAAGAGGCCCCCGGCATCAAGAAGGGCGGCGTTCTGACCGTTGTCCGTCCTGAGGTCGAGCTGGTCTGCACCGCCGGCGACATCCCCGAAAAGATCACCGTCGATCTGACCGGCCTGGAAATCAACGACGTTGTCACCATCTCGTCGGTTGACCTGCCCAACGGCACCAAACCGACCATCGACCGTGATTTCGTGATTGCGAACATCTCGGCACCGACCGGCCTGGCGTCCAGCGACGATGAAGAAGGCGAAGGTGCAGAGGAAGTCGCAGCCGACGAAGTTGAAGTCGTAGGCAAAGACGAAGAATAAATCCGGATCCTTCGGATTGGAATTTGAAGCGGGGCCTCGTCCAGGGCCCCGTTTTTCTTTGAACGACCGGCTGGCACTGGAAAGGCATCTCGTGCAATTCTGCGCCGGACCGAAACGCACAAGGAATTCGCGATGAAGCTGTTTGTCGGATTGGGCAATCCGGGCGCAAAGTATGCCCGCAACCGGCACAATATCGGTTTCATGGCGGTGGATGCCATCGCCAGGGATCATGGCTTTGGGCCATGGCGTTCGAAATTTCAGGGTGAAATATCCGAAGGAATGCTGGGCCGAGAGAAGGTCCTGCTGCTGAAACCCATGACCTTCATGAACCGCTCGGGCCAATCGGTCGGCGAGGCCATGCGGTTCTTCAAGCTCGACTCAACCGATGTGACCGTTTTCCATGACGAACTGGACCTTGCACCCGGGAAGGTTCGCGCCAAGGCCGGTGGCGGCCATGCCGGGCATAACGGCCTGCGGTCGATCCACGACCATATCGGTGCCGCGTATGACCGTGTCCGGCTGGGGATCGGCCATCCCGGACGCAAAGAGCTGGTTTCGCCCTATGTTCTGGGCGATTTCGCCAAGGCCGACGCCGACTGGCTGGACGATGTTCTGCAAGGTGTTGCAGACGGGGCGGTCCATCTGGCTGCGGGCGATGCGGCCAAGTTCATGAACGCCGTGGCGCTGCGAACAGCGCCACCGCGCAGTTCCACCACGACGCCCAAATCCGAAACCAAGACCTCTCCTGCCCCGCAAGCCGAGACGCCAACGCCCGATGACCGCACTGCGATGCAGAAGCTGTTGGACAAGTTCCGATAGCGGCAAAGACCTTCCGCAACGTAGCAATTGCAGAATTTCCGTCATCACGATCCAATGCCGCCAAACGGGAGGAAAATCATGAAAACAGGTCTGAAGTGGCTGCTGCGAATCGTCCTGACGCTGGTCTTGGCCGCTGCAGTTTTCGGTTTCTGGAAGCGCGAGGAAATCCAGCGCCTTCTGGCGGTGAACTCTCTGTTTTCCGAAGAAAAGATCGTTCAGAATTTCTCTCACATGGACGCGGCGTTTCTGACCGTCGACCTCCCTCGCGGGAATGGTCCCACCTGGGACCTGCCCTATGGCGCTGAATTCGACCTGCCCGCCGAGACGCAAGACTGGATCGAAGAGCGCGCCGTCACATCCCTGCTGGTGATGCAGGACGGGCAGATCCGGTTCGAGGAGTATTTTCTGAGCACATCGCCGGAGGACCGCCGGATCTCGTGGTCGATGGCCAAAAGCTATTTGTCCGCTCTGTTCGGCATCCTTCTTGAGGAGGGCGCCATAGCCTCGCTGGATGATCCGGTCATCAAATATGCCCCCAAGCTGCAGGGCAGCGCCTATGAAACAGCTACGATCCGCAACGTGCTGAACATGGCCAGCGGTGTGACCTTTGACGAAGACTATCTGGACCCGAAATCCGACATCAACCGTATGGGTCGGGTCGTCGCCCTGGGGGGCGAGTTGGATGACTTTGCGGCCTCGTTGAAGGACAGTTTCGCGGCACCTGGCGAGACCTGGCAGTATGTTTCCATCGATACCCATGTCATTGGAATGGTGATCCGAGGGGCGACGGGTCAAAGCGTCGCCGCGTTGCTGGACGAAAAGATCCTGCAGCACCTCGGTCTTGAGCGGGACGGATACTATATCACCGACGGCGCCGGTGTAGCCTTTGTTCTGGGTGGCTTGAATTTCACGACGCGGGATTACGCCCGCTTTGGCCAAATGATCCTGCAGAACGGCGTGCGCGATGGGCGCCAGATCGTTCCGGCCGGCTGGATCAAGGAATCCACCTTGCCAAGCGCGCCGACCGAACCCGGAAAGATCGGCTACGGATATCAGTGGTGGATCCCCGTTGGCGCCCATGACGGTGAGTTTCTGGCACGCGGTGTTTATGGCCAGTACATGTATTTCGACCAGTCGCGCGGCGTGCTGATCGTAGCCACGGGCGCTGATCGGAAGTTCCGCGAGCCCGGGGTCAATGAGCAGAACATCGAAATGTTCCGCAAGATCGCGCAAAGCCTGTAAGGTGGCTGCATGCAAAAGCAGGACAGCATAAATGTTCTGGGCGGCGTGCTGGCTCCGTGTTCACGAAAGCCCCTGACCGGTTTTTTCCGCGACGGGGCCTGCAACACCTGCCCTGAGGATCGCGGCAGCCACACGGTCTGCGCCGTTATGACGGCCGAGTTTCTGGCCTATTCGAAATATGTCGGCAACGACCTGAGCACGCCCCGGCCCGAATTCGATTTCCCGGGCCTGAAGCCTGGCGACAGCTGGTGCCTGTGTGCCGCGCGGTTCATGCAGGCCCATGACGAGGGCTGTGCGCCAAAGGTCCATCTTGAGGCAACTCACCAGCGCGCATTGGAAATCGTGCCGCTGCACGTTCTGACCAGTCACCGCGCAGACTCCGGACAGTGAACCGGGAATGAAAAACCCGGCACGGTTGAAGCGTGCCGGGTTCGGTTCTTTGGGCTGCCCTTAGGTTGCGTCGCGACCCTCGGTATCAGACATGTCGAAGTTCAGATACTTGGCGACTGTTTGCACATCCTTGTCACCACGTCCGCACATGTTCATGCAGATGATGTGATCCTTTGGCAGCTCCGGCGCGATCTTCATGACATGCGCCAGCGCGTGGCTGGGTTCGAGCGCAGGGATGATGCCCTCGGTCGCGCAGCACAGCTGGAACGCCTCGAGCGCCTCTTTGTCGGTGACCGAGACATACTGCGCGCGCCCGATATCGTGCAGCCAGGAATGTTCAGGGCCGATGCCCGGATAGTCGAGCCCGGCCGAAATCGAGTACCCTTCGAGGATCTGGCCGTCGTCGTCCTGCAGCAGATAGGTACGGTTGCCGTGCAGAACACCCGGCCGGCCGCCGGTGAGAGAGGCGCAATGCTCCATCTTTTCGTTGACGCCCTTGCCGCCCGCTTCGACGCCGATGATGTTGACCGATTTGTCGTCAAGAAACGGATAGAACAGCCCCATGGCGTTCGAGCCGCCACCGATCGCCGCGATGATCGTGTCCGGCAGGCGACCCTCGGCCTTCATCATCTGTTCCTTGGCTTCCTTGCCGATGATAGACTGAAAGTCGCGCACCATCGCCGGGTACGGATGTGGTCCGGCCACCGTACCGATGCAATAGAAAGTGTCGCGCACGTTGGTCACCCAATCGCGCAGCGCGTCGTTCATCGCGTCCTTCAGGGTGCCGCGGCCCGAGGTCACCGGAATCACCTCTGCCCCCAGCAAGCGCATGCGGAACACGTTGGGCGCCTGCCGCTGGACATCATGTGCGCCCATGTAGACCACGCATTTCAGACCGAACTTGGCGCAGACCGTCGCGGTGGCGACACCGTGCTGCCCGGCCCCGGTCTCGGCGATGATCCGGGTCTTTCCCATGCGGCGCGCCAGGATGATCTGTCCCAGCACGTTGTTGATCTTGTGCGCGCCGGTGTGGTTCAACTCGTCGCGCTTCATATAGATCTTGGCGCCGCCCAGATGCTCGGTCAGGCGCTCGGCGTGATACAGGGGCGACGGACGGCCCACGTAGTTGGCCCACAGATCGTCCATCTCGGCCCAGAAACTCGGGTCGGTCTTGGCCTTCTCGTATTCCTCCTCCAGCGACAGGATCAACGGCATCAGAGTCTCGCTGACGAAGCGTCCGCCGAAAATGCCGAAGCGGCCGTTTTCATCCGGGCCGGACATGAAGGAATTGAACAGATCATTGGCCATGGTGGTCTCCATCGTCGTGCCTGTTGTTATTAGGAGGTGCCGGCGGGATTTGCCATCGCAAATCGCACTATTCCGCCGCGGTACTGCCGTTCATCCAGATAGTCAGCGCCTGTTCCCGGGTCGGAATGGCGATGCAGGCAAAGTGACGGAAGTGGTAGGTATTGGTCAAACGTGGGGCAGCTTGCATCACCCCTCGGTGCGGGTTCGACTGGGCAAAGGTCAGCATGGCTTCGACGTCATGCCAAACGCTGAGCGAGAAATACGCGCCCTCATGCGAAAACACTTCGGCATGGAGGCACAAGGGATCGCCCTTGGCCTGGCGCAAGGCCTTGCCCGCGCGCCAGAAGAACTCGGGCCCATGGTACCATCGCTTCAGTGAAACCGCGCCAATTGCAGCCAGCATCCCGCATCCTCCCCTTTGAGAAGAATACGCAAGCGCGTTCTGGTCAGATCACCGTGCCGCTTCAACAAATGAGCGGATCAGGCCCGGATCCTTGACGCCCGGAGCGCTTTCCACGCCCGATGCCACGTCCACCTGCTTTGCACCGGTCATACGGATCGCCTCGGCTACGTTGTCCGGGTTGAGCCCCCCCGACAGCATCCACGGCGTCCGCCAGTATTTGCGACCGGCGAGCAGTCGCCAGTCAAAAGGCAAACCGTTGCCGCCGGGCAGCTCAGAGTTTTTCGGCGGCTTGGCGTCAACCAACAACTGATCGGCCACGTCCGAGTAGAGGTCTATTGCGGCCAAATCCTCGGCTTCCGCCACTCCAATCGCCTTGATCACCGGCAAGCCGTAGCGTGATTTGACCTCGGCCACGCGCTCGGGGCTTTCGGCGCCATGCAGCTGCAACATGTCCAGTGGAACCCCCGCCACGATCTCATCCAACTGCGCGTCGGTGAAGTTTACCGCCAGGGCCACTTTGGCCACGCCGACCGGCACATCACTGGCCAGCGCCGCTGCCTGGGCAATCGGTGCATAGCGTGGAGACTTGGGAAAGAAATTGAACCCAATGTAACGCGCACCTGCTTCAACGGCTGCGCGCACATGCTCGGGTGCGGTCAAGCCGCAGATTTTTACGCTGATCTCGGCAGACATCGGCTCTCAGCTGGCCTCGTCCAGAAGGGCAAGCACATCGTCCTGACCTTCGTTCTGCTTCTTCTTGAGCTTCTTGACCTCGCGCTCGAGCTTCTTGACCTCGGTCTTTTTGACGGTGGCGTCCTTGCGGTGCTTGTGCTCGCGCAGCCACTCCCACAGAAAGCCGATGACAAGGCCAGCCACGATCCCGCCAAGAACCACAAGAAACAGCGGCAGCGAGGTGGTCAGATTGAAGCCAAGCAGGTCAGACAAAGCGTCCGGCATCAACTGCAACTGCACCATCTGGCGATTGGCCAGCGAGACCGAGACAAGGACGATCCCCAGGACCGCAAGAAAACCGTATCGAATGTAGCGCATCATGAGATCACGCTTTACCGTTCAAACGATCCCTTAGCAACTTGCCGGTCTTGAAAAACGGCACGCACTTTTCTTCGACCTGAACCGTCTCGCCAGTGCGAGGGTTCCGGCCGACGCGCGCATCCCGTTTCTTGACCGAAAAAGCTCCGAAGCCCCGCAGTTCGACACGGTCACCGCGCGCCATCGCGTCTGTGACTTCCTCGAATACGGTATTCACGATCCGCTCGACATCACGTTGGTACAGATGTGGATTTTCGTCGGCGATTTTCTGAATCAGTTCTGAACGGATCATGCGTGCTACCCTCCCAGGTCACCGTGTCATCTCGTCTACTGGTTTGGCCAGTATAGGAAAAAACGGTGCCGGGTGGAATGTAAACTCTGTGTGTCCGGGGTGCATTTTCCAAGAAAGCACCGGAAATTCGCGTGTACGGACGCGAATCCGACGGTTCATGCCTGCACCTATCGCCGAATAACTCGCAAAACCGGAACACATTGATTCGCAAAAGAAACGGCCCCGCTCTGGATGAGCGGGGCCGTTTGAGTGTTCAAAACTGCAAGTCTGGCTTAGTCGCCCGACTTCAGCGCGGCACCCAGGATGTCGCCCAGCGATGCGCCCGAGTCCGACGAACCGTACTGTTGAACGGCCTCTTTCTCTTCGGCGATTTCGCGCGCCTTGATCGACAGGCCCAGACGGCGAGTCTTGCTGTCGACGTTGGTCACGCGGACATCGACCTTGTCACCGACCGAGAAACGCTCGGGGCGCTGTTCGGCACGGTCGCGGCTCAGGTCCGAACGGCGGATGAAGGACTTCATGCCTTCGTACTCCACCTCGATGCCGCCATCTTCGATCGCGGTCACTTCGACGGTGATAACCGAGCCACGCTTCACGCCGCCCACGGCTTCGGCGAACTTGTCACCGCCCAGAGCTTTGATCGACAGCGAGATACGCTCTTTCTCGACATCAACTTCCGAGACGACCGCCTGAACGACGTCGCCCTTGCGGTAGTTCTGGATGGCATCTTCGCCACGCTCGTCCCACGACAGGTCCGACAGGTGAACCATGCCGTCGATGTCGCCTTCCAGGCCGATGAACAGACCAAATTCGGTGATGTTCTTGACTTCGCCTTCGACCTGCGTGCCCTCGGGGTGCGTTTCTGCAAACACTTCCCACGGGTTGCGCTGGGTCTGCTTGAGGCCCAGGGACACGCGACGCTTGGCGCCGTCGATTTCCAGAACCATAACGTCGACTTCCTGGCTGGTCGAAACGATCTTGCCGGGGTGGACGTTTTTCTTGGTCCAGGACATCTCGGACACGTGCACCAGACCTTCGACACCGGGCTCCAGCTCGACGAACGCGCCGTAGTCGGTGATGTTGGTTACGCGACCCTTGTGCACCGAACCCAGCGGATACTTGGCGCCAACCAGATCCCACGGATCTTCCTGCAGCTGCTTCATGCCCAGGCTGATGCGGTGGGTTTCCTTGTTGATCTTGATGACCTGAACCTTGATGGTTTCGCCGATCGTCAGGATCTCGGACGGGTGGTTCACACGGCGCCATGCCATGTCGGTGACGTGCAGCAGGCCGTCAACACCGCCAAGGTCAACGAATGCACCGTATTCTGTGATGTTCTTGACGACACCCTCGACGGTCTGACCTTCGGACAGGTTGCCGATGACTTCGGCACGCTGTTCGGCACGCGATTCTTCCAGGATTGCACGACGCGAGACAACGATGTTGCCACGGCGGCGGTCCATTTTCAGGATCTGGAACGGCTGCTTCAGACCCATCAGCGGGCCAGCGTCGCGCACGGGACGAACGTCAACCTGGCTGCCGGGCAAGAACGCAACTGCGCCACCCAGATCCACGGTGAAGCCACCTTTGACGCGACCAAAGATAGCACCTTCGACGCGCTGGTCGTCGGCATATGCTTTTTCCAGACGGTCCCATGCCTCTTCACGGCGGGCCATCTCGCGCGAGATGACGGCTTCGCCACGGGCGTTTTCTGCGGCGCGCAGGTAGACTTCAACCTCGTCGCCAACAGCGATTTCAGGAGCTTCGCCGGGATTTGCGAATTCTTTCAGATCGACACGGCCTTCCATCTTGTAGCCTACGTCGATGATGGCCTGGCCCGCTTCGATCGCGATGACCTTGCCTTTGACAACCGAACCCTCTTCGGGGGTGTCCATTTCGAAGCTTTCGTTCAGGAGGGCTTCGAATTCCTCCATGGATGCGTTAGCCATGTGGCGTTGTTTTCCTTTACATAACGTTTTTGCTGGCCGAGCGGTTGTCTCCGCCGGTCTTGTTTCATGATGTCCTCTGGCGTGACCCGGTGCGCATCTGGCTAAACAAACACAAAGGGCCGAGGAAACCCGGCCCTGCTCAGATACGTCGCCCGGGCGTTGACCGCCCTTGTTCAGACAGCGCGCGTATAGGCGGATTCTAGGCGCAGCGCAAGCAGAAAGGCCCATATTGCAAGCCGACGCAGAATTCCGCTTGCGTTTTCCGGGCCAGCTACTCCTCCCAAATCCGAGCATCCCTCAGCAGCATGGCCTGCTCGATCGCATTCAAACGCGCCAGTGCGTCGGCCGGGGCCTTTGCCCCACCGGCTGCCTTCCAAATCTTGAGGGCCGAGTTCGGACTCCACGGCAAGCAGGCATTCGCAAGCCACTGACGCAACTGAGGCGGAAGGGTGTCATAGGCCTGCATCGCGGGGCGTTGCCGTCTCCGGCGGTTCAGGCGGCTGCGCAGATTGCGTCTTTGAGTGGTCATGGGCATCGACTGTACCAATGCGAATTTTCACAGCGGGAATTGGACCGGACGGAATGGGTTGGGGAAACGTCCCAACTCATATGGTATGTTATTACGTAACATAGTTTTGTTGCGCAACCCCGGATTGAGGTCAAAAAAGGCAGGGTTCTGCAACACTGCCCTCAGCCATTCCGAAGCTCTCAATATTAGCCGAAGCCGGGAGACCTAGAACAGTTGCAGGTCTTTCTTGCCGCTTTGAATCTCGGCCAGGTTCGGCATGTTTTGGATGACCACCGGTTCGGGCGCGGCACCCGGCATCGGAACGGTCGGCTGTGCCGCCTTGGCCATCGCAAAGGTGGGTTGCTTGAGCTCTCCGCGAATGTCGCGCAGCAGGGTTTTGTGATCCGGCATCGCTTTCAGGATCTGCGCAAGGTCCACTTTCGCGCCCTTCCACCATTGGAACCAGATGTCTTTCCGCAATGGTCGAATGCGATCACGAATTCCTGTGCCATACCCCGTGTCATAGACCTGCTTGCCCAGCAGTACCGTCTGATAGACGCGATGGTCAAACAACGTTGCAAACTCAACATCGTGCTGCATCGGAAGGCGGTTCTTCCAAAGCTCGAGGTTTTCAGCAAGCCTGTCCGGCACCTTCATCTCAGTCCGCGCGTCGATCCAGTATTGATCATCGGTACGATTGTTCAGCTTGTAATGCAGGCAAATGAAATCCAGCACCTCGTCATAGAGCTTGTTCATCTGACGATTGTACCTGTCCCTCAATGAGGGTTCGATATCGCGGGTCGGCAAATGCTCGGCGAACCAGCGCACAGCATGGTCGACCATATGGATCGCAGTGCTTTCAAGCGGCTCGATGAACCCACCGGCCAGCCCGATCGCCACGCAGTTCTTGACCCACGCATTGCGAACGCGCCCGATCCGCATGGGGATCACCCGCGGCGTCGCGCCTTTGCCGCTGTCACCCAGCCACTCCAGATATTCGTCTGCCGCTTGATCATCCGTCCGGTGCGCGGATGAATACACGTATCCCGTGCCCACCCGGTTGTAGAGAGGCACGCGCCATGTCCAACCAGCGCCAAGTGCAGTCGACCGCGTGACGCTTTCGATCTTCCGCGGATTGGGGTGCTCGATCTGCAACGCCATGGCACGGTCGTTCGGCAGATAGTCCGAATAATCCATGAACGGCTCGCCCAGTGCCTGATTGATGATCAGGCCGCGGAAACCGGTGCAGTCCACGACCATTTCAATATCGTGGCGGCCTGCACGCTCAAGCATCAGATGGCTGACATTGCCCTGTTCATTTAACTCGACCGACTGCACCTCGTCGCGGATATGTTCGACGCCACGCTGCGTACAGACCCTTGTCAACATGCCTGCGAATTTTACGGCGTCCAGGTGATAGGCATAGCCAAACCGCTGCTCGAATTCGGGTTGCCCCAGAAGCCGCGCGCCCTTGCACAGCCGAGCCAGGTCATCATGCGGCGAGATGGACTGAGTGAAATCCCGGTCCCCGTTGCCAAACCGAAGGAAGTATTCGGCGGCCTCGAGTCCTTCCAGCATCTGGCCATGGGCAAATGGGTTCACATAGTCGATGCGCTTTCCCTTTGCGTCTTTGTTCCAGTTGCAGAATTTGACGCCCAGCTTGAACGAAGCATTGGTTTCGCGGAAAAAGTCTCGCTCGGAAATTCCAGCCTGCCGGAGCGTGACTGGCATACGCGGCACGGTCGCTTCACCAACGCCGACCGTGGCGATATTCGGGCTTTCGATCAGGCAGATCCGCGGACGGTCCTTGGGTGCAGACGTGCGCGAAAACACCATCTCGAGTAGCAACGCCGTCATCCAGCCGGCCGTACCGCCACCCACGATGGTGATTTTTTGCAAACGATTATTCATGTTGTTCTGTCCCTGTTGGCTGTGAGGATTATGCGGCCGCCTGCCCGTTTTTCCGGGCCTCGGTGGCGACCTCCCCTTATCGCTGAGGGAAACTATAGCAGCTTTCAGGCATCCAGCTAGGGCCAATGGCGGCATCAAGTAGGCCCAAACGGGCGCCTTTGCCAAAGCAACGCATGGTCACGACCTGCTTCCCTTGCACTGAACGGACAGCGATGACGGTTGAGCCTTCCGAGGCAGCCTCAGATGTCCTCGCCTTTCTTCAGAAGATCGTCGATCAGTTCGCGTTGCAGATCATGGCTGTCCCCACCGCCGAACTCGGCCGCACCCCCGGAATAGAGAGTGCCATAGGTCAGGGCGATATTGACGGTCTGCGCCAGGCCCGAGATCAGTTGATCCTTGTTCAGCCGTGACAGCGGGTGGATGAACACGGCCCACAAGGTACCGTTGGCGATCGCATAGCGCGCGTCCAGCGTGCTGTCGAAATTGGCCTGCATCATGCGCTGCAAGTCTTCGGCCGAAAGCTCTGAGGTGCCGCTGATCGCAACCATCGCCCGCATCCGGTCTGCATGCACATCAGTAACAACCAGCACCGGCACATCGGAAATCGTCATGGTAAAGCCCGGACCCTGCGGCTCGGCATCGGGGTCGAGAGCAAAGATGATCTTGCCCAGTCTCTCGTAGGTCATCGGTGGCTCGGCTTCCTGTGCCAACGCATGGCCGGCCAACAAAACCCAAATCAAGGCACATCGGATCATCCGTTCTCTCCACCATAGACGCGTTCAGCCTAAGCGGGGACTGATCAACTGGCCAAACACAGCTTGGTGAGCCGGTTTGGCAGACTCTCGGCAAGTGCGAACGATCTGCAAGGTTTTCCGTTCGCCCTGCGATTACGCGTCCGCACGCCCGCATTTATCTGTTCAACACGGGTCGGCGCGAGTGCCGGCCACAACTGAACACGAAAGGAACACACAATGAAATCTGTTGTACTCAGCGCCCTTGTCGCCGTCCTGCCGATGATCGCCGCACCGGCTTTTGCGGCGGATGAGATCAATGTTTCGAACGGGATCTCGGCCGGCGGTGCGCCGCTGGCTGCTCACGGGGTCGATCTGGTTGCGCTGGTCACCGACGGCAACCCGGTCGAAGGGTTCGCCACGCATTCGGCCACCTATGACGGCGCGTCATACTACTTCACCTCGGCCGAGAACCGCGAAGCTTTCGAGGCCAACCCCGAAGCATACCTGCCGCAGCACGGCGGCTTCTGCTCGTATGGTGTTTCCGTGGGCAAGAAGTTCGATGGCGATCCGGATCAGTACCTGCTGGCCGACGGCAAGCTGTACCTGTTTCTGAACGCGGCAACTCGCGCCAAGTTCCTCGAAGACGTGTCCGGCACCGCCAAGACCGCGGATGACCAGTGGGCGAATATCAAGTCGGTTGCGGTCGGCGAACTGTAATCGGACTGTCGCCAAGCGCTGTCCGCGGTCTCACCTTGCCGCGGGCAGCTTTCCTTTAATAACCGCGATCGCCTTTTCCAGCGCGGCCTCGATGCTCAGGTCCGAAGTGTCCAGAATTACGGCATCGTCGGCCGGTTTCATCGGGGCCGTGCTGCGCTCGGCGTCTCGCGCGTCGCGCTCGCGGACATCGGCCAGAACCTGCGCGCGGGTTATTTCCGCAGCTTTGTCTGCCAGCTCCAGATAGCGCCGTTCGGCGCGTACTTCGGGGCTGGCGGTGACGAACAGCTTCACCTCGGCCTCGGGGCAGATCACCGTGCCGATATCGCGCCCGTCCAGCACCGCGCCGCCGGCCCGCCGGGCAAAGCTGCGCTGGAAATCGACCAGAGCTGCGCGCACTTCGGGGATCACCGCCACTTTCGACGCCGCCTGCGCGATCTCGGCTGTCCGCAGGTCGCCCTGCTCCAATTCCTCGGCCGTCAGGGACCGCGCCGCCTCGACCGGGTCGGTGCCGTCCAACGTGCGTCGGCCGACCGCGCGATAAAGCAGCCCCGTATCCAGATGCGCCAGCCCGAAATGCGCGGCCACGGCCTTGGAGATCGTGCCCTTGCCCGCAGCGGCCGGGCCGTCGATGGCGACGGTAAAGCTCATGTGCGTTCGACCTTGGCGCCAAGGCCCTTCATCAGCGGCTCGAAGATCGGGAACGAGGTCGCGATGGGGCTGCCGTCATCGACCGAGACGGCCTCTTGCGCGCCCATGCCCATCACCATGAACGACATGGCGATGCGATGGTCCAGAAAACTTTCGCAGGTGCCGCCGCCGGGAACCCCGCCGATGCCCAGCCCGTCCACCGACCACCAGTCATCGCCCTCTTCAACCGTGACGCCGTTGGCCCGCAAGCCCCGCGCCATGGCGTCGATGCGGTCGCTTTCCTTGACGCGCAGTTCCTTAACGCCGCCCATCATCGTCTTGCCGGTGGCGTTGGCCGCAACCACCGACAGCACCGGATATTCGTCGATCATCGAAGCCGCGCGCTCGGGCGGAACGTCGATCCCCTTCATGTCGGGCGAGTAGCGCGCGCGCAAGTCGGCGACCGGCTCGCCGCCTTCTTCGCGCATGTTCTCGTAGGTCAGATCGGCGCCCATCTCACGCAGCGTGGTGAACAGGCCGGCGCGCGTGGGGTTCAGGCCGATGCCCGGCACCAAAACATCCGAGCCCGGCGTGATCAGCGCCGCACAGACCGGGAAGGCCGCGCTGGAGGGGTCGCGCGGCACGGCGATCACCTGCGGTTTCAACTCAGGCCGGCCGGTCAGGGTGATGACCCGGCCTTCGTCGGTGTCCTCGACGGTGATTTCGGCGCCGAACCCTGCCAGCATCCGTTCGGAATGGTCTCGGGTGGCTTCCTTCTCGATCACCACGGTCTTGCCGGGCGCGTTCAGGCCGGCCAGCAGAACGGCAGATTTCACCTGGGCCGAAGGCACAGGCACTTCGTACCAGACCGGCACCGGATCGGCCGCGCCGACGATGGTCATGGGCAGACGCCCGCCCGAACGGCCCACGGCCTGTGCCCCGAACAGGGCCAACGGATCGGTCACCCGCGCCATCGGGCGTTTGTTCAGGCTGGCGTCGCCGGTGAAGGTCGCGCTGATCGGGCTGGTCGCCATCGCGCCCATGATCAGGCGCACGCCCGTGCCCGAGTTGCCGCAGTCGATCACCTGATCCGGCTCGGCAAAGCCGCCCACGCCGACGCCATGCACCGTCCATTTGCCATTCCCGTGCGAGATCACCTCGGCCCCGAAGGCGCGCATCGCCTTGGCGGTGTCCAGAACGTCTTCGCCTTCCAGCAGGCCCGAGATCCGGGTCTCGCCCACGGCCATCGCCCCAAGGATCAGAGAGCGGTGCGAAATCGACTTGTCACCCGGCACTTCGGCCGTGCCGGTCAGCGGGCCGCAGGGATGCGAGGTCATCGGGATGGGCGTGCCGTGTCCGGACATGAGGGCTCCTTTTGCGCTATCAGTGCCCCTGCCGATTAGCGAATTGGCGCCGCAGCGTCCAGCCGCAATCACCCGTTGCGGCGGAAGGTCAGGTAGTGCGGCGTGCGGCCTTCACGCAGGGCCTTCTGCTCGTAGCGGGTGGAAATCCAGTCGTCCCACGGCTTGCGCCAATCCTCGGGGCCCTCGGCCAGCCATTCGAAACCGGCCCGGGGCACCTCCTCGAGTGTCTGGCGGACATAGTCCGGGATGTCGGTCGCCACGCGGAAAATCGCGCCGGGTTTCAGCACACGGGCCAGCGGCTCCAAGTGCTCGGGGGTCACGAAGCGGCGGCGGTGGTGCCGCTTTTTGGGCCACGGATCGGGATAGAGCAGAAATGCGCGCGAAATGCTGGCATCGGGCAGCACGTCGAACAGGTCGCGCACATCGCCGGGATGCACTGCCAGGTTGGTCACTTCGGCCCGGCGGATCTTGCCCAATAACATGGCCACGCCGTTGATGAACGGCTCGGCCCCTATGATGCCGATATCGGGGTTCTGCTGCGCCTGATGCACCAGATGCTCGCCGCCGCCGAACCCGACCTCAAGCCATACCGGCTTGCCGTCAAACAGAGCGTTCAGGTCAATCGGGGTACGGTCGGGGTTGCTGTCCCAATCCACCGCGCCGGGCGACAGGGCGGCCAGGTCCTCGGACAGATAGGTCTTTTGGCTGGGCTTCAGGGTCTTGCCTTTGAAGCGGCCATAGAAGTTTCTGCGGGGGCGTTCGGGTGACTGGGTGCTCATGCCGGTGCCCTTACTGCGGCGGCGTTTGCGTTGCAAGGGGCGGGCCGCGTCCGGGGGTGCGTCCTTCGGAACGGAAAAGGCGCGCCAGATCGGACGCGCCTTGCCGTGTTTGGTTTCCCGGTGCTGGCTCAGACAGCCTTTTTCAAGGCCTCAACCAGATCGGTCCGCTCCCAGCTGAAGCCGCCGTCCGCATCCGGCACGCGCCCGAAATGCCCATAGGCCGCGGTGCGCTGATAGATCGGCCTGTTCAGTTGCAGGTGTTCGCGGATGCCGCGCGGGGTCAGGTCCATCACCTGTCCGACCGCCTTCTCGATCTCGGCGTCGGCAACCTGTCCGGTGCCGTGGGTGTCAGCGTAGATCGAAAGCGGCTTGGAAACGCCGATCGCATAGCTCAGCTGGATCGTGCAACGCTCGGCCATGCCGGCGGCCACGACGTTCTTCGCCAGATACCGCGCAGCATAGGCCGCCGACCGGTCGACCTTGGTCGGGTCCTTGCCCGAGAACGCCCCGCCGCCATGCGGAGCCGCACCGCCATATGTGTCAACGATGATCTTGCGCCCGGTCAGGCCAGCATCCCCGTCAGGGCCGCCGATGACGAACTTGCCGGTAGGGTTCACATGCCATTCCGTCTGGTCGCTCAGCCAGCCATCGGGCAGAGATTCGCGGATGTAGGGCTCGACGATCTGGCGAATATCGTCCGAGGTCAGCGCCTCATCCAGATGCTGGGTGGACAGCACGACCGAACTGACACCGACTGGCCGCCCGTCACGGTAGATCACCGACAGCTGCGATTTGGCATCGGGACCCAGAGCGGGTTCAGACCCGTTCTTGCGCACTTCCGCCAGACGGCGCAGGATGGCGTGCGCGTATTGGATCGGAGCCGGCATCAGGGCCGGGGTTTCGGTGGTGGCATATCCAAACATGATGCCCTGGTCACCGGCGCCTTCATCCTTGTCAGCAGACGCATCGACCCCTTGGGCGATGTGCGCCGACTGTTCGTGCAGCAGGTTCGTCACCTCGACCGTTTCGTGGTGGAACTTGTCCTGCTCGTATCCAATGTCCTTGATGCAAGCGCGGGCGATCTCTTCGATCTTGCCCATGTAGTCGTGCAGCTTTTCCTGATCCGACAGACCGACCTCGCCTCCGATGACCACCCGATCAGTGGTGGCAAAGGTTTCGCACGCGACGCGCGCTTCGGGCTCTTCATTCAGAAAGGCATCCAGGACCGCATCTGAAATTCGGTCGCACACCTTGTCGGGATGCCCTTCGGAAACGGATTCCGAAGTGAAAATGTAGTTCTGTCGGGACATGAAAGCGCTCCATTAAGATTTCCCCGTCACGCCAGGAAGCCGTTGTGACAGGCATTCGACGGGATACGCCCGAAGAAACAGAGGGTCAATCGGTAATTATGCCCTGCCAAACCGAACGTTGCGCCCAAACAGCAGCAGAAGCATCAACAATAGCCCAAGCGTCAGCCCGTCGCCTGTTCGCGCATACAGTGTTGGCGGCAATGGCGACGGAAGATGAGCATCCACGAAACCCGCCTGTCCCAAAGGCAGGGACGCGATTACGTTGCCATAGGGATCGACCATCGCCGAAACACCGGTATTTGCCGACCGCGCCAGCGGCAGACCTTGTTCGATGGCCCGCATCCTTGCCTGCGCCAGATGCTGGAATGGTCCTGTACGTGTCCCGAACCAGGCATCATTGGTTATCTGCAGAAGGAAATCCGGACGCTGCGGTGCCGCCGAGACATCCTGCGGAAAGATCGCCTCGTAGCAGATCAGCGGCAGCGCCAGACCCAGCTTGCCGGCGTTCAGCATCGCCGCTCCGGGACCGGCACTGAAGCCACTTCCGGTGGTCGCAGCCATACCGTGTATTCCGAACCTGTCCATCAGATCGCCAAAGGGGACATACTCGCCAAAGGGCACCAGATGATGCTTGTCGTACAGGCCGGTCTGACGCCCCTGCTCGTCGAGGTAGATCATCGAGTTGTAGATGCGCGGCCCGTCTCCGCGTTGGATACCGAGGATGACGGGCGTTCCCTGAGCGGCCTCGGCAATCGCTTCCAGATAGGGACCCGCACTGCCCAGCCACGCCGGAACCGACGTCTCGGGCCATACGATCAGGTCCGGACGCGGTTCGGCGGCAGTGAATTCAATCTGTCGAGCAAAAAACAGCGGGGTAAAAGACGGATCCCATTTCTGCTCTTGCGGCGCGTTGGGCTGGACCAGACGAACAATATGACCGGTCTCTGCAACCCCTGGGCGGTTGCTGGCTTGAACCAGCGCCAAACCGGCAAAGATGACAACTGCCACGACGGGCCAAAGAAACGCCTTGCCGTTGCGAGGACCGGCGACGGCAGCGCCCAACGGCAGGGCAAGCAAAAAGGTCGCGGCTCCAAGGCCATATGGACCAACCCATGCCAGGAGTTGCCCGGCCGGGGCATCCACCCAAATCTGTGCCATTCCCGCCCAAGGAAACCCGGTCAGAACGTAGCCGCGCGCCATTTCAACCAGCGACAGGGTCAGGGCCAGAACGATGACCTTCCGCGGCCCCACCTCTCGGGTTCCGCGCGCGAGCCAAAAAGCAAACGCCCAGAACAAGGCCAAGCCAGCAGCCATGAACACAAGCGCAAAAGGGGCCATCCAGGCATAACGCTCAGCGTCGATCTGAAAGGGCTCGATGATCCAGCTCAGGGCATTGGCGAAGTAACCGGTTGCGAAAGCCCAGCCCACCCATGCCGCGCGAGCGCGCGTGACACTGGCCAGAAACAACGGCGCGACGGATGCAAGCGCAATGCAGGTCACTATCCAATAGCCATACGGCGCCAAGCCAAATGCCGCCAACGCGCCAAGTATGGCGGCCAGTACCACGCGCAGCCAATGCGGCCACCGCAAGGCAGGATTCATGCAGCCATATCCGGCAGCATCACCCGCAGGCGCTTGATGCGCCGCGGATCCGCGTCGATAACCTCGAACTCGGGGCCTTCGGGGTGCAAAACCACCTCACCGCGGGCTGGAACCCGCCCCGACAGCATGAAGACCAGCCCGCCCAGGGTCTCGATCTCTTCCTCGTCCACATCCTCGTGGCTGGTCAGCGACCGGCCAATTTCGGCCTCGAAATCCTCAAGCGGCGCCTTGGCCTGAACGATATAGCACCCGGGCTTTTCTTGCACCCACAGCTGATTTTCATCGGCATCATGCTCATCGGCGATTTCTCCGACGACCTGTTCGATCAGATCTTCGATCGTGACAAGCCCGTCGACGCCACCATATTCATCGATCACCAACGCCATGTGGCGACGCTCGGTCTGCATCTTGGTCAGCAGAACACCGATCGGCATCGAAGGCGGGACAAACAGCAGCGGACGGAGCATCGAGATCAGATCGAATTCCGCCGACCCACCGTTGAACCCATGCGTAAGCGCAAAATCCTTGAGGTGGACAAAGCCCAGCGGCGTGTCCAACGTCCCCTCGTAGACAGGTATTCGCGACAGACCGCTTTCCCGGAAGACCTGGGCCAGTTCCTCCTTGGTGATGGTCGAAGGCACTGACACGATGTCGGCGGAAGGAATTGCCACATCCTCGACCCGCATGCGCCGCAGATTGATCATGCCGCGTGGCTGAGGGGTCACGGCCTCATTCCCGTTCACGACGACTTCGGCGTCATCCTCGGCGGAAGAAAAAGCATCAAGAATACGAGAGAAAAGCCCGCTTTTCTCTTTGGTTTCATCGCTGCTCTGCGAGTGCGCGCTCTGCGCCGCTCCAGAACTGCCGTCAATATCGCCCATTTTCCTGTTCCAATAGATCGGGCACCAAGGCCCACATTACCCATTATATGGGTCATCAATACCCATTTTGCCAAGTATCTCGACCTCGGCACGTTCCATCAAAGTGGCGTCAAGGTCACGAATGTGATCATAACCCAGCAAATGCAACACTCCGTGAACCAGCAAATGGGTCACGTGGTCATCCATGGATTTCCCGGCCTCCTGAGCCTCGCGCCAGCAAGTGTCATACGAGATCGCGATGTCACCAAGCGCGATGTCACCCGTGAAATCCGGCTGGGGCACAAGCGGTGTGCCGCCGGGCTGATCCGCAGCAAGGTCCTCGGCGGGCCAGCTCAGCACATTCGTCGGCGCAGGCTTTTCACGAAATTCAGCGTTCAACTCGGCAATCCGGGCGTCGTCGCAGCCCAGAACGCTGACTTCGCACAAATCGGCATCCACACCGCAATGCGCCAGCGTCGCGGCCACGGCCTTGCGCGCCAACGGCTCAATACCCTGCCAACGCGGGTCTTCGATCGTGATTTCCAAGTTCATCTCGTGACGCTCCGAGGCCGATTTGCCCAGGTCCGACGGTTCAACCCGTTTCCCGGCCCGAGTCGGCCTCATACGCCTCGATGATCGCGGCGACAAGCGGATGGCGCACCACGTCCTTGGATGTGAAGTAGTTGAAGCTGATATTCGGGATCGTCTTCAGCAGCCGCTCGGCATCCGCAAGCCCCGAAGCCACGCCGCGCGGCAGATCCACCTGCGACCGGTCGCCGGTGATCACCATCCGGCTACCCTCGCCCAAGCGCGTCAGGAACATCTTCATCTGCATCGTCGTGGCGTTCTGGGCCTCGTCCAATACAACGAAGGCATTGGCCAGTGTCCGCCCGCGCATGAACGCCAGCGGGGCGATTTCGATCCGCTTTTCCTCGATCAGCTTGGCCAGTTGCTTGCCAGGCAGAAAGTCATTCAACGCGTCGTACAGCGGCTGCATATACGGATCGACCTTGTCTTTCATGTCTCCGGGCAGGTAACCCAGCTTTTCGCCGGCTTCGACGGCTGGGCGGCTGAGGATGATTCGATCCACATGTCCGCCGATGAACATCGACACACCCACGGCCACGGCAAGGTAGGTCTTGCCCGTTCCCGCCGGGCCGATGCCAAAGGCGAGTTCGTTGTTGAACAGCGACTGCACATAAGCCTTTTGCGCGTCAGTACGGGGTTCGACCAGCTTTTTGCGGGTCTTGATTTCGACTGTTCCACCCTTGAACATTTCAAGCTGGTCGCCATCACGCGAGCCGGTTCCGGCTTCGGAATTGCCCATCCGCAATTCGCGATCAACGTCGGCAGCTTCGACGTCGCGCCCGCCTTCCAGTCGGGTGTAGAGGGCCTGCAAAACCTCGATCGCCTGCTTCTGAAGCTCGTCTTCGCCCATGACGACCAGTTGGTTGCCGCGGCGCACGATCTGAACGGACAGTTTCCGCTCGATCTCGGCCAGATTGCGGTCGTATTCGCCGCAAAGATCAATCAACAATCGGTTGTCAGGGAATTCAACAAACGCCTCGTTCGCGGGCATTTCATCTTGCGGTGGGGTAAGGGCACCGATGGCCAATCCGTTCTCCTGTCTTGGCGTTGTCACCCCAAGCGTAGACAACAAGAGTCGGTCGGCGCAAGCCACAGATTCAAAAATCTGAGCAACTGATCGCAAATCGGTCAGGCGGAAAGGAATTCATGGCCCGGCGTGATGAAATCTCGGGCCGGAATCCGCCCTTGGGATCAGAACTTGTAGTTCAATCCGACGCGAATCCCCTGGTAGCTGGGCGTGGATTTGGTCGAGAAGCCCGAGCCAAAGTCGACGACCTTCGACTGGAACTGCACATATTCGAGTTCGCCAGTGACGGACCAATTGTCGTTCAACTGATGCTCGGCCCCGATGCTGGCCACGAATCCGTTGCGTCGGTCATCGCTTGCGAAAGAATGAGTGGTGCCGCCGCTGGACAGGCTGTTGGTCGTTTCGATTTCACCCTGAACGAACCCGACGGTAACGAAATACAGAACCGAACCGCTGGGGTTGGTCAGCCCGTTCTTGAACCGCAGCGACAGCACATCCGATATCTCGGAACCACCCTGAACGGTCGTGGTGCCTATCTGCGTGGTGACACTGTCATCCAGCGAAGCGAAATCGTACCCGATCTCGAACCCGTAGACGTAATCGCGCCCGCCACGCGCAGGTAGAACACCGCGCCAACCGCCCCGTATCCCGCCATAGGCACCGCTCAGGTCAAGTTTGCCGATGGGAAAGGTGCCCGCATTGGTAGCGAGCCCGAACTGGTCTGTTCCGCCTGATCCATACCCGGCGCTGAACCCCAAATAGAAGGCGCTGACGTCTTTGGAATAGCGCTCCGGCCCCAACACGACCGGATCGGAAACGGCGCCGTCCAAATCCCCCGCATGAGTGGGAATACCTACGCTGGCGGCCAGCAATAGGCCGGCCAGAACACGGCCCACCCCTGTTTGTCGAATACCTGCCTGACGTGTCACTCGTACCCTCCATTGCGGTGCCCGGGCGACCCGAAGCCCCACCGATGTAAAACCCCGAAGGCCAATGGAAACACGGCCCCGAGAATTCTGGCTATTCTCCGACCATAGTTCCAAGCGATAAATCAAGGGTAAATTTTGGAAACAAACGCCACGAGTGTTGCCTGAGCGGTGAAACGCAGCCCTGTCACAGCACCTCGCCGGCCAGTGAATTGGCGCCGGAGGCCGTGATCCGGACGTTGCGAAGATCTCCCGCCGAAATATCGGCTCCGGAAACGTGGACGGCATGCAGATACTCGGACTTGCCAACCATCTGTCCGGCCAGACGCCCGGGTTTCTCAAACAGAACCCGGACTGTCCGACCAACCATGGCATCCTGGATCTCGCGCTGGTGCCGGGTGATCAGAGCCTGCAAGCGTTGCAGACGGTCGTCAGCTTCCTGCGGGTCGACCTGCGGACGCTCGGCCGCAGGCGTGCCCGGCCGGGTCGAATACTTGAACGAATACGCATAGCCATAACGGACCTGCTCGACCAGATCCAACGTGGCCTGGAAATCCTCTTCGGTTTCTTCGGGGAAGCCCACGATGAAATCGCCCGACATCAGGATGTCGGGGCGCGCCTCGCGGATCCGCTCGATCAGACGCAGATAGCTTTCGGCGGTGTGGCTGCGGTTCATCCGCTTGAGGATCTTGTCCGACCCCGACTGCACCGGCAGGTGCAGATAGGGCATCAGCTTTTCGCAGGTGCCATGCGCCTCGATCAGGTCGTCGGTCATGTCGTTGGGATGCGAGGTTGTGAACCGGATGCGCTCCAGCCCATCGATCTTGTTCAATTCCCAGATCAACCCGGCCAGGGTCATGTCGCCATCGGGTCCGGCACCGTGATAGGCGTTGACGTTCTGGCCAAGGAGCGTGATCTCGCGCACGCCGCGCTCGACCAGGTCCTGTGCCTCGCGCAGGATGCGGTCGGCGGGGCGGCTGACCTCGGCCCCGCGGGTATAGGGCACGACGCAGAAGGCGCAGAACTTGTCACAACCCTCCTGCACGGTCAGAAACGCCGTCGGGCCGCGCTTGGCCTTGGGGCGGTTCTTGAGCTTCTCGAACTTGTCCTCTTCGGGGAAATCGGTATCCAGCGCCTTTTCGCCGGCGCGCGTCTTTGCCTCAAGCTCGGGCAGGCGATGGTAGCTTTGCGGGCCGACAACCAGATCGACCAGCGGCTGCCGGCGCATGATCTCTTCGCCCTCGGCCTGTGCCACACAGCCCGCCACGCCGATCTTCAGATCGGGCTTTTCGGCCTTCAACCCCTTGAAGCGGCCCAGTTCGGAATACACCTTTTCGGCCGCCTTTTCGCGGATGTGGCAGGTGTTCAGCAGGATCATGTCCGCATCTTCGGGCGACTGCGTTTCCACATAGCCCTGCCCGCCCAACGCCTCGGACATGCGTTCGCTGTCATAGACGTTCATCTGACAGCCATAGGTCTTGATATACAGCTTTTTCGGTTCGGACATGGGCTGGACCTTTTGCGTTCGCTGGATCGGCGTCGTCTATACGCATCGAACGCCGCTTGCAATGCTGGCGCAATTACCCGAATTTGACGGGTATTTCCAGCAAGGCAGGCTACAAGCGGGCAATGAAATACGAATCCCTCGACCACTTTCTGAAATCGGGCCGGGCAGCGTTGACCAAGGGGCCGGTCGCATTGGTTTTTGCCGAAGACGATGTCGAGCTTGATGGGACCTTGCGCCATCACTTGGACTTGGGGTTCAAATCCGTGATCGTATTTGCACCGGCCCAGTTTTCGATCCTGCCTGAAATCTTGGACCGGGTGCACCGGGTCACGATGCGCTGCTCGCCCAGAAACGTGGTGTTCGACACCATAAATCGCGTCATTCAGGCGGCGCCAAACATCTGGCTGTACTACTGCTACAACTCGGAATACCTGTTCTTTCCGTTCTGCGAAACGCGCACGGTCGCAGAGATGCTGGCCTTTCACGCCGAGGAGCGGCGCGACGCGATGCTCTGCCACGTGATCGACATCTACGCCGACGACCTGTCCGCCTATCCCAACGGCGTGGCCCCGGATCATGCGATGCTGGACAGCACTGGATATTATGCTCATCCCCGGCACGACCGATCGGGACAACCGCTGGAGCGTCAATTGGATATGTCGGGTGGCCTGCGTTGGCGGTTCGAGGATCACATCCCGTATGAACGGCGCCGGATCGACCGGATCGCGCTGTTCAAAAGCTGCAAGGGTCTGACCCTCCAACCCGATCACACCTTTAACGAACCCGAGTACAACACCTATGCCTGTCCCTGGCATCACAACCTGACGGCCGCCATCTGTTCCTTCCGCGCCGCCAAGGCGCTAAAAAGCAACGCGGGATCGACCTTTGATATTCCCAGTTTCCGCTGCCCGTCCTCGGTTCCTTTCCAATGGAACTCGCACCAGTTGCTGGACCTTGGCCTGATGGAACCTGGCCAGTGGTTCTGAGCGGGCCGGAACGGCTCAGCGATTGAGCAGAACCGGGAACCAGTCCTCGCGCAATCGTTGTCCAGCCCGCATGTCATGCCCCGGAAACGGCGGCGACGTCCGGCCCGGACGCTCGACATACCGGGCGTCATCCCCGACCAGCCGCAGCGAGAAGGCGCGGCGCCGGCTGTTCGACTGGTTTCCTCGGGCACCATGCAGGGTTCGAAAGTTGAAGGCGACCGCATCGCCGGGTTCCATGTCGAACTCAACGATCCGCATCCCTTCGGCCACGGGGTCTGGTACCGCGATGTACTGGCCCTCGTCAGGAAAGAAACCCTCCTCCGAAACCCAGCGCGTCGGCAACACTTCCTTTTCCCACAGGTGAGACCCCGCCACGCAACGCAGAGTCGCCTGCGTCACCGGGTCGAGCGGCGACCAGAAGCTTATCGTCTGACGCCCTTCCACAAAGTAATAGGGCCCATCCTGATGCCACGGCGTGGCCATCGAGGTGCCGGGCTCCTTTACCAGAACGTGGTCATGGAAAATCTGGACCGAACGGGACTCCATCAGGTCAGCAGCGACCTCGGCAACCGGAGAGGCTTGAATGACCTGCCGAAACTCGGGGATGCGAGACCAGTTGCAGTAGTCGTCAAAGAAACGGCCGGTTTCGCCTTCTTTCTTGTTTTCCGACGCATATGGCCCGGGATCAGCCATGTTGCGAGCCACCCCTTCTCGCAAGGCATCGACGTGATCGGCGAACAGGCCCTTGACCAGAACAACCCCGTCATTGCGATAGGTTTCGATCATCTCCGGGGAAACAAGAGGGTGTGGCATTTCGGTCTCCGTCATTTGCTGAGGCCGATTTGCACATGTCTGGCACCCCTGTTCAAATCATATCTTTCAAAATAAGCATTAACTCCATGTTATATATCACCTTGCGCCAGTACGAATATGTTTGCGCCATTGGGCGACACGGAAGCCTGTCCGCCGCGGCACAGCACCTGAACGTTTCGCAACCTGCGCTTTCAAACGCGCTGACCCGGGTCGAAGAACACCTGGGCCATCCACTCTTCTCGCGCCGACGCGGCGCGGCAATGTCGCTGACGCCTCAGGGGCGCGAGTTCATCGACAGGGCCGAAGCCTTGCTGACGAGCGCTGCCCGGATCGAAGAGGCGAAAGCCCTAGTTGCAGGAACAAGCCGTTTGAAGTTGGGTTGTTTTGTAGATCTTGCACCGTTCCTCCTGGCGCGGGCAATGCAGACGATCAGGGACACCCTTCCCGATATCGTTCTGACCCACGGTGTTGACACTTTCGAAGGCTTGATCAGCGGATTGACCGACGGCCGTTTCGATCTGGCGCTCACCTACGACCTAGGCCTCGATGCCGGTTTCTCACGCCACAAGCTGCTGGACAGTACGCCAAACGCGCTGGTCAGTCCCGCGCACCCTTTGGCCGGGCAAGGCAGCGTTTCACTTGCCGTGCTTGAGCAATACCCGCTCATCCTGTCCAAAGAAGGTCTGTCAGCGCAGCATGTCCTGGGCTTGTTCCGGCGTCATGGGCTGCACCCCAGCGTGTCCTACCGCGCGGAATCGCTCGAGATCCAACGCAGTCTTGCGGCCCATGGTGAAGGGGTGGGCATCAGCTATGCCAGCCCGCAAAACGGCCTCAGCTATGATCGGATGCCGCTGCTGAGCCTGCCGATCAGCGACCCCGATGCAACCGAGGCCGTGATTCTGGCTCGTCACGGCATCGGCCCTGCGGACACGACAGTCGCCGCTGCTGAACAGGCTCTGGTTAGGTCGCTAGGGAAACTGTAATCAGCGCTTTTTGCGCAGTCGGATGACAACGTCCACCGACGCGATCTCGACCCCGGACGGTGCTTCGGGCAGACGCTGGATAACCAGTTGGTCGGACGGCGCATCGCTCAGGCGGCCCTCGTCCTCCCAGAAGAAATGCGGGTGGTCATGGGTGTTGGTGTCGAAATAGCTTTTTGAGCCGTCCACGGTGATTTCCTGCAGAACGCCGGCATCGCAGAAGGCTCGCAGAGTATTGTAGACCGTAGCAAGGGAAACGGCGTCGCCCTTGTTCTTGGCCGACTCGAACAGGCTTTCGGCGGTGACATGTCGGTGGCGGCCATCGCCCACCAGCAATTCGGCCAAGGCAACACGCTGGCGCGTCGGGCGCAGCCCGGCGTCAACCAACCAGTTCGTAGCGATGTCCCGGCTTTGAGCTGTCATGAAACCATTAC
Source organism: Ruegeria sp. CI5 (assembly GCF_056536885.1). Classification (NCBI taxonomy): domain Bacteria; kingdom Pseudomonadati; phylum Pseudomonadota; class Alphaproteobacteria; order Rhodobacterales; family Roseobacteraceae; genus Ruegeria; species Ruegeria sp. CI5. The sequence continues at coordinate 1,592,142 of NZ_JBQFQN010000001.1, forward strand.
CCAATTTCCCCTGCCTCAATATATAAGTGCCGACCACCACCAATTTCAAATGAAATTCATTCGCAACCAACGGCTCTGGCGGGCCGGATGTGTTCGGGTGGTCTTGCAGGACCTTGCAAACGGGTGATAGACGAGGCCAGATTGAATAAACAGACCCCTGGCAGGAGACGCGGCAGAATGGCCCAATTCCCAAGCAGCTTTGACAAGGACGACCTGCTGAAATGCGCCCGCGGCGAACTCTTCGGCCCCGGAAATGCTCAGCTTCCGGCTCCCCCGATGCTGATGATGGACCGCATCACCGACATTTCAGGCGACGGCGGCGCGCACGGCAAGGGGCATGTCGTGGCCGAATTCGACATCACACCGGACCTTTGGTTCTTCGATTGCCACTTTCCCGGAAACCCGATCATGCCGGGTTGTCTGGGTCTTGACGGACTGTGGCAGCTGACGGGTTTCAACCTCGGCTGGCGTGGCTGGCAGGGTCGCGGCTATGCGCTGGGTGTGGGCGAAGTGAAACTGACAGGCATGGTGCGTCCCGACCGCAAGATGCTGACCTATTACGTGGACTTCACAAAGGCAGTCCAGACCCGCCGCCTGACCATGGGTGTGGCGGATGGCCGGGTCGAAGCGGATGGCGAAGTCATCTATCAGGTCAAGGACATGAAGGTTGCATTGTCGGAAAGCTGACCCCAGCTGACTGACAGTCAACAGGGAACGGAACACAGGAGAACGCAAATGCGTCGCGTCGTCGTCACCGGTTTGGGGGTTGTCTCTTCCATCGGGAACAATGCCGAAGAGGTTCTGGCCTCGCTCAAGGCGGGTAAGTCCGGCATCGAGGCCAGCGAGCAGATGGTCGAGCACGGCTTCCGCAGCCAGGTTGCAGGGACGCTCAAGATCGATGTGTCGGAACAGGTCGACAAGCGCACCTTGCGGTTCATGGGACCAGGCGCCGCGTATGCCCATATCGCGATGAGCCAGGCAATCGCTGACGCGGGTCTGAGCGAAGATCAGGTTGTCAACCCGCGTACCGGTCTTGTTGCCGGGTCCGGTGGACCGTCCACCAGCGCCATGCTGACCGCACACCAGACCGTTCTGAAAACCGGCGCAACCAAGCGCATCGGACCGTTTGCCGTACCGAAATGCATGTGCTCGACGATCTCGGCCAACCTGGCGACCGCGTTCAAGATCAAGGGCATCAACTACTCGATCACCTCTGCCTGTTCGACGTCGCTGCATTGCATCGGAAATGCGGCCGAGCAGATCATGCTTGGTAAACAGGACGTGATGTTCGCCGGTGGCGGCGAAGAACTGGACTGGACCCTGTCCTGCCTGTTCGATGCGATGGGCGCGATGTCCTCGAAATACAACGACACACCCGAAAAAGCCTCGCGCGCGTTCGATCAGAACCGCGACGGATTCGTGATCTCGGGCGGCGGCGGCATCGTCGTTCTGGAAGAGCTGGAACATGCTCTGGCCCGGGGCGCGAAGATCTATGCCGAGGTGACGGGATATGCCGCAACCTCCGACGGGCACGACATGGTCGCGCCCTCGGGAGAAGGTGGAGAGCGCGCGATGCGCCTGGCTTTGTCCACCCTGCCCGAAGGCCGCAAGGTCGGCTACATCAACGCGCACGGGACCTCGACACCGGTCGGGGATGTGGGCGAAGTCGAAGCCGTCCGCCGGATTTTCGGCGAGGGCAATGTGCCGCCGATCTCCTCGACCAAGTCGATGACCGGCCACGCTCAGGGTGCTGCCGGCGCGCTCGAGGCGATTTTCTGCCTCTTGATGCTGCAGCATGATTTCATTGCGCCGTCGATCAATGTCGACACGCTGGCCGAAGGCATCCAGCCCGGCGAAATTGCTACTGAGGTTGTTGAAAACGCAGGTTTGGACAGTGTCATGACCAACAGCTTCGGCTTTGGTGGCACCAACGGTTCCATGATTCTGTCCAAGTATAACGGGTGATTATGATGTCGGATTCTATGAAGGGTAAGCGCGGGCTGATCATGGGCGTCGCCAATGATCGGTCGATCGCCTGGGGCATTGCCAAGGCCATGCACGAGGCAGGCGCCGAACTGGCATTCACCTACCAGGGCGAGGCTTTCGGAAAACGGCTGGAACCGCTTGCACAGAGCTTGGGCAGCGACTTCATGGTCGATGCGGACGTGACCGATGACGCTTCGCTGGACCGGGCCTTCGACGAACTGGCAGCCCGTTGGCCAACGATTGATTTCCTCGTCCACGCCATCGCCTATTCGGATAAGACCGAGCTGACCGGGCGGTTCCTCAACACCACGCGGGCGAATTTCAAGCACTCGCTGGATGTCTCGGCCTATTCATTCATCGAAGTGGCCCGTCGCGCCTATCCGATGATGAAAGAAAACGGCGGGACGCTGCTCACCCTGACCTATCAGGGTTCGAACAAGGTCGTGCCGAACTACAATGTCATGGGTGTCGCAAAGGCTGCACTGGAATCGGCGACGCGCTATCTTGCAAACGATCTGGGCCCCGACGGGATCCGGGTCAACGCCATCTCGCCCGGACCTATGAAAACCCTGGCCGGCGCGGCCATCGGGGGGGCTCGCAAGACCTACAAGTTTTGCGACCAAAACGCCCCGCTGCGATCAAATGCTACGCTCGAAGCGGTTGGCGGCACGGCCGTTTACCTTGCGTCGGACGCAGGGGCCTGCACCACCGGTGAAATCATTCGCGTAGACGGCGGATTCCACATCTTGGGAATGCCTCAGCCCGACTTCATGTGACGCGATCTTTCCCTGTCGTTGCCAAGATTTTACCAAACTTCCGCGGCAGGGATATCACATGAGCAAACTAGACCGGATAATCGCGACCAATTCGCGTGCATCTCACTCTCGTCGCAAGACCGGAGTGCTCAGCAGCCGCGCGCGTACGCTGCTGCTGACCCTGACGACATTGTTGGTATTGTGGATCTTCTATACCCAACCGCAGCTTCGTGAGGCGGTTGGGTCATTGTTGGGCGGCTGAACGCGCGCTGATCAGTTGATCGAAACGACCTCGATGTCGAAGATCAGATCCTGGCCCGCCAGCGGGTGGTTTGCGTCTAGGGTCACGGTTTCTTCGTTGGCGTCCACCACCGTCACAGGCAGCGCCTGACCATCGGGGGTCTGCATCTGCAGCTGGGTGCCGGGGTCCAGCGGGATGTCGTCCGGGATGCCTTCGCGCGGGACGTCCTGGCGCATAGCGGGATTGATCGGCCCATAGGCGTCCTGGCAATCCACTTCGACCCGCTTCTTCTCGCCGATTTCCATACCCGGCAGAGCGGCGTCCAGACCGGGAATGATCTGGCCGGACCCCACGGCGAACTCAAGCGGATCGCGTCCTTCCGAGCTGTCGAAAACGTTGCCGTCCCGCAAAGTTCCAGTGTAGTGAATGCGAACTGTGTCGCCTTGTTTGATTGCGGTCATGACTGTCTCCGACCTGAGTTTGGAATGAGCGGTCCAACCTAGAGACTGACCCGGCAATGTAAACCCTTTTACGCTTTAACCCGCGCATGGCCTGTGCCAACCTGCCCCGGAAGATGGGGAGAGGCAGATGGCGATCACAACCTGCGTTTTCGATGCGTACGGAACCCTTTTCGACGTGGCCGCAGCCGCACGTCAGGCGGCCGCCGAACCGGGCCAGGATGCGCTGCGTGACAAGTGGCCTGAACTGGCCAACCACTGGCGGTTGAAGCAGCTGCAATACACGTGGCTGCGTGCTGTGGCGGACGCACATGCCGATTTCTGGGACGTAACGCAGGATGGCCTGGACTGGGCGCTCGAGGCGACAGGCTTGCAGAGGAACCCAGCGCTGCGGCAGAGACTGCTGGACCTGTATTGGGAACTGCAGGCCTATCCCGAGGTTCCCGCCATACTGAAGGCGCTCAAGGATGGCGGGATGCAGACCGCGATCCTGTCAAACGGATCGCCGCCCATGCTGGAAGGCGCGGTCAGATCTGCGGGTATCGGCGGCGTATTGGACGACATACTGTCAGTCGAAAGCGTCGGCGTCTTCAAACCGCATGCACGGGTCTATGATCTTGTGTGCGACCGTTTCGGGTGCGAACGATCGAATGTTCTGTTCGTCAGCTCGAATGGTTGGGACGCCGCCGGAGCCAGCGGGTACGGGTTCGTTACGGCCTGGGTCAACCGCGCCGGCGAACCAATGGACCGATTGCCGTGGACCCCGGCGCATGTCCTGTCCGACCTGGCCTCGATCCCGGAACTGGCGGGCGTTTGATGCCGCAATTCACGACGTCTGACGGTCTGCGCCTGACCTACGAAGAAACAGGCAGCGGCAAGCCGCTGCTGTGCCTTGCCGGCCTGACCAGAAACAGCCGGGATTTTTCCTTCTTCGCGCCGCACGCCAACGGACTGCGTGTCATTACGATGGACTATCGGGGGCGCGGCGACTCGGATTTTGATCCGGATTATTGCAACTATTCCGTTCCGCGCGAGGCACAGGACGTGATCGAGTTGCTGGATCACCTCAAGCTAGATCGGGTCAGCATCCTTGGCACCTCGCGTGGCGGGTTGATTGCCATGACCCTCGCCGCAATTCGCCCCGAACGTCTGAGTGCCGTCATTCTGAATGATGTGGGCCCCGAAATCGAACCGTCGGCCATCGGGCGCATTATGGATTATGTCGGCAAGGCTCCTGCCGCAACAACGCTGGAACAGGCCGCTTTTGCGCTGAAACAGGCAATGGACCCGCAGTTTCCGGGCGTATCGATTGAAACCTGGAGAAAGCAGGCCGCATTCCAATACGAAGAAACCGGCACCGGCCTTCGGTTGCGCTATGACCCCGCATTGAGAACCGCGTTGAAAGAACAGATTGCAGCGGGCCCGCCCGCTGATTTGTGGCCATTGTTCGAAGCCCTGAACCCGCTTCCCACCGGAGTAATCCGTGGAGCGAACTCGGACTTGCTGAGCGCCGAGACCCTTACAGAGATGCACCGGCGTCACGCGGGGCTGATTTCGGCTGAAGTGCCCGACCGGGGCCATGTTCCATTTCTGGACGAACCGCAGTCCATTACCGTCATTCGCAAAGTACTGGATTTGATATGAGCACAATTGACCTGATCGAAGCCGCTGCCGTGCTCCTGCAAGGGCACGCGCGCGAAACCCCGATCCTCACATCGCCGTTTCTGGACGACCTTGCCGGGCGGCGCGTTCTGGTCAAGCCCGAGTGTCTTCAACACACCGGAAGCTTCAAGTTTCGCGGCGCGTGGTCTGCGATTTCCGCCCTGGATTCCGAGGCTCGCAAACGCGGGGTGATCGCGTATTCATCAGGCAACCATGCGCAGGGCGTGGCGCATGCCGCTACGCTTCATGGTGTTCAGTCCGTCATCATCATGCCATCCGACGCACCGGCTCTGAAAATCAAAAACACTCGCGCGTTGGGCGCCGAGGTCATCCTATATGATCGCGCCAATGAAAGCCGCGAAGAGATCGGCGAGGCGTTGTCCCGGGAGCGCGGTCTTACGTTGATCCGCCCGTATGACGAACCGCAGGTGATCGCCGGTCAGGGCACCGTCGGCCTCGAGGTGGCGCGGCAGGCGCGCGATCTCGGTGTGACCGACGCCGATGTTCTGGTATGCTGTGGTGGCGGTGGACTGACCTCAGGCGTGGCACTTGCCCTGGAAAAACATGCGCCGGGTCTCAGGGCGCGCCCCTGCGAACCCGAAGGATTCGACGATGTCAAAAGATCCCTGGCCTCGGGGTCCGTTCAGACCAACAACGCAGCCGCAGGCAATATCTGCGACGCGATCCTGACACCGCGGCCCGGTGATATTACCTTCCCGATCCTTCGTCGCCTCTGCGGACCGGGATTGGCGGTATCCGAAGACGAGGCTCTCCGCGCCATGGCCTTGGCGTTCCTGCGCCTCAAGGTCGTTCTGGAACCGGGTGGGGCAGTCTCGTTGGCGTCGGCGTTGTTCCGCAAGGACGAGATCCAGGGCGACGCCGTTATCGTCGTGGCATCGGGCGGGAATGTCGATCCACAGGTCTTTGCCCGCGCGTTGGAATTCCTTACCTGACAACGGGTTAGGACAGATGCAATAAATCGCGGCGTAAACTGTCGGAATGATCGCAGCAAAAAAGGCTGACCAGATGCACATCGCTGATTTCGGAGATGTTCAGATTCACTATCGCTTGGACGGTGACCCGGATGGTCCACCTCTGGTCTTTGCCAATTCGTTGGGCACCGACATGCGCTTGTGGGACCCCGTGCTGCCTCTGCTCCCCAAAGGTCTGCGCATCATCCGCTATGACAAGCGGGGACACGGCCTGTCCTCGCAACCGGATGGTCCCTATTCGATGGGAAGTCTGGTGCGCGATGCCGAGCGGCTCCTGGACTTTCTCGAGGTGCGGGATTGCGTCTTCGTCGGCCTGTCGATCGGCGGAATGATCGCGCAGGGGCTGGCCGTCAAGCGGATGGATCAGATCCGGGCGATGGTCCTGTCCAACACGGCCGCCAAAATCGGGACGCCCGCCATGTGGGCCGATCGGATGGCCGCCGTTCGTGCAGGTGGGATCGAGGCGCTGGCCGACGCAACCATGGAGCGCTGGTTTTCGAAAGCATTTCGGGAAACCCCCGATGTCGAGCTATGGCGCAATATGATGGTACGCCAACCGGTGCAGGGGTATCTGGGCTGCTGCTCCGCCATCTCGGGCACGGATTTCTATACGCCAACCAGCGGGCTCAGACTGCCGACGCTGGGAATTGCGGGCTCGGAAGATGGCTCGACCCCTCCCGATCTGGTGCGCGAAACCGTCGACCTGATCCCCGGCTCCCGGTTCGAGCTGATCCGCAAGGCCGGGCACCTGCCCTGCGTCGAGCGGCCCGAGGTCTACGCCGAGCTGCTGAACGCTTTTCTGCGAGAAACCGGACATATCTGAAGGAGGTCACGGTGGCGGAATTTCTTCTTGTTCACGGGTCTTGCCACGGCGCATGGTGCTGGCGCGATCTGATACCGGAACTTGAGAATCTGGGGCATTCGGTCCGTGCGATCGACCTGCCCAGCCATGGATCGGACCCGACCCCAGTATCCGAGGTCACGCTCGAGACATGTCGAGATGCGGTTTTGAATGCCACGACCCCGCAAACGATCCTTGTCGGCCACTCCTGGGGCGGCTACCCGATCAGTGCGGCCGCCGAATTCGCCCCAGACCGGATGCGGGCCCTGATCTATGTCTGCGCCTACGTGCCGGTCCCCGGGCTGTCGATGATAGAAATGCGCCGGCGTGCACCAAGGCAGCTGATTGGCGATGCGGTCGAGAAATCGGCAGACGGACTGTCCTACAGCGTGTTGCCGGACCGGGTGCAATCCCTCTTCTACCACGACTGTCCGGCCGACGTTGTTACCTATGCCCTGGCCCGCCTGTGCCCGCAGGCGATCCGCCCGCAGGACACGCCGTTGGTTCTGAGCGAGCGTTTTGACGGAATTCCCAAGGCCTATATCCTCACCATGGATGACCGGACGATTCCAACTGAATACCAGGAAGAGATGAGCCATTGCGCGCCGCCCGAATTGCGCCTGACGATCGACAGCTCCCATTCTCCATTCTTCTCGCATCCGGCGGATCTGGCCCGCCAATTGGACGCAATCGCTACCCGCGTCTGAGATCCGGCCGGGTCAAAGCTGACGTACCGTCAGTCGAGATTTTCGCCTCGATCACAAAAGACCGGGTTACAACGCGACAGGCTGACGACTAAGGTCTTGCAAAATAAGTCATTCGTGCGGTTTCATGCGTCTTCCTTTTCTGTTCGTTCTCGGCACAGTCATGATCGATGCCATGGGCATCGGACTGGTCATGCCGATCATGCCTCAGCTGATCGTTGAGGTTCAGGGCGGCTCTCTGGCATCGGCAGCCATCTGGGGCGGGATCCTCAGCACGGCCTTTGCCGCGATGCAATTCCTGTTCGGTCCGGTGCTGGGCAACCTGTCGGATGCTTACGGACGCCGCGCGGTCTTGCTGGTTTCCCTGTTGGTCATGAGCTTGGACTACGTGGTCATGGCCATGGCCGGCAGTATCTGGCTGCTGCTGATCGGCCGCATCGTGGGTGGCATCACCGCGGCCACCCACTCTACCGCAGCGGCCTTTATGGCGGACGTTTCGAAACCTCATGAAAAGGCCGCCAATTTCGGTCTCATCGGAGCAGCTTTTGGTGTGGGTTTCGTCCTCGGCCCTTTGATGGGCGGATTGCTGAGCGAATACGGAACCCGCGCCCCGTTCTGGGCGGCTGCCGGATTGTCATTTGCGAATTTCCTGCTGGGCCTCGCGGTCATGCCTGAGACGGTGACCGACAAGAACCGCCGCGGATTCCGCTGGCACCGCGCGCGTCCTGACAGCGCATTACGTGCCATCGCCGCCCTGCCCGGCATCCGACCGTTGCTATGGGTATACTTTTTGTACTCGGTATCGATCTACGTCTATCCCGCCATCTGGTCATACTTCACGACCGAGCGTTTCGGTTGGTCACCGCAGATGATCGGGTTGTCACTCGCGGTCTACGGATTGGGCATGGCGGCAGTTCAGGGCGGCTTGATCCGCCCCGCTACCCGCCACTTGGGAGAGCGGACCACGATCGTTTGGGGCATGATCTTCGAGATCGTCAGCTTTCTGGCCCTGGGTTTTCTCACAAACGGCACAATTGCGTTGATGCTGATTCCGATCACCGCACTGGGCGCCGTCGTGACGCCGGCCCTTCAGGCACAGATGTCACGTGCAACCCCGGATTCGCAGCAGGGAGAGCTTCAGGGGGTTCTGGCCGCGCTCCACGCGCTGTCGATGGTGATCTCCCCGTTGGTGATGACCACCGTTTTCGCCCAATTCGCGCGCGTTGATGCAGCATTCTACCTTCCAGGGGCCCCGTTCCTGTTGGCATTGCTGCTGATGCTGGCCGGATTCGTCCTGTTTCTGCGCGCACATCCCAGCGAAACGTAACAACGACACGGGAATGACGGTTTCAGCCTTGCGGACCGCAGGTTCCCGCGTCACCGTGGCCCAAACCAAACGAGGGATCCATGCAGACCATCAAAGCCGCCGTATGCCGCGCCTTCAACGAACCGCTTGTCATCGAAGACATCCAGATCGCGCCGCCCGGCATGGGCGAGGTCGAAGTCACGCTGGATGCAGTGGCGATCTGCCACTCCGACATCACCTATGCCAGCGGCGCTTGGGGCGGGTTTCTGCCCGCCGTCTACGGGCACGAGGCCGCCGGTGTGATCGCGGCCGTCGGAGAAGCCAGCGGCGGGTTCAAGGTTGGCGATGCGGTCGTGGTGACCCTGATCCGCGCCTGCGGGTCCTGCCCGTCCTGCGCCAGCGGCAAGCCGGTGATCTGCGAAACACCCTATGACACCGTCAAGGGCCCGCTGCGCACAGCTGACGGTGGGCCGCTGGAGCAGGCCATGGCCTGCGGCGCCTTTGCCGAAAAGGTCGTGGTCAGCCACCGCCAGATCGTCAAGATACCCGACGCGATGCCCAAGGACGTGGCCAGCCTGCTGTCCTGCGGGGTGATCACCGGTGTGGGGGCGGCGGTCAACGCCGCGCAGTTGCGCCCGGGTCAGGATGTCGTGGTCATCGGTGCTGGCGGTGTGGGTCTGAACGCCATCCAGGGCGCGCGGCTGGCCGGCGCCCGGCGGATCGTGGCCGTGGACATGACCGAGGAAAAGCTGGAAATCGCCAAGGAATTCGGCGCCACGCACGGGGTTCTGGCCACGCTGAAAGAACCGTGGAAGGCGGCCTACAAGGCGCTGGGCGGTCGCGGGGCTGATGCGGTTCTGATCACCGTCGGCGCGATCCCCGCCTATGATCAGGCGCCCCGCTATCTGGGTCGCGGTGGCAAGGCGGTGATGATCGGCATGCCGCATTCCGGCGCGCAATCCAGCTATGAGCCGGTCATTCTGGCGGCCCTAGGTCAGGGCATGGTCGGGTCGAAGATGGGCGACGTGGTGATCCAGCGCGACATTCCGTGGATGATCGATCTGTATGAACAGGGGCGGCTGAAGCTGGACGAGCTGATCTCGGGTCGCTGGACGCTGGAACAGATCAACGAAGCCATCGAAGACACCAAGACCGGGTCGGCCAAGCGCAACGTCATCGTATTCGACCGGGGCTGACGGCCCCGGCCAACCGGCGGGAGGAGACAGGATGAAACTGCAGGAACTCGACGTCATCGTGACCGCTCCGCCCGCGCCGGGCTGGGGCGGGCGCTATTGGATTTTGGTGAAGGTCACCACCGATACCGGCATCACGGGCTGGGGCGAGTGTTATGCCTCCTCGGTCGGTCCCGAGGCGATGAAACACGTCATTTACGACGTCTTCGACCGCCACATGGCCGGCGAAAACCCCGAGAATATCGAGCTGATGTTCCGTCGCGCCTATTCCAGCGGCTTCACCCAGCGCCCCGACCTGACCGTGATGGGCGCGTTCTCGGGGCTGGAAATTGCGTGTTGGGACATTCTGGGCAAGGACCGGGGCCGCCCGGTATACGCTCTGATCGGCGGCCGGATGAACGACCGCATCCGGGCCTACACCTATCTGTACCCGCTGCCGCAGCACAATCTGACCGATTTCTGGACCTCTCCCGAACAGGCCGCGGAAAGCGCCACCGAAGCGGTCCGGCGCGGCTTCACCGCGGTCAAGTTCGACCCCGCCGGCCCCTACACAATGCGCGGCGGGCATATGCCAGCCATGTCCGACATCTCGATGTCGGTGGCCTTCTGCAAGGCGATCCGCCAGGCCGTGGGCGACAAGGCCGACCTGCTGTTCGGCACCCATGGCCAGTTCAACACTGCCGGCGCCATCCGTCTTGGGCAGGCGATCGAGCCGTATTCGCCGCTGTGGTTCGAAGAGCCCACCCCCCCGGACATGATCGAGGACATGGCCCGCGTCGCCCGCAATGTCCGCATTCCCGTAGCCACGGGCGAGCGGATGACGACAAAGGCCGAATTCGGCGCGGTTCTGCGCGCCGGCGCGGCCGAGATCCTGCAGCCCGCCTTGGGCCGGGCCGGTGGGATCTGGGAGATGAAGAAGGTCGCCGCCATGGCCGAGGTCTTCAATGCGCAGATTGCGCCGCATCTCTATGCCGGGCCGGTGGAATGGGCCGCGAACATCCATCTCGCGGCCTCGATCCCGAACCTTTTGCTGCTCGAGACCATCGAAACGCCGTTTCATGACCAGCTGATCAAGGGCTCGATCCGGGTCGATAACGGCTTTGTCGAGCCGCCTTCGGCCCCCGGCCTGGGCATCGAGGTCGACGAGGAACTGGCCCGCGCCCACCCCTATTCCGGCGACGGTCTGCACCTGCAGATGCAGGAAGACCCCTGCGACTATGTCAACGGCAATGCCTTTCAGGGCGGGGCCCCGGCAACCGAGGGATGACAATTTCAGACAAGTTGGTGCATACTGCGTCCACCCCTTATTTCCATCCCCAAGGTACCACGTGACTTTCACTGACGCCGAATTGACGACCCCACAATCCGAATTGCCCTCGGAAATGGAGGAAAGCGCCGCGCAAGCTGCAGCTTTCCTCAAGACGCTGGCGCATCAGGGCCGCTTGATGATCCTGTGCCATCTCGCGGCTGGAGAACGCTCGGTGGGCGAGCTTGAAGCCTTGCTCAAGTTGCGCCAGGCCGCTGTCAGCCAAATGCTGGCGCGTCTGCGAACCGAAGGCCTGGTTTCAACCCGCCGAGAGGGCAAGACGATCTACTATTCGCTGCGCGACGGCAAAGCCAAGCAGGTGATCGAGTTGATGCATTCCCTGTTCTGTAGCCCGCAGGCCTGAACCTGTCAGCGTGATACATAGCCTGCGATCACCTGCAACAGCTTGAACGCGGTCGCAGCATCGTTTTCCACCACGGCCAGGAACTCTTCCTCGCCGATACGCAGGCAGGTCAGATCGGTTTCGGCCACCATGCTGAGTGCACGGGGCTCTTTGCGGATCAGGCCCAGTTCGCCCACCAGGGTGCCGCTGCCGACGCGGGTCACCAGCCGATCCTCCTCCGGCGGCTGCGGCAGGTACAGACCCGCTTCGCCGTCGATGATCATGTAGGCACCATCGGTCGGCTGGTCATCCTTGAGGAACACGACTTCGCCGGCCTTTGCCTCGTACCAGCGCGCACCAAAGGCCAGCAGCCGCAGCTGACGACGATCCAGCCCCGAAAACAGCGGCGTCTGTTCCAAGGCACGCAGCTTTCGCGTGAGGTCCGCCGAGGCTGCACTGTCACCTTCGACATCCGACGGAACCTGATCGGACACTACGCGCCCCTGTCGGATCTCGACGAACATGTCGAAAGCGCCGGGGTTCTTGAACTGTTCGTTTAGGTAGATGATCGTGGCGTCCGGAAGCAGCTCTCGCAGGTTTCTGAACACAGCCACCTGCGTGTCCATGCCATAACTCGCCAGCGCGTTTTCCAGTATAAGGATATCCGGCTTCTTGATTGTCGCGCGGGTAAAGGCCAAAGGCTCGGCCAGCGCGGCCGGCAGGTTCTGCCCGCCCAGCGCGACCGGTACATCGTAGATCAGCTCAACCACCAGCGGACGGGCTCCGTTTTCGGTCAGCACGTCTGCGATCACTTTCCGAACCTCGTCCGACCGCGCGCCCCCGATCTGGCTGACCTTGCCGAACAGCGCATTCTCCATAACCGTCAATCCGGGCGCAAAGGTGGCCGGGTCCAGCGGCTCGAACACGTCGTTCAGGCGCTCCATCAACTTGTCGGAATGGCTGTGCCGCAGTTCGAGGATGCGGTTCTTGAGCTCTTCGGAAAAGGCCGGCCCAATCTGTTCGGCCGAGATCACGAAAGGCACGGCCAGCAGGCTGGCCAACTGGTCATCGTCCAACCCCGATGCGCCGGTTTCCCGGGTCCTCTCTACCAGGTCGACAGCGGCTTCGTAGGTGGCGGCCTCGAGACCCAGCTTGCGGAACAACGGGTGATCCGTCCCGTCCAGACCAAAGATCTGACGCAGCATTTCGATCACGTCACGTGTCAGGCCGACCAGTGTTTCATCCAGACCCAACTCGCGCAACTGCCCCAGGAAAACGGTCTGCCGGGCCAGCAACTCTTGCGTCACCTGCACGCGTGGCACAGCAAACAGCAGGTTTTCGGCAACGGGCAGCGCAGCGTTGTACGTCATGCGGTCGAAAATCAGGGCTTGCGACTCCAGACCGGCCTTTTTGACGGCGTCCTGCACCAAGGGCCGCAGCTCGATCAGCTTGGCAGCAAGGTCGGGGTGTTTTTCAGGATCGAAACCCAACTCGGCCCCGCGTTGGAACAAGGTGGGCCCGGAGCCCAGTCCGTCGATCAGCTTCAGCCACCAATCGCGCAGCTGCTCGGCCGTTTCGAACCCGGCCAGGGAAGGGTCCAGCCAAGTGGCCCGGAAGGGATCGGGGCTGTTGCCCGCACGCAGCGTTTCAAGGTGGTCCGCGTCCTCCGGTGGAGCGGTCAGAGGCCTGAGCTGCATCGGCATCATCACGTTGCCGCCAACGGTTCCCTGGAACATCACCGGTCGCGATGTGGCATGACCGATCCGGGCCGCCACGACGGCCTGGTGCAGCGAGGACAGGTTAACACCCCCGATTTCGACCCGGCCCGAACTTGGCAGGATCTCCCGGGTCAATAGATCCGCCAAGGCCCGGCGGTCCTCTTCGCTGGGGGCGGCGACCCCTATGGTCTTACCGGCGGGGAAAGTCAGGTTCAGATCATCCAGAACCTGATTGCCATCCAGATCACGCACCGAGACCTGCTCCAACTCGATCGGGCCATTCAGGTGCGGTCGGCTGTCGGGCTCGCCTTCGAACAGGCTTTCATCCAGCATGCCGCTCGGGGCGAACCGTTCGATGACCACCTCCCAGCGCAGAGACATGTCCTGTGTCTGGTTGTAATAGGTCAGCAGTTCCTTCCAGGGCGAGCTGAGGTCCTTGTAGGCAGCGAGCGCGGCCACGAGAGCACCGAGCGAAACTGACCCCTGCAGAACCAGCAAACCACCGACCAGGTAGAATAGGAACGGAGTCAATTGAGAGATGAAGTTGTTGATGAACTTCATGAAGAATTTTTTCTGGTAGATCTCGAACCGGATGCTGAACAGCCGGGACAGTTGATCTGAAATCAGCGCTCGGCGGTGGCGCCAGCCGCCGTTCTGCCGCAGGGTTGCCGCGCCTGCTGCATTCTCGCCGATCTGAGCCGCCAGTACGCGCACCTCTTGGATCCGGCGCTTGTTCAACAGGTTGATCTGGCGCTGCAATCGCGGGATCAGCCAGGCCTGCAATGGGATCAGCGCGACAGCAGCCAATCCGAACCAGACGCTTTGCAGGAATAGAAAGGACAGGATTGTCAGCATCTGCCCCGCCTGAAGGACAGGCTGGCTGATCGCATCGCCCATCAGCCCGCCCATCGGCTCGCTTTCGGCGGTGATCATCGAGACCAGTTCGCCCTGACTGACGCGCTCGAAATAGGGTTGAGGAAACAACAGTGCGCGATTGATCAACTGGTATCTGAACCGGCGCAGCATTCGTTCGCTGAGAACGCCTTTCATCGTGTTGATGCGCATCTTCATCAAACCATGCGCCAACACCGCCGCCAAAAAGGCGAAGCACAAAATTACCAGAAACGTCGTCTGCGACAGACTGTATCCCCAGACATCCACGATCTCGCTGGAGGCGCCGATTGCGTCGTTGATGATGCGTTTGGGCAATTCAAGCGTCAGGTACAGCAGCGGGAACAAAGTTGCCGTCACGGCCAGCAGAACAAGCTGATCACGCTTGGAATACTTCCAAATAAATCCAAAAATTGAACGTTCTATGGCCCCTGCCCCTACTGGTGACCCGAAACTGTTTTGCAGCGATCCTGCCGCGATCAAAGCAGCACGACGGTACTGCAATCGCGCTTGGATAGGCAAATGGTTTCCAAGGCGAAAACTATTTCGACTTGTGTGAACTAGTTCATTTGCGATCCTGTCTCATAGCCCTTAGTCTGAAGGTCAGGACGATATCGGGAGGGTAGTTTTTGCCTGCTACACTTGGCACTGTGTTGCTTCTGCTGTGTGCACTGCAGATCAAACACATGTTTGCCGATTTCTACCTCCAAACGCCCAAGATGCTGTCTGGGCGGGGGGAGTACCTGCATGTCGGGCGCGCACAGCATGCCGCGGTGCATGTTGTGGGCTCAGTCGTGGTTTTCCTGATATTCGGCGCGCCGCTTTCGTTCATCCTGATCATCGGTGCGCTCGAGTGGATCGTGCATTTCAATATCGATTTCGCCAAAGCCAGCTATTCCGACAAGAAACAATTGCAACCTGATCAGGCCGCCTTTTGGCGGGCCGCCGGTTTGGATCAATGCCTGCACAACCTCACTTACATCGCGATGGCCTGGGCCTGGGTTGAATTCGTCGCGCGGTAGTCAGAACTCGACCGAACGATTGCGTTTGACCGCGCGCAGAACCACATTCGTCTGTGCACTTGCGACGGCCGGCAAACGAAACAGAAACCTCTCCAAAAAGACGTTGTAGGCGGCAAGATCGGGACACTGCACTCGCAGGTGATAGTCTGCCTGACCGGTCGTTGCGAAACATTCCTGAACTTCTTTGCAGGTTTCGATTGCCCGGATGAACTCCACGATCTTGTCGGGATCATGCCGCGTCAGATGCACATGTACGATCGCCTCGAACCCCAACCCCAGCGCGACCGGGTTCACAACTGCGCCGTAGCGTTCAATGATCCCGGCCTCTTCCAATGCGCGCACCCGTCTCCAAAGGGCCGAGGTCGACATACCGACCGCGTCGGCTAGGTCCGCATTCGACACGCGGCTGTCCCTTTGTAGCAGGGTCAGAATCCGGCGATCTCTGTCGTCCAGCTGCATCATTTGGTAAACCTTTTCGTCTTCTTAGCGTTTATCGGTAAATTTTTTCGAAATGATATCAAGCTTGCGGACCCATTGGCACAACATTTCGCAAATACCGAACTACAGTTGTTCAATCTCAAAGCCAATCCAGGTCCAAGCCATGAGCCGCCACGACAGCACTCTTCGCACTCATCAACTCACAGACCGGTACGAACAGACCGAGGGTCGCGTGTTCCTGACCGGCACGCAGGCGCTGGCGCGCATCCTGATGGATCAGGCGCGGCGCGACCGCGATGCAGGGCTGAACACGGGCGGGTTCGTCTCGGGCTATCGCGGCTCGCCCTTGGGCGGGTTGGACCTGGAGCTGTGGCGCGCGCGCGAACGGCTGAAATCCGACCGCATCAGATTTATGCCGGCCGTGAACGAAGATCTGGGCGCAACCGCCGTTCTGGGCGCGCAGCAGGCGACGCTGGACCCGCAGTGCGAGTTCGAAGGCATCTTTTCGATGTGGTACGGCAAGGGGCCGGGCGTCGATCGCTCGGGCGATGCGCTGAAGCACGGCAATGCCTATGGCTCGGCGCCCAAGGGCGGCGTGCTGGTCGTGGCCGGTGACGACCACGGCTGCGTCAGTTCATCCATGCCGCACCAGTCCGACGTGGCCTTCATGGCATGGTTCATGCCCACGCTGAACCCCGCTTCGGTCGAGGAGTATCTGGAATTCGGCGAATACGGCTTTGCGCTGTCGCGGTTTTCCGGCACCTGGGTCGGGTTCAAGGCGATCTCGGAAACCGTCGAAAGCGCCCGCTCGGTCGAGCTGCACCCCGACCGTCAGTTCATCCTGCCCGAGATCGACCTGCCCCCCGGCGGGTTGCACGTGCGCGCCGCCGACCTGCCCTCGCCCGAGATCGAGACCCGCATCCAGCACAAGCTGCGCGCGGTCCGCGCCTTTGCCGAGGCCAATCCGATCGACCGGCGCATCTATGACATCGACAACGCCAAGTTCGGCTTTGTCACCACCGGAAAGGCCCATCTTGACCTGATGGAGGCGTTGCGCCTGCTGGGACTGGACGAGGCCGCCTGCCGCCGTCTGGGCATCGACATCTACAAGGTCGGCATGGTCTGGCCACTGGCGCGGCGCAACGCGCTGCGCTTCGTGAAGGGCAAGGCCGAGGTGCTGGTCGTCGAAGAAAAGCGCGGCATCATCGAAAGCCAGTTCAAGGAGTATTTCTATGACTGGCCCGGCGACAAGCCGCACAAGATGGTGGGCAAATACGACAGCCACGGCGAGCCGCTGATCCCCTGGACGGGTGAACTCAGCCCGCTGATGCTGGTACCCATCGTGGCCGACCGCCTGCACCGGTTCTTCCCCGAGGAAGACCTGCCCGCCAAAGCCAAGGCGCTGACGGACCAGCCGCCGAAACTGATCAATGTGCCGGGCGCGACCCGCACGCCCTATTTCTGCTCGGGCTGTCCGCACAACACCTCGACCAAGGTGCCCGACGGCTCGATCGCCGCCAGCGGCATCGGCTGCCACGTCATGGCTTCGTGGATGGATCGCCACACCGTCGGCTATGCCCAGATGGGCGGCGAAGGCGTGCCGCATGTGGTGGCGTCCAAGTTCAACGGGGGCAAGCACATCTTCCAGAATCTTGGCGAGGGCACCTGGTATCACTCGGGCTCGCTGGCGATCCGTCAGGCGGTCGCGGCCGGGACCAACATCACCTACAAGATCCTCTACAACGACGCCGTGGCCATGACCGGCGGCCAGCCGGTGGACGGCCCGGTCAGCGTGGCCGGCATCGCCCAGACCTGCCGCGCCGAGGGCGTGGAACGTATTGCCATCGTGTCTGACGATATCTCGAAATTCCACCACGCGGATTTTCCGGCGCAGACAACCTTCCACGACCGGGCCGAACTGGACACCTTGCAACGCGAGCTGCGCGAGATCCCGGGCGTGACCGTTCTGATCTATGAACAGACCTGCGCCACCGAAAAGCGCCGCCGCCGCAAGCGCGGCACGATGGAGGACCCCAAGCGGTTCGTCTGGATCAACGATCTGGTCTGCGAGGGCTGTGGCGACTGCTCGGTCGAGTCGAACTGCCTGAGCGTCGAGCCGCGCGAAACCCCGCTGGGCCGCAAGCGCAAGATCAATTTGAGCTCGTGCAACAAGGATTTCTCGTGCCTCAACGGATTCTGCCCCAGCTTCGTGACCATCGAAGGCGGCGAACGCCGCAAACGCATTACAAAGCTGGATCTGGCAACACTCGAGGACGGGCTCCCCGACACTACCCTGCCCCGCCTGGACAAACCGTTCGAGTTGCTGGTTACCGGCGTGGGCGGCACGGGTGTGGTAACGGTGGGGGCGCTGATCACGATGGCGGCCCATCTCGAAGGCAAAGGCGCCTCGGTCCTGGATTTCACAGGCTTTGCTCAGAAATTCGGAACCGTTCTCAGCTATATCCGTTTGGGAGACACTCCAAACGCGCTGAACCAGGTCCGCATTGATCAGGGCGCGGCCGATGCGGTGATTGGTTGCGACGTCGTCGTCAGTTCGGGCCCCAAAGCCTCGGCGCATTACCGCAAGGGTACGCGCGTGGTCCTGAACCGGGCGGAAATGCCGACCGGCGATATTGTTCTGCGCCGCGACGCTCAGTTGCAGGTAAAAGCCCGTGAACAAGCCATTCAGAACGTGGTCGGAACGGAAAACCTGTTCGGTTTCGACGCCAATGCGGTGGCGGAAACCCTGCTGGGTGATGCCGTGTTTGCCAATGTGGTCATGCTGGGTTTTGCGTGGCAGCACGGTCTTGTGCCGGTATCGAATGTCGCGCTGGGTCAGGCGATTCTGCTGAACGGCGTCGCTGTCGAGAAGAACCGTCTGGCTTTTGCAATCGGGCGCAACATGGCAGTTCGTCCGGACGTTCTGGCGCTGCCTTCCGACGACGTTGGTTCAGAAGAAACACTGGATCAGATGATTGCGCGCCGTACCGCCTACCTGACCGAGTATCAAAGCGCGAAATACGCGCAGGCCTATGCCGATCGTATCGCCACCTTCCGCTCGGCTCTGCCGCAGGCTGACGAGACCCTGCTGCGCAGCGTCGCTCGCAACCTGTTCCGCTTCATGGCCTACAAGGATGAGTTCGAAGTCGCGCGGCTGATGACTTCGGACCATTTCGCGCAGGACCTGGCCAACCAGTTCGAGGGCGATTTTGCGGTCCGCTTCCATATGGCCCCGCCCCTGCTGAGCCGCAAAACAGACGCCCGGGGCAGACCGCTGAAAAAGGCGTTCGGACCTTGGATGCAGCCGGTTCTGCGGGGCCTGTCAAAGATGCGGGCGCTGCGCGGAACAGCTCTCAATCCGTTTGGCTATCACGCCGAAGCGCGCCTGCACCGCGATCTGCTAAATTGGTACCAAGGGCTATTGGACCTTGTTGCGGCCGAGTACGGCGATCGGGATGCCGAAACGTGGCAAAGCATCCTTGCCTGCGCTGACGAGATCCGCGGTTACGGCCCGGTTCGGATACAAGCGGCCGAGACCGCCAGACGAAAGGTCGATCACTTGTTGCGCGTGCCGCGCGCTCAGGCCGCCTGATCCAGCGCCGAGGCCTTGTAGGCCGCAAGCCAAGCCGCATCCAGCCGGTCGACAACGGCTGGATCGAACCGCTCTTCGACCTCCCAATACCGGCCGGATGGCACCACGTAACCTACCTCACACTCGGCTTGAAGCAGGGCATCGACGTGTTCGGTGCTCGGCAGGGCCTCGGAGGTCATTCCGGTATGCGAGACGGACGGATAGACCAGCCGGCTGGGGCCAGAGGACAACCGCACCATATTGCAATCCTGACGCGCCGCCAGCAGCGCCAGCCGTGCCGATTTCGCCTCGAGCGAGCGCAGGGTGACGTCGGCGCGCAAGGGATCGGCCGTTCCCTGGCCGTAGAAATGTGTGTTGCCCGAGCGCGGATAGACCATGTCGCAGCCAAAGAAGGCCATCACCGATGGTTTGAGAGCACCCAGCGCCCAGTACCCGGCGGTAAAGGCCATGGTGCCACCGGCATAGACGAAGCCGCCATAGGCGTTCTGGATCGGAACATAATCCTGCGCCGTCACGATGCGCTGCGTCGCTGTCGGACAGTCGGGGCGGTTCTCGGCCGGAAAATCCTCGGGATGGATCAGGAAATCCCAATCTTCGCGGATGCGCCAGGCGTTGTTGATGGCCACGATATGAGTGAACGACCCACGCGCCCATTCCCGTGCCGCCAACGCCGCAGGCGCACTTCCCAAGATCAGAACTCTGGTGTCATTCTTCGCCATCGCGCCCGCCCTTTCTCAGTGTTTCCCGAGAGCTAGCGCATTTGTCCGGCATGGCTAGCCAAGGACGGAAAAACTGCTCTCGGCGTTGATCGGGCGCCTGCGAGAGTAGAAGCTGACGTCGATGCTGCGTTGGATATAGGGCAATTGGAATTGCAGCGGCTGGGTATCGTGATCGCCACCGCCCTCGCAATACTCGACCAGCGCCGCCATCATCTTGCCCGCGATCGGCGCGTTCTTGTACTGGTTCCCGCTGGTGCCGCAGGCCATGTAGAAGCCCGACAAGCTGGATTTGTCATAGATCGGGATCCAGTCGGTCGAGGCGTCGTACAGATCGACCACTCCCCGCGTTCTGGACGGAATGCCCAAGCTGGGAACGCGCTGCGCATAGCGCATGGCCTGCGTCGTCCACTGGTCGGTGAAATCGTGGTTGTAATGGACATCGTTCTCGCACCACTGATGCGGGTCGCATTCCGGATCCTCGGATCCTATCAGGATGTGGTTGCCATGTTCGGGCCGGCAGTAGCAGGCGATATCGCTGTCCGACACGATGGTTCCCTGACGCTCGAAATCAAATCCTTCGGGCGCCGGAACATGCACCACCTCCTGCCGCAGCGGGCGGGTTTCGATGGTCATGTCGTCCAGCACCCCGGCCATGCGGTTGATGATCGACGATCCCGGCCCTGCCACGTTGATCACCACCGGCGCGTGAATCTCTTCGCCCGAGGCCAGCCGGACGCCTTTGACTCTGCCACCTTCCTGCAGAATTTCGACGACCTCGGCCCCGGTCCGCACCTGCGCGCCGCGCTGCGTGGCCGCTTGCATCAGGTTCTGCGCGGACAGGGCCGGGTCTGTGACATAACCGGCCTTGGGCCAGAACACCGCCCCCTGCATCCTGCTGCCATTGGGCTGACCAAAGGCTGGATCGTCCATCCGTTTGGCCGGGGCAAAACTGTCCAGAGAATAGATCGGCAGGCGGTCGAGTATCTGTTCGGCCGACCATTCCTCAAACGGGCAATCCAACTCGGCACTGTATTTCATGTGCCTTGACAGGTGGCCGTTGGCCTCTGTTTTCATGACAAGGCAGCCCGTCTCGCGGAACTGCGCCAGATCGGCCCCATCGGGCAGGCCAAGATAGTCGGCCCAGTCGCGCCAGTAATGGTAGCCCTCCCACGCAAAGGCTGTGCCGTCGAAGGTGGAGTAATGCATCCGGATGATCGCGCAGGACCCGGCGGTCGAGCCGTGCCCCACCTGCGCGTTGCGGTCCAGCGACAGGGTCTTCCAGCCGCCCTTGGCCATCTCGAACGCGATGGCCGCGCCGATCACGCCGGTTCCGATGATGATTGCGTCAGGCTGGCTCATGGCTTGATCCTCCCTCCCAACAGCGCTTGGCATAGGCGCTGAATTCCTCGATTTCCTGGGGCCGCGGTTCGACCCCGGTAAAGACATACAGGTAGTGCGGCACCAGAGACAGGCGCATGGCCAACGGCTCGTTCAACTGCGCCAGATCATAGCCGATCTGCATGTAGTACAGCACGCGCGCACGGGTTTCGGCCTCGACCGCCTCATAGCCATGTCGGGCGAACATGGCCCGCAGCGCGGCCAGGCGGCGGGCATCGGACTGGTCCAGCATCCGCCGCACCTTGCCCGACCGCCGCGCCCAGTCGCGCACGGCAAAGTCCAGCGCCGTGTCGAACAGGGCGGTGTTGACCACGCAGCGATGCACGTTGCAGACGGCAGCGGTGATGGTCTCGGCCGGCGCTTCGGCCTGCGCGATCAGGGCGGCGGTGTTGGTGGCCTGCCAGCGATCCAGCAGCGCGTCCAGCAGGTGCTGCCGGGATTTGAAGTACCAGTAGAACGAGGACCGCGACACCGCCATGCGCTCGGCCAGGTTCAGCACCTTGACCTGCTCGACCCCGTCCGAGATCAGCACGTCCATCGCCACGTTCAGCCAGTCGTCGCGCGTGACCTTGACGTTGCCGACCAGAGGCTCGGCCTTGGGGTCGTCACGATGCAGGATGGGTTTGCTGTTCATATCAACTCTCCGGCGGCGCGCCGCCCTCGGTGGTTCGACGGGCAATGAAATCACGCATTGCGTCCAGCCCCGGCTGGTCCTGCGCGGGTGGTTCGAAATTGTTCAGGATGTCACGCCAAACCGTAGTTGCCCGGTAGTTCGCATCGACCGATCCGCGTTCGGTCCAGGTACCGAAATTGGCATAGTCATGCAGGTGCGGTTCGTAGAACTCGGTAGTGTAGCGCTCCATCGTCTGGCTGGCGGCGAAGAAATGGCTGCCGGGCTCGACCTCTCGCAAGGCGGTGTCAAAGCCAATCTCAGCCTGACCGGCCTGAGCCCCTGCGCACAGCTCGGCTACCATGTTCAGCACCTCGGCATCGCAGACCAGCTTTTCGAAGGACACGGTCAGCCCCCCTTCCAGCCACCCGGCCGAATGGATGATCACGGTGGCCCCCGCCATCAGGCAACCCCACAGCCCAAACTGGTTTTCATTGGCGGCCTGCACGTCATTGGCGTTCGAGGCCGAGCCGGCCGCCGACCGCCACGGCAGCCCCAGATGCCGCGCCAACTGCCCCGCCGCCAGCGAGGCCTGAAAATGCGAGGGCGTGCCAAAGGCCGGGGCGCCGGATTTCATGTCCACGTTGCTGGTGAAGGTGCCATAGCAGACCGGCGCGCCGGGATTTGCCAGTTGGGTCAGGGTCAGCGCCGCCAGCGCCTCGGCATGGGACAGGGTGATCGCGCCCGCGACCGTGATCGGCGCCATCGCTCCCATCAAGGTGAACGGCGTGATAATCGACATCTGCCCGTGGCGGGCAAAGTCGATCAGCCCCTGCGCCATCGGAATGTCCAGGGTGCGCGGGCTGTTGGTGTTGATGATCGTGTAGCAATGCGGGTGGGCGCGGAACTCGTCATCGGACAGACCGCGCGCGACGGCCAGCATCTGGAAACAATCCATCACCTGCGGCGTCCCGCGCGAGAAGAAGAACGGGAACTTGTCGGTCAGCTCCATCTGCGCCTGCGTGGTGAAATAGTGACGCAGGTGGGTCGGCACGTCCTGCGGCTCGACTTGCGGCGAGATCATCTGGAACACGTCGAAATGATGGGTGAGTTTCAAGAATTCGAGGTAATCCTGTCCACTGGCCGGGCGGCGGCCGCGTTCCAGATCGGTGGCATTGGGCGCGCCTGCGCCGGGTTGAAACACCAGGCTGCCCAGTTCCAGCGTAAAGTCACGATGCCGCGCCCCGGCCCGGCAGTCGATGGATTTCGGGGCCGAGGATACCGCGGCCTCGACCAGATCGCGGCCGATGAATACCATTTCGCTGTCTTCATCCACCCGCGCGCCTGCAGCGGCAAACAGGCGCCGCGCCTCGGGCAGCAGAACCTTGACGCCCAGTTCCTCCAGCGTGCGCAGAGCGGTTTCGTGCATGTCGGCGATCTGGTCGGCGGGAAAGACCTCCATCACCGGAAACGGGTTGCGCAACTGGCGATAGTTAACATCCCGATGGGTCGCGGGTGCGGCCTCTGCGCCCCGGCCCCGCCGACGGCGATCCCTACCCCGCGCCGCCACGATCAGCCCCGCATCGCCTTGCCCTCGGGATCATAGGGCGACGGCGCGATCACCCGCGCGGACCGCTCCACCCCGACCACGTGCACCGACAGTTCGGTTCCCGGCTGCGCGTTGTCCCGGTCCACCAGCGCCATCGCCAGCGACTTGCCGATATAATGGCCATACCCGCCCGAGGTCACGAAGCCTACGCGCTGGTCGCCCGCCCAGACCGGCTCGTACCCGCTGGCATCCGCATCCAGCGCGTCCACCTCGAGCGTCACCTGAACCTGCGCCGGGCCGTTGCCCTCACGCTCGGCCAGAGCTGCGTACTTACCGACGAAATCCTTGTCCCAGTCGATCCAGCGGTCCATGCCGGTCATGCCGGGGGTGTAGGCCTGGGTGAACTCGGCCGACCAGATGCCAAAGCTCTTCTCAAGCCGCGTGGACAGCATCGCGTTGAAGCCGCATTCGCGGATACCTTCGCTGGCCCCGGCCTCGAGCAGTGCGCGGCGCAGGGCGATGTGGTCGCCATAGCGACAGTTGATCTCATAACCTTTCTCGCCGGTGACCGATATGCGGGCCACGCGGGCGCGCACGAGGCCGATGTCATAGTCACCGCAACCCATGAATTTCAGGGTTGAAATGTCCTGCTCGGCCAGCTTCTCGACCACCGCCTGCGATTTCGGGCCGACCACGGCAAAGCCGCAGACCTCCTCGCCCAGGTCGCGTACGGTGACCCCGTCGATCCTGTGATCGTCGAACCAGCGCATGTGCCAGGCCCGCAGGTAATAGCTGCCCGTGATCCACCAGGTGCCGTCGCCCCAGTTCAGCACCGTCAGGTCGCCCTTGAGCCGCCCGTTCTCGCCCAGCATCGGCGCCAGTTTCGCGCGGCCCGGTCCCGGCAGTTTCGAGGCCATCACCTTGTTGAGCCAGATTTCCGCATTGGGCCCCGAAACCTCGAACCGTGAGAACCCGGTGATGTCCATCAGGCCCACGCCTTCGCGGATGGTGCGGCATTCCTCGGCCACGATGTCGAAGGCGTTCGAGCGTTTCAGGGTTGGCGTTTCCTCGAACCCCTCGGGCGCGAAATAGAGCGGCACCTCGAGATCCCAGCTGACCCCCCATTTGCAACCCGCTTCGGTCATCGCGTCATGGGCCGGCGACATTTTCAACAGGCGTCCGGCGGGCAATTGCTCGTTCGGATAGGTCATCACGAAACGGCGTGAATAGAACTGGCCCGTCGTCTCGCGGATGTAGCGCTTGTTCTGGGCAAAGTCGCCATAGCGCGCCACGTCCATCGGCCAGGCGTCGGCCTCGGGCTCGCCATGGATCATCCATTCGGCCAGCGTCTTGCCGACGCCGCCGCCTTGAAGGAACCCGGCCATCACCGCGCAAGCGGTCCAATAGCCCCGCTTGCCCGGCACCGGACCGACCAGAGGGTTGCCGTCGGGCGAGAAGGTGAAAGCACCGTTCACCCATGTCTTGATGCCCACGTTCTGGATCGCCGGATAGCGTTCGAAGCCCAGCGTCAGTTCGTTCTCGATGCGGTCCAGCTGCTCCTGAAACAGCTCCTCGCCATAATTCCACGGCGCGCCGTCCATAGCCCAGTGTTCGTGATCGACCTCGTAGATGCCGACCAGAACACCCTTCTGGTCCTGCCGCATGTAGGTGAAGCCCTCGAGATCCACGGTCATCGGCATCTCGAAATCGGCCGCTGCGACCTCGGGCACCGTGTCGGTGATCAGGTAATGGTGCTTCAGTGGCGACACCGGCAGTTCGACCCCTGCCATGCGCCCCACCTGCTTGGCCCACAGGCCGGCGGCGTTGACCACATGCTCGCAGGTGATCGTTCCCCTGTCGGTCACCACCTGCCAGCCATCGGCGGTCTGGATCAGTTCCTCAACCTTGGTTTCCTCGTAGTATTCCGCCCCGCGTTTTTTGGCTGCGGTGGCATAGGCCTGCACGGTGCCGGTGGTGTCGATGTAGCCCTCCCGGTCGGCCCACATCGCGCCCAGAATGCCGTCGGTGGACATGATCGGGCAGCGTTTCTGCGCCTCTTCCGGGCTCAGCAATTCGCAGTCGTCGATGCCAATGGACTGAAAGATGCGGTAGTTCGCCTGCAACCACTCCCACCGTTCGGGGGTTCCGGCCAGCGTCAGGCCGCCGGTCATGTGCAGGCCGATATTCTGGCCCGATTCCTTCTCGATCTCGCTCAGCAAGTCGATCGTGTAGGCCTGCAGCGCCGCCATGTTCGGATCGGCGTTCAGCGCGTGGATGCCCCCCGCCGCGTGCCATGACGACCCCGAAGCCAGCCGCCGGCGTTCCAGCATAACCACATCCGGCCAGCCGAACTTGGCCAGATGATACAGAACCGAGGCGCCGACGACGCCACCCCCGATGACTACAACGCGATACTGCGATTTCATCCCGACCTCCCCTGGACGATTCCCAAAGGACGCTAGGGGTACTGTTCACTTCTGTCTAGACATTTCTGTACAGTGCTGTCAGGCGCTGGCGCTGGGTCGCGCCTGCACGCTGTCGAACCAGGCCCGGGTTGCCGTGTTGCCCTCGGGGATGCGCATCTTGATGACACGGGCGAAATCCACGAACACGAAGGTCGAGATATCGGCCAGCGAGAACGCCTCGCCCGCGATGAAGGCGCTGTCTTGCAGACGTTCTTCGAGCAGGTCGAAGAACGCTCCGACGCGCGCGAGGCCGCGTTCGGCCAGTTCCGGGATCTGCGCGTGGTTCTGCGGTCCGGGGATGGCGCGGTCCTTGAAGGCCGGATGCGTGTTGCGCAGCGCGTCTGCGATGGGCGCCCCGCCCTGTTGCTCGACGATCGCGTTCCACATCAGCACCAGCCCTTTCTCGTCCGGTGTCCGCCCCATCAACGGAGGCTCAGGGAAGCGCGCCTCGAGATAGGCAGCGATGCCGAGGTTCTCGGTCAGAACGGTCCCCTCGTCGGTAACCAGAACCGGAATGGTGGCGCGGGGGTTCACCTTTCGGAACGCCTCGCTCATTTGCTCGCCCTTGGCGATCGAGATGTCGCGGGTTTCGATCTGCAGCCCCTTTTCGGCGATGAACATCCGGGCACGGCGCGGGTTCGGGGCGGTCGAGCAATCGTAAAACAGCATGGGCGGTCCTTTGCGTGAACGTCACGCGTAGGTTAGACCGCCCGCCGTGCCGGGATCGAGTCCCCGCGCAAAGTGACCCTGCGGAACGCCGCTCAGCGCCGGTAGATAAAGCAGCGACCCGGAACCGCTTCTGCGGGAAGGGTCTGCTCCGTAAGCGTCTCGAAATACATCCGGTCGCTCGAGACCATCAGCCCGCCCTCGGCCAGAAGCGGTTCGATCAGGGGTGACACAAAGCGGGCGAAGGCATCGTTCTTTTCGCGGTTGTGGCCGCCCAGATCGGCATGGATCAGGCTGGCGGTCGCGCCGAACCGATCCAGCGCGGCGGGCAGCGTCTCGCGCACGTCGCCCAGGATCAGACGATCTTCGGGCGGGGTGGAATCGGGGTGCGAGGCCACAGCACGTTCGAACACATAGACGGGTCGGTTGCGGACCCGGTTCATCATGTGATGATAAGTGCGCCCGTTTCCCAGACCCAGTTCGAACACCGGACCGGCCAAATCGGCCGTGTCGGCAATCGCGAAATCCAGACATGCCCGCTGCGAGACCATGCGATCAATGAACAGATCCAGTCGGCTTTGCGCGTCGGACATTGCGAAATATCTCCCTGATACCTTAACGACCACCAATCGCGGCCAATCGCGGCTTTGATGACAAAAACTCAAGACTTTGTGTAGGCACAATGCACTGTTCGTCACGTTTCCGCGACATTTCAGCCCAAGAAGGTATTTGACTAGTCGCCCCCAAGCGCGCGAAACTGCGACAAAAAAACCAGGGAGTTCAAAACCAATGTCACGTGGTGGCCACACGGGTGGAAAGCCCGCATGACGGCCTTGCTGTCTGTCCGAGACCTGAGCATCGGTTTCGGCGCCGGGGAGCCCGTCGTCAGAGATGTGAATTTCGATGTCGAGGCCGGGCAAACGCTGGCATTGGTCGGGGAATCCGGGTCGGGCAAGACGATCTCTTGCCGGGCGGTGCTGCGCATTCTGCCCAGAACGGCCCAGATCCGCAGCGGCGTGATGCAGCTGAACACCTCCAAGGGCAGCGTCGCGCTGTCCGAAATTTCCGAACGTGAGATGCGTGGCATCCGCGGCAATCGAATTTCGATGATCTTCCAAGAACCTATGCGGTCGCTGTCTCCGTTGCACAAGATCGGCAACCAGGTCAGCGAAGTTCTGTGGCTGCATCGGGGCGCCTCCGAGTCTGAGGCCCGCAAGGAAGTGCTGTCGCAGTTCGAACGCGTGGGTTTTCCCGATCCGGCGCGTGCCTATGACTCGTATCCCTTCGAACTTTCGGGCGGGATGCGTCAACGCGCGATGATTGCGATGGCGATGGTGTCCAAACCGGAATTGCTGATTGCCGACGAACCGACAACTGCGCTGGATGTGACGACCCAGGCTCAGGTGCTGGGACTGATCAAGGATCTGCAGAAAGAAACTGGTATGGCGCTGGTTTTGGTGACGCATGACCTGGGCGTGGTCGCCAATATGGCCGAACAGGTCGTCGTCATG
Source organism: Ruegeria sp. CI5 (assembly GCF_056536885.1). Taxonomy (NCBI): domain Bacteria; kingdom Pseudomonadati; phylum Pseudomonadota; class Alphaproteobacteria; order Rhodobacterales; family Roseobacteraceae; genus Ruegeria; species Ruegeria sp. CI5. Next base: position 1,620,508 of record NZ_JBQFQN010000001.1, read on the forward strand.
CACAAAGGCCGGGTGATGGAGGCGGGTTCAGCCGAGCTGATCCTGAATGCTCCGGCCCATCCCTATACCCGCCAGCTGTTTGATGCGGCCCCCGAGATCCCGGACAAGGAAGCCGTGGGAATTCCGATGCCGGACGAGGATCTGATCCTCGATATGAAGGATGTGTGCAAGACCTACACGATGCGGTCGTCGCGCGGTTGGAAAGCGGGCAAGCTGATTTATGCCTGCCGGGGCGTCGACCTGAAACTGGCCCGCGGCAAGACGTTGGCCGTAGTCGGCGAAAGCGGATCGGGCAAGACCACCGCGGCCCGGATCGCGCTGGGGGCCGAGTTGCCAGACCCGGGCGGCGAAGTGCTTTTTCGCGCCGCGCCGGGCGAGGACCCGATACGCGTCCACCAGATGACCCGCGAGGAGCGCACGGCGTTTCAGCGCAAGGCTCAGATGGTGTTTCAGGATCCCTACAGTTCTCTGAGCCCGCGCATGCGCATTCAGGATGCGATGACCGAACCGCTGGAGATCCACAATATCGGTACGACGGCCGAGCGCCGCGACAAGGCCGCTGAGATGCTCGAACGCGTGGGATTGAACGCCGGGATGCTCAAGCGCTACCCCCACGCTTTCTCCGGCGGTCAACGCCAACGCCTGTCAATCGCCCGTGCGATGATGCTGGATCCGTCCCTGATCGTCTGCGACGAGCCGACATCGGCTTTGGACGTTTCGGTCCAAGAGCAAATCCTGACCCTTCTGGAAAGACTGCAGGACAGTCTGAACCTGTCCTATCTTTTCATTTCTCACGATCTGGCCGTGGTCGCCCGTATCGCGGACGAGGTCGCGGTCATGCGCCAGGGGCTGGTCGTCGAACAGGCTCCACCCGAGACGTTGTTCTACAACCCGCGCCACCCCTACACCAAGGCTCTGATTGCCGCACAACCCGAACCCGATATCAATCGTCCCATCGATCTGAAGCTGGTCGCCCTTGGCGCCGGGTCTCCGGACAGTTGGGATGACGCCTTTAGATTCTCTGACACCATGATACCTTCACTCGTGGAAATGGAGCCCGGCCATAAGGTACGTTGCCATGTTTAAGACCACTCGATTCAAGTTTCTGGCCGCCGCGCTGACGCTGGGCGCGGCGCTGCCCGCCTGGGCCGACACCCTTCCCGACCTGCAGGAAAGCACGTTCTGGAAAGCCGAGGTGGACATCGGAAACCTGCCCCCGGTGCAAGATCGCATCCCGCAGGAACCGCTGATCGTCGACCTGTCTTCGAAAGGGCGCGAATTCGGCAAACAGGGCGGAACCCTGCGCACGATGGTCACCCGGTCCAAGGATATCCGGCAGATGGTGGTCTATGGCTACGCCCGACTGGTGGGCTTCGATGCCCAGTACAATCTGATCCCCGATCTGCTGGCGTCTTACGACAACGAAGAAAACCGCAAGTACACTCTGCACCTGCGCAAGGGGCACAAATGGTCGGACGGCACACCTTTCACCTCGGAAGACTTCCGATACTGGTGGGAAGACGTGGCCAACAACGAGCTCCTCAGCCCGTCCGGCCCCCCAGATTTCCTGCGGGTTGAGGGCAAACTCCCCACTGTCACGTTCCCGGACGAAACGACGGTGATCTACGAATGGGACGACCCGAACCCGAACTTTCTGGCCTCACTGGCGCAGGCGCGACCACCATTCATCTACCGCCCTGCTGCGTTCCTGAAGCGTTATCATGAGAAATATGCCGACAAGGAAAAGCTGGACTTCGAGGTCAGTGACGCACGTGTCAAGAGCTGGGCCGCCCTGCACAACAAGCTGGACAACCTCTACAAGTACGACAATCACGAACTGCCCACTCTGCAGCCGTGGCTGAACGCGAGCTCGGGCAAGAAGATCCGGCACAATTTCGTCCGCAACCCCTATTACCACCGCATCGACTCGAAGGGTTTGCAACTGCCATACATCGACGTGGTCGAGATGGAGATCGTGGCTCCCGGCCTAGTGGCGGCCAAGGCCAATGCCGGTGAGACCGACCTGCAGGGTCGTGGGCTTGATTTTCGGGATGCCTCGATCCTGAAAAAGGGCGAAGCCAACGGAAATTACAAGACGCTACTCTGGAAAACCGGTGTTGCGTCACAGATCGCGATCTACCCCAACCTGAATTTCGAAGACGAGGTCTGGCGCAATGTGCTGCGCGATGTCCGTGTCCGTCGCGCTCTTTCGCTGGCCATCGACCGTCAGACCATCAACCAGGCGCTGTATTTCAAACTGGCGCATCCGGCCGCCATGTCCGTTTTGCCTGCCTCGCCCTTCTACAGTGAAGAGAATGCGCAGGCTTGGGCGCAATACGACGTCGCACAGGCCAACGCCCTGCTGGACGAGGTCGGGCTGACGCAGCGCGACAAGAACGGCATACGCCTGTTGCCGGACGGCCGCCCCATGGAGCTGGTGATCGAGACGGCCGGGGAACGCCAAGAGGTCGAGAACGCGCTGCAGATCGTGACTGATACGTGGCGGGAAATCGGGGTGAAACTGGTCATGCGTCCGCTTGACCGCGACATCCTGCGCAACCGTGTTTTTGCCGGCAATACGATGGCTTCGGTCTGGTATGGCTGGGATGATGGCATCCCGCAGCTGCATACGTCACCGGTTTACCTGGCCCCGACCGACCAGGTGTTTCTGGCCTGGCCAAAATGGGGGCAGCACTATCAAACCGGCGGCGAAGCCGGCGAGCCGCCCGACCTGCCCGAAGCCCAGCGCTTGCTGGAGTTGAACCACATCTGGGAACTTGCAAAAACCGAGGATGAACGCCGGGCGGTCTGGGAGGAAATGTTGAAGATACACGCCGACCAGATCTATGGCATCGGAATTCTGAACGGCGCGCCCCAGCCGATCGTGGTTTCAAACCGTCTGCGCAATGTTCCCGAACAGGCCATGTGGGCGTGGGAACCCGGCGCGCATTTCGGAGTGCACCGCCCAGACGAATTCTTCTTCGCCGACTGACAGGAGCGGATAGATGATCATGCTCCGCTACGCGGTGTATCGCTTTTTCACGATGCTGCTGACCCTGTTGGTGGTATCGATGCTGATCTTCGTGATCATCAACCTGCCGCCAGGAGATTATCTCAGCAATCAGATTGCCGAGCTGCAGGCTTCGGGGCAGTCGGCCGGTGTGGCCAAGGCGGAATTCCTGCGAAAGGAATACGCTCTGGACCGCCCGATGTGGGAACAATACCTGATCTGGGTCGGCTTCTTTCCCGGCCCTCATGGGTTTGAGGGATTGCTGCAGGGCAACTACGGCTGGTCCTTTGAATTCGATCGTCCGGTTGCCGACATCGTCGGGGACACGCTGTGGCTGACCGTGGTCGTGAACCTTGCCGCGATCCTGTTCGTCTATGCCGTGGCCTTGCCTCTGGGCGTTATGGCGGCGGCCAAGTCGCGGACTTGGGTCGACTATACGACCGCCTTCGTGGGCTATCTGGGATTGGCGACGCCCAACTTTCTGCTGGCGCTCATCCTGTTCTACTACGGGCACCGTTACCTCGATTTGCCCATCGGCGGACTGATGGACCCTGTGTATGAGGGGCAACCCATGAGCTGGGACAAGATGAAGTCCATCCTGGTTCATCTGATCGTGCCCACATTCGTGATCGGCACCTCGGGCGCCTCGGCCATGATGCAGCGCCTGCGCGCCAACATGCTGGACGAATTGGGCAAGCCATATGTTGAAACCGCTATAGCCAAGGGCATGTCGCCGTCGCGGATGCTGACCAAGTACCCGCTGCGCGTCGCCTTCAACCCCTTCGTGGCCGACATCGGCAACCTGCTGCCCTCGATGGTGTCGGGATCGGTTCTGGTTTCGGTGGTGCTGGGTTTGCAGACCATCGGCCCCACGTTGCTGACGGCGCTTAAGACACAGGACCAGTTCCTGTCAGCCTTCATTCTGATGTTCGTGGCGCTGCTGACGCTGATCGGCACCATGATCTCCGACATTCTGCTGGTCATGCTTGACCCGCGTATCCGGTACGAGGGGCGCGAAGCATGAGCAAACTTCCCGACGGTCGCTTTGTCGACGACGCCCCGTTTGATCCCGAAGCATCTTTGCAGCAATTGGAGCGCAGGGATCTGGACGCCCCGAATTGGGTTCTGGTCTGGCGCAAGTTCAAGACACACCGGCTGGGTCTGATATCGGGCATTTTTCTGCTGCTGTGCTATCTGATGCTCCCGTTTGCAGGGTTCATCGCGCCTTATGGCCCGAACGAACGAAATGGCGAACATCTCTACGCACCGCCCCAATCGGTGAACTGGTTCCACCAGGGCGAGTTCATTGGGCCGTTCGTCTACCCGATCGTGGCCGAGGCCGACCTCGAGACGTTCCAATGGAAATTCGTCCCTGACACCGAGGATCCGCGACCCGTGCGGTTCTTCTGCGAGGCATCCGAGTACAAGCTGGCCGGGCTCATCCGGTCAAACACGCATCTGTTCTGCGCCCCGGAAGGCACGACACTGTTCCTCTGGGGTTCGGACCGGCTGGGCCGCGATATCTTCAGCCGCATCCTCTATGGCGCGCAGCTGTCGCTGACCGTGGGCCTGATCGGCATTTCGGTCTCGTTCTTCCTTGGCATCCTGTTCGGGTCGCTGGCCGGCTATTTCGGCGGGCGGATCGACTGGGTCATCAACCGCGTGATCGAAATCCTGCGGTCTTTGCCCGAACTCCCCCTGTGGCTGGCACTATCGGCCGCAGTTCCGTCGAACTGGTCGCCGGTTGCGGTGTTCTTCATCATCTCGATCATCCTCGGCATCCTCGACTGGCCAGGGCTGGCCCGATCCGTGCGCGCCAAATTCCTGTCGCTGCGCGAAGAAGAATATGTGCGCGCCGCCGAGATGATGGGTGCCAGTTCCGGCCGGGTGATCCGCAAGCACCTGTTGCCGAACTTCATGTCACACCTGATTGCCTCGGCCACGCTGTCGATCCCCGCCATGATTCTGGGGGAAACGGCACTCAGCTTCCTTGGCCTCGGCCTGCGGGCACCGGCGGTCAGCTGGGGCGTGATGCTGAACGACGCGCAAAACCTCGCCTCGATCGAGATCTATCCGTGGACGGCCATCCCGATGCTACCGATCATCGTGGTGGTGCTAGCCTTCAATTTCCTGGGTGACGGGCTGCGCGACAGTCTGGACCCCTATCAGCAATGAGCCTGCTGGCTTCGCTTCCACCGTCCGAGGCCTATCGGGTCGCCGGTTCCGGTGCGCTTCCCAGCGCCTTTGCCGTATCCGAGCTGGCAACAGCCAGCTTTGCTGCCGTGGGCCACGAGCTTGGACGGTTCATGCAGGCCACCAATCTTGTCTCGCTCCCACCCAAGGCAATGGTCGATCACCGCCTTGCGTCGCTGTGGTTCGGATACTCGTTCAAGCCCGAAGGCTGGGATATGCCAAGCCTCTGGGATCCGATCGCGGGCGACTATCGGGGGGCCGATGGCTGGATCAGGTTGCACACCAACCTCCCCCACCATAGGGAAGCGGCCCTCAAGGTTATGGCGACCGAGGGGGATCGTGCGGCGGTGACGCAGGCCATCAAGAGCTGGTCGGTCTCGAACCTTGAAACGGATATCGTGGCGCAGGGTGGTGTTGCCGCCGCCATGCGCAGCCGGGCCGAGTGGCTTGACCACCCTCAAGGCCGCGCCGTGACGCGGGATCCGTTGATCGGCTGGCGCGGCCCACGCCGGATCACGCTGCGCGACAGGCCTCAGGCGCGCGCGGATCGGCCTTTGGCCGGGCTTCGGGTTCTCGACATGACGCGCGTGCTGGCCGGCCCGGTTTCCACCCGCACGCTGGCCGGGTTCGGAGCCGAAGTGCTGCGCATCGACCCACCGGGTTGGGATGAGCCGGGCGTGATCCCCGATATCTCGCTCGGCAAGCGCTGCGCATATCTGGACCTCAAGCCACCCGCTGGCCTGGAAAAGCTGCAAGAGCTGCTCGCGCAAGCGGATGTCTTTGTCCATGGCTACCGCCCCGGTGCGCTGGATGCTCTGGGCCTGACCAAAGAGGTGCGCGATACGGTCGCTCCAAACCGGGTCGAGGTTACGCTGGATGCCTATGGTTGGCAGGGGCCTTGGGCCACCCGTCGCGGATTTGACAGCCTCGTCCAGATGAGCGCGGGGATCGCTGACGCCGGTCGCGTTTGGGCCGGAGCCGACAAACCCACCCCGCTGCCAGTTCAAGCACTTGACCATGCCACCGGCTATTTGATGGCCGCCGCTGTCCTCTCGGCCCTGACAGAAGCGGCTTCGGGGCATTCGATCATGGATGGGCGCCTGTCGCTGGCGCGCACCGCCGAGTTGCTGGCCAGCCTCGCGAAATCCGAGACAGGCGACCCGATCACCGCTGCCGAACCCGGGGACTACGCATCCCGATCGGAAGAGTCCGGCTGGGGCCCCGGCAAACGGCTGAAACCCGCGCTGAGCGTCGGTGAGGCACGGATGCACTGGCCGATCCCGGCATCCCGGCTCGGCACGTCCGATCCAACGTGGCAAACCACCTGAACAAAGGCCCGACCGCCGCGCGGCCCTGCCCAACGCTTGGAACGGCGGCACACCTGCGCCGCAGGTCAAAGGGGCGGGAGCGCCCTAGCGGTCGTCTCCACCGGGGCCGATATCGTCCAGATAATCCTCGTCAATCGCGGCTTGCACCGCGCCGGTGACCGCCTCGCGTTGTTTCGGAGACAGGTCTTCGGGCTCCTTGCCATCGGCCAGTCGTACCGTGACTTCGCGGTGGGCAAACTTGATGCCTTCGCGCGCGAACAACTCGCGGATTTCTTGGTACACCTTTTTGCGCACCAGCCACTGGTCGCCCGGCTTGGTCATAAACTTCACCCGGATGATCATCGCGGAATCCTGCATCTCGATAACGCCCTGCGACTTGAGCGGCTGGATGAAGTTGTCCCCGATCACCGGGTCCTCCAGCAACTCCTGTCCCAGCTTCTTGATCAGTTTACGGACCTTCTCGACGTCCGTGTCATAGGTCACGCGCAGAGGCAGTTTCATGATCACCCAGTCGCGCGAGTAGTTGGTCAGAACCTTGATTTCACCAAACGGGATCGTGTTCAGGGCCCCCAGATGGTGGCGCAGCTGGAAAGACCGGACCGAGATTTTTTCGACCGTACCTTTGACATCTCCGATGTCGATGTATTCTCCCTTGCGGAACGCGTCATCCAGCAGGAAGAACGCGCCCGAGAAAATGTCCCGCACCAGGGTTTGCGAGCCAAAGCCCACGGCCAGACCGACAACGCCGGCGCCTGCAAACAGCGGGCTGACATTTATTCCCAGTTCCATCAGAACGATCAGCACGATGGTCACGACCACCACGGCCAGTATGGCGCCCCTGAACAGAGGCAGCAGCGTGGCAAGGCGGCTTTGACCGCCCTCTCCGCCCTCGTCACCCAACTCGGCTTCGGCGGCTCCATCATCGGTTTCTTCAGCGATCTTGGTGTCGATCCAGATCCGGAAGAAGTGGAACAGGATGTAGCCGATGAACAGGATCACCATCACATCCAGCGCCCTGCCAATGGGCAAATCCTCGCTCCAGCTGGCTTCGGGATTCCAGATGACGACCAGCGCATAGATGCCGACGACAAAGGCCAGGATGCCCGCGACACGCCGCGCAAGATCTTCGTAGGTCACCAATGTGTGCTTGCGCTTCTCCGCCTCGGGCGTCTCCGAGGTGCGAACGGCCTCCTCATCGGAATCGAGTTCGGCATTCAGAGCCTCGATCTGCCGGTTGCGATCGAAGTACCGCTCGAGCAGATAGTTCATGGCGCCATATGCGATGACGACCGACATGAAGATCATGTAGCTGCTTGCGACGATCGGCAGCGAGTCCTCGGTCTCGAGCACCAGATCCACCGCCAGCTTGAACCAGCTGAAGACCAGATACACGATCAGGGCCGGGGCCCAGCCAAATGACACGAACCGCAGCAACCAAGACACCTGGTCCGGCTGACGGCCGCCTCGGATGGCGTTCGAAATGGCCCGGGCATTGAACAGGATCATCAGGATGTTTCCGACCATCCCGATCAGGGTCAGTCCGCCATAAACCATCGCGTAGACGTTGTAGTTTAGCCCGAAATCCGCCACCCAAGTGGAAAACAGAACAGCGGTAATATCATAGGTCGCCAGCGCCGATGCCCAGATGTACAGCCGCTTGGCGTCACGGTCCGAGAATGGCGGCAACCTGTATTGGCTGAGATACGGCGACAGCACCATCCGCCATAAGTCGGATACCGTACGTGACAGGAAAAACGCGGTGAAAATCGCCGTGACGGTGAACTGGATCGAGATATCTTCGGCCTCGCCGAAGAACAGATACCCGACGATCAGAGCCATCAGCATTGCGAACACCGTGGCCCCGATACCCATCAGAAACCGGAACACAAGGAACGGCATCTTTTCCCGATACCCCTGCGGGTTTTCCTTGATCCGGGCGACGACCCACCGTCGGGCAAAGCGCTTGCCGTACAGCTCGATCGACAGCCATCGGCCAACCATCAGGAACAGTATGTTCCATCCCAGCACCTCGACATAGGTGAAAATCCGGCCATCAGGACTGGTTTGCTCGAGGATGTAGCGCACCTCGAAGATCGAATAGGGCAACGCCTCAAGGCGGGATCGCACGGCTTCGCTGAACTTGGCAAAGCGCTCCTGCGCCTTCATCAACTGCGAACTTTCCGCCATCGGATCATGAGCGACGTCCTCGGGCTGGCCACCAGCCTGCCCGACCGAGGATACGACCTGCCCGGCGCTGTCAATGACGATCACGCTGGCGCCCGCCTCGGTCGCGGCGCGGATCGCGGCCGCGACATCGTTGTCCTGCGGGGCCTCTGTTTCACCGGACGCCCCGGGATACCCCGGGATCAGCGAGGTCTGCGCCGCCGCACCGGTCGCGAAGGCCAGAGCGATTGTCCACGTCAGGAACAGTACACGGACAAGAAAGTTCGGTTTCATAAGGTCTTGCATCCTGATCTCTTGCTGCACGACAGCCTATAGAACGCACCGGCCTTGATCAAACGATCCACTCGCTGCTTCCCGACATCGTGTAGGACCGTGTTTTTGGCGCAAGCCCAAAGGCAGGATGTTTCCAACCCTATGGAATTCCTATAAGAGCAGGCAGCATCCGGCAAATCCGGGCTTTGCCAACTTCGGGGAATGTTGCAGGCTTCGCGTTATTGGTGACTTGCGCAATGGCTGTTGCCAAATCGCAATGATTGACGCATTTGCGGCTTTGACACAGACCCTTTGGCAGGCGGCGTCAAAAAATATAAGATAACTGGTGCGAAACGCGCGGAAACTGCACCGTAACAAAGATACGAGCGAGGGCATGAGCCTAGGCATCGACGACAAACAGACCGGTCGCGCTCCGCGCATAATGTTCTACAGTCACGATACGTTCGGACTGGGTCATCTCAGACGCTCCCGAGCGCTGGCTGCGGCAATGACGCGGGCGAACCCGCGGGCCTCGGCCCTGATCCTGACGGGCTCGCCCGTTGCCGGGCGCTTCACTTTTCCGCGGCGCGTGGACCATGTACGCCTGCCGGGCGTGACCAAGCGGGCCGATGGTTCGTATGCCGCGCGCACGATCGGAATGGGGATTGACGAGGTCACCGAGCTGCGTTCGGGACTGATCCAGACCACCGTGCGCCAATTCGATCCGGACGTCGTCGTCGTCGACAAGGAGCCGACCGGATTCCGAGGCGAACTGCTGCCCACCCTGGAACAGCTGTATCAATCCGGGCGCGCCAAACTGGTGCTGGGTCTTCGCGACGTTCTGGACGAACCCGAGGTTCTGGCGGCGGAATGGGCCCGAAAGGATGCCGTCGCCGCGACCGAGAAATACTATCACGAAATCTGGGTCTACGGCCTGCGGTCCGTTTATGACCCGACAGAAGGATTGCCGCTCAGCCCGTCGGCGCAGGCCCGCATTCACTGGACCGGTTATCTGCGCCGCGATCTCGGCCCTGTCGGCGAACCTCCCGAGCAGCCTTATATCCTTATCACGCCCGGAGGCGGTGGCGACGGGAAGGCGATGGTCAACCTTGTCCTGTCCGCGTACGAAAAAGACCCTAAGCTGTCCCCCCGAGCCCTGCTTGTCTATGGCCCTTTCCTGTCCGGTGAGTTGCGCGAAGAGTTCGAGACCCGCGTGGCGGCCCTGAACGGTCGTGTGACGGCGGTCGGGTTCGAATCCCAGATCGAAACCCTGTTCGCCGGCGCGGCGGGTGTGGTCTGCATGGGCGGATACAACACGTTCTGCGAGGTGCTGTCCTTTGACAAACGCGCGGTTATCGTCCCGCGAACCACCCCGCGGCTGGAACAGTGGATCCGTGCCTCGCGCGCCGAGGAACTGGGTCTTGTGCGGATGCTGGACGAAACCCGCGACGGGTTGACGGCCGATGCGATGATCACGGCCATTCGCAACCTGCCGCAGCAGCCCCTTCCGTCGGAGGCGATCAAGGCAGGTTTGCTGGATGGCTTGGACTATGTCTCTGATCGGGTCGAGGCCCTGCTAAGCGTCGAAAAGGAACGAGCGACCGGATGACCGACGCAGAGCCGAGACTGGCGGTGTTGGTCAAAGGTTGGCCGCGCCTGTCCGAGACGTTCATCGCTCAGGAACTGGTTGCTTTGCAGGATGCCGGCCACGCTTTCGACATCTGGTCATTGCGCCACCCGACCGACACCAAACGCCACCCCCTGCACGACCGGTTTCAGGGGCGGGTGCACTATCTTCCCGAATACCTGTACCAGGAACCCCAACGCGTATGGGCGGCGAGACGAACCGCACAGGCGCTTCCGGGTTACGCACAGGCCTACCGGGTGTGGCGACAGGATCTGCGTCGCGATCCCACGCACAACCGGATCCGCCGCTTTGGACAGGCTTGCGTTCTGGCCGCGGAATTGCCCGGCGACACGCGCGCGCTGTATGCCCACTTCCTGCATACCCCGTCCTCGGTTGCCCGCTATGCTGCAATCATGCGCGGCCTGCCGTGGAGCTTTTCGGCTCACGCCAAGGATATCTGGACGTCGCCCGAGTGGGAAAAGCGTGAAAAACTTCACGCTGACACCTTCGGAGCGGCGTTCGGCGCAACCTGCACCGAGATCGGCGCGCGGCACTTGCGCGATCTGGCCGATGACCCCGCCCGTGTCGATCTGATCTATCACGGGCTGGACCTGACGCGATTTCCTGAGCCGCCCGTACGAGAGTTACGATCCATCGATGACCGGTTCCATATGGTGTCCGTTGGACGACTGGTGGAAAAGAAAGGCTTTAATCGCTTGATCCACGCCTTGGCCATGCTCCCCCCAGAGATCGACTGGCACTGGACCCACATTGGCGGCGGCACCTTGTCGGACAACCTGCGCGGCCTAGCGGAAAATCTGCGCCTACAGGATCGCATCACCTGGAAAGGCGCCTGCGATCAACCCGAGGTCATTGCGGCCATGCGCGAGGCGGATCTGTTCGTGCTGCCCAGCCGCATCGCCGCGGACGGTGACCGGGACGGCCTGCCCAATGTCCTGATGGAAGCCGCGTCGCAAAAACTGCCGATCCTGTCCACTCCGGTCTCGGCCATTCCCGAATTCATCCAGACCAACGTGCACGGCATCTTGTCCGATGACGAACCCAAGGCGCTGGCAGACGCCATTTCCACCCTGGCCGCCGACCCGCAGAAAGCGGCAATCATGGCCGATGCGGCTTATGACCGCTTGCTTGCCAATTTTCGCATGGACCCCGGCATTGCGCGTCTGTCCCGCCGCCTGAAAGCCTTGTGCGCGGAGGGTACTTGATGGTTCGGGTCGCCTTCTATGCGCCGATGAAAGCCCCAGACAGCCCGGTTCCGTCCGGCGACCGCGAAATGGCTCGCAACCTGATGGCTGCAATCGGGGCCGACGGGCATCGTGTTGATCTGGTCTCGCGGCTGCGCATCTATGACAAAACCGGAGACCCGGACCTTCAGAACCGTCTCGACCGCGAAGCCGCGGCCGAGGTCACCCGACTGAGCACAGAACTGCCTGCAGATACAGGCCTCTGGGTGACCTATCACAACTACTACAAAGCTCCGGACCTTTTGGGGCCCGCGGTCTGCCGCGCGCGGGGAATACCCTATGTTCAGCTTGAGAGCACCCGCGCCATGTCGCGCCTTTCCGGGCCCTGGGCCGGCTTTGCCCAAGCTGCGCACGATGCCTGCGACGCCGCGCAGGTGATCTTCTATCACACAGCAAATGACTTGATCACACTGGAACGCGAGCGGTTCGGTGATCAGTCATTGATTGAACTCCCACCCTTCCTGCCCCGATCGGACCTGCCTCGACCCTCTAGATGCACGGGGCCGATGCTGACGGTGGGAATGATGCGTTACGGGGACAAGTTGGAGTCTTTCCGCATTCTGGCCGATACGCTGGCATTGCTGAATGGGGATTGGACGCTGAACATCGCCGGCGACGGACCAGCCCGCCCGGATGTCGAGGCTTTGATGGCCCCCTTCGGCACAAGCGTCCGGTTTCTGGGCCTGCTCAGCCGCGATGACCTTGAAACGATCTACTCCGATGCTGCTCTGTTGGTATGGCCGGGCGTCAACGAAGCCTACGGGATGACCTATCTCGAGGCGCAGTCCGCGGGCGTCCCCGTTGTCGCCCAGGATCGCCCGGGAGTGCGCGACGTACTGGCGCCTGCCAATCATCCTGCCCCTGATTACGGCGCCGCCGCGCTGGCCGAGCGAATTGACCGGCTGCTGTCCGATCCCGAACTGCGTCGGAGCGAAGGTCAAAAAGCGCGCGACTACGTGGCCGGCCGTCATTTGATGCCAACCGCAACGCGGACGTTCTGGTCGGGTGTTTCTTCGCTGGTAGGGGAGATGTCATGACACGTCTGGCCCTTCTGCGCCACGGTCATACCGCCTGGAACCGCGCAGGACGCATTCAAGGGCGCAGCGACATCAGCCTCGATGATCAAGCAAAGGCCGAACTGGCCGGATATCGCCTGCCCGCCCCTTGGGACCGGGCCGAACTATGGTCCAGCCCCCTGACCCGCGCCAGCGAAACTGCGCGGCTGGTGGCCGGGCGCGAACCCGCAACCTCGGCCGCTTTGGTCGAGATGAATTGGGGCGACTGGGAAGGCCAACGCGGAGAAGACCTGATTGCAGATGCCAACACTGGGTACCGGCATATCGAGGATTGGAGCTGGGAATTTCGTCCCCCCAACGGCGAAAGCCCGGCCGACATTCGCCGCCGCCTTGTGCCATGGCTGTCCAGCCTTACCGGTGACAACGTTGCCGTCTGCCATATCGGAATCATGCGGGTCATCCTGGCCCTTGCCTGGGGGTGGGAGTTTACAGGCCCCGCGCCGTTCCGCATCAAACGCAATCGTCTCTACGTGGTCGATTTAGAGCAAATGCGACCGGAGGCAGAGCCCGTCCGGCTTATCCCGCGCGAGGCCGGGTTATGAGGACCATGATCGTCGTCACCCATCTGCTGGGGACCGGACATCTCAGCCGCGCCCTGACCTTGGGTCGGGCTTTTGCGGATGCCGGACACGACGTGACCGTCGCATCCGGCGGGATGCCTGCACCTCAACTGAACACAGATGGAGTTTCCCTGCTGGCACTGCCACCCCTGCGTTCGGACGGTACCGATTTCACGCGGTTGCTGACGGCCGACGGAGATATTGTAGACGCGGCCTATCTGAACTCCCGCGCTATTGCCCTGACCGAGGCTGTTCGACGAGTAAACCCCGATGTCCTGATAACGGAACTCTATCCCTTCGGCCGCCGTAGCCTGGCCGGCGAATTTCTGGCCCTGCTGTCCACTGCGCGGTCACTGCCGTCCAGTCCGGTTGTTCTGAGTTCGGTCCGGGACATCCTCGCGCCACCGTCGAAAGTCGCCAAAGCTGCGCGGACCGAAGAAATCATTGAGCGTTTCTATGACGGCGTACTGGTTCATTCCGACCCAGAAATCACGCCGCTGGATGCCAGCTGGCCGGTTACAGACAGTTTGGCCGGGCGCATGTTCTATACGGGCTTTGTTGCCCCGCCTGCGCCGGGCCCTCATGAACAAGGGGAAGGAGCGAATGAAATCCTGGTCAGCGCTGGCGGCGGATCGGTCGGACAACCGATCTTTCGCGCGGCCATCGAGGCCGCCCAAAAGATGCCCAACAGGCGCTGGCGCCTGCTGGTCGGCGGTCAGGATGCCGAAGACCGGATTGCCGAACTGAGGCATATGACAAATGGCGAAAATGTCATTCTGGAGCCCGTACGTCCGGATTTCAGACAGATGCTACCGCTGGCCGCAGCCTCGGTCAGCATGTGCGGGTACAACACCGCCATGGACTTGCTGCAATGCGCGACCCCGGCCGTTCTGATCCCATTTGACGATGGCAAGGAAGTGGAACAAACCCTGAGGGCAAAGAGCCTCGCGCGCCTGCCTGCCGTCGACGTGCTGCCCAGCGCGAAGCTGACCGGAGAGGCATTGGCCCAAGCAGCCGACCGCGTTCTGCATCAAGGCCCGCGCGAACCATTGAACGGCGGGTTTGACGGAGCCCGCAAGTCGGTAGAGATTGCCACCTCGCTCTGGGAGGCTCGGCAATGACAACCGATTGGGCGCCGCTGCGATCCGAATTGCAGGTGTGGCGAGAGGCTGGGCTTACGCTTCCACTGTGGTGGCGGGACGATGACGCGATCGCGCCCAGCCGGCAATTGGACCGTTTGGTGGACCTGTCATCCCGAACCGGGCTGCCGGTTCATCTGGCCATCATTCCACGCGATGCCAGTCAGGGTCTGGTCGACCAGGTTGCCGACCAGACCAGCTTGGTTCCGGTGGTTCACGGCTGGGCGCACCAGAACCACGCGCCTGAAGGCGAAAAGAAGTCCGAGTTCCGCCTGCATCGTCCGCTCGCCTCGATTGTGTCTGATGCACACCATGGCTTCCTGCGTTTGCAGGAGTCCTTCGGTGATCGTCTGTGCCCGATGTTCGTCCCCCCTTGGAACCGCATCGCGCCCGAAGTGACGGCAGAGCTTGCGGAGATCGGCTATCAGTTCCTGTCCACGGCCACGCCCAGAACGCACGTAGAAGCAGCGCCAGGCCTGACTCAGGTCAATACCCATCTGGATCCGATCGACTGGCGCGGTACGCGAGGGTTGGCCGATCCGAATGCGTTGATCGCCAAAACCATCTCGATGCTGCAGGATCGCCGCGAGGAACGTGCCGACCCAACCGAACCTTTTGGCGTGTTGACCCATCATCTTGTCCATGATCAACAGATCTGGGACTTTACCGAGGCGCTTCTGGATTGTCTCATGGCGGGCCCCACACGCGTCTGGTCCGAGGGACCACACTGATTACCCGAGGAGACATTGATGAGCCGACTGGATTCCATGCTGCGACGCCTGACCGCCCAGCGCGACGGGCTGAACTGGGCTGCGGCGCGGATCAAAGGGCTGAAAGGCGATGTTCTGGACATGGGTTTGGGCAACGGCCGCACCTATGACCACCTGCGCGAGATCCTGCCCGACCGGCGCATCTGGGTCATGGACCGGGTACTGCAGTGTCACCCGGACAGCACCCCGCCGGCCGAAGATTTTCTGCAGGGCGAGGCCGAACCGATGCTGAAGAAGCTGGCCGAAGACGGCCCGCGGATCGCATTGGCGCATTATGATTTCGGTCGCGGGATCAAACATGAAGACGTGGCCGAAGCGGCGAGGCTCAGCAAGCTGATTGGCTCGCTCATGGTCCCAGGCGGATTGCTGATTTCCGGCCAACCGCTGGAAGGGTTCGAGCAGATCAACGGCCCGGACTCCATCGCGCCTGACCGCTATCTCTTCTATCTGGCCTGATCAGGCCACGCGCTGCCCGCGCGACCAGACCGCGGTCAGGGCCGGGACGTCGCCCCGCATTCGAAAACGGATCAGGTCTGCCCGCAGCCCCGGTTTCAGAGCGCCGCGATCCGAAAGGCCCGCCGCCCGCGCCGGAGCCCGTGTCACAGTGGCGATGCCACGCGCCATGTCATCCCAGATGCGCCCAAGAGTAACGGCTGACAACAGCAAGGCTGACGGCACATAGTCCGACGACAGAATGTCCAAACACCCCAAGTCGGCCAGTTCCCGTGCTGCCACATTCCCAGAATGTGACCCGCCCCGGATCAGGTTTGGCGCGCCCATCATGACCTGAATGTCATGAGCGTGACAGGCCCGTGCGGCGTCGACCGTCGTTGGGAATTCGGCCAGCCGAATGCCATGACGGGCGGATATCGCCACTTGCGCCTCGGTCGTGTCGTCGTGGCTGGCCAGAACCGCTCCGAAGCGGCGCGCGGCGTCCACGGCCTCTTGCTCGTGGCGGTCTCCATTGCGGTCCCTCAGCCCCCGCAACTGGTCCACGTGCCGTGCGAACATGTTGTCATCCATAGCGTACTTGCCTTTGAGATAGGCTTCGAACTTGGACAGGTCCCGAAACTGGCGCTGGCCGGGCGTGTGATCCATCAACGAAACGATGCCCACCCGGTCTTCTGGACCGAATTCCTGCAGTTCCTCGACCAGCGTCTCGGAACAGACTTCGGCGCGCAGATGCAGAAAGTGGCTGATCTTGAGTGCGTCCTGCTCTCGCAACTCCCACAGCTCGCGCGACAGTCCGCGCGCGTATTTCAGATACCGTCCAGCACCGGACGGGATCGACCCCACGCGCATAGCGTCAAAGACGGTCGTGATCCCGGTGCTGGCCAGTTCCGCGTCATGCGCAAGAATGGCTGCGGCATGGGGCCAGTCCACCCTGGGCCGCGGCTGGATGTGGCGTTCCAGGTTGTCGGTGTGCAACTCGACCAGGCCGGGCGACACATAGTCCCCGCCACAGTCAATCGCGCCTTTCGGAACAGCCGCGCCGGTGTCTATGTCAGCGATCGTCTGGCCGACGATACGGACACACCCCCGGACAGTCTCATCCGGCAGGACAAGCAACGCATTGGCAAGGGTCAGTTCATCTGTCATCGGAATTTCACGTGGTTTGAGGTAAGGAGAGGCCACGCAACAGGAGGCCATTGTGAATTTTGCGCGATACGCGATCTATTTCGTTCCCCCAGCCCAATCCGACTGGAGCAGGTTTGCAACCGCGTGGCTGGGGTGGGACATCGATGCGGGACGGACCGTCGACCATCCGACCATCGACGGGTTGGACGTCGCCTCGGTAACACAAGTGCCGCGCAAATACGGGCTTCATGCCACGATGAAGCCGCCGTTTCGCATGCGTGAAGATCAGTCGCTGTCCGCTTTGCAGGATACCTGCGCCCGTCTGGCCGGTAAATTCGCCCCCGTTTTGCTGGACAGGCTCGAAGTTGCCCGCCTTGGTCGGTTTCTTGCTTTGCGGCCCGTGGGCGACACACGGGACCTGAACGCGCTTGCGGCGGCTTGTGTCCGCGACCTGGACCCTTTTCGTGCCCCGGCCTCGGAAACCGAGATGAACCGGCGCCGAGCGGCCGGGCTGACCATGGAGCAGGACGCCAATCTGACGAACTGGGGCTACCCATACGTTCTGGAGGCTTTCCGCTTTCACATCACCCTGTCCGGTCGCCTGAGCAAGCCGATGCTGGAAAACGTGCAAACCGTTCTGAACCAACGGCTTGTCCCATTGCTGCCAGCCCCTTTTGACATAGGGGACCTGGCCCTTGTGGGCGAGGCTGAAGACGGGCGGTTCCATATGCTTCAACGGTACGCCCTTTCGGGTTGAAGGCCGGACAAGATCGTTTCAACGGTTGCATCCAGTGACCCGGAATTGTCGACCTCGATCACGTGGTTCAGGCCTTCGGGCAGGGCTGCAGTGGCGCGCCCCAAACGCCGGGCTTGATCAGCCGCGCTTTCCCGGCCGCGCACTGCCAGACGTTGTGCCAGAACCTTTGGTTCGGCCGTCAGGGATATCACGATCAGCTCTCGAAATTCCTTCTGCGCCTCGGGCAACACAGCCCTTGAGAGGTTGACCAGAACGGCGTCGGCCCTTCGGCGTTGTTCCGTGATCGCAACGGGTATGCCGTAGCGCAGCCCGTGCGCGGCCCAGTGCAGAACAAAGCCGCCCTCTTGGACCAATGTTTGAAACGCCCGCTCGGACACGCGGTCAAAATCCTCGCCGCCTTCGCCATGGGGACGGGTGATGACTCTACGCACCCTTTCGAAGTTCGGCACGCGCGCCAGTAGTGCTTGGATCACGCTGTCTTTTCCAACACCCGAAGGCCCGACAACTGCAATGACCGGGGCCATCTTCATGCCGCCGCCCCCGGCGCAAACTGCGTGACGTCGACCACGCGGTTGCAGACCCGGTCACGGGCCTCTTGGTCGTGGAATATCCCGATGATCGCCGCGCCGCGGGCCTTTGCCTCTTGGATCAGGGACAGCACGGTTTCGCGGTTCCGTGCGTCAAGGCTGGCCGTGGGTTCATCCAGCAACAGAGCCGGATAGTCATGCGCAAATCCACGCGCGATATTCACCCGTTGCTGTTCACCGCCCGAAAACGTCGTGGGGCTGAGGCGCCAAAGCGGTTCCGGAATGTTGAGACGCTGAAGGAGGCCCGCTGCCTTTTCCAGTGCGGTCTGCCGCTCGCACCCCTGAACCAGAAGCGGTTCGGCCACGACCTCCAGCGTCGGCACACGCGGCACCACGCGCAGAAACTGGCTGACATAGCCCAGGGTCTCCCGGCGCAGTTGCAGTATCTCGCGCGGTTGGGCCCGGGCGACGTCCAGGCCGCCCACCCGCACCTGCCCCGAGGCCGCCAAGTAGTTGCCGTAGATCACCCGCATCAGCGTCGACTTCCCGGCCCCGCTGGCCCCGGTCAGGGCCACGCATTCTCCGGCCCCGACCTGTAGCGACGCGCCCGCCATCACGGGGATCACGGCGCCGCCCTGATTGTGCAGGGTAAAGCTCTTGCTCACGTCGATCAGTTCAATCATCGGATTTCATCTTTTCTGTAGCATTCAAACCTGCAGCACGCTGGACACGAGCAGTTGCGTATAGGCATGCTGCGGGTCGTCCAGCACCTGATCGGTCAGCCCCGCCTCGACCACCTCGCCATCCTTCATCACCATCAACCGGTCCGCCAACAGCCGCACCACGGCCAGATCATGGGTGACGATGATAGCGCTCAGCCCCATCTCGCGCACAAGGCCGCGCAGCAGGTCCAGCAGCCGCGCCTGCACCGAGACATCCAACCCGCCGGTCGGTTCATCCATGAAGACCAGCCGCGGACCGGTCACCAGGTTGCGCGCGATCTGCAACCGTTGCTGCATGCCGCCCGAAAACGCGCTGGGTCGGTCGTCCACGCGGCTTTCTGCAATCTCGACCCGGCCGAGCCAATCCAGCGCCTGCCCGCGGATCTGACCATAGTCCCGGCTCCCCACGGCCATCAGTCGCTCGCCGATATTGCCGCCGGCGCTGACCGACATGCGCAGCCCGTCGCGGGCATGCTGATGCACAAATGCCCAGTCGGTGCGCCCCAGCATCCGGCGGGCCGGTTCCGACATCGTGACCGTGTTCACCGGCCCGTCGGCGCGGGTATCAAAGATCACCTGCCCGGCATCCGGTTTCAAATGCCCGGCCAGACAGTTCAGCAGGGTCGACTTGCCCGACCCGCTTTCGCCGACGATCCCCATCACCTCGCCGGGGTAGAGGTCGAAACTGACATCCCGGCAGCCGATCCGCGCGCCATAGCGCTTCTCGATGCCTTTGACCTGCAAGAGCGGGGTCATGCCGCATCCTCCTGCGCCAAACGGCCTTGGTGTCCGGCCTGGCGGCGGGACCGACAGTAATCGGTGTCCGAACACACGAACATCCGGTTGCCGGCATCGTCCGTGATTACCTCGTCCAGGTAACTGTCTTCGGCCCCGCACAGATCGCAGGCATGATCGGCCTTGCTGGCCTCGAACGGGTAGTCCTCGAAATCGAGGCTGACCACCCGCGTATGCGGCGGCACCGCATAAATCCGCTGCTCGCGCCCGGCCCCGAACAGCTGGATCGCGTCCATTTCCAGTTTCGGATTGTCGAATTTCGGGATCGGAGACGGGTCCATCACATAGCGGTCGGCCACCCGGACCGGATAGGCATAGGCCGTGGAAATCGCGCCGTGCTGGCTGATGTCTTCGTAGAGCTTCACATGCATCAACCCGTATTCCTGCAGGCTGTGCATCTTGCGCGTCTCCGTCTCGCGCGGTTCCAGAAACCGCAGCGGTTCGGGGATCGGAACCTGATAGACCAGGATCTGGTCGGCACGCAGCCGAGCCTCGGGGATGCGGTGGCGGGTCTGGATGATGGTGGCCTTCTCGGTGTCTTCGGTTGTGGCCACGCCCGCCGTCTTTTCAAAAAACTTTCGGATCGACACGGCATTGGTCGTGTCGTCGGCGCCCTGATCGATCACCTTGAACACATCATCCGGGGTCAGCGTCGCGGCCGAGACCTGAACCCCGCCCGTGCCCCAACCATAGGGCATGGGCATCTCGCGGCTGGCAAACGGCACCTGATAACCCGGAACGGCCAAGCCCTTGAGAATGGCCCGGCGGATCATCCGCTTGGTTTGTTCGTCCAAATATGCGAAGTTATACTCATTCATTTGATGTATCACTTTCGGTTTTTGGTGTTGTTGTGGACGGTTATCTGGTTACCTCGGCCTTCGCGGTCGTCATGCTCTACTTTCTCTGGCGCAGGATACATTCCCGGCGACGGCGCAGGGCCATGCGGCGCGACCAACACGGCGAATGGACCGCGATCGGCTCGGAAACCGCCACTCGGCCGTTGGCTGCCGAAAAGATACCCCATCAAGCGGACAGGATGCAGGAAGGTCACTGAAGTCATTCCGCCGCCTCCAATAGGGCCAGACGTTCTTCGGCCTCACGGCGCAATTTGCGCACCAGTTCCAGTTCGGACTGGAAATCGACGTAGTGCGGCAGCTTGATATGCTCCAGAAAACCGGTCGCCTGAATGTTGTCGGCATGGCTGAGGACAAATTCCTGATCCTGCGCCGGGGCGCCCAGATCGTCTTCACCCAATTCATCCCAGCGCAAGGCGCGGTCCACCAGCGCCATGGCGATGGCTTTGCGCTCGGACTGGCCGAAGACCAGCCCATAACCGCGTGTGAATTGCGGCGGCTCGGTCTTTGATCCCTTGAACTGGTTCACTGTTTCGCATTCGGTCAGGGCGATCTCGCCGATCTCGATCGCGAAACCCAGTTCGGGGATCTCCATCTCGACCGCGACGGTGCCGATGCGCAGCTCGCCCACGAAAGCGTGGTTGCGGGCATAGCCGCGCTGGGTCGAATAGGCCATGCCCAGCACGAACCCCTCGTCCCCGCGCGTCAGTGCTTGCAGACGCAGGGGGCGGTCCGCCGGGAACTCCATCGGTTCGCGCGTCAGGTCGCCGGGCGGCTCATCGCTGGCGGGTTCGTCCTGGATCAGACCTTCGTCCTTGAGGAATTCGGTGATGTGCGGGGTCGGCTCGTGACGCGGCGCGGCGGTGGGGGCCTCAGGCTCCGCACCATCGGCGGCCAGTTTGAAATCCAGCAGACGGTGCGTGTAGTCGAAGGTCGGGCCCAGAACCTGCCCGCCCGGTGCGTCCTTGAACGTGGCCGAGATCCGGCGGTCGCAGGCTATGCCGCCGGTATCGACCGGGGTCGAACAACCAAACCGCGGCAGGGTGGTACGGTAGGCGCGGATCAGGAAGATCGCCTCGATCAGATCACCCCGCGCCTGTTTGATCGCCAGCGCGGCCAGATCGGGATCGTACAAAGAGCCCTCGGCCATCACGCGGTTCACCGCAAGGCTGAGCTGTTCGCGGATCTGGGCCAAGGACAATTCAGCCACGCCGGGATCGCCCCGGCGTTCCTCGGCCAGCCAGGCATGGGCGTTTTCGATTGCCTTTTCGCCCCCTTTTACGGCTACGTACATGGCCTAACCCTTTGGATCGATGCGGGTGCTGCGCGGCAGGGCCGCGACCGTATCCCCGCAGGTGAAGAAGAAATCGCACCCCAAGGGGTACAGGTCCGAATTGGCCTGCAGCGCCGCGACATCGGGCAGGGCAAGGCGTGCAGTGTCGCGGATGCCGGGCCCTCGCAGGGTGGCGCCGGATTGGTGCAATACGTCGCACTCCACGATCAGGGTGGCGGATCGGTCGGGATATTCCGGCGTGCCGATCCGGTACTGGTCCAGCGGCACCAGATCCTGCCAGAAACCGAAGGCAAAATCCGCCTGCGCGGCGGGCACGAGGGGCGCTCCGGTGTGGAAAGTCAGCCATTGGCGAATGGCCGGGTTGTCGGCCGCGCCCGCCAGATAAACGCCCGTATCCGGGTCGCACAGCGTCAGCAGCAGCGTTCCCGCAGCGACCGACAGGCCGTTGGGCGGGGTCGCGCCATTCAGCTGCCGCAGCTCACCCGGACGCGCCATCACGGTCATGGCCGCACGAAAGGCGTGGGCCGCCTGAACCGGCGCATCGGTGAAACCGCCTGAAAAACGGGTCTGTTGGGTCATTGATCCTCTCCCCGAACCATCGTGAAGAACTCGACCTTGGTGGCCGCGGCCTTGGCGGCCCGGGCCGTTCTGGCCGCCTGGACCTGGCGGGTCAGCGGCTCCAGGATTCTCGCCCGCACCGCGTCGGCGTGCCCGGTCTGCATCAGCGCGTCGATCAGAGCGGCGGTTTCGGCATGGGTCTTGTCGCGCCCCTGCACATATCCGTGGCCCTCGGTTCCGTCAGGCAGAACCAGAGCGCAGCGCGTGACCGTCATCTCGCCCAGATTGAAGGGCGCGCCCGAGCCGCCTGCCCGCCCCCGCACCATGACGCCGCCGATCTCGGGCGTGCGCAACCACTGGAATTCGGGACTTGCGCCATAGGCGGTCCACAAGGCAGCCAGCGCCTCGGCCGGCGCACGTGCCAGAAGGCCCAGCCAGGCCCGTCGATCACCCGTCGCGATTTTTGTCTGATCCGCCATCAAAGCCTCTTGGCCAAGTTGTCTACACCTACTATACAACTAGACAAATAATAGCGGAGCAAAGGGTGACTCGCAACGAATATGCTGTGAAGTTTTGATGACATGAGCCAAACACCGATCTGGAAGACCATCGCGCTGGCGCTGACCGCCGACATCGCCGAGGGGCGCTTTGCAACCGGCGACCGCCTGCCGACCGAGGCGCAGTTGGCCGCGACCCACGGCGTGAACCGCCACACGGTGCGCCGGGCCCTGGCCGAACTGGCCAAGCAAGGGCTGGTGCATCCCCGCCGCGGGGCAGGCGTGTTTGTTTCGGCAGCCGCAACCGATTACCCGATCGGCAAACGGGTCCGGTACCACCAGAACATCTCGGCCAGCGGCAAGATCCCGGGCAAGCAGGTGCTGTCGCTGATCACCCGCGCCGCCGACAAGACCGAGGCCGAGGCGCTGGCCCTGGCCCCCGGCGACCCGGTGCATGTCTATGACGGGTTGTCGCTGGCCGATGGCCAACCGATCGCGGTGTTCCAAAGCGTCTTTCCCGCCGCGCGCCTGCCCGACCTGTCCGAAGCGCTGGCCCAGAACGGCTCGGTCACGCGGGCGCTGCGGCACTGCGGCGTGGCGGATTATACCCGCATCTCGACGCGCCTGACCGCCCGCGCGGCTGATGCGATTCAGGCCCGGCACCTGCACCTGATCGAGGGCGCGCCGGTTCTGCATTCGGTCGGCATCAACGCCGATCCGCAGGGGCATCCGGTTGAATACGGCAAGACCGTCTTTGCGGGCGAGCGGGTCACTCTGACGCTGGATGACGATCACGGGTGATGCCGGTCAATCCTCGTATTTCTCCAAAAACGCCTCGGCGGGCAACGCGCGGAAATCCGGCAGCGCCGCGCGCAGTCGGGCATTGTCCCAGTCCCACCAGGCCAGAGCCATCATACGCTCGGCCACGTGTTCGGGGAACCGGCGTCGGATGGGGTGGGCAGTGACGCCGCCGACGATGGTATAAGGTGGCACGTCCTTGGTCACGATCGCCCCGGAGGCTACGATTGCCCCGTGCCCGATCGTCACCTCGGGCTTGATGATGGCCGCGTGGCCGATCCAGGTGTCATGCCCGATATGCGCCAACCGCCCGGCGCGCCGGGCGAACCAGTCCGCGTCGTCCTCGGCATCGTCCCAATAGTCGGCCGAGCGGTAGTGGAAGTGATGCAGCGACGCTTTCTCGATCGGATGGTCGGTGGCGCCGATCCGGGTGAAACTGGCGATATTGGCGAATTTCCCGATCCGTGCATTGGCGATGTCGCAGGTGCGGTCGCAATAGGTATAGTCCCCAAACACCGAATTCGTCACCCGCGTTCCGGCACCGATTTCGACAAAGGCGCCAAAGCTGCTGCCGGTTATCTGGCAATCCGGGTGAATGAAAGGCTGGTCCGGTCGCAAGCGCGCCATGGTCTGCAAGTCCTCGTATACGGTTCAAGGCAACATCAGGGGCTTGGCCTGCGGATCGCGCTGTTTGCGCGACTTGGGCGGCCCGCCCTGGATCAGCCGCCTGCGCAGCCAGCCCGAAAACCAGTCCATCAGCATGACCATCAGGATGATCAGCACGATGTAATAGGCGACTTCCTCCCAGTCTTTCTGGGTGATAATCGCCTGTGTCAGCAACAGACCGATCCCGCCCCCGGTTATCGCCCCGATCACGGTTGCGCTGCGGGTGTTGGATTCCAGGAAGTACAGGAGCTGACTGAGCAGAACCGGCGTGATCTGCGGGATCACACCGAAACGATATTTCTGCGGCGCATTGGCCCCGGTGGACTGCACGCCTTCGATCTGCTTCTGATCAACATTTTCCAGCGCCTCGGAGAAGATCTTGCCGAAGGTGCCGGTATCGGTGACCAGGATGGCCAGCGCCCCTGTCAGCGGCCCCGGCCCGAAGGCGCGTGCCAGAACCACCGTCCAGATCAACGCATCAACACCGCGCACGAAATCAAAGATACGACGGGTGGCAAATCGGACCGTTCTAAACGGATTGAAATTTCGTGTCGCCAGAAATGCGAGGGGCAAAGCGATCATCCCCGCCCCCAGAGTACCTAGAAAAGCCATCAGAAGCGTTTCAAAGATCGCCCACGCAACATCCTGATGGCGCCACATTTTGTTGGTCCAGAAATCGTCAAATATTTCCGCGGCCTCGCCCGATGCGGCACGCCCCATCAACTGGCTGAAAGACTGACCGTGATAGGGGCTGTCCAGTGTGAACCAGAACAGTTCCCACCCGTTGAAATACCGGAACACCTCGGCCCGGTTGCGTGTCACGGTCAGCCGGCCCGCCGGCGTGGTGATCGCCAGGCGGTTCTTTGACATGTTGATCCAGTCCGGCACCTCGGCAGTCGGCAGCTCGGCCTGCACTCCGGCAGACCGGCTGGGCGTTGCGCGCACTGTTCCGTAACCGGGGATGTCATATTCCACGGTTTCAGGTCCAAAACGAACGATATGGCCATCTTCCAGGTCAATCACCGTGGTTTCGCCCAAAGCGACCCATTCCGGCGCAGTGCCATCCGGGTAAGCACCCTTGCGCTCTCCCTCGATCGCGACGGACACTTGTCCGTTTCGATTGTCCCGGGTCACATGAGTCTTGTAGCTGTAGCTGTCGGATACAAGCGTCTTGCCGTTTTCCCAGTTGGCCCGCTCGGTCAAGCCGGGCACGTCAAAGGCAAAGAAAACATAGACCAGGTATAGAATGAGCAGCCCCGGCAACCCGAAACTCACAGCCCGTTTGTGCCGAAAGATGTGGTCGGCTTTGGCTTTCAAGTCGTTGATCGGCAGATCAGTGGCAAAGGTGCTCATGCTGCGGCTCCTTTGGCGGAACCGTGTGTCAGGCGGTCACGCAAAATGCCGGACAGCTGATCCACGGCCACGATGGTGACGAACAGAAGCAGAAAGATGGCCGCCGCCTCGTCGTAACGCCCCTGCCCCCAGGACATGGCGTTGCGCAGTTCGTACCCCAAGCCACCTGCCCCCACGAAACCAAGAATGGCCGAAGCGCGGATGTTGATCTCGAACCGCAGCAGGGCGTAGCTGACGTAGTTTGGCCCGACCTGCGGGATCACGCCCAAATACATCCGCTGCGACCAGTTGGCGCCAACCGACTGCAGCCCCTCTACCGGTTTCAGAGAGGCGTTTTCATTCACTTCGGAAAACAACTTGCCCAGAGCACCGGCAGTGTGAATGGCGATGGCAATCATTGCAGGCACAGGCCCGCCGCCCAGAACAAAGATCAGTACCAACGCGATGACGATTTCCGGAACGGCCCGGCAAATATCAGAAATACGGCGAAAAACGGGGATCAACGACGGCCACAGCGCCATGCCGCGGGTGGACATCAGCGCCAGAATGGTGCCGCCCAGAGTGCCCACCAGCGTGGCCGCGGCGGCGATATTCAGTGTTTCGATCAGCGCGGGAAAGAACTCGACCAAATTCGCGGGCAATTCCCCGATCTTCTCCCAGGCCTCAGTCAGAACCTCGGCAGGGTAATCGAAAATGCGGTTCCACCCATCGGCAAAACTACCGGCGTTTCGCATGTCGGCGGTCCGGAATCCGGCCGCCATAAGTGCCACGAACAGGATCAGAAGTATCCCACCGTAAACCCGTTTTCGACGGGTCATGCTGATGTAATCCTCCCGGATCCGGTCGAGGCCGGCGGATCCCGCGGTCAGGTCGGTCATGAAAGGCTCCGATGGGGATAATGGGGTCCGGTTTGCGGCCGGACCCCGAACAGAAGTTGCGCAGGCTTAGTTCGACTTCAGCTTGCGGGCTTCAATGATGATTTCGTAGGCCTCGTGGGTGATCGGCTCGAACGCTTTGGCTTCACCTGCGGCCACGCCATAGAAGCACTCACGGTCTTTGTCGGCCAGCCCGGCCATCAGAGCCGTCATCTTCTCTTTGACATCCGCCGGCAATGCCTTGCGCAGAACCACCGGACCTTCGGGGATCGGCTTCGATTTCCAGATTTCCACCATGTCGTTCATGTCGACCAGTCCGGCATCCACGGCGCGGCGCAGCGCGCCCGAATTGTAGCCGTCTTCCCAGTTGCCCAGACCATCGGCCCAGGTCACGCCACCATCCACGTCACCGTTGTTCACGGCGACAATTGTCTGCTCGTGGCCACCGGTGAACTTCACTTCACCGAAGTAGTCGCCCGACTCCATCGTCGCACCCGTTGCCTGAGGGATTTCGATCGAGGGGATCAAATAGCCCGAGGTCGAGTTCGGATCACCAAAGCCAAACACCTTGCCTTTCATGTCATCAAGCGAGGTGATGCCGCTGTCCTTGCGGGCGAACCCGACCGAGTAGTAGCCATACCCGCCATCCACGTTCACCTTGACCAGAACCGGCTCAACCGCCTCGGGGTCGCTGAGATAGGTTTTGGCATACGCGGAGGCACCCAGCCAGGCCATGTCGATCGTGCCGCCCAGCAGGCCCTGGATCACGCCGTTGTAGTCAGCCGGGGCGAACAGCTTGGTTTCGACACCCAGCGCGTCCTCGGTGTATTCACGCAGACATTCGTTGTTGTTCAGACGGTCCTGTGCGTTTTCTCCGCCCAGAATGCCGATACGGAATTCGCTGATCTCCTCTGCCATGGCAGGCGCGCTCAGGGCAGTGGTCGCGACCAGGGCGGCAACAAGTTTCTTCATCTGTCTCTCTCCAGGTTGATTGGCCCACCCCATTCATCGGGCCGGGCGATGAATGAGGTGTTTGGGGCTCAGATCGTGGCCTCGGCTTCCATCAGAGCCTTCCGGGTGGCATCCAGCGTTTCGATCTCGGTCGAGGTCGCGGCCTCGGAGAAGCTGGCATCAGCGCCGTAGATCTCGCGGGCGACGCCGGTGGTCAGCTGCTCGGGCAGGCCGTCGAACACGATGCGTCCGTCGCGCATGCCGACTACGCGGTCGCAATAGCGGCGCGCAGTGTCCAAAGTGTGCAGATTGGCGATCACGGTACGGCCGTCCTCTTCGTGGATGCGGCGCAGGGCCTGCATCACGACTTGCGCGTTCATAGGGTCCAGCGAGGCGATGGGCTCATCGGCCAGGATGATCTTGGGGTCCTGCATCAGCGCCCGCGCGATGGCGACACGCTGCTGCTGCCCGCCCGACAGCGCCTCGGCCCGTTTGGGGGCATGTTCGGCGATGCCAAGACGGTCGAGAATGTCGATGGCGCGATGGATGTCTTCCATCGGGAACAGGTTGAACAGGGTGGCCAGGGTCGAGTTCCGGTTCAGCGTTCCATGCAGCACATTCGAGACCACGTCCATGCGGGGCACAAGGTTGAATTGCTGGAAGATCATCGCGCAATCGGCCTGCCACGCACGTTTTTCGCGCCCTTTCAACTTGGTCACGTCGCACCCGTGAAACAGGATCTGCCCTGCGCTGGCATCGGTCAGGCGGTTGATCATACGCAGCAGGGTGGACTTG
This sequence comes from Ruegeria sp. CI5, assembly GCF_056536885.1. NCBI lineage: Bacteria > Pseudomonadati > Pseudomonadota > Alphaproteobacteria > Rhodobacterales > Roseobacteraceae > Ruegeria > Ruegeria sp. CI5. The sequence continues at coordinate 1,648,932 of NZ_JBQFQN010000001.1, forward strand.
CCCGCGCCCGACCGCCCGATGATCCCGATCATGCACGGTTTGTCGACGTCCAGCGTTGCGGTATCGACGGCAGTATTGTCGCCGAAGCGCTTGGTCAGTTTTTCGATGCGCAGCACGTGCCACCCCCAATTCGTGATGGAGGTCGTCTACAGCTGGTGCTCAACGGTGATGTGTCGATCCGGTGAAGCTTTTGTAACGGGCTGAAAGCGGATGGCCTATGCAAGGGCTGGGCAATGCCGCTCGTCCCGTCTATACGCGAGCTCAACACCTGAACCGTCAGATCTGTCACATGAGGCCGCCATGAGCTTTGACCGCAAGATCAAGATCGCACCGTCGATCCTGTCCGCCGATTTCGCCAATTTCGGACAGGAAATCCAAGCCATCGAGGCCCAGGGCGCCGACTGGGTCCATGTTGACGTGATGGACGGTCATTTCGTGCCAAATCTCACCTTCGGCCCGCCGGCGGTCAAAGCGTTCCGCCCGCATGTCAAGACGGTGATGGATGTGCATCTGATGATCACGCCGGTCGATCCTTACATCCAGGCCTATGCCGATGCCGGCGCGGACTATCTGACCACCCATGTCGAGGCCGGTCCGCACACGCACCGCACGTTGCAGGCGATCCGCGCGGCCGGAATGAAGGCAGGCGTGGCGCTGAACCCGGGCACTCCGGCCGACGCGGTCGAGCACCTGCTGGATCTGGCCGATCTGGTCTGCGTGATGACGGTGAACCCCGGCTTTGGCGGGCAGAAATACATCGACATGACCGCGAAGGTCCGCCACCTGCGCGAGATGATCGGCGACCGCTCGGTGCATATCGAAATCGACGGGGGAGTCGACCCCTCGACCGCCCCGCTGGTCGCAGCGGCCGGTGCCGACGTTCTTGTTGCCGGTTCGGCGGTCTTCAAGGGCGGGTCGGTTGCGAACCCCGAAATCTATGGCCAGAACATCCGTGCCATTCGGGCCGCAGCCGAAGGCCACGCGGTCTGACGGCGGCTCCCGCCCGTCGTCTACGTTTTTGCAAAACGTCTCCTCCTGTTGGGCCCGGCATCGCGCCATGCGCGATGCCGGGCCCAAGGCCGCAAGCGGGATCGGCGCAGCCGATGTCGCGCGGACGCGGGAGCGTTTTGCCGACCCTGCCTCTAGGCCAGTTGATCCGCGAAATGCGCAAGCAGCCTGTGCTTGAGGATCTTGCCCGTGGGCGCGGCGGGCAGTGACTTGGCCAGCACGATCCGGCTGGGCCGTTTGTAGCCCGCAAGACGTTCCGCCACGAACTTCGCCAACTCTGCCTCGGACACAGCGCCGATTTCAGGCACCTGAACAAAGGCCAGCACCTGTTCGTCGCCGCCCACCCGATGCCCGATCACCGCAGACTGGATCACCTGCGGATGGTCGTTCAGCGCGGTCTCGACTTCGGGCGGATAGACGTTGAAGCCGCCGTGAATGATCAGTTCCTTGGCGCGGCCGACGACGTGCAGATTGCCCTGCGCGTCGAGGCGGCCGAGGTCACCCGTGCGCAACCATCCCCGGACCAGAACCCGGCCCGTTTCCTCGCCGTTGCGATAGTACCCCTTCATCACATGCGGGCCGCGCGTCAGGATCTCGCCCACGCCATCTCCGCCGCCGGGTATGCTTTCGTCAATGTGCAGCTCGACCCCCGGCAAGGGCGGGCCGACCGAGATATCCGGATCCCCGATCCGGTTGTGCGAGGCGCAGATCCCCGCCGTGCTTTCGGTCATGCCATAGCCATTCTGCAGTGCGACGCCATAGAACGCCTCGGCCTTGCGTTTCCACGCCGGATCCAGCGGGGCAGCCCCGGACGAGGTGTAGCGCAGGGCGTCCGACGGCAGCCGCTCCAACCCCTGTTCCTTAGCATATTGCATCAGCAGCGCATGCATCTGCGGCACACCCGAAAACACCGTGACGCCCGCGTTCAACGCGGCAAAGGCGCGGTCCGCCGCGAACCGGGCATCCAGCTGGACGAAGGCCCCGGCCAGCGCCGACCCGGTGACGATCGAGGCCAGCCCGAAGATGTGCGAAATCGGTAGCACGCCATAGACCACGTCATCCTGCGTCAGCCCCCGGAAATTCGCCGAGGTCAGCCCGCCGAACCGCAGGTTTTCGTGGGTCAGCATCACACCCTTGGGCGTTCCGGTCGTGCCGGTGGTGAACAACATCGCCGCGACATCCGTCAGATCGGGGTCGGGCGCGCTCGGGTTCGGCGCGGCCAGGTGCATCTGCCCGAAGCCCCCGGAAACAGGCTGGGCCCCGGCCATTCGCGCATGGTCGCACGCCTCCGGCGACGCCGCCGACGTGAACAGGATCACCGCCGGGGTGATGTGATCCACGATGCGTGCCAACTCAGCCTCGGTCTGGCGGGCATTCACCGGAACCACGCAAGCGCCGATCCGGGAACAGGCAAACAGCGCGGCCACTGCCGCACAGCAATTCTCGAGCACCAGCATGACCCGATCGCAGGGGCGCACCCCCGAGGCCAGCAGGATGCCTGACAGATCGGAAATCGCGCGGTCGAGGTCAGCAAAGCTCCAATTGGCGCCGAACCCGTCGGCGAAGGCGCGGGCCTGCGGGCGGGTCCGGATCTGGGCATCCGGATAGTCGTGCCATTTGTTCATGTCCCTTCGCCCTCCCCTGCGCCGGAACCGGTTTTTCGCTCAGCGTTTCGTGGTGCGCTTGAACACCCCCGCCGCCGTCGCGATCAGGGTTCCGTCGTCGCTGTGCAACTCTCCGGTCACATAGGCCATCGTGCGCCCGCCCCCCGTTGCGCGCCCCGTGGCCGTCACGCGCCCCTGACGCACCGCCGCCACATAGCTTGTGTTCAGTGACAGGGTCAGAACCAGCGGATGTTCGTCCCGGTCGAACCAGGCCGAGGCGGTGTTGCCGCAAGCCACGTCCAGCAGCATGGCGATGATGCCGCCATGCAGGATGCCCTGGCTGTTCAGGTGATCCGCCCGGATGGTCAAATGACACCGGGCACGGCCGTCGGGGTCGGACAGATCCACCTCGAACCCGATCGCGTTCTGACAGCCCGACCGCCGGACCTTTGGGTCGTCTTCAGGCCGCGCCGAGTGCAATGAACCGCTCCAAATGATAATCCGCGTCGCCGAACCTGTGATCCGACATGACGATCCGCTTGGCAATATGCGCCAGCTCATATTCCTGCGTCATGGCGATGCCGCCATGCATCTGGATCGTTTCCTCGGCCACCAACCGGCCCACCCGCGACACCAGGTTGCGGGCCGCGGCGATCTGCCGGTCGCGATCGGGCGCTTCAAGGTGACCGGCCGCGTTGATCACCGCCGAGCGCGCCTGCTCCAGCTCGATCAGCATATCCGCGAACCGGTGCTGCAGGGCCTGAAAGGTCCCGATCGGACGGCCGAACTGCTTGCGCGTCATCAGGTATTGCCGTGTCAGTTCCACCGCGCTTTCCATCGCACCCAGCACCTCGGCGACCAGCGCGACATTGGCGGCGGCCACAACGTTCATCAGCGGCTCGAACCCCTGCCCCGCCGCGCCCAGACGCGCGGTTTCCGGCAGGCGCACATCGTCCAGAGTGACCTCGGCCGCGCGGCCCCCGGCCAGCATCGGATACCCGCGCAAGCCCAGACCCGGCGTGCCAGCAGGCACCAGAAACAGCGAAATGCCGTCCAGATCGAACGGCCCGCCCGTTTCGCGCGCGGAAACGATCAACTGCCCGGCGACCTCGGCATTCACGACCACAGCCTTGCGTCCGTTCAGGATCAAGTCTGTGCCGTCGGTCCGCACGGTGGTCTCGACCCGGCTCAGGTCATACCGGCTGGCAGGCTCCCCATGCGCCAGCGCCAGATGCAGCGCGCCCGAGACCACCTGATCCAGCAGCGCCCGCTGATCGGGGCTGCCCACCTGCGCGATCAGCCGACCGCCCAGAATGCAGCTGTCCAGAACCGGCTCGACCACCCCGGCCCGGCCCAGTTCCTCGAACACGGTGGCGATGTCAAAGCCCGCCCCGCCGAACCCGCCATCCGCTTCGTCGAACAGCGCGCCCAGAACGCCCAGATCGGCCAGTTCGCGCCAGATGTCGGCGCTGAACCCCGCCGGGCTGTCCAGAATGTCGTTGCGCACCAGAGTCGTATATCTGTCGGCCAGATAGCGCCGCAGCGTGTCCTGCAGCATCTGCCGTTCTTCGGTCAGGTTGAAATCCATCTCAGCCCCCCATCTTGACCTTGGCGATGATCCCGCGCTGGATCTCGTTCGACCCGCCGAAGATCGACAGTTTCCGGTTGTTGAAATACTGCGCGGCGACCGGCGTGGCATAGTCCGGCCCGATCGGGTCGTTGTCGCCCGCCACTGCCTCGGATGCGAAAGGCATCGCATAAGGCCCCACCGCGCGGCGGGCCAGGTCGTTGATCTCCTGCCGGATGATCGTACCCTTGACCTTCAGCATCGAGCTTTCGACCCCCGGTGCCTGTCCGGCCGCAGCCTTGCTGATGATGCGCATGTTGGTGGTGGCCATGGCCATCAGGTCGATCTCGACCCGTGCCAGCCGGGCGGCGAAATGCGGGTTCTCGATCAGGGGGCGGCCATTCGCGGTTTCGATCCGGGCAATCCGTTTGACCATGTCCAGCCCCGCCTGGCTGAAGCCGACACCGGCGATGTTGGTGCGTTCATGCGTCAGCAGATACTTGGCATAGGTCCAGCCCTTGTTCTCCTCGCCCACCAGGTTTTCGACCGGGACGCGCACATCGTCAAAGAACACCTCGTTGACCTCGGGCGTGCCGTCCAGCAGGACGATGGGGCGCACCTCGATCCCCGGCGTGTTCATGTCGATCAGCAGGAACGAGATTCCCTCCTGCGCCTTGGCCTCGGGGTCGGTGCGCACTAGGCAGAAGATCCAGTTGGCGTATTGCGCCAGCGTGGTCCAGGTCTTCTGGCCATTGACGACATAGTGGTCGCCGTCGCGCACCGCGCGGGTCTTCAGCGAGGCCAGGTCCGACCCGGCACCCGGCTCGGAATAGCCCTGGCACCACCAATGTTCACCATTCAGGATGCGCGGCAGGAAATACTCCTGCTGCGCCTTCGAGCCGAATTTCTGCAGCACCGGGCCCAGCATCGACAGGCCAAACGGCACGATACGCGGCGCATAGGCGGCGGCGCATTCCTCCTCGAATATATGGCGCTGAACCGCGTTCCACTCGGCGCCGCCAAACTCCTTCGGCCAGTTGAAATTCAACCAGTCGCGCTCGTTCAGCGTGGCGTGCCACCACTCATACCCTTCCTTGCCGATGTTCCGGCCAGCCCGGATCTTGTCCGAGATCTCCTTGGGCAGCTTTTCGGCCAGAAAGGCTCGAACCTCGTCGCGAAAGGCCTTCTCCTCGTCCGTATAATTCAAGTCCACAGCCGCCCTCCTCCTCGACGCGATCGGAACTTTGCCTGCTCGGCCCCCAGGGCCGGGCTGCGCCGGGCCGGCCCTCGATGAGCTGGCCCGGCGCCTCTTTCTTCAATATATCTCGAACAGACCGGCCGCGCCCATGCCGCCGCCGATGCACATGGTCACGACACCCAGCTTGGCCCCGCGCCGCCGCCCTTCGCGCAGCAGATGGCCGACCATCCGCGCGCCGGTCATGCCGAACGGATGCCCGATGGCGATCGATCCGCCGTTCACGTTGCATTTCTCGTCATCGATTCCCAAACGGTTTCGGCAGTACAGCGCTTGCGAGGCGAAGGCTTCGTTCAGCTCCCACAGGTCGATGTCCTCGACGCTCAGACCATGCCGTTCCAGAAGGCGCGGCACCGCAAAGACCGGGCCGATGCCCATCTCGTCGGGCTCGCACCCCGCCACGCAGAACCCCTTGAACGCACCCAAGGGCTCCAGACCCCGACGCTCGGCTTCGGCGCTGTCCATCACGACCACCGCGGCCGCGCCGTCCGACAGCTGGCTGGCATTGCCGGCGGTGATGTAGTTTCCGGGGCCCCGCACCGGCTCCAGCGAGGCCAGACCCTCCAGCGTCGTGTTCGGCCGGTTGCATTCATCCCGGTCCACGGTGACCTGCCGGTGCGAGACCTCGCCGGTCTCTTTGTCCTTGACCGCTATGGTGGTCTGCATCGGTACGATTTCGTCGTCGAACTTGCCCGCCGCCTGCGCCGCCGCGATGCGCTGTTGCGACCGCAGGCCGTAGGCGTCCTGTTCTTCGCGGCTGATGCCATAGCGCTCGGCCACGATGTCGGCGGTCTCGATCATCGTCATGTAGATCGCCGGCTTGTGCTCGTGAATCCACGCCTCGGGCACGGGGCGGGTCTTCGGCTGGACCAGCGAGATGCTCTCGACCCCACCGGCCACGATGGGGCCCGCGCTGCCCTCGGTGACGGCCTGCGCCGCCAGCGCCACGGTCTGCAGCCCCGACGAGCAGAACCGGTTCACGGTCATCCCCGAAACGCTGACCGGCAGCCCGGCCCGGATGGCGATCTGGCGGGCGATGTTGCCGCCGGTCTCGCCCTCGGGGAAGCCGCAGCCGATGATGCAATCCTCGATCTCGGCGCCGTCCAGCCCCGAGCGCGCGACCGCGGCCTGAACCGCGTGGCCGCCCATCGTGGCGCCGTGGGTCATGTTGAACGAGCCCCGGAACGACTTGGCCAGCCCGGTGCGTGCGGCGGATACGATTACGGCTTGTTTCATCACTGGGCGTCCTTGTTCAAATCGTCAAAGCTGCGGCCCTCGGCCACCAGTTTTTCCAGCAGCGGCGCGGGTTGCCAGAAATAGTCATCCCCGGCCGACCACGCGCGGATGTCGTCCAGAATACCCGGCAGACCCTGCAGATCGGCCCATTTCAGCGGCCCGCCGCGATAGCGCGGGAACCCATAGCCATAGAGCAGCACCACATCCACGTCCAAGGGGCGGCGCGCGATGCCCTCGCCCACCACCTTGGCGGCCTCGTTGACCATCGAGACCATATATCGCCGCACGATCTCGTCATCCGTGAACGTCCGCGGGGTGATGCCCTGCGCTGCGCGGTCGGCCGCGATCAGGTCCAGAACCTCGGGGTTCGGCGTGCCGCCGCGCTTGCCTCTTTCATAGACATAGAAGCCCTTGCTGGTCTTCTGCCCGAAATGCCCGGCCTCGCAGAGTTTGTCGGCATAGCTGCTGTCGCGGGCGCGCGGGTCCAGCCCCTCGGCGCGTTTGCGTTTGCGTACCGCCCAGCCGATATCCAGCCCGGCCAGATCGGACACCGCGAACGGCCCCATGGCAAAGCCGAAATCGGTCAGCGCCTTGTCGATCTGGAACGGGCTTGCCCCGTCCAGAACCATGTGGTCGGCGCAGGTGCGATAGGTACTGAGGATCCGGTTGCCGATGAACCCGTCGCACACCCCTGCGCGCACCGAGACCTTCTTCAGCCGATGCCCCAGCGCAAAGCCGGTTGCGACCACCTCGGGCGCGGTCTTGTCGGCCACCACGATCTCAAGCAGCTTCATCACATGCGCGGGCGAGAAGAAATGCAGCCCGATCACGTCCTGCGGCCGCGTGGTGGTGGCGGCGATCTCGTTGACGTCCAGATACGAGGTGTTGGTCGCCAGAACCGCCCCGGGCTTGCAGACCACATCCAGCTGAGAAAAGACCTGCTTCTTGACGTCCATATCCTCGAACACGGCCTCGATCACCAGATCGACGGCGCTCAGCGCGTCATACCCAGTGGCAAGCTGCAATTGGTCCGACAGGATCGCGTCGTGCTGCTGCTGGCTGATCTTGCCGCGCTTCAGGGCCCCTGCCAGGTTTCCGGCGATCCGTTCCTTGGCCGCATGGGCGGCCTCCTGCGTCATCTCCAGCAAGGTCACGGGCAGACCTGCCAACAAGGCAGCGGTGGCGATCCCCGCGCCCATCGTGCCGCCGCCGATGACCCCGATCTGATGCACCGGACGCGGCTCGACACCCTTCAGTTCGGGCAGTTTGCCCACGGCGCGTTCGGCAAAGAAGGCGTGGATCAGGCCCTTGCGCTGATCCGATTCCATCAATTGCATGAACAGTTCCCGCTCGCGCGCCATGCCTTCGGCAAAGCTGGGCGCCTCGCAGGCGGCTTGCACGGCACGCACGGCAATGGCGGGGGACAGCTGGCCCCGGCCTTTTTTCAGAACGGCCTCGTAGACCGCATCGAAATCGACAGGGTCCGGCGCGGGCATCTCTCCGACCGCGCGGCGGGACGCACCCGAGTCAAGCAGCTCCTGCGCATAGGCCAGCCCGATCTCGCGCGGGTCGCCATCCTGCATCTTGTCGATCACGCCCAGCTTCAGCGCCTCGTCGGCGCGGACATGGCGACCGGTTGTGATCATGTCGAGCGCGGCCTCGACCCCGGCCACGCGCGGCAGACGCTGGGTGCCCCCGGCACCCGGCAGGATGCCCAGATTAACCTCGGGCAGGCCGACCTTGGCCGAGGGAACCGCGATGCGGTAGTGGCTGGACAGCGCAACCTCGAGCCCGCCGCCCAGTGCCGTGCCGTGCAGCGCCGAAACCACCAGCAGGGGCGAGGCCTCGATCCGGTCGCACAGGCCCGGCAGCCACGGCTCTTGCGGGGGTTTGCCGAACTCGCGGATATCGGCCCCCGCGAAATAGGTCCGGCCCTTGCCGTAGATCAGCACCGCCTTTGCGCGCTCGGCCTCGGCCCGTTCGATTCCGGCCAGCAGGCCCCGGCGCACATCCACGCCAAGCGCATTGACCGGCGGGTTGTTCGCCGCCAGCACCGCGATATCGCCAATCCGTTCGTATTCCACCGCCTCGGACATCAGACTTGGTCTCCTCTTGCCAACCCCAGCTTGTTCCGCATTGCGGAACAACATTCCGCAACAGATTGAACCCGTCCGCGCGCGGGTTCAACCCCTTATACCCGACTGCGCCGCCGGGCCGCATTTCTTGCCGGCGAGCAGGCCCCAAACAACTTGTGAACCGGATCGCGGAAAACCGTGCTAGGCTTTGCCCACCCGGCCAATGAATTCGGCCCGGAACGAAAACAGATTGCAGAACAGGGAGTTTTGAAATGTGTGACGTTTGCGTAATGAACGCGGTGAAAGACCGGATGCTGTCGCGTCGATCCTTTTTTAAGGCTGGCGCAGCGATGGCGGCAGGCACGGCGCTTGGGACGGTGGCTGCCCCACCAGCGCTTGCGGCCGGCCATGGCGAGGTGCTGGACATGACCCATGTCTACGATGCCGATTTTCCCACCTATTTCGGCCAGCCGGGGATCGAGGCGACACAGGCCTTCAATTTCAAGGAACATGGCTTCAACCTGTTCAACCTGGCCGTCAACGAACACACCGGCACGCATGTCGATGCCCCGCTGCATTTCTCGGCGGATGGGCAGTCGGTGGACGAAATCCCGGTGTCGAACCTCGTCTGCCCGCTGTGCGTGGTGGACATTGCCGCCCGCGCGGCCGAGGACCCGGATGCACAGGTGACCCCAGATGACCTGAAGGCGTGGATCGCTGCAAATGGCGACATCCCCGATGGCGCCTGCGTCGCCATGCACTCGGGATGGGCCGCCAAGACCGCCACGCCCGAATTCCGCAACGCCGACGGCGACGGCAAGATGCATTTCCCCGGCTTCCACGTCGAAGCGGCCCAGATGCTGATCGAAGGAACCGGCGCGGTTGCGCTGGCCGTCGACACGCTGTCACTTGACCACGGGCCATCGGCCGATTTCGTGACGCATTACGCGTGGCTGCCCACCAACCGCTACGGCATCGAGAACCTGGCTAATCTCGACAAGGTGCCCGCCAGCGGAGCGACGCTGGTGGTCGGCGCGCCGGCCCATCGTGGCGGGTCGGGCGGCCCGGCGCGCATCTTTGCGATGGTCTGAGCATGGCAACGGTTCACCTGTTGACGGACGAAGAGGTCAGCGCCGAGGCGCTGGCCGTCTTCGATGACATCCGCGCCACCCGCAACACCGATTACGTCAACAGTTTCTGGCGCGCTCTGGCCCATGACCCGGCACTGCTGAAAACGACGTGGGAGCGGCTGAAGACCGTCATGGCCCCCGGCGCGCTGGACCCGCTTGTGAAAGAGATGCTGTATGTGGCGTTTTCGGTCGCCAACAATTGCGAATACTGCGTGCACTCCCATTCGGCCGCGGCCCGCTCCAAGGGCATGACCGATCAGATGCAGGCCGAACTGCTGGCGGTGATCGCGATGGCCAGCCAGACCAACGCCCTGGCCACCGCCTTGCAGGTGCCGGTAGACGACCAGTTCAAGGCCTGAGGCTGCGCCTGTCGGGCCAGACTTGCACCAGATGCACAGCGGCTATTCCCTCAAGTGCCTAGCTGCACTGCAGCATCAGGTCTAAATCTCTTTGGTCACATACAGACCAGAGAGGCTCCGCTCATGGCACAGACAAGCACGCACCGCCCTGCAATCCTGAACCTGTTCTCGGCCGTCGCCGATGTGTTCAGCGGCATCTATGATGCTTTGATCCGCATGGGCGAAGCAAATGCCAAGGTCATCAAGATCAAGCAACTCAGCGAGTTGACCGACGAAGAACTGGCTGCGCGTGGCCTCAAGCGCGAAGACATCGTGCGCCTGGTGATGGCGGGCGTCTACTAAGACACGCCCGCGCCCTGCATTTCGGCCACGGCCTGCGCGGCCTTGGCATAGGCGGCTTCGCACAGGTCAAAGTCCGCTTCGGTCAGTGCCAGGGACGGATAGGTCTTGCCCGGCGACTTGAACATCCCGTTCTGCATCAGAACCGCATTGAACCGGGTTGCCCTGGCCGTGTCCGCGCGGACCACATCGCGATAATCGCGCACCTTTCCTTCCGTGAACACGATTTCGAACAGGGTCGGATCGCCGATGACGCGGTGGGCGACCCCCTGCTTGGTCAGCGCGGCCGAGGCCATGTCCATCAGACGCTGACCATTGGCGCGCAGCCGGTCGTACTGGCCGGGACGGCGCAGCACTTCCATCGTCTTGAGCCCGGCCACCGCGGCCACCGGATTGCCCGACAGTGTCCCCAACTGCATCAGCCATTTCCCAGGCCCAACGGCGGGTTTGTCGAAATGGGCCATGATCTCGGCCCGCCCGGCGATCGCGGCCAGGGGAAAGCCGCCACCGATGATCTTGCCCAGCGTGGCGATGTCGGGGGTCACGCCATACAGCTCCTGCGCGCCGCCATAGGCGAAACGAAACCCGGTCACCACTTCGTCGAAGATCAGAACGATGCCGTACTTGTCGGCCTCGTCTCGCAGTAGCTGCAAGAAGCCGGGTTCGGGCGGGATGATGCGTTGCAGCGGCTCGACGATGATGCCCGCGACCTGGTTGCCGTGCTCGGCCAGCAGCGAGCGGATGTAATCCGGGTCGTTGAACGGCGCGATCAGCATTTCGGCCTGAACGCTGGCCGGTATGCCCGCGCTGTCGGGAACCGCCTGCGGGAAATTCACCATCCGCGACGGGGCCAGGCTCATTTGCGCCTCGGCGCTCATGCCGTGATAGCCGCCTTCGAACTTCACGATCTTGTCGCGGCCGGTAAAGGCGCGGGCCAGCCGGATCGCGTACATGTCGGCCTCACCGCCGGACGAGACATAGCGGATCTGATCGGCGAAGGGCACGGCGGCGCAGATCTCCTCGGCCAGTTCGACCGCGCGCGCGTTGTTGGCGAAAAACGTCATGCCCTTGGGCATCTGTTCGGCGACGGCCTCCAACACCTCGGGGTGGCCGTGGCCTAGCAGCATCGGCCCGGAGCCGATCAGCAGGTCGACATATTCCTTGCCGTCTTCGTCCCAGACGCGGCTGCCCCGGCCCTCACGGATGAAAACCGACGGGTCGAAATTGCCAAAGCCACCGCCGGGCAGCACCGCCCGGGCGCGTTGGCCCCAATCGGATTGGCTGAGATGTCGCGGCATGGTCGCCTCCCTAATCCAGTATCACGTCCGGCGCGCCCAGGTATTCGCGGTCGGGCGCGACGCCCAGGCCGACCCCGTCGGGCGGCGCGATGCGGCCGCCCTTGCGGGTTGGGCCATCCGGCGCCAGCCGCGGCGCGACATAGCCCGACAGGTCGCACACGTTCATCAGGCGCGCGGGTTCGGTGGCCGCGCCCAGATGCAACAGGGCGGCGGTGGTGATGTCAGACCCCCAGGTGTCTTCGACACACATCTTCGCCCCCAGATGCAGGCACAGATCACGCGCGCGGCGCGCAGCCGACAGCCCACCGAATTTCGACAGCTTCACCGCGACCGCGTCCATGCAGCCCAGCGCATGCGCGGCCAGCAGGCTGGCGGTGTCGTGTGCGCTTTCGTCCAGCTTCATCGGCAGTCCGGTGGCGGCGCGCACGCGGGCGCAATCCTCGATCGTGGCACAGGGTTGTTCCAGCATCACATCCAGATCCGCGAACGCCCGCCCCACCCGGCTGGCATCCAGAGACGTGGCGCCGCAGTTCCAATCGCCATAGACCAGCGGCCCGTCTCCCACCGCCTCGCGCACCAGACGCAGGCGCTCGACATCGGCCTGCCAATCGGCATCCGCGCCCAGCTTGACCTGGAACTGTGTGATGCCCTGCGCCTGCGCCTCGCGGGCGATGCGGGCCATCTCGGCCGGGGCAATGCAGGTGATCGAGTGATAGAGCGGCATCGTCTGCGCCCGCCGACCGCCCAGCAGCGCGTGCAGCGGCAGCCCTGCCACCTGCCCCGTCAGATCCCACAGCGCGATGTCGATTGCCGATTTGGCATAGACATGCCCCGGCAGGTGCCGGTCCAGCCGCGCCATCAACGCCTCGGGTCCGATCGGGTTGGCGCCCAGCAGAACCGCGGCCATGTTCCGAACCGCCGGGGCCACGCCGCGCGCAAAGGCGGGCAGGTAATGCGGAATCGGGCAGACCTCGCCCCAGCCGGTCAGATCGTCATCGGTGTCCAGCGCCAGAACCACCGTTTCAACCGTGTCGCAGGCCTTGCCGTCGGCCATGTAGTAGGCCTGATGGCTGGTCAGCGGCACATGCCAGAGCGAAATGCGGGTGATGCGTGTCATTGGTACACGGCCTTTGGTTCCCCCAGTAGATCTTCATCCGGGGCGACGCCGAGGCCGGGGGCCTCGGGCAGTTCAAGATGGCCCTGACGGTTGCGTGGACCGCGCCCGCCCGCAACGTCTAGCGTCAGCATGTCCTGACAGGCCCAGACGCCCAGGCGGTTGTGATCCGGGATGGTGGCGGCCAGATGCAGCGCCTCGGTATCGGCCAGAACCGAGCCGCCGGTGGCCATCACATACATGTCGATGCCATGCGCCAGCGCGATGTCCCGAATCCGCGCGGCCTTGGTCAGGCCGCCGACACGGTTAAGCTTGATCCCGAAGACCTCGGCCAGCCCGTCGCGGGCAATGCGCGTGGCATCCTGCAGGGTGACCAGGCTTTCATCCACGCTGACCGGCGCGGAATGCAGGGCCCGGATGGCGGCAATGTCGTCCAGCGTCTCGCCGGGTTGTTCGAACATCACGCCCAGATCCTCGGTGGCCTTCATCACCCGCAGCGCCTGTTGCCGCGTCCAGGCGCGGTTGACGTCATAGAGGATGCACTCACCCGCCGGGCGGTGCGCCTCGACATCGCGGATGCGTTCTATGTCACGATCCACGTCGCCACCCACTTTGACCGAATGCACCCAATAGCCGCGGCCGCGATAGCGATCCATTACCGCGCGGGTTTCCTCGACGGTCTTGGCCCCGACCGAGGAGGAGATCGGCGCGGGGCTGCGCGACCCGCCGCCCATCAGATCGGCAATCGGCAACCCCGCGGCCTGACCGGCAATGTCCCAGCAGGCCATGTCGATCGGCGACTTGGCATAAAGATGCCCGGGCAGCGCGTGGTCCATCACCCGCTCGACCTCCAGAACCCGGCGCGGGTCCAGCCCGAGGACGAAGGGCGCCATGGTCTCGATCCCCGCCCGAATGCCCGGCCCATGCGCGGGTACATAGGTGTGGCCCCATGGCGTGCCCTCGCCCCAGCCGGTCAGCCCGGCATCGGTTTCGATCATGACGAAGGTGGCATCCAGCACCTCGAATTTCAGACGTCCGCCGGAAAGCCAATAGGGATGTTCAAGCGGCAGATCGACGTGAAAGACCGAGATGCGGGTGATCTTCATGCGGCGTCCATTCTGGGCAGGTCGTTCAACCCCTCGCCCCGCCACAGTACGAATGTCAGGATCGGCTGATCCCCCGTGGACATGGCATGGCTTTGCCAACTGGCGTGCAACCGCGTGCCCTCAGCGCCAACAAAGGCCCGATCTCCTTCAACCTTGAAGACCGCGCCACCCGCCAGCGTCAGGTAAAGCTCCTCGGCCTGATGGCTGTGCCAGTCATAGTCCAGCCCGGCGCCCCAATAGGCGACATAGCCCCGCAGCTGGGTCGAATGGAAATGACCGGTTGGCCCGAACAGCTCGAAATACCCGTACCGATTGCGGAAATCGGCACCGACCTCTGCCTCGGTATAGGTGCGTTTCCAGTGGGCAAGATGCGCCGCCGACCGGATCGCCTGAACCAACCCCGTTGTCCGGGGCGATCCGGGTTGATCCAGCGCCTGCACCAGTGTCGTGGCGGGGATCGCCTGCGGTTGCAAACCGGTTGCGGTCAGGTCGGTGGGCCAGGTGCCGAATTCCGACAGCGCCGGCATGCTCTGATGCAGGTGCCGCGCGGCTTCGAGAACGTTTTCCAGGGTCATGGGATCACCACGATATTGCCGGTATGATGCTTGTCGATGAAGGCCTGCTGGGCCTCTCGCAGCTCAGTCAACGGGTAAGTGGCGGCCAAAGCTGGCTTGATTTGCCCATTTTCTATGTATTTCACGACATCAAAGAAGTTCTGCGGCGTGTTCACGGTCGATCCGGTGAAGGTCAGATCGCGCAGATAGAAGGTGCGCAGGTCGAACTGCACGATCGGACCGGCAATCGCGCCCGAACAGGTATAGCGCCCGCCACGCTCCAGCATGTCGATCAGTTTGGGCCACATCTCTCCGCCCACGACGTCGGCGACGACGGTGATCCGTTCGCCTTTCAACTCGGCCCGCAGGTTCCTGGGGTTGCGCGGCAGAATGCGATCCGGGCCCAGTTTGGCGACCTCGGGGTGCTTGGCCGCGCTGGCCATGGCGATCACACGGGCGCCGCGCAGCTTGGACAACTGGATCAGCGCCCCGCCCACACCGCCCGAGGCGCCGGGGATCAGAACCGTGTCGCCCTCGCCGACCTGCGCCCTGTCCAACATGCCCTCGGCCGTGACATAGGAACAGCTGAAGGTCGCCAGTTCGGCATCGCTCAGGTCGGAGTCGACCGGCGCCACGCCGCGGATGTCGGCCTTGGTGTATTCAGCAAAGCCGCCGTCACATTCCGAGCCGAAATATCCCGCTTTGTCGCGGTTCATCGGATCGGACCAGTCGCGCAGCCAGCCCGCCACGATCACCCGCCGGCCGATGATCGCAGGATCGGCCCCCTCGCCCACGGCCACGACCGTGCCGACCGCGTCCGCGCCCTGAATACGCGGGAAGGTCAGGGGCGCGCCGCCCCAGGTGCTGTCGTCGTCATCCACCTCGGAATAGGCGCCGCCGGTGGTGGCCTCGTCCACCGCCTTGGAATACCAGCCGGTGCGGGTGTTCACATCCGTGTTGTTCAGCCCGCAGGCGCCCACCCTGATCAACACCTCCATCGGGCCGGCTATGGGGGTGGGCCAGTCCTCGTGCCATTCGTATTTGTCCAGATCGCCATGCCCCGTCAGGACCATGGCCTTCATGGTCTTCGGGATCATTCCGCAGCCTCCATCGCGGCATCGGTGCGGGGCCGGAGGCTTTGCGGGTCATAGGCGGGCGCGCCCAGGATCCGCCCGGGACGCGGCGCGCCGGCGATCACCACCTGCACTTCGGTTCCCGGCACATTGGCCTGCGGTTTGACATAGGCAAAGGCAAGGATCTTGCCGACCGTATGCCCGTAGGCCACCGAGGCGGTGGAACCCACAACCTTGCCGTCCAGCAGGACCGCCTCGCCGCCATGCCCATCGTTCTGGCCATCCGGTTCGATCTCCAGATAAGCGCAGAGCCAGCGCAGATCGGGGTTCAGGGTCCGGTCCTTGCCCAGGTATTCCTTGTCGGTGCGGGCAAAGCGCAGCACGTCGGCCTCGGCCAGGGTGACCTCGTTGGTCAACTCGCCCGCGCCCTTGAAGGCCTTTTCCATCCGCAGCGCGTTCATCGCGAACGACCCGTAATCGGCGATGCCCAGCGGCGCGCCCGCGGCCCAGAGCGTATCGTAGACGGCCAAGGCGCTGTCACGCGGCATGTGCAGTTCCCACCCCAATTCACCGGCATAGGACATGCGGAAAACCCAGAGCCGGTGACCCGCCACGTCGATTTCCTGCGCGGTCAGCCATTTGAAAGCGGCATTGCTCAGGTCGGCATCGGTGCAGGCGGCCAGAACCTCGCGCGCCCTAGGGCCATTGAGGCTGAGCGCGGCCCAGTCGTCGGATCGCAGGATGATATCGACGTTTTCTTCGTCGCGATGCTGGGTCAGGTGATCCAGCATGCGCCGCTCGAAGAAGGCGGCACAGACGAGGTAGTACCGGTCCTCGGCCAGCTTCACGACCGTGGTCTCCAGCTCGATCCGTCCACGGCGGTTGAGCATGTGGGTCAGCGCGATGCCGCCCACCTTTTGCGGCAGGCGGTTGGCGACCAGCCGGTCCAGCAGGACCCGGGCATCCGGGCCGCTTACCTCGACCTTGGTGAAGGCCGAGATATCCATGATGCCGACCGCCTCGCGCACGGCCCTGCATTCGGAGCCGACCATGTCGTGCACCACATTGCGGCGGAAGGAATAATGGTCGCGCTGTTCAACGCCATGCTTTGCGAACCAGCGGGGGCGCTCGTGGCCATAGACCTCTTCGAACACCGCCCCCTTGGCTTTCAGCCGGTCATACAGCGGGGACGGCTTGATCGGCCGCCCGGCAAGACGGTTGAAATGCGGAAACGGAATTTCGTGGCGCAGTTTGTAATCCTCATGCGCCTTGGTGACCTGCCAGTCTTTGGTGGCATAGGCCCCGAACCGGCGCGGATCATAGTCGCGCATCGAAATGTCTGCCGCCCCATGCACCATCCACCCCGCCAATTCGCGCGTCAGGCCCGGGCCCCAGCCGATGCCGATCTGCGTGCCGCAGCAGCACCAATAGTTTCGCACCCCCGGCGCCGGGCCGATCAGCGGATTGCCGTCGGGCGGGTGCGAGATCGCCCCGTGAACCTCGCGCTGGATCCCCAGATCGGCAAAAACCGGCATCCGGTTCAGGCTCTCCTCAAGCCACGGCATAACCCGGTCGTAATCGGCATCGAACAGCCAGTTTTCATAGTCCCACGGGCAATGGTCATGCCAGACCGAATTCGAATTTTCCTTCTCGTAGATCCCGATCAGCCCGCGCTTCTGCTCCATGCGGATATAGCCCGAGACCTTGCGATCATCGCGGATCACCGGCAGCTCGTGATCGAGGTCCTGGAACTGTGGCACCGGTTCGGTCACGAAATAGTGGTGAGTCATCGAGGTCATCGGCAGTTGCAGCCCCGACCATTCGCCCATCTGTCGGGCATAGGTGCCGCCCGCATTCACCACGTGTTCGCAGCGGATCGTGCCCCGTTCGGACTGGACCACCCATTCGCCATTGGCCGCCTGGGTGATGTTGGTGGCCCGGCAGCGGCGGATGATCCGCGCGCCCAGCTGACGCGCCCCCGCCGCCATGGCCATGGTCACGTTCGTCGGATCCACATGCCCGTCATCCGGCGTGTGCAGCGCGCCCAGAACCCCGTCGAGGTTGTAGAACGGGTGCAGTTCGGCCACGCGGTCGGGGCCGACCAGCTCGATGTTGAAGCCCAGCGACCGGCCCACGGACAGGGTATGGCGCAACCAGTCCATCTCATCTTCGGTATAGGCCAGCCGGAACGAGCCGCATCCGTGCCATGTCACCGCTTGCCCGGTCTCGGCCTCGAGCGCACCGGAATAGAGCCCGATGTTGTAGTCCACGCACTTGCCCAGACCAAAGGAACTGGTCGAGTGGGTGATCTGCCCGGCCGCGTGCCAGGTGCTGCCGCTGGTCAGCTCGGCCTTTTCCAGCAGAACGACATCCGTCCAGCCCTCGTGCGCCAGGTGATAGGCCAGACCCACGCCCATGACACCTCCGCCCACGATCACCACGCGGGCCTGTGACGGCAGTTCCTTCCCGGACATGATTTTTCCTCTCACCGAGTCGCATTTCTTCTCGACAGGCTAAGGCCACATTTGTACCATCGTCAATCATGAATGACACAAATGTATCAAACACCGTTCTTTACCGGTTGACCCGTGAATGGGACGCCCTGACGCCCGAGGCGCAGAAGGCCGCCCGTTATGTGTTGGAGAACCCAACGGATGTTGGCGTTTCGACCGTGCGCGAGATCGCCGAGGCCGCGAACGTGAAACCCAACACCTTCGTGCGCATGGCGCGGCAGGTGGGTTTTGAGGGGTATGAGGATTTCCGCGCGCCATTCCGCGACGCCATCCGGCGTGGCACCGTATCGTTCCCCGACCGCGCCCGCTGGCTGCAGGAGATCGGCAAATCCGGCGAGCTGGGCGGGCTCTATGCCGACATGGTCGGGGCCGCGATCCGAAACATCGAGGAAACCTTCGCGGGGATCGATGCGACCCGGCTGCAGGCCGCGGCCGAGGCGATCTGGACATCGCGGCAGGTTTTCACGCTGGGTGTCGGCGTCAACAACGCGAACGCGCGCAACTTTACCTACCTGGCCTCGACCGGGATGAAGCAATTCCACGCCATCCCCCGGCCCGGCTCGACCCCGGTGGACGATCTGGCCTGGGCCGACGAACAGGACGTGCTGATTGCGATGACCTGTCACCCCTACCGGACCGAGGTGATCGAGGCGGTGAAGCTGGCCCGCGAACAGGGCATGACCGTGGTCGGCATTTCCGACAGCCCCGCCAGCCCGGTCGTTCTGAACGCGCAACATGGGTTGGTCGTCGCCGCCGACACGCCCCAGTTCTTTCCGTCATCGGTTTCGACCATCGCGCTGCTGGAGACACTTCTGTCCTTCGTGGTCGCCCTGTCCAGCGATGAAATCGTCGAGCGTGTCGAGCGGTTTCACCGCCGCCGGCACCAACTTGGCCTCTATGCGGAGGAGCCTGAATGACCGCACCGCTGACCCGCTCGTTGGAGGCCCGCTATTACATCGACCAGGCGATATTCGAGCAGGAGAAACAGGGCCTTCTGGCCCGCACCTGGCAATTTGCCGGCCATGTGGCGCAGGTGCGTGAACCGGGCGACTATTTCGCCTTTGAAATCGCAGGTCAGAACCTGTTCTGCATCCGCGGGCGCGACGGCGAAATCCGCACCTTCTACAATGTCTGCCAGCACCGCGCGCATGAGATGGTGACCGGGGCCGGCAACACCCGCGTCGTCGTCTGCCCCTATCACGCATGGACCTATGAACTCACCGGGCACCTGCGCGCCGGGCCCAACATCAAGTCGGTTCCGGGCTTCGACCGCAGCGCGATCTGCCTGACCCCGGTGCGGACCGAGCTGTTCAACGGCTTCATTTTCGTCAACCTCGACGATGACGCCGCGCCAATGGACGACTGGTACCCCGGCGTGCGCGCGGAAATCCGCGCCTTTGTCCCGCAGATCGACGATCTTGAGCCGCTGGAATGGGTCGAGATCCCCGAGAACTGCAACTGGAAGGTCAGTATCGAGAATTACTCGGAATGCTATCACTGCCCGACCAATCACCCGACTTTTGCCACCGGCGTGGTCAAACCCGAAACCTATGACATTCAACCCGATGCAGACGGCGGATACGTCCTGCGCCATACGACCGAGTGTCAGAGCCTCGACAAGATGACCTATCCCATCGACCTTTCGGTGCCCCATGCGGGCGACTATCAGTCATGGTTTCTGTGGCCGATGTTCTCGTTCCAGTGCTATCCCGGCAATGTGCTGAACACCTATCACTGGCGCGCGCAGGATGCCGATCACTGCACCGTCTGGCGCGGATGGTACACCGAGGGCGGGTCCGAAAGCGCGGTGATCCGCCAACTGGCGGTGCAGGACCGGGAAACCACGGTCGAAGAAGACATCCGTCTGGTTGAAAGCGTGCATCGCGGCCTGAAATCGCGCGGCTATCGCCCCGGCCCGCTGGTGCTGGACCCGGCTTGCGGCGTAATGTCGGAACATTCGATCGCCCGCTTGCAGCAATGGATGCGCGAGGCGGTGGATACAGATGCAAGCGGAGTAGACGATGGCCGACATCTTTGACGAAGACCTGTTCCTTACAGGACTGGCGCAGCGGAAGGCGACGCTGGGCGACGAATACGTGGAAAAGAACCTGGCCGCGGCGGATGATTTCACCCGCCCGTTTCAGGAGGCCATGACCGCCTGGTGCTGGGGCTTTGGCTGGGGGGACGAGGTGATCGACCCCAAGACCCGCTCGATGATGAACCTGGCGATGATCGGCGCCCTGGGCAAGATGCACGAGTGGGAGATCCACTGTCGCGGAGCCTTGAACAACGGCGTCAGCAAAGAGGAAATCCGGGCGATCATCCATGTCGTCGGCATCTATTGTGGCGTCCCGCAGGCGCTGGAGTGCTTTCGCGTGGCGCGCAAGGTTCTGACCGAAGCCGGTCAGCTTTAGCCGGTTCCTGCCCCGAAGATCGAGATCGCCCGCCTTCATGCGGGTTTTCTCATGTCGGCACAAATACGTTACTGAATTTCGATTTGGCGCACGATTGCGTTACATTTTCCTTGCCGCGAATCGCTTCCGGGCGTATTACCCGACCAAGCGGTCACTTATTGACCCGGACGCAAGACACGAGGTTCCGACGCATGGACGCTTTCATCTGCGACGCACAGCGCACCCCGATCGGACGCTATGGCGGGGCCCTGTCCCAGGTTCGCACCGACGATCTGGCCGCGATCCCGCTGGCTGCGCTGAAAGAGCGGAACCCGCAGGTGGACTGGGCCAGCCTGGATGACGTGATCCTGGGCGATGCCAACCAGGCCGGCGAAAGCAACCGGAACGTGGCGCGCATGGCCGCCCTGCTGGCCGGTTTCCCGGTTCAAGTGCCCGGCACCACGATCAACCGCCTGTGCGCCAGCGGCATGGATGCGGTCGGCATGGCCGCACGCGCCATCAAGGCGGGGGACTATGATATGGCGATTGCCGGTGGCGTCGAAAGCATGTCGCGCGCGCCCTTCGTGATGCCCAAGGCCACCAGCGCCTTTTCCCGCGCAAACGCGGTCTATGACACCACGATCGGCTGGCGTTTCGTGAACCCGAAGATGCAGCAGATGTACGGCACGGATTCAATGCCGCAGACCGCCGACAACGTGGCCGAGGACTACGACGTCAGCCGCGCTGATCAGGATGCCTTTGCCGCGCGCAGCCAGGCCCGCTGGGCGGCCGCGCATCAGGCCGGCGTTTTTGCCGAGGAAATCACCCCCGTGACCATCCCCCAGCGTAAGGGCGACCCGCTGGTGGTGGACACCGACGAACACCCCCGCCCCGGCACCACGGCCGAAAAGCTGGCGGGCCTGAAGGGCGTCAACGGGCCGGACAAGACGGTGACGGCGGGCAATGCCTCGGGTGTCAATGACGGCGCTGCGGCCATTCTGCTGGCCAACGAGGCCGCCGCTCAGAAGAACGGCCTGACCCCGATGGCCCGTGTCGTGGGCATGGCGATTGCCGGGGTCGAACCCCGTGTCATGGGGATCGGCCCGGTCCCGGCCACCCGCAAGGTGCTGGCCCGCACGGGGCTGAGCATCGAGCAGATGGATGTGATAGAATTGAACGAGGCCTTCGCCGCCCAGGGTCTGGCCACCCTGCGTGAACTTGGCGTGGCTGATGACGCACCCCATGTGAATCCTAATGGCGGCGCCATCGCCATCGGCCATCCGCTGGGCATGTCCGGCGCACGGCTGGTCATGACGGCGGCCTATCAGCTGCGCCGCACCGGTGGGCGCTATGCCTTGTGCACCATGTGCGTGGGCGTAGGCCAGGGCGCCGCGCTAATTCTCGAACGCGTGTAAGGGAGGAGACCCGACATGTACGCTCAGATGATCAAGACGGCAGGAACAGGCGTCAAATCCCGCGAGGAAATGACCGAGCAGGAGCGCGCCTTTCAGGACAAGATCGACGCCGACATCAAGATCGAGCCCAAGGACTGGATGCCCGACGACTATCGCGCGACGCTGATCCGCCAGATCGGCCAGCACGCCCATTCCGAGATCGTCGGCCAGCTGCCCGAAGGCAACTGGATCACCCGCGCGCCCACGCTGGAACGCAAGGCGATCCTTCTGGCCAAGGTGCAGGACGAGGCCGGGCATGGCCTGTACCTGTACTGCGCCGCCGAAACCCTGGGCGTCAGCCGCGACGAACTGACCGAGATGTTGCTGGACGGGCGGATGAAATACAGCTCGATATTCAACTATCCCACGTTGAACTGGGCCGATATCGGCGCGGTGGGCTGGCTGGTCGACGGGGCAGCGATCATGAACCAGGTGCCGCTGCAGCGCACCTCGTTCGGGCCGTATTCGCGCGCGATGATCCGCATCTGCAAAGAAGAAAGCTTTCACCAGCGCCAGGGCTATGACGCGATCCGCAAGATGGCCGAGGGCACGCCTGAACAGCGCAAGATGGCGCAGGACGCGCTGAACCGGTTCTGGTACCCGTCGCTGATGATGTTCGGCCCATCCGACAAGGACTCGGTGCATTCGGCCCAGTCGATGGCGTGGAAGATAAAGATCAACACCAATGACGAGCTGCGCCAGAAATTCGTCGATCAGACCGTGCCACAGGCCGAGTATCTGGGCCTGACCATCCCCGACCCCGACCTGAAATGGAACGAAGAGCGCGGGCATTACGATTTCACTCAGCCCGACTGGTCGGAATTCTTTGACGTGATCAAGGGCAACGGCCCCTGCAACACCGACCGCCTGGCCGCCCGCAACAAGGCCTGGGACGACGGCAAATGGGTGCGTGACGGTCTGCTGGAACATGCCCGCAAGAAACGCGCCCGCAAGGTCGCAGCCGAATAACCCACCCGATAGGAGGACACCTGATGAAAAACGAATGGCCCCTGTGGGAAATCTTCATTCGCGGCCAGCACGGCATGAGCCATCGCCATGTCGGCTCGCTGCACGCGCCCGACGCCGAAATGGCGATCAAGAACGCCCGCGACGTCTATACCCGCCGCAACGAGGGCGTCTCGATCTGGGTGGTCGAGGCCAACAACATCACCGCCAGTTCGCCCAGCGACAAGGGCCCGCTGTACGAACCCAGCGAAAGCAAGGTCTATCGCCATCCGACCTTTTTCGACATCCCCGAAGAAGTGGGGGCGATGTGATGACCCGCGACGAGGCATTCCTGCAATTCCTGCTGCGGATGGGCGACAACACGTTGATCCTGGGCCATCGCGTCAGCGAATGGTGCGGCCACGCGCCGGTGCTGGAGGAGGACATCGCCCTGGCCAACACCGCGCTGGACCTGATCGGCCAGACGCAGATGTGGCTGGGCCTGGCCGGAGAGGTCCAGGGCGAAGGCAAGTCTGCCGATGATCTGGCCTTTCTGCGCGACGCTTGGGATTTCCGCAACGTGCTGCTGGTCGAGGTGCCCAACGGCGATTTCGGCCGCACCCTGATGCGCCAGTTCCTGTTTGATGCGTGGCACTCGATCATGCTGGGCCGGTTGTTGAAATCGTCCGACGACCGGGTCGCGGCGATTGCCGAGAAGGCCAGCAAAGAGGTCGCCTATCACCTGGAACGGTCCAGCGACACGGTGGTCGGGCTGGGCGACGGCACCGAGGAAAGCCACAGGCGCATGCAGGAGGCGCTGGATTACCTCTGGCCCTATGTGGGTGAGATGTTCGCCAGCGACGAGGTTGATGTGGAGATGGCCGCCGCGGGCATCGCCCCCGATCCGGCCAGCCTGCGCGAGGAATATGACGCGCTGGTTCGGCGCGTGCTGACCGAAGCCACCCTGACCATTCCCGACAGCAGCTTTGCCCACAAGGGCGGCCGCGACGGGCGTATGCATACCGAACATCTGGGCCATCTGCTGACCCAGATGCAGTGGCTGCAGCGGGCCTATCCGGGCGCAACCTGGTAAAGCCCGATGAACCGCGCCACCGTAGAGCAGGTCTGGGAATGGCTCGACGCCGTGCCCGACCCCGAGATCCCCGTGATCTCGGTCGTCGATCTGGGCATCGTGCGCGATGTGACATGGGAGGGCGACACGCTGAGGGTTGCCGTGACGCCCACCTACTCGGGCTGTCCGGCGACCTCGGTCATCGCGATGGACATCGAAACCGCCCTGCGCGACCACGGCATCGACAAGATCAAGCTGGAGACCCGCATCTCTCCAGCCTGGACGACCGATTGGCTCAGCGACAAGGGGCGTGCGAAGCTGAAGGAGTACGGCATCGCACCGCCGCAGCCCGCAGGCGGACCCGACTGCTGCCCGCATTGCGGCAGCACGGCAGTGGAAAAGGTCAGCCAGTTCGGCTCGACCCCGTGCAAGGCGCATTGGCGCTGTACCGACTGCCTGGAATCTTTCGACTATTTCAAGTGCATCTGAGGAGGACCGGATGGCACGTTTTCACGATCTGGAAGTCACCGACATCCACAAGACCACCCGCGACGCGGTCGTGGTCACGCTGAAGCCGGTGAACGGCGCGGCCGAGGAATTCGACTTTGTCCAAGGCCAGTACCTGACCTTCCGCCGCGAATTTGACGGGGAAGAGCTGCGCCGCTCCTACTCGATCTGCGCGGGCAAGGATGACGGCGTTCTGCAGGTGGGCATCAAACGGGTCGAGGGCGGCGCCTTTTCGACCTGGGCCAACACCGAGCTGAAAGTGGGCGACAGGCTGCAGGCGATGCCACCGATGGGGGCCTTCCACACACCGCTGGACCCATCCGCGCACCGGCAGTACCTGGGCTTTGCCGGCGGGTCGGGCATCACGCCCGTGCTGTCGATCCTCAAGACCACGCTGGCGCGCGAGCCGAATGCGCGCTTCACGTTGGTCTATGCCAACAAGGGCGTGAACACGATCATGTTCCGCGAAGAGCTGGAAGACCTGAAGAACCAGTACATGGGCCGCCTGAACGTGATCCATATCCTGGAAACCGACGCGCAGGAGATCGACCTGTTCACCGGGTTGGTGACCAAGGGAAAATGCGCCGAACTGTTCCAGCATTGGATCGACGTCGAAAACACCGACACCGCCTTCATCTGCGGCCCCGAGCCAATGATGCTGGGCATTGCCGAGGCGTTGCGCGAACACGGGCTGGACGACAGCCAGATCAAATTCGAGCTGTTCGCCAGCGCCCAGCCCGGCCGCGCCAAACGCAAGCAGGGCGATGCCGCCAGCGCCGCGCAGGCCAACCAGACCCAGGCGCGGGTCACGCTGGACGGCGCCACCCAGACCATCACCATGCCCAAGGACCAGACCATTCTGGATGCGGCGCTGGAAAACGCGATGGACGCCCCCTATGCCTGCAAGGCCGGGGTCTGTTCGACCTGCCGCTGCAAGGTGATCGAAGGCGAGGTCGAGATGGTCGCCAACCACGCGCTCGAGGATTACGAGGTCGAAAAAGGCTATGTGCTCAGCTGCCAGGCCTACCCGCTGACCGACAATGTCGTCGTCGACTA
Source organism: Ruegeria sp. CI5 (assembly GCF_056536885.1). NCBI lineage: Bacteria > Pseudomonadati > Pseudomonadota > Alphaproteobacteria > Rhodobacterales > Roseobacteraceae > Ruegeria > Ruegeria sp. CI5. The sequence goes on from NZ_JBQFQN010000001.1 coordinate 1,674,590, forward strand.
CGACCAGTAAAGGGAGAGGGACCATGGCCGAAGACATGAGCATCGAAAGCTACCTGGCCGCAGGCGGCGTTCTGACCAACCCGACCAACGTGCCGCCCCGATACCGGGCCGAGCTGATGAAGTTGATGGCGACCTTCGTCGACAGCGAACTGGCCGGTGCGGCGGGGTTCGCCGACATCATCAACCAGGGGCCGGGCATCAAGGAACGCATCGCGGCGGCGAAGATCGTTCTGGAAAAGACCGACAATGCCGACCGCATCCTGAAGATCATGGGCGAGTTCGGCGCGGATACCGACCGCTATGCCACGCATCACCCGTGGACCGCACGGCTGAACCGTTCCGCCGATATCGGGGCCACGCGCAGCGAACATGACATGCGCCTTGCGGTCTTCAACTATCCGATCGAAGGCTGGACCGATGCGGTGGTGATGAACCTGCTGATGAGCCGGGCCGTGGGCGTGCAACTGGCCGAGTTCGCGCTGGTGTCCTATCAGCCGCTGGCCGAGGCGTTCCGCGCTATCGCCCCGATCGAGGCGCATCACGGTGAATTGGCCCTGGAAGGCGCGGTCAAGCTGTTGGATCAGGGCGAGGCACCGGCGATGCAGGAATCGGTCGATTACTGGTGGCCCCGGGTGGCCGCAGGTTTCGGAGCGGGCAACCCCGAGCGGATGGAAAAGCTGCGCCAGATGGGCCTGCGCCGGGCCTCGGGGGTCGAACTGAAGAACCGCTGGCTGGCAGAGGCCGCCGAGGTCGTCACGCGGCTGGGCCTGCGCACCCCATGATCATCGCCCGCTGGGGCGGCTGATCAGGCCGTATTTCAGGGCAAGCGATCGCAGGCCGCGACGCCGTGTCCGGGCCACCTTGCCCGTGCCCGCGTCACGCGCACCTGCTTTGCGGTTGAATTCATAGACGTCGATGATGCGCTCGGCGCAGCCGCAGGCCTCGCCCATCCCGACCTTGGCGAAATAGAATTTGTCGAACCGTTCCGGTTTTTGCATGGCGCCCTCCGACTGCAAGTAAACGCCGGGACACCCGCAAAAGCCAAGTCACATTGCCGGCAGGGCCGGTGCTACAACGCCTTGACGCCCGACAGGGTCAGGTTGCTGACCAGCGCGGCATAGTCCCGGCGCGCCTGCGCATCGGCGCCGGAATTCCACATGTAGTACCAGTTCAGCATGCCGAAGACCGACATCGTGGCCGACCGCAGCTTGGCCCCGTCGCCCTGGAACACGTCGGGTGCGACCTCGGACAGGATCCCGCTGAGGAAATTCACCATGTCGCGCTGATACCCGCGCAACAGGCGCTGCTGATCCTCGGGCAGAGCCGACATGCCGCTGGTCTGGACCCGGTGTTCGTCATCCACACCCTGATAGGCCAGCAGGATCTCGGCCACCACGCGGTGCAGTTTTTCGGGCGGGCTGAGGCCGTCCATCTCGAGCCCGCAGATCAGGTCGCGCAGTTCCCGCAGATAGGTCTCGAGAATGTCGAACAGGATCGCGTCTTTGCTGTCATAGTAGTGATAGATGTTGGCCTTCGAGATGCCGCATTCGCGCGCAAGCTGGGTCATCGAGGCGCGGTCGAAGCCTTCGCGGGCAAAGACCCGCGCCGCCGATTTCAGGATCTGCGCGCGTTTCTGGTCGTGATCTTTTGCAATCGTACGGGCCAAACCTCACTCCTTGTCTCGGTTGTCGACGACGCGCTTGGCCTTGCCCTGGCTGCGCTCGACATCGCCGGGGTCCCCTACAACGATCTCGGTGGAAACGCCAACGATGTCCTTGATCCGCTTGGTCAGCATCCGCGCGGCGGCGGTCTTGCTGAGCTCATCCGCCGCGTCGGGCATCGCCTCGACAAAGACGCGCATCGCGTCCATGCGGCCGGATTTGTACAGCTCGATCTGGTAATGCGCGGCAATGCCGCCGGTGGCCATCACCTGTTCCTCGATCTGGCTGGGGAAGACGTTGACCCCGCGCAGGATGATCATGTCGTCGCTGCGGCCGGTGATCTTCTCCATCCGCCGCATCGAGCGCGCGGTGCCCGGCAGCAGGCGCGTCAGGTCGCGGGTGCGGTAGCGGATCATCGGCAGACCTTCCTTGGTCAGCGTGGTAAAGACCAGCTCGCCCATTTCGCCGTCGGGCAGAACCTCGCCGGTCTGCGGGTCGATGATCTCGGGGTAGAAGTGATCCTCCCAGATGGCCGGGCCGTCCTTGGTTTCCACGCATTCGTTGGCGACGCCCGGCCCCATGATCTCGGACAGGCCGTAGATGTCGACGGCATGCATGTCAAAGGCCTGCTCGACCTCTTTGCGCATCGCATCCGTCCAGGGCTCAGCCCCGAACACGCCCACCAACAGAGAGCTTTCGCGCGGGTCCATCCCGACCTTGTGATACTGTTCGAGGATGTTGAGCATGTAGGACGGCGTGACCATGATGCCGTCGGGTTTGAAATCGGTGATCAGGGCCACCTGCTTCTCGGTCTGACCGCCGGACATGGGAACGACCGTGGCACCCAGACGCTCGATCCCGTAATGCGCGCCCAGGCCGCCGGTGAACAGGCCATAGCCATAGGCGTTGTGGATCATGTCGCCCTTGCGCAGACCGCTGGCGCGCAGGCTGCGGGCCACCAGATCGGCCCAGTTGTCGATGTCGTTCCTGGTATAGCCCACCACGGTCGGCTTGCCCGTGGTGCCGGACGAGGCATGCAGGCGGATGATCTGTTCGCGCGGAACGGCGAACAGGCCGAACGGATAGTGGTCGCGCAGATCGTTCTTGTAGGTGAAGGGAAACTTGGCCAGATCGGCCAGGGTTTTCAGATCGTCGGGATGCACCCCGGCCTCGTCGAACCGCTGTTTGTACATCGGCACGTTGTCATAGGCATGGCGCAGCGACCATTTCAGGCGGTCCAGCTGCAAGCTGCGGATTTCATCGATCGACGCGATCTCGATCAGGTCAAGATCCGCTTTGTTCGGGGTCAGATCCTTCATGATGTCCTCCTCACCTCAAGATTCTGGAAACAGGGTGCCGTTGATCGCGCGGGAAAAGCCCCGGAACTCGGCGATCTTGCGGCCGTCCTGGTTGGTCACGGTCACGTCATAGATGCCGCTGCGGCCGGTCAGGCTCTGCTCGGTCGCGCGGGCGATCAGCCGGTCGCCCAGCCGGCCCGGCGCGACATAGCTGATCACGTTGTGCTGGGCCACGGTCGACTGGTTGCGGCTGTTGCAGGCAAAGGCAAAGGCGCTGTCGGCCAGCATGAAGGTCACGCCGCCATGGCAGATCCCGTGCCCGTTGCAATGGTGCTGCTGCACGGTCAGCGCCAGCGTCGCCGTGCCCTCGTCGACCTCGATCAGTTCCATCCCCGCCCATTTCGAGGCATGGTCCTGCGCCCACATCGCGGCGGCGGCTTTTTCGGCGCGTTCTTTCGGCGTCATGCTCATTTGCCCCGAAACTCCGGGCTGCGCTTTTCCAGAAAGGCTGCGACACCCTCGGCATAGTCAGCGGATTCACCGCAGGTCTTCATGGCGTCGGCCTCGATCTCCAGATGATCGGTCAGGCTGTTGGTCGCGGCGGCCTGGATGGTCTGCTTGGTCAGGCCGAGGCCCAGCGTGGGGCCGTTCGACAGGCGTTCGGCCAGCGCGCGCGCCTCGGTCATCAGATCGGCATCGGGCAGGGCTTTCCAGATCAGGCCCCAGTCTTCAGCCGCTTTCGCCGCCAAGGGCTCGCCGGTCAGCGCCAGCCCCTTGGCACGCGCCTCGCCCAGAAGATGCGGCAGGTGCCAGCTGCCTCCGGTATCGGGGATCAGCCCGACCTTGGCGAAGGACTGGATGAATTTCGCGGACTCGGCGGCCAGCACGATATCGCAGGCCAGCGCCAGATTGGCGCCCGCGCCTGCGGCAACCCCGTTCACCGCACAGATCACCGGAAAGTTCAGCGACCGGATCAACCGCACCAGCGGCGCATAGAAGGTGCGCACCGTGTGGCCCAGATCCGGCGGGCCGTCCATTTTCGACGGATCGCGATCAGCCAGATCCTGCCCCGCGCAGAACCCGCGGCCGGCTCCGGTCAGCAGGATCGCCCGCGCGCCCTCATCGCGCGCGCTTTCGATGGCGCGGCGCAGGGCGTGGTGCATTTCCTCGGTGAAACTGTTCAGGCGATCAGGGCGGTTGAGAGTGATTTCCACATAATTTCCACGCCGCTGCGCAAGAATCGTATCGCTCATGGGCCGCTCGCTTTGCATTCGTTTCGATATTCTTCTTGCATTAACCGAACGGTTGGTCAATAAATTTCTCCGACGAAGCGCCGAATCCGGGCTTTCGGCCGGTTGATGGTTACAAAAAGGACCATTAACGCATTTATGACTCATGTTTTGGAGGAGGAAACCAGTCATGAAACTCAACGGGATCAAAACGCTGTTGGCGACGGCTGCCTTGGCAGTGTCGGGCAGCGTGGCATTTGCGGCGGATTACACCCTGACGATTTCCAGCTGGGCGCCGCCCACCCACGGGATCAACGCCAAGATGTGGCCCAAATTCGTCGAGATGGTCGAAGAGGCCACCGACGGCAAGGTGACCGCCGAGCTGAAGCTGGGCATCGCCCCGCCCCCGGCCCAGATGGACCTGATCATGGATGGTGCGGCGGATGCGTCGATCATCTTCCACGGCTATCAGCCGGGCCGCTTCGTGACGACCAAGTTGATCGAACTTCCGGGCTATGAAGGCTCGGCCGAGGCCGCCTCGGTTGCCTATTGGCGCGCCTATGACAAGTATCTGAAGGCCGCTGACGAACACCGCGGCGTTAAGGTCATCGCTCTGCACACCCACGGCCCGGCCCAGCTGCACACCAGCAGTCCGGTGACCTCGATGGACCAAATATCGGGCCTCAAGGTGCGGATCCCCGGTGGCGTCGGTGGCGACGTAGGCACCGCGCTGGGTGCGACCGGCATCCAGGTTCCGGCGCCGAAGGTCTATGAGACACTGGCCTCGAAGGCCGCCGACGGCGTGGTCATGCCCCTCGAATCGCGCAAGGGCTTCAAGCTGACCGAGGTTGCCCCGAACGTCTATGAGATGCCGGGTGGCCTGTATCGCGGGTCGTTTGCCTTCATCATGAACGAAGACACGTTTGCCGACCTGCCGGAAGACATCCAGCAAGCGCTGGAGGAAAACGTGTTCGGCGAGCCGCTGAGCCGCGAGATCGGCAAGATCTGGGACGAGATTGACGCCATCGGTCGTGAAGCGACCCAAAGCACCGAGGGCAATGCGATCCACGAAGCCGCCGCCGAGGACATGGAGAAATTCTCGACGATCGCCGAGGACGTGCGCGCCAAGGTGATTGCCGAAGTCAACGACGCCGGTGTCGATGCTCAAGCCGCCTATGACAAGATCAAGTCGGAAATGTCCTCGAACTGATCTCTGCTGCGGGGCGGCGCGGGCCGCCCCCACCCAGCCCCATTCGGAGCCACCCGATGACCCCTCTCATCCAGCTTGTACGGCGCGCCAGCGTCCTGCCGGTGATCGTCGCCTGCACGGCCCTGTTCATCCTGATGGTGATGACCTTCTGCGACGTGATCCTGCGATCGGTCTTCAACGCGCCGATCGAGGCCGCCACCGAACTGACGCGCATCCTGATGGCCATTCTGGTGTTCTCGGTGCTGCCCATCATCTCGGTCACCAACGGGCATATCGCCGTGGACCTGACCGACGGTATCTTCCACCGCCTGCGCCTCAGCCGCCTGCGTGACGCGGTGATCTATATCCTCAGCGGCGCCATGCTATATTGGCCGGTCCAGCGCGTGTGGATTCTGGCCGAACGCGCCCGCGACTATGGTGATGTCACCGAATACCTCAGCATCCCGACATACCTCGTCGGCTGGTTCATCACTGCGTCGGTGGCGATCACCGCCGTGGTGATGATCATCACCGGACTGCTGCACCTGTTTGCCCCCAAGACCCTGACGGAATCCACTCAATGACCGCTGCCCTCATCGGATTTGCCCTTGTCCTGATCCTGGTGCTGATGCGCCTGCCCATCGTCTTTGCCATGGGGCTGGTCGGCACGTTGGGCTTTGCCTATGAACGCGGCGGCTCGATCTTTGACGAGCGCGGGCTGAAGGCCGCGATGTCGATGGTTGGCCGCCAGATCACCGATACCGCGCAGGATTACGGCCTGTCGGTCGTGCCGCTGTTCATCCTGATGGGCCTGTTCGTCAACAAGGGCGGCATGGCGCGCGAGCTTTATGCGGTTTCCAATGCCTTTCTGGGCCATATGCGCGGCGGCATCGCCATGGCGACAGTCGCGGCCTGCGGCGGGTTCTCGGCGATCTGCGGATCGTCGCTGGCCACCGCCGCGACCATGTCTAAAGTCGCGATGCCGCAAATGCGCCGTTATGGGTATTCCGACGAACTCTCGACCGCCTCGATCGCCGCAGGCGGCACGCTGGGCATTCTGATCCCGCCCTCGGTCATCCTGGTCATCTACGGGCTGCTGACCGAAACCTCGATCGGCAAGCTGTTCATGGCCGGCATCATCCCCGGCATTCTGGGCATCCTGTTCTACCTATTCGCCGTGCGCTGGACCGTGTGGCGCAACCCGGAGGCCGGCCCGGCCGGTGAGCGCGCCAGCTGGTGCGAGCGCATCAGCGCGCTGGGGTCCGTTTGGGCGGTGCTGCTGCTGTTCTTCCTGGTGATCGGCGGGCTGTATGGCGTGTTCGATTTCGAACCCCTGAACCTGACCTTTTCGCCGACCGAGGCCGCAGGCATGGGCGCCGCCGGCGCCTTTCTGATCGCGCTGTTCCGCGGCGGGCTGACCGTGGGATCGACCTTCGAAGTGCTGAAGGAAACCTGCTTTACCGCCGCCGCGCTGTTCGCAGTGCTGATCGGCGCGCAGATCTTTTCGAACTTCATCAACCTGGCCGGCCTGCCCGAGGCGCTGATCGCCATGGTCACCGCCTATGACGTGGCACCCTTCGTCGTGATCCTGATGATCCTGGGTATCTACATCATCCTCGGCTGCGTGTTTGAATCCCTGTCGATGCTGCTGCTGACGGTTCCGATCTTTTTCCCGCTGGTAACCTCGCTGGGCTATGACCCGATCTGGTTCGGCATCGTCGTTGTGGTGGTCACCGAGATTTCGCTGATTACCCCGCCGGTGGGCCTGAACGTGTTCATCCTGAAGGGCGTGGTGGGCGATGTCTCGACCAGCACGATCTTTCGCGGCGTGACCCCGTTCTGGGTGGCCGACATCTTTCGCCTGGCGCTGATCGTTCTGGTTCCGATCGTGGTTCTGTACCTGCCGCAACAGATGGGCGCGTTGGGTCACTGATCACATTTCGCCGCGCAAGGCGGCCCCAATACAGGAGCATTTCATGTCTCTGAAACAGATTTCCAGTTTCGCCGCAGGCCAGTGGGTTGCGCCCGGCGCCGGGGCCCGCACCATCGCCTCGGCCATCACCGGAGAGCCCTTTGCCACCGCCGGCAACGACGCGCTGGACGTGCAGGCGATGCTGGCCCATGCCCGCGACGTGGGCGGGCCGGCCCTGCGTCGGCTGACCTTTCATGAACGCGCCAAGATGCTCAAGGCGCTGGCGCAGGCGCTGTCGGAACGCAAACAGGCGCTCTATGACCTGAGCTTTGAAACCGGCGCCACGCAGAAGGATCACCTGATCGACATCGACGGCGGTATCGGCACCATGTTCGTCTTTGCCTCGAAAGGGCGGCGCGAGATGCCCGACGGCCATGTCTATCTGGATGGCGATGTCGAGCAGCTGTCGCGGAACGGCACCTTCCTGGGCCAGCATGTCTGCACCCCGCTGCAAGGAGTCGCGGTGCATATCAACGCCTTCAACTTCCCGGTCTGGGGGATGCTTGAGAAACTGGCCCCCACCCTGCTGGCCGGGGTTCCGGCGATCGTGAAACCCGCCACCAACAGCTGCTATGTCACCGAATTGGCCGTGCGGATCATGCTGGACAGCGGCATCCTGCCCGACGGCGCACTGCAGCTGGTCTCGGGCGGGCTGGGCAACATGCTGGATCACCTGACCTGTCAGGACGTGGTCAGCTTTACCGGCTCGGCCGACACCGCGATGAAGCTGCGGCAGAACCCGGTGATCGTGACCAACTCGGTGCGGTTCGTAGCCGAACAGGACAGCCTCAACGCCTCGATCCTTGGCCCCGACGCGGCACCCGGCACGCCCGAATTCGACCTGTTCGTCAAGGAAGTCGTGCGCGAGATGACGACGAAGGCCGGGCAGAAATGCACCGCCATCCGCCGCATCATCGCCCCTCAGGCGCAGGTCGAGCCGCTGATCGCGGCGATCTCGGCCAAGCTGGCGCAGACCACGATCGGCGATCCGCGGCTGGACGGCACGCGCATGGGCGCGCTGGTCTCGAACGGTCAGAAGGCCGACGTTCTGGCCAAGGCCCGCCTCATCGGGCAAGAGGCACAGCGCGTGTTCGGCAACCCGGATGCCTTCGAGGTGATCGGCGCCGATGCCGAAAAAGGCGCCTTCGTCCCGCCGATGCTGTTTCACTGCGCCGATCCCGATGCCGCCCGGCACGTGCATGACACCGAGGCGTTCGGCCCGGTCTCGACCATCATGGGCTATCGCGATCTGGACCACGCCATCGCGCTGGCCAATCGCGGCCAGGGGTCGCTGGTCACCTCGCTGATCACCCATGACCCCGAGGTCGCGCGCCAGGTGGTGATGGGCGCAGCCGCCTTCAACGGGCGGATCTACATCAACGACCGCGACTCGATGCAGGAATCCACCGGCCATGGCTCGCCCCTGCCGCACATGGTCCATGGCGGCCCCGGCCGCGCCGGTGGCGGCGAGGAAATGGGCGGCGTGCGCGGCGTGAAACACTACATGCAGCGCACGGCCCTGCAGGGCTCGCCCCGGATGCTGGCGACGATCGGCCGTAAATGGATCCCCGGCGCGCCCGAGATCCAAGGCCCCGCGCATCCCTTCACCCGCAAGTTCACGGAACTGCAGATCGGCGAGACGCTGCACACGGCACCCCGGACCATCACGCTGGACGATATCGAGCATTTCGCCCATTTCACCGGCGACACATTCTATGCCCACACGGACGAGGACGCGGCGGCCAGAAATCCGTTCTTTCCGGGTCGGGTGGCGCATGGCTATCTGCTGCTGAGTTTTGCCGCTGGCCTGTTCGTCGAGCCGAACGAAGGGCCGGTGCTGGCCAATACCGGGCTGGACGGCCTGCGCTTCATGAAACCGGTTGTGGCCGGCGACAGCATCAAGGTCCGCCTGACGGTCAAGCAAAAGACCCGCCGCACCGACGACTATGGCGAGGTGCGCTGGCACGTGACGCTGACCAATCAGGATGACGAGAAAGTCGCCGAATACGAACTGCTGACCATGAACGCCTACTGAGCGCACGGCAAAGTGTTTTTCTTGCACCGCCGGGCCGGATAGACTGGGCGCATGACCAACGCGCATCCTTGGTTCACCCAGGCCGTAGCCGAACTGGCCGACCCGCAGAATCAGCGGGTCTGGTCGATCATCGTGTCGCTGTTCGGCGACATGGCGCAGGAGCGCGGCGCCAAGATCTCGGGCGGGGCGCTGGGCCGCATCATCGAACCGATGGGCATCAAGCCCGAGGCGATCCGCGTGGCCCTGCACCGCCTGCGCAAGGATGGCTGGATCGAAAGCGACCGGGTCGGGCGCGTTTCGATGCATTTCCTGACCGAATATGGCCGCACGCAATCGGCCCGGGTCACGCCGCGCATCTATGCGCGTGACCCTGCGCCGGATACGCCAATGCACCTGCTGATCGCCGAGGATGGCACCGGCACCCGGCTGCTGGAAGACATCCTGCTCAGCCAAGACTACACGCCGATCGGCCGCAACGCCGCGTTGGGATCGGGGGCACCGCCCGTGGACCAGGACGAACTGCTGATCCTTGAGGTCACCGCCCGCTCGGTCCCGCGCTGGGTGCATGAAAAGCTGTTCCCGCCCGAATTGCGAACGGCTTGCCGGTCCCTGCACGGGGCCGTGCGCCACGTGTCCCAAGGCCGCCCGGCCAGTTGGGAGCCCACGCCCTGTCAGATCGCCACGCTGCGCACGTTGATCGTGCACCGGTGGCGGCGCGTCGTTCTGCGTCTGCCCGACCTGCCCGACGGATTCTGCCCGCCGGACTGGACCGGCCCGGCCTGTCGCGCGCAGGTATTCCGCCTGCTGGATCAACTGCCGCGCCCCCTGCCCGACGAGCTAAACCAAGACTGACCCCACGGCAGGTTTTCCTGAAACACCGTTTGACCCTATCCTGACCTTGTACCTTTGGGAGGAGGTGCAGGCATGACCCACGACACTGACATGCTGATCGTAGGGGCCGGGTTCTCGGGACTGATCATGGCGATCGAGGCCCGCAAACGCGGCATCCACAACATCGCGATCCTTGAAAAGGCCGACGACATCGGCGGCACATGGCGAGAGAACACCTATCCCGGCGTGGCCTGCGATGTGCCCTCGCACCTGTATTCAATGGCCACCCATCCGAACCCGGACTGGACCCGCGCCTATGCAGGCGGGGCCGAAATCTGGGACTACATGCGCCGCGTTGCGCGTGACGAAGGGCTGTACGATCTGTGCCATTTCCACACCGAACTGAAGTCGGCCCAGTGGGACGGCACGCATTGGCAGGTCGAGACGACCGGAGGCGCGCAATGGACGGCACGGTTCCTGGTGTCGGCCATCGGCGCCCTGCACATCCCAAGCATTCCCGAGATCCCGGGAGCAGCGGGCTTTCATGGTCCGGCATTCCACTCGGCCCAATGGGACCACACGATTCCGCTGCAGGGCAAACGCATAGCAGTTGTCGGCACCGGCGCATCCGCCGTTCAGTTCGTGCCGGAAATCGCCAAAACCGCCGCCCATGTCACCATCTTCCAACGCAGCGCGCCTTACGTTCTGCCACGCCCCGACGGGCCGATTGCGCCCTGGGTCCGGCACCTCTATCACCGCATTCCGCTGCTGCCGCGCATCCGCAGGCAGTTCATCTACTGGCTGTTCGAATTCCGCCACCGCGTGTTTCGCGGCGAAAAACGCGCGGTCGACTTTGCCATGAAAATGTGGCGCAAAGCGCTGGAGGAGGCCATATCCGACCCCGAAATGCGCCGCATTCTGACACCGAACTACCGGATCGGATGCAAGCGCGTCCTCAGCTCGAACGACTGGTACCCGGCGCTGGCCCGCGACAATGTCAGCGTGATCCCGCATGGGGTCGAGCGGATCGAGGGGACCGAGATTATTGCGACCGACGGCAGTCGGACGGCGGCCGACATTCTGATCTGGGGCACCGGTTTCCACGTGACGGACGCGGTCCAAAGGCTGGACATCCGCGGCGCGAACGGGCTGAGCCTGCAGGAGGCCTGGGCCGACGGCATGCAGGCCAATCTGGGCACCGCCATTGCCGGGTTTCCCAACTTTTTCATCCTGCTGGGGCCGCATACCGGGCTGGGCCACAACTCGGTCGTTCTGATGATCGAAGCACAAGTCGCCCATATCGGCCGGGTGCTGGAGGCGATGCGGCGCGCGGGTCTGCCCGCGATTGTTCCAAACGCTGACCGGCAGGCCGACTTCACCCGCGAAATGCAGGAGCGTCATACCGACAGTGTGTGGCAGGCTGGCGGATGCACTTCGTGGTATCAAGACGCACAGGGGCGCAATACGACGCTGTGGCCCGGCACCGTTTCGGAATTCCGCAAACGTCTGGCGAAGGCCGGGCTCGAGCATTACCATCCCGTTGATCCCGCCCAGACCAAAGGACCTCCGACATGACCACCCTGCTGACCATTGCGCTGATCATCGGCGCCGCGTTGATCCTGATGCATCTGTGGACCCGGCGCCTGACGCGGATGGGAGTCCAATCCGTGCCTCAGCCCGGGCAGATCCTGCCGGTGAACGGCGGTACGATCCATTATGTCGAACAGGGCGATCCAGAGAAGCCGACGGCGGTGATGATCCACGGGCTGACCGGCCAGTTGCAGCACTTCACCTATGCCATGACCGACCTTCTGGCCGACGACTTTCACGTCATCGCGGTTGACCGGCCTGGGTGCGGGTATTCGACCCGCGACCACGCGCGGCTGGCCACTCTGCCGGAACAGGCGCGGATGATCCGCGAATTCCTCGAAGCCAAGGGCGTGTCACAGGCCATTCTGGTCGGACACTCGCTCGGGGGCGCGGTGTCGCTCGCCATGGCGCTGGACAATCCTGAACGGGTTCGGGCACTGGCCTTGCTGGCTCCGCTGACGCATCGGGTACCCAGCACACCCGCCATCTTCAAGGCGCTGGAGATCCGGACCGAATGGCTACGCAGCCTGATCGCCAACACAATCGCTGTTCCCCTGGCGAAAACCACGGCTCCGCATGTGATCGATGAGGCGTTTGCCCCGGAACCGGCGCCGAGTGATTTCCTGGACCGCGCCGGTGGCGCCTTGGGGCTGCGCCCGTCAGCCTATATCACCGGATCGCAGGATCTGGCGGGCGTGGACGCCAGCATCGACGCCCAGTCCCAACGCTACCACGAACTTAAGGTTAGGGGCGGCATCCTGTACGGGGCCGAAGATCCGATCCTGTCACCCAGCCAGCAAGGCGCACCTATGGTGGACTACGGGCTGAGCTTTGAAGCGCTCGAGAATCGCGGCCACATGATCCCCCTGACCGCGCCCGAGGCCTGCGCAGAGTTCGTCCGCCGCATGGCCAGCGCTTCGCAATCGCCGTCGAAACCCGCCAACACGGCCGGATGAAGAATCCCGCATTTTCGTGGCATTTCCCTCTTGACCCTCTCCGGCCCCTCCCTTAAATCGCCTCTCACCGTGGCGGAGTAGCTCAGTTGGTTAGAGCAGCGGAATCATAATCCGCGTGTCGGGGGTTCAAGTCCCTCCTCCGCTACCACTTCCATGAAATCCTCGAGTTTGGCCTTGGGCCGCGTCCGCTTGGCCAGTCGCGGTTATCATCGACTGCCGCTTATGCCCTCATGCCACCTGTCTGCATCAAGCGGTTTGGCCAAACGGCCTGCTACCCCTCCTCCAATTGTCAACCCAGCAGGTTTGACTTTGGATGGCCGGCCCTATCATATTCAAATCTAGGATAATGATAGCCAAACAGGCACAAGCGGGAGGAACGGTGATGAAACGTCTATACCTTGGAGTGGTCTGTGCCCTCAGTTTCGCTTGGCCGGCGGCGGCCCAGGATGAAAAACCAGCTCAAACACTGTTCACCAACGTGCATGTCTTCGACGGCACAAGCGAACAACGCATCGAAAACGCCAGTGTTCTGGTCGAAGGGAACCTGATCAAAACGGTTTCGACCGAAGCGATCGACGCCCCAGACGCCACGGTGATCGACGGCGAGGGGCGCACACTGACACCCGGGTTCATCGAGAACCACGCGCATCTCATGTTGATGGGGCCAAGTCTCAGCGCCATGGAAGCCAATTCGACATGGGAGGATTTCGGAATCCATGCCACGCGGATGGCCGAAATGTATCTGATGCAGGGATTCACGACGGTCAGGGATGCAGGCGGGGCCAACGGTGGACTTCGCCGGGCTATCGACTCGGGTCAGATTCCTGGGCCACGCTATTATCCGTCGGGCGCTTTTCTAAGCACGCGTGGAGGCCACGCCGACTTTGGCAACTTCACCGCGCCTCCGGGGACGGACACCAATTTCAGCCGCCTGAACATGGCACAGGAAATCAGCGGCGTTGACGACGTTTACAAATTCGGACGCAACAACTTCCGGATGGGCGCGACGCAGCTCAAATTCATGCAATCGGGCGGTGTCGTTTCGGCCTTCGACCCTTGGCAGTTGCTGGCCGGATCGCCAGAAGAGATCAAAGCCGCCGTGCAAGTCGCGAATGAATATGGCAGCTATGTCATGGCGCATTCCTATCGGAAGGAAGCAATTCTGGGTGCGCTCGACGCGGGCGTGATGTCCATCGAACACGGATTTTCCTTCGACTGCGAAATCGCTGAAAAGATGAACGAAATGGGCGCGTATATCACGACCAATCTCACGGCGTTCGATCCCGGCCTTCTGGATATTCCGGCGGTCAAGAACCAACCATCGAGCCTTGCCAAGGCAATCTCGGCTTCGGCGACCTTCGAGAATTACATCCCGAACATGAAGGAATGCCCGGTCAAGCGCGGGTTCCAGACCGATTGCGTGGGCACTGTCGAAGCCTGCAACATCCAGATTGCGTATGAAAAACACCTGAACAACGAATTCTTCGGTCCCTATCAATCAATGGTCACACTGACCTCGATCGGAGGCGAGATCGCCCAGTTGTCCGGCGATTTCACCAATCCCTACACCGCCGGTAAGCTTGGAGTGATCGAGGAAGGCGCTTATGCGGACATTCTGCTGATCGACGGCAACCCTCTCGAAGATTTCTCGGTCGTGGGTACAGGCGATCAGTGGTTCGGTGCGGATCCGCGGCCGGACAGCCCCGAGACCATCCGCCTGATCATGAAGGATGGCGTGATCTACAAAAATACGCTCAACTAGGGCCATGATGAGGATTCGCGGTCGGGACCGCCATGACAAGCCCGCTTTTCTGAACTCCGCCCGAACTCTGCTGATTGCGGCGACGCTTAGCTTGGGTGCGGGCGCGCCGTCTTGGGCTGGCCTCTCGATTGGTTGGGACGATCTGCCCGACCCGACCGTCCAGACCTTCGAAGACCCCTATCGCGATCTCAGCCCCGAGCAATTCGACGACGTCCTGTTCGTCGTGCGACTGCGTGGCCGGCTGCAGCAGGATGTCGGAACGGACGAGGACCGCCAGAAGTGGCAGGAGCTTCTGCACGAGACCGAGGATGCCCTGGCCGCGGGCGGTGTCGACGTGGACTGGCTGTTGGGTCAACGCGAGGTCGTGACCGAACGCAGGGAAAAAGCAGCCACTCTTGGCAACCCCTTGTATGACGGGCAAGAGGTCACGCTGTCCGGTTTCGCCATTCCGGCCCCGGCGGACGCGGACGGGCGATCTGTTGTCTATCTGGTGCCCGAACGGGGTATGTGCAGTCATATGCCGCCGCCGCCGCCGAACCAGATGATCCGTGTGATGCTGGATGCCGACTGGGTTCCCAGCTATGTCCACGAACCCGTCCGCCTGACGGGGCGTCTGACGATTTCGCCGACCGATCACCAGATGGTGGTGGTGGACGGGCTGATGCCGATGCGCGCCACATTCCAATTGGAGGCAGACAAGGTCGAGACGCTCCAGAACCGCACCGACGGGCTGGAGTGGAGCGAGGATGCGACAGATCTTCTTCGGGCCGCGGGGCAGCGCAAAACCGGTGGTCAGGCGGCCTCGGAATGATCCGGCAGATTGCGCCGGTGCTGGCGGCCCTTGTCTGGGCCTCGGGTGCGGTCGCTCAGGGATTGTCAGGTCCCTCGTCGGTGAATGCCGAGCTTGAACCCGGAGACGGCTTGACCGATCCGCAATTCCGTTCGGATTTTCCACGCAATATCGCACCTGGATGGTTTGCCTGGAAGGATCGTCTGGCCGAAGACGGGTTCCGTTTCAACATTGACTATCTGGCCCTTGGGCAAACGACGGATGCCGACCTGGGCGCCGGTGAAGCCGCCAGCGGAATTGCCCGTTTCTATGGCAGCTGGCAGGCGACCGAACAGGGTTCGGTGACGTTCAAGGTGGAACACCGGCACAGCTATACCGATGTCGCGCCGCAGTTTCTGGGCCTGGACGGAGGCGCGCTTTCGATCACAGGAACCGCCTTCAACGACACGGGTTTGCTGCTGACGAACCTGTTCTGGTCACAGCGGGCCGCGGACGGGTCATGGACGCTGCAATTCGGTCAGATCGACGTGACCGACTTCGTCGACATTTATGGCCTTGTCAGTCCCTATAGCGGTTTCCAGAATCTGTCGTTCAACACCAACCCGACGATAAACGCCCCGAACCCCGGGCTGGGTCTTGCCGGGGGCGTGCGGCTGGGCAGCAATTTCTATGCTGTGGCGAGCGTCGCTGACGCAAATGCCGATCCGTCCGATCCGAACTTCGACGTTTTCAGCGACGGCAACCTCTTCAAATCGCTCGAGCTGGGCTACACGTCGGGATTTGATCGGATCTATTTCGACAACATCCATCTGACACTTTGGCACGCGGATGCAGCCGATGACGGCAGCCGGGCCGAAGACTATGGCGCGGCCTTCTCCGCCGCGTGGTTCGTGGGCAACCAATGGATGCCGTTCCTGCGCGCCGGCGCGGCAAAGGGAACGGCGGCGCTGTATGATCGGTCCCTGTCAGCCGGCATCGGGTACTACGGCCGGAACACCGATCTGGCTGGGCTGGGGCTGAACTGGGCCGAAGCCCGTGGCATCGACGGCGATCAGTTCACCCTCGAAGCTTTCTACCGTTTTTCGATTTCGCCCGGCTTGCAGATCACGCCGTCGGTGCAGTTCATCTCGAACCCACTGCTGAACCCCGGCCAGGACAGCGTGGCCCTGTTCGGCCTGCGGACAAGGCTCGTGTTCTGACGCTGGCCGGGTCTGCCCACTTGAGGCAATGAAACCCATGGAAGGACACTCGATGAAGCCACTGATGACTGCAGCCGCAACTGTCCTGACAATCGCCGCACCCCTTCACGCCAGCGAAGAGAGCAAGACCTGGGACGCATCGGACGAAGCCAGGCAGTTCGTGCAGGACACGATCGTACTGGGCATGCTGGCCAGCCCCTACGGAACCGGCTGGACCGAAGACGAACAACTGCACACCTACTTCCAACGCGCCCGGGACAACGGCATCACCGGCCATGAAATGACATTGGCCGCCGCTGACATGTCGTTCGACACGTTGCTTGAACAGCACTATCACTTCCGCGCCGCCATGGCGCAGCAGCCCGAGAATTATCTGATCGTGAATGAAACACGCGATATCGAGGCCGCGCATGCTCAGGGCAAGAAGGCTGTGATCTGGAACAGCCAAACGGCAACGATTCTGGATGGCGACCTCAAGAAGATGGCCCTGCTCAAGGACATGGGCATCAAAAGCATGATCCTGGCCTACAACGACATTTTCCGAACCGGATCAGGGCAGTTGGCAGTTTACAACGGACGGGACATCGGTCTGACCCCATGGGGCAAATCCGTGATCGATGAGATGGTGCGCTTTGGCATCCTGCTGGACCTTACCCACGCCGGGTCGAAAACGGCCAACGACGCGATGGACTACATGGACGAGAACTATCCCGGCGTGCCCTATGTCTACACCCACTCGGTTCCGGCGGGGCTCTACGCGAATGAGCCCAACGCCACGACCAAGGGCTGTTACCGAGCCATCCCGGACGACGAGGCACTGCGCCCAGCCAAGTCCGGAGGATACATATCGCCCACATTCACAGAATGGATGATGGACGGGGTATGGCCCGAAGACATCTCACCCAAGCAAGCCGCCGATATGATCGACTATTATGTCCAACTTGTCGGCGTCGACCATGTCGGGATCGCGACGGACGACATGTTTTCAACCGAACTTGTCGTTCAGTTCGCGACCGCGAATGCCAGCATGTATGACGACGGCGGCTACATGATTGATGCGTTCAACAAAGGTGCAACCAGGAATGGTGAATTGGCCAAGATCCTTGCCGCGATAACCGACGATCTGTGGGCGCGCGGCTATTCAAACGAGGACCTCGCCAAAATCTACGGTGGCAACAAAATGCGCGTCTATGCCCAGGTCTGGGAGGGCAAGCCGCCCGAACGGTTCTTGCAGGAATACCCTGAACGCCTGCGGATGAGGCAGGAGTTCCAGAACCTGTTCCACTCGCGCTAGTCCCCGTCCGGTCGTTGAATCTCCGACAAGGTGCTGACACCGATCTGGGCCATGGCGTTGTCCATCTCCTCGGACAGAACCGCCCACAACCGGTGCAAACCGGCCTCGCCGCCCGCCGCGACGGCGAATTGCAGGATCCGCCCGAAGAACAGGAAATCGGCACCAGCCATGAGCGCCTTGAGCGCATCTTCGCCGGACCGCAGGCCACTGTCATAAAACAGCGGATAGTTGTCGCCGACCGCAGCGCGGATCTGCGGCAGGACCGAGATCGGCGCGGGCGCGCTCTCCAACTGGCGGGCGCCGTGGCTCGAGACCTGGATGGCGTCGACTCCGGCAGCCTTCAGTGCAACCGCGTCTTCGACGTCCAGCACGCCCTTGACCACCAGCTTGCCCGGCCACCGGTCGCGCAACCTTGCCAGCGTGTCCCAATCGGCCATTGCACGGCTTTCGGTGCGGTCGAACGCGAACCCCTCCATCAGGAAATTCGCCATCTGCGGTTTGCCCTTCAGCAAGGTCGAGATCGACCAGCGCGGGTGCAGCGCGAAATCCAGAAACTGCCACGGCCCGACCCGGAACGGCATACGGAAGCCGTGGCGCAGTTCGCGCGGGCGGCGGCCGACTTCGGGCACGTCAACCGTCAGGATCAGAGTCTTGTAGCCCGCGGCCCTTGCCCGATCGACCAGCTTGAACGTGCCGTTGCCATCGCCGCTGAAATACAGCTGAAACCAAGCATGGCCCCGGGCCTCTTCGATCAGCGCCTCCATCGGTGTCGAGGCCACCGTGGAAACGCCCAGCGGCACCCCGTATTGCGCCGCCAGCCGCGCCAGCATCAGGTCGGCGCCCGGAGCGGACAGGTTGCACATGCCCATGGGCGCGATACCGAAGGGCCTGTCGGCTGGTTGCCCGAATACGCGGGTTGCCAGTGACCGGGTACTGACATCGCGCAGGATCCGGGGGCGGAGGGTCATCGCGTCCAGCGCCGCGCGGGTGCGCCGGGCCCCGGCCTCGGACCCGGCGGCCCCGTCGATATAGTCGAACACCATCCACGGCAGACGCCGCCGGGCCAGCCGGCGGGCGTCTTCGGCGCTGTGGATGGCGCTTGCGCCCATCAGGCCTGAACGGCCTTCATGAAGCGGTCGCGGATGACGACCGGGTCCATCGTGATCGGCGGCATCTTGGCGTTTCCGCTTTCACATTTGCTGACGATGATGGTCATCTGGCGGGCGTCCAGCGCCTCTTGCAGCACGCGGCCGGTCTCTTCGGCCCGGCATTCGATCACGCGCTCGCATCCCGCCGCCTCGGCCATCTTGGCCAGCGAGGTCTTCTGCCCCGCATAGGTCGGCTGATCGCCGGTCGAGCCATACGAGCCGTTGTCGATGATCAGCAGGATGTAGTTGTCGGCCACGTTGTTGGCGATGGTCGGCAGCGTCCCCAGGTTGGTCAGGATCGAGCCGTCGCCGTCGATGACAATTACCGGTTTTGGCTGGGCCAGCGCCAGCCCCAGACCGATGCTCGAGGCCAGCCCCATCGTGCCCAGCATGTAGAAATTGGTGGCCTGATCGTCGATGGCATGCAGTTCCTGGCTGGGGATGCCGATGTTGCACACGACCAGTTGGTCACGCAGGATCGGGGCGATTTCCTTCAGGATTTCAGAACGGATCATTGGTCGCCATAGCCTCCCCAGAAATTGGCGTCGGTCAGGATCGCGACGGGCTTGTTGCACATGAAGGTGTATTTCAGGATCGCGTCCAGTTCGGCCACGTCTTCCTGATGGTGGAAATGGTAGGTCGGGATGTGCATCTGCGCCAGCAGGGCCTTGGTGTGAACGGCCATCTCGACCTGGCAGGCGATGGGCTCGCGCAGTTCGCCCCGATACGAGATCAGCATCGGCAGCGGCATCCGGTAATACTGGATCAGCGTCGCCAGCGTGTTGATCGTGACCCCGATCGCGGTGTTCTGCATGATGATCGCGGGTCGCTTGCCGCCCATCCAGGCCCCAGCGCACAGGCCCATGCCCTCGTCCTCTTTGTTCGAGGGGATGTGGTAGATGGAGTCGTGGGCGTCGATCTCGGCGATGACGCCGGCCAGTTGCTTGCACGGCACCGTGGTGACGAACGAGATGTCGTTGGCCACCAGATCTTCGGTGATCTTCTTGTCTATGTTCATGTCGAAACTTCTGTTCCTAGGTTGGGGCGCCGAGGGCGCGATGGACGGGTCAGGCCCTGCGGTGGACGTGGACGGCACATTTTGCATGCCGCACCACGCGCGACGCGGTGGAGCCAAGGAAATAGTCGGTCAGACCGGGCCGGTGCGAGCCGATGACGACGCAATCGAACCCGTGGTCGTTGGCATAGTCGATGATCGTGCGTGCGGTGTGGCCCTTGACCAGTTCGGGCTTTACATCCGGCAGGCCTTTCAGCTTTTCCATCAGGACTTCGCGGGCCCGGGCAAAGCCATCGGCCACGGCATCCTTGTCCAGATAGACGCTGACCGATCCCTGAGGCATCTCATAGACATGCAGAGCCACGATCTCGGCGGATCCGCCGCCCAAGGCACGGGCGATCTCGAGCGTTTGCGGTGAAATGCCGTGATCAAGCGCCATGGGGACAAGAATTTTTTTATACATGTTTACCTCCAGTTTCGGGCGGTCAGGCCCACGGGGACAGCACGATTTTCGGAACCGCGACCTCGCCCGAGCGTAGCTGGGCAAAGGCCCGGGCGCCATCGGCCAGATCGCGTTCTTCGATCCAGTCCAGAGGGCCCAGCGCGCCGTCAAAGATGGCCTGGGCGGTCTGACGGAAATCCTGCGCGGTATAGGTGTAGGTTCCGATGAAGGTGATCTCTTGCAGGGTCATGCGCCGTACGTCCAGCCCGCCGGCGTCCTCGCCCAGGCCCACATGCGCGATCACCCCGCCGGGTTGGGCCCGTTCCGAGGCCACCGCACGGGTGGCGGCAAAGCCCACGGCATCGACCACGATCGGGAAGTCGCCCTGCGCTTCAGCTACGACCTTGGCGCAATTCAGCCTTTGCAGGAACGTCCGCCGCAGGTCGTTGGGTTCGACCACGGTCACATCCACGACATCCATCGCCCGCAGCGCCAGCGCGGCCGCAAGGCCAATCGCCCCACCCCCGATCACCAGCGCATGACGCTCCATCGCCGGGTGCAGCGCCTCGAGCGCGAGGCGTGCGGCGTGCCAGCTGACTGCCAGCGGCTCGGCCAAGGCGGCTTTGGCGAAGGGTACATGGTCCGGCACCTCGACCAGATTGTCCCAGGGCATCGAAACATATTGGGCAAAGGCACCTTCGCGCGGGGGCATCGAGATGATCTGACGGTCGGGGCACAGGTTTTCCCGTCCCGCTTGGCAGGCCGGACACTGCCCGCAGTTTACAAGCGGATTGATCGTGACCCGCGTTCCGTCCTTGGGGCCGCCGATCACGGTGCCCGCCGCCTCGTGACCCAGGATCAAGGGCGCCGGGCGGCGCGCATCATGGCCCAGATAGGCATGCATGTCGGACCCGCAGATCCCAGCGGCCTCGACCCGGATCAGGTGCTCGCCAAGTTGCGGCGCGGCGTCCGGTACGTCGCGGTAGACCAGGCGTTCGACACCTTCATAAACCAGAGCTTTCATTTCGCCGTGAACCCCCCGTCAACCATCAGGATCTGCCCGGTGACATAGTCGGATGCCTGCGAGCACAGAAAAAGGATCGGCCCGTCGATGTCGTCCATGCGGCCATTGCGACCGATGCATGTCTGCGCCGCGTTGCGGGCCGCGCGGGCGGGGTCATCGAACACCGCCTGCGTCAGCTCGGTCGGAAAGAAGCCCGGCCCGATGGCGTTGGCGGTGATCCCGTGGGACGACCAGGCCTCGGCCATGGCGCGGGTCAGCTGGGCGATCCCGCCCTTGCTGGCCCCGTAGGCGATCCCGCCGGGAAAGGCCCGCGTCGTCTGCAGCGAGGCGAAGTTCACGATCCGGCCCCAACCACGCGCCTTCATCACAGGTACCATGGCCTGGCTGAGGAAGAACGGCGCACCGAGGTTCAGGCCCAGTGTCGCGTCCCAGCCTTCGGGCGTGACGTCATCGGCGGCCTGTCGCGAGTTCACCCCGGCGGCATGAACCACGATATCCGGTGCGCCGAACGGGGCCGAGATTTGTTCGACCAGCGATGGCAGGCCGTCCCGGTCGGCCACGTCACCTGCGACCACCGCAGAGCCTGCACCGATCTCGGCCTGCAACTCGGCCAATGCCTCGGCCCGGCGGGCAACGCCCACCACCCGCGCGCCTGCAGCCGCCAGCACCTGCGCAACGCGCCGGCCCAGCCCCGAACTGGCGCCAGTGACGCAGGCCACCCGGCCGGTCAGATCGAACAGGTCGCGGGGGTCATTCATCTGCGGTCAGGTCAAAGGTTTCGTCCGGGAAATACTTGGCCAGGCGCACATCTGCGGCGCGGGCGTGGCCCTCCATCCCTTCCAGACGCGAAATCCGCGCGGTCGCCTCGGCGATGGGTTTCGAACCCTCGCGCGTGGCCCGCTGCCAGGTGACGATCTTCATGTATTTGTGCACGCTCAGCCCGCCGGTATAGCTGGCCGCGCCTGACGTGGGCAGGACGTGGTTCGTACCGGTGGCCTTGTCGCCATAGGACACGGTCGTTTCTTCGCCCAGGAACAACGAACCATAGCAGGTCAGCCGATCCAGCCACCAATCCAGATCCGCGGCCTGCACGGTCAGGTGCTCGGGGGCGTAGTCGTCGGAACAGGCGGCCATCTCTTCGCGGTCCGCGCACAGGATCACCTCGGCATAGTCGCGCCAGGCGGCGGCGGCGTTGTCGCGGTTCAGCTCGGGCAGATCGGCGATCAGCGTCGGAACCAGCTCCATCACCCGGGTTGCCAGATCGCGGTCATCGGTCACCAGCCAGACGGGCGAATTGTAGCCATGCTCGGCCTGGCTGACCAGGTCGGTGGCCACGACGAAGGGGTCGGCCGTGGCATCCGCCAGGATCAGGCTGTCGGTCGGGCCCGCGATCATGTCGATGCCGACCTTGCCGTACAGTATTCGCTTGGCCTCGGCCACGAACTGGTTGCCCGGCCCCACAAGGATGTTGGCGCGCGGCAACCCGAACAGGCCATAGGTCATGGCGGCCACGCCTTGCACGCCCCCCATGGCCAGGATGCTGTCAGCGCCACTGATATGGGCGGCGTAGACGATCGCCGGGGCAACGCCCTCGCCCGGGCGGGGCGGTGAACAGGCGGTGATGTGACGGCACCCCGCCACTTTGGCGGTGGTCACGGTCATGATGGCGCTGGCGACGTGGCTGTACCGTCCGCCGGGCACATAGCAGCCCGCCGCATCGACCGGGATGGCCTTCTGCCCCGCGATGAAGCCCGGCACGATTTCCAGCTGCACATCCGACACGGTGGCCTTCTGCGCTTCGGCAAAGCGGCGCACGTTGTCCTGGGCAAAGCGGATGTCGGCCTTGAGCTTTTCCGGCACCCGGGCGCAGGCGGCGTCGATTTCCGCGGGGGTCATCAGTACGTTGCCCTCGAACTTGTCGAACTTGGCCGCGTATTCCATCGCCTTGGCGTCGCCGCCGGCCTCGATGTCGGCCAGAATGGTCTTGACCGTGTCATGCACCTCGGACGCGTGGGATTGTGCGGTCAGGGTGGCCTTCTTGAGGTATTCACGCGACATATTCAGAAGATCCTATTGGTAGATTTCAGGAAGCAAAGTGGTCGACAGCGCCGGAACGTAGGCGATCAGGATGACGACGATCAGCATGGTCAGCACGAAGGGCACGGCGCGGGCCGCGATCTTGAGGATGGATTCACCCGTGATCCCCGACACCACGAACAGGTTCAGCCCCAGTGGCGGCGTAATGAAGCCCACCCCCAAGGCGGTGATCATCATGATGCAGAACTGGATCTCGTTCATGCCGATATTGTCCGCCAGCGGTTTAAGGATCGGGGCTAGGATGACGATATTCGGTGTCGTCTCCATGACGCAACCGGCCGCGATCAGAATGCCGATCATCAGCAGGATCAGCAGGAACGGATCCTCGGTCAGCGAGGTCACCGAGGCCACGAAGCCCTGCGGCACGCCCATGATCGCCAGCGCCTCGGCCAGCGGGGCCGAGAAGGCGATGATCGGCAGGATAACCCCGTTCACCTTGGCCGAGCTGACCAGCATCGACGGGAAGTCCGCCAGCGTCAGCGTGCGCAGGATGAACCCCATGATGATGGTGACGACGACGGCGGTCGCGCCAGCCTCGGTCGGGGTCAGGCGACCCGAAAAGATGCCATAGAAGATGATGCCCGGCACGATGAAGGCGTACCAGCCCGACTTCAGCGCCTTGCCCAGGTTGGCCAGCCATTCGCCCATGGTCATCATCCCGCCGCCCTCATAGGCGTAGAGACGGTTCATGATGATATTGGTCACGAGGATCGAGATCAGGATCGCCAGCCCCGGGATCAGAGCAGCCAGAAACAGGGTCGAGGCCGAGATGCCCAGCACGAGCCCGATGATGATATAGGCGATCGAGGGCGGGATCAGGATCCCGGTACAGGCCCCCGCCGCCACCAGCGCACAGGCATAGGGGCGCGGATAGCCGCTTTCGACCAGTCGGTTGATCGTCATCCGACCCACCGCCGCCGCTCCTGCCGCGTCGGACCCCGAGATGGCCGCGAACATGCCGCAGACCAGAACCGTGGCCGAACCGAACCCGCCTTTGGCGAAACAGGTCAGCGCCTCGGCCACGTCCAGAAACTTGCGCGACAGCCCGGTTCGCACCAGTACGTCACCGGTCAGGATGAACAGCGGCACCGCGGTCAGGGCAAAGGCGTCGATGCCGGTGAACAGGCTTTCGCCGACAAGGCTCAGCGGCAGGTCGCCCGACATGATCAGCATCACGATCGCAGCCGAGCCGATTGCGGCCCAGACCGGAACAGCCAGCGCGATCAGGCCGACGAACAGGATCACGGGCAGGTAGAAATCCCAGCCCAGTTCGACCGTTTGATTGAGAGAACTCCACAGCATCCGGTTTCTCCTCAGTCAAACAGCTTGTCGCCTTCGAAAACGGGCGTGCCGTCACGAAGGCTTTTGATGTCATTCGTCAACGATTGGATCAGGCGCCAGATCATCAGGGCAAAGCCCGTCGGCACCGCCATCAGGAACCACACCTTCGACACCCGCAGCCCGTCAGTGACCGAGCCGAATTTGGCCGAGACATGAACCGCCTCGTAGGACCAGTAGAGCGCGATGACCGCCACCGCGAACATCACCAGATCACCAAAGATATACAGCACCGCCTTGGGCCGCGGCCCGAGGTAATGCATGATCACGTCGATCCGGATATGGGCGCGTTCCTTGACCGCCGCCGCCGCGCCGATCCAGGCCAGATAGATGAAGGAATAGCGGACGATCTCCTCGCCCCAGATCGAGGAATAGGCGAAGATCTCGCGCCGCAGCACCTCGATTGCCATCGTGATGACCAGCATCACGTAAAATACCAGCAGCAGCCAGCGTTCGGCGTTGCGGTCTATGGTTTTGAGTAAGGACATCGCTTCCCTCGGCAAGGCTGGGGGGATGGGCCTGAAAGCTCAGGCCCTGCAGGTCTGGCGAAAAGGCGGGCAGACGTCCGGCGCCCGCCCGATCCGCATCAGGCGTCGTGGACGTAGTATTTGCCTTGGGTTCCGGCCGCCTCGACCAGCTTTTCGAAGGCATCCATCGACCCGGCCAGCTCGGTCTTGAAGGGGTCCCACTCCGAACGCTGATAACCGCCGGCCTCCTGCCACTCGGCCAGTTGGTCGTCGGTCAGCGAGTGGAACTCGACTCCGGCCTTGTTCAACTCGGCCATGGCATGGGCGCGGGCCGAGGGGACCTTGGCAAGGTTCTGGTGGCTGGTCATCTCCGAGCCCCACATGATGCCCTCTTGCACGTCGGCCGGCATCGAGCTGAACCATTCCAGGTTGCAGGAATAGACTTGGCTGTCCGGCACCGCCTGGGTGAAGGTGACGTGGGACAGAATGTCCTTGAAGCCAAACACGTAGAGCGCGCCGACCGACGGGTCGAGCGCATCCGCCACGCCCTGCTTGATGGCCGAGGGGGTCTCACCCCAGGCAACAGGCGTCGGGTTGGCACCGGCCATGCGGTAGTATTGCTGCAGCATCTTGGACCCGGGCACGCGGAATTTCACACCGCTCATGTCCGAGGGGGTGATGATGGCATTTCCGCCCTGGCGCACGGCCACGACGCGCGGGTCGATCACGACATAGAACAGCGCCTTGAAGCCTGCGGCCTCGACCTTGGGGTGTACTTCGTTCTTCCAGGTGTCGGAATGCACCAGGTTGGTAAACCGCTGGTTCGAGCCGCACAGATACGGCATGTTGATCAGGTCCACGGTCGAAGCGAAGGGTGCGAAGTTCGACAGCGAATGCTGCGCCGCCTGGATGGTTCCACCCTGCACCTTCTGCACCAACGCGCCGCCCGCGCCCAGCTGCCCGCCCGGGGCCAGCTTGACATAGACCTTGCCGTTGGTTGCGTTCTGGATGTTCTCCTTCAGATCCAGTTGCATGATCGGATAGCTGCGCGAGGCGCCCAGCACATAGGCCGTAGCGACCGTCATCACATGCTCGGCAGCTTGTTCGCGTTCCTTTTCCTCCTTCGCGGTCTGCGCCGCGGCCTCGGATGACCACAACACGCCGCTTGCGCCCGCCACCAGTGCGGCCGTGAACGCGCCACTGGCGCTGAGTTTCAGGAAATTGCGGCGTTCAGCTGACGCCAGTTCCATTTGATCTTTGTTCATTGATTGCCCTCCCATTGGAAAAATTCAGCCGCCGTTCTCCTCGCGTTCGGCCTCTTTTTTCAGAATTGCGACAACGAACAGGATCGACGCCGCGAACAGAACCAGCATCTCGCCCACGTCCCCAAGAAACGCGCGGCCTGCGAACGCACCCAGCGCCACGTTCGCGAAATAGACGACGAAGACGATGGCGGATGCGGCAAGAAACATTTTCGGGACTCCGGGTAGAATCGGCACTGATGCCATTTGTAAGCGCTTACATGGAAAATGCAAGCGCTTACATTTCAACTTTCATTGCCAACCCGATCCGGTTAGAATTGGACAGAGCAAAGATTAGGTTTGGAAATGTCGAAGCTGAAGCCCGCCCCGACACTGGATGACGTTGCCAGAAAGGCGGGCGTTTCCACGGCTACGGTCTCGCGCTGCATCAATACACCGGATCGGGTTGTAGAAGCGACCCGCGAACGCGTGCAGTCGGCGATCGAAGCCTTGGGCTATACACCAAATTTCGCGGCTCGGGTCATGGCGGCCAAACGCACGTTTACCATCGGCGCGATCATCCCGACGATGGAGAACGCCATCTTTGCGCGCGGCTTGCAGGCCTTTCAGGAAGAGCTGCACCAACATGGATATACGCTGCTGGTATCCAGTTCGGCCTACAAACCGGCCACCGAAGAAGAGCAGATCCGTACTTTGGTTGCCCGCGGCGCCGATGGCCTGCTGCTGATCGGACACGACCGGGCGCCACGCATCTACGAATTTCTTGAGCACCGAGAAATTCCGGCGCTGGTCGCGTGGTCATTTTCCCCGGACGGACGTCTGCCCTCCATCGGTTTCGACAACCGTGCGGCCATGTACGAGCTGGCAAAAAGGGTCCTCGACCTCGGGCACCGGCGGCTTGCAGTGATATCGGGTATCACCCACGGCAACGACCGCGCACGCCTTCGGTTGGACGGGGTGCGCGACGCTGTTCGGCAGCAAGGGCTTGACCCGCAGGTGCTTCAGGTCTTCGAGACCCCGTACGAGATCGAAAACGGCGCAGAAGCCTTCGCGCGTCTCATGTCGCAGGACGCGCCGCCGACGGCTGTCATGTGCGGCAACGATGTGTTGGCCGCCGGCGCTTTGCTCAGGGCTCAGGACATGGGGCTGAAAGTGCCGCAGGATGTCTCGATCACCGGGTTCGATGACATCGAACTGGCCCGGATCCTGCGCCCGGCGCTGACAACCGTGCATGTGCCGCATCGGGAAATGGGCGGAAAAGCCGCCAAGGCCTTGATCGAAATGGTTGAAAAAAGGTCCCCGGCGGCCGGTGAACACCTGTATACTCATATCGTCGAACGACAGTCTCTGGGTCCTATTGTTTCGGCGTGATCCGTATGCCTAGGTCAGGCGGCCTGATCTTCCATCGTCCGGAAATCACCCTTCAGCCACAAATGCCGTTTGCACATCGGCTCGGTGAAATACTGCCGGATCAAGCTGCTGAGGGCCTTGTGGATCAGTTTTGAGGTGGTGTCCGGATAGACCTCGGTCGTAAACAGGGAAACGATCCTGACAAAGTTTCGACCCGGAAAAGGGGTTGCCCGCACCGAGTCATGATAGCGATGCGCCCGGTGGAAACACCCGGCCGTGGTGATCGCCCATCCGCTGCCTTCGGCGACCAGCCCCATGATCGACTGGTTGCATTCCAGCTCAAACCGGTTGGGCAGGTTGTACTTGTTGCGCGTCAGCTGGATCTCTATCTGCTTGCCGATCGTGTAGTCTCGCGAATACCGCAGCAGCGGCAGGTCGGAATGGGGCGAGAACAGATCCTGCACCTCGCCCTTGAACTTTTCGGGCACGATCACGATGAACGGATCCCGCATCAAAGGATATTCGATCAGGCCCTGTGTGCCGCCCGGCGGTCGGGTCGCCACGCCCGCGTCCAGCTTGTGCTCCTGCAATTTCTCGATGATCTCGTGGCTGGGCCGTGTGAAATGCCGGAAATTGCAGCGCGGCAGCGCATGGGCCAGAAACCGGATCAGTTCAGGCGCGATCTGGTTGTCGAAATCATCCACCAGGGCCAGCCGCAGATCGGTGGCGTGGCGCCAGTTGCCAGACCGGATCTCGGCCTCGCCCCGCTTCAACACGGTCAGGCCATCGCGTACATAGCGCGAAAATACCTCGCCAGCCGGTGTCAGGCTCATCGGACGACGGCCGTGATCCACCAGTGCGATGCCAAGGGCGTCTTCCAGGCTGCGAAGATGGTTGGAAACGGTGCTGATCGACAAACCCGTTTCCGAGGCCACCTGCTGAATCGAACCGGACTTGGCGATCAGGCGGAACACTTCCAACCAGCGCAGGCTCAGTGTTTTGGACACGGGGCAAAACCCTCCCGCAATTTCGATTTCATCGAAACTAGCGAAACAGAGTTTTTGCTTTCGGGCAATGGTGAATGTTGGTCACACCCATTAGCTGCGCATGCGGGTGAACTCGGGATCGTAGGGGCAGGCAGGGATCACCCGCGCCGGAACCCTGTCACCACACAGGTCCAGCATCATCTCGCTGCCCTCGGCTGACAGGTGCGGCTCGACAAAGGCATGCGCCAGGTTCAGCCCGGTGCGATGCCCCCAGTCGCCTGAGGTCACCGTTCCCACCACCCGATCCCCGACCATCAGCGACGCACCGGGTTGCGCGGGCGCGTGCGTGGCCTGCACTTGCAGGGCAACCAGCTTGCGCGACGGCCCATTGGCTTGCCGTTCGATCAGCGCCGCGCGCCCGATGAACTCCGGCTTGTCCAGCCTAACAAAGCGGCCCAACCCAGTTTCGAACGGGTCATATTCGGTGATCAGGTCGGCCTTCCAATGCAGGAAGGTCTTCTCCACCCGCATCGACTCGATCGCCCGCGCGCCGAACAATTGTAGGCCAAAGGCCTGTCCGGCCTGTCGCAGCGCAAGATAGGCCGCATAAAGCGAGGCGTTGGGCACATGGATCTCATAGGCCAGTTCGCCCGAGAAACTGACGCCCATCACGGTGGCGGGCGCGATGCCGACAAAGCACTCGCGTACGCTGAGCCACGGGAAGGCGTCCCGCGACCAATCCCCGCGCGAACAGGCCGACAGCACGTCACGCGCCCGTGGTC
The DNA here is from genome assembly GCF_056536885.1 of Ruegeria sp. CI5. Lineage (NCBI taxonomy): Bacteria > Pseudomonadati > Pseudomonadota > Alphaproteobacteria > Rhodobacterales > Roseobacteraceae > Ruegeria > Ruegeria sp. CI5. The sequence goes on from NZ_JBQFQN010000001.1 coordinate 1,704,307, forward strand.
CGGCCAGAACCAGGATGGTCTGGTCGTTGGTCAGGCTGCGCAGGTGCACGTCCTCGTCGGGGGCGATGTGCCGGGACAGCCAATCCATGTCATGCAGTTCGGCCGCTGCGGCCGAGCCGTACCAAACCCGATCCGGCCCCCGGTCACTGGCGGGCAGATTTGCGATGGTCGCCTCGGCCTTGACCATACCCTGAAGGTTCAGCAGATAGGCCAACCCCACCCGACCCGGGCGACGAGGCAGCGCGCCGCAGATCATCCGGTCGAGGAACGCATGCCGGTCGGCACCGGTGATCTCGATCCGGTTGAACCCGTTGACCTCGGCCAGCCCGACATTCTGCTGCACATTGGCAACCTCGGCGGCGACTACGTCGAATGTTTCGTCAAAATCGAAACTGAGCGTCGGCATGAAATCGGGCGTGGGCTTGATGTACTCGACCCGCTCCCACCCATTCACCACGGTAAATTCCGCGCCCTCGGCGGCCAGAACCGGGGTCAGCGGCGTGGTTTTGGCAGGCCGCCCGGCGGAGCGGTGTTCGTGCGGAAAGTGAAAGCGGAACTCGTTCTGGTAGTCCTCGATCGCCTTCAGCGCGGTCAGTTCGACATTGGCGTGCCCGGCGAACCGGCGCGGGTCGAGGCACCAGGTGTCATAACAGGCCTCGCCATGCACGATCTGCTGGGCCAGAAGCCAGCCGTGGCCGCCCCCCTCGCCCAGCCCGGCCCGCAGGCCGATGATGCAGAATGCGTTGCGCTTGCCGGGGATCGGCCCGACCAGAGGCGCGCCGTCGATCGTGTAGGTGATCGGGCCGTTGACGACCGTGTGGATCCCGGCCTCCATCAGCGCGGGCATGCGGGCAAACGCGCCTTCCAGAACATCGGTCACCCGGTCCAGATCGTCCGGGCACAGCGCGTTGACGAAATTCGGGTCTATCCCGTCCATGCCCCAAGTCTTGCAGTCCTGTTCGTAGAAGCCCAACAGCAGCCCGCTCTTTTCCTGCCGGCAGTAGTAATCGCTGATCGGGCAGCGCAGCAGCGGCATGCGGTGGCCGGCATCGCGGATCGCGGGGATTTCCTCGGTCAGAAAATACTGGTGCTCCATTGAGGCCACGGGATGGTGCACGCCCATCATCGCGCCAACCTCGTTCACGCGGTAGCCACAGGCGTTAACCACGATGTCGCAGTCGATGTCGCCGTGCTCGGTATGAACGGTCCAGGTGTCGTCCCTGTGCTGGGTCAGGGCCGTGACCGGCGTGTTGCGATAAACCTCGGCCCCGGCCTTGCGCGCCCGCCGCGCCAGCGCCTGACACAGCTGGGCGGGATCAATGTCTCCGTCCAGCGGATCCCACAACCCGCCCAACAGATTGTCGATGGAAATCAGCGGGTGGCGACGGGCGCATTCCTGTGCGTCGATCACCTCAAAATACACGCCCATACCCCGCGCCATCGAAGCGAAATGGCGATAGCCCTGCATCTGCGCTTCGGTATTGGCCAACCGGATGCCACCGTCGCCATGATGGTAGTTGATCGGATAGTCCGGATCCTCGGCCAGTTCCTTGTACAGGCGGATCGAATGCGACTTGAGCCCCACCATCGTCTGGTTCATTCCGAAATTCGTCACCTGCGCGGCCGAATGCCATGTGGTGCCGGATGTCAGCTCGTTGCGCTCTACCAGAACTACGTCGCTCCAGCCTTCCTGCGTCAGGTGATACAGGGTTGAACAGCCGGCGATTCCGCCGCCGATCACCACGACCTTGGTGCGCGATTTCATGGGTGTGCTCCTTCTGACGTTCCCCGAACCCTGCCGAACGGTGCGACGGGCGGGCAATGGCGCAGTGGCCGGTCCCGAAAAATCGAAACGGGGATTGAGATTTCTCAAAACGGCATTTCCGCTTTGGCCGCACCCCGCGTTGCCGCGTACTCTGCATGGCAGGATCGGATCAGGAGCCTTCGAAGATGCCAGAACAGGGCAAACGCGGCGGGCGGCGGGCCAGGCTGGCGCAACGGGCGACCAAACCGGCCTTTGACCCCTGCCCGCCCGGCCAGACCGGTGGGCAGTACAAACCCCTGACCTTGCCCGAGATCGCGGCGATCCACGACACCGCCCTGCGCCTGCTGGAAAGGCTGGGCATGGGCGAAGTGCCCGACCGTTTGGCACAAGACCTGATCGCCGCCGGCGCGCGGCCCGGCCCGCCGGGGCGGCTGGTCTTTCCTCGCTCGATGGTCGAAGGCGCGGTCTGGCAGGCCGCCAAGCGGTTAAACCTGCACGGGCGCGACCCGGCCCGGTCGATCGAGGTGGGCGGCGACCGCGTGCATTTCGGCACTGGCGGCGCAGCGGTCCAGACGCTGGATCTGGACAGCGGGCTCTATCGCCCGTCGACGCTGGCCGATCTGCATGATTTCACCCGCCTTCAGGACACGCTGGCCAATGTCAGCTGGTTCACACGATGCTGCGTCGCCACCGACGTGCCGGACAATTTCGATCTGGACGTGAATACCGCCTATGCACTGATCCGGAATACCACCAAACCGGTGGCGACCTCTTTCACGCTGGCCGAACATGTCGCGCCCATCGTGCGGATGCTGGATATCGCCGCCGGAGGCCAGGGCGCCTTTGCGGAACGCCCGTTCCTGAAGGCGCATATCAGCCCGGTGATCTCGCCCCTGCGATACGGCGAAGATGCGGTGGACGTGGTCTATGAATGCATCGCGCACAACATTCCGATGTCCTGCATCACCGCCGCCCAGGCCGGGGCGACCGCGCCCGCCACCATGGCCGGGTTTCTGGCCCAGTCGCTGGCCGAAACCCTGGCCAGCCTGGTCATGGTCAACGCGATCCGGCCGGGCTTTCCCATGGTGTTTTCCAACTGGCCCTTCATCATCGATCTGCGCACCGGTGCCTTTTCGGGCGGCAGTGGCGAAACCGCCGTGCTGAACGCGGCCTCGGCCCAGATCACCAACTGGTTGGGGCTGCCCTCGGGCGTGGCCTGTTCGATGACCGATGCCAAGGCCATCGACGCGCAATATGGCGCCGAGAAAGGCATCACCTCGCTGGCCGCCGCGCTGGCCGGGGGCAACCTGATCTACGAAAGCTCGGGCATGACGGCCTCGCTGCTGGGGGTCAGTTTCGAGGGGTTCGTGCTGGATGACGAGATGCATTCGCATACCTATCGCGCCCTGCGCGGGATCGAGGTGACCGAAGAAAACCTGGGCTTTGACGCGATCTGCCAGTCGGTTCTGGGCGAGGGCCATTTCCTGGGCAGCGCCCACACCCATGCAGCGATGGAGCGCGACTATTTCTACCCCGCCCTTGCCGACCGGGCCGAGCCGCGCAGCTGGCAGGACAGCGGCGCGCGCGATGCCTGGTCCACCGCCCGCGACCGCGCGCGTGAAATCCTGCGCACGCATCATCCGCAATACCTCAGCCCCGAACAGGAGGCCGAGATCCGCGCCAATTTCCGGATTCTGTCCTGATCCGACGCCGTTGTGTCGCGGACCGGGTGTTTTTGACGCGGGCTTGGCGCTAGGCTCGGGCAAACCACGACACAGGGGGCCCCATGGCAAATGCGTTCTTTCAACCCGTCTCGGCGATGGAACTGGCCCGCTTTGCCGGTGTCCCCACCTTCATGCGCCTGCCGGCCCTGACCTCGGACGACGACCGGATGGACCTGGTCGAGCTTGGGCTGGTCGGCATCCCTTGGGACGGGGGCACCACCAACCGGCCCGGCGCGCGGCACGGGCCGCGGCAGTTGCGCGACCAATCCACCATGATCCGCGCCATGAACCCGGTGACTGGGGTTGCCCCGTTCGAGCTGGTCAACTGTGCCGACCTGGGTGACGTGCCGCCCAACCCGGTGGATATCGAGGATACGCTGGACCGCGTCACCCGCTTCTACACCGACCTGATGCTGCGCGGCATCGTGCCCCTAACGGCCGGCGGCGATCACCTGACCACCCTGCCCGTCCTGCGGGCGCTGGCCAGCGACGGCCCGCTGGGGCTGATCCAGTTCGACAGCCATACCGACCTGTTCGACAGCTATTTCGGCGGGCACAAATATACCCATGGCACCCCGTTCCGCCGCGCGGTCGAAGAAGGGCTGGTCGATCCCGAACGGTTCGTGCAGGTGGGCATTCGCGGCACTGCCTACAACACCGAGGATATCGAATGGGGCGAGGCGCAGGGCATCCGCATCATTCGCATCGAAGAGCTGTTCGACCGCGGCATCGACGATGTCATGGCCGAGGTCCGCTCCATCGTCGGCGACGCGCCCTGCTATTGTACCTATGACATCGATTTCGTGGACCCCACCCATGCCCCCGGCACCGGCACGCCCGAGATCGGAGGCCCCAACAGCTTTCAGGCCCAGCAGGTCATCCGCAAGCTGGACGGTCTGAACCTTGTCGGCGCGGATCTGGTCGAGGTCTCGCCGCCGTTCGACCCGGCGGGCGGCACCGCGTGGCTGGGCATTTCGCTGATGTTCGAACTGCTGTGCGTGCTGGCCCAGGCGATCGACGCGCGGCGCTAGGCCCGCGCGACGTTCTCGGCGATCATCGAGATCATCTCGAACATCACCGCCGCCGCCGTCAGCGCGGTGATGTTGTTGGGGCTGTCCTTGGTCGGCATCATGCAGACCACATCGCCGCCGACGATGTTGAGCCCCCGCGCGGCATGCAGAATGCCTACGGCTTCGTCGATGTCAAAACCCTTCTCGCCGGGTTCCAGGTTCGACACGCCCGGCGCGATGGTCGGATCAAGGCAGTCGAGATCGAAGGTGATGTAGACCGGCCGGTCGCCCAGAACCTCGCGCGATTGGGCCACCACATCGGCCAAGCCACGCTGGCGGAACTCGCGCATGGTGACGATGTTGTAGCCATAGTCATATGAAGGCTGCAGCCAGTCCAGGCTGCGCGGATGGCCCCGCAACCCGATCTGCATCGACCGGGTCGGGTCCACCTGCCCCTGATCGGCCAAGTAAGCCCCCCAATGCGCGGCGGACTTCTTGGCCCCCAGGAAATGATCGACCTTGGTGAACACATCCGTATGCGCATCCAGATGCAGAAAGCTGACCGGTTGCCCGCCCGCCAGTTCGCCTCGGCCCAGCGCCTGCACGATCCCGCCCGTGATCGAGTGATCGCCGCCCACCGAAACGGGCCGCGCACCGGCGGCGTCGATGTCACGGTAGAAGGCGGTTATACGCTCGATGCAATCCTCGTTGTCGTTGGCGCGCGGGAACGGCACGTCGCCAACATCGGCAATGCGCGCGCTCGACCACGGATCGATCTGGAACAGCGAATGCACCCGGCGCTGCACGGCGGAGACATGACGCAGCGCACGCGGGCCCAGATGCTGGTCGCGCTCGGTGGTGCCGTTGCCGGCGGAATGCGGCACGCCCACAAGGGCGATATCCTGGTCCTGCGGCCCCACATGGGGGCACCGGAACAGGGTCGGCACGCCCCACCAGTACAGGTTGTCCATCATGGATTGTTCGTAGCGGTCCGCCATCATGTCTCCCCGCCCTTAAATGAAACCGCCCCCACGGGTGACCCGGGGGGCGGCTGTCGCGTCAGATCTTTTCGTCTTCGCGTCGGAAGGCGCCCTGAACGATGCGATCCATGACCATGGCCAGGAACAGGATCGCAAAGCCACCCAGCAGGCCCGGCCCCTTGGCCGCGTATTGCAGCGCCTCAAGGATTTCCTTGCCCAGACCCCCGCCGCCGATCAGCGAGATGATCACGACCATCGACAGACACATCAGGATGGTCTGGTTCACGCCGGTCATGATCGACGGCAGCGCCAGCGGGATTTCCACGTCCTTCAGCAACTGCCATTTCGAGGCGCCAAAGGCCACGGCGGCCTCTTTGATGCTTTCCGGCACCCCGCGCATGCCCAGCGCCGTCAGGCGGATCACCGGCGGCATGCCGAAGATGATCGTAGCAAGGATGCCCGGCGGGTTGCCGGTGCCAAAGAAGGCGATGATCGGGATCAGGTAGACGAAGGCCGGCAGGGTTTGCATCAGGTCCAGCACAGGCTCGGCCGCGCGATAGGCGCGTTTGGATTTGCCGAACCAGATGCCCAGCGGAATGCCGAAGGTGACGCACAGCAGCACGGCCGCGCCCACCAAAGCCACCGTCTCCATCGCCACGTCCCAATAGCCCAGCAGCGCGATATAGGCCAACGACGCGGCGGTGAAGATCGCCACGCGCGGACCCGCCGCGCGCCACGCGGTCACGCAGATCACCAGCATGACCACCGGCCAGGGCGACCCGATCAGGGCCACGGTCAGCCCGTCCAGAACCGAGCGCACACCGGCAACGATCCCGTCGAAAATGTCTCCGCCCGCGGCGGCTGCAGCGTCGATCCGGGCCTCCATCCAACTGGCCACGACCGAGAACAGTGTTCCCTGATCAGGCCCGAGTATCATCTCGGAGACTTGTTTCTCGGGGAAGGCATCCAGCAGCGGAAGCGAGGCATTCACCGTGAATTTGTAAACGATCAGCGGTCCGATCGCAGCGATCAGAACTGCCCCCAGTACCGTGTTCCGAGTCGAGCGGCCGCTTTCGGTGTTGTCGGGGTTGATCCGCCAGTTCGAGTACTGTTTTTCGTACACCCGGTCAGCGTAGAACCCCTGAACCAGCTTGAAAACCAGCAGCATCAGAAGCCCGGTGACCATGATCCCCAGGGCTTCGGACTGTGCCAGCTGCGCTTTCTCAAGGCTGCTGTCCGCCGCTTTCTGGATATTCGCGGCCAGTTTGTTGAACCGGTCTATGTCTGCCTTCTCGGTTGCATCCGCCGCGCGGGCCAGCAGCTCATTTGCGCGTTCCTGCTGACGGGCCGCGCGTTCGGCCAGATCGGCCCCCGGGTTACCCCAGGCACCGCGACCGATCTGCACCCAGGCGATGATCTCAAGGATCAGGAAGGTCCAGAACATTCCCCAGATCGCCCGCGAGGCGGACCAGAACGGCCCCAGCACCGCCGCCCACAGGTTGAACGTATTCGGGATCGGACTGGTCGCGTCGTGGATCTTGTGAAAGGCGTTGACGTAGTAGTCACCGTTGGGGCCGGCGAATTCATGGATCGACCAATCCAGCGCCTCGCGGTCCACCTCGATGTCGGAGGCGGCCGTGACTTTCAATTCCGTGGTTGCATCAGTCATTTTTGCCCCCCTGAATTCCGCGCAACAGGCGTGGTTTGGTCACGACGCCGACATCCTGACCGCCATCGGTGATCACCACCGGAAGCTCGGTGTTCACGGCCAGGTCGATCAGCTGGTCGAGGTCTGCGCCCTCATCGGCACGCGGCGCGCCATCCAGCGGGCCGGAATAACTGTCCAGCGGCTCCATGATCGAATGCGCCTTGACCAGTTTGAGTTTGGATATGCCCTGCACGAACTCGCGCACGTAGTCGTCGGCCGGGTTCATCACGATGTCCTCGGGCGTGCCGATCTGGACGATCACACCGTCCTTCATGATGGCGATGCGGTGGCCGATGCGAATGGCCTCGTCCAGGTCATGTGTGATGAACAGCGTGGTTTTTTTCAGCTGCGCAACCAGCGCCTTGAACTGATCCTGCAATTGCAGCCGGATCAGCGGGTCCAGTGCCGAGAATGGTTCATCCATCAACAGGATTTCCGGGTCCGAGGCCAGCGCGCGCGCAATGCCCACGCGCTGCTGCATCCCGCCGGACAGTTCCTTGGGCAGCCGGTCCTCGTAGCCGGTCAGGTCCACCAGTCCCAGCGCGTGATCGGACACCGCCCAGCGCTTGGATTTCGAGACTTTGCGGATCTCAAGCGGATAGGCCACGTTGTCGCGCACCGAGCGGTGCGGCATCAGCGCCATGTGCTGGAACACCATCCCGATCTGCTGGGCGCGGATGCGGCGCAGCTCGGACTCGGAGATCTTGGACACGTCCTGCCCCATGATCTCGATCTTTCCGGCCGTGGGTTCGATCAGGCGATTGACATGGCGCACAAGGGTCGACTTGCCTGAACCCGACAGGCCCATGATGCAAAAAATCTCGCCACGCGGCACTTCGAACGTGGCGCCTTGAACGCCGACCACGCAATTGAATCTTTCAAGAACTTCAGGTTTTCCAATACCTTCATTCCGGACCGCAGCCATGGCTTCTTCGGCCCGTGCACCGAAAATTTTCCAGACATTTTCTAGTTTTACGACAGGTTCGTCCATTTGCCCCTCATCTACGGGGTTGCATCCCGGCAAACAGGCAAAGGGCCGCCGCGATCAGTCGCGACGGCCCCATGCGTTTGTGATTTAGTTCGTCAGCCAGCCGATAACGGTGTCTTCGTTTTCAGCCACCCACTGGCGGGCGAAATCGGCTGCTTCCATGTTATCCACAGCCAGCGCCTTGCCCATCGCGCTCAGATCATCACCCTGCATCTGGTAGTTGCGGAACAGGGCCGCGACCTCGGGGTGATTTTCCTCAAGCTCTTTGGCGTAGTGCAGGTGCAGAGTTGCCCCGTTCCACGCGGTCGAGGCCTCGGATTTGTCCAGCCAGTCCGGGTCATCGGTGGGCTGAACGATCGTCCAAGTGGCCGGATCATGCGGCGGCTCTTCCAGCACGGTCAGTTCTTGGGTCACGAAGATGTAGTGCGGGCTGTAGCAGAACCCGATCCACGGATCGCCGGCCTTGGTCGCGTTTGCCAAATTAGCGTAGGCGATGGTTTCCTCGTACTCGGTCAGCTCGAAGATCTGGTCATAGCCATAGGACTTGGCGCGGATCTTCTCGACCACGGTCGACGCCCAGCCGGGTGCGCCGATCCAAACCTCGGGGGTACCGTTTCCGTCAGTGTCGAAGATGGCCATCTTGTCCGGATCGCTCAGGTCGTCGATGGATTTGATGTCATATTCCTCGGCAATGTAGGTCGGAACGCACATACCCTGCTCGGCCTGAACCGGGTTCTCGTTCATCACGACTGTGCCGTTCTGTTTGACATAGGTGTCGTGCAGGTTCTGCTGGTTCGGCATCCAGACTTCCGGGTGGACGTGCATCGCGCCGGAATCCATCGCTTCGAACACGATGGGGTTGGTCCCGTTCTGCAATTCGACATCAAGGCCCAGGTTTTCTTCGATAACGACTTCAAGAATGTGCGCGGTGGCGTTCACCGACGCCCAGTTCGGGACACCGATCACGATATCGGCAGCAAAAACCGGGGCAGCGACCGCCATCGATGCGCCCCCCAGTAACGTAGCAAGTTTGTTCATGTTGCATCTCTCCATGTTGGTCGTCTTCGGCGCTGATTCTCGTTGATCGAAAGCGATCAGGCGGACGGGCCTGATCGTCGAGATCGGGTCAGCGTCTCGGGTGTATTAAGCGCGTTTCGCATGTGAACACGCCCCGCACTGAAAAAAGTGAAGCACCTGCCGTTTGACCCATCAAGCGCAACTTCGAACCGGGGTCACGGTTTCGAAATTCTCGCAGAATGGTTTCGCTAAATTCCGAATAGCGGTCCCACGCGTCGTGGTGAAACCCGTGAGCCCGTGCGTTGGATTGGTACGCCTGCTGCATGAAATCTGGCTGCCATGCAGTTTGGCTCAGTGGGGTTTGGGCCTCAAACCAGCGCCTGCGGCAAGATAAACGGAACGTCAGTTGCCGGCAGCGTGCTGACCGGCAGATCGATACCATAGACCTGCCGCATCACCTCGTCGGTCATGACATCCGAAACCGCGCCGGTGCGCCAGACCTCTCCGTTCGACAGCACGCAGACCTTGTCGGCGAACAACGCGGTCAGGTTCAGGTCATGCATCACGACCACGACGCCGCCGCCCTGATCGGCGAATTCGCGCGCGATGCGCAGAACCGTGAACTGATGCGCGATGTCCAGGCTGGCGACGGGCTCGTCCAGTAGCAGCCAGCGCGGCCGGTCGCGCCGCACCGAGCTCCAGACCTGGGTCAGAACGCGCGCAAGCTGCACGCGTTGCTGCTCGCCGCCGGACAGGTTCTGGTACGAGCGCGGCTCGAACCCTGCAAGATCGACATGCGCCAGCGCGCGCGACGGCAGGGCGTCGTCGCCGTCGGCCAGGCCGCCGGGCAGGCCCAGGCGCACGACTTCCAGCGCGGTAAAAGGAAAGGCGACTGCCGAGGATTGCGGAAGAACGCCCCGCATCGCCGCCAGTTCCCAGGGCTGCTGGGCCGCGATGTCCTGACCGTTCAAGGTGATACGGCCGGCGTACGGGATGTCGCCCGACAGCGCCCTAAGCAGCGTGGATTTGCCCGAGCCGTTGGGCCCAATGATCGCAGTGACCTGTCCGGGTTCGGCCAGGAAATCCACATCGCGCAGGATCTGCTTGCGCCCGATGCGGACGCTGACATTTTCAGCTTTCATCATTCACATTCCCATCGATCCGTGGCGGCGCAGCAGGATCCAGAAGAACACCGGCGCGCCCAGAATGGCCGTGACGATGCCGATCGGCAGCTCGGCCGGGGCCACGATCACCCGGCTGATCATGTCGGCGGCCAGCAACAGGGCGGCGCCCAGCAAGGCCGCATTCACCAGCAGCCGATGGTGATCGGGGCCGGTGCCCAGCCGCAGCAGATGCGGCACGACGATGCCGATGAACCCGATCCCGCCCGACACTGCCACGGCCGCGCCAGTGGCGGCGGCCACCGTCAGGATCGCGATGTTCTTGCTGCGCTGCACCGGAATGCCGATGTGATGGGCCACCGCTTCGCCCATGGCCAGGCTGTTCAGGGCGCGGGCCAGACGCTGCGCGCACAGGATCGACGCCAGGATCAAGGGCGCGGCGGTGGCGACCTTGGTCCAGGTCGCGCCGGCCAGCGACCCCATGCCCCAGAAGGTCAGATCGCGCAGCTGTTGATCGTCGGCGATGTACACCATGACCCCCGACACCGCGCCCGACAGGGCCGCCAGGGCGATGCCGGCCAGCAGCATCGTGGCCACCGAGGTCTGCCCCTGGCGCGTCGAAACGCGATAGAGGATCAGGACCGACGCCCAGCCGCCCAGAAAGGCGGCAACCGCGATCAGGCCACTGCCGACCCAGGCCAGAACGGCGGCGGGCAGAAGGTTGCCGAAGACGATGGCGGTGATCGCGCCCAGCCCCGCCCCCGCGCTGACGCCGACGATGCCCGGATCCGCCAGCGGGTTGCGGAACAGCCCCTGCATCACCACGCCCGAAACCGCCAGCGCCGCCCCGACCAAGATGCCCATCGCCAGCCGCGGAAGGCGGATGTCCCACAGCACGATCCGGTTCAGATCCGACAGGCCCCGGCCATGCAGCAGATCTGACACGGCCATCTTCAACGAGGCCTCGGACGCGCCGACCGAGATGCTGGCCATGCTGGTCACGGCCAGAAGGCCGATCAGGGCCAGGGTCACCCATGTCGCCCGCGACCTGCGGGCCTCGGCGGACGGTGGCGCGCCGTTGTCCAGTGCCAGCGTCATGAGCCCCTGACGCCTCGCAATGCGGCCGACAGATCCATGACCGCGTCGGCGGTGCGCGGGCCGAAGCCCAGCAGATAGGTGCCGGGCATCCGGATCAGCGCCCGGTTCCGCCCCGCCTGGGTCAGCCGGACCGCGGGCAGCGCGAACAGCTCTTCCTCCGAGAGGATCGGCCCGCCCTGACGCTCCATCATCAGGATCACGTCCGGCGCGGTGGCGGCCATGGCTTCGGGCGTCATCGTCTTGAAACCCGTCACATCGGCGGCCGCGTTTTTGCCTCCGGCCATGCGGATGATGGTGTCGGCCTGGGTCTCGGCCCCGCCGACGACAAACTCGCCGCCCCGTGCCGAAAGCAGGAACAGCACCTTCACCGGCGCACCCTGCGCGGCGGAGGCCTCGGCCAGCGCCCGGTCCAGCCGGCGCGCGGTTTCGGCCGCCAGGGTTTCGGCCTCGGCCTCGGCCCCCAGCGCGGCCCCCACGGCGCGGATCTTGTCGATGACGCCATCGCGCGAGAATTCGTCGGCAATGGTGACGTAATCCACGCCGGCCTCCTGCAGCACAGCGATGGTCTCGGGCGGGCCCGACCCTTCGAGCGCAAGGATCAGGTCGGGGGCAACCGACAGCACGCCCTCGGGCGACAGGGCCCGGCGATACCCGACATCGGGCAGATCCGCCGCCTCGGGCGGCCAGGTCGAACTGCGGTCACGGCCGACCAGCCGGTGCTGCTGGCCCAGGGCATGGACGATCTCAGTCAGCGAACTGCCGATGGCGATCACGCGGTTGCTCTCGGCCTGCGCGGCCGCCGCCGAAACCAGCAATGCCGCGCAGAGTGTCACCAGGCCCCGCATCATGCCGCTCCGGTGTCGGCCGGGCCGGGCAGCGCGGCCACCAGCGCATCCCAGGCGGGGCGATGATCGGCCTCGCCGGTGCGGCGCCCGAAGATCTGCAGGATCAGGGCGCCGTCCGCGTCGAAAGCCTCGACCGAGATCGCCGGCCCGCGCTGGGTCGGTTTATCGACGGCCCAGACCTCGGCGATGTGATCGCTGCGCAGATGCAAGTTGAAGCCCGGATCCAGCACGTTGAACCACGGCCCCATCTGCTGAAGATTTTGCACCGGGCCGCCGTGGATCTCGATGCAGCCGCGGTTGCCGACGAAGATCATCACCTCGATGTGCCGGTCCCGCACCTGTTCGAACAGGTCGGTGACCGCCGCGGGATCAACCGCGCGGGCCAGCGGTTCGCCCGCGATGCGATAGGCGCCCAGCCGGTTCATCTTGAGCTTCGAGGTCAGGCGCAGGAACTGGTGCGTGTCCGTCATCTTGGCCCATTCGCGGCGCAGCGCGTCGGCCTTGTCGGCATTGGCCTTGGGCGCTTCGACCGGTTTGCGCGGCGCGACCGTCATCGTCTGACCTTGATCCTCGGCGGCCAGTGTCCGAACCAAACTGTCCCAGTGGCCCAGGTCCGAGCCATCGCGCAGGAAGATCTTGTGAACCGCGTCCCCGGCCGCATCGAACACCTGGATCGAGCGGCGCAGACCGGCCTCGGTTTCCCGCTCGACGGCAAGGACATGGCGCCATTGCGCGGGGAACATACGCAGGTCGATCTCTTCGGTCAGCACCATCGCGGCATGCTGGCCGCTGTGGTAATTGTCGTATCGCCCGATCTTTTCGATCACGCAGGACGGGTTGCGCGTCAGCGCCATGACCTCGCCCAAGCCGGCCAACTGGCCGAACAGCCCGTCAAGGCCGGGGTTCAGCCGCGTCACGCCCTGCCCTGCAAAGGACGCGACCAGCTGGCCCTCGCTCAACCCCAGCGATTCCGCGAAATCGCGGTCTCGCTGGCCTGTCTTCTGCGCATAGGCAGCACGAATATCCTGAGGAGCCATAAGCACCTGTTCCATAGCGGGTTTCCCGTCTTCTTCGTGGTTCCAAGGGGGTGCTGGCCCGGGTGCTGATCGCAAACAGCGCCCTGCTGGCAGTGCCAAAATTACAGGCACGAAATTATGTTGACTGTTTTAGTCACCTTTATTAACGAGCACAAGTCGCCGCGAACAGGCGATTCCAAAAAACAGAAAAAAAACTGACCAGCGCCAGCGAACTGCAAGCATCTCCGGTCCTCACACTTGTTTCGAAGGGACAGAAATGCGTGCGCGTACTCATATTGCAGGCCTGCTTGGGACGGCCTCTTGCCTTGGTTTGACGGCGTCCATGGTTTGGGCGCAGGAACAGGATGACGGGTTCCTCGGGACCCTGGAACTGGGCGAAAGCAAACGCGAGATCCAGACCGCCACCGCGGTTCCGGTCACGAATATCGACCAGGAAGAGATCGATGACCGTCAAGCCAACACGGTGGCCGAACTGATCGATTCGGTTCCCGGCGTCACCCTGGTGAACGGCTCGACCCCGCAAGGATCGGGCATCAATATCCGCGGATACGGGGCCAACGGCACCTTCGGCACCGACCAGAAGGTTCTGATCCTGGTCGACGGCGCGACCACCGGCGCGGAAGAGCTGTACCGGATCGGCAACCAGATGTTCACCGATCCGCAGCTGTACAAAAGCGTCTCGGTCATCCGCGGCACGGTGGGGTCCTTCGAATACGGCTCGGGCGTCGTCGGCGGCGTGGTTCAGCTGGAAACCAAGGACGCGTCCGACTTTACCGGTGGCGAGCCGGGGTTCCGCTTCCGCCAGACGCTCGAGGGGTATTCCAACGGCAACGGCTTTGCCTCGTCGTCGATCCTGGCGTGGCAACCCAACCGGCAAACCGAATTCCTGTTCAACTACACCTATCGCGACCAAAGCGATCAGAAGGACGGGAACGGCGACACGATCGGCAACAGCGCCTTTACCCTGCCGTCGCTGCTGGCCAAGGGGAAATACAGCTTTGGCGACAACCTTGAACATTCGATCACCGCGACCTGGAACCAGTCCTCCTCGGAAGAGCGCGACGTGCCCTATGATTCCTTCGGCACGACGGCGGACGCCTTCGGCAACGTGGACCGCGAAATCGAAACCCGGATCGCCGTTCTGCGCTATCAGTACCGGCCGGCCGGCAACGATCTGGTCGATCTGGACGTCAATCTCAGCTATTCCGAGCAGTCCATCGACAGTAGCTATGTGCCCGGTTCGTCCAGCCTGGAGGGAACGCCCTTCTTCCCCGGCATCCGGGCGCTGGCCGATGCCACGCACAATTACGAAACCACCAAGCTGACGATCAAGAACAGCGCGTATTTCCAGACCGGGGCCGCGTCGCATGATCTGCGGTTCGGGGTGGAATTCATCGACCGCGAGCGGCTGGATGCCCCATCGGCGCCGGGTGGCACCGACCGTCGCGTCGCGCTGTTTGCCGTTGACGACATCCAGTTCGGCGACCAGCTGACCGTCACGCCCGCGCTGCGGTACGAAACGCAGGACATCAAGGGCAACGGCGACGCGGCGGCGCCCTTCAACGCCAGCTATGACAACGACGCGCTGATGGGCGGCCTGTCGGCCCGTTATGAATTTGCCAGCGGCTTCGCGGTGTTCGCGGGCGGGGCCTATACCGAAAGCCTGCCGATCATCGACGATCTGGGCACACCGCTCTACATGACCCAGCCCGAGAAATCCCGCACCTGGGAGGCCGGCTTTTCCTATGACCGCGGCGACATCTTCGCCGCCGGCGACGCCCTGCGCGCCAAGGTCAATCTCTACAGCACCGATCTGTGGGACATCACCTCGTACGTGTCGGGCACCCCGTCCCACCCCCTGTCCAAGGTCGAAACCGAGGGCGTCGAGATCGAGGCCTCCTATGCCCATGCCACGGGCTTCTACGTCGATTTCAACGCCAACATCGTCAGCGCCACCGAATTCAGCGCGGCGGGCATCGGATCGCCGTGGCGCAACGAACCCACGGATTCGGCGCGGATCACCCTGGGCAAGCGGTTTGGCGAAACCCTGGATGTCAGCTGGGAGATCTTCGGAGCCAAGTCGGGGCTCGATTCCTCGGGCGATCCAGTTGCCGGATACGGGGTGAACACCCTGCGCGCGACCTATCTGCCGCAAGAGGGCGCGCTGGCCGGGTTCGAGCTGCGCGCGGGGATCGAGAACATCTTTGACAAGGCCTATCAGCCGAACCTGTCGACCCGCAATTCGCCGGGCCGGAATTTCAAGCTGACCGTGGCCAAGACCTTCTGAACCCCTCAGGGAAAGGACCCGTCATGACAAAAGCCATGCAAAATCTTGTTCGGGCGGTCCTGCTGGCCCTGCCCCCCATCGCGGGGGCGGGGTTGGCCAGTGCCGAAGACACGCAGGGCGCGGGCGGCGTCACGATCGAGCTTAGCTCGGCCGTGGACCAGGATCAGGGCTGCCTGCTGAGCTTCGTGGTCGAAAACGCCCACCCCGCCGATATCGGCGGCGCCGTCTATGAAACGGTGCTGTTCGGCGCGCAAGGCGAAGTGGCCCTGCTGACGCTGCTGGATTTCCAGGACCTGCCCGCCGGGCGGCCCCGCGTGCGCCAGTTCAAATTCGCCGGCCTGGCCTGCAATCAGATCAGCCGGATCCTGATCAACGGGGTGCAGGACTGCGCCTATCCCGGCGATCTGGCCGATGCCTGCCTGTCCGGTCTGACGCTGCGCAGCCGCCTTGAGACCGAATTGATTGGATGATCCGATGGATGCGTTTCTGCAAAGACTGACCGCAATTCTGGACCTGGGCGGCCCGGTCGTGGCGGTTTTGATCGCGACCTCGGTCGCGACCATGGCGCTGATCCTCTACAAGCTGTGGCAATACAAGGCCGCCGGGGTCGGACGGCATGTCGAGCTGTCGCTGGCCATCGAAGCCTGGGACCGCAACGATCGGGCCACTGCGCGCGCGCATCTGGACCGAAGCCGCAGCTATCTGGCGCCGGTGGTCGCCATGGCGCTGGAGGGGCACGGGCCGGAACTGATGGACCGCGCCGATGCCGAGGCCGAGGCGCGCTTTGCCGGGCTGGAACGCGGGCTGAACGTGCTGGACATGGTCTCGCAGCTTGCGCCGCTTCTGGGGCTGTTCGGCACCGTGCTGGGCATGATCGAGGCCTTCCGCACCCTTCAGGAGGCCGGCAACGCGGTGGATCCGGCGCTGCTGGCCGGCGGCATCTGGGTTGCGTTGATGACGACCGCCGCGGGGCTGGCCGTGGCCATGCCCACCGCGCTGGTCCTGACCTGGTTCGAGGCGCGCATGACCCGCGAACGGGTCTTTGCCAACCGCGCCCTGCGCACGGTGTTTGCCCCCGGCCACGCCGCCGCGCCACGCCCGGCCACCCCGCCCTCCGACGCGCTGGCCCATGGCGCTTGAAACGCGCAAAAGGCGGCACCGGCGCCTGTCGATGACATCGCTGATCGACGTGATCTTTCTGCTGCTGCTGTTCTTCATGCTCACCTCGACCTTCTCGAAATATGCCGAGATCGAGCTGACCACTGCCGCGGCGGGCGGGTCGCAGGCCCAGCGGTCCATCCGATTCATCAAGCTGGAACGCGACCGCATCCTGATCGACGGCACCGAAGTCGCGCCAGACGCGGTCGCCGCACGGTTCGACGGCCGAACCGACCAGCTGGCCTTGATCAGCCTCGGCGGCGGGGCGACCTCGCAGCAGTTGATCGACTTGCTGACCGCCCTTGAACCCGTGTCCCGCCTCAGCACGCAGGTCATCGGATGATCCGGATGACCCCCAAAACGAAACCCGGCCGCGAACCGACGATCGCCTTGATCAACGTGGTCTTTCTGATGCTGGTCTTCTTCATGATCGCGGGCACGCTGGCGCCGCCCCTGGGCCAGTCGGTGCAACTGGTGCGGACGGCGGATCTTGAAGGGCGCGAGCCCCCGGATGCGCTGGTCATCCGCGCCGACGGCGTGCTGGAATATCGCGGGGCCGAGCTGACGGATGTGGCGGCCTATGTCGAGCGCGCCTCGATCGACCTGCCATTGGACGCCGTGCGGCTGGTGCCCGACCGGGCCTTGCCGGCGGTGCGGTTGAAACAGGTCAGCGACGCCCTGCGGGTCCTGGGCGCCAACCGGGTCTTCGTTGTGACCGAGCGGGGCCTGCCATGATCCCGCAATCCCGCATCATGGCCGCCGTGCTGGTCGTGCTAGCCGCCGCGGCCCACGCCGCCGCCCTGTTCGAATTCGACACGGGCGAGGCGGTTTTCGTCGAAGGCGGTGGCGCGGTTGCCCCTGCGGCGCTGGGGTCCTCGTTCCGGGACTATGCGGCCGGAACCGTGGCCACACCCCCCGCCACCACCGGTCACTCACCCGTTGCCCCGACACAGACCGCGCCAGAGGCCCCGGCGGACCCTGCGCGCGCGCAGCCGGCCACCAGGGTGCAGGCGCAGGCCCCGGCCCGGCGGCAGAACGCCCAAACGCCGACCCTGCAAAAACCCGAGCCTCAACAGGCCCGGCCTCCAAAACCACCCACCCCGACCGGCAATGCCGCGGTCAGCCGCAAAAAGGGCAGCGCCACCGGCAAGGCGGCGACCGGGGCGGCCTCGGCGAAACGGACGAACCGCGCCGCGAAGGAACAGGGAAATGCCGAGGCCAGCACCTATGCCGGTCTGGTCATGCGCAAGATTTTGCGCGCCCGGCGAAAAAGCGTGAAAATCCAAGGCTCGGTTCGGGTGACCTTTCGCATCGCCGACAACGGCGCGCTGGCTTCGGTCAGCGTTGCCCGCAGCTCGGGCTCGCCCCGGCTGGATCAGGTCGCACTGGCACAGGTCCGGGCCGCCGCGCCCTTCCCGCCGCCGCCGGCCTCGGCCCGCCGCGCCTATTCGATGGAAATCGTCAGCAAATAGAAACTCAAACCATGCTAATCCGACTACCTGGTGTCCAGCGGCTTCAGCAGATCGAACACCTGTTGCCGCATCCATTTTGACATCGGATTTGCATCCGATCGTCTGTGCCAGATAGCGATGATGTTGACGGGTTCGATTTCGAACGGCGGGGCAAGAACCTTCAGGCCGAACTCCGGCGCAAACTTCCTGGCCAGCTGAGAAGGCACCAAGGCCACAAGATCGCTTGCACTGACCACTCGGCACACCCCTGAAAACACCGGAAGGGTCATCGCGACGTGCCTTTTTCGACCAACTTTCGCCAGAGCCGCATCACCCATCGCCGCCAGTTTGCCCTCGGGTGAGAACAGTACATGCGACAGGGCGCAGAAGGTTTCCATCGGAAGTTCGGTGCCGTCTTCGATCTGTGCAAGGAATGGGTTGTCAACGCGGCCGACGACCATGAAGGACGACCGGAACAGCACCTCTCGGCTGATCCAATCCGGTGCTTCTGTATCCGGGATCAACGCGAGATCAGCATTGTAGCGCTCAAGACTCTCGACATAGTTCTCGGGAACAAGATCCACCAATTGCGCGACCATCTTCGGAGCCTTGCGGTTCAGAACACCCCCAAGACCGGGCATCAGCAGCTCGGCGAAAAAGTCGCTGGCCGCGATCTTGAAAGTTTCGGATGCCTGCCTGGGGTCGAAATCGTCATTGTGGCTCAGCAAACTTTCCAGTCGATTGAGTTCCTCACGCAGCCCGTCCTTGATCGAAACCGCAAAATCCGTTGGGACAAGCTGATTTCCCCGCCGCACAAACAGATCGTCACCCAAGGCGTGCCGCAGGCGGTTCAACGCATTCGACACTGCGGATTGCGAGACCCCAAGTCTTTCCCCTGCCTTGGTGGTGGACCCCGCCGTCAGAATCGCATCAAGAACACGGAGCAGGTTCAGATCAAGCGTTGCGAAATTCATGTTGGTAATACCGTGTATTATGAACTTTCGTTAGATTGATACCGTTTTTTGCGCCTACAAGTAAGGTACCGAAAGCGCTTTCGTTTCATGTCGGATCAAAGGACAGAAGCGATGCATGATCATCTGGTTGATGACGCCACGCTCGAATGGCAGGGCGTTCGTTACAAAACAATTCTGGACCCCGCTGAAACCGGGGGCGCCATGTCGATTGTAGACAGCCTTTCGCCGGTCGGAAGCGGTCCGCCACGGCACATCCATCAGGCAGAAGACGAAGTCTTCGTGATTTTGACCGGTGTCTGCAAAGTCTGGGTCGAAGGTGTCGAAACGCGTGTCGGCCCGGGCGAAAGCATCTTCATACCCCGCGGAAAAGAACACACGTTCAAGGTCATCGGTGATGAGCCCAGCCGTCACCTTGTCATTCTCACACCGGGAGGTTTCGAGGGCTTTTTCCACGCCATGGCAACGGCCCAGTA
This sequence comes from Ruegeria sp. CI5, assembly GCF_056536885.1. NCBI lineage: Bacteria > Pseudomonadati > Pseudomonadota > Alphaproteobacteria > Rhodobacterales > Roseobacteraceae > Ruegeria > Ruegeria sp. CI5. The sequence continues at coordinate 1,723,943 of NZ_JBQFQN010000001.1, forward strand.
CAAAATTCCGGAAGACATGCCGGACATCGAGGCCGTAGCCGCCAATTACAACCTGTCATTTACTGGCCCTCCATTGGATTGAACGTCATGACCCAGCACATCGTCTATCATATTCCTGTGTGTCCCTTTTCACAGCGGCTTGAAATTCTGCTGGCGTTGCGGGGGATGAGGGACCGGGTGGAGTTCCGCGTCGTGGACATCACCAAACCCCGCGATCCAGATCTGCTGAAGAAAACGCGCGGAACGACCGCTCTGCCGGTTCTCGAGACTCCGGACGGGCAGATCATCAAGGAAAGCCTCGTGATCCTGCGCTATCTCGATGAAATGCTCGAAGGGCCAAAGCTGCGGCGCAGCGACCCGGCCGAGCATGCGGTCGAGTCGATGCTGATTGCCAAAGAGGGTGCCTTCACGATGACCGGCTACGTCTATGTGATGAACCAGGACCCCGCGCAGAAAGATGCCCACAACGAAAAACTGCTCGCGCTTTATCGTGACCTCAATGACTTTCTTCTGACCCACAACCCGAACGGTGTTTTTCTGTTCGATCAGTTCGGGTTGGCCGAGGCGGTATTCACACCGATGTTCCAGCGCTTCTGGTTTCTGGAATACTACGAAGACTTTGAACTCCCGCAAAACGGCGAGTACGACAGAGTCCAAAACTGGAAAGCCGCCTGCATGGCCCATGAGGCCACGGGGCAGGTGACACAAGACGAAATCGTGAAACTCTACTACGACTATGCATTGGGTGCCGGAAACGGAGCGTTGGTGGGCGGCCGCAAAGTGTCGAGCTTTGCGTTCGAGCCACATTGGAAGTCGAGGCCAATGCCACCGCGGGACAAATATGCCGGGACGGCATCGGACAAAGAACTTGGGCTGGTAGTCCCGGCATCTGATTGAAGCCAGAAGGCACGCGGGTCGATCGGGGGCACCCGCCGCGGAGGACCGGCGCCCACAACACGCATTCGAATATGGCCCGGTGGTGCACAGTCGGTCTTAAGTCATGAATACCGGCTGATTAAACCGAACCAGTCTTAGGCTTCCGGGCGCGGAACCGTTGAACCTTTAGCCGTCAGACAAACCTGTTGACGTAGTTCTCCAAGCGCTCCTGCCTTCCGGATCGAGGCTCGGGATTGATACCTTCGGCCAACACTCGAGCCGCGATTTCATCCAGCGATGAGGCAAGCATGGATTGCGCCTCCGGGCTGCCCCATCCGGAGTATCTGTCGGTCAACGCGGCATCAAGCCCGCCATCCTCGATCATCGCGGCGGCGGCCTTCAACCCGCGGGCACAGACGTCCATGCCGCCCACATGCGCCGCGACAAGATCCTCGGGGTCGATCGACTGGCGGCGGATCTTGGCGTCGAAATTCGTGCCCCCGGTCGAAAACCCTCCGGCCTTGAGGATGTAGTAGTAGGCCAACGCGACTTCGGGCACGTTGTTGGGAAACTGGTCGGTGTCCCATCCAGATTGATAATCGTTCCGGTTCATGTCGATCGAACCCAGCATACCCTCGGCCGCCGCCACGGCGATCTCATGTTCAAAGCTGTGGCCAGCCAGGATCGCGTGGCCCTGTTCCAGGTTCAGCTTCACTTCGTCTTCCAGCCCGTATTTCCTGAGAAACCCGATGCAGGTTGCGGCGTCGTAGTCGTATTGGTGCTTGGAGGGTTCCTGTGGCTTCGGCTCGACCAGGATGGTGCCCTTGAACCCGATCTTGTGCTTGTAGTCGACCACCATGTTCAGGAACCGTCCCATATGGTCCAGTTCCAGCCCCAGATCGGTGTTCAGCAACGTCTCGTAGCCTTCGCGCCCACCCCACAACACATAGTTCTCGCCGCCCAGCTTGTGGGTCGCGTCCATACAGGATTTCACGGTTGCTGCGGCAAAGGCAAAGACGTCCGGATCAGGGTTCGTGCTGGCACCCCCCATCCAGCGGCGATGGCTGAACATGTTGGCGGTGCCCCAAAGCAGCTTGGTTCCCGACACCTGCATCTTTTCACCGATATAGTCGGTGATTTCCTCGAGCGTGCGCAGGTTTTCGGCAAAGCTGCCCTGTTCGGGTCGAATATCCGCGTCGTGCCAGCAGAAATAGGGTTGTCCCAGTATTTCAAACATCTCAAAGGCGACATCGGCCTTCATCCTTGCGCGTCCCATGTCGTCTTGCGGGTGCCACGGGCGGACAAGGGTCGGACCACCGAACGGGTCTCCGCCCTCCCATGCGAAAGAGTGCCACCAGGCGACGGCAAAGCGCAGATGGTCCTCCATGCGCTTGCCCAACACCACTTCGTCCGGGTCATAGTGACGGAACGCCAGCGGATTCCGACTGTCTACGCCTTCGTACCGGACCTTTTCGATACCCTCGAAGAAACCGCTTGTCATACCTGCCCCCTATTCCGAATTTTGACCGGGCTGCTTGCCCAGAATGATCATCGACAGCAGATCGTCGTCGGTCACGTCCGCGATATCGACCGTGCCGACCAGCTTGCCGTTCTTCATGACCGAGGCCCGATCGCACAAATCCATGACCGCATGGACATCATGGTCGATCAGGAAAATTCCGATCCCCTGCGCCTTGAGCTGGTGAATCAGATCGGCCACCATCTGCGTCTCGTGCGGGCCCAAGGCGGCGGTCGGTTCGTCCATGATCAGGATGCGGGCATTGAAATAGACAGCCCGCGCGATGGCCACCGACTGTCTCTGGCCACCTGACAGAGCCGAAACCGGATCGTTGAACTTTTGAAAATTGGGGTTCAGCTGCGCCATGATCTTACGGCATTCGGCCTCCATCGCCGCGTCGTTGACCAGACCGAAAGGCGTAGTCATTTCGCGTCCCAGGAACAGGTTCGAGGTGGCGTCCAGATTGTCGGCCAGGGCCAAGGTCTGGTAGATTGTCTCGATATTGTTGGCCCGCGCGTCGCGCGGATTGTTGATCTCGACCGGCTTGCCATCGATCATTATCTGCCCGTGGTCCATCTGATAGGCTCCGGACAGGACCTTGATCAGCGTCGATTTGCCAGCCCCGTTGTGCCCCAGCAATCCCACCACCTCGCCGGGATACAGGTCGACCGAGACCTGGTCGACGGCCTTGATCCCACCGAACGAGATCGAAATGTCTCGCATCTCGACCAGAGGTGGTTGCCCGGAACCGCGACCGGATGCCGGCGGCGTTTTCTGAGTTTCCTGCGCTTGCGTCATTTTCCAACCAATCGCTTGCGATAGACGATGTCGATATAGACGGCCAGAACCAGCACGCTGCCGACGACGATGTTCTGGAACGGCGCATCCACGCCGACCATGGCCATGCCCGACTGCAGCGCCTGCATTATCAACGCACCAAGAATCGCGCCATAGATGGTGCCGATGCCGCCAGACAGGGCGGTTCCGCCAATGACCGCAGCCGCAATCACTCGCAGTTCGTCCAGTGTTCCGATGTCATTGGAATGGTTGGCCAGCCGCGCCGAGGCGACCACTGCCGAAACCGCGCACAGGAAACCCATCAGCGCAAAGATCTTGACGGTCAGCAGGCGGGTATTGATACCCGACAGCTCGGCGGCATCCGGGTTGCCGCCGGTCGCGAAGATATAGCGCCCAAAACGGGTTTTGCGGGCCACGACCGTCAGGGTCACGGCGACAATGATCAGGATCAGGACCGAGATCGGGATGCCGTATCCGACGATCAGGCCCTCGGGCATCGTCTCGCCGCGGGCTTCGAACATACGCTGCAACCGGCGCGTCGGAATGGCATAGCTGTTCAGGATGTACACATATCCCAGAATGCTTGCGGCAATGATCCCGGCGAGCGTTGCCTCGGCCCAGACGGGTTTGACCGGGAAGCCATGCGCCGCCTTGGCCCGGCGGCTGCCCCACAGCGCCCAGATCGCAATGGCCGCCGCAAACAACCCGAACAGCCAGCTTGCCGTTGTTCCCAAGGTTCCGTTCGTTCCCCCGAACATCAGGAAATTGCTGTCCAGCGGCCCGATTGTCTGCCCGCTTGTCAGATACCAGGCGACGTTGCGCCAGACCAGAAAGCCACCCAAAGTCACGATGAACGCCGGAATGGTTAGGTAGCCGACCATCCAGCCATGAAACGCTCCGATCAGCGTTCCGATGGCCAGACCGACCAGGATGGTGATGATCCAGGTGGCGGGATGGTCCAGACCCATCCCCAACACGCGCGGCAACAACTCGGTCTGCGTCATGGCCATCACCGCCGAGGTGGTCGCCAGCAAAGCGCCAACGGACAGGTCGATGTGACGGGTTACGATGATGAACACCATACCGCAGGCCATGATCGCCACCGAAACCGATTGGATCGACAGGTTGAAGAGGTTGCGGGGCGTCAGGAACCGTCCGTCAGTGACGATATTGAACCCGATGCACAGGATCACGAATGCGCCGATCATACCCAAAAGCCGCATGTCCAGTTCCAGCTGTTGGAACAGGCTTGGCTTGGTTTTCTGAGGTATCGGCTGAGACGAAGTTTCGGTCATTTCCGATCTTTCAAATTCAGCAATCGTCCCCGGCCCGCCCATGCAGGCCGGGGACTTTGGAGTTTAGTTGCAGGGTGCGGGGCCGTTCTCGACGCCTTGGCACAGATCTTCCAGCGCGATCCATCCGGCATCCACAACAACCGACAGATTGTCCTTGGTAATCGGAACCGGAGCCAGGAAGACGGAATTCATCGTCGTTCCACCCGGCGAGGTCCAGCTGACTACTCCGTCGATTTCCGACGGGTCGGTGCCACTGCTGAGTGCGACGGCAATCTCGCCGGCTGCCTTGCCCAACTCGCGTGCGTCCTTCCAGACGGAAACGGTCTGCGTACCCAAGGCCACGCGGTTCAGCGCGGCGTGATCGCCATCCTGACCCGACACTGGGATACCTTCCATGCCCTGCGCAGTCAGCGCCGCGACAACACCACCTGCGGTCCCGTCATTCGACGCGACAACCGCATCGACCTTGTTTTCATTGGCGGTCAGGATCTGTTCCATGTTCCGCTGCGCATTCGCGGGCAACCAGCCATCAGTATAGGCTTCACCGACGATCACGATGTCACCGCTGTCCAGCGCCGCCTGAAGGATTTCCTGCTGACCACCGCGCAGGAAGTCCGCGTTCGGATCCGTAGGCGAACCCTTGATCATGACGTAGTTGCCCTTCGGCATTGCCTCGTACACGGCGCGCGCCTGCATGCGTCCCACTTCGACATTGTCGAAGGTCAGGTAGAAGGCGCGGTCGTCCTCGATCAGGCGGTCGTAGGCGATGACGGGAATGCCCTCATCCGCGGCGGCCTGTACGGCCGGACCGATGGCCTGCGCGTCCTGCGCCAGAATGATCAGAGCGTCCACACCCTGTGCGATCAGGCTTTCGATGTCGGACAGCTGCTTGGCCGAGGACGACTGGGCGTCCGCCGAGATATATTCGGCGCCACCAGCCTCAAGCGCAGACTTGATTGCCGCTTCGTCCGTCTTCCAGCGCTCTTCCTGAAAGTTGGACCAGCTTACACCGACGACCGGCTCGGCAAAGACAGCCGAGCCAACCATGGCAACAGCAGCTGAAAAGCTGAGAATTCGTTTCATGATTTCCTCCCGTTGATGGGGCCATCGCGTCATGATTCGCGGCCCTCGTATTTCTGCGTATCATATTTATTTCAGCGGGTAAAATATTTACTCTGTTCGTGGGTCCCAAATCCCAATAGATTGAGGCCTACAGAAGATTCGCGGAGACAAGATGCTGAAAAGCAAGGCTTCTCAAAACTCGCTGGACCAACGGAATGCCACGCGCCTGCGGGTGTTGGAGCATATCCGGACCAAGGGGTCGATTTCGCGGATCGACATCGCATCGGCCCTGCAGACCAGCCCGGCCACCGTCACCGCTGCAACCGCTGACCTGATTTCCGCCGGCCTGGTCCGAGAGACCGAAGGCGAGGCGCATTCCAAATCGGCCAAACGCGGGCGGCCGCGGGTTCTTCTACAACTGGACGGGTCCTCCTATCTTGTGGCGGGCCTCAAGGTCGCGCGCCAGGTCATCTCGGTCATCCTGGTCGATTTCGAAGGCAACGAAGTCACCTCGCACATGTACGCCCTGCAAGATGCCAGGATGTCACCGCGCGATTTCGTCCGCACCGTGCGCCTTGCGCTTGAGGAGACCTGCGCAAAGATCGACCGCACGATCGACGGGCTTTCAGGTGTTTCCATTGGCATCGCCGGTTTGGTCGATGCCGAGAGGAATTTCGTGCACTGGTCATCTTCGATCACCGAGCGCAATGTGAACTTCGCCGCGTTTCTGGACGAAGGCCTGCCCTGCCCGGCCTTCATTGAAAACGATGCGAATCTGGTGGCCAAGGCCGAACAGCTGTTCGGGCTGGGCAAGGGCCTGTCGAACTTTCTTGTCGTCACGATCGAACACGGTGTCGGACTGGGCATCGTTCTGGACGGCAAGCTGTTCCGGGGCAACCATGGCTGCGGGGCCGAATTCGGGCACGCCAAGGTCCAGTTGGACGGGGCGCTGTGCCAATGCGGGCAACGGGGATGCCTCGAGGCCTATGTCGGCGACTATGCTTTGATCCGAGAAATGACGGTCGCCGGGCAAAGCAGCGCGCTGAAAACCGTTTCCGACATACACGACCGCGCGCACGCCGGAGACCAACGGGCAATTTCCGTTCTGGCCCGCGCGGGCCAGATGTTCGGCTTGGGCCTGTCAAACCTCATCAATCTGTTTGCCCCAGATTGCATCATTCTGTCCGGAGCCCAGGTCAGCTTTGAGCACCTGTGTTCGGACGACGTGATGGCGCGCATTCGAAACGGAGTGGTGAATGTCGACACCGCCCTGCCCGAGATCAAGGTGCATCATTGGGGCGACCTCATGTGGGCCAAGGGCGCGGCGGCCTACGGGATCGAACAAGTGTCGATCCTGAAGGTGCAGGAGATCGCAGCCCATGCGAGCTGAACTCGCCTTGGTGGCGGCCCTCGCCACGACCGCCAGTGCCGATCCTGCCATCCCCCGGTATCAACCGATCGATGTTCTCTCTCATGTCTATGACGGCGGTTGGGAGCATTTCGTGGGTGGCGGTGTCGCGGTTTTCGACTGCAGCGGGGACGGCTTGCCGGAACTCTTCCTTGCTGGTGGGGCGAACCCATCGCAGCTGTTCCGAAACACCTCTCAGGCGCAAATATCCTTTCAGGCAAACACGCCAGAGCCGCTGTCCCTGACAGGTGTGACCGGCGCCTACCCGATGGACATCGACGGCGACGCCATCCTGGACCTTGTGGTTCTGCGCGTTGGGGCGGACCTGTTGCTCAAAGGTTGGCCCGATTGCCAGTTCAGCCCATTCGCGGGGCTGGGGTTTGAGCCCGATGACCACTGGACCACGGCCTTCTCGGCCACGTGGGAACCCGGGCAGACACTGCCCACTCTCGCCTTCGGAACCTATGTGGACCGCGACAATCCGAATGGCCCATTCGAGGCCTGCGGCCCCACTCTGCTGTACCGCCCCCTTGGTGAAACCTATGGCCCGCCCGTTCGGCTGGAACCTGGGTACTGTGCGCTGTCGGCTTTGTTCTCGGATTGGGGCCGGACCGGGCGCGCGGATCTGCGGATCAGCAACGATCGGCACTACTATGTCCGAGACGGACAGGAACAGATGTGGGCGATGGAAGATACTCCGCGTCTGTATGATCAGGCCGAAGGCTGGATGCCCTATTCGATCTGGGGCATGGGCATCGCGTCGCGCGATCTCACGGGGGATGGCTATCCCGATGTCTACCTGACCTCTATGGGAGATCAGAAGTTCCAGATTTTCGACCCCGAAGCCGGCGGTCCCACATGGCGTGATGCGACCTATGACAAGGGTACGACTGCACACCGGCCGCACATCGGCGCGGACGGGCGACCATCGACCGGTTGGCACGCGCAATTCGCGGATGTGAACAACGATGGGCGTGACGACATTTTCGTCGCGAAGGGCAATGTCGAACAGATGCCGGATGCGGCGCAGGACGACCCCAACAGCCTGTTACTGCAGCTGGAATCCGGTCAGTTTTTCGAATCCGCGGCTGAGGCCGGTGTGGCATCGATGGCAAAATCTCGCGGCGCCGCGCTGCATGATCTGAACAATGACGGCTGGTTGGACCTAGTTGTGGTCAATCGCGGATCACCCGCCGAAATCTACGAGAACCAGCCCGCAACAGGGAACTGGGTCATGGTGGATCTGGGCCAGCACGACGCCAATTCGCGGGCCATCGGCGCCTTTGTCGAAGTCCGAACCGCTGCCGGAATTCAGACCCGCGAGATCACGATCGGCGGAGGCCATGCCAGCGGGATGGCAGGGCCGCAGCATTTCGGTCTGGGCGACGCCAGGACCGTGGACATTCGTGTCGTCTGGCCTGGTGGAGACCGCTCGGACTGGGAGACATACGACACCAACCGGATCATCCGATTGCGGCGCTGATTACTTGTCGACTGGCAGCCCACTGGGCACCCGCTCTGGTACACCCAGCCGTTCGGCAGGATCCTCCAGTGCAGCCAGAAAACTCAGGATGTCGTCAATCTCTGCATCTGACAGAGCAATCGGTCGCAGCTCGTTGGCCGCGGCGATGGCATCGACCAAGGCCGGATCCTGTAGCGGCCGTTGATCATCGGCTCCGGGAAAGACAGGCAGCTCTGCCATTTCGATCGAGTAGCGCCGCAACGCGCGTTCGGGGTCAAGGTGGTGCCGAACCACGTCCTCGAGCCGAGCATAGGCGCCATCGTGGCCATAGGGCGCAGTCAGCGTCACATTGCGCAGCGACGGCGTCCGGAACGCAAACGCATCTTCGGTTGCACCGGTTACGCGCAGTCGGCCATCATCTCGGACGTGGTTTTCAAACCGAGCAGCCTTTCCCGGGCCGATCTGCGGCATCGCGATCGCATAAAACCCGTGGTCGGTCTGAAACCACCCCGAATGGCACGATCCGCAACCGGCCTTGCCGTAAAACAGCTGCATGCCGCGCACCGCGTCGGGCGGCAGAGGTTCCTCTCCGCGCATCGCGCGATCAAAGGGGCTGTTGTCGGCACGCCATTCAAAGGCGATGAAATCGGCAATCGCGTTGGCGATGGCAACGAACGAGACCTCCTTTTCGGGGGTCACGTCGCGGAACATCCGTTGATATTCCGGAACCGCAGCCACCCGCCCGGCGATCAGGTCCCATGCACCACCCTGTTGCGTCAGAAGGCCCAGCCGCACCGCCTTGCTGATCGGGTTTTCCGAATAATGTCCGGCCATCTCATCCGGCGACAGAACCGGGAACATGGCCTGAGCCGCCAATGCCGAGCGGAACCCCGGCCGCATATGCTGCCCCAACGGTGTTCTGATGCCGAAAGGTTGCTCAGGAGCATCCTCGAGCCTGCCGTCGTGAAAAAACGTCGTGAACTCGGTCGCGCCAAGGTTCCAGAGGGCCGGGGAATTGCGCGGGATGCGCTGTTCGGGCAGGTTGTCAGACCCAAGCCCGCGGGCGCTGCCCAGCCCAATCCCGCCTTCTCCGATGCCCAGCGACATCCCGTCCGAGGTCCCGAACCTTGGGTGGTGGCAGGTGGCGCAACTGATGTTTTCGTTTCCCGACAGGATCGGGTCGTAGAACAGCATTTGCCCCAGTTCCACGATCGCAAGGTCGGGCTCGATGAACTCGGGAGCCGGGCCAAGGTTCTGGGCCGCTGTCCCGGTGGCAAAGCTGGCGAAAACAGCCAAGGCCGATAAGGAACGGATCACGCTCATGCCCCTGCCTCGGATATCTCAAGCATCAGCGTCTGGTGATACGGTTTCTCGGACGTACATATGATCGAGGGGAACGCGGGGACGTTCGGCGCATTCGGATAGCCCGATGGCTCGATACAGAGCCCGGCATGCGGCGCAAATGGCGCGGACAAATGGGCGGCAGAGTAGACCTGCGCCCCGGGCTGATCGGAATGGACCGTCATCGTCAATCCCGACGGCGCCGCAAGGGTGGCAACCGGTTGGGCCACCTTGCCGCCGGTGCCGAACAGGAAGAAGTGATCGAGGTCCGTGGCGGCCTGTCCAATCGGTTCGGGGGCCGCGAAATCCAGCCCGACCGATGCAGAGTCGACGATCCCGCCAGACGGTATCCCCTGATCGTCCAGTTCCAAGTGACGATCTGACGCCAACTGCAATCGGTGCTCGGAGATGCCTCGAGCGGACCCCAACGTGTAGTAGTTGTGTTGCGCGATGCTGATCGGGGTCGGCCTGTCCGGCCAGGCAGAGATCGAATATGTCAGGCGAGGGAAATCCAACCGGACCCTGACCTCGAAGCGCACAGCCCCCGGAAATCCGCCCGCGCCGTGGGGCGAGACATGGACCAGCACCGCCTCGCACGGCGAAAGCTGCTCGACCTGCCAGAACTGGCGCGAGAGCCCTTCTGCCCCCCCATGCAGCGTATTCGACCCTTCGTTCGCAATCAGCGCATGATGGGTGCCGTCCAGATCGAACCCTGCGCCGCCGATCCGGTTGGCAACCCGCCCGACGAGCGCGCCCAGATAGAACGGGTCGTTCAGGTATTCGGTCGGGTCGTCATAGCCAAGGATCAGCGTTTGGCCCTTGTACCACCACCCTTGCGTGATCGCTCCATAGCCCAGCAATGACACCCGCATGTCCCCGTCTTGCAGGACGATAACCGGGATATCAGTGCAATCAGTGCGACTTTTGTTCATCATCCAGCCAATGGCGCCAGCGCCTTGTAATACGCTCTGTATCGTCTGTAGGCGCTGTCATAGGCTTCGGTCAAATCACTCTGCGGTTCGATGATGGCGTCGATCTCTGGCGGGGTCATGATCTGTTCGGGTGTTGCGTCTCCGGCTGCGCACATGGCCAGCCGCGCGGCACCAGTCGCAGCCCCGAACGCGCTTCCCTTGGGCAGGGCCAGCGGCACATTCAGCGTGGTGGCGATGGTCTGAAGCCAGTAGCGGGACCGCGCACCGCCACCTACGGCAATCAACTGCGCCGGTTCGGTACCGGTGCTCCTCAGGGCCTCAAGGCAATCGCGCATTGCAAAACCGACACCCTCCATCACTGCCTGCACCAGATCCGTCGGCTCCGAAGCGATGTCTAGGCCCAGAAAAGCTCCTCGGATGGTGCTGTCATTATGCGGCGTCCGCTCGCCGGACAGGTAGGGCAGAAAGGTCAACGACGACGGCCCGTTTGGCTGGTCGGGCAGCGCCCCGGCCAGCGCCTCGACCGGTTGGCCCAGATTGCGTGACAGCCAGTTCAGGCTGTTGGTCGCCGACAGGATGACGCCCATCTGAATCCATCGCCGAGGCACCGCGTGGCAAAAGCAATGAACCGCCGTCTCGGGTGCCGGTGCATAGCTGTTCCGAGCCATCAGCAGCACACCCGAGGTGCCAAGAGACAGAAACCCGGACCCCTCGTCGATGCTGCCGATACCGCAAGCGGCCGCGGCGTTGTCGCCAGCACTGCCAGCGACCACAACCGGGCCGGACAGCCCCCATTCCCGAAGCAGTTCATCCCGCAGTTCGCCACCATGGTCAGTGCCCTCGACCAGTCGCGGCATCTGATCGGGCCTCATGTGACCCAACTCCAGCGCCCTGTCCGACCAGTCTCGCGCGCCGACATCCAGCCAGGACGTTCCCGCGCTGTCGGACATGTCACTGACATATTCCCCGGTCAGCCAGAACCGCAGATAATCCTTCGGCAACAACACCATGGCCGTACGGGCGAACAGGTCGGGTTCATGGGCACGGACCCATTCCAGCTTGGGCGCGGTGAACCCGGGGAACACGATATTGCCCGTGATCTCGCGCATCCCGGGGGTCTGGTCCAACTCTTTGGCCTCTAGCGCCGATCTGGTGTCATTCCACAGAATGCACGGCCGCAGGACGGTGCCGTCCCGATCCAACAGCGTTGCGCCGTGCATGTGTCCACTCAGTCCGATCGCCCGCAGTTGCGCCAGTGCATCGCCGTTCGTCTCACGCAGCCGGCCCATGACGGTCGCGCAGGCGTCGATCCAGTCCTGCGGGGCTTGTTCGGACCATCCCGGTTGCGGGTTCGACGTGGCGATCTCAGCCTCAGCCTCGGCCAGAACCTGCCCGGCTTCGTCCACAAGAATTCCCCTGAGACCCGAAGTTCCCAGATCCAAACCCAGATACACGAGACGCGCCCTCACCCATATTATTTTAGTTGGTAAAATTATTAACCGAGATCAGAAAATGTCAACACCGGAATCCGGCGCGCAAATTCATACGAGACAAATAGGGCGGAACGTTCGGCCCCACCAGGCTTCTTTGATCGGCAGCGGATCAGCCAGTACTCTGCCAATAGGCTGTTTGCGCGCTGAAGACGTAGTTCGCTGTAGTTTGCCAACTCTTGCGCATGCTGCCCTATATCTCCGAGATCAAGGCGGGAGTCTCATTGCATGACGACCGCAACATGGGGCATGGCTGAAATTCAACCTGCAAGGAAAGCGCGCGCGTTCTTTGGGTTGCGCCCATCAGGTTTGACAGATGGCGACATCCCCTTTCTCGGCGAACGGGCCTCAGGGATCCGGGCGCAGGCACAGCCAGATCAGAAAGCCCAGGTAAAGAAAGACGGTGACGTTCAGAACGGTATCCAGAAACTCGCCTGTCATGGCCCTTCCTCCCGCGCCAGCACCCGGAACAGACAGACCACCAGAACCGGAACTATGAAAACAAAGGCGATCGCCGAAATTGCGATCACAGATCGCACCAGCCCGATATCCCCGACAAAGACCATGGCAAGCCCAAGCGCACCCAGAATTGCCCCCCACACCGTGCGGATCCGGGGAGACGGGTTTTCATCACCACCGGTTCCGATCATCGCGAGGGTAAATCCGGCGCTGACAACGCTGGTGACCACAAACAGAAACGCGGCGACGATGGTCGCTGTCTGCGTCAGTCCGGACAGTGGAAACCGCTGAAGCAACGCGAATGTGGTCGCGTCAAGATTCTGCTGATTGACCACGGACAAGGAACCTTGCTGCCGCAGCGCGTCGAAAAACCCAAGCCCGCCAAACACGCCAAACCAAAGGATCGAGAACAAGGTTGGCGCGACGATCACACCCAAAAGAAACGCCCGGATCGTTCGGCCCCGGGAAATCCGGGCGATGAAGATACCGACGAACGGCGACCAGGCCAGCCACCAGATCATGTAGTTCAGAGTCCAATCCTGGAACCAGTTGACGAGGTCGTCACCAAAGAACTCGGCCGTGGCAAACCCTGCGGGCAGAACGTGGAACACGTATCGTCCGAAGCCGCTCACGATACCGTTCATCAGGTATGAGGTGGGACCAAGGATCAACAGATAGATCATCATTGCCACGGCGATCAGCATCGCAGCATTGGACAGCTTGGCCATGCCGTCCCCCAGATCCCGGCGCAGAGGGATGACAAAGGCCACACACATGGCGAAAAAGACCGGAAGCGTCAGAGCCGCCGAATCCGCCACGCCAAGCAATCCGGCCAGCCCGGTTTGCACCTGAAACACCCCCATGGCCAGCGAGCCAGCCAACCCCACGGCAATGGCAACGAATGACAGAAGGTCAAAGCACCAGCCCATCGCCCGAACCCACGGGGCCGACCCCAGAGCGTCGTTCAACGGCGCGCTCAGCAGCAGAGTGCCCCCACGGCGGAAGGCGAAATAGGCAATGATCAGACCGACCACCCCGTAGATTGCCCAGGCATGAAAGCCCCAGTTCAGGTAGGTTACGAACATAGCGTTTCCGGCGGCCCTCGGATCGGGTTCGTATTTTCTGAGCTCTTCGAAATGGGTCAGCGGCTCGGCCGCGCCATAAAACAGCAGCCCAACCCCCATCCCGGCCGCAAACAGCATGGCGATCCATGCGGGAGTCGAAAACTCGGGCTCGGCACCATCCGGCCCCAACCGGATGCGCCCAAAGCGCGAAAAGGCCAGAAACAGCGCAACGAACAACAGGCCGCTGGCCTCGAGCATGATGAACCAGCCCCGGCTTTCGAACTGCGTCGCAACCGCGGCAGACGCCAACCGGCCCAGCCCCACCGGGTCGACAAGACCCCAAATCGCGATGCCTGCGCTGATCGCAAGCGCGATGACAAGCAGCGAGTTGGTCGATGTGCGGCGCATGGGCTTTGGTCCTTGGATTTGATCCAAGGCCGAGCGTAGAGACCCGCTTGCAACCTGTCCAGAAATCAACTCTTTCGAGAATTTTGTTTGAGAACAGCCGAATATCTGTGCCTAATGGCGGAACCGACCAACGGTGGCGGGCCGCAATGGTGCTGAGCCCGCAGGAGACGTGCATGGCAACTCAACCCAAGGCCGACAACCAGCGCGTGGGCAAGCCTGGGCTGACCTTCTGGTATCAGCTGGTTGTTCTGCTGTTTCTGACCATCGCGTCATTGGTGCTGGCGTCCTCGGTTCTGATACCGCTTTCCTTCGCCATACTGTTGTTTGTGCTGCTCACTGCAACATCTGACCGGATCCACCGGATCGTCATTCTGGGCCATTCCGTACCGAAATGGATGGCGCATCTTGGGGCCTTGTGCCTGATCCTGTTTGGATTGCTGATCATCCTGTCGATCCTGTCCAGCCAGGCCGGTCTGGTGTCCGAGGCTTTCCCGAAATACGAAGAGCGCCTGTCCGGTATTCTGGCAAAACTTGTCGCCCTCGTCGGCAACGAGAACTATGCTGCGGCCCAGAAGGCGCTGAGCCAGATCAACCTGTCGGGTTTTGCCGGCAGCATCATCGGGTCCGCCGGCGCCTTTCTCAGCGCCTTCTTCCTTGTGCTGCTCTACGTGCCGTTCATGCTGGTTGAACGCCTGCCGATGCAGACCAAGATTGACCTCGCGATCTCGGATCCAATACTTGCCAACAAAGTTCGCAACGTGCTGCACAGCACGTCCGCCAGCATCCAGCGCTATGTCGGGATCAAGACTTTCGTCAGCGCGCTAACCGGGTTCGGCAGCTTTCTTGTCATGTGGGCGGTCGGGTTGGATTTCGCCGAGACCTGGGCGGTTCTGGCCTTTCTGTTGAATTTCATCCCCACGGTCGGCTCGATCATCGGTGTCGCCCTGCCCTCTCTGGTCGCTCTTGTCCAGTTCGAGGAACTGAGCCCGTTCCTGATGGTGCTGTTGGGATGCGGGGCCGTGCAATTCTCGGTCGGAAATATTCTTGAGCCGACCTTGCTGGGCAAAAGTCTGAACCTGTCCCCTCTCATGGTCATACTGGCCCTGACATTCTGGACCGCGATCTGGGGCATTCCCGGTGCGCTGATGAGCGTGCCGATCACTGTCTGCATCATGATCATTCTCACCCACATTCCGGCCACGCGCCCCATCGCCATACTGATGTCGGGCGATGGCCGTGTGGGTCCCAAAGACTGATCTCGATGCCGTCAAACCGGATTTTCGGCCCATCGCCCGCGCGACTGGCCGCTTCACGAAAGGACAACGCCAATGGTTACCAAAGCGGAACTTGAACAGCAGGTCGCTGAGTTGAAGCGACAGCTTGAGGAGCAGGCCGAGAGGAAAAAAACGGGCGCGCGCAAAGCGGGCGAAAAGGTGAAAGAGGCCGTCCAGGACATTCCCGATAAGTTGTCGGCCGAGTTTGAAGACTGGTCCGGTGAGATCGAGACCGCGCTGGCCGAGCTGGATGCCATGCCACACAAGAAAGCCATCCTGTTCGCCCTGGGCGTTTTTGCTCTGGGCTACGTGATCGGTCGGTCCAGGTAGGAGACAGTCAGATGAGCCGCATTTCCCGAAACATTTCCATCATCCTCCGCACCGAACGGCTGATCGCTCAGCGGAACATGACCGTCTTGGCCAAACGCGCGGGCTTTTTCGCCGCAGCCGGATTGGCGGGCGGGTTGGCCATCATCATGCTGAATGTCGCGGGCTATCTTGCTCTGGCGTCAGTGATGTCCAAGCCGTTGGCTGCACTGGTCATCGCCCTGATCAACCTGATCGTGGCGCTGATACTCGCGGCTATCGCCAACTCGGTCAGCGCCGAGGCCGACACTGCGCCAGTTGCAGAACTGCGCGACATGGCGATCGGCGATATCGAGGCCGAGGTTCAGGACATGATGGCAGAGGCTCGCGAGACGGTCCGCGACCTGAGAACCGTCTCACGCGACCCTCTGGGAACGCTTGCCCCCGGATTGGTGACCATGATCGCAAGCGCCGTTCTGAAACACCTGAAGAACCGCAAAGAGTAAGCGGCGACTGTCGCCCTAGACGGTCGCCCCTTTCTGGCGGATCAGACAGCCAATGCTGCTGGCGCACACACCGACCAGAACGCCAATTATCAGCTCCATGGGCTCGACCTTGGCAAAGGTCCAATGCGCGAAAGCCAGGGTTTCCAGTATTCCGATCACCGCACCCATGGTCGCGGCCAACCACAGTTGGCGGGTCATCATGCCCACCGCAAGGCCCAGAATGCCGGGCAGGCTCAGGATGTTGCCGCCGATTGTTCCAAGAATCTCAAGCATGTCGTGCCACTCCTAGTCGGATGTGCTGTTCAGGAATGATCGGATCTCGGCCGCGCCGGTACTCTGCGCAATTTCGGTGCCGGTCACCGGATCCAGCGAGGCGACCACTTTCTGATACTCCTCCAGATAGCCCGGCGGCAGGCTGTGCGCGATGCCCTGGTGGCAGTCGATGCAGGTCATGTTCTCGTCGATCGCACGCTGGTGTTCGTTGGCGGCGCGCGTTTCCTGAATGGTGAAGTCCATGTATTCGAAATTGTGACAGTTGCGGCATTCGCGGCTGTCCGAGGCCTTCATCTTTTTCCACACGGCCGAGGCCATCTGCAGGCGGTGATCCTCGTATTTCTCGGGCGTGCTGATGGTGCCGACCAGCTCGTGATAGACGTCTTTCACCGCCATGATCTTGGCTTCGATCTTGAAGCTCCATTCCTTGGGCACGTGGCAATCGGAACAGATGGCCCGTACGCCGGAGTGGTTGTTGTAGTGGATCGTTTCCCGGTATTCGCCAAGGTTGGTTTCCATCGTGTGGCACGAGACGCAGAATTCTTCGGTATTCGTCATCTCAAGCGTCCAGTGGAAACCACCCCAGAACAGGATGCCGGCCAGAAAGCCCGCCAGGACCAGAAAGCCTGCGCTGAACGCGGCAGCCGGTGTCCAGATCCACGCCCAGATGCGGCCGATCAAGCCGCGCTTTTCAGGAGAGTCTGCCATATTCGGTGCTCCTTTCAGTCCAAAGCTGGATCAGTTTCCGGCCGAGGGCTGGAACAGGTTGTCGACCAGGGCCGGCGCATCCGCCTGCGGCACATGGCACTGGTTGCAGAAATACCGGGTGCCCGCGATCTGATCGAGCTCGTTGCCTTCGCGATCCAGATAGTGGGTCATCGACAGGGTCGGCGCGTTGCGCTCACCGGCCTTGGTCCAGTCGTGGCAGGACAGGCACTGATTGGTGCGGATGTCGATTTGGTACTGGTCGATCTTGTGCGGAATCAGCGGCGGCTGCTGGCGATAGTTGCGCTGCATGCGCCCTTCGATGTTGCGGTGCACATCATCTAGGATGGCCGGATCATCGATGTCCACGCCTCGCAACGTGGTCACGGACGCGGATTGCGCAAAGGCAAGCCCGGTCACAAGAAGAACAGGGATCAGGGCTATTGCGCCTGTCGCTATTGATTTTTTCATCTTGGCACTCCCTTAGGCAGGTCTGGCGGCGCGCGGTTCTGGCGCGGCGGCTGGATCGGGTGGCGCGACGACGGCGTCATCGAACCGGTGGGTAAGTTTGAATACGTCGACCGAGCACACATCGATGCAACGGCCGCATGTTGTGCAATCGGGCGACAGGATCAGCGGGCTGGATCCCGGCTTGCCCTTCAGTGCGGGCGAGATCACCTGGTTTTCCGGACAAACCGCATAGCAATCCATGCAGTCGTCACAGGCGGCGCGATTGGTCGCGCTGACCCGCAGCAGGCTTTTGGCGCCGATCAAGCCGTAGAAGGCCCCGACCGGGCAGATATGGCCGCACCATCCATGCCGGGCCACGAACAGGTCAAAGACAAAGATCGCTACGACCATCGCCCAGACAAAACCCATGCCAAAGACCAGCCCGCGGTGCAGCATCGTGATCGGGTTCACCAGTTCCCACGCAATCACGCCGGTCAGGGCTGACACGATCAGAACCGTCGCCAATATCCACAATCGGGTGCTGCGTTTGGGCTGCCAGCCTTTGGGCAGGTCCAGCCGACGGTGCAGCCAATGCGCGGCATCCGTGACCGGGTTGATCGGGCACACCCACGAGCAATAGACCCGCCCTCCGATCAGCGCATAGGCCACCAGAACGATCAGCCCGCCGATCAGCGCGGTCATTTCCGGCCAGTGGCCGGCCACCAGCCCCTGCAGCAGGATGAACGGATCGGTCAGCGGCAGCACGTCCAGCGTCAACGATCCGGCCAGCGTGCCCTTGACGATCCAGATGCCGAACCACGGTCCCAACAGGAACAGCGCCAGAAAGAACACCTGACTGAACCGCCGCAGCAGCAGGAACCGATGGGCGCCGACCCATCCCTTGACCTCGCGGGCCTCGTGCCCGACGGGCATATGTGTCCGCGCCGTCATTGGCCTGCCCCCGGAAGGTTGTAGCCCGGTTCGTACCCGCCCGGCGCGGCAAGGTTGTCCGCGCCCGGTCCGGGCAGGCGATCGGGCAGGTCGATGATGCCTTCGACCAGCGGCCCGCCCTTTTCGGCCTTTTCTTCCCATCCCTTGCGGTAATGCTCGGCCGAACTGCCGCGCGCCAGCCGTGCGGGCAAAACCTTGATCGCCGCCTCGGGCAGAACGCAGCTTTTCTCGCAGACGCCACAGCCGGTGCAGCGGTCGGCATGAACCGTCGGCGCAAAGATCGCGTGGTGGCCGGACCGGTCGTTGTGCGACAGTTCCAGCGTGATCGCCTCGTCGATCACGGGGCACACGCGATAGCACACGTCGCAGCGCAGCCCCAGGAAGTTCAGGCAGTTCTCCTGATCGACCAGAACCGCAACACCCATCTTGGCGCCGTCGATATCCTGCAACCCCTTGTCCAGCGCCCCAGTCGGGCAGGCCGCAACACAGGGGATATCTTCGCACATCTCGCAGGGCACGTCGCGGGCGATGAAATACGGCGTACCGGTCGCCACCGCATCGACGCCCAACTCGGCCAGCTTCAGCGTGTCATAGGGGCAATCGCGGACGCACAGCCCGCAGCGGATGCAGGCACCCATAAAATCATTTTCGGGCAATGCCCCCGGCGGTCGCAAGGCCTCGGCTGGCAGGGCGCGGGCGTCGCGGGCCAGATAGGCCAGCACCGACCCGGCGACCAGACAGCCACCCGCCGCGCGCGCCGAGTCCTGCAGGAACCGGCGCCGTTGCGGCGAAAGAGGTTTGCCGACCAGAGACATTACACGCGACCTTTGCGATCCCTGCCCTTACGCCCGCTCGACCTTGCAGGCGCATTTCTTGAAGTCCGTCTCTTTCGACAGCGGACAGGTCGCATCCAGCGTCAGCTTGTTGGTCAGTTGGCCCTCGTCGAACCACGGCATGAACACGAGGCCACGCGGCACCTTGTTGCGACCACGGGTCTCGACACGGCTGATCACCTCGCCGCGGCGGGTGGACAGCACGATCTCCTGCCCGCGGCGCACGCCGCGTTCCTTGGCGTCCTCGGGGTGCATGAACACCACGGCGGCGGGGAAGGCGCGGTGCAGCTCGGGCACGCGGCGGGTCATCGACCCGGAATGCCAGTGCTCCAGCACCCGGCCGGTGCACAGCCAGAGATCAAACTCTTCGTCCGGCTCCTCTGCTGCCGGTTCGTAGGGCGCGAAGATGATCTTGGCCTTTCCGTCCTTGTGGCCATAGAATTTGACCTCTGAGCCTTCGGGCACATACGGGTCATAGCCTTCGCGGAAGCGATAGAGCGTCTCTTTCCCGTCTACGACAGGCCAGCGCAGCCCGCGCGCCTGATGGTAGGTTTCGAAGGGTGCAAGGTCATGCGCCTTGCCGCGGCCAAAGCTGGCATATTCCTCGAACAGGCCCTTTTGGACGTAGAAGCCGAAATGCTCGGATTCGTCGTTGTGGAAGCCTTCGGCGGTTTCCGACAGCGGATACTGGTCGATCTTGCCGTTGGCATACAGTACGTCGAACAGGGTCTTGCCGCGATGCTCGGGCATCTTGGCCAGCAACTCTTCGTCCCAGACCTCCTCGACGGTGAAGCGTTTCGAGAACTCCATCAGCTGCCACAGGTCCGACTTGGCCTCGCCCGGGGCCTTGACCTGCTGACGCCAGAACTGGGTGCGGCGTTCGGCGTTTCCATAGGCCCCTTCTTTCTCGACCCACATGGCGGTCGGCAGGATCAGGTCGGCCGCAACGGCAGTCACCGTTGGGTACGGATCTGATACGACGATGAAGTTTTCGGGGTTGCGATAGCCGGGATAGCCTTCTTCGTTGATATTGGGGGCGGCCTGCATGTTGTTGTTGCACTGCACCCAATAGACGTTCAGATCACCATCCTTCAGCTTGCGGTTCTGCAGAACCGCGTGGAAGCCCGGTTTGGGCGGAATGGTGCCTTCGGGAATGTTCCACTTGGTCTCGGTGATCTTGCGGTGTTCATCATTGGTCACCACCATGTCGGCGGGCAGGCGGTGGGCAAAAGTGCCAACCTCGCGCGCGGTGCCACAGGCCGAAGGCTGACCGGTCAGCGAGAACGGTGAGTTGCCGGGCTCGGAGATTTTGCCCACCAGAAGATGCACGTTGTACATCAACGAGTTCACCCAGGACCCTCGTGTGTGCTGATTGAAGCCCATGGTCCACAGGCTCATGACCTTGCGGTTCGGGTCGGCATATTCCTTGGCCAGTTGCTCAAGCTGGTTCGCCGGCACGCCCGACAACTCGGAGACGTACTCCAGCGTGTAGTCGGCAACCGAGGCGGCGTATTCCTCGAACGAGATCGGCTCCAGCTTGCCCGAGTCCGGGTTCGCAGCGGCCTGTTGCAGCGGGTTGGTCTCGCGCAGGCCGTAACCGATGTCGGTAGCGGTCTTGGTGATGTTGACGTGGTTCTTGACGAACTCCTCGTTCACCGCGCCGGTCTGGATGATGTGGTTTGCGATGTAGTTCAGGATCGCCAGATCGGTCTGCGGCTTGAAGATGATACCGTTGTCGGCCAGCTCGAACGAGCGGTGCTCGAAGGTCGACAGCACATGTACCTGCGCGCCCGGCTTGGTCAGGCGCGTGTCGGTCAGGCGCGACCACAGGATCGGGTGCATCTCGGCCATGTTCGAGCCCCACAGCACGAACGTGTCGGCATGTTCGAGGTCGTCATAGCAGCCCATCGGCTCGTCGATGCCGAAGGTACGCATGAAGCCCACCACGGCCGAGGCCATGCAGTGCCGCGCGTTCGGGTCGATGTTGTTCGTGCGGAAGCCGGCCTTCATCAACTTGGCCGCAGCGTAGCCCTCCCACACGGTCCACTGTCCCGAGCCGAACATGCCCACGCTGGTCGGGCCTTTCTTGGCCAGCGCCTCTTTCCACTTCTCGGCCATCACGTCGAAGGCTTCGTCCCAGCTGACAGGTTCGAAGTCACCGTTCTTGTCATAGACGCCGTTAGATTTGCGCAGCAACGGGGTGGTCAGACGGTCCTTGCCGTACATGATCTTGGAGAGGAAATAGCCCTTGATGCAGTTCAGCCCCCGGTTCACCGGAGCGTCCGGGTCGCCTTGCGTGGCAACCACGCGGTCTTCCTTGGTGCCCACCAAAACCGAGCAGCCCGTGCCGCAGAACCGGCAAGGTGCCTTGTCCCAGCGGATGTCGGCATTGGCGACTTGGGCGGCAGCTTGGCCAGTCGCCAGCGGGATACCGGCCGCGGACGCTGTCGCTGCGGCGGCGGTTGCTTTCAGAAACGTACGACGAGATTCGGAAATGGTCATGACAAGGGCCTCCGGCTGGAATTTTGGCTGGGAGTTTCGGCACGCGGACGGGTCTCCGCTAGATCTTCGAAATGGTGATAGGTCAGGGTCAGCGAGACGACCCCGGGGATCTGGTGCAGGTCCATGATGATCTCGGACGCTAGCCGTGTCGGCGTGTCCTCGACGACGACAACGAACCGGCTGTCGTCGGATTCGGCATGGATTTCGACCCCGTCGAACGCGGTCATCGCCGACCGTGCCGCTGAGGTCTGGTCCGGCGCGACATGCACCAGGCATCCACAGATATTCATTCACGCACCTCCACTGTGGCGGGCTGGTATCTCTCGAGGGAAACGGCACCGGTCGGGCATGCGGCGGAGCAGGCCCCGCAACCGACACATGATGCCAGGTCCAGGTTCACTTCGGCGCGGCCTCCGGTTTTCAGGCGGAATCGGATAGCCCCTTGATCGCAGCTGTCCTGGCACACCCGGCAACTGACACCATTTGCCGAAAGGCAGGTGTCGGACACTTTCGCGCGCCAAGGCCACTCGGCGAACCGGTCCAGGCTCAATGCGTCGGTCTTGCACGCATCGGCGCAGTCTCCGCAAAAGGTGCAGCCACCCTGCTGCGGCTGAAACACCGGCAAGCCCGCGTCGTCCATCGCCAGGACATCCTCGGGGCAAACCGAGACACAGTCGCCGCATCGAGTGCAGAGATCGTGGAAGTTTTCGCGCGCCGCTCCTGGCGGCCGCTTCACGCTGTCGTCTTCGCGAGGCAGGCGTCCTGTCAGGAACGCGCGCCTGCTGGCTACTGCAGACATGTGCCGCCCACCTGTTCTAGAAACATTTGTGGTACTCCGTTCATGCTGCGTGGATAGCGGATACGAGTCAACTCTGACTTGATCTTGATCAGATTTGCTCATGGATTGAGCAAACGAATCCTTCCTGAAATCCAACTCTGGAAAGGCGCGGCACAAAGCTGATCCGAAAAACCGGAAACGGCGGATTGCGCAGTCATAATCGAATATTACTATAAAAAATGCAGACTCGACCCGGTGGTCTGTACTAGGCTGCCTGCGGGTGGATACTTCTGAGGGCACCAATGTCTGGCGACCTAAGGGAATGGCTGAGCGCCCTTGGGTTGTCCGATTACACCCAAGCGTTCGCGGAAAACAAAATCGACTTTGCAATTCTTCCTGAACTTACGGGCGAGGATTTGCGCGAGATCGGAGTGACTGCCGTCGGCGACCGTCGCCGGTTGCTGCGCGCGATATCCGACCTGGACGTCCCGGAAACCGTCGGCGCGTTTGAACCCGAGGTTGAACTGGAACCGGCAAAACGTCAGGTCACGGTTGTGTTCGCGGACCTGACCGGCTTTACCAAATTGTCCAGCGAACACGACGCCGAAGACATGCACGCGCTGCTGAATGCATTCTTCGGCAAGGTCGACCGCGCCGTCGAGAAATTTGGAGGCCGGATCGACAAGCATATCGGAGACGCCGTCATGGCGGTGTTCGGGGCGCCGATCTCGCACACCAATGACACCGAACGGGCGGCCCGCGCCGCGCTGGAGATTCACGCCGCGCTGCCCACACTTGACCCGCCCCTGTCGTGCCATATCGGCATCGCCTCGGGGCAGGTCATCGCCAGCACCACCGGAAGCGAGGCCCATACCGAATACACCGTGACCGGGGACGGCGTGAATCTAGCGTCCCGCCTGACCGACATTTCTGCGCCGGGTCAGACGCTGGTGTCGGATGACATCCAGCGCGCGCTTGGCCCACTGTTCGTCGGCGAGGCGATCGGCACCAAGGCAATCAAGGGCCTTAACAAGGAGGTCGGAATCTGGCGTCTGGACCGCCTGGCCCGGAACATCCGCACGCGGCGCCACAAATTCATCGGGCGGGAACGCGAGATGTCGTTGTTCTCGGCGACATTCGACCGGTGCCAGCGCCATGGAAAAGGTGAGGTTCACATCATTCTTGGCGAACCCGGTATCGGCAAGACCCACTTTTCGGAACAGGTGGCCGAGCTGGCCGCAAACCGCTCCTATTCGATCCACGGGGGCGTGGTGATGGATTTCGGCACACGCGAGGGACATTCGGCCATCCAGTCCATCGCCCGCAGCCTTCTGGGGCTCGACCCGACCGACGACTCCGATGCCAGCACCGCGGCCGCTCATGACGCGATCAGCCGGGGGTGGATCAACCCTGCCAGTTCAGCCCATCTGAGCGCCCTGCTCGAACTTGAACAGGATCCCGGATTGGCCGAAGTCTATGCCGCAATGGACAACGCCGCACGCATGCGGGGTCGGCGACAGGTCATCGACGAACTGCTGCAGGCCCGCAGCCGCGAGGCCCCCCTTCTGCTCCAGGTCGAGGACATACATTGGGCGCCACCGGACATTCTGACCATGTGTTCGTACATGGCTGCCGCGACGCGGGACCTGCCTTGCGTTCTGATGATGACCAGCCGGGTCGAAGGCGACCCGATCGATCGGGAATGGCAGATGGGAACGGATGGTGCGCTGGTGTCCAAGCTTGAGCTGTCGCCTATGGGTGACGAACAGGCGCGGAAACTGGTCGAGGAATTCACCGCCATCGACCCAGAGCTGTTGGAAACCTGCGTGCAACGCGCCGGAGGCAATCCGCTGTTTCTCGAGCAACTGCTGCGTAATATCGACGGCCTGACCCGCGACACTGTCCCCGGCAGCATCCAAGGCATCGTGCAATCCCGTCTGGACGGGTTGGATCGTCGTAGCAGAACGGCGATTCAGGCAGCATCGGTTCTGGGGCAGCGGTTCTCGCCCGAAGTTCTGAACTATCTGCTGGGTGAAGGCCATCTGGACACGTCCGACCTGATCCGCTCGGCCCTGATCCGCGAGGCCGGGGCAGATCTGATGTTTGCGCATGCTCTGATCCGCGACGGATCCTATGCGACGCTGGTCAAGTCCGAGCGCGCCCGGCTGCACCGGCAGGCAGCAAGCTGGTACGAAGGCAAGGACGCCACATTGCGCGCCCAACACCTGGACCGTGCCGACGCCTCCAATGCAGCCGAAGCCTATCTGGAGGCCGCTGAAAACCTGATCCAGGCCTTCCAGTTTGACGAGGCCAGCCCGCTGATCGAACGCGCGCTCGAGCTTTCGGCTCCGCCGGGTATCCGGTTTGACCTGATGTGTGCCCGGGCGGAAACCCATCGCCTTCAGGGCCTGTCGGACAAGGCCCTGAGCGAGTTCAACGAAGCCGCCGCCCTGGCCGAGACTGACGCGCAGATCTGCCGCGTTCATATCGGTCTGGCACAGGCCGCGCGCCAGGCCAGCCTGTACCAGGATGCGCTGCACAGCCTCGACATCGCCGAGGCCGCCGCTGACCGTATCGGATCGGAACGAGATCTGGCCCAGATCAGCTATGTCCGCGGAAACATCTATTTCCCGCTGGGACGGGTCTCGGATGCTCTGCAAAGCAACGAAAAAGCGCTGACGCTGGCCCGCAAACTGGAATCCGTCCGGCTGGAGGTCGGCGCGCTCAGCGGCTTTGGCGATGCAAATTTCATGAATGCCGCAATGCGCACCGCCGCAGGGTTCTACACTCAGGCCGTCGAAAGAGCGCGGGACAAAGGACTGGTCCGGGACCTGGCCGCCAACCTTCACAATCTCAGTGTTGCCCGCAGTTACTCCGGTGACGTGGCGCAAGGCCGGGCCGATGCGCAGGAAGCCATCGAAATCTCGCAGAAATACTTTGCCTTCGTGCCGGAATGTGTCGCGCAGACCTGCCTGGGCGTCGCGTGCACCTTTCAGGATGACATGGACGGTGCGCTGCAGGCCTTCATCCGATCCGCCGATATCGCCCAGCGCGTCGGCGCCAAGCGGCTCGAGGCTCAGGCGTTGGAACATCTGGCCCGGGCGCAGGTTTATGCCGGGCAAAGGCACGAGGCTGAACAGGTGGGGCGGCGCGCCGTGGAAATCGCGTTGGAACATGGCCGCAACTTTGTCGGCCCCAAGGCACTGTCGGCATTGGCCTTGGCTTTGGACGATCCGGATGCCCAGGATGATTTGTTGGATCAGGGCGTCAGGATACTGGGTGAAGGCTGCGTTGGGCATAGCCACTTGCATTTCTACGCAGATGCCTGCGCCGTGATGCTGGCCCGCCAGGATTGGGACCGCGCGATCCGCTTTGCCGACGCCTTGTCCGAGTTCACCGCCCCAGAACCGCTGCCGATGGCCGATCTGTCCATCCGTCACACGCGTCTTCTGGCTGCGACCGGGCAACAGGGCCTCGCCCTGTCTGACCACGCCGAGTTTCCAGAACTTCGATCACAGTTCGACGATCTGGGCGTGGTGCGGTCGCTGATGGGGCATCTGGATTTCCCGGTGGCCGGGATGGCCGGTCAACCGACGGCATGAACCGCATGACGATAGAACAACACGAAGAAACAGGGCGCGGAATGACGGTCGAGAAAATGGTCTGGGGCCTGTCAGGCCTCGTGTCGCTGATACTGACGGCCGTATTGTTCTACCTTTGGGCATCGCTGAACCATTTCGAGCAGGACCCGACCCAATTGCCGGATCAGGCCTCGGTCGATACCTATCTCGAGTCGCTGGAGAACGCGCCGGATTATCGGGTCAGGACGGGAATATTCCTCAAATCCTTCAGTTTCGTCGATGCAAGCGATATCCACGTCACGGGCTATGTCTGGCAACACTATCAAACCGGCGTCCATGATGCGATCAAACCCGAACCCGGTCAGGCCGGGTTCCTTCTGCCCGAGGCCGTGGATGTCGGGAGCGGGCTCATCGAAGAAGCCTACCGGATGCCAGAACCCGGCGGCGAAGTGATCGGCTGGTACTTTGAGCAGACCCTGCGCCAATCCTTCGACTACACCAGCTATCCTTTCGACCACAAAACCGTCTGGGTGCGGTTCTGGCCGGGCAGATTTGACGTGAACGTCGCCTTGGTTCCCGACTTCGACGCCTATCCCGCGACTGGGCCAAAGGACATTTTCGGGATCGACAACCGCATCGTCATGGGCACCTGGGAACGCGAAAATACCTATTTTGACTACAAGCTGTCCGATTTGGACACGACGCTGGGCATCAACCAAAACGAGTTTCAGACCAGACTGCCCGAACTGCACTACAACTTTGTCATAAAACGCAACTTTGCGAACGCCTTCGTGGTTCACATGATCCCATTGATCGTGGTCACGATGCTTCTGTTCGGCGCCGTAATGACGGTGACGCGGAAGCCGAACCTGGTCGAACGGCACGATTTCAGCACCTCAAGCGTGATCGGCACCTGCTCGGTCCTGTTCTTCGTGATCCTGCTGGCGCATGTGCAATTGCGCGAGGGTTTTGCCGGGTCACCGGTGATCTACATGGAGTCGTTCTTTTTCCTGATGTATTTCATGCTGCTTGTGGTGTCGGTGAACACCTATCTGTTCGTCTCCGAGTCCGCGCCGTCGCTGCGCTTGATCCACTATCGTGACAACCTGATTCCAAAGGCCGCGTTCTGGCCATTTGTCCTGAGCTGCATGATCGCGATCACCGCCTACAACCTCAGCCTCAAGTCACCTCCGTCAAGGGATGCCCCCGAGGCCATCACGCATCAGGACGGCTAGCGGCCGCCTCATACCCGGGCTTGAGCTTCCCGGTGGCCATGTCGATCGAGTATTCGTCGACCAACTCGGACGCACCACTTTCCAGTTCGGCAAGGTATTTTTCCGGATTGGCGATGACGTAGACATAGGCCGGTTTTTTGACCCCATCCATCAGAACATTGATCCGCTTGCGGACATAGACATTGTCAGCCGCGCCCGGTCCGTGAAAGCCCTCGAGCTTGTCCAACTCCTTCAACCCGCCCGAGGTGACCCGGTAGACCTCGCCCTTGATCGGACGGCCAGTGCCCTTGCGATCCACCAGTGTGGCCATGCGGTGCAGATAGGCACAGTTGGGGTTGTCGCAAAACGGCTCTTTCGGAACGATCAGGGGCATGGGCTGCCGAGTGACCGCCTGTCCAACGAAATCATCCAGAACGTCCGCATGAGCGTCGTGGTTAGGAAATCCTTTCTTGAGCGATCCGTAGGTGAAATAAAGGTAGGTCTTTTCGCGTTCATCGATCAGGTCGTCTTCGTCTTCCACCTCTTCCGGTTCTGACAGGGCATGCGTGTTGGCCCATTCGTCCAACATCGCGCGGATCTCGTCCGACACCCTGATGCCCCTGGACCGCACCGGATCCTGCAGAAAGTGGATCAGAGGGCTTGCATCGATGCTCTCCGCCGCCAGCAGGGTTTCGACCATCTCGGCCGAGTTGTTCATCACGGCGACATGCAGGCTGGTAAATCCGTGGTCATTGACCGCGTTCACGTTGATACCTCTTGCGATCAGGGCCTTGGCCGCCTCGATGTCCGGTTTTCCCAGATCTTGCCCGTTCTCGGTCAGCTCGCCCTCGCCCCCGGCCGCATAGTGCAGCAGCGTGTCGCCATTATGGTCATCGACAATGTCGATACCGGCGACCCCATCATCTATGGCCTGAAATACCGGCTCCCATTTGGCGAAGTCATCCGAGGCCGCGGCCTCCTGCGCCCATTTGCAGATATTGTGTTCGTGGTTTTCCAGCTCTTCGAAGGCTTCTTCCAACACCTCCATGATCTGGTCGGGCGTGGCCATCATGCCGATGCCCATCATTCCGTTCGAAAGGCGCCCCTTGCGGGGACCCACAAGATCAATCCCCAGATCCCGCAGCTTTTTGACATTGTTCTGGGTGGTGACGTTGTTCCACATGTTGGTGTTGCAAGCCGGGCAAAGGATCGCCGGCTTGTTGCGGTACTGCCAGGCCACAAAGACCGAGGTCAGCAGGTTGTCGGCAATGCCGTTGGCGATCTTGCCCATCGTGTTGCAGGTGACCGGTGCGACAATGACGCAATCGGCCCAGTCGCACAGCGCGAGGTGCGAGGCGCGCAAGGGCATTCCGAACTCGGTATAGCGAAAGTTCCACTCGTCATCGTCGCGGTAGTAGTCATTATGGGTGATGTAGTCGTCGACCGTCTTGGTTTTCTTTCCGTTCTTTTTTGCCTTGCGGGCCTCGCTGGCCTTGTCGGTCCCTATATCGCGAAAGAACTTTTCGGCCGAAACCGAAGGGATCAGTTTCACGTTGTGACCTGCCTCGGTGATCCGGGCGACCAACTGAGGCACCTTGTCCGCAGCCGACGAGCCGCAGGCGCACAGCAGAACGTTCCGGCGACCGTTTGGCGGGGCTGTCAACCCGCCCTTGGGATAGCCGAAGATGTTCTTGTCAAGGCTCGGCGACTCGTGGCGCAGCAAGACAGGCAGACCGGCTTTCTTCATGTCTTCCTGCAGGCCGCCATCCAGGATCATGTCAACGATATCGCTGCGCTTGCCCAGGCATTTCCCGTGGAAGAAGAGATAAGGCACCTTTTCCTTGCCGCTTTCCGCCACCAGTTGCCGGCGCATTTTCATGGCGTTGGCCCCGTGTCCGGCGACATCGACCAATTTCAGACCGGTCGCGCCGATATTGGCCAGAATGTTCTTCAGCATGTTCGACCACGGGTCCTCATCCTCGTAGAACAGAACCAGCGGGTTTTCCCGGACGATCCGAGCCACGTCGCTGGGGTCTTCCGGGGGCTGGGTCTCCTCGATCACCAGCATGGCCGGGCTTTTCAGGTCGCGTAGCCCGCGAAAGATTTGCCCGCGCGGCGCCTGCCAGACCTGCGAAGTCGCCGGGCTCATATCTACGACGGTGACAAGGTCGGCCTTCTCGTCATAGGCCACGCACAGGCACCAGAACTCTTCCAGCAGCGCCGTCTCGCGGAACACGTTTTCGGGCGGCCGGATCACCTCGAACCCCAACACGCGGTTGAAGTCGATATTGATCATAAGGTGGCGCCCCTCATGTTCGTTCAGACTGCGCAGCTGATCCCGGAACCAGTCTTGCGGCGACCTTTTGTCCTTGCCGGGTCGTTCCGCATAGCTGCGGAAAGTGCTGCCGATATGCACCTCGGAGGTGCCGGCCAGATACCGCTGGGCCATCTCGCTCATCTTCTTGGCGGTCGAAACGCGGCTCAGCGCCTCGGTGTACGAGGTCTGGGTCGCGATCAGCAGCTTGTCTTCGGTGACTTGGACATCGCCCAAAATCTGCAGGCTTTCGGCCAGAACGCCCAGGCTGTTCATGTTCGGGCTGGCCCGCCGGAACAGGTTGCGGCGCTTCTTGGGATCGCGGGCCAGATACCTGGTGCTGTCCACATAGTTGCAGTCCTGCCGGAAGGTCTGCAGCGTGGTCTTGACCGCTTCCCGCGCGGAGAACCGCAGCAGCCCGCGCGCGCGCATCGAAGTGCCGTCGCGGTCGGACATGGCCGCGTACAGGCGGTCGATCGTGGTGACCCACAGCTTGCCGTATTTTTCGGGATGCACATCCATCATGTGCACCAACCCGGTGCTGGGGTTGCACTTGGCGATCACCGCGAAATGGCCGCCGGGCATGGTGGGCTTGCCATGCGCGACCCCAACCTGAAAATTCGCCACCAGAATATCGTTGTCTCCGCCCAGTCGATTGGATTCGTCAATCGCCTCAAGCAGCAGCGGCACCGAGGTTGTGGCCTCGTCCATGAAGTAGGCCTGAACCTGCACAAGGTCGCGCAGACCCTGCGAATGGATATAGGTGCACGCCACGTCGAACAGTTCACCCAGCGAGATGCCGTCATTGACGACAAAGCTGGTGGGCAGTTCGCAGACGCGGAAGATGTCGTTCACCTCGCAGCTGAAGCCCAGCGCCGACATGCTCAGCGCGGCCGCGGTCACGCTGCAGCAGTTGATCGGCTGCTGGAAATTCTGAAGATGCACGCTGACCAGATCGCCGAACAGCGTGGCGTAGCATTCGCGTCGAATTTCCGCGGGAATATCCAGCCACTCGTTACTGGCCAGAAAGGCCAGCCGAGTGCCGGGCAAGGCCACGGCCTGCAGGCTGACCGGTATGTCGCGGATCTCCAGATGCTCTTCGTAGAAATAGTCCCCGGTATCGGCGGTCGCCAGATCAACGTCGTTCTGGCGCAGCTTCACGATGCCGTCCAAAACCACATACATCCCGCGCGGCGGTAGTACCGTGTCCTCTAGAACTTCGAACAGATCGAAATGCTGCCTGAGCCGCTCGGCGCTCTGCCGCACCTTTTCGCCGGGCAGGACGGCGAATATCTTCTCCCAATCGGCAGATGTGGCTTCAATCGGTTTTGAATTGGAAATCGTCTGTGTGGTCACGGCCAGTTCCTCCCCCAAAAAGTCAGTGGCGCAATGGTTTCGTATTTCGTGGTCACTTTCCTGAAATCAGTATTTGTTTTTTGCAGTCTCCCCCGCCGGACAAACGGCAGGCCGCCCGACGCGTGGCGCCATTCAATGCTGGCTCCACCCCTCAATTTGCGCAGGCAATACGAGCGATACCTGCATTCTTAGTACAGATTTTCAGAAAAATCACTGGGATTGTGGGGTTTACCCAGCTTCGCGACCTGATGCACCGCTGGGGCAGAGCGGCCTTGATTGATCGGGTGATAGACGCCAACGTGCAAGCAACCCGCCAGACCCGCGGCCGGTTCAAAGCAACGGAGCCCCCAATGTCAAAACATGGATATGAATCCGGCCGCCTGAATCTGCCGTTCGTCGGCATCGCCACATTCGGCAAGAAGCCATATGTGCAGGACTGGGACCAGATCGATGCCGATGTCGCCATCCTGGGCGCCCCGTTCGACTTCGGCTGCCAATACCGGTCCGGAGCCCGGTTCGGCCCGCGTGCGGTGCGCGAGGCATCGACTCTGTTCAGCTTTGGTCATGCAGGTGCTTATGATCACGAGGACGATGCCACCTATTTGGGCGAAGAGGTGCGCATCGTCGATCTGGGGGATGCCGACATCATCCACACCAAAACCGAAGCCAGCCACGCGAATATCGAATACGGGGTACGCAAGATCCTTGAGGCCGGCGCTCTGCCCGTGACGATCGGTGGTGACCATTCCATCAACATTCCCTGCATCAACGCCTTTGATCAGGACTGCGCCCGAAACGGTCCCATTCACGTGGTCCAGATCGACGCACATCTGGATTTCGTGGACGAGCGTCATGGCGTTACGGCGGGCCATGGAAACCCGATGCGGAGGGCGATCGAGAAGGACTATGTCTCGGGTATGACCCAGCTGGGCATCCGCAACGTCTCATCGACGGCGAAAGAAGGTTACGAAGATGCACGCGCGCGCGGCTCCGACATCTTGTCGGTACGGCAGGTCCGCAAGCTGGGGACCGAAGGAGTGTTGGACCGCATCCCCTCGGGCGTCCGATACTACGTGACCATCGACATTGACGCGTTTTGCCCATCCATTGCACCGGGCACCGGAACACCAAGCCACGGCGGTTTTTTGTACTACGACGTTCTGGAAATCCTGCAGGGCCTTGCCCGGAAAGGGCAGGTCGCTGGCATCGACCTTGTCGAAGTTGCCCCGGCCTATGACCCGACCGAAAGCACGCAGATCCTTGCTGCGCAGCTGTTGCTGAACTTCATCGGCTTCATCTTTCACCACAAGGAATGAAAGAAACCCCGGTCACATAAACTCGGAGAGATCAACCAACGGGGTCTCTCGTGTAACCGCGACGGCGTGACTACCACCCGGTGACTGAACCCGCACGTCCACACGTTCAGCCTGCGAAAACCGGTCGAAGTAATCAAATCTCATTTCACCAAGCGCCTGAAGGTTGCTGCACCTGATCGTGTATTCGGCCTGAAATTCGGGCCGGTGATCGTCAGGCCCCAAGGCCGAACCGGCTTCGCCGCCGACCAGCGCCACGTTCGCCGTGGCCGTGGCACAACCCGCCTCGGCCGTGACCGCGAACAGGGTCATGGGCTGCGACAGGTCCGAAATGGCGACCGCGACCTTCGCCTTTTCCTCTGCGCTCGAAGCGGGAAGCTCAAAGCCAACGATTTCTGACGCAGGAACAGACAGGGACAGCGTGTACCCCGAATCCAAAAAGGCGATCTTCAGTGCTGCGGGTTTTGGCGCCACTTCCTGCTGCGCGTCCAACGCAAGGGGAAACACGCAAAGGGCAAACGCCAGGGATCTCATCACGCAACCACCACCAACTCAAGAATCACACCATCATTGTATCTTCGCGCCATCCGCAGGCAACGGCGCGCAACGCCGTCTGACCCCGCCGGAAATGGCTAGACAGATCCAGAGAACCCATCCAGCCAAACCGTATTTGGCCAAAACAGCGGCGTGTTTCAAAATTAATTCCCGACTTAAAGACTCGGGTTGACATAACTTACAATTTCACTCAGTTAATACTCATCTCAGCACCCGCACCGGGTGCTCTTGCCCATTCATTTCGACAGGAAGGCCTGAACTTCATGACCCGCGTATTTTCGACGACCAGCCTGGCAGCCTTGCTGATGGCAACGGCTGCAGCCGCCGGCGACGCCCCCGCCAAGGTCGACATTCTGGAAACCTATGCTGACATTGCCGAAGCAAAATATGACGACAGCCTGCGTGCGGCCCGCAAGTTGCAGGCCGCCGTTGCCGCGCTGGTTGACCAGCCTTCTGCTGAAAACCTGACCGCCGCACGCCAGGCCTGGGTTGCCGCGCGCGTTCCGTATCAACAGACCGAGGTCTATCGCTTCGGCAATCCCATCGTCGACGAATGGGAAGGCAAGGTGAATGCGTGGCCTCTGGACGAGGGTCTGATCGACTATGTGGATGCGGCCTATGGCGGCGCGACGGACGAAAACGAGCTTGCGGTTCTGAACGTGATTGCCTCGCCCAGCTTTGAGCTGTCTGGCCAGCCGGTCGACGCCACCGAGATCACGCCCGAGCTGCTGTCTGAGACCCTGCACGAGGCCGACGGGATCGAGGCCAATGTGGCAACGGGTTATCACGCCATCGAGTTCCTGCTGTGGGGCCAGGATCTGAACGGTCACGGCGAGGGCGCCGGCAACCGTCCGTGGACCGACTATGCGCAGGACGAGTCCTGCACCGGCGGCAACTGCGATCGCCGGGCCCAGTATCTGGTGGCGGCGACCGACCTGCTGGTCTCGGATCTGGAGTGGATGGCCGCGCAATGGCAGGACGACGGTGCCGCGCGGGCGGCCCTGACCGACGACGCCGACTCGGGCATCAGTGCAATTCTGACGGGCATGGGATCCCTGTCCTATGGCGAACAGGCCGGTGAGCGCATGCGCCTTGGACTGATGCTGAACGACCCGGAAGAAGAGCATGACTGTTTCTCAGACAACACGCACAACAGCCATTACTATGACGGGTTGGGGATTCAGAACGTCTATCTGGGTCGGTATGTCCGGATTGACGGTACTCCGGTTTCGGGTCCGTCCCTGTCGGATTTGGTTGCGGCCTCGGACCCGGCTCTGGACACCGAGATGAAGACCAAGCTGGCCAACACAATGTACGCGCTAGGCCAGATCAAAACCGCAGCCGAGGTCGGATTAGCCTACGATCAGATGCTCGAGCGCGGGAACGTCGGTGGCGAAACGCTGATCATGGGCGGTGTCGAAGGTCTGATCGATCAGACCAAGACGATCGAACGTATCGTGTCCGTGCTGGGCTTGGGCAATGTCGCATTCGAAGGGTCCGACAGCCTCGACAACCCCGACGCCGTTTTCCACTGATGAACCAAAGCAGCCGGGCGCAGCGACCGCTTGCGCCCGACCCTGCGACAAGCTGTGTCTGGACCCGAAGCAAATACCCTACTATTTGACTAGGAATTACGAAAGGCCGAGTCGCCATGATCGTCTGCCACTGCACCAACATCACGGATCACGAGATCCGCGCGGCAATCGACTGGATGCGCGCGGCAGATCCTCAAACCATCATCACGCCGGGCAAGATTTACCATGCTTTGGGAAAATCGGCGGATTGTGGCGGGTGTATGCGGCTGTTTCTGGACACGATGCGCGCAACCGATAACCTCGAAGTACCCATGCAACTCCGCGCCCTGCGCGCGGATGATACACAGGAGAGTGCAGATGAAGGGCGACCCCAAAGTCATCGAATACCTAAACAAGTCTCTGCGGCATGAACTGACGGCGGTCAGCCAGTACTGGCTGCATTACCGCCTGCAGGAGGACTGGGGCCTGGGCCACATGGCCAAGAAAAGTCGCGAGGAAAGCATCGAAGAGATGCAGCACGCGGACAAGCTGATCGAGCGGATCATCTTCCTGGGCGGCCACCCCAACCTGCAAAAGCTCGACCCGCTGCGCATCGGCCAGACGCCCAAGGAAACCCTGGAATGCGACCTGGCGGCCGAGATCGACGCCCGGGCCCTGTACAAGGAAGCGCGCGAGTACTGCCAACAGGCCGGCGACTTCGTGTCGATGGCGCTGTTCGAACAACTGATGGCCGATGAAGAAGGCCATATCGATTTCCTCGAAACCCAGCTCGATCTGTACGAAAGACTCGGCGAAGCAAATTATGCGCAACTCAATGCATCGAAAATGGACGAGGCCGAATAAGACGGGCCTCTTCGTGGTGGCCGTTTTTGCGGCCACCCCTTCCCTGTCTCAGGATCTGCGGGACAGTCATTTGAACCCCCTCCCCCGAACCGACGCTGAACGGGCACGGATCGCCACAGTCACCGCAGCGCCGTCGGATTTCACGCAGCCCCAGCGCTATGAGGACCTGCCGGCAGGCGCCGCGACGGTGCGCGCCCGGACCGATGCGGATGCGTTCTCGCAACCCTCGGCCAACCTGAGCTTTGAGCAGGAGCTGGATTTCAAGGTCGGCAACGGGCTGTTCAAGAAGGTCTGGGTGTCGTCTCCGTCCTCGACTCTGGCCTCGGATGGGCTGGGGCCGCTGTTCAATGCCCGGTCGTGCCAGCGCTGTCACATCAAGGACGGGCGTGGCCACACCCCGGCCGGACTCGAAGACAACGCCATTTCGATGTTCCTGCGCGTTTCCATCCCCGGAACGCCTGCGGACGCGCCGGAAGGAATCGAAGGGTATCTCGCTACCCTGCCCGAACCCACCTATGGCGGCCAGATGCAGGATTTCGCCCTGCCCAGCCACCAGGCCGAATACCGGCTGGACATCACCTACGAGGAAATCCCGGTGGAACTGTCCGACGGCGAAACCGTGTCGCTGCGCAAGCCCACCTACAGAGCGGCCGATCTGGGCTATGGGCCGTTGCACCCGGACGCGATGCTCAGCCCACGCGTGGCGCCGCAGATGATCGGTCTGGGCCTGCTCGAGGCGATCCCGGCCGAGGACATCCTGGCCAAGGCCGACCCGGAAGATGCCAATGGAGACGGGATCTCGGGGCGGCCCAACATCGTGTGGTCGACGGAATTCGGCGAACCCATGCTGGGCCGGTTCGGGCTGAAGGCGGGCATGCCGACGATCATGGAGCAGTCGGCCGCGGCCTTCGCCGGCGATCTCGGCATTTCCAGCCCGCTCTACCCCGCGCCATTTGGCGACTGCACCCCGGCCCAGGCCGATTGCCAGACCGCCCCGCATGGTGACGGCGACGAACGCGGCTTCGAGATCGACCAGCAGGGCATGGATCTGGTGGCCTTCTACAGCCGCAACCTGGGCGTTCCCGCCCGCCGCGATGTGGATGACCCGCAAGTTCTGCGCGGGAAAGAGGTTTTCCACACCATTGGCTGCGCGTCCTGTCACACGCCTGCTTTCGTCACCCACCGTCTGCCCGACCGGCCCGAGCACAGTTTCCAGCTGATCTGGCCCTACACGGACCTGCTGCTGCACGACATGGGCGAGGGACTGGCCGACAACCGCCCCGAGGCCCGCGCCACGGGCCGCGAATGGCGTACCGCGCCACTGTGGGGCATCGGCCTGACCGAACGGGTCTCGGGGCATACCCAGTTCCTGCATGATGGCCGGGCGCGCTCGCTTCTCGAAGCGGTCCTGTGGCACGGCGGCGAGGCCCAGGCCGCGCGCGATGCAGTCGTTTCCATGCCCAAACCCGACCGCGATGCGTTGATCCGGTTCCTGGAGAGTCTCTGACCCATGCGCCTGATTGCCGTGATCCTTTCCGCATTGATCCCGCTCTGCGCGGTGGCACAAAGCCGCGATGCGATCCTGACCGACGTGACCCAGGCCCATATCCTGCCGCGTTTCGAGCAACTTGTCGAAATGACCGCCACGCTGGATGCTGCCGCACGAGCCGACTGCGCGCCGGGGTCCGCCGATCTGCGCGCGGCCTATCACGCCGCCTTCGACGCCTGGATATCCGCCAGCCACCTGCGGTTCGGCCCGACCGAGGTCGGAGACCGTGCCTTTGCCCTGGCCTTCTGGCCCGACAGCAAAGGGTTCACGCCCAAGGCGCTGTCGGCGATGATCGCGGCCGAAGACCCGGCCATTGCCGACCCCGATGCCTTTGCCGAAACCTCGATCGCGGGGCGCGGCTTCCTCGCGCTCGAGAGGATGCTATACGACCCGGCCTTTGCCGATCAGGGCGATGCGGCCTATCGCTGCGGGTTGATCCGCGCCATCGCCGCCGACATCCACCGCACCGCCCGGGCCATCGACCGGGACTGGCACGGCTATGCCCGCACCATGACCCAACCCGGGCCGGACAGACCCTATCGGTCCTCCGACGAAGCCCTGCAGGAGCTCTACCAGGCCCTGACCACTGGGCTCGAATTCACAGCCGATACGCGTCTGGGCCGCCCGATGGCCAGTTTCGACCGCCCCCGGCCCAACCGGGCCGAGGCCCGCCGGTCGCTGCGGTCGCTGCGGCATGTGGAATTGTCGCTGACAGCGCTGCGCGACCTGGCGGCGCGGCTGTCAGTCGACCACCCGCAGATTGCGGCCTCGCTGGACGATGCCTTTGCCCGCAGCATCACCCGGGCGCAGGCGCTGGACGATCCCGCGCTGGCTGGCGTGGCCGAGCCACAGGGGCGGCTGCGGATCGAGGCGCTGCAGCAGTCGATCAACGACATCCGCAGCTTGGCCGCCGCGCAGTTGGGTCCGACCCTGGGCATCAGCGCCGGGTTCAATTCATTGGACGGAGACTGACCGATGACCAGCCGCCGAGGGTTCCTGGCCGGTTTGGCAGCGGCCACTCTTGCCCCCCTGCCGGGCTGGGCTGAGGTCGGTTCGCCCGATTTCCTGTCGGCTGCGCTGTTCGACGATGGGTCGTACCGCCTGGTCGGGCTGACCGGTTCAGGAGAGTTTCGGTTCTCGGTCCCCCTGCCCGGCCGCGGGCATGCCGCCGCCGCCCATCCCCATCTGGCGCGGGCCGTTGCATTCGCGCGCCGTCCGGGGCGATTTGCGCTTGTGATCGATTGCGCGACCGGGGACCAGCTGACCCGGCTCGAGGCGCCGGCCGGGCGTCATTTCTATGGCCACGGCGCATTTTCGCCCGACGGCCGCCGGTTGTTCACCACCGAAAACGACTATGAGGCTGGCACCGGGGTCATCGGCGTCTGGGACGCGGCCGAGGGCTATGCCCGAATGGGCGAGTTTTCTTCGGCGGGGGTCGGCCCCCATGACGTAGTGTTGATGCCCGACGGCAAATCTCTTGCCATCGCCAACGGCGGCATCGAAACCCACCCGGATACCGGGCGCAGCAAGTTGAACCTGCCGACCATGCGCCCGAACCTGACCTATGTCAGCCTCGACGGATCGGTTCTGGAGCAGGTCGAGCTGCCCGCGGCGCTGCACAAAAACTCGATCCGGCATCTGGCCGTTCGTGCGGATGGCCTGCTGGCCTTCGCGATGCAGTGGCAGGGCGACCTGTCCCACAAGCCGGCCCTGCTGGGGCTGAATCGGCGGGGTGGCCGTTACCACCTTCTGTCCGCGCCGGATGACATTCAGGCGACGCTGGCCGGCTATGCAGGCAGTGTCGCCTTTTCCGCCGAGGGGCGTCAGGTCGCCATCACCTGCCCACGCGGCAACGCGCTGCACGTCTTTGATGCCGAGGCAGCTCGTTTTGACAGCGCCCATTCGCTCGGCGACGTGTGCGGGTTGGGCCCCGGGCCATCCGGTTTTGTCTTTACCACCGGGCATGGCGATGTGGGGCATCTGGTTGGGTCAAACCCGGCGGTATCGCCCCATCCTCGGGTCCGTTGGGACAACCATCTGGTTCCCATTCGCCCTGCGATCTGAATTGGGCTAACCTCCGATACAGATTACACTTGGAAGAATCGAACGGCTGCCGTATTGGCGGGCGAAATTTCCACGCCTGCAACGCAAGGACTGACTTGATTGAAACAAACGCCCGTCGCACCGCATTCCATCTACGGGGTTGAAAAATGGGGCAAGGGTCTCATCGAGGTGACGGAGGACGGCGAGATCAGTCTGCGCAATCCCATGGCACCCGATGCGGCGGCCATCAGCCTGCCCGGCATTCTGCACGACCTTGATCAGCGAGGGATCAAGGCACCGATGATCCTGCGCATCAGCTCGTATCTGGAACGCGAAATCGCGCATATCAACGAAAGCTTCCGCGATGCGATTGCGCGTACCGGCTACAAGGGGTCCTATCGCGGCGTGTTCCCGATCAAGGTGAACCAGCAGGCGCAGGTCGTCGACCGGATCGTCGAGTTCGGCAAGCAATACAATTACGGGCTCGAGGCCGGATCGAAGCCCGAGCTGGTAATCGCACTGGCGCACCGTCTGGCCCCCGAGGCGCTGATCGTGTGCAACGGCGTCAAGGACGCGGAGTTCATCGAGCTGGCCATCCTCAGCCGCAAGATCGGGTTCAACACGGTCATCGTTCTGGAAAGCCCGAAAGAGGCCGACACGGTCATCGAGGTCTACAAACGGCTGGGCATCGAGCCGCTGCTGGGCGTGCGGGTGAAACTGACCAACCAGATCAGCGGCAAATGGCAGGAAAGCTCGGGGGATCGGTCGACCTTTGGCATGAACACCGATCAGCTGGTCGCGGTCGTCGACAAGCTGCGCGATGCGGGCCTGCTGCATTGCCTGAAGCTGCAGCATTCGCATCTGGGCAGCCAGGTGCCCGACGTGAACGACGTGCGCCGCGCCGTGGGCGAAGCCTGCCGTTATTACACCGAACTGACCCGCGAGGGCGTGCCGCTGACCCACCTGGATCTGGGCGGCGGCATGGGCGTCGATTACACGGGCGAGAAGAAGGCGACCGAGAACTCGATCAACTACACGGTCGAGGAATACTGCGCCAATGTGGTGGAGACCGTGGCCTATGCCATGGACGAGGCCGAGGTGGACCACCCCACGCTGGTGACCGAGAGCGGCCGCGCGGTGGTGGCGACCTCGTCGATGCTGGTGTTCAACGTGCTTGAAAGCACGCTCTATGACGCGCCCAACGGCCCCGAGGTGGAACCCGACGACCACCACATGGTGTCCGATCTGGCGGCGGTGAACGGGTACCTCAGCCACGATCGGCTGCAGGAATGCTGGAACGACGCCACCTTCTACCGCAACGAGTTGCGCGCCCTGTTCCGCCGTGGCTATGTCGACCTGCGCCAGATGGCCCGGGCCGAGCGCATCTACCTGTCGCTGATGGCGCGGATCAAGGCGCTGGCGGCCTCGGACGAGGTCGAAACCGATGTGGATGACCAGTTGGAAAAGCTGGCGGACATCTATCACTGCAACTTCTCGCTGTTCCAGTCGCTGCCCGATGTCTGGGCGATCGACCAGCTGCACCCGATCGTGCCGCTGCAGATGCTGGACCAGGCCCCCGACCGCCGCGCGGTACTGTCCGACATCACCTGCGACAGCGACGGCAAGATCGACCGGTTCATTCTGGCCGACGGTGTCTCGCCCAGCCTGCCGGTGCATTCCCTGCCCGAAGATCGCGACTATTACATGGGCGTGTTCTTCGTCGGCGCCTATCAGGAAACCCTAGGCGACCTGCACAACCTGTTCGGCGACACCAACGTGGTCACCATCGACCTGCGCGCCGATGGCGGGTTCGACCTGCTGCATGAACAGGAGGGTGACACGATCAGCGAAGTCCTGTCCTATGTCGAGTTCGACCCAAGCGACTGCATCGCTGCCTTCCGCAAGATGGTCGACGAGGCGATCTCGACCGGCACGCTCAAGGCGAATGAACGCAAAACCCTGATGACTGCCTATCGCGACAGCATCAACGGCTATACCTACTACGAATAACCCCGGCGAAAGGAGAATTTCCCATGGGCAAGACACTGGTTGTTGGCGCGGGTGGCGTCAGCCACGCCGCCGTGCACAAGATGGCGATGAATTCCGACATCTTCACCGAGATCACGCTGGCCAGCCGCACCAAGGCGAAATGCGATGCCATCGCCAAATCGGTCAAGGAACGCACCGGCGTCGACATCAAAACTGCCGAGCTTGACGCCTACAAGGTCGCCGACACCGTCAAGCTGATCAAGGACACCGGGGCCGAGCTTCTGGTGAACCTGGCCTTGCCCTATCAGGACCTTGTGCTGATGGATGCCTGCCTCGAGGCCGGGTGCCACTATCTCGACACCGCCAACTATGAGCCCGAGGACGAGGCCAAGTTCGAATACCACTGGCAGTGGGCCTATCAGGACAAGTTCAAGCAGGCCGGCCTGACCGCGATCCTCGGCTCGGGCTTCGATCCCGGCGTGACCAGCGTCTTTGCCAAGTGGCTCAAGAAACACAAGCTGGACTCGATCCGCCAGATCGACGTTCTGGACGCCAATGGCGGCCAGAACGATCAGGAATTCGCCACCAACTTCAACCCCGAGATCAACCTGCGCGAAGTACTGGCCGACGCCCGCCACTGGGAAGGCGGCGAGTGGAAAGTGACGCCAGCCATGACCCATAAGGTCGAGTTCGACTTCCCCGGGATCGGCCCCAAGAACATGTACCTGATGTATCACGAGGAACTGGAGTCGCTTTCGACCCACTTCCCCGAGATCGAACGCGCCCGTTTCTGGATGACCTTCGGCGATGCCTACATCACCCATGCCAAGGTGCTGCAGAATGTCGGCATGACCCGGATCGACCCGGTGGAGCACAACGGCGTCGAGATCATCCCGATCCAGTTCCTGAAAACCCTGCTGCCCGATCCCGGCGACCTGGGCGCCGAGACCAAGGGCAAGGCCTGCATCGGCGACATCGCTACCGGTCAGGCCAAGGACGGCTCGGGCGAGAAGACCTATTACATCTACAACATCTGCGATCACGAGGAATGCTACCGCGAGGTCGGCAGCCAGGCCGTCAGCTACACCACCGGCGTCCCCGCCATGATCGGCGCGGCTCAGGTACTGAAGGGCAACTGGCGCGAGCCGGGCGTGTGGAACATGGAACAGCTCGACCCGGATGATTTCATGGACATGCTCAACAAGCACGGCCTTCCTTGGCAGGTCCACGAACTCGATGGCCCGGTCGAGTTCTGAACCCTCGGGGCGGTCCGCGCGACCGCCCTACTTCATCTGGCCCAAAATATCCGGGGGGGGCGCCATTGGTCCGAGCGACAATGGAGACGGGCGGCGCCCCCGGCCTCTAGAGTTCAGGAGACGCTGGTTATGTCCGACATGATGACCACACAAGCCGGCGACGCCGGAGCCTTCCGCACCTTCGACCTCAATCGCGTTCCTACGCCTTGCTTCGTCGTCGACGAAAAGGCGGTCGAGCGAAACCTGGCGGTTCTGGCCGATATCGGAGAGCGGTCCGGCGCGCATATCCTGTCGGCGCTCAAGGCATTCTCGATGTTCGCGCTGGCCCCGCTGGTGCGCCAGTACTTGGGCGGCACCTGCGCCAGCGGCATCTACGAGGCCCGGCTGGGCCGCGAGGAATATGGCGGCGAGGTCGCAACCTTCTGCGCGGGCTACAAGGATTCCGACATTGACGAAATCCTGGCGCTTTCGGATCACATCATCTTTAACAGCCCGGCGCAGAAAGACCGCTTTCTGGCCGAGGCACAAGCCGCCGGGCGGCAGGTCGGGCTGCGCATCAACCCCGAACACTCCGAAGGCGAGGTCGCGAAATACGACCCCTGCGCCCCGTGCTCGCGCCTCGGCACCCCGGTCAGCCAACTAGACGCCAAGGCGCTGGAGGGCGTGGATGGCCTGCACATGCACACGCTCTGCGAACAGGGGTTCGAGCCGCTGGCGCGCACATGGGCGGCGGTCGAACCGAAGCTCGCGCCATTCCTGAACAGTCTGAAATGGCTGAATTTCGGCGGCGGCCACCACATCACCCGCAACGACTATGACCGCGACGGGCTGGTGGAGTTCATCAAACACATCCGCGCCAAATACGGCTTCGAGGTCTATCTGGAACCCGGCGAAGCCGTGGCACTGGACGCGGGCATCCTGGTGGGTGAAATCCTCGACCTGCCGCACAACGGCGTGGACCTGGCAATCACCGACATCTCGGCCACCTGCCACATGCCCGACGTGATCGAGGCCCCCTATCGCCCCGCCCTGATGGACGAAGCCGAAACCGGCCATACCTATCGCCTGGGCGGCCCCTCGTGCCTCGCGGGCGACGTGATCGGCGACTACACCTGGGCCGAGCCGCTGCAGATCGGGCAGCGCTTTGCCTTCCTCGATCAGGCGCATTACTCGATGGTCAAGACCAACACGTTCAACGGCGTGCCCCTGCCCACCATCGCCCTGTGGAACAGCGAAACCGATGACCTGAAGATCATCAGGGAATTCGGCTACGACGACTTCAAAGAGAGGCTTTCATGAGCATTTTTCTCGACAGCGAACTGACCGAGGCCGAACGCAGCGAAGATGCCCGGTTCCGTGTAATCCCGGTACCGCTGGAGCGCACGGTCTCCTACGGTTCGGGTACTGCAGGCGGCCCCGCCGCGATCATCGCAGCCAGCAATGAACTCGAACGCATCACTGGACATTCCGAACCCTGTGTCGATGGCATCTTCACCGAACCTTCGCTGGATTGCACCGGCCCGCTGCCGGACGTCATGGAGCGTCTGGCCCAGCGCACCGAGGCCGCGATCCGCGCCGGCACGGTGCCGGTCACGCTGGGCGGTGAACACTCGCTGAGCTATGGCGCGGTGATGGGCGTGGCCCGCGCATTGGGTCAGCCCCTCGGCATCGTGCAAATCGACGCCCATGCCGACCTGCGCAACGCCTATCAGGGCGAGAAACACAGCCACGCCTCGGTCATGCATCTGCTGGCCGAGGAAGGCGTCCGTCTGGCGCAATTCGGCGTACGCGCCTTCTCGACCGAAGAAGCCAAAAGCCGTCTGAGGAACCGTGTCTTCCATGTGGATGCCGAAGAGCTGGTCACCGGCAACATTCATGCCGTCGACCTGCCCGAGGACTTTCCCGAACTGGTCTATGTCAGCTTTGACGTCGACGGGCTGGACCCGTCATTGATGCCCGCAACCGGCACGCCGGTTCCGGGCGGGCTGGGATACTACCAGGCGCTGCATCTGGTCGAACACGCCTTGAAAGGCCGCCGCTGCATGGGCTTCGACGTGGTCGAACTGGCCCCGGACGGCAACGCGGCGTGGGATTTCACCACGGCACAGATCGTTTATCGCCTGATGGCGTCCTGCTAGTCCTCGGCGGTTTCGTTGAGTTCCATGTGCCCCTCGCCCTTGTTCAACACGCGGCGCAGCATGGGCTCGAAGAACTCCAGTGGCCTGGTCGGATAGTCCGGGTCGAACGCCTTCTGATCGTATTCGTGGCAGAAATAGCGGCAGTCCTCCCAGTAAGGGCTGTCGCGATACTTGTCGCGCGCATTGCGGTCTCCGCCCAGATGGTGATTGTAGTAATAGCCCTGGAACACACAGTGATGTTTCAAAATCCAATGGGTGCGTTCGCTGACATAGGGCTTCATCATCGCCGCTGACAGCTCGCCGTGGTTGTAGGGTGACAGGATGTCCCCGGTGTCATGGATCAGAGCAGCCACGACCAGTTCCTCATCCGCGCCATCCTCGTAGGCCCGCGTCGCGGCCTGCAGGCTGTGCTGATACCGGTTGACCGGATAGGGTGTCCATTCCTCGTCCAAGGAC
The DNA here is from genome assembly GCF_056536885.1 of Ruegeria sp. CI5. Classification (NCBI taxonomy): domain Bacteria; kingdom Pseudomonadati; phylum Pseudomonadota; class Alphaproteobacteria; order Rhodobacterales; family Roseobacteraceae; genus Ruegeria; species Ruegeria sp. CI5. The sequence goes on from NZ_JBQFQN010000001.1 coordinate 1,768,777, forward strand.
CGGATCGCGTCCAGAATCCGGTCGGGCAAAGCCGCGTTGTACGCCTCTTCATATTCCATGACGGCGTCCCAATCGGCCTTGGTGGCCTCTTCGAAACTGGTCCAGGTGGGTTTGTGGCTTTTGTCCAGCATGGCGGGTCCTTTGTCTGCGGGTCACAGCCAGACTAGTCGCGACCAACCAATAGAAAAAATGAATTGATTTTATCACAGCGATCAAAAAATAGTGCCACATGCAGATGCGTGAGCTCGAAACGTTTTTGTGCGTGGCGGAAACCGGTGGTTTTCATGCTGCGGCACGGCGGATGAATGTGACACAGACGGCCGTCAGTGCACGGATTCGCCAGCTTGAGGCCGCCACGGGCAAAACGCTGTTTTCACGTGGTGCCGGCGGTACCAGCCTCACCGACTTCGGGGCACAGTTCAAACCCTATGCCGAACAGATGCTGTCGCTTTGGTCCTTCGCCTCGCAGGACCTGCCGGCCCAAAGTCAGGGTCGTGTGGCCCTTCGCTTGGGCGCTCAGCTCAGCATCTGGGACCCGCTTCTGGTCGATCTGGCCGTCCGGTTCGAGCAGAGGTTTGGCAAACTTCTGTTGACGCTCAACTATGACCACACGCTGAACATGGCCGAGGCCGTTGCTTCGCACGTTCTGGACGTGGCTTTGACACATGAGAGGCCATCGCGGTCCGGGATTTCGTGCCAGGAATTGCCGCCCGAGCACTTGATCCTTGTCGAGACGCCCCATCTGGCTGAGTCCGGTACCGATCCTGTTTTCATCAATCTCGAACTTGGTGAAGGCTATCAGGAGCATGTACGCGGTCTTGCCCGGCTGTCTGCTGGGCAAACCGTGTTTCTGGGCAATTGCATGATGGCACTGCGCTATATCCTGCAACGCGGCGGGCGCGGTTTTTTCCCGCACAGCGTTGTAGCCCCGCACCTTGAGAATGGCGCGCTGCGCATGGTCGAGGAAGCCGCACCGCTAATTCTACCGGTCCACTTGGTCTCGCGCGCAGAGGACGACCACCAAAAACTGTTGGGTGAATTACACCAGTGCCTGTCAGAGCTGCGGGACTGACCTCAGGCCGGGGATGGCGCGGGTGCGGCAGTTCTCACCCGCCGGCGGATGATCGGTCTTCCGGCGAAAGCCAGGAATACGGCCGATATTGCGAACCCGACAACGGCTGGACCATAGAGCAGCGGCCATAGCTTCGCATCCTTGATCACCACCGGAGATACGAACCCACGCACGCCTTCCAACAAGACAAGAATCGTGAATGCCGCGAATATCTGAGGCCAAAGGCCGAACCGGGAAAAACTGCCCAGCATCAGAGTCGAATACCCCACCAGCGCCACGGTGATGCAGATCGCGATCCAGGAAAACCGCTGGTGCAGCTCTTCCACCAATTCCCCCAACGGGTAGCCGTCTGCCACGGCGACAGCGTCAAGATCGCCCAACAACTCGATCGTCGGAATCGCCTCAAGACTGCGGCGTCCATTGTCAGTGTTTCGGGACAGCTCCGAAATGTCGTATGATGCATCGTCGAAAAGGGTCGACGACAGGGTCTTGCCTTCCTTGTTCAACCGCAGTGCAACCCCATCCACCATGACCAGATGAACGCCGGATCCGTTGTTCACCAGATAGGCGGACGTGCTGGAGTATGTGGCGGGGTTTTCCTGATCGCGACGGTCGGACACGAACACCTCGTGCAATGTGCCATCCAGATCAATCCGACCGATATAGACGGTCACGCCCCGAGCCGGGTGCATGAACTCCCCCTCGTTGAGCAACTGCGCGGTGATGTCACCTGCCACCTCGGCCTGGCGCAATTCCAGCTGTTCTACGGATGCGGGCCGCAGAATGACGCTGACGATCGCCATCATCAGCCCCGCCACCAGACCAAACAGCAACACCGCCCGGCCCAGCCGCCATGGGCTGGACCCGGTGGCCAGCATCACGGTCAGCTCGCTTTCCCGGCTCAGCCGGTTGGTGGCATAGACTGCGGCGGCAAAGACCGCCATCGGCATGACCGTTCGGACAAGTGTTGGCAGGGTCAGCGCCGTGAACTCCAGAAACACCATAGCTGACTGGCCGCCGCTGATGACGTGTTCGAACAGGCTGACCGAGCGGGTGATCCAGAACACGCCCACCAGAACAAGCGTGAAAAAGCCGAAAAGAACCAATAGCTGCCGCAGGAAATACCCATCAAAGCGCGACATGTGACCTCTTTCGGCTGTTTTATCCTGGCGGGACATTAGGCCATTCGCCAGTCAAGGGGAACCGCGATTGCGCCCCAACTCACCGGCCGGCACAAGGATTTTGGTGTGCCACAGCCACCGCAGGACCTGTGCCGCCGAGGTGGGTCCGATGCGGCTCGACCATCGCTGCAGTATATCGGGCACAGAGAGTGGGTCGCGCAGATCGGATATCAACGGCGCCAGTTCGGCCCCTGCCAGCGAGTGGACCGGGCGCGGCAAATTGGGGTGGGTCAGAATCTCAGACTGCAGAACATATGCGTCGCCTTGCACACCGCCCTGTATCAGCTTCGCCTCCGGCGACCGGCGAAGCACCTCGCCCGGGGACAACTCGGCGTTCTGCAGGTCCGCAGGCGGGCGGCGAAGCCAGTCCAGAGGCTGTGCGCGCTGGCTCCAGAACGGACCAGAGGTGACCTCGTGGTGACGTGCATAGAATGCCGCCGCCAATTCGGCGTGGGTTTCTACGCGTTCGCGCTGTCGTCCCGAATAGAATCCCAGCGCGATGTTGGTGTCGCAGGGCCGAGTCAGAATCGTGTTCGCAACCACTGCCGCCTGCATGGCCTGCGCCATAGACAGTTGCACCCCTTGCGATGACAGCGCATCGACCGAGAAACTCGCTTCGCCCACACGCAGCAGATCATCGGCGGGCGGTGTCAATTCACATTGGCTGCTGGCATCACACCGGCGCACCGGGCCCATCCGCGCCTGCTCCAGACAGCCGGCCAGAAGAGTCGATCGTGCCAGAAGGTTCAGATACAGATCACGCCGGGCTGCCGGCGACAAACCAGTGCAATCCGACGGGTCAATGAAAATGCAAGCGTTGACCGTACCATCCGGCTGTGCTGCGCCCCAATACCAATGGGCATCACCAGCCTCCACGCGGGCCTGCGTGCCAAAACCCGTAGGGGCTTGCCAATAGGCATAGAGCGCTGTCACTGGCGCTGAGGCCGGGCGGAACCTTCGACCCAGGCCCGCATGCTTGCCCGCCGCATCCACCAAAAGGTCGGCGCGCAGTCGGCTTTTTCCCTGCGCAGTCAGGATCGGAACCTCCCAACCGGCGCCGGTGCGCCGTGGTCGATAGGCGCGTGCGGGTTGCAACACACGAACACCCGACTGGCGTGCAGCGTCCAGTAGGATGGCATCGAACCGGCTGCGATCCACCAGAAGGCCCGGATTGTCAACTGGCTCACCCCGCCTTTCAAACGCCCCGCCCCACATAAGGACGGAACCCGACGATTGCAGGAATCCCGCAGATTTCATCGCATCGTCCAGACCCAGAAACCGCAGAATGGGCCAGATGGAGGCAGGCAGTGACTCGCCGATGTGTGGGCGTGGAAAGGTGGCGCGTTCCAGCAGACAGACCCGTCGCCCCAGCTGTGCCAGCCGCATCGCCGTCACGGCCCCGGCCGGACCACCGCCGATCACGCAGATCTCGGTTTCAATCTCGGCTGGCATCTGCTGCGCCCTCAGGCCGAACGGCGGGCAGCGTCGCCGAAGAAATCCGGGCGGGCAGCCGACAGCCGGACATAGGCCTGCAGGCAATAGTCCAGCCAACCGCGGATATAATCACATGCCGGACGTCCACGATGAATGACTTCGTGATGGCAACCGCCACCGCACATGTACCGAGCCCAACAAGTGTTGCACGGCGATTGGTTGTGCACGTGGCGCTCGGCCAGCCAGGCTTCTCGCCGCGCATCCGGGCCGTCATGGACGTTGCCCATCGCGGCAACGTCATCCTCGACGAAGCGGTGGCAGGCGAACAGATCGCCATCCGCCGAAACCCCAAAATATCCGCCACCGGCTCCGCAAGCGTAGGGCCGGTGCGTGCCACGGTGGATCTCGTGCATTGCGGCGGCCATGTTCGAGAAGGGAAAGCGGCGGCCCTGCAGCACGGCGTCTTCGAAAGCCCGTCCACAGCGGATCATCTGCGAAAGCATTTCGGCCATGTCCTTGCTGCTCATTTCTTCGTGCCCGGTTGGCGAAGCCAGCATGGGTGAGAACCCGACCGAGTGGAAACCCAAGCCTATGAAATGGCTCAGGGTCTCAGGCAGCTCGATGTTGCGCGGTGTCACGGTGACCCGAGCGCCCACCTGCATGCGGCGCTGTTTGTCCAGCAACGGCTGCACCTTGCGCAGAATGGTGTCGTAGCTGCCGCGCCCACCCTGGTTGGGGCGCAACCGGTCATGTGCCTTGCCAACACCATCCAGACTGATGGTGACGGCAAAGGCGTGGTCTTCGAAAAACTCAGCGTCTTCCGGGCGCAGCAACGTGCCATTCGTCGTGATCGAAAATCCTACATCCACTTTGTTGCGTTGCGCGTGTTCAGCAGCATAAACCGTCGTTTTTCGGATCAGGTTGCGATTGATCAACGGCTCGCCTCCCAGGAAGGCAAGATTGATCCGGGTGCCGGGTTCCGAGTCCATGATCAGCCGATCGACCGAGGCTTTCGCGACCTCCCATTCCATACTGCGGGCAGGACCACCAAAGCTGCCCTGCGAGGCATAGCAATAGGTGCACGCCAAGTTGCATTTCTGCGCGACCGCCAGCGACAAAGACCTGACCGGCATGCGGCGCGGCGGCGCGTCGTCAATGAACGGCACACCATCAAGACCCATCTGCGTCAGAAACTCTCGCTGACTTTCGGCGGCCATACGGGCGAAGTGATCCGCCGTTCCTCCGGGCACATCGAACACGCGCGAGCCATCTACGGCGAGCATGTGCTCGCCCAATGTCGTTTCGAAAAAATGCACCTCGGCAGATGGGTCGGTCATGTCTCGACCTCGGGCCAGAACGGGATACCGATACCCTTTTCCGCCAAGGCTTCACCGGCGACCCGGAAGCTTTTCATCGTGTCGCGCACCTGCTGGATATACTTCTGCGCTTCGGTAAATCGGTTCTGAGCCTCGTTTTGATAGGCCTGTTCGAGCCCATCGGTGATGCGGCGGAACAGATCCAGTGCCTCTTTCGCCTGCGTTTCCGAGCCCACTTGGATCGGGCGCAGATAGGCAGGTGTGCCGCGGCCCGTTTGGTATTTGGCCAGAACGTCCTTCATCTGGCGGAACCGCAGAAAATGCTCGTCGCCGTCGGTGTCGATCCGCACGGCCAAAGCATACAGACGCCGATCGGTGAACGCCTTGTGTTCCAGTGTCGCCACGCACTGGGCATAAGCACGGTCGATGAACCCGTCGGGGCGTTCGATCTCGATGAAGTCGTCGATGGCCTCAGGCGTCAAAGGGCGCAACGACCGTGGGATGATCCGCTTGGGTCCGATGGGCAGGGCAAGCGCGGGCGTCAGCACCGGTTCGTAATCCTCGCCCTGCAACGACCACAGCAACTGGTTTGCCCAGCGCATGTGGGTCATCTCGCCGATCGCAACTTCAAGCAGGGCGCGCCGCGCAAAGATCAGATCATCCTTCAGCGTTGGCCAGCGCTCGGAACCGACGGTTTCGGGATCGGCCAGCGAAAAATAGGCATAGAGGTATTGCAGGCTGAGCGTCATCTCCATCGGCGCCAGACGGGTCTGCAGGTCTTTGACCATCGCAGAAACGCTTTCATACGGTTCGACACCGGGCAGGTCCGTGTCGGCCTCGTAGACTTCGCCGGTCTCGCGTCCCTCGATGACGATCGGCAGGTCGCTCCACATCTGGTTGACCTCGTAATGGTCGATCTGAAACGGGCGGTTCTGTTCGACGGTATTCAACGCCGCCACATTGCCCGAGGGCGATTTGTCCGAACGCAGCCAATCCAGATAGGTTTCGGCCACAACCGGATCGTCGGGCGCACCAGTCGGCAGGCGGGTGTCATGCGGTACTTCGGCAGTGACCACATCCGGGTGGTTTGATGGCCAGTAGTGGCAGCCGCAATCCCGAAAGTCATGCGACCAGGGATTGCACAGGCTTTGGGTCAGCTCTCCGGGGTCGTAGGCCGTATCGAACACGCCGGCTTCGGTGCGGTACTGCCGGCGGTATCCATGCAGGACGACCGGCGGTGCGTCGACGACACCGTCGTGATTGCGCCGCTCCAGTGCGATGGTCACCGGATGGTCGTCGCCGCATTCAAGGCTGCGGATGAACCGCCAGACCAGCATGCCGTCGTAGGGTTTGCCCTTGTCGTCGCGGAACGAGATACGTCGACCGCCTTGTTCGACCCAGGCCAGAAACCACCGGCCGCTGGACAGCTCGGCGCCGATTTCGCCACGATAGGCGTCCAGCAAGTCCCGCACCCAAGGTGTCGAACTGTCATCGGGCAACATCGGGTCATAGAAATAGTCGACATAGACCAGATGAAACCCTTGCGCGTTTTCGGGTGCTGCCGGAACCGGGTTCAGCGGGACACGTACGGCATTGAAAACCAATCCCGGAAAGAACCGGCGATCGAGGTCGCGTACGTCCATTTCCAGCCCCGGGAAACAATTTCCGACCGACCCGTCCAGCCGGGTGTTGTCAGGGTTTCCGGGCACCTTGTAGGCCGCACGGGCCGTCAGGTTGCGGGGTTTGATGCGGATCGGCGCTGGTTTGTCAGACATCCCGAGGCTCTCCTACCGGTTCGGTTTCGGGCGCGGGCGGGTGCGCCTCGAGGTAATCGATGAAAGACATCACCAGATGGTACTGCCGCCGTGACAACGAGAGCGGAAAATAGTTTGAATCCCGCATGTAGGGCGGCATGCGGGCGTCGTGCATCATGTCGCGCACGATCCGCGGGTCGCGGAAGGCGGGATCGGGTGTCTGGTCAGGGTTCGGGTCCTCTTCGAACTGGGCCAGAACGCCAAAGGGTGGGCGCATCAATCGCCGAACGAAATCAGGCCTGCGGCGCAGAAAATCCAAAAGGTTTTCCTCATCGATCAACTGCTCGTGCACAAACTTGGTGGCGACCGTATAGGGCAGCTGTTCATTCGGGACCGAGTTCGAAAAGACCGAAATCGGCTGTGGGCGGATCAACTCGTCGATCTTGTCGGGCGGCACCGCGTCCTTTTCCGTCATCGATGCAGCATCGGTGGACGGCAGGCCCGGTGTAGGTGCGATATTGGTCTGCGCCTGAAGAGAGGCATTGTCCTTGAGGCCCTGTGCCCGGATGTCATCCAGATTGATCAGGCTGTTGGTCTCGAACGCCCTTCGGAAGATGTCGACCACTTCGGTTTTTGCATCAACATAGTTTTCGGCGGTGACCGAGATCAACGACATGTCGCGATCCGCCAGATCGTCTTCGAGGCTGTAGAAAGGCCGGCAATCCGGTGCGAAATCCGGCGGTCCGGTGAAGATGCGCGCCCGGGCGACCAAACGCTGACCGCGAACAGCCAGCGTGGCCTCGATCGTTCCATCACACGTGTCGTCAACCACCCCCCAGGACTGATCGTTGCCGACCCGTGCACCATCATAACTGTCATGCGGTTCGGGATCGTCAGACAACCCCGACATCATGATCCACTTCGACCACGGCGTGTCCGGGTTCAGGATGCGGTTCTGGGCCGGCACGATCTCATGAATCCGGCCATATTCCGATTTGGGCGGGTCATTCTTGTATCCCGGAACAGCAAGGGTTGCGGGACCGAAGGCGGCGTCGGGCGGGCCGTATACCTCGCCCTTGGGCGGAGTGAACCGCAAACGTAGAAGACTGCGGTCCACCATCTCGCCGGGCACCGGCTCGTCCGTCCCTTGGACCGGGCGGACAACCCGCACCGAGCCCAGCGGGATCGGGTTGTGTTCATAGACCAGCGGTTGCTGTTCCGACGTGTGCGGACTGAAGGCCAGCAAGGGTTTGGGAGTAAAATCCTCGGCCGCGATCTCGACCCGTGTACGAAACCCGCAGGCTGCATCTCCGGTGCGGCGGGCGGCTTTCTGATTACCTACAGCGACCGTGTAGCGGATGTTCTTCAGCGACAGCCCCTGCCCTTCAAGAAGGTTCAGAGTCACAGGAGTTTCATAGGCCTCGCCGGTTTCAGCATCGAACATTCGCGCCCACAGTTCAAAGAACGGCGCGACCGGGCGCAGGGCGCCGGTGCCTTCATCCCGAAATCGAATCTTCCGCGGGTCCGGCAGGTAAGCCGAGACACTCCCATCCTCGTTTTCCTGCAAAGTCACGTTCGAGCGTATGACCGTCTTGTTGTTGCCATGCGCGTCCAGATCCTGCTGCCATTCGTAGCTTTCCAAAGGGGTCTCCCCCGGACCAAGCCTGGCAACGGCCATCGGCGGCAGAAAGAAGATTTCCTGTATCGTGTCCATGCCGGGCCCTCTCCAGTTTGGCCATGCCGGTCCGCAACCCGTTTTCAGGGGTACGAAAAGCTTTGATAGGTGATCGTCGGGTCCGAGAAGAAGGGTGTCGACTTGTCCCGAATGATGTCCGGCGGCGCGTCGTCCGGAACCGGAGAGATGCTCTGCTGGTAGTGAAAGAAGTTATGGGGGTCGAATTTCTGCTTCACGAACAGAAGTGAGTTGAAGTTGTCGCCCCAATAGAGCCAACGATAGTTCAACTGAGTGCGCCGCGGATAATTCTGATAACAGCGATCGATGAAGAAGCCCTCGTCCGTCATCATCTGCATGAACCCATCCAGCCATGGGACCACGACGTCTTTCTCATCCTCGGACAACCAGAACACGTCAACGTAGAAATTCATCGACACGTCGCGGTGAATGAAGGCGTTTCCCTGTTTGCCAACCGGCATTCGGTTGATCGCCCCGCCATACGGCTCGATCGCCACGGCCCCGTAGTCGTTTGGCGTGCTGTCCAGATAATCGACGACCCTTTGCCATTCATCTTGCGACAGTTGGCGGGCGATGTACCCGCCCTGCTTGTCTTCGCGGGCTTGATCCGGGACCACCGGGATGTCGTATTTCTCGTCATACAGCCAGGAATTGATCTGCTGGTAGGTCCCTGTCTTGCTGTTTTCCATGTGGCCGCCAATGGGTTCGTCCAACAGCGGCTGAATGACCCGGCGCCCTTCGTCTTCGGGCCCGTGATATAGGGCCGAGACCAAGAGAACCTTCTGGTCTCCTTGATAAGCCAGAAAGATGTAGGCCCCAAATTTGTCCGAGAGACCGTCTTTCATGTAGTTGGCCTGCAGAAACTCCAAAGCCTTGGCAGCCCTGTCCAGCGGCCATTTGATATGAACGCCCCAAACTTCGTACAGGTTGTGCAGCTTGAACCGGATTTCCAGAAGCACCCCTAAGTTGTTGCCGGTGCCTCCCCGGATCGCCCAGAAAAGATCGGCGTTGGTCGTGTCATCCGCGATTACGATACTGCCATCCCACAGCATCACCGTCACGCCCAGGACATTATCGCAGGCCATTCCGAACAGGCGCGACGTGAACCCGTATCCTCCGCCCATCATGAATCCGGCCACGCAGACATCCTGACACGCGCCACCCGGCACGTGCAGATGATAGGAATCCAGCACCGAGTTCAGGACCTTGAACGGGGTACCGGGGCCGACATAGGCCATCGGGGTATCTGGATCGACCGTCACGTAACACATCCTGCTGGTATCCAGCACCATCGCATTGTTGACCGAGTACCCCGCCGTACTGTGCCGGCCCGATCGGCTGACCACCCACAGATCATGGGCCCGCGCGAAGGCCAGACTGGCCCGCACGTCCTGAATGGTTTCGCAATAGACAATGATTTCCGGGTAGTCCTGAAAGGCCGGGTTCCAAAGCTGACGATCCGTGTTGTAGTTCGGATCCGTCGGCAAAACGACCGTTCCAACCAAGCCTTTTTCAAACTCCCGTATCTGCTCGGGCGTAATCGGATGATAGCGCTGCAGCGACAGGTCCGTTCGGCTGGAGGCGACCCGATCCTTGGCCAGAATGGTCTTGCTTATCTTGCGCATGATGGACGCTCCCTTGGCATAACATGCAGAACGCGCAGGGAAAAAACACTGCGCGCACGTATTACGGTCTTTCCATCAACCCATTTCTGCCCGTCCCAAGCTGGCAGAAAGCTTCCGTGCCGGTCAAGAGATCGTTTCAAGCAATGCCCGGGCTTCGAGCAATTCCGGGATGTCGGCCTTTGGGTCGAAACGTTCCAGGGCATCCGACAGCCATGGCCCCGGCTTCCCCGCGGTTTTGGAAACGTGGCGCGTCAGCGCCACGGCTGCGCGCAGTTCGAACAGGCTGGCCCCGCATTTGCGCGCCTCGGACACCGCCTGTTTGAGTATCGGTTCAGGATCTTTCCGCTCATGATCGTCAAGCAACGAGCGGACCCTGAAAACCTCGGCATCGGCCCAGCCTTCGTCGGTATCTTTGCGCCAAAGTTCAGCCTGCGTCAGCGCCTGCTTGGCGGCCTTGAGCCCCCCGGCACGCACCAGAAGTTCCGCGATCAGCGATAGAAAGAAGCTTTTGTAGTTTCCGGCGCCACTGGACCACCAGTCATCCGACGCCTGCCGCAGGGCCGCGATGTGCTCGGCGTCCGGGGTCCGGTGCGCCCGCGCCCAACCGAGCCACATGCGGGCGGTGATCGACATGAAGGCCAACCTGTGCTCGCGAGAAATCTCCTCCAGCGGTGCGACGGTCGCGATCAGTGCGTCGATATCACGGTGCAACAGATGGACCATGCACGTATAGGTCAGGACCTGGGCTACGCTGTGCGCGTGTTGCAATTCATTGGCCCAGTCCAAAGCTTGCGCCTGAACCTTTCGCGCACGGGCCGGCTCACCCATCAGGCTGTTACAGACCCCCAGGAAGCCAGCTGTGATGGCCGCATGGTCGGTGCCATAGACATAGGCCAGCTTCCCATGTGTTTTGAAATCGTAAAGGGTCCAGGCCTGCTCAAGGTGCGCTCTGGCATCGGTCAGATTGCCGATGTGCAGTTGTACGGCCCCCATGGCGCGGTGCCCTACCATCCGGTGCTCGGTCCGGCCGCTGACTTCAGCCAGGTCCAGGATCTGGTCCGCCACCTCACCGGCCAGGCGGTACTCGGCCCGCACAAGGTGAAACGCATAAAGCCCATTGAGAACCGGGAAAAGGCGTTCCGTCTCGCGGGCCCGACGGCACAGCTCGCGCAGCCGGCCATAGGCCTCGCCTGTCGCTTCGCCTGCAATCCCGTCAGTCGAGCGCAAGACACCGGCCCGAAGCACTTGCAGGTCAATCTCGCGCAAGTCGCGGTCGCGGCTTTTCGGCAGGTCTGAGACAAGACCGAGCGCCTTGGACAAATGGGTCAGTGCTTCGGACAGGGCCGACCGCTCGATCGCTCTCTGACCGGCGTTTTGCCAATGAGTAACGGCCTCTTCGGGGCGATTTGCCAGCGTATAGTGCTGGGCCAGAACTTCGGGCTGGGTCTGTGCAAGATAGGGTTGCTGGTCCAGCAATACACCCGCAGCCTGGTCGTGCAGGACCTGCCGCTCGGATCGCAGAAGGCTGTCATAGGCCATGTCCCGGATCAGGGCATGGCGAAACAGGTATTCGTCCTCGGCCCCGTCCGGTGGCCGCTGGATGATGCCCGCCATTGCCAATTGTTCCAGGCTGGCCTGCATCGACGCCGCCGGCAGCATGGAGACCGCCGCGACCAGAGCCACCGAAAAGCGTCGCCCGAACACGGCGCCGGTCTGCGCCACGTCCTTTGCCATACCCAGGCGGTCGAGACGCTCCATCAGCGAATCCTTGAGCGTGCTGGGTACCGACAGCGACGGCAGCGGACCGCGCAGGACATAGCCATCCTCGGTCAGCCGCAACTGGCCGGATTCCAGAAGGCCGCGCGTCACCTCCTGTACAAAGAGCGGGATCCCATCGGTCTTGGCGGCAATCAGGTCGCAGACCGGTCCCGGCAAAGGCTTGCCCCCCGCGACATCCGTGACGATTTCCGCCACCTCGGCATTCGACAATCGGGTCAGGGGGATGTGCAACGTGTTGTGGTGGTGCCCCCAGCTGGGGTCGAACCCCTGCCGGGCCGTGACCACGATAAGAACCGGCAGGTCACGGATCCGCTCGATTACCCTATCCGTCAGCGAAAGCGTGGTCGGGTCCACCCAATGCGCGTCTTCGAACAGCAACAGAACGGGTTTGCTTCGGGCCATCGACACCAATTGCTGCGTTACGGCTTCCAGCGTCTTTTCCAACTTGACCTGCGGCGGCAGGTCCAAGGGCCCCAATGCATCATCGGCATCGATGCTCAACAGATCCGCAATAAGGCGCTGTTGTTCGGACGTCAGATACCGCAGCAGCGGCAGAAGCTTGTCCAGCTTTTGGGCGTCCGTATCCGCCGGCGCGAACCCGGCTGAACGTTCCAGTTGCTGCACGATCGGATACAGGGCACTGCTTGAGTGCAGCGGCGAACATTGGAAATTCAGACGCAGAATATCCTGCCCCTGCAACTCGTGCGCCAACCCTTCGATCAGCCGCGACTTTCCGATCCCCGCCTCACCCGAGATCAGAACGGATTGACCCGCCCCGTGACTGGCTTCGTTCCACTTGTCACACAGCTTGCGAAACTCGGAGCCGCGACCGATCAGTCGGCCGGAACCCGCTTCGGGATTGATCTCGAACCGCCGTTCGATCCGTGCGGTACCCTCCACGATCCAGGCCTGAATCTCGTCCGCAAACCCCTTCAGAACATGCCTGCCGGAATCCTTCAGCCGGAAAGCGCCACCGATCAGGCGGCGCGTCGAGGGGCTGATGATCAGCGAATTTGGTTCGGCCAGACCCTGCAGGCGGGCGGCCAGATTCGGCGTCCGCCCCATGACCACGTCGTTTTCCCGCAACCCGTCCCCATAGATGGTGCCGACCACCACAAGTCCCGTGGCGATTCCGATCCGCGCCTGCAGCTCTTCCTTTCGGTCGATCGCGGGCAGTTCGTCCAAAATCTGCAACCCGGCCTCGATCGCGCGCGAGGCCGCATCCTCCTGCGCGTGCGGATAGCCGAAATAGATCATCGCACCATCCCCCATGAAACAGGCGATGTGACCACCGAATTTCGAGACGGCGGTTGTGCAAGTCTCTTTGAATCGCCGCACCAGCTCGCCCAGATCTTCCGGATCCAGGCGCTCGGACATTGCCGTTGAGCCGACGAGGTCAACGAACATGACCGTCAATTGCCGGCGTTCGGCCACGATTTTGCCCTGTCGGCGAGTGTGCACGGCGTCACCGGCCGTGTCCTGGGCAAAACGCGCGGTTGCGGCAAGCAGGCGACGTCTGGGACCCAGCGGCAGCCCGAGATCGATCAGATCATGTTCGGACAGATGAACGAGGTCGGACAAGGCCACTTCTGCCGCAGCGAAAGCGGGGGCGTATTTGGACAGCCCCAACTTCTCCAGAAAAGCGGCGATATCCGTCATTTCTCCCCCAACGGCCTGTCCAACGCCGGTTTGTTTTGGCTCGGTCCACCCCGCGCAGATCGCGCGTCGCAAACCGTGGCCCGTTCACTATCCAACTGACTGAACAGCCTTTTCGTTCTTTACCCGCACGTCAAGAGGTTTGGCGAACCAAACCGACACAGCACGGTTGACCTTGGAGGCAGAATTGTTGAATCGCTTGGAGAATGGCAGGGGCAGCAGGGTTCGAACCCGCGACCTACGGTTTTGGAGTGCGTCATTCACACAAGATACGGTTCGTACGGTCCGTTCTGTACGCTAAATCTGGTGGTTACGGACGGTTTGTATGCGGTGTCATCACTGTATGTGTTGACACGTTTGTTGACACACGGTCCGGGTGGTCTTGGCTGGCACGCAGTCGCCGCACGGCCTTTGGTCAGTGGCAGCAGCGGTGTACCGTCTGCCCGGCAAGTGACGCTTTCGATCAGTCGCGCCATGGTTCTATCTCTATTCGATGACTGTGGGGAACCAGAATGCGGCAGTTTCCTGTGACATGCTGCCCACGCGGCGCATGATGGTGACGGACTGCTGGGTCATTGGTTTACCGGTCTTTGTTCAGCGTCGGGCGTTGCGTGTAGCGCAAAAATCCCTCGACCATCTCACGTGCGTCACGGCGCGACATGTCGACCGGCTGGCCGTCCAGTGTCGCGGCTGTGATGATGCTTACGGTCCCGCCAGTGTCACGGAGCGCATCAAACAGTTCGGCATGTGTGTGTCGTTTGTTCCAGCTACGATAACCGCCCATGCGGGAACGCATCGTGCCGGTCTGGCCGATATAGATACGACCATCAGGCCACGCAAAACGATACATTCCGCCGCCTTCGGGCAGTTGCGGAAACACCGGTTTGCCGGTGTTGTCTTGTGTGATCGGTCCAACCTCGTACCATGTGTCGACGGTCAGTTTCACACCGGCACCACACGCGTCTGCCCGCCTAACTTGGCCACAATGGCGCGCATCTTGGACTGCGGTATGCCGTTCGCGCCCGGTTCCAGTTCAGGCACCAGAGCGGCGAAGTCTGGCACGAGGTGTCCAACCACACGACCCGAGTCGAGTTGCCCGACCAGCAGCGCCGGGTTGCCGTCCCACTTGGCGTGATCGTAATCCTTGCCATCCATGACCAGCCAGAACGACATGTCATTGCCGGTCGTGCCTGTAACGGACACGTTGACGCCCGTCAGTTCGAATTCGTCGGCAAATAGCGCACGCGCCTTTTCCCGGTCCGCGTTGCTGTGCGGCGATTTGAACAGTTTGTTTTTCATACGTCACCGCCTTTCACACGTTGGCTAATCTCGGACAGGATGCCGATGACGGTCGACCCGATCAGCAACGATACGCCGCTGGCCGCGAGTGGACCCACCAGAGTGATTGGTGCCAACTCATCCAGATACAGGAGACCACCACCAACGATCATCACCAGCGAGATACCAAAGCCGATGATGGCCAACCAGTTTCCAATTCTCGTAAACAACGTTCAGTTCCTTTCGTCCCTTATCGGATCGCCATCGTGATGCAGTTGCCGGGTTCCGGTTCGGCAACTACCAGCGTCTCGGTCTCCGCGTCCCATAATCATTCAAGCGATCAGCGATGCCTGCTCTTGTAGCCGCCCTCGCCGTTCTTCTTTAGGCACGCCCACGATACAGCCCTGTTTTCTTGGAAATATTGGTTGTAGCGTGCGATAGCTGCGTTGCGGCAATCATCAAGCGAACTGTAACTGCCCCAAATATCCCATTTGGTTTCACCGCCGGACTTGTATCCGACCTCTGCGGCGTACTTCGATCCTATGCAACCGCTCAGACCGACGCACGCTAACAGAACTAATGCTATTGATTTGTACATAACTCGCTAGCTCACCTACATGCGCCGGATACTACGGGCTTCAATAACCTCACCGTCCACAAGGAAGACAGGGTCATAACTACATGGGCTGTCCAAAAGGGAAACGTCGCGCGCTCGCCGCATTGCAAGTCGATCAGTTACGAAAAGCTTGACGTGGTAGATTGCTTCGCCGTTCCTATCCAGCAGGATCACGCCGTCATCCACAACAATATACCCACGTACTCGGTATTCGCTCACACAAGCAGCAGAAGCCGCTCCAGCGATGCAAGTTGCGACGATTGCCGCAGCAAGGATCTTTTTCATAACTGAATCTCCTGTATTCAAACGCTGCGGATATAGGGAGCCACCTTTTTAAATATTTGTTTTTTCAGGCCAACCTCTTTCTGCAACTCGCCAAAACGTCTATACCGATTCACGCCTAGACGCTTCCGCATCGTCGAGTACGACAGGCATGCCGCCTTCGCCGCCGAATTGATCGACGGGCAGCATCTGCGCGGCCTTTATTGCGCTAGTCATGACGTCAGCCAAGGCTCCAGCGTCCTTGGACAGGGTGCCATAATCCTTCAGCAGTTCGCGGCGCTTTTCTCCAGGCGACCTACAGGGTTGGCGAAATCGACGAAGTTGAAGGCCGCACGGTCGAGGTATTTTCGACGAACTGACCGAGCCTCTGGCTAGTCTTGCCTACTCGGTATTGACTTGTTTCTCCCTCTCGTAGCCTTCGATCATAGCCTTCTGGGCGGCGGGTAGGGTGCTGAGATAATCAGGCTGGCTGCTCCAGCGGATGGCAACTTCGACGATCTCGTTGCCCCACTTGGCGACAAGGGCTTCACGAACAGGGATCGACGGGTTGACCTACCTGCCCGTGGTATAGCCAAAGCGGGCGACTGAACGGTTCAACGTTTCCACAGGATCACCGGGCGGGCGTTCATACCCGTCTACGGCTGGCAGATCGTCCGGGGGGGTCTGCGCCCATTCGGTAAGGACACCCAACAGGTCAATGACGGAATGATGGGCCGATGCGATCAGGTTATGTCTTGCAGTGTTGAGCATCGTATAAATCTATCAATGCCTTGAAAACTTGTTTGGCGGTTAAACGCATATCCAATCGAGGTTGAATCTTGATCACGACAGCACAGCAGGTGATCGTGTGTCGTCCGTACTCTGTCATCAGATGTCGGGTCGGTCGTCCGGCCCGACGGGCGATCATTCGACGGGCGGTTTATGCGACCATCCGGGCCTGTTCGTCTGCAGCAAGTTTGAGAGCGTCTGAAACCATTGAGCACCACCAAGGACACGCGTCGGGGCGCGCGCGTGGCGTAGATTTTAGAGGATCGCTGTGAAAAGGCCAGAAAAAACTATAATTTTCAGCTATCGTAAGTTGCCTTTATGATAAATTCATATAATCGCTACTTAGGTCATTTTTAGGCGTTCTTAAAAAAGTCAACGCCCCTGCGCGGTGAGGCGATCCCCTCGGACAGTTTCACACAACCCCCCCGCTTGCGCACTGCCCAACCGCACCAACCGAAGCCGTAACCAACGATCAACATGTGTTGTAATGTGCTGAGGGGGTAGGGGTACGGTGGTCATGCTGGATAGGGGTGACCTAACCTGTGGTAACCATACGTTCATCTATTACGAAACATAGATACCACTACGGACCGCACGGTCCACAGCCTTACCGTCACGGTCACCCGCTGCCGGGCTGGGTGCCGCTACGTCTGCGTTGGTTGTTCATTGCTGGTGGGGTTGCGTTGGTGGTGCGTGACGTGTGGTGACGGGACGCCTATATGTGCAACTGATAGATCATCCGGGTAGTTCTATGTGTAAAGCATAGATAACGACATCATTTAAGTCATTGATTTTAAACGATTGTGTCAGAGTGTGTCAGAACTCTGCCTTATAGACGTAACGTGCATGTGTGCGCCCGTATACGCACGCGTCACGCGTATAATACATCGATAAGGGGAATGTCTGACACACTCCGACACACCCGTTGATTTCATTGGGTTTTCTTTACTCCGGGCGGCATCACCACCGGCAACCCGTTCGGCAACGTCGTCGGCAATGGTGGAAAGTACGTTGGCGGTTCGCGGTTGATCTTGATACCACGGAAACAGAACACAGGGTTGTCAGTCTTGGTCATGCCACCAATGCGCATCCTCTTCTCATAGAAGCCTTTCGACTCCAGTTCCTTGACGATCTGCATGTTGACCAAGGGTTTCAATCCCTGCCGTGTACGCCACGCATTGTACGCTGTGAACATCTCATCCTTGCGCACACCACACCGCTTGTCATTCCAGTCCACAACGCACCGTTCCGTAATGAACTGACCAACAATGTCCTCAGCGTCCATGTAACCCTCTGTCGCCTTAGTGACCGCCTCGGGTTCAGACAACCCAATCCGCTGCCATTCGAGACACCCGTCGATCAGCCACCGCAGGATCATGGGCCATTCCTGTTTCAGTTTTTCGGGCAGCTTTGGATCACGGTTGGCCTTTTCGATGTAGACCGTAAACGGCACCAGCATCATCCGTTCTCGAATCGCCGGATCAACGCCACGAATTGCCGGTTTCGCATTACCCGCAATCGCCAGCAGGAATTGCGGAAAATAGTCAAAGAAGTCCTGCCGCATGAACCGCGCACTGAGCATGTCGCCCCCGGTGATGTCTTTGACAAGCACCTCGTTCCAGAACGCACCCTTAGGTATCTCCGATCCAAATACGAACCGCTTACCAACCAGCCCGGCCAGTTCCGTGACGTGTTCAGGCGTCTTGGTTTCGAGAAACATGCTGGCTGGTGCCTTGCGGGCATATGACGACATGATGTCTAAGATCGTGTTCAGGAATGTCCCTTTGCCGTTCCGACCCGTGCCGTAGAAGAACGCGAACTTATGCTCGGTCACCAGCCCGGTCAGAGCGTAGCCAAACAACCGCTGCAGGAATTTCACCAAATCGTCATCCCCATCCATCACGGTCCGAAGAAACGAATTCCACACCGGGGCATGACTACCGGGTGGAGCCGGATTGACCGCAACCGACTTGGTGATCAGGTCCGCCGGATCGCTGATGCGATATATCCCGGTCCGCAGATCAATGGTGCCACTCGGTGCCCCAACCAGCCACGGATCGGTGTCTAGCTGGTCCGTCGTCACCGGCATCCCCCCGTTGGATCGAACCATATCACGTACCGCATTGACCGTGGCCTTGTTTGCCAGTTCTTTTGCGGTCCGGTCGGCCCACTTCAAGATTTGGTCGACACCCTTCTCATCCGTGATGGTCTGGGCCTGCTGTATGGCCCATTCTTTGATCTGTATCGCTTTCATGCGCAGAAATGCCCGAACAAAGGTAAACGACTGCATACGGTCCTCTACGGTCCAGTACGCGCCGTTCCAGAACAGAAACTTTCCCCTGTCCACCCAATATCGCGCGCCATCCCTCCAACCGATGTCACCCAATTCCAGCGCAAGGGTGTCATGACCCAGATCAGGCAATTGCCCCGTCACGCTCACCTCAATCGGTTTGGGCTGCATATCTTCCCAGCGGATGGACGCCGCTTTGATCTGGATGACCTCGACCTCTGTCAGTGTCATGGGTGGTGCAGGTGGGGTTTCATCCGTCACGGTTCACCTCATGCGTTCTGGGGCAACGGGAAGGTCGCGGCCAATTTCGGCTCAGCCAAGTGCAATTCGGACCGCAGGACCATGGTTGCCGGTCCGTCACTGCTATCCTTGCGATACCGGATATTTACGTACCGGTCGTCCGTTCTGTTCGGAAACACCGCGATGATGTCGCCCACATCGACCACACCGATCCATTGGCCGAACTTCGGCAGCGGTGGATTACCCTGCCAAAACTGATACCCTTCGGTGAAAATCCTCACCCATTTTCGATCAGACATAACTGTCTTACCTTTACTCTGACCGCCTGACCGTGTACCAAAAGTCCTCCACAGATTTTGATACAAGTCATGCGGGGCGGTCCTTCGGAACCGCTCTGTTTTTGTTATGCTGCGTCCAGTGTCCCTTCGGCCACGCGCAGTACGTCCTTGCCCTTGATGCGAAAAACGCGCTGACCGGGCTGCTTGAACCCCGGCAAGGTACCGCGCCGGATCATACGCCGGATCGACCATACCGGTTCGCCGGTCGCCTCTGATGCCTGATTGACGCTGTAGGTTTTCATCGGGTCGATGTCGGAAAGTTTCATCCTTGGTTCTCCATTAGGGTCTTGTCCTTCTAGGCTGTGCTGAACTTACTGTTACCGTCAACAATATTCTTTACAGTTACATGTCTTTATCTACGGTCTTGATGCTCGTCTTACCGTTCTGTATGTTGTGCACGTAGATTACGAGCCATAGAGGCAAAAATGGAAAACCTAGAAACGTGGTTGGACGACCAAATACCCGGTCTGTTCGCCCGAATCGCAACACTGAGGGACGCCAGCGGCACAGACGATCAGACCGTCTGTGAAGCCCTGACCGCAATGTGGAACCTACCAGGTAGCAACCGGATGGATCCGTCCGCGACACCCCCGCACATCCCCGGTTTCAACACATGGGATGAGGTCATCGGCATCTGTCGCCGGGTGGCCATCTCGTGGCCCGTGCTGGCCGCGTCTGGTGGTGTGGATGATGACGCCACCGTGCGGACGTATCATGCCGCTGCGCAACGCCTGCTGCCCGATCTGGTCGATGCGGTCATAGGGGCTGGGGAATTGCGCATCGGCATCGACCCCTCCGACCTTCTGTACACGGCACGACCGATCACCCTGCGGGCACATCTGGCCAATGAGATGCTGTTTGCCCTGCGGGACGGCTGGCGATGGATGCAATGCGACCACTGCGGCGCATGGCACCGTATCCAGCGCACCCGCGACACCAGCTATTGCAGCAACCGGTGCAAGACAGCCGCGCACCGGGCACGGCAGACACACAAGGACGCAGCACAATGACAGATCACGATCAGCTTGCTGTGCAGGCATACCAGTACATCACCGATGTTGCGCGCCCGTTCGTTGCCCGTGGTGGTCGTCTGTGGACCAAGACGCCCGGCTTCGAGGGCATTGCCCCGGCAACGACATTGCGGGACATGTTGGCACCGCTGGACGCGGATGTACCGGTCACTCTGACAACAGAGGCTGCTGCGCTGGCGGGCGTAAGGATTGATGTCGAACACGTCTTACCGGTCAAGCGCATCGCAATTGAGATGATCGACCCGCTGCAGGGTGATCCGCGCTGCGGGTCAAACCGCGTTCTGATCGGTCGTGCAGAGTCACCTGCTGATGTGCTGCGAATTTACCTCGCGCTTGCCGTCAAATGCTACGTCACCAACGACGAACACAAACGCCTGAACCGCGCCCACCGATCCAGCAAATGGGACGCTTGGAACGGCGACTGGCGTGAGCGGTACAAACGGGCCGGTGTTGTGGTCATGCCAGTTGGGGAACGCAACGCAATCAAGGACATACTGACATGGCAACAGTAAGCGAACGCAAGCCGGGCATCTGGAAAGTCCAGTACCGCGCACCCGATCCGTCCAAGGGCGGCAGGCTGGTCCAGCGGTCCTTTACTGTCCGTGCGCCCACCAAAAGGGAAGCACAGGCTCTGGCAGATGAGCGTGAACTTGACGAACGCCGGGTGCATGTCGCGCCGAACCAATACGGCACGGTCGCGGACTATCTTATCCACTGGTCGAACAACCGGCCCGACACCAGCAAGGGTAAACCACCGGCTCCCAAGACGGTCGAGCGGGACAAGCAGTATGTCCAGGTCATCAACCGCCATGTCGGTGCTGTGCGTATGCGCGACGTGGGCAAGGGTACCTTTGATGCGCTGGTCGCTGGTCTGCGCTCAGATGGCTACAGTTCGCGCACAGTGAAGAACACGTGGTCATGCCTCAAGAAAGCGATGCGGGAAGCATGGCGCAATGACCTGATCCGCGACGATCCATCCGCAAAGGCGCGTGCGCCCCATGTGCCGCGCTCTGAGGCCACCTATGCCACCTTCGAGGATGTGGTCGAGACGGCCGGATACCTGAAAGGACATATGGGTCGGCCCGATCTGGCGGTGTATGTTCGTCTGATATTTTCCACCGGGTGCCGTCCGGCTGAAATGCTGGCGATCACATGGTCGGACATCGACCGTAACACACACACGATCAACATTGATAAGACGGTTACAGAGGCCGGTGACTATCAAGTTCGGCGTGAGACCAAGACGGATAGCAGCACCGATGTCGTCGACTACGCACCCAGCATCGATGACGCCCTGTCGGACCTGCACCGCGTGCATCTGGAAACCAAGGCGGATCGCGGACTGCACTGGAACCCAGAGGGTTATGTATGGCCGGGCGCAGACGGTTTATTGCCGATCCGTCCCACCAGCCTCGGGCGGCGCGTCAGGGATGCTCTGCGGGCCATCGGTATTGATCACCTCACGCTCTACTCGTTCCGTCACGGATCGGGCACATACATGCTTGAAGGTGGGGCTTCGATCAAAGAGGTGCAGGACCATCTGCGGCACTCGACGGCACAGTTGACCACCGACACCTATCTGCACGTCACGGAACGCCTGCGCGAACGCAAGCGGTCCATGTTTGATGGGGTGTGACAGACAGGCTGGACTTCAAGCAGTGGATGACAAACCGACATAAAGGTCTTACATAAACACCATGACCAGAAAAACTGTCACATACACCGTTGAACGCACAGCAAAGGGTGGACGCAAATTTACCGTTCGCGACACCACAAGTGGTGTCGTGCGCAACGTGAAGGTGACCGAGAAATCCCAGAAATCGATACGCAAGTCCGCCAACGCTTACAGTGACGTTTTGCGCGAACTGGCCAAGCGGTAATGCGACACTACAGGGTAACGCTGGCCGATGCGCTGGAAGCGCATGAAGACTCCTTGGAAATCGGTGGTGGTCGTCACGGATTGTCCAGCCTGTCGTCACTGGAAGGGGCATTGGGGCGTCCCTATCACGGATACCATCGTCGCATCTGGGACAAGGCGGCCGCCCTGTTGCACGGTGTCGCCACCAGCCATGGGTTCACGGACGGCAACAAGCGGACCGCGTTCCTGCTGACCTGCACGATGCTGGACCGCAGCGGATACACGCTGGTCCCGGAACCCGGCGACAACATCCCCGACCTGATGGTGGACGTGGTGAATGGTGATGTGACGCAGGACCAGCTAGTTCAGTGGCTGCGGGACCGAATCCAACCGTTCTGACCACCCTGTCAGCACTGTACGAACTGTATCTGTTGACCGATGTGTTGACATTTGACCGCACGGTCACACGCGCCACAACACGCCAAACGCCTTATTTATATGACTGAGAGAATGGCAGGGGCAGCAGGGTTCGAACCCGCGACCTACGGTTTTGGAGACCGTCGCTCTACCAACTGAGCTATACCCCTGTGCTGCGCCATCAGATATGCCAGCGGCGCGACGGACTCAAGAGGCTTTTTCAGTTTCTCGGACACATATGCATTAGACAAAGAAGTTGCGTGCGTCGTGCAGTTCTATAAGACAAGGTTCGGCCCACCGAGAGGAAATTACCCTTGAGCCTTCGCAAGAAGATTGCCGACAGCGAGACGACCCTGAACTGGGCCGCGCGCCGCATCGCCAGCTACATCAGGATGGTCCATCGCAACACCAAATGGCAGCGGATCGGCTATGACGAACTGGACAAGCTCGCGGAACAGGGCGAGCCGGTCATCGTCGTGCTGTGGCACCAGCGGTTGGCCCAATCGCCCTATTTCTTTCCGCTGGAAAAGGGGCGCATCTGCTCGATCACATCGGCCGCGCGCGCCGGCAGCATGGTGGGCCGGGTGCAGAAGCTCTTCGGCATGGACACCATCGCCATGTCCAGCCACAAGCGTCACGTGGCCCTGTCGCGTGAAGTGCTGGGCAAGATGAAACAGGGGATCTCGATCGGCATAGCTGCCGACGGTCCACGCGGCCCGGAACGGGTGTGCTCGACCGTCCCGCTGGTCTGGGCGCGCAGCTCGGGCAAACGCGTTTTTGGCATCACCTATTCGGCCCGCCATGGCCGTGAGGCAGGCACCTGGGACCGGCTGCTGCTGCCGCGCCCCTGGCGCAACGAAGGCGTCTTCCTTTGCCGTGAATGGACTGAGACCGTACCCCGCAAGGCCTCGGAAGAGCAGATCGAGCAACTGCGCCAAAGCCTCGAGAAGCACATGAATGACATCACCGCCGAGGCCGATCGTATGGTCGGTCGCGCCCCGTGGAAACCAAAGCGCTGATCAGCCCGCCTGCCTTCCGCCAAAGTCACGGCGCGGGGCGCCGGTTTGCTTACCCCCAAGCCTTCTGCGTTCCCGACAAAAGTCGCTGACGGTGCAGTCGACTTCGTGACCATCGTCGCTGAGAATGGCCTCGCGCATATCTTCCAGGTCCTTGTTGTGTAGTATTTGCGCCCCGTAATTCAGAAACTCAAAGCCAAACATCGCGTCCTCCTGCTGGTCGGGCATTCTGCCGAGCGTGCACAGGTCGCTGCCGGCGTTGCACATCAGGTAGACATTCAGCTTCTGGAGCAGATGGGCGGAAGGTTAAGATTTCTCAAGCCGAGGGTCGGGGGCACCATCAAATCGAAAACACTGGCCGACTTGGAACAGTCTGATCTGCTTCCCAATAAGAAAAGGCCGCCCCGGATTGGGACGGCCTTCTTTGGTTTCTCACCGAGTTGCTTTCGGCTGGCTTCGCTTTGGAAAACCGCCTGCCGCAACCGGGCGCGACAAGCGCGCCTTACTCGATGATTTTGGACACGACGCCTGCGCCGACGGTGCGGCCGCCTTCGCGGATGGCGAAGCGCAGACCATTTTCCATGGCGATCGGGGCGATCAGCTCGACGCCGAACGACACGTTGTCGCCGGGCATGACCATCTCGGTGCCTTCGGCCAGGGTCACGGTGCCGGTCACGTCAGTCGTA